>DBBP01000014.1 GCA_002292285.1 Proteobacteria bacterium UBA981
AGGATTTTCAGTCCTCTGCTCTACCGACTGAGCTACCTGGCCAGAACGTGTTGCGGACAATCGGCAACCAGAACGGTCGCGTGAGTGTCTTAGCGGGCTGTGCACCGTGTGGAAGCGGCGCTGGAGGGGCGGTATTACATCCGTCCACAGGGATTGAGTCAACCCGGGGTGGACTTGTTCTTGATCTTTGTCCGGTGGCGCGCAAAGATTCGTAGTACAGACTCTTTTCAATTCTTGCGGAGCATGGATATGGGTACGAAGTGGTCAGCCAAGGGCGAGTACATGGAAGCATGTAGCTGCGATTTTCTGTGTCCGTGCATCCCGAAAAATTCGACCACGCCGGCGACCCATGATTTTTGCAAAGTCGCGCTCGCGTTTGATATCGCGGAAGGGAAGTTCGGTGATACCTCGCTCGCCGGCGTGCGCTGGGTGTTTTTCGCGCAATCCAAGGCCGTGATGTCGTCCGGTGAGTGGATCGGGGGGTTGGTGATTGACCCTTCAGCGAGTGATGAGCAGGTTGCCGCGATTACTGCCATCTGCGGGCCGGATGCCGGCGACGGGCCGGGCAAGTTTGCGCCGTTGATCAGCGATTTTCGTGGTCTTGAACGCCACCCGATCGAATTCGTGAAGAACGGCAAGAATGTCACGGTGAAAATCGACGGCATGCTGGAACAGGCCATCGAGGGCGTGGACAGCATGTCGGCTGAGGGCGAATGTGTGGTTATCGATAACACCGCCCATCCGGTCAACAAACGTCTTAATCTGGCCAGCGCCCTGCGCAACATGATCAACGCGTTCGGCATCCAGTGGGAAGACCACAGTGGCGGTAACAACGGCCATTTCGCGCCGTTTGACTGGGTCGGCGAGGCTGCGTGAGTAGCGGCTCCGGCCTCAATCTCCAATCGATAGAACAACGTCTCAGTCTGGCCGCACTGCTTGCGGTCGCAGCGATCGCGTGGGCGTTTTTAATTGCCTCCGAGGCCGCCATGGATACCATGCGCGGCGACGGCATCGTGATGGAAATGATGTGGGCGATGATGTCGCCGTCTGCGACCGGCCCCTATCTGGCCTCAGCCGCTGCCATGTGGGTGGTCATGATGATCGCCATGATGGTGCCGGCAGTCCTGCCAATGACCTCGGTCTATCGGGGTATTTATCGTGGCACTTCTGCGCAACTCGACACCCTGCTTTTCGCTAGCGGTTATTTTCTCGGTTGGAGTGCGTTCTCGCTGCTCGCCGCAGCGTTGCAGTGGTGGTTACACCTGAGCGGCATCCTGCACGGGCACAGGCTTGATACCGGCGCTCATGTCGCGGCCGGGTTACTCGTGGTCGCCGGGATTTATCAGCTCACGCCGTTTAAAGAAGCCTGCCTGGCGCGCTGCCGTAGCCCACTTGGTTATTTTCTGGCGCACTGGCGCGAGGGACATGCCGGCGCGATAAAGATGGGTTTGCGCCATGGTCTGTTCTGCATCGGCTGCTGCTGGATGCTGATGCTGTTGATGTTTGCTGGTGGCGCGATGAGTGTCGCGACCATGGCGGCATTGAGCGTGTTTATTTTGCTCGAGCGAGTGGTGCCGAACGGTCCTTGGGCGTCACGCTTGCCGGGTGTGGCGATGATCGTTGCAGGCGCCGTGCTCACTATCCGAGCCTGAACGACCTGGCCGGCCGCCTAGATTAGCTGTCGGGTTCGACGAACTCTTGCGGCGCTTGCGAACCGTCACCGAAGAAAAACTTCTCCATTTCTTCGGCGAGATAGGTGCGGTCTTTGGCCTCGATGGGGGACAAACGATACTCGTTGATCAGCATCGTCTGATGCGCCAACCACATCTGCCATCCTTCGCGACTGACATTGTCGAAGATGCGCTGGCCAAGTTCGCCTGGATAAGGCGGCTTGCCAAGTTGTTCGCCTTCGCGCCCGAGTTTGATGCATTGAATTGTAGACATGCAGCGGATCTTACCAGCATCCGGCAACCGTGGGCGGACTAAGCGGCCTGATTTTGCGCATGGCTGTCGCTGGTCTTGCTTTTGTCGGATTGATCGGTGGTCCGAATCCTTTTGGGTGTCTCGAGGGATGTCGTCAGCGTTGCGCAGCCAGCGCATTCAGGAGCCGGCTCACCGGCATGGGCAGACCAAGCTGAGGCGCCTCGCTGCTGTTGTACCAGCACACGGCATCTGTCTCGCGCACTACCGTTACTTGCTCACCAACCTCGATACACAACGGCTCCATGAGAAGTTTAAAGTGCGTAAACGTGTGCGGGATCGGTGCCATTTTCCCGCTCATCACGTAGTTGCGGAGGCCTAATTCCGCCATGGTCTGCGGCAAGGTGGCTTCGTTCGCAATCTCCGGGAAACACCATAATCCGCCCCAAATACCATTCGGCGGTCGGCGCTGCAGCAAGATCGAGCGATTGCGGTCACTCACAATCAGAAAGCAGGCCGAGCGCGTCGGTACCTGGCGACGCGGGCGTCGACCGGGAAATTCGTCAATTCGACCCTGCGCGCGTGCGGCACAGTCGGAGCGCAAAGGACACGCTTCGCAGTTCGGGTTGCGACGCGTACAAACGGTGGCACCGAGATCCATCTCGGCCTGGGTGAAGTTGCGATAGTCGTCACTTGGCAATACCGACTCGGCCGTTGCCCATAACTGCTTCAAAACGCTGGTCGTCCCGGGCCAACCTTCAATGGCGTAATGGCGCGCGAGTACGCGCTTCACATTGCCATCAAGAATTGCGGCGCGGCGATTGCCTGCCAAAGCGATAATCGCACCGGCGGTTGAGCGGCCGATGCCAGGCAAGGCGATCAAGGCATCGAGTTGATCGGGGAATTCACCGCCATATTCACTCGCGACAATCTGCGCAGTCTTGTGCAGGTTGCGCGCGCGCGAGTAGTAACCGAGCCCCGACCATAGATGCAGGACTTCATCGAGCGGTGCCTCGGCAAGCGCCTTCACGTCGGCGAACGTTTGGGTGAAACGTTCGAAGTAGCCTAATACCGTGCCAACCTGAGTTTGTTGCAACATCACTTCGGATAACCACACCCGGTACGGACTTGGCTCGCGCTGCCAGGGCAAGTCGTGGCGACCGTGCGATACGTGCCAGCGCAGCAATCGCGAGGCGAAGTCGCCAGGGTGGGGGAGCTCGTTCACGACGAGGCGCCAGGGAGCGCAACCAGCCGTTGGATATTCGCGCACGTTTCGTTGACGTCGTGCGCAAAGACGCGTTTCAGAATGAGGGGTCCAATCAGGGGCGGGATCCAGAAGTCCGGTGTCTGGGTGGCGCGCAAATGAATTCGCGTGCGGTTGCCGGGCAGGGATTCCAGAATCCATTCTGCAACCCCATCCCGAAAATTGCTTTCCTGCGGAATGATGGTCGTCGTGATCACGCGCGCACTTTCTTCGACGTGCTCAACGAAATTGAGATCGAAACACACCATGAGAATGCAGCGCTCAAGGCGCAGCAGGCGTTTCAAGCTAGTCGGGCTGTAGCGCTCGACTACCCGACTTTCTACGATGTTCGGGTTGATGCGTGCGAGATGTTCGTAGTCGGTAACCACCTCACGAACGTCTTGCTCAGCACCTTCCAGTACAGATGAGAACGTATAGTCGTACGTGTTGCCGGAGAAATCGATCTCGGCGGTTTCAGTAACACAAGCCGCGAGTACAGAACTGCTCGTGCCCGCAGCGATCGCGATAACCATCGCTTGCGATGCCCAGGCGCTCGCACGACCGCCACGAATGGAGTTGGCCACACGTTCCTCGATGAGCGCCTGGCGCTCTAGAATTTCAAGAGGTTCTTGATCGCCTCGCCGGTGTCCCCGCCGATGGCGCCTTTAACTTTGTCGCCGACGGCCTTTTTCACTTTGTCCTTGGCCGCATTGCCGATGACGGCCTTCACGATTTTTCCAAGGTCGGGCAGGCAAGTCGGATTCTCGATATTACCGCGGCAGCGAATCGGCACCGAATATCCGCCGAGATTGTATTTGGCGCCGCCAGCCTCTTTGGCTTGCTCAGTGACCGCAAGCTCGAGATTATATTTAAGGGTGTTGTTGCGCAGGTTGGCGAGCGTGCCAGAACCTTTGATCTCAAAACCATCGCCGGCGAGGAGCAAGTCACGATTGCTTATGACGCCGTTCTTGGCCGTGATGGAGCCGCCTAACTTTGTGAAGTTGGTCTCGCCGCCTTTAGGAATCGGCACCGGGCATTTGCATTCGAGTATCTGTTCGACGGCTTGCAGCACCTTGACGGCATCGACCCCGCGAAATACGCCGTTGACGGTCGAGAATTTCCCTTTCCCGTTAAGCGTTCTCTTAATGCGCTCGGCATCTCCGCCGGTGCCGGTCAATGCAGCATCGAAAGCGACTATGCCAGCGAGCATATCGTTGCCGACAGTAGCCATAGTCAGGTCTCCGACATTGACCTTATCGAGCGCAGTTTTCAATTTGAGTTTGGTCTTCTTACCGCGCGCATCAAGCACGATGTTGCCGCTGTAAGTGCCATCGTACAGTTCGGCGCCGATCGGTTTCAGCCTGATGAGCCCGCCATTAGCGTTGATTGAGAACTTGATCTTGTTCATCGTCGCGCCTGATAAGACCAACTCCTCAATCGTAAGATCACCTTTGATCTTGAGCGCGCGGAGAGTTTCGACCGGCAGCTCTGCAGCCGCGCCAGCGGCAGCAGCTTCGGGGCTCGCTGCTTTCACTTTACCCTTCGGCGCCGGCTCCATGTAACGATCGGCGTCGATACGGTCGATGTCTATATTGAATTTGAGGTCCGGACCGGTGAAGTTGGCAACATTCACATTACCAGTGAGCTTGGTGCCGTCGAGACCGATTTTGAGATTATCGAGATTGAAGCTGGTGTTCGAACCGCCAAAGTCGCTGCTGAGTCCTACCTTAGTGAGGGCCTTGCGATCAGAGGTTTTGGGTACCGGTTGATTCAGACTCGCTAGCAGTTTGCGCAAATTGAACACGGGCACATCGAGATTGCCGCTGAACGTTGGCTCCTTGGAAATATTTTTCGCGTCGAGATTGGCTTTGGCATTGAGGCCAAGCCCGGCAACTGATAATCCCTTCAGAGTCAGCGTATCTTTGTCGAGATTAGCGCGTGCTTCGGCGGCACTCACCTTCAGACTGACGGGTTTCTTCGCCCCGGGACCTTTCACCATGGCTGTCAGAGTCAACGGCGTCACGGTCAAATCAGACAAGCTGCCTTTGATGCCCGCGCCGAGCTCGAAACTCTTGACCGATTTCGCCAAATCAGCCTGCCCGGCACTGCGCAATAAAATCCCGAGATCTTTACTGACCACGGCAATGTTACCGTCCAGGCTGCCTTTGCCTTTCTCGAAATCGACCCCCTGGCCCTTCAGTCCACCACGGATTTCAAGGCCCATAAGATCAGCCGACAAGGTCTCTACGTCGATGCGGCCATCGTTCATATCGGTGTCGAAACCAAGCTCCAGCTTGAACGATTTGTTTTTCTCTTTGGCGAGCCCGGCCGCTAAATCGCGCAGTCCTTCGCCGTCGCCCTGTAACTGGGAAGCAATCGCCAGTAATGCGGCGAGGTCAGGACCACTTGCCTTAAGTGAGCCTTTTGCTGCCGGCTTATCACTTTCGATGTTGGTTGCCTGCAATGTGCCAGTGATCGAATTGCCGAGTAGCTGAACGTCGAGTTTGGGGACTGACGCCGTGCCCTTCGCCATGTCTGCGTTGACATCGGCGTTAACGGTAAAGGAGCGATCCTTGGTGCCTTTCAGTGCGGCGGTCAAACCTTTCAGGGCGGCGGCATCGGCGCCCTGCATTTGCGCAATAACTGTCAGCAGGGTCGGGAAGTCTGGTCCGACGGCCTTGAGTGCGGCGTTGACGGTGGGTTTATCGCTATCCGCGTTGGTGGCATTCATTTGTCCGGTAATGGTGTTGCCGAGCACGTGGACTTCAAGTACCGGCACTGAAGCTTTGCCTTCGGCGAGATTCGCGTCCAGATCGGCGGCGACGGAAAAGGATTTGTCACGCGCGCCAGCGAGTGCTTGATTGAGACTTTTCAGTGTCTCTGCATCGGCACCCTGAAGCTGTCCGACAACAGCCAGCAGTGTGGGCAAGTCCGGCCCGCTTGCACTGAGGTTGCCCTTTGCGCTGGGCTTGTCCGTGTTGGCATCGGTTGCATTGAAACTACCGCCCAACTTCGCGCCGAGCAGGTTGCCGTCCAGTTTGCTGACAACCACGTTGCCGGAATCCATATCTGCATCGAACGCGACGGCGAAGTTGAAACTGCGATCGCTGATACCGCCCAACTGTTTGCCAACCGGCAGTTGAAAGACGTTGAAAATAGACGCCAAATCGGCGCCGGTAATCGTCAGCTCACCGTTTGCACTGGGTTTGTCGCTTTCTATATCGCGCGCATCGAAAGCACCGGCCACAGATGTTCCCAGGCCAGTCAGAGCGAGGTTGCTGATAGTCGCCGTTTGCTTCTCGAGGTTGACGTCAATGGCCGCGCCGAAATCAATGCTGGCTTTGCCGCCTGGTAAATGCGCGCCACGCATGAGTGCGTTAAAGGCGAGTGGCGAAATAACATAGTGTTCGTCATCGAGGTTATACGACAGCGTCGCGTTCAGAGTCATGTCGCTATCGAGCGCCGGCTGGTTGGACTGTGCGGTCAGGCTCATGTTGAACGCAACCGGGTCTCCAAAGGTCAGTGGGCCTGTGCTGACGTTGATATTAGACAAGCTCACATTTTGTTCGGTGCTCGCGTCGCTAAAACTAATCCGCGCATCTTTGATGTCCACACCCCCGAGGACAAATGCTGCCAGGCCACCACCACCGTGCTCTTCCTCGGCTGGTTCGCCTCCGGCGAGATCGTCCCAATTCGTGCCGCCGGCGGCGTTGCGCGCGAGATTGATGGCGAGCCCATGGAGAATAACCTTGTCCATTTCCACCCGGCTGCTCAGTAACGGCAGCGTGGCGACCGCAACTTGAATGTTGTCGGCGGCAAAAAATGGTTCATCACCAAATCCTTCGGCATTACTCAGCGAAACAGGTCCGGCCTTCAAACTAATCTTCGGCCAAAGCGCAAGCTCTAATGGACCATCGAGCTGTAACTCGCGCCCCGTCGCCTCGCGGACTTGTGCGCTAATTTGCTCTTTGTAGTCGTTCGGATCGACGGTGCTAACGACTATCCCGACGCCGCCGACCACGACGACGACAATCACGACAAGAACGATCAACAGGGTTTTTATTGCCTTCATCTTGAACTCCAGTTGGTCTGTTCAGACCAACAATTCAGAAATACGTTTGCGGGCCCGAACACAGGCTGCACGCACTTGAGCAGGCGCCGTGCCGCCAAAGTGATCGCGGGCGTTCAGCGCGTTGTCCATGTCCAGAACATCGAAAATGGATTCGTCGAGACGCGCGTCAAAACTTTTAAAATCTTCGAGACTCAAAGCCTCTAACGGACAATCCCGTTGCACCGCCAGTTGCACCGCCTCGCCCACGACCGCATGAGCATCGCGAAACGGTAAGCCGAGTCTCACCAGGTGGTCGGCAAGATCGGTGGCCGCGATAAAACCTTCAGCAGCAGCGGCTCGCATGCGCTCGCGGCGCACGTTAAGCGTCGGCACCAACTCGGCGAACGCGCGCGTGCACGCTTCCAGCGTATCGAGCGTATCGAACAAGGGCTCTTTGTCTTCTTGATTGTCTTTGTTGTAGGCCAGCGGTTGCGCCTTCATTAACATCAGCAGCGTCATCAGATTGCCGGTCACGCGGCCCGTTTTGCCGCGCACCAATTCCGGCACATCAGGGTTTTTCTTCTGCGGCATCATCGACGAACCCGTACAAAACGCGTCGTCGATGTCGATAAAAGCGAATGCCTGCGAATTCCACAGCACCAGCTCTTCCGCCATACGCGAGTAGTGAACCATGATCAGTGATGCCGCAGCCGTGAATTCAATCGCAAAGTCGCGGTCGCTCACGGCATCCAGGGAGTTTTCTGCCACCAAGTCGAAATCGAGCAGTTCGGCAACGCGCTGCCGGTTGATGGGAAACGTGGTCCCGGCCAGTGCTCCGGCGCCGAGTGGCAGCACGTTGATACGCTTGCGGCAATCGGCCAGGCGCGCGCTGTCGCGCAAAACCATTTCCAGCCAGGCCAGCATGTGATGGCCGAAACTGATCGGCTGGGCGGCCTGCAGATGGGTGTAGCCTGGCATCAGGGTGTCCGCCTCGCGTTCGGCGAGATCAACCAGTGCTGTCAGCAGCGCGTCGAGTTGGCGTCGCAATGAGTCAACCTCGTCGCGCAGATAGAGCCGGATATCGGTCGCCACTTGATCGTTGCGCGAGCGCGCGGTGTGCAATTTTTTGCCGACTTCGCCGATATCGTCGACCAGCGCCCGTTCAATGTTCATATGTACATCTTCGAGAGCAATTGACCACTCAAACTGGCCCTGGTCGATACGTTGACCAACGCGCTCAAGCCCGGCCGCAATGGTGGCGAACTCGGCTTCGCTGAGAACCGAACATTCGGACAACATGCGTGCGTGGGCGAGTGAACCGCGAATATCACACTGCGCAAGGCGCTGATCAAAAGTGACTGAGGCGGTAAATTCTTCGACGAAAGCATTGGTCGGCGACGTGAATCGACCGCCCCAGGGTTTATTGCTTTGTTGGCCTTGTGACATGCTGGCGCCGTAACGGGGGTGAAGAACAGGATGGACGAGCGCTGGAAGTATATCGCAGCTGGCTGCATGACCGTTGATTGACCGAGCCACTGGCGCCCGCCCAAACTAAGCGTCGCATGACACCCGTATATCCGTTATCCAGGCCGGAGCTGAGTATGTCTGAGCAGCTAATTGCGGTTGCCTGTGCGCACGTTCGCGCAGCTGTCGTGAACGTGCCCCAGTCGTGGTCGCGCCATGGATAAATCGTCGAAACTGCCAGCCGGGCCCGGTGATCCGGTCTTTTTGCCTGATTTGTGCGGCGTTCCGGCCTTATTTGTTGTCGTCGTCGTGAGCGAATTGGTTGCGCTGTTGATCGTCGTCGGCGGCACCGGATTGGGGCCGCTGTTCATGGACGACCTGGCGCTAATGTCCTTGTACACCCAGTGGCTTGGCTTGTCCGCTGCAGCCGCGTTGTGTTTCGCGCGAAAACCGCTGAACGGGCTGGATGAGCGCAGCATCGCGGCAATCAGCTATCTGCTTGTTCTGGCGGTTATCTGAGCGGTTGCCGAATTGGCCTGGTGGGTGGTGAATCCGGTGGTTGGCGCCGGCGCTTTGATCCAACTGTCGCACGGCGACCTGATGATGCGCACGGTCATCATCGGCGCAGTCGTGGCAGCGCTGGTATTGCGCTACTTCTATGTGCAGTTTCACTGGAAACATCGCATCGCGTCTGAGGCCTCGGCCCGCCTCGAAGCCTTGCAGGCACGTATTCGCCCGCACTTTTTTTTCAATTGCATGAATTCCATCGCCAGTCTGACCCGTTCGAATCCAGCTCTCGCCGAGCGCGCGGTAGAAGATCTCGCCGATTTGTTTCGCGCCAGCTTTGCGGATGCGCAGGCACTGGTGCCCATTCAGGAGGAGCTGGCCTTCGTCGAGCGCTACCTCAGTATCGAAAGCCTGCGTCTTGGCGAACGCCTGGTCGTGGTGTGGTCGGTGGAAGAGATGCCGGCTAGTGCTCGCTTGCCGTTACTGAGTTTGCAACCGATTGTCGAGAATGCGATTTATCACGGCATCGAGCCGAGCAGCCGAGGTGGCTCGATCGAGATCAGCGCCCGCGTTGACGCAGAGCAGCTGCGTATTGAGGTGAGCAACCCGGTCAACCCACGGCCCAACTATCAGCACGCCGGCAATCAAATCGCACTCGAAAACGTTCGCCTGCGACTGCACGCTCATTTCGGTGAGGCTGCCTCGATCACCAGTGAACAACGGGACGGGCAGCACAGGGTACTTATGGTGCTGCCGGTCGGGCACGAGTCGCAGCTGTGAGAATTCTCATCGTCGATGACGAGCCTTTGGCGCGGCAACGTTTACGCTCCCAACTGCAAGAGATTGATGCGGGTGTGGTCGTCGCTGAAGCTGATAACGGCATCAGCGCACTCGAAGAGGTGGCCGCCGCGGACGCCGATATCGTGTTGCTCGATATCCGCATGCCCGGCATGGACGGGCTCGAGACGGCTCGGCACCTAACCCGGCTACCGCGGCCTCCACATGTCATTTTCACTACCGCCTACGACGAACACGCCCTGGCTGCGTTCGAAACTCAGGCGCTGGCCTATCTGGTCAAGCCGATTAGAACCGAGCGTCTGCGCGAAGCTTTAATGCGCGCCGCATTAATCGACGCTGGACGTCAGAGTATCGCCCAACAGCAACCGGACGGTCTCGGGCGGCGCCAACATGTCAGCGCCATGGTGGGCGGGGCTTTGCGCTTAATGCCGCTCAACGAAGTGGTGTACTTCCAGGCCGATCAGGGCTACGTCAGTGCCGTATCGGCGCAAAGTCAGTTATTGCTCGAAGAATCGCTGCGCTCGCTGGAGGATGAATTTAGTGATCGCTTCGTACGTATTCATCGCAATGCGCTAGTGAACATCGAACATGTTGCCGGGCTGCATAAACAGTCGGACGGCAATGTAGTCGTGGTGTTCAAAGATTGTCCGGCGCAACTGGTGGTCAGCCGGCGCCTGTTAACGGGCGTGCGTAAACGGTTACGGGATAGCTAAGCGCGGCCGTCAGGCCAAATCGCCCCACAAGGCCTGCATAACCGAGAGCGCACACACCGCTGCAGTTTCGGTGCGCAAAACACGCGGACCGAGCGCGACAGTGACGGCGCCAGCGCGCTCCAGCATCGCGATTTCGTTGTCCTCAAAGCCACCTTCGGGGCCAGCGACGACAGTCACTGACTCGGCCGGCGCGGGTTGCCGAGCGAGTGGTGCGGAACTCGTCGGGTGCAGGACGTAACATGGCGTGCCGGGCCGAGCGGCGACCCACTCGGCAAGCGGCTGCACGCTGGCCAGGTGGGGCAGAGCGGTGCGTCCGCTTTGCTCAGCAGCGTGCTGAATAATGCCGCGCCAATGGTCGATGCGCTTGCTGACCCGTTTTTGATCCAACTGCACGACTGTGCGTTTACTTACCACCGGTACGATTTCGTGAACGCCGAGCTCAACGGCCTTCTGAATCGTGTAATCCATGCGCTCACCACGCGAAATCGATTGCACCAGGGTGACTGCAAGAGGCGATTCGCTGTCGGCCTGAAGTTCGTTCCCGATGACCACGACGACTTCGCGCCGACTAACACGAGTGAGACGACCGGAAAACACGCCACCGCGACCATTGAACAGCGTGACTTCGGCGTCAGCACTGAGTCGTAGCACGGTGCTGACGTGGTGCGCGCTGGCTCCGGGCAGCGTGAACTCGTCGCCTTCCGTCAGTTCATGATCGATATAGATCCGGGTCATGTTGCGATCCTAACGCGCTCGCGTGGCTCGCGGCACGGTAATTAGGCAGTGGGTGCGTATAATTCGCCTGCACGTCGACCTTACTACCCCAGCAAGCGAGCCCGAGGCATGTTTAAAACACTGAAATCATTGTTCGACACGCAAATAGCCAGCATTGCTCACGAACAGGATGGTGAAAATGCGCTGCCATTGGCGGTCGCCGCGCTGTTGTTCGAAATTTCTCGCGCCGATCATGAAATCCATGATGACGAGCGGGCAGCGATGAGTGCTGCCGTGGCCCGAGTTTGCGGTATCCCCGCAGACGATATTGATGCTCTACTCAGCAGCGCTGATGAGGCGGTCGAGGAATCGGTGTCGATTTACGAATTCACATCGGTGGTCAACGATAAATTCGATCGTGAGAAGAAGTACGAATTACTGCAAATGCTCTGGCAGGTGGCTTATGCCGATGGGCGTGTTGATCGCTACGAAGAATATTTCGTGCGCAAGATAGCGGACTTGCTCCATTTGTCGCAAAGCGATTTCATTCGCGCCAAGCATGCAGCGCAAACCTGAGACGAGCGGGGTCAGATGCCTGCCTGGGCCGGCGGGATCGCGTAATCACCATCCAACAAGGCCAGAATGAGGCTGTCTTCAAGTTCTATCCGGGTCGTGACAACCTCGCCAAGGCGCGATAAATCGGCACTGAGTTTGGCTTCAATGAGGGCCGCTTCCGGCGCGTCGTAGCGCTCGCTGAATTCAACCGCGACATCGGTACTCTGCTCGATGCGGGAATAGATTTCCGCAGCGGTGTTAAGGACTGCCTGACGCCGTTCGTTACCTTCGATAATGCGCTGATAAAGTCCGAAATGACCAGCCGCGATGTAGTCCACCAATATTTCCTGAAAGTCGTCGAGCGTGCTGAGCACCGTTTCGTCAGCCTGGGACAGATCAAGTTTCGACAGTTCCCATAGCAATACCAGCATCTGTTGCCGTTCGGCGACGAGCTTATCAATCAACTTGCGCGACAACGGGCGCTTGTGACTGTCAGCTTGCTTGGATTTGGGCATGGTTTATTGTCAGTCTTCTCGGCAGGCCTCATCAATGTACATCGGCTGTTCTGCAAAAGCATCAATGCGGCATTAAAAAGGGGCTTAGTCGATGATTGTTTGCGGATTTCGGGGGCTATAATCCGGCGATGGAGATCCCGGGATACGAGATCAAGCGTCAGATAGGCCAAGGGGGTATGGCCACCGCGTATCTAGCCGAACAAAAATCGCTTGGCCGTCAGGTCGTTCTCAAGATCCTCGACAGCAAAGTCCGTGATACGCCAGAAACGATCGAACGATTCCTCAACGAGGGGCGCATCATCGCGTCGCTCAATCATCCTCACATCATCACGATCTTTGACATCGGTCAGAGCGAGCAAGACGTCTACATTTCGATGGAATATGTCGAAGGGGGCGATTTGCGGCAGCGCATGCAACACAAGGTGTTCGCGCCGGTCGAGGCTATCGATGTGATCGAGAAAATCGCCGGCGGCCTGGCGCTCGCACACGCCCAGGACATCATTCATCGCGACGTTAAGCCTGGCAATATTTTGTTCCGTGACGACGGCACACCGCTATTGAGTGATTTCGGGATCGCCAAGCGGCTCAGTTCTGACGCCGATCTGACCTCCACCGGCATGTTTCTTGGCAGCCCGAACTATATGGCTCCGGAGCAATCCGAAGCCGGACCGATTGACGGACGCGCCGATATTTACTCGCTCGGCATCATTCTCTACGAAATGCTCACCGGCCAGCGCGCTTACACGGCTGACTCGGTGATTGACGTTATCGTAATGCACAAAAAAGCACCCATCCCGATTCTTGGTGCCGGGTTTGAAGAGTTTCAGGAGTTGCTCAACCTGATGCTGGCGAAAAACCGCCAAGAGCGCTTCCGTGATGCTGAATCGCTGCTCCACTTTATCGCAGAGTTGCGCAAGACCGGTGCGGTGAAGTCGATTGCGCAGATGAATGCCAGTCCCGACATCGACATCACCGGGGAGCATGATCTTGTTATTCCGCCCGCACCGAAGAAAGCGCGCCAGGCGCTGCCAGTACAACGAACACTACCGCTCGGCAAAATTGCCATGGTCGGGATGCTGGTGTTGTGCGCGGTAGTCTGGGGCACCTTGATCGTGATTGAACGTCGCATGCAGCCAGCCGAACTGCCCCGGGCTGGTATCGCGACATCACTGGATGTCGTTACCCACAATGCCCGGGCGCCGGCGCCGTCCGGTCAGGTTGCAGTGACTGCGGAAGAAGCGACCCAGGTCGCCGATGCCTTGCTTTGGCTGGGGTGCCACAGTATCGAAGAATCGCGCCTGACGACGCCGGAGAAAGATAACGCCTATTACTATTTTTCACGTCTCTCGCAATTGCAACCGGGACACGCAGGTGCTGCCGAAGGGATTAGGAATATCGCCGCCAAGTACGCTTTTCTGGCTGAGCGAGAAGCCGCAGAAAGTCGCTTCGACGAGGCGCGCAGCTACATCCGTATCGGCCTGCAACTCGATCCGCAGAACGTAGCGCTGATTTCTCTGAGCGAGCTTACCAACCGACCGCACGCCGGATTCTGGGGCGCTCTGGCGAGTCTATTTAACTAGCTACCAGCCGTGGCGTCACAGCCGCAGCGCGAGTGCCGGTTACTGTGGGACGTTTGGCGGGCTCGCCTGTTCCGGAAGCAAGTCCAGAATCGAGCGGGCCTGGTCCAGCTGGCGCTGATCCCACACTTCAATGAGGGATTTGAGGGCCGCAACCTTGCCAGCCAGATCTTCGGCAGCGTCAGGGGCTACGGCGGCGGCTAATTCTTCCTGTTCCTGATTGAACTCGCTGGTAACCGCTTCAACGTCAACGCCGCTTTCCTGAGCTTTTTCCATGGCGGCCTTGAGTTCATCTTTCACGACTTCCTCGGCCGTCGCGACCTCTTCGCCGGCGTCCTCCCCAAATGCGTTATCGCGCAAGTAGATGCGCTGCGATTCCGGCACCTGAACAGCGGTATCGTCGACCAGTTCGCCGTTGTCAAAAACCAGCGTGCGTGGACCACCTTGCGCGCCGCGATACCACGACGGTGGGCTGCCCGAGAGCTGCACGTTGCCGCTGCCAATGTCAGTCCATTGGTACATTCGTGCTTCTGCGACTGGGGTTAGAATCGCAAGTAGCGCAATCGAGAGCATAAGCTTGCGCATAATGTTACTCATAACAGGATACCTAGCGTGGATATGAGTATATCAGCGCAAATGCCTGAGTTCCGCCACCGATGTACCTGAACTCATTCGCTCAAATGCAGGACTGGCACGGGCAGATTGTGGTGCCTGACAGCGCCTGCATGGCCGTCATTAATGCGGCTCTGGATTATCACTCTCGCCTACTTGGCGGTAACGCTTGGCGACCGACTCAAATCGTCACCTGGGGCAATGCGCTGCGTCAGAGTTTCGAATTCGAGCGACTCGCTCACGCCACCGCGTCCGCTGTCGATTTCGTTTTGTCGCGTGATCAGGAATTGGCAGTATGGCAGGCGGTCATTGCTGATGATCGCGAACTTGATGTGCGCTATCCCGGCCAGGCTGCATTGCTCGCCAGCGAAGCCTGGCGCCTTGTCCATTTGTGGGATTTACACCGCTCAGATACAAGCCCATACGAGGGTGCTGACGTTGCCGCGTTCAACCGTTGGGCTAATGCCTACGAGCGGCGCACCGCTGATCTCGCCGTGACTGATCTGGCGCGTCTGGCAGCGCACAACGATTATTTGCCAGCTGGCGGTGGGCATTTTATGGCGCAGGGCTTTGTGCAGCCGCCACCGCGATTAGCGGACTGGTTGCAAAGACGCGCACAAGTTCGCAGCGAGGGCGAACGCGGACAGCTTGAGGTGTTTGCAGCCTATGCGTTTCGCGACGCCGAGCAAGAACTGCACGCGGCCTTGAATTGGGCTGCAGCGCAAGCAGCCGCGAGCCCGCAAGCGCGGATCGCCGTCGTGCTAGATGGTATCGGCGCGCAAGACAGTTTGTTGAGACGCTGTTGCGCAGACGTATTCGGGCTCGCTAGTGACGGGTCCATGGGGTGTTTTATTACTGGCGGCGAGAGTTTGCGTCTCGATCCGGGAATTCGGCTGGCCCTGCGCGTTCTTGAACTGCTGCCGCTGGCGCGCTGGGATGCGCTTAGTGAGGTTATTCGTCATCCGTTGTTACGCGGGGCTGACCATGAAGCTGGCGCGCGTGCCGTTTTCGACGCTGAACTGCGGGCTCTGGAACGCTACGAGTTGCCCTTGCCGCTGGTCGTTCGACTGCTTGGGGGCAAGTCGGAATGCGCACAGCTGGAACAGGTTGTCAGCGGTCTGTTGAGTTGTCACGACGGCCTATCCGCACGTCAGTCGATGGTTGGCTGGTTGCAGCACTTCGACGCGTGTCTGAAAGTTGCCGGATGGCCCGACGAGCAGGCGCAGGGTGCCGACCAGACGCGTTTCATGAATGCCTGGGGCACGGTTTGCGACCGTCTCAACAGTCTTGATGCAGTGCTCGCGCCGATTACTCGCACCGAAGCGCTGGCGCAATTGCGCCGGCTGTTGACTGATGCGACCTCACCAGCGCTCGCGCCGACTACAGGGGTGTTTGTGGTGACGGCGCTCGAAGCTATGGTCATCGAGCCGACCCACGTTTGGTTGTTAGGTTGCGCAAGCGACGCCTGGGTCGGCGCCGAGCGCCGCTCACCTTTGTTGGCGCTCAAACAGCAGCGCGATGCGGCAATGCCCGGCACGGATCCGGCGCGCAGTTTGTGGCAGGCGCGGGTCGTACTCGAGACTCTGGCTGCCCAGGGCGGCGCGCATTGTGCGAGTTATGCGCGCGGGGATGGCGAGTTGCAGTACAGTCCTTCGCCCCTGATTCCGGCACTGGCGCGGGCCACCGTTGCCGAACCGGAAATATACTTGCCCGGTCATTGGCGCCAGCCGCCCGCCCGGTTCGAGTTTCTCGAAGATTCTCACGGTCCTGGGCTTGCGCCCGGAATCGACTTGAAAGGTGGCGTTAGCGTACTGGCAGCACAGTCCGCTTGTGCGTTTCGGGCTTTCGCACGCTATCGTTTGTCGGCCTCCGATGTGTTCGAACCACAACCTGGAATTAGCGCGCGTCGTAAAGGGATTACAGTCCATCGCGTGCTGGCTGGCTTGTGGCAGGAACTGCGCGACTGCGAAACCCTCGTGGCGCTTACCCCAGAGCAGCGTCAGCAGCGCGTGCGGGCAGCTATTCAGCGCGATCTAAACCCGTTTCCATACGAAACAGCGGTTGAACGCGAATTGTTTTTTATCGAACGAGAACGTCTGTTCGTCCTGCTAAGCCGCTGGCTCGAGTTCGAACTCGAGCGTGGCCCGTTTACGGTGCTGGCATGCGAGCACCAGGTCGATGTCGACTTTGCCGGTCTTCAATTCAACACCCGTATCGACCGGGTGGATGAATTGCCGGACGGAAGCACCGTGATCGTGGACTACAAAACCGGCCAGTGTTCGATGGTGGACTGGGAAGCACCGCGTATGGCAGAACCTCAACTGCCGATTTATGCGCTCACGGCACCGTTCGATGATGTGTCGGGAATTGCGTTTGCGGCTGTCGATCGGGCTCGCCCACGTTGGTTGCAACTCGGTCACGAAGCGTCCGGCGACCCGGCCGACTGGCCGGCACTGACGGCGAGCTGGCGGGCCGATTTAACCGAACTCGCGAACGCGCACCAGGCAGGCTATGCACAACCTGATCCCAGGCGCGGCGCGGACACCTGCCGCTACTGCGAGCAAGCGCTGTTCTGTCGTCGGGTCGAACTCGATCGGGCGCCGGACCAAGAGCCGACCGCGCAAGGGCCGCGCGATGAGTGACGACCGCGCTGCACGTCTGCGAGCGCTCGAGCCGAATTCGTCGTTCGCCGTCAGAGCGCCGGCAGGTTCGGGGAAGACGACGCTACTGACCCAACGCTTGTTGCGACTCCTGACGTGCGTCGAGCATCCTGAACAAATTGTCGCCATTACCTTTACACGCAAAGCTGCCGAGGAGATGCGCACGCGGGTCATTGAGGCGCTGGAGGGCGCACGCGAAGTGCCACCGGCCGATCCGTTCGCGCGCCAAACGTGGGATTTGGCGCACGCAGCGCTGGCGCAGGATGTTCACAACGACTGGAAGTTGGCCGAGCATCCGGCGCGTTTGCGCATCATGACTATCGATGCACTGTGTCAGGGCCTGGTACGGCAAATGCCGATAACTGCGGGCATGCCGGGCCTGCCCGCGGTTGAAGACGATTTGCGCCAGTTGTATCGCGAAGCGGCGCGGGACACGTTGGCGACGATTGCCCACACCGGTACTCAGCGGCGCGCGATCGCACAGGTTTTACAGCACGTCGATAACGACTGGATAAAACTCGAAGCGCTGGTCGCTGAAATGCTGCAGAAGCGTGACCAGTGGCTACCGCTACTCGGTGCGGGATCAGACCGGGAAGTTCTCGAGGAGAGTTATGCGCGTACGGCACGCGATGAGCTCAGAAACATGTTGGCATGTCTGCCGGATGAGTGGGTAGCCGAAATGGCAGCACTCGGTTGGTACGCTGTTGGTCACCTCGACACGGGTCTCGAAATCACTGGAGACATTCCGCCGCCTGAATTCGAAAGTCTGCCATTCTGGAAACATTGTGCTGGCTTATTTCTGACCAAGGACTCGGCGTGGCGTAAACGCATCGACAAACGGAGCGGTTTCCCGACCGGCGACGACCATGCGAAGGCCATGAAGAAACGCTGGACGGAGTTCAGTGAAAGCCTTGTCGACAAGCCAGAATTGCAGGCGCGTATGGGGCGGGTTCAGCAGCTGCCCGTCGAGCCTTTTGGCACTGGCGAATGGGAGATTGTTAGTGCGTTGATCGCCTTGCTGAAATCAGCAACCGCCCACTTGATGGTGTTGTGTGAGCAGAGCGGGCGCAGCGACTTCACGGCTTTTTCGATGTCCGCGTTAGTTGCCTTGGGTGAGCCGGAACAACCTACTGATTTGGCCCTTGGCCTGGACTATCAGATCCGCCATCTCCTGATTGATGAATTTCAGGATACCTCCCATACCCAGTTTCAGTTAGTGGAGCGCCTGACAGCGGGCTGGAGCCCAGGGGACGGACGCACGTTGTTTCTGGTCGGCGATCCGATGCAGTCGATCTATCGTTTCCGACAGGCCGACGTCTCCTTGTTCAGGCGTGTGCTCGATGATGCGGTGATCGGCAATGTGGCCGTAGAAGCGCTGACCCTGACCGCCAATTTCCGTTCCCAGTCGCGTTTGGTCGAGTGGGTCAATGAAGCGATGCCGGCAGCGCTTGCGCGCGTCGCAGCCAGCGACGCTCATTTTGTGCCACAACTTGCGACCCGTTCCGCTGCCGCGGAGCCCTGCGTGCTGCACGCCTTCGGAGAATTCGACGCGGCGCGCGAAGCTGGCGAAGTTTGCGACATCGTTGCGACTATCCGGCGCACTAATCCTGATGCGAGTATCGCGGTGCTGGTGCGCAGCCGTACCCACCTTGGCGATATCACAAGAGCCCTGCTGGCGGCGCAGATGGCGGTGTCGGCCCGCGAGATTCAGCCGTTTCGGGAACTCGAAGTGATCGCGGATCTCATGGCGCTGGCACGCGCCCTCCTGCACCGCGCCGATAGAACCGCGTGGTTTGCGCTCCTGCGCGCGCCCTGGTGTGGACTTCGCCTGGACACTCTGCACCGTCTTGCGGAGCTTGCCCCCACGCTTGTGGATGGATTGGCGTTGGCCGCTCAAGACGAAACGTTCAGCGATGAAGAGCGTGCACGTATAGAACGAACTCGCGCCATATTACGGACAGCTTTGGCGCAGCAAAAGATCTCATCTTTCGCACTGGTCCTGGAGCAAGCGTGGCTGGCGCTCGGTGGCCCTGCGCTTGCCGGTGATATGCAGGCGATCAATGACGCGCGGAGTTTCTTCGACACGCTCGCTGAACTGGAGGGAGAAGGGATCGTCCTGACCAGTGAGCGCATTGCTAACCGTTTTGCAGAACGATTCTCGGCGCCGCCGGCGGGAGACAGTGCAGCGGTGCAAATCATGACTATTCATCGCGCCAAAGGTCTCGAATTCGACCATGTGATCATTCCGGGTCTTGGCCGCCAGCCGCGCGGCGATTCCCGGTCCTTACTTTTGTGGCGCGAAGGCCTCGATGATGGCGGTGAACCGACTCTGCTGCTGGCGCCAATTCCAACTAAAGGCAACAGTCTGCTGTATGACTACCTGCGTTCCCGTGATCACGATGAGGCACAGGCCGAAGTCGTTCGTTTGCTCTACGTCGGGCTCACCCGTGCGCGCTACCAGGTTCATCTGCTCGCGCATGCGACGCCCGATAACAAGGACGAGCTACAGCCGGCAAAAGGCGGCTTTCTGAGTTTGTTGTGGCCAGTTCTGGAGGCGCATTTCAGCGCCGTACGGTTACCAGATGGCGCAACGTCAGGGGCTGTTCCGGCCGGTCCCCGACTGCGTCGCGCCTATCTCTCAAGTTTGCAGGAACTGGCCGCACCTGGACTGGGGCACGGTATGCAAGCGCCGCCGACAGTCATTGAATTCGACTGGGCCGGTGTCACTGCCAAGCATGTCGGCACAGTTACTCATCGCTTATTGCAGGATCTTGCGACCGGCAGCGCGAGCGCGTCGCAGTCGCGCTGGCTGGAACGCGCACTTGCCTTTGGGCGCGGTCAATTGCGCGCTCTCGGCGTGCTCGAACAAGAACTGCCTGGGGCGCTTGATCTGCTCGACCAGGCGCTCACCACTACGCTCGCGAGCGAGCGAGGACGCTGGTTGTTTGCTGCAGACCATCAACATGCCGAAGCGGAGCTAACCCTGGTCACGGTAGAACAAGCGAACCTCGGGCGCATCGTGATTGACCGTACGTTCATTGATGAGCAGCAACGGCGCTGGATCATCGACTTCAAAACCGGCGCGCACACGGGTGGCGGACTCGACGCTTATCTCGATGCCGAAGTGGTGCGCTATCGCGCACAACTTGAACGTTATGCGCGCGCGATGGCCGCACTGGACTCACGCCCGGTGATGCTCGGGTTGTATTTTCCCCTCCTCGATGGATGGCGGGAGTGGCCTTACCCGACTGCTGCGACGCACACCGACGGCAGCCATGACAACCGATCCGAGTAACCAGATGGGTGCCGGCAGCGGCACCGGTACACTCGACACAGTCCCCTCCAGAACGACGTTGTCGAGACGCAAAGTCCCTGCCGCCGAGCTTGCTGAACTACCGATGAAATCGACGAACAGACTCGGGAGTGCCTGCATCGAGTTGAGGTTGACGGTGACGGTGCTGAAATGAGTACTCGCCGTTCCCGTCGCAACGACAGTGCCATTTCCTGCCACCTGCCATTGCTGGGGACCGCTCGCCGAGCGCCGCAAGTCGAAACGCAAATGTTCCAGTTGTAAACCACTGCCAGGCCGCGCGGTTAGTGTGAGTCGAATCGCGTTTAGCGGTGCAAAGGCATTCGTAGCGAGTGCCCGGCCCGGATTGCCGGCGTAGTCGGTTAGCGCACCGGTTGTCACGCTGAATGTTGCGGACGCGAGTTCGGGGTGTTGAGCTTCACTGCTGATTTCGAAATTTCCGAATGCGTCGTCAAAATCGAATTCGACCAGCACAGTGGCAGCGTTGACACTGCCACTTAGCGTTAACCAGGCAGCCGCGAACGCGGCCAATGAACGGCGAGAGATAATAGGTGGTGACATGATCAACCTCCATGTTGATGTTGGGTACGAACGCCGTCCTGGCATTCGTTAAGCGGCATGCTAGCTCAGAGTCCGAGCCAGGAATAGTCTCAATCAGCGCTGATTATATTTGGCTGGTGCGCTAGCGATCGTCGCGGAATTGGCGCTGAAACATCTCACGGCGTTCTTGCGCGTCAACAGTCAGGGTCGCGATCGGGCGAGCTTCAAGGCGACCCAGACCAATATCTTCGCCCGTTTCTTCGCAATAACCGTATGAGCCGTCTTCGATGCGCTTGAGTGCATCGTCAATTTTCTTCAGCAACTTGCGGTAGCGGTCGCGGGTTCGCAGTTCGAGAATGTTGTCGCTTTCGCGGCTTGCGCGTTCGGCTTCATCACCGACATCGCGAATTTCGGAGCGCAGGTGGTCGAGTGTCTCCTGGGATTCGGTAATGAGTTCCTCGCGCCAGTTCTGCAATTTGTTGCGAAAGTATCGCAACTGGCGCGCGCTCATGTAGTCTTCTTTAGGGGTCGGCAGGTAGTCTTTCGGCAGCTTGATTTCGTCAAGATCAATTGTTCGTTTGCGAATAATCGTGCTCGCAGGCGCGGCGTCCTGCGGCGCAACGGCGACAGCTTTCGCGCTGGCAACGTTTTTCGCCGGCGTCGATGAAGGCTTCGCTGCTTTGGACGCTTTTGCGGTAGCCTTCTTGGCGGGTGGGGAAGCTGCTCGGGCTGGTGCTTTTTTCTTAGCCGGGGTTTTCTTTACCGGTGAGTCTTTCGAAGCGGACATTTTTTTCACTACCGGCTTGTTGGCGGTTGCAGCCTTTTTGCGGACTGCAGTTGGTTTATTCGATGCTTTTTTCGCGACCGCCTTTTTCGAAACGACCTTGGCCGGTTTGGTCTTTTTCGCGGCTGGAGCGGCTTTGGCGGGTTGCTTCTTAGCAGCAGTCTTTTTCGCCGCAGGCTTTGAGCTCACTGCTTTCCTGGCGGGGGCTGGCCGACTCGCGCTTTTCTTTTTTGCGGCGGTTTTCTTGGCTGCTTTTGCCATTGCTAGTCCCCTAATTTACGCTGCAAGGTCCGATCAAAGCAGCGCTTTTTGCCCACAATAACGGGCCGTGGTTGTCGAACAGGGGCGCAACATTAATCATTTTCATGCTGAATCGCAATGGCGGGCTGGCATGGGATCGCGCGATGCCGATGGCGATTTGTCGACGTCGCAGTGACGGGCTTCGCGCGGCCTCTCGTTCCACCGAAGTCAATCGCCTAGCGGGCGTTGAGGCGAATCAGCTCCTGCACTGCTGCGTAGACTGAATCGCGCGGATTGGCCGCGCAATACTGGCCGAGCCAGTGCAATAGCGCGCTCGAATCGATGCGCACGTCCTGCTGGCGTACGTTGGACCAGTTGAAGCCACTGACAAACCCCTGCGACCACGCTACAAATGAATCGAGTGCCGCCTCCGATTCATTGTTGAGGGCATCATGCACAGCGTGACATGTACGAGCACCACTGCCGGAGACGGTTTGCGCCGAGCAAAATTCGCTGGCGAACAGTGCAATGACGCATAGCGCGCCGCAGCGCCGTCGCCGACGGGTGATTTCAGAGCTGAGGTCGTCTGCGCGTGCTGCGCACCGTCGGTCAGTCATCCCAGTGATCCAGGACCATGGTCAGGCTTCCGCCAGCCAGCGCTTCGGCGGTGGTGGATTCTTGCCGCTCCATGCGCACTAGCCCCACGCCGGGTGCAAACCATTCACGGCTGCTGACCTCGATATCCGCGACGCCTATGTAATTACCGACATTGGCACTAGTTTTGCCATATCCGCTGACGATCACACAATCGCTAAACTCTCCGGCCGGCGTTGAAACGCTGGCATTCAGTGCTTCGACCCGATAGGTCATCTCGATCTCTTGCTCTATGCGAAACAGGGACTCCCAGGGCGCGCCGCTGTTCTCCAGGACGCTGGTGTGGGTAATACTGCGCCAATGCGTGTCCGCTTCGAGGGTGTGCGGCAGAACCATTTCGGGCTCTGCTTCGGCGTCCTCGGAAACTCGAAACGTGCCACTTTCATTTACCAGATAGGCGTAGCGGTGTCCGGCAATGGATTCGCGTATCGCTGTCACTGCCGAATCTGCGGCAGGTGTCGGCAGGGTCGTAAGAATGTGTCGCATTTGCACCACGCCGTCCATGGTCGTTCGCTGCACCTGATACTGCCAGCTCTGTCCGGGTACCAGTGGGAAGAATCGCGAACCGGGGACATCGCCGGAACAGCCGATGCCGCAGACGCCGACCAGGACCACCGCGATGCCAAGTAAATATCGCTTAAGGCGGGCTATCCGATTGACCATTCTCATTGCAAACATCACCGAATCATGAGGTACGGCGCCGGCGAATCGACAAGCTTTTGGAGACTGTCTGACTTCCCCTGCGCAAATGGGTCTAGTAGTATTCGCCGTGCGCCACGGCACTCCGGGGCAGACGACTGTGCAGCCATTGGGCGCACTGACGTCGGTCCGTTGAGTTCCGGTTTCGCGATGACACTGGCCAGAGCAATCTCCTGAAGCCGGCTGTGCATCTGCCTCGCGCGGCAACTTGAGCATAACCTTAATAGCGCGATTGCAGCATTAGGCTGCGATGCGCCCAGAACCCAGCAGAGTGGATGCTGCCGGTCAGGTACTGAGCGTACTCCCGGACAGCAAGAGGACAAACCTAGATGAGTCGTCAAATGATCATGGTTGCAGCGACCGTGTGGTTGCTGTCAGGCGCTGGTAGTGTTGCCGCTGCCGGGGATGCGGTGGCAGGCAGCGAAAAAGCGGAAACGTGCCTCGGTTGTCACGCGGTCAGCGGCTATTTCAACGTTTATCCTACCTACCACGTCCCCAAACTTGGCGGTCAAAGTGCCGGTTACATCCAAAGTGCCCTCAAGGCCTATAAAGATGGCACCCGACAGCACGGCACCATGCGCGCTAACGCAGACAATCTAACCGACCAGGACATGGCAGACATCGCCGAGTTCCTCACTAATTTCGGAAAATAGGTCGAGCCTAAAGGCCGCCGCCGGAGTGACACCACGCATGAAATTATCGACCTCTATCGCATTTGCACTGTGCCTTAATCTCGCCACCACAGGCGTGTTCGCGAATGACGAAGAAGATGACAGCGGCTTTAGCTTTGACGACAAACTCGCGTCCTGTGCTGCCTGCCACGGCGAAAATGGCGACAAACCCCTCGCCCCTGATTACCCGATTCTGGCGGGCCAATACGGTGACTATCTGGAAGCCGCGTTGAAAGATTACCGTTCTGGCCGGCGCAAGAACCCGATCATGAGCATGCAAGTCGAAATGCTTAAGCTTACTGACGGCGATATCGAAAAATTGGCTGCTTACTTTTCCTCTAAAAAAGGTCTCAAGAATCTCGGCGAATAAGCGTGCTGACCCATCCGGAGGCGGGCACGTCAGGGCGTTGACGCCAGCCTGATTGCCCCGGATTCAAAAGCTGCTGTCCGCGGCGATGACTCCGCAACACGGGCAGACAGCGCGCAGCAGTGTTCGCAACGATTCCAGTAGTCTGTATTCCGACTCTCGGCGACCCTATCTGGGGCGCCATTCAATCCCACTACCTCGCAATTCAGCCTGACTCGGCCGGCGTTGCCGACAGCCATCGGCATACAATAGTCCGAGCCCGCAGCCCGGTGTGGCAATCTAACCGCCGCGTATCCGGCGGAACCGGCTATCGCTGCGCCCCGCAAGGACGAACGGTGTTATGCCTGATACTTCTCTGCCGGTTCGGGGACACGGATCGATGGATACCACGGGGGCTGTTCGGTGTGGATACGAAATTGTTTCGCATTCGAACGGTCGAAGTCAGTAAAGAGGAGCGAGTTCGCGTGTTTGCACGCTATTCAGAGCAGCGTATTCCATGACAGGTTTCAGTCCTTCGGTTAGGCGGTTTTTAGGGCCAGTCGGCGTACTTGCTTGTGCGTCGTTGATCGCAGCCTGGTTCGTTTTCTCACGCCCACACGCCGAACCGGTCTCGCCGCAAGAGAAGATCTGGCCGGTCTCTGTGATTGTGGCGGCAGCCGAGGATGTGCGGCCGGAGATTGTTGCGTTTGGCGAGATCCATGCCGCTCGTGAAGCCGAGTTGCGTGCTCTGGTTGCCGGACGTTTAGTGTCTTTGAACCCGGAATTTCGGGATGGTAATTTGCTTAGCGCGGGTACTGAGCTGGCCGTCATCGATCCGGTCGACTATCAGAACAAGCTGGCCGAACAGCGGGCAGAACTGGCGCGTACGGTGTCCACTGTCAGCGAAGCTGAGCGCGAACTGGAATGGGAATCGCAACTACTTGAAAACGCCCGCGTGCAAGTAACACTGGCCGAGCGCGGCCTGGAACGCACTCGGCAATTGCAAGCGCAAGGCAGGGAAAGCAAGAAGGCGCTGGACGACGCTGAAAGCGTGCTGGCGACCAATCAGCAGAATGCCCTGCAACGCGGCCAGGCTGCCGGCCGGTTACGCTCGCGCATAGAGCAACAACAATCGGCATTGCAAAAAGCGCAAGCGACTCTGGCCATGGCAGAGCGCGAGCTGGCGCGCACACGGGTCATTGCGCCATTCGATGGTTATGTCACCGAGGTCAAACTGGCGCTTGGAAAATTGCTTGGCGTTGGCGAGTCTCTTGGACGATTGTTGGCGGCCAACGAACTCGAAGTGCGCTTCGATTTGCCGGAAGCTGACTTTGCGCGCCTGATGCCCGAACAGGCTGAAACCGCGACCAGCATCGAGACTGTCCTGCTGGGCCGAGAGATCAGCGTGATTTGGCACCTTGGTGATACTGAACGTCACTTCAGCGCTCGCCTGCAACGCATCGGCTCAGAAATCGATGCGACGCTAGGTGGCATTAAATTCATCGCCAGTCTCAATGATGACGTGTTGCAGCACGGTTTACGCGCGGGCGCGTTCGTCGAGGTGCGGGTGCCTGATAAGGTTTATCGTGACGTCTACCGCATTCCAGCGCGCGCGCTCTCAGATCGAAACACCGTGTATGCGGTCCGTAACGGCCGGTTGGCCGCTGTCCCGGTGACTGTCGCACGCAGTGTCGATAGTGACATTCTCGTTATGGGTGCCTTCGTTGATGGCGAAATGGTCGTCGCACGCTCCTTCGCCGGCATCGGTCCGGGTCTGCGCGTGCGGGCGTTGTGAGCGCCGGTCCTGAAAGCGGCGGACCAATCCCGCTATTTGCACGTCATCCGACCGCTGCCAATCTGCTTTTGGCGCTCATGATCATTTGTGGCCTTGCTGCGCTAACGAAAATCAATCGGCAGTTTTTTCCGGATTTCGGCATCGACATGGTTACGGTCACGATCGCTTGGCCGGGCGCCTCAGCGGCCGATGTTGATCAGAATATTGTCCAGGGTGTGGAGCCTGAATTGCGCTTCCTCAATGGCGTCAAACAGGTCATCTCTTCCTCCTACGAGGGGCTCGCGTCGCTCACTGTCGAGTTCGAACCTGGCCACGCGATGCAAGAAGCGTTGTCGGACGTGGAGTCGGCAGTCGGTCAGGTACGCACGCTGCCCGAGGATGCGGAACGCCCTGAGATTCGGCGCGTGGTTCGCTACGAGACAGTTTCGCGATTAGTCCTATCCGGCCCCTATCCCGAGTCGTCGCTGAAAGCCCATGCGAAACGAATTCGTGATGAGCTGCTCGATCGCGGCATCGATCGGGTTGATTTGTTCGGTGCTCGCAACGAAGAAATCTGGGTCGAACTCGAGCCGCATGTGCTGCGCCAGTTCGATCTGAAACTCGCAGATATCGCGGCGCGAATCAGTGAAACTTCGCAGGACTTACCGGCAGGGGATCTCGGCGGCGGTGAGCGTCAGGTGCGAAGTCTGGGTTTACTGCGCCGCGCCGATGAACTCAACGATGTTGAGGTCAAGGCCCTTGCCGATGGTCGCCGTTTGCTTCTCGGCGATATTGCGCGGGTCACTGAAGCATTTCGCGAACGCGAGAAGAAAGCGATTCGTGGCGGCAACCCGGCGATAGAGTTGGAAATCAGACGTTCCGTTGATACCGACGCGCTCACCAGCGCGGCAGTGGTGCGCGAATACGTCGCTGAGCTTGCTCATACGCTGCCGCCAGAACTGGTCGTCGAAGAGTATGACGTGCGCGCTAAATCAATTCGCGAGCGTATCAATCTGCTCGTCTACAACGGTCTCGGAGGATTGTTGTTAGTACTTGCCGTGTTGTTTTTGTTTTTGAATGCGCGGGTCGCCGTGTGGGTCGCTATTGGTATTCCAGCGTCATTGCTGGCCACCGTTGCCATCATGTGGGTGAGTGGGCAGACCATCAACATGATCAGCCTGTTCGGCATGATCATGGCCATCGGCATTGTGGTCGACGATGCCATCGTCGTTGGCGAACATGCGGAGCATCGTTTCCGCCAGGGCCTGGAACCACTCGCCGCGGCGGTCGTCGGTGCGCGCCGTATGGCAGCACCTGTGGCAAGCTCGACACTGACTACGATCGCTGCTTTCTTACCGCTGTTTATGATCTCGGGGATCATGGGGCAGATCATTTCCGCGATTCCGTTCGTCGTCGTGGCTGTGTTGCTCGCAAGTCTGCTGGAATGCTTTTTCGTGTTGCCGGCCCATCTGCATCATGCCTTGTCGGCACCGGTGCGAGACACGCGCGCGACGCGTCTGCGGAGTCGCTTCGACAGCGCCTTCGAACGTTTCCGTGAGGCTCGTTTCCGACGCTTCGCCGAGCGCGCAATAGCCGCGCGCTATTTAACGGTGGCGACGGCTATCGCCGCTGTGATCATCGCCGCGGCTGCAGTTGTCGGCGGACGTGTCGGGTATCAATTTTTTCCTTCGGCTGAGCCGGAGAAAATTTATGCAAATCTCGAGATGGTTGCCGGCAGCTCGCGGGCAGAAACCCGCGAGGCTTTACTGGAGGTTGAAAAAAGTCTTTATCGCGGGGTCGCTAAGTGGGTCAATGATCCGAGCGAACTGGTGGTGATGTCGCTCGGTAAACTGGGCACTACGGTCGGCGATCGCAGCCGCTCGAACAGCGCGACCACTGATACGACCGGCAGCGTAACAGTAGAACTGATTTCGTCCGAACAGCGTGATATTCGGGCCAATGAGGTTATCGAGGCGTGGCGCGATGAAGTTATTCGTCCGCCGGGCGTCGAATCGTTGACGTTCGAGGGGCAGCGCACCGGACCACCCGGTGGGGATATGGATGTGCGCTTGCGCGGCGGCACTATAGTCGAGCTCAAAGCTGCAGCGGGCGAGCTTGCGGAGCTGCTCGGTCGCTATGCTGGAGTGAGCGACATCGACGACGATTTACCGTACGGGAAACCTGAAATCGTGTTGGAATTGAACGGGCGCGGGCGAGCACTCGGCTTTACGACTGCCGACGTCGCGCGCCAGGTCCGTGACGCCATCGACGGGGCGATCGCCAAGCGCTTCCCGCGCGGCGATGAAGAAGTCTGGGTGCGTGTGCAATATGCGCGAGAGTTCGTCGGCACCAGTGTGCTCGACTCGGTTTACCTGCGCGCCCCAGACGGTGCAGAGGTACCGCTGAAAGCAGTGGTCGATTTCCGCGAGACGCTGGGGTTTTCCAGAATTCGCCGTGAAAGCGGTCAGCGCGAAGTGTCGGTGAAGGCAGAAATTGACATGGCGACCACGCGGCCGGCGCAAATTCACGACGCCCTGCTAGCCGATGGACTCATCGATATCGCGGCGCGCTACGGGCTCGACTATGAATTCGCTGGCCGCGCCGAAGACCAGCGCGACACGACTGCGGACATGCTTCTCGGGGCGCAACTCGGGCTTGTGTTTATCTACATTATTCTGGCCTGGGTATTTTCCAGCTACACCCGTCCGCTGGTCGTTATGGGCGTTATCCCGATCGGTTTCGTCGGTGCTGTTCTCGGCCACGCGGTGTGGGGTTTTGACCTCACTATACTGAGCATCTTCGCGATCCTCGGACTGTCCGGCATCGTGATTAATGACTCCATTGTGCTGGTAACCACCATTGATGAACGGCTGCAGAATGAAACCCGTCTGGATGCGCTCGTGAATGGCAGTTGTGACCGCTTCCGTGCCGTACTTCTGACCTCGGCCACCACTATCGGCGGCCTCATGCCACTGCTGTTTGAAACCAGCCTGCAGGCCCAGTTTCTTATTCCAATGGCCCTCACGCTGGTTTTCGGGCTGGCCCTATCGACCTTAGTGGTCTTGCTGCTGGTGCCAGCATTGATCATGATTCAGGGCGATATTGGTGACTTAGTGGGCCGGCTGCGACAGGGGCACTCGGTATCTGCAGCACACTGATGGTTCCTCGCAGCAAGGTAAACGCGGCCGTGTCGGTATTTTCTGTGCTCAAACTGCGCGACCAGCATGGCTGATCTCGTGCATCTCAACGCCAGTAAAGTTGTCGCGCCCGGTCGCGCTTGCGTGCGTATAACCGATCCGGATCGGCACGGTTTCGTCGAGTTTCAGTTTTCCCTCGGCGATCCACACATCTACCTTGAAATGACCCTGCCGCGCCCGGCTTTCGAACAGTTTTGCGCGACGCACAACGCCCGCGAACTGTCGGCAGACGAAGCGCGCGCAGTGGACTGCGCTGAAATGAAATGGCGTTACGGGGACGAGGAATAGAACGGGCCGCAGTCGATGAGATGAAAATCTCGACTTGAACTAGAATTACTACGACTTTCAGACAGGACCTCCAGGAATGACTATCGATCTGAAAACCGCGAGCGTTAAACCGTTGCGTCGCACTTTCGATCACCTTGCTGAAAAACTTGGCCCGGACAAGAATCCGACGCGCTATCAGGAAGCAACCTGGGGTTTGCAGCCGGCGACGAATTTCCATTATCGACCGACCTGGGATCCAACTCGCGAGCTGTACGACCGCGAGCGTACCGCGATCGTGATGGACGATTTTGATGATCTTGTCGACCCGCGTCAGTACTACTACGGCACCTGGACAATTCAGCGTGGCAAACAGCAGGACTCGCAAGAGAAAAATTTCGACCTGGTCGAGAAACATGGACTACTGAACGGACTCGACACGAACTGGAAGCAACGCATTCTGGCGTTGCTCATCCCGCTACGCCATGTTGCCTGGGGTGCAAATACCAATAACAGTTTTATAGCCGCTTATGGTTACGGCGCACCGGTTACGTCTGCTTGCACGATGCACATGATGGATCACCTCGGGGTTGCGCAGTACATCACCCGCATCGGCCTATTGCTGGGCAACAATGATCCCGAAATTCTCGATATCGCCAAAGAGGCCTGGATGAATGAGCCGCAGTGGCAAGGTTTGCGCGAGTTGGTCGAGCTTACGATGGTGACTGACGATTGGTGCGAGTTGTTCGTCGTGCAGAATTTCTTGCTCGACAGTTACGTGCACGACCTCGTGTTTGAGCGCTTTCAGGCCGCCGCTATTGAGCAGGGTGGGGTGACGATTCTGCCGATGCTGACCGAGTTCATTAACGAGTGGCGGCGTGAGTCCTCGCGCTGGGTTGATGCGGTGCTCAAACGTGCTGCGGCTGAGTCCACTGAAAATACGGCTCAATTGAATGTCTGGATTGAAACCTGGCACCCGCGGGTTCGAGACGCCATGCGGCCTGTCGCAGAGTTGGCGTTTCCGACGCAAGCGGCGCGCGAACTCGCCGCCCTGGGCGAAGCCGTGTCAACGCGCTCTGCAAAGCTTGGCCTGCACGGCGAGGCGTTGTGACATGGCCGATAACGTATTCATAGCATTACAGAACAATTCGGAAGCGCAACCGATTATCGAGGCCATCGTGGCAGACAATGATGGGGCGGTCGTCAGTGAATCACCAGGCATGGTGAAGATCGACGTGCCAGGGCGGTTGGTCATCAAACGCGAAACTGTCACCGAAAAGCTCGGGCGCGAATTTGATTTGCAAGAACTGCATATTAATTTGATCTCATTGGGCGGCAATATCGACGAAGACGATGATGAATTCATCTTGTCGTGGGGCGTGTGATTCCGCCCCGCGCGCACCTGCCGTGCATGAATGAAACAAATACCGTACCGATGGCGGAGGCTATCGCGGGCAAAAATCTGAGGGTGATGTGATGGCAAAAGCCAGGAAACTCGGTTTGAAAGAGCGCTATGCGCTACTGACGCGCGGTCTCGATTGGGAGACGACTTATCAGCCGATGGATAAGGTTTTCCCCTATGACACTTACGAGGGCATCAAGATTGTCGATTGGGACAAGTGGGAAGACCCGTTTCGCCTGACGATGGACGCGTACTGGAAGTATCAGTCCGAGAAAGAGCGCAAGTTGTACGCGATTCTCGACGCTTTCCAGCAAAACAACGGCCACCTGAATATTTCCGACGCGCGCTACATGAGCGCAGTGAAAATCTGGCTCCAGGGCATCACCCCGCTCGAATATGCCGCCCATCGTGGGTTCGCACATGCCGGACGTTCGTTTCGTGGTGCTGGTGCGCGAGTTGCGTGCCAGATGCAATCGATCGATGAGTTGCGCCATGCGCAAACGCAATTGCATGCTTTCAGCCACTACAACAAATATTTCAGCGGCATGCACAACTTCGCGCATATGCGCGACCGCGCCTGGTATTTGTCCATTCCGAAAAGTTTTTTTGAAGATGCGATGTCGGCAGGGCCGTTCGAGTTCGTGACCTCGATTTCATTCGCATTCGAATATGTGCTGACCAATTTGTTGTTCATGCCGTTTGTCTCTGGCGCAGCGTTCAACGGCGATATGGCCACAACTACTTTCGGATTTTCTGCACAATCCGATGAGTCCCGCCACATGACCCTGGGCCTGGAAGTCGTCAAATTCATGCTCGAACAGCACGAAGACAACGTGCCAATTGTGCAAGCATGGCTGGATAAATGGTTCTGGCGTGGTTACCGCCTGCTTGGATTGGTCGGCACCATGATGGATTACATGTTGCCGAAGAAAGTGATGTCGTGGAAAGAAGCGTGGGAGATGTATTGGGAAGAGAATGGCATCGCGTTGTTTAACGATCTTGCGCGCTACGGCATCCGGTTACCGAAACACCATGAAGTCGCCACCAAAGAGAAAGGCCGTTTGACCCACGAGTTGTGGGCGACGCTTTATCAGTACGGGAACGCGCTCGGTTTGCATACCTGGGTGCCGGAAGATGAAGAACTCGATTGGTTCAGCGAAAAATATGGTGAGCAGTTCGACACCATGTATAAGCCGCGCCTGCTCTATTTTCGCGAGCTGGAGGAGAAGGGCGAACGCTTCTACAACAACCGGTTGCCGATGGTATGTCAGGTCTGTCAGATCCCGATTTTCTACACCGAACCAGATGACCCGCAGTCGCAGTGTGTGCGCATTGTTGAGTCCAAGGACACCAAGCATCACTGCTGCTCGGATGGTTGTGCCGATATTTTCAATCGCGAACCGGAGAAATACGTCCAGGCGCTCATACCGCCGCAACAGGTGTACCGCGGCGAGGCCGATGGGGCACGCGATATTTTCGAATACGCGAAGTATCTGCATCTGGAATCAGGGGTTGATACAGGCGAATACCGCAACTCACCCGATCATAAAAACTGGCAGGCATGGCATGCGGCCACGCCTGACAATTCCGATGAAGCTGCCTGAGGACGAATCAAAATGACGGTAACTCATCTCGGCGAATCTTATGACTTCCCCTCGGCCAATCGCGAAGAGCGCTATGGCGGTGATATCAATTTCTATATCCAATGGGAACAGCATTTGTTGTACGCCTGCCCGTCTGCGTATCGTGCGCCAGTCGATATGGTGTTGCGCGACTTTCTCGAGAACATGCTGCGCCCCGACTATGCCGCCCACCCTGATACGGCCAAAGTCGACTTCGAAAAATGCGAATGGAAGTTCGATCAAAAACCCTGGCAACCCGATCTCGACAAGACCCTGCAGGAAAACGGCATCGGACATATGGACTATCTGCAGTTTCGCTCGCCCGGGCTTGCTGGTATGCACGGCGTCGGCAACTGAGTTTCAGGCCCGCTGTATCAGTTCGCACCACCTCGTTGTGTTGACCCGCGCCGAACGCAGCACACCCTCCCAATTGCAATGACATTCCAACTCACCATTGAGCCGCTCGGCGAAACCCTGGATGTTGAGGATGGCCAAAGCATTCTTGATGCTTCCTTACGGGCCGGAATCTGGTTGCCATATGCCTGCAACCACGGGTTATGTGGCACGTGCAAAATCGACGTGCTTGAAGGCGAAGTGGCACACAACCACGCGTCCGCGTTTGCGTTGATGGACGTCGAGCGCGAGGAAGGTCGTGCATTGGCCTGTTGTGCGACGCTTGAATCCGACGTCGTTATTGAAGCCGAAGTCGATGAGGATCCTGACGCAGGTGGACTTGCGGTGTCAGATTACCTCGGGACGGTCAGTCGCATCGAGAATCTGACGCCAACCATCAAAGGCATCTGGCTTACAGTCGAGGAAGGAATCGAGTTCCAGGCTGGCCAGTACGTCAACCTGTTTCTCCCCGGGCTTGAACACCCACGCGCGTTTTCGATCGCGAGCTCGCCCTCGTCTGAGCGCGACATCGAACTCAACGTACGTCTCGTTGCTGATGGTGAGGCAACGACCTGGTTACACGAGCAGCTGACCGTCGGCACCCAGTTGTCGCTGACTGCGCCGCTCGGGCGTTTTTTTGTACGTAAATCGGCGCCGGAGCCGCTGCTTTTCCTCGCCGGTGGTTCTGGTTTATCCAGCCCGAAATCGATGATTCTCGATTTACTGGAAGCGGGTGACCAGCGTCCTATTACGTTGCTCTACGGTGCACGCAACGCGAGCGAACTCTATTACGCCGATTTCTTTACTGAGCTCGCTGCCGGGCACGCCAACTTCAGCTACCACGCGGCGCTCTCAGAGGAACCAGAGGACGCTGGCTGGAGCGGACCTCGTGGATTTGTTCATGAGCTGGCGGAGCAATTGTTCGACGCTAAGTTTGCCGGTCACAAAGCTTACCTGTGTGGCCCACCCGCGATGATTGACGCGTGCATCACCAGCTTGATGCGCGGGCGGCTGTTTGAAGAACATATCTTCGTAGAAAATTTTTTTACCGCTGCCGATGCCGAGGAACCGGCGCGACGCAGCGCTCTATTCAAGAAATTCTAGGGTTCCGCTTGTCATGCCATTTCTGATTACGATTGCCGACAGCGAGGTCTCATTTAACTGTGTCGAAGAACAGAATGTTCTCAAGGCAATGGAGCGCCTTGGTCTCAAGGGCATTCCTGTTGGTTGTCGCGGTGGTGGATGCGGTATCTGCCGGGTCGAAGTGGCGGCTGGCGGCCAGTACCATACCCAGAAGATGAGTCGGGCGCAGATCAGTGCGGCCGACGAAGCTGCCGGTATCTGTCTGGCCTGCAAGCTCTTCCCGCACAGTGACCTCACGGTAAAACCGCTCGGCTTACTGCGCAGCCAGTTGTTGAACTACACTGACGGCAGCACGCCGAACGCATAAAGGAGACCCGCACGATGTCATTCACCGGAGTATTGCGACCTGGTCATGTTGCACTGAGAGTCATGGACATGGCTGCCGCGCGCACCCACTACATTGAGCGTCTGGGGCTCATCGAGACGAACGAAGACAAACAGGGGCGGGTCTATCTGAAGTCGTGGGACGAGCACGATAGTTTTTCTGTCGTTCTCCGCGAAGCGGATGCGCCGGGTATGGACTACCTCGGCTTTAAAGTGCTTAACACTGCGGCGCTCGATAGTTTGGAGGCCGATTTGCGCGCTTACGGTACGAGTGTCGAGCGTATCCCGGCCGGCGAACTGGACGGTTGCGGGCATCGTGTGCGTTTCGAGATCCCGAGCGGCCATCAGTTGGAACTCTACGCAGAGAAAGACTATGTTGGTACCAGTGTTGGTAATCGCAATCCGGATGCCTGGCCGGAAGGCCTGAAAGGCATGCAGGTGAATCGTTTCGACCATTGCCTGCTGTATGGACCCAATATTCCAGACAACGCTGACTTGTTCACCAACGTACTCGGCTTTAGCCTGACCGAGCGCGTGCTGGCTCCGGACGGCTCCATGCCGGTGGCATTCTTCTCTTGCTCGAACAAAGCGCACGACATCGCTTTTGTGGACTACCCGGAGCCCAACAAATTTCACCACGCGTCATTTTTGCTGATGAGTTGGGAAGAAGTATTGCGCGCTGCAGACATCATGGGCATGTACGACATCTCTATTGATATCGGACCAACGCGCCATGGCATCACGCGCGGGCGAACGATCTATTTCTTTGATCCATCGGGCAATCGGAATGAAGTGTTTTGCGGCGACTATACGTGGTACCCGGATCGCGAGCCGATCACCTGGGATGCTGAGGAAATCGGCAAGGCAATTTTTTATCACGATCGAAAATTAAACGACAGTTTTTTGTCCGTCGTAACCTGAGTATCGATCCGGTCGCGCAGTGCGGCCGGCGCAAAGAGTCAACCATCAGATAAATATAGACTAGCCCCGTGGCCCTCGATCTTTACTCTCACCCGATGTCGCCCTGTTCGCAGAAGGTACGTATTGTGCTGGCGGAAAAAGCGATCGATTGGCATCTCATTGATGTCGATCTGCCCGGCAAGGCCAATCTCGAAGCGGACTACCTGAAACTCAATCCTCTGGGAGTGGTCCCGACGCTGGTCGAAGACGGACGCGCTGTGATTGAGTCGTCAATAATTTGCGAATATCTCGAAGACCGCTTCCCGCTGCCCACGCTTCGCCCCACGGATGCCTGGCAGGTCGCGCGCATGCGTTACTGGATGAAGCATATTGATAATAAGCTCCATCCATCGTGCGGGGCCTTGCAATGGCCGCTGGTGATGGCAGACAAACTCAGGCAACTGTCAGCTGCTGAGCAGGACGCGATGATTGAGCGGGTCGTCGAAAAGCCGCGCCGCGAGCGGCAGCGCCGCCTACTTAAACTCGGTTATGAGGCACCGGATGTGCTTGACGCAGTCGCTGTCTATCAGGCCACCCTGGTTGAGATGGATGAGGTGCTCGCAACCCAGCCGTGGCTTGCAGGAAGCGACTTTTCCCTGGCCGACGCGGCCATGGCGCCTTATTTCCAAACGCTGGAGCAATTCGGCTGGTCGGCGTGGTATGCGCTACGTCCGCGGGTTGCTGAGTGGTACGCGAACGTGCGGTCTCGGCCGTCCTATCAGAGCGCAGTAACGGCAGATTATTCTGCTGGCAAGCTGGCCGATCTGGCAGCGCGCGGTGCACCGGCGTGGCTTAAGATTAAGGCGCTGCTCGCCGAACGCGGCATCGCGGCATAACGACCCAACAGGAGAATGAGCGATTTCCAGTCATGCGAAGAACGTTGCCGAGAGCAACATGATTGAAATGAAGAATTTCATCGACGGCGAATTCGTCGGGTCAGGCAGTGGCACAACATTCGAGAATTTCGATCCCACAGTGGGGCGAGTTTACGCGCAGGTCCACGAGGCGAGCCGCGACGATGTTGACCGCGCAGTAAAGGCAGCCCAGGCCGCGATGCGAGGTCCGTGGGGGCGCATGTCGATTGCCGAACGCAGCGAGCTGCTGTTAAAGGTCGCAGATCGGGTTAACGAAAGATTCGACGAATTTTTGCAGGCCGAGTGCCGGGATACGGGCAAGCCTTATTCACTGGCTAGCCACATCGATATTCCACGTGGGGCGGCGAATTTCAAGGTATTTGCCGACATTATTCGCAATGTTCCGACCGAGGCATTTCGTATGGAAACCCCGGACGGCGCTGGCGCGCTGAATTACGGCGTGCGGGTGCCCAAAGGCGTCATCGCGGTGATTTGTCCATGGAATCTACCTTTACTGCTAATGACCTGGAAAGTTGGGCCAGCTCTGGCGTGCGGGAATACTGTGGTGGTCAAACCGTCTGAGGAAACGCCAGCTACGGCGACCTTGCTCGGCGAGGTGATGAACGAAGTTGGCGTACCGCCAGGTGTTTACAATGTCGTCAACGGCCGCGGCGGCGATTCGACCGGTGAGTTTCTGACCCAGCATCCGGGCGTAGATGCGATCACATTCACTGGCGAGACGATCACCGGCACGGCCATCATGCAAAGCGCCGCAGTTGGTATCCGTGACGTGTCTTTCGAACTGGGCGGCAAGAACGCCGGGGTCGTGTTCGCTGATGCAGACTTTGACCAGGCGGTCGATGGCATTCAGCGCGCCGTGTTCGCCAATTGCGGACAAGTGTGTCTCGGCACAGAGCGGGTTTACGTTGAGCGGCCAATTTTCGAGCGTTTTGTCGACGCCCTGAAAACTCGTGCCGAAGGGCTGAAGATTGGCCCCCCGGATGCTACCGACACAGGCATGGGACCGATGGTTTCCAGCCAGCAGCGCAACAAGGTGCTTTCCTACTACGACCTTGCGCGTTCATTGGGTGCGGACATTGTGACGGGTGGCGGCGTGCCGGAAATGGGCGGCGATTACGCCAACGGTTTCTGGATCGAACCGACCATTTGGACGGGGCTGGCGGAAGACTCACCGGTCATCAAGGAAGAAATATTTGGGCCGTGTTGCCACATCGCACCGTTCGACGACGAGGATGAGGTCATTGCACAGGCAAACGCGACTGACTACGGACTGTGTACCACGATTTGGACGCAGGACTCGGCGCGCACGCATCGCGTTGCGGCGCAAATCGACGTCGGTATCAGTTGGGTCAATTGCTGGTTCCTGCGCGATTTGCGTACGTCTTTTGGTGGTGCCAAGCAATCCGGAATCGGTCGCGAGGGTGGGGTGCATTCACTCGAGTTTTACACCGAGCTGCGCAACGTCTGCGTCAAACTGTGAGTAGAGACGACTGATATGGATAAAGCACAGATTAAAACCTTCGGCGATGACCTGTACGAAGCATTGGTTAGACGCGAAACGATTGCCCCGCTAACCGAGCAAGATCCCGAGATCACGATTGACGATGCTTATCAGATCTCATTGCAGATGCTCGACCGTCGTCTTGCCACTGGCGAGCGCGTAGTCGGCAAGAAGATTGGTGTCACGAGTAAGGTTGTGATGGACATGCTGAACGTGGATCGGCCTGACTTTGGCTATCTCACCGACCGCATGATGTACGCGACTGGTGCGGAAGTACCGCTGTCTACGACGCTCATCCACCCGCGCGCTGAGGGCGAGATTGCGTTTGTGCTCAAACACGACTTGAACGGCCCGGGGATAAGCAATGCGGACGTGCTGCGCGCTACGGATTTCGTGCTGCCTTGCTTTGAGATTGTCGATTCCCGCATTCGCGACTGGAAGATAAAAATTCACGATACGATTGCCGACAATGCATCCTGCGGGGTGGTCGTGATGGGCGCGAATGCCGTCAAACCGACAGCCGTCGATTTGTCCACGTGCGGCATGGTGGTGCAACTCAATGGCGAGATTATTTCGACTGGTGCAGGGGCCGCCGCGCTTGGTTCGCCTGTCAACTGTGTCACGTGGCTGGCGAATACACTGGGCGAGATCGGCATTCCCTTGAAAGCCGGTGAAGTCATCCTTTCTGGATCGCTTGTGCCGCTGCAGCCCGTGCAGGTCGGCGACAACATGCAAGTGTCGGTAGGTGGCCTGGGCTCGTGTTCGGTTCGTTTCGTTTAAACAGTTTGCGTACAGGAGATAAGGCAATGCCAGTCAACGCAGCTCTCATCGGCTCCGGCAATATTGGTACGGATTTGATGGTCAAGGCGCTTCGCAGCGCACATATCAACCCGGTTTGGATGGTTGGTATCGACGCAGATTCTGACGGCCTGAAACGCGCGGCAGCGGCGGGCTTGAAAACGACCGACCTTGGCGTCGACGGGCTGTTGCCGCACATCGCCACCGACAACATCCAGATGGCCTTCGATGCAACGTCCGCCTATGTTCACGCAGAGAATGCGGCCAAATTGAACGCGCAAGGTGTGTTGATGATTGACCTGACTCCTGCAGCGATTGGCCCTTATTGCGTGCCGCCAGTAAATCTCGCCGAGCACGTTGGCAAGCAGGAAATGAACGTCAATATGGTCACCTGCGGTGGACAGGCCACTATCCCGATGGTGGCGGCGGTGTCTCGCATTCAGGCAGTCGACTACGCCGAGATTATTGCCACGGTGGCGAGCAAGTCTGCGGGGCCCGGAACGCGCAAGAATATTGACGAATTTACCCGCACCACGGCTGGGGCGGTTGAACAGATAGGCGGCGCGGCGAAAGGCAAGGCGATCATTATTCTCAACCCGGCCGAACCGCCGTTGATCATGCGTGACACCATTCATTGCCTGACTCGCGAGACCCCCGATGAGGCCGCGATAACGCAGTCTGTGCACGCAATGATTGCCGAAGTGCAGAAGTACGTGCCCGGCTATCGTCTCAAAAACGGTCCGGTTTTCGACGGGCAGCGAGTTTCGATTTTTCTTGAAGTCGAAGGGCTCGGCGATTACCTGCCGAACTACGCCGGCAATCTCGACATCATGACTGCCGCAGCATTGCGCACCGGTGAGATGTTTGCCGAACAGATCGTCGACGGCAGTCTGACTCTGCAAGCTGTGAGCGCATAGGAAACGGGCGATGGACATTAAAGGGAAATCGGTAAAACTGCACGACATGTGTTTGCGCGACGGCATGCACGCCAAACGCCATCAGATCTCTATCGAGCAAATGGTCGCGGTAGCGACTGCGCTCGATGGGGCCGGGGTACCACTGATCGAAGTCACGCATGGCGATGGTCTGGGTGGCTCATCGATCAACTACGGTTTCCCAATGCATAGCGATGAGGAGTATCTCAACGCCGTGGTGCCGAAAATGAAGGCAGCCGGCATTTCGGCTTTGTTGATTCCTGGCATCGGCACAGTTGAGCACCTGCATATGGCGAAAGATTGCGGCGTCACCACGATTCGCGTTGCAACGCACTGCACGGAGGCTGATGTGTCAGAACAGCACATTGCCGAGTCCGCAAAGCTCGGTCTTGATACGGTCGGCTTTTTGATGATGGCGCACATGGTATCGCCCGAGGAGTTACTCGAGCAGGCACGCTTAATGGTGGCCTACGGATCAAACGTGATCTACTGCACCGACTCGGCCGGGTACATGCTGCCCGACGATGTTAGCGCTCGCATCGGGGCACTGCGTGCAGGCATCGATGCCAACATAGAAATCGGTTTTCATGGTCATCACAACATGGCCTTGGGCATCGCCAATTCACTGGCTGCAATAGCAGCGGGGGCCGATCGCATCGACGGTTCAGTGGCTGGGCTTGGTGCTGGCGCGGGGAACACGCCACTCGAGATTTTGGTTGCAGTGCTCGATCGTATGGGCGTGGCGTGCGGCGTTGACGTGTTCAAGATTATGAATGTGGCGGAAGACATCGTCACTCCGATGATGGATCAACCGATTCGGGTTGATCGCGATTCACTAATTTTGGGTTACGCCGGCGTCTATTCGTCATTCTTGCTACACGCCAAACGGGCGGGAGAGAAATACAACGTGTCGTCAAGCGACATCCTGGTGGAACTTGGGCGACGCAAAACCATCGGTGGCCAGGAAGACATGATTGAAGACGTGGCCTTGAATTTACGTGAATCTGCGCGCGCAGGAGCCAGCCAATGACCCTCGATAAATCTGCCATCGCCGCCCTTGCCAAGCGTCTTGAGCAAGCTGAAACAACGCGCACGCCCATCATCAAGATTACCGATGAGTATCCGAGTCTCGACTGGGAGGATGCGTACGCCATCCAGACCGCCATCCGCGACGCCAAGACCGCACGTGGGGTGCGTGTCGCAGGCCTCAAAGCGGGGCTGACTTCGAAGGCCAAGATGAAGCAGATGAATGTGGAGGAACCGGTGTTCGGCTTCCTGTGTGACTACGGAGCCTACGGCGACAGTAGCGAGATCCCGATGGACCGCTACATCGCACCGCGCATCGAGGCCGAGATTGCGTTTGTGACTTCGCGCGAGTTGAGCGGTCCCGGATGCCACATCGCCGAGGTGTTGGCTGCCATCGATTTCGTACTGCCGGCAGTCGAGGTCCTTGATTCGCGCTATGAGAATTTTCGTTTCGACTTAATCAGTGTCGTTGCCGACAATACGTCTGTGGCAGGATTCGTCACCGGCGGGCGACCGCGGCAACTTGCGGAACTTGATTTGCCGACGCTCGGACTCGTGGTCGAGAAAAATGGCGAGATTGTTGAGGTCGGTGCCGGCGCAGCGGTACTTGGCCATCCTGCCGAGTCGGTTGCCATGCTGGCTAACAACTTGGGTCGTCGGGGGGAAGTGATTCCTGCCGGCACATTCATTATGAGCGGCGGCATCACTGCGGCGATAGGCGTCGAGCGCGGCGATAACGTGACGGTTCGGTTCCAGGATCTTGGGTCGTTGTCGATGCGCTTCGTGTAACGAGTTTCATCCATCCCGAGGGGTGAGGCGTAGTGCGGCGGCTTGAGCGCAATCCACGCCCTTTGGTGAACGACGAGCACGTCGTTAAACGGCACGACTGACCAGGTTCGGAGTCGCCCCAGCGTAACCAAGCCGACGAGTCTGAGTGCGATACGACTTCGCCATTCGCGTGCAGCGCCGTTCCAGGCCTACCGCAAACGGTTTTTCTTAAACCGCCTTTCGCTTAGCCTTCGAGGGTGTATTCAAGCAGGTCCTCGACGGCGCCAAGTGGATCGATGGTCGCGCCCCAATCAAATTCGCAGGTATATATGACGGTGCCGTCGTGCTCTGTTCGGTTGCGCACAAGGCACGCGAATGTATAGGGCTTTGCGCGCTTGGGTAGCTGAAGGCTGACGGATATTTCCGGGTAATCCTTGAGCGTACTGTCAGTCTTCGAGTCAATGTCGAGCGTAATAGCGGAATTGGAAAGCTTGCGCACGGCAACCTCGAATTCCAGCAATGCGGCACTGCCAGTTGTATTTGGAGAGACGCTTGCACGCACCTGGATATTCTCCCTGGTTGATACTGTGACTGCGAACCGTCCGAGTACTTGAAGCGGTGAGCGCAGGGGCACGCTGCTATCGGTCGCTGCCGGGCCTCGCGCTTGCCTGCCGATTTATAACTGAGCGTGCATCAACTATAGCGAAGCGTACGCTCTCAAGCTTCTGGCAGCGACGCTCTATGTGTTACAAATTGTTACGTTGACGGGCCCCGCATACATGGCCAGTCCTACCGCCTCAATTACAGAGCAACGGTGTGCTGGCCGAGCAAGTTTTCGCATCTGTGGTCGAGCGGCAAGATCAGGTGCGCTGAATCGGATACGGCAGCGTATCGTCCACGAATCATCAGTGACCGGTCCCGCGCCGTGGTTGGTGAAAGCCTGGCGTATACTTCAGGCAGCGCGTTCGCGCTGAAAATGTTCGACTGAAAGGGGAAGCAGGTGAAAGATTTTACGGTTGAAAATCTGACTGAAGAGGTCGTCAAAGCCTATACCAGCAAGACCGACTCGCCCCGTATGAAGCAAGTATTCTCTTCCCTGATCACACATTTGCACGGCTTCGTGAAAGACGTCGAACTCACTGAAGCGGAATGGTTTGCGGCCATTCAATTTCTGACCGCAACCGGCAAGAAATGCGACGACAAGCGCCAGGAATTTATTTTGCTTTCCGATACGCTCGGGGCATCGATGCTGGTCGACTCGATCAACCACCCGAAAGGAGGCGCCGGAACCGAATCGACCGTGCTCGGCCCGTTCTACGTGCCCGGTGCGCCTGAAATGCCGTTTGGCGGCGACGTCAGGCGTCGCCACCTCGACGCAGCGAATCCCTGTCTGGTGACGGGGAAAGTGTGCGATGCAGAAGGTAAGCCGCTAGCCGGAGCGACACTCGACATCTGGCAGACCGCTGCGAATGCTTTGTACGATGTGCAGGACAGCGATGCGCCGGAATGGAATTTGCGCGGCCAATTTACGACCAACGAGCGTGGCGAATACGCGCTGGTAACAGAACAGCCAGTCTCCTATTCCGTACCAACGGACGGCCCGGTCGGTGACATGCTGGCTGCCGCCGGGCGGCACGCCTTCAGGCCGGCTCATTTGCACTTTTTAGTGAGCGCCGACGGCCATGAAACATTGACCACGCACGTATTTGTTAAAGGCGATGAGTATCTGGATTCCGATGCCGTATTTGCCACCAAGGAAACCCTGGTCGGAGACTTTAAAGTGTGTGATGACGCCGAGCGCGGTAAACAGTTCGGGTTGACGGTACCGTTTGTTACCCTCGCATTTGATTTCGGTTTAATGGCCAGTTAGCACAGGCGACCTATATTTGAATATTCGCCCATTTACCGCGCATCCAGAAGTTCGCAAAGATGCCGGCTTGCATAGCGCGATAGATAACCTGAAGTAACCAGATTTCCGTTAGGCCATATCCCAGAACCGGTCCGGTGAGATATGCCAGCGGTAGAAAAATAAGCCATTGATTCGCGATGGCGACGACCATCACACGTCGCGCTGCGCCGGCGCCAAGTAGCGCGTGCTGGAAAACGACACCGACGCCTTCAAATATCATGCTGATGCCTACCAGCCGCAGCGGCCACAAGGTCAGTTCAAGCGTCTCCGGTTCCAGCGTATAGATTGCCAGCAGCACTTGCTCCGGGGCGAAGATCATCGGTAGCCCGAGAACGCCCATCGTGATGACTGCAACCTTGCACACGTCCCAACCCCAGCGCGCTGCATCGGCCGGATCACCGCGTCCCAACGCCTGACCGACCAGCGTTGCCGCTGCCAGGCCCATGCCCATGCCCGGTAGCAGGGCAATGAGCATGACGTTCATCAGCACGTTCGCGCCGGCTATTTCCGCCGTGCCGACACGCCCGATAATCCAGAAAGTCGCGAGAAACCCGGCAGAAAAAAAGACTTGCTGGATGCTGGTCGGTAGCGACAACCGCATCAGGCTGTAAATCTCTTTACGCGACGGCAGTGCCTGCATGAAGCCAAATTCACGGGCATGACGCAGGCCAAACAGAACATAGACCAGCGTGCCGAATCCGAACGCCGCGACGGAGGCGATCGCAGCCCCGCGCACACCGAGCGCCGGCGCACCAAAATGTCCAAAAATAAGAATGTAATTAAGGATGATGTTGACCGCATGCATTGCGATCAGTGTGGTCATGTACAGACGCGTCAAATCAATCGCGTTCCAGTAACCACGAAAAGCGAAATTCATCGCTACGAAAATGATCCCGAGCGCGCGAATCTGCAGATACGGGACCCCCAGTTCTATGACTGAGGCATCGTTGTTGACATAGGGATAGACGGTCGGCGCGGCCGCGATCAGCAATACCGTTAGTACCGGTGCCGCGATGAGGATGATGAGCATCGCGGCGTTTAGAAAATGGCCAGTTTCCGCGAGGCGCCCCTGACCTTTGCGCCGCGAGGCAGAGGCTTGAACGCCAGTCGACAGGCCAAGGATGATCGACTGGGTAACGAACAACATGAAGCCGCCAAAGCCGACCGCCGCGAGCGCCGCGTTGCTGTTATCCAGGCGGCTGACCATCGCAGTGTCGACCAGATTAAGGACGTTCTGCGACACCATGCCGCCGATGATCGGCAGGGCCAGACTCAGGATGCGATTGAGGCGTTGTTGGTCGAGCACCGTGGCGGGGTTTCAGTTTGCGTGCGCTATGGCGTCACGGGGAGAGCGTTCCCGGGCGAGGAGGCCAAGGCACGGTCATTCTACTCGAAAGCCGAGCTGGCTGCGGCCGTGCACAGATTTTATTTCGCCGCTGCACACGCGCTACGAATGAAGCTAATCACTGGCACAATAGTATTTTCACAGACGCGAACAGGAGCGTAGTTCATGGCCAGCCCAGCGGGGGAGTTCGGCGATTTGGATGCGAGCGCATTAGCGGGGCTGGTACGCGAGCGGCAGGTTAGTGCCACAGAGTTGGTCGACGATGCGATAGCGCGTTGCGAGCAGGTTAATGGCAGTCTCAACGCTGTTATCGCGGACATGTTCGAGGACGCTCGAAACCGCGCGTCGCAGCCATTACCAGACGGGCCTTTTTCGGGCGTGCCGTTTCTAATGAAGGATTTCGCTGCAGAAATCGCCGGTCAACCGTTCCTCGAGGGGAGCCGATTTCTGCACGGCTATGTCCCGCAGCAAAGCAGTGAGATCTATCAGCGCTTTTGTAATGCCGGCCTGGTCACTATCGGCAAGACGAATTTGCCGGAACTCGCGATTGGCGTCACCACTGAACCCGAGTTATTTGGCCCCACCCACAACCCCTGGGATCTGCAGCGGACGCCGGGCGGGTCAAGCGGTGGGTCTGCCGCTGCGGTGGCTGCGCGTGTCGTGCCTATGGCGCATGGCAATGACGTCGGGGGTTCTATTCGTATTCCCGCGTCGGCGTGCGGCTTGGTCGGGCTTAAACCGAGCCGCGGGCGCGGCACGCTCGCCCCGCACTATGGTGACATTCTGGCCGGGTACTTCGTCGAGCACGGACTGACGCGCAGCGTGCGTGATTGTGCTGCCCTGCTCGACGTGACTGCGGGGCCCGGCGTGGGTGAGCCCTACGTTGCGCCGCCGCCTATCCGACCCTACCGCGAAGAAGTCGGGCGCGATCCGGGCGTTTTACGCATCGGTTTTTCAACCGTGACGCCACTCGGCGACCCACTCGATGAGGACTGCGTGACGGCGATCAGGAACACCGTAGCCTGGTGTGAGGCGCTCGGCCACGAAGTGGTTGAGGCGGAACCGCAATTTGACGCGATGGAATTGTGGACCAAATACACCACGCTGCTGGCTTCACTGGTCGCATGGGCGATCGCCGATTGGGGACGCCGCCTCGGTCGCGAGCCGGCAGCGGCGCATTTCGAAGCATTTGTATGGGCCTTCGGCGAGCGCGGCAGAGCGTTGAGTGCGGCGGATTATTTGCTCGCCAAGCAGGATGTTCAGTTGCAGATTCGGGCCTACGCGAGATTTTTCGAAAGTCACGACCTGTGGCTCACGACCACCCTCGGCCAACCGCCCGTCGAACTCGGCACCCTGGTGTATGCCGGCGATCCGTTCGAACTGAGGCGGCGCATGGCGAAATTCTCGCCCTATACCTACCTTGCGAACGCGAGCGGGCAGCCGGCATTGTCGCTGCCGTTGTGCGCGAGCCGGGCAGGGCTTCCGATAGGCATGCATTTCACCGCACGACTCGGCGAGGAAGACACTTTAATCCGTCTCGCCTCGCAGCTTGAGCACGCACATCCGTGGGCTGACCGGCTACCTGCTGTGCACGCAAGCTGAGCGGCGAACGTGATGACATTGGCCATACGAAAAAAAAAATCCCGAAGTGTCGATTTCCAGCGTTCTCGAACGACTTAGTACAAACCCGCACGATTCACGTCCGGGCATGACCCACTGGAGAACACCAATGTTGTATATGGCTTTGATTTATCGCGAAGACCCGCCAGAAGATTTCGATCCGAGTAGCGCTGACGCGCAGGCAATGTGGCAGGCCTACGGCGCTTTCACGCAGAAAATTATCGCAGCCGGGCAATTCAAGGGTGGTGATGCCCTGATGCCTGGCTCCACCGCGACCTGTATCCAGAAGCGCGGCGGGAAAATTGCGACCACAGACGGCCCGTTCGCGGAAACCAAAGAGCAGTTGGGCGGCTACTACTTGCTCGAATGCGCCGATTTAGATGAAGCCGTAGCGGCAGCGGCTGAGATTCCGCATGCAGCGACGGGCACTATCGAGGTTCGCCCGGTCCTCGTGCCCTGAAATGAAATCGGCGCGGAGGGACGAGAATGTCTATTCGCGCCTGTTTCGTGAGCATGCCGGGCGCGTACTAGCGGTCCTGATCGCGCGTTTGGGCGATTTTCAGCTTGCTGAGGATGCTCTACAGGATGCCTGGGTGGAAGCGCTCGACCGCTGGCCCGGCGACGGTGTTCCGGCCACCCCCGAGGCATGGCTGACCACGGTCGCCAGGCGTCGCGCCATCGATCGCATACGGCGTCTGGCTACCCAGCATGCGGGCGCTGCAGAACTGCGCTATGCGCAGGAACTTGAGAACAGCTGGCAGGCGCCTGAGCACGAGATTCCGGACGAACGCCTGCGCTTGATCTTCACCTGCTGCCATCCCGCCTTGCGCGTCGAACATCAAATCGCCCTGACGCTGCACACCCTGTGTGGACTGACGACAGATGAAATAGGGCGCGCGTTTCTGGTTTCCGGTGCAACCATGGCGCAACGCCTGGTGCGCGCGAAACGGAAGATTCGCGACGCCGGAATCCCTTATCGGATCCCGGATGCGGATCAATTGGCCGAGCGCCTGGAATCCGTGCGCGCGGTGATTTATCTCACCTTCAATGAAGGGTATGCCGCGACTGCTGGCGAAAATCTGTTGCGTGAAGAGCTGTGCCTGGAAGCCATCGGCCTCGGACGCTTACTGCAAGAGCAGCTCAATGCGCCCGAGAACAGCGGTCTGTTGGCGCTTATGCTGTTGCACGATTCGCGTCGACCCGCGCGGGTTAATGGCGCCGGCGACTACGTTCCGCTGCTGGAGCAGGACCGCGCGCTGTGGGTCGACAGCTCAGCAGCCGAGGGCAAAAGACTGTTGTTGGCGGCACTGGCCCAGGGCCGCCCGGGGGCGTATCAGATCCAGGCCGCAATCAGTGCTGTGCACAGTGATTCGAAAACATCCGGTCAGACTGACTGGGCACAAATAGCAGGCTTGTATCGCGCATTACTCGACTTCAACAATTCGCCAGTGGTCGAACTCAATAGAGCCATTGCGATTGCGCGTGCGCAGTCAGTCGCGACAGGTTTGGAATTGATTGAGAGGCTGGCGACCAAGCTTCAAAACTATCAGCCATTTCATGCTGCGCGGGCAGAATTTTTGCGCGATCTCGGACGCGTTGAAGAGGCCCAGGCGGCCTACCAGCGTGCCATTGCCATGAGCGCGAACAACGCTGAGGCGAGCTACCTCGAAAAGCAGCGGTGTGCGTTGGGATGGTGTGACTGAAATCCGGCCAGTGCGATTGCGCTGGGCTCAAGCCATAGCTGTAGCTTAATTGTTGCCTACCGTTTTGGTCGCTGCGCGTTCCGCTTTCTGTGCGGCGATAGCTGCGTTCGCGTAAGCAACGAAATCCGGGTTGAACTGGCGTTGATTGGTGCTCCAGAATAATGCGCCGCCGCGCGTTTGCAGCTGCCCGCCGAGTAAAAATTCCCAGCGATCCTGGGACATGTCCGGGGTAAATCCGTACTTGTGTTGGATGAATAAATTCTCTTGTGCTGCCAGAGAATAGGCGAACAGTGAATTGAATTGCCGCCGCTCGTCTTCGGCGAGTTCTTCTGGTCGCATGAGGCCGGTGAAATAGAGCTGGCTTAAGCCTTTGTCCTGGCCGAGCAGCTTTACGAAGGACGACATCATCTCGGTCGTCGACTGGTAAATCGAGGCGCGCGCAAAGCGTGAATTCTCGCGTACCTGAATAGCCAGATACAGCATCGAGACCACTACCGCGAGTGCACCGACACTTTCTGCAATCACCGCGATCGAATCCATCGTGTTGTTCTCCAGTTGAGGGATGTATTGTTTAAGTCTTGGTACCCTGGTGGCAAGTTTCGCTTTTAATGTAGAGCGGGCTCACGTCCCTTCCCTATATCCGGAGGATTTGCGACGAGGTCTGGCAGCCTGGATTGGCCTGGAGAAGTTTGTCGGCAATGCCCTAGGGTCTGTCATGAACCGCTAAACAGGTCATTACCGACTCAATGTAGGTGTCGGTTAATCGCGCGATTTCTTTCCTGAGATAACCTGCAGCCGAGCTCGGGGGGCAGTGATCAAACGTTCTCACCCTCACATCGACACAAGCGTTTAGGATTCGCTCCCGCTGCTACGATTCCTGGGCGCTTCAATGAGTAAGTCCGAGATGGCGTCATCGCCGGCATTCCCGGCACGTCAAACGCCCGGAAATTCCCGCCAGCGGTCGGGCAACGATAACCGGATAAGGTCCTCTACTCTTCCGGCTTCCATTCCTGCACGAGTTTTTGCGCTTCGGTGATCTGGTCGGACGTCATTTCCGTGGCCACCGTGTCGCGGGCATTTGCTGCCGTTTCCCTCACGGTGGGATCGGTTTCGCGCGAAGATGCGACTTCAAGCCATTTGTACGCCTGGACGTAGTCCTGCGTAATGCCCAGTCCCAGAGCGTAATGAATCCCCAGATCTTTCTGGGCGCCGGTTCGCCCCTGCTCAGCCGCTAGTCGATACCAGTGTACGGCCTGTGTATGGTCTTGCGGGACGCCTAAGCCGTTGCGGTGCATGAAGCCCACGTTGTGCTGAGCGTCCGCGAGGCCCTGATCAGCTGCCAACTGATACCACTTCACCGCTTCTGCGTGATCTTGCGGAACTTCCTCGCCCAGGTGGTACATTGCACCGAGGTTGTTCTGGGCTTCGACGTGTCCCTGCTCAGCGGCCAGTCGGTACCATTTCACTGCTTCGGCCGGGCTGCGCGACACACCAAAACCATGGTGGTGCAAATTGCCGAAGGCAAACTGGGCTTCGCTCTGACCCTGTTCAGCCGCCAAGTGATACCACTTTGCCGCTTCGGCATAGTCTTGGGTTACGCCTTGGGCGTGGTCGTACATGATACCGGCGTTGAGTTGGGATCCGGCATGCCCGTCTTCACCTAGCTCTCGAAATAACTCAATGGCTGTCGCGTAGTCGCCGCTCCCGTAGGCAGCTTTAGCATCATCCCACGTGTCAGCCCGAACCATTGAGATAGTCACAAGCAGTAAGACAGGGACAAGCAGGTGTTTCATTCGTCTTCCTCAAGAAATCTAATTGCGGCACGCTTAATCAGTGGCCTCAAGCGTTCAGTTTGCGGTACGCCCGACCAGCAGTGCACCTTTGTTGATACGGGAGCCTGTTTTGCCTTGCGCATAACAACATCACCTACTCGCGATCTGCCTGGCATTTTACCCTGCAGCCCAGTTCGGGCTAAACCGGTCTTGCCGTCCGCGACCGACATGCTGAAAACACACCCATCATGCCGCACCTGGTCTTGTCCGTCCGCCTGCCTGAAGGGCTTTCTTGTTCGCCAAACCTGTCGATAAATTTGGGACGCACTGCTACCAAAATCACGCCATCGATGGCGTTGGGTTACCCTTTTCCATACGACTTGCATTGCTGCTGCAATGGGCGGAAATTCGGGGAGCGCCAGGTGAACACGGATCGCTACGGTCAGGCCATTTTTCAGAAAAGCGCGAAAGCAGTCACTGCCCGGCGAGTTCGGCTGGGCTCGGCACGCGAACACAATCGAGTTGCGGTGACTTCCCAATTCGCCGACCAGATCGAACGCCCCGCAATCTTTTATTGATCCTTGTTTAGTAGCCCGGCAAGGGCAGAGAAAGGTTGGTGAGTTGCGCGATCTGCGCTGGCGTCTGATTGTGCCGAACCGTGCTGTTCAACCTGACGCTGATGTTCGTTGTCATGGCAAAACAAGCACAACAATTCCCAATTGCTGCCGTCTTCAGGGTTGCTATCGTGATTATGGTCACGGTGATGGACCGTTAGTTCGTGCACATTGGCATCGGTAAATTCGCGAGTGCAGCGACCGCAAATCCACGGATACATTTTTAACGCGCGCGCCCGGTAGCCCTGTTCGCGTTGATCACGCTGGCTGCGTGCTTCGGCGACAACGCGATCGAGTTTTGCTTCGTTGATAGTTTTACGGTTCATGTTGATACGACCGTTTCGACGTTTGTCCGTTCAAAGAACGATGTTCATAGGGAGCCAGATTAGTAAGGCTCATCAACCCGGGCCAGATCTTTTTCGAGGTGCTTGCCACCGACGTAGTAGTGGTACGCGACCCAAAAGTTAACTGAGCCGAAAATCATCAGACTCCAGCGCAAAGAATCGGCGCCGTAGTGTGGCGCGAGCGCGTCGCTCAAAGCGCCGACTGCCCAGGGGCCAGCACCGAGACCGATAATATTCGCTACGAAAAGCAATATGGATGAGGCGACACTGCGCATGCGCAAGCGCACCAATGACTGCGTTTGCGCAAAACTGGTCGCCTGCCAGAAGTTGGCTGCAAAAATCGGTGGGGCGAAAAGAATCAGGGCGAGATAGGGGTTGGCTGATAAATAGGCCGCGAAGCCGAACGGGACGGCGATCACCATGGCGACCCCTGCTGACCACAAATACCAGCGTGTATCACGTGCGCCCAATTTATCGGCGGTCACGCCACCGAGATACATACCGGCGCCGCCGGCGATGCCCATAATGAGGCCAAGCCATAAGCCGATATCGGTCGTCCCCATGCCGTGTGTGCGAATTAAAAATGATGGAAACCAACTGATCACGCCGTAGCCGACGAATGCGGCAAGTGCGCCGGCGAAGGTCAGGTGCACAAAAGAAGGTCTGGAGGCGAGAAAGCGGAAAGTTTCCATAATGCCCGGGCGGTCATCGTTAACCGGGCGCGATTCGGAGCTTCCGCGTTCGGGCTCGGTCACGGTAAACCGAACGACGAGCGCGAGCAGCAGGCCCGGTAGTCCGACCACGAAAAACGCCCGTCGCCAGCCAAATGCCTCGTTGATCCAGCCACCAAGAAACAGTCCGAACATGATGCCGAGCGGAATACCGAGCGCGTAAATACCGAGTGCCGTGGCCCGTTCGTTGGGTGGGTAGTAATCAGCAATGATCGAATGCGCGGGCGGACTACATCCTGCCTCGCCGATACCAACGCCGACTCTGGCGACGGCGAGTTGCCAAAAATTTTGTGCCAAGCCGGACAGTGCTGTCATGACACTCCACAAGGCGAGCGCCAAGCTGATCAGGTTGCGGCGGTTGCCGCGATCGGCCCACAACGCGATCGGGATCCCCATCGTGGCGTAGAAAGCCGCAAACGCAAATCCTGCCAGAAAGCCAAGCGCCTGATCGGACAAACCCAGGTCCGCTTTGATTGACTCGAGCAAAATGGCAAGAATCTGGCGATCAATAAAATTGAATGTGTAGACGACGACCAGCACGCCGAGGACATAGCGACGTACGCGGGTATCGGATGCTGCAATGCTGCTCATATACGGGATGCCAATAGGCTGCTGCCAGATGACTTCATGCTATCCCGATTGGTAGCGCAGTGTCATGACGGGCTGGATAGTGAATCAGTTGAGGCGCGGAGGAGGTGCTTCAAATCCTCGGCAGCGAGTTCCAGATCAAGGCCGCGTCTGCCGCCGCTGACGTAGATAGTCGCGAAACTCAGCGCACTCGTATCGATAACGCTTGGCAAACGTTTTTTTTGTCCCAGGGGACTAATGCCGCCCATCACGTATCCGGTGGCACGTTCAGCTGCGCGGCGCTCGGCCATGGCTGCTTTCTTGGCTCCGAGTGCGCGCGCGCACTGCTTCATGTTCAGCATGGCTGAAACAGGAATAACGGCAACCCCCAGTGGGCCACCGTCGAGTTCAACAATCAGGGTTTTGAACACGCGTTGCGGATCAAGCCCCAGCTTTTGTGCCGCTTCGAGGCCAAATGATGAAGCGGCAGGATCGTGCTCGTATTCGTGCACGGAAAACTGAATCTTGGCCGCGCGGGCGGCGGTAATCGCTGGTGTCATACGGGCAGTCGCTGCCTGGGTTCGAAGCTCGGCTGATTGTATCGTTTTCGTCGCGGTGCTCAGCACGGCGACAGCGTCCCGCAGGCCTGCGTTTTGAGTGCGAGGGTATACTGCGCGCCAGCGTACTTGTCCGGCACCGACCAGCAGACGCGGAACATCACCGCTGGCGCGATAGCCCCAGGCAATACCGGACTTGCCGGACTGACGTTACGCCGACCCGACTTGAACATTTCGATACGGAGGACGTCCAGTGACGTCAACAGCATGACGGCCGCGCGTGGATTACGCATTCTCATCATTGGCGGGATTGCCATCGTGAGCAGTTGCGTGCCACTAGGTAGTGCTATCTATCAGTCGCTCGTCAATCGACCCCAGATTGAACTCACGGTTGGCGAAGGTGAGCAACGGATTGAAGTAACGCCAAACAAGGGCGCAAGAATCGTCTACGACCTCCATGTGCGGACCAACTCGGTTCAGGAGGAGTCGGAAAACGGTACGGCCAGCTATCAAGCTCGCTATCGCTTCCCGGTGAGTTACACCGTCAGTAATGCGGGTGGGCGCAAGCTGACCGAGGAGAACAGTTTTATCGATTGGCGCCAGGATGACGACGGAACGCTGCGCAAGCGGCAGAGTTCGCTTAGCGAAAGTGCCGCAGGGCTGGATGCGACGGGAGGAACTTTGAATGTCCGGGCGGCGTTTCGCAAGTTCGAAGTGCCGGATGACGGGGTCATCATTGTGAGCACGGATCTCGGTGAAGACAGCGACTATCAAGCCAGCGCTGAGCGCGCTGCACTGAGCGTCGAGCACGACGTCGTCGACCCGCTGTTCAATATTATGCTCGGGGTATTTATTTTGGTGGGCGGTTGGATTACCGCGGTAATGGGGCTCGTTTTATTCCTTTCAGCGTCGAGCAATGGGGCGCCGCGTGATCTACCGGTCGGCGATATTTCCGCGGACGCGCGCCGCCAGGCGATGTTTTGTCATTTAGCGGGGTTCCTTGGCTTCGTTATTCCGCTTGGCAATGTCATTGGGCCATTGGCCGTGTGGATGGCGAACCGCGAGAACAACGCGTTCGTTGACGACCAGGGCCGCGAAGCGCTCAATTTTCAGCTCACGATTCTGGTATACATGCTGCTCAGTTTCGCGCTTGTTCTGGTGTTGATTGGTTTGCTGATGTTCCCGCTGGTGTGGATTTTTCAGATCTGCCTGATGGTTGTCGCTGCCGTCAAAACGAACGACGGTGAGCTCTACCGATATCCTTTGACGATTCGGTTTTTGAGTTAGTTGGCCGACCCGCCCCCGCGGGGGCGGGTACAACACGCGTCGCGAGCACCACCACCGACGCGAGGCGGACGAAGAGCTATCTACAATTCTTCGTGATGCCGTCTTCGTACGCCTTAATCGAACTTTCGCGTTCCCGATCCGATCGATAAACTCGCTCACCGGCGTCGTTGAGGGTGTACAAGCTGCCTGATTCCTTCATCAGCGCGAGTTGATCTTTCGCCTCGACGCAGCGTCTGGCGAGCTGCGCCTTTTGCTCTTTCTCTTTTTTTGCAGCCTGCTTTCTATCGGCCCGTTCGTTAGCGTAGGCGTTCAGCATGCGTTTCTGGCGATCAAGGCGCGCGGCTGAGCTCGGGGTTGGCGTTGCGGGTACCGGGGTGGTTTTTATCTTCACTTCCCGGGCAGATTTAACATCCGCCGGCGGGCGGTCTCCGTAGTGGAGTTTACCGTTGTCATCAACCCACTTGTAGATCTCAGCTGTTAGCGGTGCCGCCCACAGCGCCGTGACGCACAACGTCAGCCCCGCGATAACTTGTGCTCGACACATCATGAAAGTTCGGCCCGGCGAACTTGTCCGCATACCACCAATAACTGCTGAACTAAGCGTAAATCCGACCTGCCAGGGTCGGTCGTCTCGTTTTCGTCTGCCGTGCAAACAACGTCCATCATTAACTGAGCTCAAAGCCTGCATAACCTTCGGCCGCGCTTTTTTCCAGTGCTTCCATATACATCGGCAGGCCGCCGGGATACATCAGAATTTCGCGCTTCTTGCCGGGAATGTTCGCACCCATATACCAGGAGTCCGCTTGCGGGAAGAGCGTTGGCCTGACCAATTCAAGGCATTCTTCGCGCCACGCTTGCTCCGCTTGCGGGGTGGCCTCGATGCGGCTGAGATTGTGCTCGCGCAGATAGCAAAGCATCTCGACAATGTATTCACCCTGAAATTCCGCACTGGTCGGACCATTGCAAAATGCGGTCGGCGCTTGCGGTCCGTAGCTGACGAGTAGATTGGGGAAGCCAGAGTTGGCCAGACCCTGATAGGTGCGCACACCGTCAGCCCACTTCTGCGCAAGGTTGCTGCCATCGCTGCCGCGAATGTCGATCTCGGTAAGGCCACCAGTTACCGCGTCGAAGCCGGTCGCCAGCACCAGCACATCGACGGGATACTCGCGCCCACCTGCAACGACACCGGCTGGCGTTATCTGGCTAATCGGCGTTTGTTTTATGTCGACCAGATGGACGTGAGGCTCATTAAACATATCGTAGTACCACTGTTCGAGCGACGGACGCTTGGTACCAAATGGATGTGGTGGCACTGCTGGTGCCAACAGCTCAGCTGTAGCCGGCTCGTCGATTCGTTCGTGCACTTTCCCGCGCCAAAAATCGTAAGCAGTCCGGTTGGCGGCCGCGTCGCTGAGCAAGTCCTGGAAATTGGCGAGCCAGAACCAGAAGCCGCCCTTAGCCCACAACTTTTCAAACAGCTCGGTGCGTTCGGCGGGTGACGCCTGCAGCGCAGAGCGCGGGTCGAAGAGATAATCGGTGCCGCCGAAACTTTGTGAGCGAGTGGCGAAATCTGCAGGATAATTTGTGCGCAAACGTTCGTTATCGGTTGCATCAAGCTGTTGCTGCTGCATCGGTAAGCAAAGATTCGGCGTACGTTGAAAAACTGTCAGCTCTCGTGCCGCGCGTGCCGCTTCCTGGGCAACCTGCACGCCGCTCGCTCCGGTGCCAATAACACCGACGCGCTGTCCGGAAAAATCGAGACCTTGTTGCGGCCACAAGCCCGTGTGGTGGCAGGGGCCGCTAAATGAATCCAACCCGTCGAACGCAGGGGTATAAGGCACTGAACCGAAGCCGGTACACACCAACAAGTAGTTCGCGCGCATTTGGCTTGGGCCAGTGTCGCTATCTGATTCCACAATCCAGTTGCGAGCTTGTTCGTCAAAGTGCGTTCGGCGCACGCGCGTATCGAAACTGATGTCACGACTCAAGTCGAGCTGTTGATCAACAAATTCGAAATAGGCACGCATTTCCGCATAGCCGGGAAAGCGCTCGTTCCAATCCCATTTGCGCCACAGAGACTCGCGGGAAAACTGATAAATATTGCACGTCGTATCGACGCGCGCGCCAGGATAGCAATTCCAGTGCCATATCCCACCGACGCCCGATCCCGCTTCTACCAGATGGACGTTAAAACCGTGTTCGCGCAAACGATCGAGTAGATAAAGGCCGGAAAACCCCGCCCCGATAATGAGCACGTCGAGTGTTTCGGTGGCCATAGCACTGGCCGATTCGTGCTTTGCTTGGGCCGTAGTCACTTGCTGATCTCCTGCCTGATAATTTCGCTTAAAACGAATACTGAGGTGTTTGGGCGAAGCCGTCTGCACCTGACTCAGAACAAAGCTAGCCGTGTGTGGCAGAGGCCGTCAAGCCTTGCTTGCGCGCGCGTTCATTACCGTCATCGACATGCAGCGTCAGTTTCTTTCGTCAAGATTTTGTTCTTCTATGCGCCCCATTACACTAGGCTGGTGGATTGTGCATCACAGTGAGGCGGCGGTATGGCGGGAACGTTAGAGTTTGGCTTGTTCGATTGGATCGACAGCGGCCCGGGAGCGCTTGGGGAACTATTCGAATCTCGGCTGCAACTTGTTGAGCGCGCGGACCAGGCGGGATTTTATGGTTACCACCTCGCAGAACACCACGGTACGCCACTCGGTATGGCGCCGTCGCCGGCGCTATTCTTCGCCGCAGCGGCGCAACGAACCACTCGCATCCGTTTTAGCCCGATGGCCTATTTACTGCCGCTCTATCACCCCGTGCGCCTCATCGAAGAGATCTGCATGCTGGACCACCTTTCGCAAGGACGGTTCGAAATCGGTGTTAGCCGCGGTGTTTCACCCTATGAGATTAAATGTTTCAACGTTGACCCGGAACAAACCCGCGAGATCTTCACCGAGACGCTGGAAATATTTCGCGCCGGAATGTGTAACGAGGTACTTAATTACGACGGCAAGCACTATCAATTTAACGATGTACCCATGGCCATAAAGCCGCTGCAGCAACCCTATCCACCGCTCTGGTATCCGTCCTTCAGTCAGTCGGGCGTCGAGTACGCGGCCACCCATGGTTACAATTTCCTCAGCCTCGGGCCGCCCGGGCTGGTGGCCAGCCTGATGAATCAGTACCGCGAAATCTCGGTGGCGCATGCAGGTGACAAAGAGCGTATCAACGGCCATGTCGCGGCGCCGAAAATGGGCGCCATGCGCCAAATCTACATTGCCGATACAGACGCCGAAGCCTTATCAGATGCAGAGCGCGGCTACGCGGATTGGTATCGTTCCATTACGCAGCTCTGGCACCGGCACAATGACAACAGTTATGACGAATTCTTCGACTGGAATGCTTGCCTCGGCGCCGAAACCATACTGATTGGTTCGGTCGACAAGGTTCGCGACCAGATTCGTGAGTTGGTTGAGCTAAGCGGCATCAATTATTTTGTCGGTTCGTTCGCATGGGGGTCGTTGACGCCCGCGCAAAGCCAGCGCTCGCTGGACTTGTTTATCAACGAGATCATGCCGTCCATCGGCTGACGGTGAACACGATGAGGTCGTGGATTCGTCGATTGAAAGTGTCGGCCGGCGCTGGTTCGGAGAATTCATTCCCCCACCAGGTATTGCACAACGCGGCGGTCGGGAAATTCTGCCGGTCCCAACCCCAGAGGAAAACGTTTTATGAACGACCCTATCGACATCACCCCTTTGCTTGATCCCGAAATCGCCACGGCATTAACGCGTTTAAAAATGGGTTTCGACACCCTGACGAGGGAAAGCCTCCCGAAGGTGCGCGAGTTCATGGCGAACATCCCCCCGTTGCCACTAACCGATAAGGTCGAGCGAACGGATCATCAGGTGCCGGATCGTCCGGGGGTTAGTGTGCGGGTTCATCGACCTAAAAATGCCACCGGAAAACTACCATGCATCTATTGGATGCATGGAGGCGGTTTGGTGGTCGGCAGTAATTCGGGCGATGACTTACGTTTTGACCGTTGGTGTGTGGAGCTCAATTGCATGGGCGCTTCGGTGGAATACGGCCTCGCGCCCGAGTCTCCTTATCCCGGCCCACTGGAAGACTGTTACGCCGGATTACGCTGGTTACACGAGAACGCCGATGAGCTGGGTGTCAACGCCGATTGCGTCGGCATCGGTGGATCCAGCGCCGGTGCCGGACTTGCCGCTGGCCTGGGACTGCTGGTGCGTGACCGGGATGAGTTCGCGGTGGCGTTTCAGGCACTCATTTACCCGATGATCGATGATCGGCAAATCACAACGTCGAGCCAGTGGAACGATCCGGTATGGCCGCCGCAAGCCAATCGTTTCGGTTGGGATAGTTATCTGGGCGGCTTGAGTGGCGACGATGTGCCGTACTACGCTGCGGCTGCGCGTGCGACCGACCTACGAGGGCTCGCGCCGACATTTATCTGTGTCGGGGCGCTGGATGGTTTCGCAGATGAGGATATCGAATATGCGACTCGCCTGCGTCATGCCGGCGTGGCCAGTGAGCTGCATGTCTATCCGGGCGCGCCGCACGGCTTCGACGCGTTAATGCCAAACACCGCAGTGGCGAAACGGGCAAAGCAGGAAATGGAAGTGTGGTTGCACAGTCAGCTGGGCCGTTGATCACGTCAGCTGCCGCGCAACTGGCTATGCCGCGGCGCGACGCGCTTATGCTCGCTGTTTAACTGGCCGAGCCAAAGGCCCCGCGCAGCGCAGCCGCAGCATCATCCAACGCTGTTAAGGCGGTATCGACTTTCCCGCCCATGCGTGCGAATCCATGAATCATGCCTTCGTAGTGCCGATGTTCGACGGGTACGCCAGCCTGTCGCAGGGTAGCGGAATAGGCAATTGCCTCGTCACGCAAGGGGTCGAACTCTGCCGTTTGAATGAACGCGGCGGGTAAGCCGCTGTGATCAGCCGCGAGCTGCGGTGAGGCGTGTGGATCGGTGCGGGTGATGCGCTTGGGTAAATACCAGTCGGAAAACTGTTCCATCGCAGCCCGGGTCAACATATAGCCCTTACCGTTATCGCGCAGCGAATCGTTGTCTGCAGTGAAATCGAGCGCCGGATAAATCAGTAATTGCAAACTGAGCGGAACATCGCCTTCGTCGCGTAACGCAAGCGCTACAGCGGCGGCGAGATTGCCGCCCGCGGAGTCGCCTCCGACTGCCACGCGCGACCGGTCGATGCCGAGGTCGCTCGCTTTACCGGTGATCCAGCGCACAGCGGCACACGCATCGTCAAATGCAGCAGGGAACTTGTGTTCGGGGGCGAGTCGATAGTCGACTGCCGCGACCACCACCCCGGCATGCCCGGCCAGGTACCGACACACGTGGTCGTGGGTGTCCAGATCACCGACCACCCAGCCTCCGCCGTGGTAGAAAACCAGTACCGGTAGCATCTGGCCGGACGGGTTGTGTGGCCGGTACATGCGGAGCGGAACATTACCTGCGGGTCCGGCGAAGACCAGATTTGCAACGCTATCCAGCGCCGGTGTCGAATGGCGATAGATAGCCGTCGAACCCGTGTAGAACTTGCGCATCGTAACGAAATCGTCGGCCTCGAAAGGCACGCCAGCAGCTTTTGCCGCATCAACGATAGTCTGACATTGTGGATGTAATGGCATCAGCAGGCTCGATTAATTTGCAAGGTGCCGCGCACGATAAAGTCGCGCGGCCCGGCCGTGGTAACAGCCGGGTCCTGTGACTTGTCGCTTAGTCGCCAGCGACGACGAACAACGCATCCATTCCTTGGTTACGGGTCGGGATAATTGCCTGATATTCGCTTGAGTTATACCAATCCTTAGCTGCCTGCTTGGTGTCGAATTTCAACACCACTAGGACTTTATGTGAGGTTTCGCCGTGCAGTGTTTCGAGCGGGCCGCGACATACGAGTTCACCGCCATACTGAGCTACGAGAGGTCCGGCAACAGCGCTGTATTCGGCCATCTTGTCGGCATCCTTTGGGCTGGCTATTACAGATACATAAGCACTCATGAGATTCTCCTGGTTGGAATAAAATTAGACTTCAACCCCCGCAAGGTGCTCGGTTAAGCGCTCGGCAGTGGTATCCCACAACGCCTCGGCAAGTGCCTCGTCGAGGGCATTGCGAGCCGGTCGTTGTTGTTTACAGTTTACGAAATAGCGGCCGCTGATGCTTGCTCCCTGTTTGCTGGTGGCCAGATAGACTGACGTGCGCGCGCCGTCGCTTACATTTCCCCCGCTCGTGCCGAATCCCTGGCGCAAAAGTTTCGTGCTTATCACGCCGGGATGAAGTGCGTTGACTCGCATGCCGGGTTGACGTTTGGACAAGCTCAGCGTGAACAACAGATTCGCGAGTTTGGAACTCGAATAGGCCGCGTAAGCACTCCACTGCACGGCTCCGTCCAGGCTGGCAGGGTCCAGTTCCGCGCCGGCATGGGTCATTGAGCTCACGTTAACAACGCGGGCCTGTGGGGCGGCTAGCAGCAGCGGCAACAAGCGTAGGGTGAGCAGCCATGGCGCGAAATAATTCACCGCCATGGTGTGTTCCAAACCGTCCGCTGTCATTTCGTAACGGGTCGCAATCATGCCGGCGTTATTCAACATAACATCGAGGTGGGTTGTATGTGCAGAGATTTGCGCCGGTAACGTGGCGACTTCTTGCATTGATGAGAAATCGGCCCACACCGGAATTACTGTCGCGCGCCGGGTGGATAAGCGGTTTGCACATGTCGTCGCACTGTCGCGTGTACGACCGTGTGCAATGACTCGAAAACCCAACTCCAGCAGGCGTGCAGCGGTTGCTAAGCCGATTCCATCAGTTGCACCGGTAACGAGGACCGTGGATTGTGCGGGCACCTTAGTGTCGCGCGCTGGCTAAGCGTTTCTCAGCGTGGATAGTAGGGCGGAATCTGCGCGTCATAATTGATCCAGATGGATTTCGGTTCGGTGTATTCATGCAAGCACTCGCTGCCCAAATCGCGGCCGAAGCCGGATTGCCCGACGCCGCCAAATGGCGAGCCAGGATGTACCCGTTTGTAGCAGTTAACCCACACCATGCCGGCTTCGATGGCATCGGCAACGCGGTGCGCGCGAGCCAGATTGGTCGTCCATAGACCACTACCCAAGCCGTACTCGGTGGCATTGGCGAGCGCGATTGCTTCTGCTTCGTCGCTAAAGCGCGTGACCGATACGAACGGGCCGAAAACTTCCTCGCTGAATACGCGGTCGCCAAGCTTCGCTTCAACGATGGTCGGTTGCAGAAAGTTGCCGGTCTCCAAGCCTGGCGTCTGCGGTGCCTGGCCGCCGGTAAGAATGCGGTTACCTTCATCACGGCATACTTGCAGATAATTGAGCACCCGCTGTTGATGCATCGGCGAGGTCAAGGGACCCATTTCCGTTGCCGGGTCAAGCGGGTCGCCCAATCGAATCGATTCGGCCAGCGTGATGAACTTATCGAGGAAGTCATCCGCAATGCTTTCGTGTAGCAACAAGCGTGAGCCGGCGATGCAGGCTTGTCCCTGATTGTGAAATATTGCGAATGCCGAACCGCCGACGGAGGCTGGAATAACGGCATCTTCGAAGACGATATTCGGTCCTTTACCGCCGAGTTCGAGCGACACTCTTTTCAGGTTGTCCGCCGACGCCGCGATGATTTTGCGCCCGGTCACAGTCGAGCCGGTGAACGAGATTTTATTGACATCGGGGTGCTCGGCCAGGCGTTGTCCTGCGTGCTCGCCGTAGCCCGGCACAATATTGACCACACCGGCCGGGAAACCCACTTCGTGCATCATCTCGGCCAAGCGTAATGTCGATAACGGGGTAATCTCGGACGGCTTCATGACAACGGTGTTCCCCGCCGCGAGCGCCGGCCCTAATTTCCAGCTGCAAAACATCAACGGGAAATTCCACGGCACAATTTGTCCGACGACACCGACCGGCTGACGCTTTACAACGTTCAGAAAGCCGCTTTCAACTGGCACTTGCCGGCCATCGATTTTGTCCGCCATGCCGGCGAAATAGCGAAAGTTGAGCAGGGTTCTCGGGACATCCAGAAACCGGGTGTCCTTGATGGGGTGGCCGGTATCGATGGTTTCCAGTTCCGCGAGCTCGTCGAAGCAGGATTCCATTTTCTCGCACAGTTTGTGCATCAGTCGTGCCCGCTCGGAAGCCGGTACGGCTGCCCAGGCTGGAAACGCGGCGCGAGCAGCGGCTACCGCGCGATCGACGTCTGCGGCGCGGGCCTCTGCAATACGACAGATCTCGCTGTTATCAAACGGATTAGTGACACTTATGGTGGCGCCGTCGATGCCATCGACCCATTCGCCACCAATGAACAATTGGCGCGGCAGTTTGTTGATATCCACGGCTTTCAGGCTGCTGGGCATGCTAATTAACGTCCACTAATCTGATCAGAATTCGGCTGCTGTCGGTGGCAATTCACCGCTGCCGTAGCGCAACTCAAGTCCCGGCGTCATGTTTTCCCATACCAGCAGCATCGAACGTTTGGGTGAAAAGCCGCGATGCTGAATATCAGCCGGCATGGAGGAGATGTCGCCCGCTTTCATGGTCACAATCGCTTTCGGCGCGGCCGTGTTTTTGTCCGCGATTTGCCACGTAATTTCGTCAGTGAGCTGCAGGAACCATTCGACGCGATCGTTGCCGTGCTGGATAGGCAGGATATGTTCTTCAGACGTCGGACAGTACGCGCTCTCGCCGACTAGCGAGACGATCGACGGATTCCAGGTTACCGGTGAACGTGACAAGTAACGAAATAAGCTGAAGGCCGACAACTGGCCTTCGAAACCGGGTGCCGCATGCACTTCAGGTTCGCTTTGATCAACGTCCGAGAAATGCCGATTAACCGCAAAACCTCGTTCGTCAGTGCGTAGCTCGGTATCACCTTCAAGCCCGACGAAGCGCTCGGCCAACTCGCGCTGAAAATTGACCGCCGTGTCGTTGTTACCGTTCTTTGATCCATACGGCGTGCCGGTTTCAAGTGGCGCCGCGAACGGATCGAAACCGGCATTGGTCCAATCGGACAACAGCGCTTTGAAGCAGGCGAGGAGCTTGTTGGCATCGAATCGTTCGACAAAATCTGTGCCGGCCGATTTGTAGCCAGCGTTATAACTGCCGACGAATACGTCCACTGAACTGTAGTGATTGACCGTGCCAAACACGTCGTCAAAATTAACCCAGCCGTAGAAAAACCCCCAGGCAACATCGCGCATCATCGCGCGCAGAAAATTTCCGGCGTCGACCACGTAGGTGCCCTTTGGATAGGTCACACGCACGAAATATTCGTCGCGCCGAAAGGTGTAGCTGCCTATTTGAAAAACCTCGTAGCCGTAATCTGGATCCGGCGACTGGATGTGGCTTGCGTTATTGATTGTCGGTTCAGTGATCGCTTGTTCGGTGCTCTTGGCCATCCTCGCCCCTCCGTAAAGATAGTGTGCTGGTGCTCAATCAGTGTTGGCAGATCCCGGCCCAACGCTCGATGGATTCGTCGCCGAGGATCGATTGCAGCAACAGCACGCCCAGATTCGTAGCTCTGAACTGGTAGGCGGCGCCGCGTGGCAGCAAGGCCATGTGTCCGTGTCCGAGTTTTACCCACCCCATCGCCTGGCCGGTCGGTTCACCCGTCAATTTGACCGGGCCTGGATGATCCTTCGTTGGTAGCACCGTACTGTCGGCTGGCTTGATGAAATGCACTTCGATGTCGCCTTGCATCGACAAGGCCGTTTCATCGTGGTCACACACATACCAGGGCGACTCGCCCTCTGCGCGTACACATTCGATGGTGAATTCCAGATTCCTGGCGACCACTACCCGTTCCCAGACGGTTGACTGGTCGGCCACTTCAAACATGTTGGAGAACAAATAGCGTCTGGGCTGTTCGTCGCCGATGATCTCGACGCCGCCTTTCGCGTAGTTGTCGGTGCTGGCGAAACGTGTGGCTGTTGTCATCGGCGTGTCCTCATCTTGGTTGCGGAACCTTCGCAAACATGGCCGTGTCCCCCGATAGCAGTGTTGAGCGGCGTTCTGCGGTGGTCATTTATGATCTGCAAATAAAAGCGTCTGGTTATCTGACAGGCTCACTCACTCTTGCGCAAACTCCCTAGTTTTCCACAGGTGCGTGAGTTGCTGTTGCGGCCCGCCGTTCGTGATATCGGTCGTTCGCATAAATCGCCAGAAAACTGCTGACTGCAGAGTTCACGAGCGTGTCAATTTCATCGTTATCGGGTGGCGTTTGTGCACCGACTATTTGAGCCAGTACGCGCTCGTAAAATAGCAGACTCTGAAATTCCCGGGCGGCGTTATCGACGTCTTCGATATCGACCAGGTCCGTACCGCTGTGCTGGCTAAAATAGTCGGCCAGCGCGCTGCGCGCAGCGAGTGCGCCAATGGTGTAATAATTTTTCCCGATGGCAGGGTAGCGCCAGGCGGCCGCAATAGTCGCGCGCACGATGGCGGTATGTCGTTCGGAGAGGATGCGCTCGAGGGCCAGATGTCCGTACCGCGACAGGGTCTCCTCGACGCTCAGGTTTTCGTGATGAAAAGACTGCAACGCCAGCCGCAATTCGAGCGCCACATCTTCCGTGAGTGCGTTGAGCAGTCCTTCCTTGTTGCCGAATAATTCATAAATCGCCGATTTGGAACACGCTGCTCGTTCGACCACGGCATCGAGGCTGGTTGCCTCGTAACCGTTATCCACAATCAGTTCAGCTGCAGCAGCTAATATCGCCTCGCGTTTTACTTTTTGCCTTTCGTCACTTGTACTCATTGCCTTGCCTTTATCGGCGCGGTCTGGGAAGGACCCGGTCGCATGCCCGCTGTGGATCGCAGTGTGGCGGCGTTGACCTGGAGGTGATTCCATTCATCAAGGGGCGTTGAGTTTGGCACAGACGGTCGCGAGGTCTAAATGATCATCTGAAATGCCCTCGACTCGGCAGTGCCGAAAGCACGCTGCGCGAGTCCAGCGCGCAGGGCGCTTACCTCTTCGACATCGGTTCGGCGTCGCTGCCTGAGTCGTCGGTCATCCCATCGCATCAGGTCGTTAAACTAAGCGTTCCATCGATCCGGATACAGCGAGCGAGATGGCGTTGAATAGGGGATTCAAGCGGGCGACTGAAAACGCCGCCCAGCCCCGGCGGGTGCGACGATTATCGCCATCGTGGATGCTCATTTTGGCCCGCTCTCGTATGCCTCTATGCGATCCCACCCGACACCTGAGAGTCGGATTATGCAGTGCCCGGCTGTGCATTAAAAACACCGTGGCTGGTCGGAAGATCACGGTTCTGGCGGTGCGATAGTGGACGGTACGCGCGCGAGGATTGTGTGTGAATCCAGCTATTTCCCGGCCTTCCTGGCATTGGGGGTCGAGCAAGTCGAGTGTTAATTATATGCCCGGCCAGTGAAGGCCTTAAGGGTCGCCATCCCAGGGGCTCAAAGGTGCAACAACGACATCACTCAATGGGCTCACAGAGCACAACAGGATGCAGCCGTCTGCACGCCGCAGCGGGTCGCCAACTGCATTTCTTGACGGGCGCCGGGCCGGCCCCACTTTGCCGCTGATCAGTTGGGCACGACAAATCGCGCAACGCCCTTGCAGGCAGCCCGTCGTGAGGCGGTATCCGGCGTTAGCGGCTGAGCGGGCAATTGAGCGCCCGCCGGTTGCGGTGAAAGTGACCTCGGACTTGTCGTGCGACTGCAGCGTCACGCGAAAACACGCCTCGCTATCCATGCCTGGCCAGTTACCCGGTCGGGTTCGGGATGGCAGCTGGACTGGGTACAACGAAGCCACGCTGTACGGCCGGACGGGCCGCGATTTCGCGGTACCAACGCAGCGCGTTCGGGTACTGAGAGAAATCGACACCCTGCCATTCAAAGCGTGCAATCCACGGCCATGTTGCGATATCGGCAATGCTGTAGTCGGCGCCGGCGAGATAGGCGTTGTCGGCGAGCTGTTTATCGAGCACGCGATACAACCGAGCTGCCTCATTGGCATAACGCTCGGTGGCATAGTCAGATTTGGTCGGATTGAAATGCACGAAGTGGTGGGCCTGGCCGAGCATTGGACCGGCACCACCCATCTGCCACATCAGCCACTCCATTGTTCGCCAGTGCGTCGCTTCGTCTGCCGCAAGTAACTGACCGCATTTGCGCGCGAGGTAGAGCAGGATGGCACCTGACTCCATGAGACTGGTCTGTGTGTCGTGGTCCACGATCGCAGGAATTTTATTGTTCGGACTGATGCGCAGAAAGTCGCCGTCGAATTGCTCGTCCTTGGTGATGTTGATCGAATGTACACGATACGGCAGCGCCAACTCTTCCAGCATGATGGAGACTTTACGGCCGTTAGGTGTCGACCAGGTATACAGGTCAATCATTTCGCGATCCTGGGCAGAGAGAATTCAATTTAACCGTTAGCTGCCGACGACTACGGTCGTTTACCGGCAAGCGCCTGCTCCAGCAGGCCCACTACGCCCGCGCGGCTGACGGGCTGCGGGTTAGGGACGTCAGTCTCGGTCGCGATATCGGCGATTCGTTCGAGATCATCGGCGGTAATACCGATGTCTGCGAGCGAGGTCTTGAGTCCTGCGCTGGTGGCTAAATCGTAAATGCCCCCTGCGGCCTCTGCGCTACCGAGAGCTGCAGCAATGTTCTTCATTAAATGCGGCACAGCGGGCGCGGCGTAAGCGACGGAGTAGGGCAGCAGGATAGTGTGCGTTTCAGCGTGCGGTGTGGCAAAGCTACCGCCGAGAGTGTGGCACAACCGGTGATGCAGGCTGGTGACTCCGGCACCGAGCGCGGCGCCTGCCAGGGAGGCACCATAAAGCACTTGTTCGCGCGCCTCGATATCGTCCGGATTGCACATGATGCGTGGCAGACCATCGGCGATGGCGCCGATCGCTTCCAGTGCAAGATTCATCAGCACGGGATTAGTGCGGGTGTCTTTGGCGTTAATAGTGGCTTGCGCGAGGGCGTTCATGGCGCTCGGCCCGGCCACAGACAGTGGCAGGCCGAGCGTGAGCTCGGCGTCGTAGAGCGTGAGCACCGGCAGCACTTTCGAGTCGCGTCCGGTACGCTTGCGACCGTCTTCGGTCATGCCCCAGATATTCGTCATTTCCGAGCCAGCGTAAGTGGTCGGTATCGCGATCAGAGGAATGCCGGGGTCCAGCGCCAGGGCTTTGCCAAGGCCCGTGGTTGACCCACCGCCGATAGACACTGAGCAATCGCTGCCGAGCTCTCGGGCGCGTGCGCTCGCCGCCGCCGCTGTTGTCGCTGGTACATGCATACGTGCTGCGGTGAAGGTGCCACAGGCGCGCGGGCCAAGGAGTTCGGCAACGCGTTCGGCGCTGTCGCTCTGCTGCGGCGTGGATAGCACCAACGCTCGCGAGAAACCCAATGCATCCATGCGCGCCGGCAGCGAGGAGAGCGAGCCGGCGCCAAATACGACGTTCCACGGCAGTAGGGATAATTCGAACTGGCGCATGCCCGGCCTCCGCACGGACGATCCGTGCTCGCGTCATCATATGCGGCCTGAATAAATCCCCCAAGGCTTTGCCATCGTGTTGCTGGGGCATACGTCGCATGCTAGCGTCCCTTATGCCCCTACGAAATTGAGGAAGGCCTATGTCAGCCAGCGATCCCGGAAAATTCATCACCCGTCATCACCACATCACCATTGCCACCGGTGGCGCGCAGGAAGATTACGATTTTCATACCAAAATTCTGGGTATGAAGAGCGTCAAGAAGACGGCTTTCTATGACGGCCCGGCGCCGATTTACCATCTCTACTACGGCAACGATAACGGCGACGAAAGCTCTCTGGTGACGACTTTCCCGGTTGCGCATATCGGTGTGAAAGGCCGCAAGGGTTCAGGCCAGGTGGGTTCAGTGAGCCTGTCCATTCCCAATGCGGCCATAGACTTTTGGCGCGAGCGTCTGACCTCACACGGGTTTGCCGTCACTGACGATGAACGTTTCGGTGAGCGTTACCTCAATTTTCAACATCCGTGCGGCGTGGACTATTCGCTGGTAGGTGTTGACGACGACCCACGTACACCACACACCCAGGGACCGGTGCCCGCCGAGCTCATGATTCGCGGTACCCACGCCATCACGGTCTCCACTCGCGACATGGAAATGATGGATGAATTTTTGCAATTGGGATGGGGCGGTACGCGCGTTGCCGACGATACGAATCGCGTGCGTTACAAACTCGGCGACGGCAGCAGCGGTTCGCTGATCGATTTCGAAATTGAGGCCGACCGCAAGCCGGGCAGTTGGATTGTCGGCGAAGGCACCATCCACCACATGGCTTTCCAAATCGCGACGCACGAGCAACAGAATCAGCTTAAATTTCACCTTGAGGGTATGGGCTACACCGATGTCTCTGACGTAAAAGATCGCGGCTACTTTGATTCTATTTACGTACGCACACCGTCCGGTGCGATGTTTGAAGCGACGGTGACGCACGATGATGGCTTCACCGGTGATGAATCTGCGGACAAGCTCGGTACCCAGGTGATGCTTGCGCCGCAGCTTAAGGTGAGTAAGGAAGAGATGATGGACCAGCTCGGTTATTTGCAAGACTGACTCTCGTCAGTAAGCTAAGCCGCAGCGACGCCGGTTTTCATAACTGGCGTTTTTTTTTGCTCCCGGCACGCACAATCGCGCGCGCGCACGACGCGATATTATTGCCCCGGCGCGCCTGATGGCCGGGCGTGGTATTTCGAAAACGCCGAGCACAAACTAACGCGTCCAGAACTGATGTTGCTGCGTTGCTCTCAGATCTTGCGCAGGCCAAGCTCGGCCACATGCTCGAGCAGAAAATCCAGGCGATCGTTACCCCAGAATATTTGCTCGCCGACAACGAAAGTAGGCACGCCGATCACGCCCAGATCCCCTGCTTCAGCCCAATTTGCCGCCAGTTTGTTCTGATTGTCGATTGAAGTCAGTGCCGCGACTGCCTGAGAAGCGTCCAATCCAACCTGTTCTGCGACCTCACGCAGCACAGCTGTTTCACCAATGTCGCGACCCTCGGCCCACTCGGCCCACATCACTTTTTTGACGTAATCGGGCAGTACGCCCGCCTGTTCGGCAGCAAAGGCCAGCATGGCGGCGGGCGTTGGATCAGTCGTGATAGGAGGTGGATTGAACGGTAGCGCGAGGCGCGTACACCAGCGTGCGACGTCCTGACGGGTGAGCGGAACTTTGACTTTGGCGCGTTCCGGTGGTGAACGACCGTCCCAGCCGCCAACCGAGCGCCAGGCGATATCGACATCGAACTCGTCGAGTTGCTCGAACATCGTGTGCGAGGCGAGATAACAATACGGGCTGCGAAAATTAAAAAAAATCTTGACCACGGTTCGGCTCATCGCGAGATTACCCACTCGATTTCAACGTTGCGAAAGCTTAATGCATAAGTGCGCGATGCGGTGCGACGGTTATACTCAGTCGGCAACTTGAGCGGAGCATCGTGAGCGTGGCGCGTGCAATCGGAGACAACGAATCTGGCGGTCCTGGGCAACTTCGACTCGGCGTCTGTGATGTCGGCGAGCGGGGCGCTGATGTGCCAATCGAGCGCGTCCATCGCGTTATGGTCGTGATGCTGATATTCACGCTGCGAGCAGATCTTCTATGAGTGCAAATAATTCCAGCATTAGCGGCGGCGAAGCGGTGGTTGAGGCACTTCTCGCGCATGCGGTGGCACACGTGTTTTGCGTGCCGGGTGAAAGCTATCTGGCGGTACTCGACGCCCTTCACGATGCCCGTGACGCCATTGAGGTGATTGCGTGCCGTCACGAATCCGGTGCCACGATCATGGCCTGCTCCAACGCCCGTCTGCGTGGTCGTGCTGGCGTGTGTATGGTGACGCGCGGACCCGGGGCGACGAATGCGTCGATTGGTCTGCATATCGCTCGTCAGGCGTCGATTCCCCTGGTCGTGATCGTCGGCCAGGTTGCCCGCGAGCAGTTGGGGCGGGAGGCCTTCCAGGAAGTCGACTACGAAGCTTTTTTCGCGCCGCTGGTCAAACACGTCGAACAGGTCGATGACGCAAAAGACGTGGCCGACGCTATGCGCCGGGCGTTTGCCTGCGCGGAAGGTGGAAGGCCGGGGCCAGTGGTTCTGGCGCTACCTGAAGATGTTCTGGTTGAGCGTAGCAAGCGCGTGCCGGCACGCGTGCAGGCAGCAATCCCCAAAACCATCGGACGGGACGAGTTAGGTGCACTCCAGCGGCGACTTGTGCGGTCCGAGCGACCACTCATCATTGCCGGCGGAGGGATCTGGAGCGACGCTGCTGCCGCTGCGCTGGTGGCCTTCGCTGCGACCAACGACATGCCGGTATGTACGGCTTTTCGGCGTCACGACTTGTTTGATAACGAGCATCGCTGCTTTGCCGGCTACCTCGGTTATGGCGCTCACGATGAGGTTTGGGATCTCGCTGCTGAGTCCGATTGCGTACTCGTTATCGGTGCTCGTCTTGATGAGCCGACGACTCGTGGTTACACCTTGTTCCGCGATGACCACGAACGCCAGTTCGTACATATTTATCCCAGCGCTGACGAGATTGGTCTGAACTACGCGGTCGATGTTCCAATCGTCGCTGACATTTCCGCCGCCGCTGAACAATTGCGCGATGGTGGTCGTATCGTCGCGAACAACGTTAAACCTTGGTGTGCACGTCTTCGCGACGCCTGGTGTGCGGCGGCAACTCCGCCGCCGAGTGATGCCCCACTCGATCCGGGTACGGTGATGGCGTTGTTGAACGCACGTTTGCCCGATGATGCCATCGTGACTGTCGATGCCGGTAATTTCAGCCGTTGGCCGCAACGCTATCGGCGATACCGGCGCCCCGGGCGCTTACTCGCGCCAATTAACGGCGCGATGGGATTTGGGGTGCCGGCGGCCGTCGGCGCTGCGCTGACTTATCCGCAGCGACAGGTCGTTGGCTGTGTCGGTGACGGCGGCATGCTGATGACCGGACAGGAACTTGCGACCGCCGCGCAGTATGGCGCTCGTCCGCTGATTCTGGTTTTTAACAATTGTCGCTACGGTACGATTGAGATGCACCAGGATCAGCGCTACCCGGGGCGCCGCATAGCGACAGCGCTGCAGAACCCCGACTTTGCGGCCTTCGCGCAATCGTTCGGATTATTCGGCGCGCAAGTGAATTGTACGAGCCAGTTTGCAGCGACGCTCGACCTTGCGCTGGCCGCGCCCACCGCGGCGGTGATCGAGTTGCAGATTGACGGATACTAGTGGTCGTGCGCCCGGGGACAAGCCCACTCGAGTTCGGCGAAACTGCCCGTGTATCGATGGTGTATCCGTTAACGCTGAATACAACGCTCGACGTGCAGCCTTGCACGCCGAAAAACTATCGTCTGCCAGCCTGAACAGTGAGTCGTCGTCATGATTGAAGCATTAAGCTCGGAGAATTTGCCGGCCCCGCGATTTCGTTACAGCCCGTTGGTCAAAGCCGGACCGTTCTACAAGACTGCCGGCATGATTGCCCTTAACGCTGCCAGCGGTGAGCTGGAGGTGGGCGGTGCCGGGCCGGAGACTGCGCGTATTCTTGCCAACTTGCACGGCGCACTGGCGGACTTCGCACTTAGCCTCAATGATCTGGTATCGGTGAACGTGTACACCACGACTTTCGAGCAATTCGCCGATATCAACCAGGCTTGGGAGGCCGTATTTCACGCTGACCAGCGTCCTCCCGCGCGCACTGCAATGGGCGTGGTGAGCTTGCCATTGGGAGCCAGCGTGGAAATGGACTTTTTGTTTTACAAAGAAACATGAATAGCTGGGTAGATGCGTACAGATGCCGCGAAGCGCCGTGTGATGCGTAAATTAATCGGCAACGGGCGTCCAGACTTATTCGAAAATCATCTTGCGCAGGCGGATTCGAAAGTTGCCCACGAGTTCGACATGGATTCGCTGGTGATCTATGGCACGTCTGTACATGTCACAGAGAAAATTGTGGCATTACGTGAACAAGTCGGTACCTTCGGTATGCATGGCCGCGATTGGGCCGACGCGGGCCTGTCCAGAACCTCGATGGATTTGATGGCGCGCGAGGTGATGCCTGCACTTAACCAAGCCATCGGTGAGGAAGCTTAGATAATGAAGACGATTAAGACGGCTACGATAGAGATTAACTACGAAGACGAGGGGCCCGCCGACGCGCCGGTCATCGTGTTCTCGAACTCGCTGGGCTCCAATCTTGGCATGTGGCAACAGCAGGCAGAGCAGTTCAGGAAAGACTATAGGGTGGTGCGTTACGACCATCGCGGCCATGGCCAGTCGGAAGTGCCGGAGGGTCCTTATATCTTCGCTGAGTTGAGCAATGACGTTGTTGCGTTGATGGATGCGCTGGAGATCGCGCAGGCGCATTTCGTCGGTTTGTCGATGGGTGGTATGACCGCCATGGGGCTTGCACTTGCCCACCCGCAGCGATTGCTCAGTATCACTGCCTGTAATTGCGTGGCCGCTTTCGGTCCGGAGGCCCTGGCGGTGTGGGATGAGCGCATTGCGGCGATCACCGCAAATGGCCTGGCCCCGCTTGTCGAAGGCACTTTGCAACGTTGGTTCACGCAACCCACTATCGATGCTCGCCCGGACGAGATGGCAGCGGTTCGCGAGATGATTCTGGCAACCCCGGTCGCGGGCTACCTCGCATGTTGCGAGGCCATCAAACATCTCAATTACATCGATCGGATTTACACCATCGGCGTGCCAACATTGTTTATTGCCGGGACACACGACCTCGGAACACCCGCGAGCGCAATGCGGGACATGCATGCCCGTGTGAGCGGTTCTCGTTATGTGGAACTCGATGCAGCGCACTTGTCGAATATCGAACGTCCGGCGGAGTTCGAACGGGCGTTGAAAGATTTTCTCAGTTCGATTTGAACGGTCGCTCCGGGTCCTGATCGGCCCTGCGTTGTTGAGAATGCCCAGGTAAGAAGGACTGCAGATGATTTTGCATCACTACGATTTCTCGAATTTTTCCGAGAAAGTTCGCCTGGTTCTCGGCTATAAAAATCTCTCGTGGCAATCGGTCATTATCCCGGCCTACGCACCTAAACCCGACTACATACCGCTCACTGCAGGATACCGACGTACGCCGGCGCTACAAATTGGTGCCGACATCTATTGCGACACGCGCCTGATCGTCGATGTGATCGACCGGCTGCAACCGCAGCCGTCGCTCTATCCAGGCGCGGATGAGGCGCGGACCCGTGCGCTTTGCGATGCATTAATCAGTTGGGCCGAAACCGGGCTGATGCGCCCACTCGCGCTCTATATTAGTGGCCTTCATGCGCACACCTTCGAGGCAGCGTTTCATGCCGACCGTGCGATGTTGCACGGAAAAGCGCAGCCCAGCGTTGAGCAGGTAAAAGCCTCGGCGGTAAAGTTCCAGGCACAAGTCGAGATTCAATTGCAGTGGTTGGAGGATATGCTTCAGCATGGGTACGACTACATGTTGAGCGAAGGCATCAGCGCCGTTGATTTCGCTTTCTATGAAGCACCGTGGTTCTTACGCATGCTCGGTGGCAACGACGCATTGCCTGCGTCATTGCCGAAACTCCTGGCCTGGGAAGAACGCATACGTGCTATCGGGCATGGCAGCTACGAAGAAATCTCAGCCGCGGACGCGCTCGACGTTGCCGCGCACGCCACGCCGCTGCCGGTGCAGCCGTGCACGGCGCAGATACCCGAAGGCATAGCACTCGGTGAAACCGTCACCGTATCGCCTTTTGATCAGTATTCACCGGCGACTGGTGTGCTGACGAACATCGATACGCAGCGCATTACGATCGCTACCGACGAATCTCCGCTGGGAGCTGTTCACGTCCATTTCCCGCGCCTGGGATATCGTCTCGGTCGTCCTCGTCAGGCACGTTGACCGCACCGGAATGAAACGCTGCTGTTGGGAGATCAGGCTGGCGGCCTTGATCATTGCCCTCAGTATCGGCGCCACGGCCGTGGCGCAATCCGACCCAAGCTTGATTGAACTCGCAGCAATCGGAGGTGCGGGCTGGTCTGCTAACGGGGTGACGCTGACCGTGGATCTGGCTGCCACCTCGGGCCCGGCTGTAGACCTGCGCGCCAGGGAGATTCGCTTGCTGGACGGCACCATCGTGGTGACGGATTTACGAATTCAATGTGCCGGTTTTAGCGTGAACCTGCGCCACGTGCGCTGCCCTAACAGCCGCTATAGCTTCACATATGGGGGTGCACAGCGAGGCGGCCAGATCGAACTGGAATATCGAGCTCGGGAAGGCACCTTCAGCGGCGTTTTTCCCCAACAGGGTGCGGGCAGTGGGACGCTTACTCTGTCATTGCGTGACATCGGCGGCGAGACGCAACTGTCAGCAGTGGGTAGCGAATTGCTGGTGTCGAGGTTCGCACCCTACCTGCAGCCATTGCTGGCGACTATGAAACCGTCGGAGACAAATTTTGAGCTTGCTGATGGCACGCTCAGTTTTACTGTTCGAAGCGAGGGCCGTCGGGCACCTCATCTCAACGTACAAATGACGTTGCAAGATCTCGCTTTCAGCAACACCAGCGGCGAGCTGGCAGGTGAGGCGCTTGACGTCACCCTCGAAGCGGATGCACATCGCGACTTCGATGGTCAGCGCTGGACCGGCAACGTTGCGTTCGCACTTGAGCAGGGTGGTCTGTATGCCGAGCCGGTGTATCTCGACATCGACGCGCAGCCACTCTCCGGGAGCAGCCAGTTTCGTTACGAAAGCGTGGTTGGCGCACTTGAACTCATGGCGCTCAAGGTTGAGCAACGAGACGTGCTTCGTTTGCATGGCCGCGCGCGCGGAACCTTTGCGGATGGCCTCGAACAGATGCTCGTCGAGATTGATGAACTGAAGTTTCCGGCAGCTTATGAAACCTGGCTGGCCGGCTTGTTGGTCGGTACGCCCTTGGCGGCCCTCGATGTTGACGGCGCGCTAAGTGCGAGCTTCGCCATGGACGCAGGACAGGCCAGCACGTTTACGGTGCAGCTCGGTAATCTGAATGTGGAAGACCGTGACGGTCGTTTCGCCATTTACGATTTGGGCGGTGAAATCAACTGGGCGCGCGACGGTGCCAACCTGAGTGCCAGCGAAATTAATGCACAAGGCGGATTTGTCTACGGCGCTGGATTTGACGCCATCGCGCTTGAGCTCGGCATCGCCGGCGAAGCCATCGATTTGCTGGCCCCGGCCCATATTCCGCTTCTGGGCGGGGCCCTGAAGATGGATTCGTTTTCGTTGCGTGATTATGGCAGTGATGATTTGTCGCTCGGGTTTGAGGCCCAGCTTGAGCCGATTGATTTGGGCCAACTGACCGTTGCCCTGAATTGGCCCGCCTTCGCTGGCACCCTGGCCGGGCGTTTGCCGCATCTGCGTTATAGCCACGGCGTGGTGACACTGGGTGGCAATCTTGAGGCCCGCGCTTTTGACGGCGATATCAGTATCGAAGGCTTACGGGTCGAGCAGCCGTTTGGCATCGTACCGGCGGTCAGTGCGAGTATTCGCATGCGTAATCTCGATCTCGAACAGGTAACCGAAGTGGTGCCATTCGGTCGCGTCAGTGGCCGCCTCGATGGTGATATCGAGAACCTTCGCTTACTCAAAGGCGAACCGATTGCATTCAATGCGCGCTTCGCGACTCCTGTGGATGACGACTCCCGTCACCGCCTCAGTCAGCGTGCAGTTGAAACGATTTCGCGAGTTGCCGGCGGCGGCGCGGTGCTCTCCACTACTTTCTTACGCATCTTCAAAAATTTCGCGTACGACAAGCTGGGTATTTCCTGCCGTTTGGAAAATGATGTGTGTCATATGGGTGGCGTTGAGCCGAGTGACGACGGTTACTATATAGTCAAGGGCGCGCTGGCACCGCGGGTCGATCTCATTGGTCGGGTGCGTAAAGTGCAGTGGTCGCGTTTGATGAGTCAACTTGAACGCGCGCTGAACGACGGCGAATTTAAAATCGACTGACGAACCGATCGAGCGCGCCAGTGTCTATCACTTAGGCGCCGCGCATCTTCGCAGTCACGGGAGCCACCGATATCATGTTTGCAAATAGAATTTTTTTCGCCGTCTTGGCTTTTCTGCTCGTGAGCTGCGTCACCATCAATATCTATTTTCCCGAGGCGGCCGCGGAAGAGGCGGCGGATCGGATAATCGATACCGTGCGTGGCGATGTTGAATCCGACACGGAAACCATCGACAGCAGTTTCCTTAACGTGCGCGACTTAAGCCGCGCTTTTGTCAGCGGTGCAACCTATATTGCCGACCTGATCATTCCGCGTGCATCCGCTCAGGCTAATTTCGACGCCGCCTCGCCCGCCTCGCGGGCGCTCGAACAATCGCTCAAGAAGCGCTTTCCCAGAATCAAACCGTTTCTTGCATCCGGTGCGGTCGGCTTAACCGCGGGCGGATTGCTGGATATTCGAGACCGTAACGCGGTTCCTCTCAAACACCGCAATGCCATGCGCCAACTTGTCACCGCGCAAAACACTGACTGGGAAGCCCTTTATAAAGAGATTGCGCGCATCAACGGGCACCCGGAGTGGATCGACCAGATTCGTCAGGTGTTTGCTAAACGGTGGCTCGCCAAGGCCCGCTCAGGTTGGTACTACCGTGCCGCCAGCGGGACCTGGCAGCAGAAATAACCCGCCTGCCAGACTCCCTTCAAGTCCTGGCCAGAGTTGCACCATCAGTCCTGAATTGGCCCTCACGCTGTTGGTACTCGGCGTGGCAGGCGCAGTTCATGCGGGCTTCGGATTCGGCACCGCCATGGTCGCAATGCCGCTACTGGTGCCACTCCTTGGCCTGAAACTCGCCACGCCAGTCGTTGGACTGGCCGCCTTGACCAGCGTGTGCACGATTTTGCTGTTCGAGTGGCGTGGTTTGAACTTTGCGGCCGCGCGAAAATTGCTGCTCGCCTCAGTGCCGGGCGTCCTGTGTGGTTTGCTGTTGCTCCACGTCGCTCCATCCGAAGTGCTGCTCGCCGGTCTCGGCGTGATAGTTTTTGCCTACAGTAGTTTCAATTTGCTACGCCCCCAGGTACCCCATTTGCATTCCCCGCGGTGGGCCTATTTGTTTGGATTCGTGTCCGGAATTTGTGGCGCGGTGGGCAATGTGAATGGACCTGCGGTCGCAATTTATGGCGCCCTGGCCGGCTGGTCGCCGCAACAGTTTCGCGCCACTTTGCAGGCTTATTTCCTGCCCTCCGCATTGATCATTTGTGCCGCGCACGCCGGCTCCGGCCTGTGGCGACGCGAAGTGCTGGTGACCTATGGCTGGTCCGTTCCGGTTCTTGTCGCTGGCGTCGTGCTGGGTCGAACCTTGGCGCGCCGAATTCCTCTGCAGCGCTTCGAACGGTGGCTGTATGGGGTGCTCGCAGTGCTTGGGATTTTGCTGCTCGTGCAAGCGATTTGAGTCGTTCTCCGTCACTGAAAGTCGTTCGATTATGCTTGGTTTAATCCGCTTTCAGGATAAAAAAATTATTAATAATCAATAGTTTATATAGTCCATGTTACGCATCAACTGGCCCCTGGAGCGAGCCCGTAAGGATTTTCGCTGCACGGCACAAAAGTTATACAATTACTCCCGCTTGGAACGAACTACGCTGCGAGAAGAGGCGCACTGCGCCTCTTTTACAGGCTACGGCGCAAGGTGTAGCTTGAGGGGTTCGCAGCGCAGTACGGCTATCCTCCAAGCGCTGATTTAGTGTAGATTCAGCCCGCGGCGAGCAGCGCTCACCGCGAATTTTCCGGCCGAAATATCAGTGAAACGGGCAGCGCTCAGCGATGTTCGGGGTAGAACAATGTCGGCCAACAAATAAAATGAATACGGGGCGTTCTTTCGATGAGTAATCAAAAAGACACCGCAGCGGCTGAGGTCGCGCGACTGGATAGTGCCGGTGCGGCGCATGAATTCACCGTCAAAGACGGCACGGTTGGACCTAGCGTGATCGATATTTCGTCGCTCTACGCCAAGACTGGACAATTTACCTACGACCCGGGTTTCACCTCCACCGCGAGCTGCGAATCGAAAATCACCTATATCGACGGCGACGAGGGGATCTTGCTCTACCGTGGATATCCAATCGGCCAGCTGGCTGAAAAGAGCAGCTTTCTCGAAACTGCATTCTTACTCCTCAATGGTGAGTTGCCGAGCAAACCGGAGTTCGAAGAATTCGAACACGCCATCACCCACCACACGATGGTGCATGAGCAACTGCATGACTTTTTCTCAGGCTTCCGGCGCGATGCCCACCCGATGGCGATTATGTGCGGTGTCGTGGGCGCGTTGTCCGCGTTCTACCACGACTCGACCGACGTCAATGACCCGCATCAGCGCCTTGTTGCTGGCCGCCGTCTGATCGCAAAAATGCCAACCATTGCGGCAATGGCCTTCAAATATTCGTTGGGTCAGCCATTCATATACCCAAACAATGACCTCGATTACACCGCCAATTTCCTCAACATGTGTTTTAGCGTGCCGGCTTCAAACGATGCTGTCAGCCCTACTCTGGCGCGCGCCATGGACAAGATTTTTATTCTGCACGCTGATCACGAACAGAACGCCTCGACTTCGACGGTGCGTCTGGCGAGTTCTTCCGGTGCAAATCCGTTCGCATGTATCGCGGCGGGTATCGCCTGCCTGTGGGGCCCGGCACATGGCGGTGCGAATGAAGCCGCACTGAACATGTTGTCCGAAATCGGTGATGTCTCGCGTATTCCCGAATACGTCAAAAAGGCTAAGGACAAAAACGACCCGTTCCGTCTGATGGGGTTCGGGCATCGTGTCTATAAGAATTATGACCCGCGTGCGCGGGTGATGCAGGAGACCTGCCATGAAGTGCTGGCGGAACTTGGCATCAAGGGCGATCCGCTGCTCGACGTTGCGATGGAGTTGGAACGTATCGCACTATCTGATGAGTATTTCATTGAGAAGAAACTGTATCCGAACATTGATTTCTACTCTGGCATTACGCTGAAAGCAATGGGATTCCCGACCACCATGTTCACCGCATTGTTTGCATTGGCGCGTACGGTCGGCTGGGTTGCACAATGGCACGAGATGATTGAAGACCCGAGCCAGCGCATCGGACGTCCGCGTCAGCTGTACACCGGTTATGACCACCGCGACTACGTCGGTCTGGATAAGCGCTAATCACTAGCGCGCCAGCAGTGAGCGCTACGTCGGCGGGGTTGAAGTCGCGTTACTTTGAGGACTATATCGTCGGCGACGAGATAGAATTCGGCGAGACCACCGTCGACGAGCAGGAACTGCTCGAGTTCGCGCAGAAGTTCGATCCGCAGCCGTTCCACCTCGACCATGAGGCGGCTGCACAAACTCATTTTGGCGGACTTGTGACCAGCGGATGGCATACCTGTTCCATGCTCATGCGGATGATGGTCGATCACTACATTTCCGAAGTCGCGAGCATGGGCTCGCCGGGCGTGGACGAGATTCGCTGGCTGGTGCCGGTGCGCCCGGGCGACGTGCTCAGGGCGCGGGTCCGGATTACGGAAGCTCGCCGCTCGAATTCCAAACCCGATCGGGGTCTGGTGCGCTCGTCCATCGAGCTCATAAACCAAAACGAGAAAATTTGCATGACGATGAACTCGGTTGGTTTTTTTAAATGCCGGAACGTAGTCCCTGGCTAAGCACGCGAGCTAATCCAGTATGACTGAGCGTGCCGATCTCGAAATATTGCTGGCTTCGCCAGTACCTTTGGTCACCATCCAGACCTTCGAAGAAGAACGCACCGTCGAGCTCGTCAAGAGCATCGCAAAGAAACTCGACCACCCCGTCGCCAAGTGGACCATCACAGATGGTCTGAAATCCCTGACTAAACACGCGCAATTCAGCGCCAACGATCTGCGCCTTGCCGGCGAGGATGCGGCCGTTAGCGCCACGCAGGAAGCCAGTTCAAGTCGCGACCCGGAAACTGCGTTGCGCGCGATTCGTAATGGCTCGCGGCCCGGTTTCTACCTGCTCGTTGATCTGCATCCGTTTCTCGACGAACCCGTGCATATCCGTTTGCTGAAAGAGATTGCTCACGCCTGTGAGAAAAATCATCAGAAGCTGATATTCATAAGTCACGAATTGAGTCTGCCGAGCGAGTTATCGCGCTTTTGCGCGAACTTCTCCCTCAGCGTGCCAACGCCAATGGAAATCGGGCGCATCATCGCCGAGGAAGCGGCGATCTGGAACGTTAAGCCCGGGGCTGCGCGCATCCGGGCCGACAAGCAGGCCGTCACCGCGTTGATCAATAACCTGTCAGGCTTAACGCGCAGCGATGTGCGCCGATTGGTGCGTAACGCGATTCACCAGGACGGAGCTATAACTGCCGACGATGTCGCGGGAGTGACTAGTGCCAAGCGCGAATTGATTGGCCAGGACGGTTTGCTGTCTTATGAATTCGATACGGCATCGATGTCTGAGGTCGGTGGTTTTGCAAACCTTAAGCAATGGCTATCGCGGCGTCAGAAAAGTTTCTCTGCGGCTGCACAAGGTCGGGCTGACCGGCCGAAAGGCATTATGCTGCTCGGTGTGCAGGGCGGAGGCAAAAGTCTTGCAGCGAAGGCGGTCGCCGGAATCTGGAACGTACCTTTGCTGCGTCTGGATTTCGGCGTGTTGTACAACAAGTTTTTCGGCGAGACCGAGCGTAATATCCGTTCGGCTTTGAGTACCGCGGAGGCGCTGGCCCCGTGCGTGCTGTGGTGTGACGAGATCGAGAAGGGTATTTCAACTGGCGACTACGATAGTGGTACGTCTAAACGCGTGCTCGGGACGCTGTTGACCTGGATGGCTGAAAATCAACGTCCGGTGTTCATTGTTGCGACCGCGAACGACATCTCCGCACTGCCTCCCGAGCTCATGCGCAAAGGGCGGCTTGATGAAATTTTCTTTGTCGACCTGCCTGGAGCCAGCATTCGTGAGGAAATTTTTACCATCCATTTGAACAAACGCACACTCGATGTGGCGCAATTCGATGTTGCTGCGCTGGCGACTGCCAGTGACGGATTTACCGGAGCGGAGATTGAGCAAGCGGTGGTGTCGAGCTGTTATTCGGCGCAAGCTGAGGATGCCACGATCGGCACACAACATGTGCTGGCAGAAATTAATGCCACCCGACCGTTATCGGTGGTGATGGCCGAAGATATCCAGCGCTTGCGCGACTGGGCACGCGAGAGAACGGTTTCAGCAAGTTGAATCCGCGCACCAGCACCAGCACCTGGCCGCAGCAGATCGACGCCCCGTCAAACCGAGAATTCAACCACCGCACCGCCCGCGCCATACAAGGGCCCATACCCATGCACGGTCGCGCTACTGAACTGGCCGCCCAGGGCACCGAACACGAACGCGCAATGCTTGAAGCCCATGTCGACCTTCGCCTCGGCAGCGTATTGGGGGGCTAGCTGTACGACTTCATCAGCGGCACCCGCTTCCATCAGGGCCAGTATCCTCTTGTTCCAATCGTCGTCGATGTCGTTCGCGATATGGTCGTCAGCTATCTCGATGGTGTGGCGGAACGCTGATCCGGATAATCCACCGACGCCGACAACCGCGATACGGCGGCCGAGCTTGTCCGCCTGAGCGCTCGCCAAACGGCCGAGCTGATAGGTCATATCCCAGTTGTGATAGACGTTGTTGGAGGTCACGGCCATCGCGCAATCGCCTTGCGAGTCGAGAAAATTCGCTGCCACTATCGTCCCGGTATCAACCGGGAATGCATCGTAGTCGACGCCTTTCGAACGGATATCAACTTCGTGTGTTACTGCGACAATTGCGTTGGTCAGCTCGGTGTCGATGCGCAGATTGAATGGCAGGTCGCCGTATTCATGCCAGTTCTCGTCAACGTGTACGCCGCTCACTTGCGGGCGATTCAGCCATAGTTGATCGAGCACAGCTATCCATTGCGTTGAATACACGACAATCGTGTCGGGCTTCACACTTGCCAGCGCGCTGCCGGCTTTTTGCATGGCGCTCGCCAGCGCACCCCAGGGCGGGTTATCGCGTTGCACGTAAGGCAGCGGTGAACCGGGCAGTAAAAATGCGCAAACAACACTCATTCGATGGCGCTCCCTACGCGGCCTGGGCCAATCCGGCTTTAACCAGATTCCATTCCATGACGGCGTTACCGGTCCCGATCACCGTGCCATAACCGTGTAGCTCACCGGCTAGCTCGGGGTAGTTCATGGCGGCAAACATCCAGGTAAAAGCACCCGACTTCACTTCGGCAAAGGCTTCCTCGATGAACTGCGGTAGTAAATCGAATGATTCTTTGATTTTGCCGGCCCGCCACAATTCAATCATGCGCATATCCCACAAATAGCCGGCCATGTTCTGCGGATGCTCTTGCGACATATCTTCCGGTGGCTCGGGTTCTCTGCTGAAGTGGTAGTGGCACAAAGTGTTCGACGCCAGCACCACCGCCCGCCGACCGCTGGCTTCCACGGCCGCGCGAGTGGCTTTCCCGAGTAAGTCCATCTCGCCGAGGCCTTCTTCGGTTGACAGGTAATAAGGTGAGTTATTCGCGGAGATACCGACCACCGGGATATCCCATTGCGGTCGAATCATATGGAGTGTAGTGATCGTGCCGTAATCAACGCGGAAATTCGGATTGCGCATCATTTTGGTCGTGAGTCCCACTTTGGCGCCCTCGGCGGCACACGCTTCGGCCAGCTCAACGTCGACCTCAAGGTCGAACTGATAACGAAAAATATTCGGAAAAATCGGATCGACGGATTTGCCGCCGAGATCTTTCACGCCGAGAAAATGATGGCCCTGCTGGGTTATCCAATGCGGCGAGTGGACCATCAATACGTCAGGTTTTAGTTCATCAATGGATTGACGTGCCCGTTCGTAGGCCCAGCGCAATTGCTCCCAGCCACCCTGAGAGCGGGGTTCGTTCTGCGGCGGATTTTCACCGAATACCAGATGTGGCGGGTGCGGGGCGAGGAAGCCGGCAACGATTTCACCTTTAGACATGGTGCTTCTCCAAGCTGTTCAGGCGCGCGCCTTGTAGGCAACGGCCTTGATCTCGATGAGCAGATGCGGATGCGGCAGTTGATGAACGGCGACTGTCGTACGCGCAGGCCCATCATAGTCAAAATACTCGCCGTAGGCTTCGTTATAGCCGGCGAAATCGTTCATGTTGACGAGGAAGATCGAGATTTCTACCAGGTCACCGAGTTCGGCATCAAATTCCTTGAGGATACTGGCGATGTTGTCGATCACCGCGCGCGTCTGCACTGCGATGTCGAGCCGCGTTGTGCCCATTTCATCGACGCTTGCGCCGGCTATGGTGTTGTCGGCGCGTCTGGAGCTGGTGCCAGAGACAAAAATATAGTCGCCGGCGCGCCGCGCGTGAGGGTATTTGCCGCGTGGCTTGGCTTTGCCGGTGAGGACCTTGCTATCTGCGGTCATTGCTCATTTCCTGGGTTGTAGATCGGTACGGAGTGACATAGTTGGCAGGGGACAATTGCCCTAAAGTGCAGCCGTGTATCGCTCGCGCTCCAAGCCAGCGTTATCGTCACTGCAATAAGGTTTTAACAAATTGCCCGGCAGACCGATATGCTGGCACCAGGCGACTCGTTCATCAGCCGCTTTGCTCGGCGTCGCAATGGTGAGTGCTGGGCCGCGCGGGACAGGCTTCTATCAATGGGCGCAGGCACTGGTTTCTCGCTCGGAGCGGAGGCCAGCAGGGCGGACGCACACGTTAGATTGGCCCGCGGCGGAGGGGACTAGTTATGCCAGGTAAACTTTTTTCTACGACGGTGGTCGGCAGCTATCCGCAACCGGCGTGGCTGGTTGATAGCGAAGCGCTGAAAGCTTTGGTCGTGCCACGTGTGCGAGCACCGCAAGTTTGGCGGGTAGCACCTGAGTATCTTCTCGAAGCGCAAAACGATGCCACGATTCTTGCCATCCGGGATCAGGAACAGGCAGGCATCGATACTATTACCGATGGTGAGATGCGGCGCGAAAGTTATTCCAATCGATTTGGCACATCGCTCGACGGCATCGATATGGAGCAACCCTTCATTCGCGAACTAGGTGAGTTCAGGATCCCGATGCCGCGGGTCGTTGGGCCGCTGGTACGCCCGGGGCCAGTCGAAGTCGAAGATTTGCAGTTCCTCCGCGCGCATACCAGCCGGCGCAGCAAGATTACTCTGCCGGGCCCATTCACGCTTAGCAAACAGGCGAAGGATGATTATTACCACGATGCCGAAGCGGTCGCGATGGCCTACGCCGCTGTGGTGAACGCTGAGGCTCTTGATTTACAGGCGGCTGGGGCCGATGTCATTCAACTCGACGAGCCGTGGCTGCGCGATGACCCGGATGGGGCCAACAGCTACGGCGTAAAGGCGATTAATCGAGCGCTCGAAGGTGTGACCTGCACGACCTGCATTCATCTTTGTTTTGGCTACGGCTTTGTGGTCTCGAAAGACAAGCCCAAGGCTTATGCGTTCCTGGAGCAGTTGGCCGATTGCGTGGTCGATCAAATTTCGGTGGAAGCCGCCCAACCACATCTCGACCTCGGTGTGTTTAGGGGACTCACTAATAAGGCCATCGTGCTTGGCGTCGTTGACCTGTCGAACAACGACATTGAAAGTGCTGAAGTACTAAGCCACCGCATCCGGCGCGCACTGCCTTTCGTGGCCGCCGAGCGGCTGATTCCGGCGCCCGATTGCGGCATGAAATACCTGAGTCGCGCCGCAGCGATAGGTAAGCTTACGGCACTCACTGCAGCTGCAGCGCAGTTACGCCAGGAGTTCGGCTGAAGGCCTTGCCGACCTCGCCGACTCCAGCTCCGACCCAAGGTACGCTAATCATTCGCGCTCGATTTTGAATCGAAGCGCGTCTAGCCCGTCACAGCCGGCGCGATCGCAATCACCGAGCCTGCCCCGTCACAACCCACCAGCAGGCGGCCGTCGCTGGTGGCGCTCAAATCCGCGAACGGCAGCAGCGGCCCAGGTAGCAAATCATCGATGCCCGGTAACACCTTCGGCGTGATGCCGGCATTTGCACCCAATGCGAGTCCGCTTGCGATGATGTCCGACTGCACACTTGTGTGATTAAAACGAGTCAGCGTGCGCGCGCCGCGATCAAGCACAAACGTATCGTCACCAAGCACCGCAACGCCGTGCGGATCCTGGAGTCCGCTCATCATGACACTCACAACACCGTCCTTAATATGAACGAGCTGCCCCGCGCCGCTCGCTGAAACCACGCACGAGCCGTCCGCGCGTGCGGCAATGCCCGTGGGTGCCTGCAAACCGCGCGCGAGGGTTGTAGTTTGTCCTGTTGTCGAGATCTGTAACACGCGGCCGGTGTCCGTTTCGCAAGCGAGCAACTGGCCATCGCGGGTGCAGGCTATACCGCTCAGATTACCCAGTCCTTCGGTCACAACTTCAATGCCCTGGCCTGGTCGGTAACGCGCGATCGTGCCGGCCGTAGTCGTCAGGTAGCAGCCATCATCGAGTGCGCACACGCTACGCACAAAGCCGGGGAAATCTGCGTTGATCATCAGCGCTGGGCGCGATGCGACGTGACCATCCGGCGCGACCACCACCAGACTCATACCGTCTGATATATACAGCGTGTGGTCCGGTGCACTGGCAAGGCCAAACGGTCCGAGTAAGCCGCCATTGACGATGACTCGTTCCTTGCCCGCACTGTCTATCTCGGCCACGCCGCCATCGGTGAAGTGAGACACAAACAAGCGCCCGTCCGGTGTGAAAGCGAAATTATCGATTCCTGGTCTCACTGTACCCACCACAGTGCGCGCGATGGTGTGCAAATCGATGCGGGTGATATCGCCACTGCCAGCTTCGGTAGTGAACAGTTCGCCACTCGGACTGAACTTCACTGCAGTAGGGATCGCGAGCCCGGCCATAACGCGCTCCGGACGACCACCGTCGATCGCCACTCGCCAGATCTCGCCGGCCATCACTTGTGGAAAATACAGCGCCCCGTCGGGGCCCATCGCCAGCGCGTTAGGCGTTACCAAATCCTCGGCAATCACGCGCGGCGCGCGGCCGTCGGCATACAACTCCAGAACGCGCCCCCCCAACCGGAATTCATCCATGAAAATGCGGTCATCGTGAATCGTAATGCCGTTCGCCACCGGGACGTTGTCTGCTATTACACGGACGTCGCCGTTTGGCATTCGCGCGCTGACCCGTTCGCTCATAACTTCAGTCATGTACAGCACGCCGTGCGAGTCAAACGCCAGATCGTCCGGCGCAACGACCTCACCACCGACCGGAACGACCGCCGTCGCGGCCCCCGTTTCGGGATCGAGCGCGCTCACCTGACTTCCAAAAGCCTGGGCGACGTACAGTGCACCGTCCGGACCAACGCGCATGCCGTTGGCGCCGAACAGGCTACTGGGTTCGCGTACGGTGTTGGACGTCCAGCCAGCAGCTAAAGTGGGTGGGGTTGCAGGGTAACGGTGTTCAGCCATGGTCAATCTCCCGGAACAAAATAAGCAGGCTTGCGTATCACATCGGCCTGTCTGCCCAGCATGATGGCATAGGCCAAGTTTCTGTTTGAGCGCAAAGCGCCCGCTCGTGTTGGAGCGAGATCTGGTCTGTGGTGTTGACGCGCCGCCGAAGACTTGGCTTAACTACCGCCACCAGACGGCGGTGCGTCCAAGTTGAGGTGTTCACGCGGTCCGGATTGAGCCAGACGTGCCTACGCATCGAGACGCATCGTTTCGGCATTGCCACGACGAGGATTTTTCATGATTCCAACATTAACCAAGCGCGCCGTACTCGCCAAACGCATACGCGAACGTGATCTGGTCATCGCACCCGGTGTATTCGACATGATCTCGACCCTGGTGGCGAGCCAGCAATCCCATCCGGCCTTGTATATGACCGGGTACGGCACGGTCGCTTCTTATCTGGGCCTGCCAGATGCCGGGCTCGCGAGTTTCAGTGACATGGTGTTGCGCGCTGGCCAGATGGCGAATGCCAGCGATACCCCACTCATTGCAGACGCTGATACTGGCTTTGGTGGCTTGCTCAACGTGCAGCACACGATTCGTGGCTTCGAGACGGCCGGCGTTGCCGCGATTCAAATTGAAGATCAGCAGTTTCCGAAAAAATGTGGGCATACAGTTGGGCGGCTCGTGATCCCCAAGGACGAGATGGTGCAGAAAGTGAAAGTGGCATGCGCGGCGCGCAGCGATCCGAATTTTCTGATCGTAGCCCGGACCGACGCGCGCACAGGGAACGGTTTGGAAGACGCGATTGAACGCGCATTGGCCTATCGCGATGCCGGTGCGGATGTGCTGTTCGTTGAATCACCTGAATCCGAGGAGGAGTTCTCGGCGGTCGCTGCAGCGATCGATGCGCCGCTGCTGGCCAACATGGTCGAAGGCGGGCGCTCGCCGTTGATCACGCGCGCGCGCCTGGCGGAACTGGGCTATGCACTCGCAATATATCCAGCCACTGGTATGTTAGCCACCGCTACCGCGCTCGACAGCGCCTATCGACACATCGCCGAACAGGGTACGAGCATGGGTAGCGAAGTGCCGCTTTACCCGATCGTGGACATGCACAAGCTAATGGGCTTCGAACAAGTGTGGGATTTCGAAGCTCGTTGGGGCGAGTGACGCGGTATGGCGAGGCTACCTGGACCAATTTTGATACGACTAACCCGGCAATAGAACCATGACTGTTACTGACACTATCGAGCGCCCGGCACATGTTCCGGAAGAACACTTCATCGACTACGACATCTACTCACCCCTCGTCGAGGGACAGGATTTCCACACCTCGTGGAAAACCTTGCAGGATTCCGGGCTCCCCGACGTCGTCTGGACCCCGCGCAACGGTGGGCACTGGATGGTCTTGCGCGGTCATCTGGTGCAGCGTGTATTGTCCGACTACGAACATTTTTCTAATCACACCGTGTTGGTTCCCAAGGATACCGCTGGCGAAGCCTATCGCTTGCTGCCGTTGTCGCTGGATCCACCTGCGCATGCGCCATTTCGTATTTTATTGAGCGGCGGTCTGTCTCCTCGCGCGGTAAGTAAAGTTGAGGCAACGATTCGGGAATTAACCGTCAGCCTGATAGAACAATTGAAACCGCGCGGGCAGTGCGATTTCACAGCTGATTTTGCTGCCTTGTTGCCGATCAAAATTTTCATGCAGATTGTTGATCTTCCGGACTCGGACACGCCGACTCTGAAACACCTGGCGGACCAGTTCACCCGGCCAGACGGCAGCTTGACCTACCCGGAGGTCGTGCAGCGCTTTCGTGGCTACCTGGCACCACTGATCGAGATGCGTCGCGGGGGTGACGGCGAAGACATGCTCAGCCGCATGATCAACGGGCAGGTCGATGGTCGCCCGCTAACAGACGAAGAAGCGACCAATCTGTGTATTCAGGTACTTGTGGGCGGACTCGATACGGTCGTCAATTTTCTCGCGTTTGTCATGCTGTTCATGGCCGAGAACGAAACTGCCCGGGCCGATTTACGTGCGCATCCCGACAAACTGCCGCTCGCGATTAATGAGTTGGCGCGGCGCTTTCCGTTGGTCACAGTCGGGCGAGAATTGCGCCACGATTTGTTGTTCGAAGGTGTGACGCTTAAAAAAGGCGAAATGATCATGGCACCAACTATCTTGCACGGTCTCGATGAGCAGCATAATCCTGTGCCATTGAACGTCGATTTCGAACGCGAGAACGTTCAGCATTCCACTTTCGGGGCCGGTTCCCATAGCTGTCCCGGCGCCCATCTTGCGCGCACCGAGACACGCATTCTGCTCGAGGAATGGTTGCTCAGGATCCCGGATTTTCGTGTTGCTCCGGGTCAGGAAGTGTCGTTTACAGGAGGTATTGTGGGCAGCGTTAATAATCTCCCGTTGGTGTGGGAATCGGACTGAGTTAAAGGGCGGCGCCGACCTTAAGGCGCTCAGTCACCGGCGCGTCGGTTCACCAATTCCTGGTGAGGTTCTGCCGGCGCCGCAAGGCAAGCGCGATTGCCCGGACGCGCCGCGACGGCTCAACCACCCGCTGATTCGTTGTGCCCAGCGCGAAAAAAGTGTGATGCCCGTCACGGCCCCCTGACAGAAACATGACCGCCTTCGCAAATCGCCAGCCTACGAAGCCCGTAGCGGCGAAAAATGCCAACTTGCGCAAGCGAAGACTGGCGCAGCTCTCTAAATTCGTTTCCAACAGATTGACACGCGGGCTCGCCCGCAGACGAATTGGAGAACGACAATGCGACCGCAGGCACTGATTGGATTAATCGCCTGGACTTGTTTGACGATGGCCGACGCGAGTGCGGAGGCTGTGACGTTCGAAGTTTCCTTTACCAATACCAATTATCAGGTTTCCGCTGCCCCGGGCGATCCCAATTCCGATACCTTCGCTGACCTGCTTGTTCAGCACCATCTTGGCACGCCGATTTCGTCGACGTCAGTTACCGGCATAGAGAACATCGCGACCAGCGTCTACGCCGGCGGGATCAGCGGTGACTATAGTGTGTTAATGACGACCACGCTGGACGTTGACGTTGCTGGCGACTACACCTTCCAGGTTGGTGCTGATTGGGGGCGCGGTGGTGGTGCGGCGCTGATCGACACCGTGAGCAATACGATTCTGCAAGAAACGGTCACCGAAGACGATATCTGGTGGGGTTACAACTGGAATCACACGGATGTCATCTCGACGACATATACGTTGACCGAGGGGCTTTACACCATGGCCTGGGTTGGTTTTGAAGGCTGCTGTGCAGGTTCAAGCACAGTTCGATTCTCGTTCAACGGTGCTCCGTTTGGCGCGCTGAATATGACTAACCTCACACCGTATGTCGTGCCGATACCGGCGCCGGTGTTCCTGTTTGCTTCAAGCGTGGTTGCCCTGTTTGGTATCAACAAATGTAACCGCGCGCGAACCCAGGAAGGTTTAGCGGCCGCCTAACCTACTGCGTTCTCCCCCCTTTGAGCGTCCCGACGATTAAACTAGGGGCTGCTCATCTTCGGCCCCTGCGCGCATGACTCTGAGTGCCAATAAATTCCAACTGGCCGTGTTCGGCTGTAATGTCAGTCACGGCTGTACGATTTCTACGGCTGCCCACGGTATCGAAGTCAGTTGGGATGAGTCACTCAGGCTGGCGCGCAAAGCGGACCAACTTGGCCTGGAAGCTTTCATCCCGGTTTGTCGCTGGAAAGGTTTCGGTGGCCCCAGTGAGTTCAATCATCGGGCGTTTGAAACCTTCACTTGGGCTGCCGGTCTGGCACAGGCGACGCGTAAGCTGTTCGTATTCTCGACTACAGCGGTGCCGTCTATCCACCCACTGCTTGCGGCCAAGCAGGCTGCCACCGTCGACCATATTTCAGCCGGGCGTTTCGGCCTGAACGTGGTGGCAGGCTGGAATCGTGACGAAGTAGCGATGTTTGGCAAGACTCAGCTCCCGCATGACGAGCGTTACGAGTACGCCGACGAATGGATGCAGCTGATTAACGATCTGTGGACACGTGAAGGCGCCTTCGATTTCTCGGGCAAGTATTTCGACGCGCCAGCGTGCTATGCAGAACCCAAACCTGTACAAACCCCGCGTCCGGTCGTGATGAGCGCCGGCGTGAGTCCAGCGGGGCGGCGTTTCGCTGCGCAACACGCGGATATGAACTTTATCCTCGCGCCAAATCTCGATGTTGCGCGCGATACGGTTGCCGACCTGAAGCACATTGCGGCGAGCGAATTCAATCGCCAGGTCGACGTCTGGGGCAACGCTGCGATTTTCTGTCGACCGACGCAGGCTGAAGCCGATGACTACTATCACTACGTGATTGATGAGGTTGGTGATCGCGTTGCCGCTGGGAATCTGCTTGATACATTTACCGCAGAGTCTGCGAGTCAGTCCGATGACCCGGAATTGCGCGAAGCCTACCTGCGCAACATGATGGCGGGCTACTCGGGTTTCCCCGTCGTCGGCACGCCAGAAACAGTGGCCGATTTTTTGCAGAACATGTCGGCGTGCGGCATGGCTGGGACGACTTTATCGTGGCCAGACTACGACGCCGGTCTCGAACAATTAGGTTCAGAGATCCTGCCAATTCTCGAGGCACGCGGTATGCGTTCGCCGGCCGAGACCATTCAATCGGCAGGGGAGCGCTGAGCAATATCAGCCACGAAGTGATGCACTGACGTTTGCAGAGCATGCGGTCATTCGCCGCACGTGCCGCACCCGTGAGCTTCAGCAACATCCAAAGTTTGTGTGAAGAGGGCCGACGCGACTGCCGCAACAACCCTGGCCGGCAACGTGATCGTAATCGATACGCGATTCATTCGCGGGCCGGAGCCGAATTCGATGGTTTGTTGTGGGGTGTCGCTATCCTCTGACGAGAAACAAATAATCACCGCGCCTGGTGCTGGGTCCTGCCGAGCGGACGCCCTGACTAGCGCCCAAGCACAGCAGCTCGATAGTATCTCTGTCTTCAGTTAAGCCAACCAAGAGGGCAAGGCGATGGAGATGGGGGTTTTTAGTTTCAACACCGAGTACAGCATTCGCGCTGATGAGCTGGCCGTTGCGGCTGAGGAGCGCGGATTCGATTCCGTGTGGTTTCCCGAACACACGCATATACCCGCCAGTCGAAAAACACCGTATCCGGCCGGCGGCGACTTGCCGAAAGAATACATTCACATGTCCGATCCATTTATCAGTTGCGGCGTCGCCGCAGCGGTGACGACAAAATTGATTGTCGGCACTGGGGTTAGTTTGATCCCGCAGCATGAACCCTTAGCACTCGCGAAAACCGTGGCGACTCTCGATCGTTTGAGCAATGGCCGTTTCCAGCTTGGTATCGGCTCGGGCTGGAACCAGGACGAGATGGAAAATCATGGCGTGGTCTATGAGGAGCGCTGGAAAGTGGTACTCGAACATCTCGGGGCGATGAAAGCGCTATGGACCGAGGAGGACGCTTCCTATCACGGCAACTACGTGAACTTCGATAAAGTCTGGTCGTATCCGAAGCCCGCTACCCAGCCGCATCCGCCGGTCATCATGGGCGCTTTTGCTTCCAAATTCGGCATCAATCGCGCAGCGAAACATGCCGATGGCTGGATTCCCATCAACGCGCTACACCAGAATATGCCCGCCGATATCGCTATGTTGCAGGACAAGCTGCGCGAGTATGGTCGCGATCCCGATACGTTCACGATTTCTATTTTCGATATTGAATCGACATCCGAACAGGACATCAGGAAATTCGCCGATATTGGTGGTATCACGCGGGTCATCCCACGGTGCCCGACCGAGGACAAAGATACGGTCTTGCGCTGGTTGGACAAGTACGCAGAGATCAATCGGCGCGTTAATCAATAGCTGTCGTATCAGTTCTAAGTAATCCGCGAACTAGCCTTGAGAATTTGGCCTCGCTGGCGCCCGTCTCTCGACCGGCGCCAGCAGCGACTGCTAACCGTCGAATTTGTCGTAGTAACTGATAGTCGGCGGTGCGGTCAGAAATGGGCCAAGCCGGTCCATCAAGCCTGTCTCTGTGCGCCACGCCAGATAGCGCTCCTGGTGCGGGCGGGAATCCCACAACTCGTAGAACAGCACGCGCCCGGGAACTCCGGTATCGGTCCAGATATCAAATAGTTGGCAGCCATCATAGGCGCGCGTGTCCGGCGCGATTTCGCGTACAAAAGCCAGAAATTCGGTCATTTGATCAGGATTGACAGACAGATCGATAGTTACGCCCGTGGTCATGGTGGTTTCTCCATTTAAGCTCGTTGGTGAGCAAGTGAATCAGTCGATGCCATTGTAAGCATGGTTGACCGTGCGTGGCACAGCTTGACCGAATACACCGGATGCCCGAGCTTGTGCGCGCCAGCCGACGTCAGCGAGCGGCACCTACGGTCTTGACCTGACCGGGGGCTCGAGCAGGGTTCGCGGCGAACCGCAGAGCGATAAACTGCGCAATAATGATCGTTGCGAAGCGACCAGCCAAGTCATCCAAGATCCGCACAGAATAGATTTTTCGAGGAATCTTATGAGCAGTTCACCACTACCAGCCGACCGGCAGCATCTCGTTTATGCACGCTATACGACCAAACTTAAAGCGCAATTACGATCGCTGATTACCGAAGACTTGATTGATGAGCATCGCCGCCAGCCGCTGGGCCAGCATAGTGACGGGCTCGAACGTGTGCTGAATTTTTTTCGCCGCCCGCCAAGCTACGGTTTGTACTCGCGGGTGCCGCTCAAAGAGTACGTGGTTATTCGCTTACCGATTGCGGCCGGGGCTGACCCGGAACCCATCGATGACATCGTCTACAGCGACGAGAACGCCGCGATGCACGCGGTGTTTCGCTGCCATGTGGAAGATTTGATGCGCGATAGCGGAGCATAGAACCATGAGCAAACCTTATATCACTGGCTACTGCGATCCGATCAACGCCAAAGCAGGCCGCGACGTGAACTTCATGCTGAGTGCCGAGGGTGCCACGCAGGCCGACGTCCAGCTGGTACGCGTTATCCATGGTGATGAACATCCTGAGGGGCCTGGATTCGTAGAACAGGAAATCGATTCGGACCTTCCCAAGACCGTTGATCTGGCTTTTCAGCCCGTGCAGGCAGGTAGCTTCGTCGAGGTGCGGGACGACGCGGCCCGGTTGCTTGCTGATGGTGCGTTCACTGTTCACGCGTTCGTTTGGCCGAGCGCGCCAAGCAAAGGTCGCCAGGGATTAGTTAGTCAATTTGACCAGGGCAGCGGGTGCGGTTTCGATGTGGGTATTAATGCTGAGGGATGTGTCTCGTTCCGCCTCGGCGACGGTAAGCAGGTCGAGGAAATCGTACTCTCGACGCCGCTGCAAGCGAAGCTGTGGTACTTCGTGGCAGCCTCGTTCGATCCGGACAGTGGGCGCATGCACGTGCGCCAGCGTGCGGTGATCAATCGTTACAACAGTCTGCTCGCGCCATTTCTGAATGACGATTATGACGATGACGCGGATGCGCCATGCGGCGTTCGACCAAAGCATTCCGGAACCAGCCTGCTTATTGCGGCGACCCATGATTCGACGGCCGCACCGGGCGCGCGCATCGGTTCGGTATACAACGGCAAGATTGACCGCCCCGGCATTTTGGCGGGCGTCATCGACGAGACCGCAGTGGCGCGACTGGCCAACGGTGAGCGTCTACAAACGCACGCCACGATCGCCTATTGGGACACCACCGCGGGCTACTCCGATAGCGGCATCGGCGACGAGTTTATCGACCTCGGTCCGCACAAGCTGCACGGGCAGGGATACAACCGTCCCATTCGCGCGATGACGGGTTACAACTGGGACGGTCGAGATGATTGCTTCCGGCTCGATCCAAGCCAGTTCGGCGGCGTTTGCTTTCACGAGGATGCGATTGTGGATTGCGCCTGGGATGTCACGCTTAATTGGCAAATCCCGAGCGATTTGAAAAGCGGCGTTTACGCGATTCGATTACGCGCCGGCGATGTTGAGGATCACGTGGTGTTTTTCGTTCGTCCGGCTAAGCCAACGAGCAAAGTCGCGATGCTGATGCCGACTGCGAGTTATCTCGCCTACGCCAACGAGCGCTTTGTGCTGGCTGGTCCGGCGGTCGAGCTGGTCACCGGGCACACGTTGATGCTGGCCGATGTCGATTATTTTCTTAACCAGCATCCGGAATTCGGCAGTTCGACTTACGACCATTTCAACGACGGCGCGGGAATTTGTTATACGTCGTGGCGGCGCCCGGTAGTGAATATGCGTCCGCGCCATCGCATGGCGAGCACTGGTGTGCCATGGCAGTTCGCCGCAGACTTGTCGATCGTCTGGTGGCTGGAACAATGCGGGCATGACTACGACGTCATCACCGATGCTGATTTGGAACTGGAAGGTGCGGCCCTGCTGGAACCCTACAAAGTGGTTCTGAATGGTACGCACTCCGAGTACTACTCGGAAAAAATGATGGACGCGACAGACGCCTATATTGCCGGTGGTGGGCGAGTGATGTATCTGGGCGGTAACGGCTACTACTGGGTCGTTGCGTTCAGGCCCGAAGAACCGTGGTGCATGGAAGTGCGCAAACTCAACGCGGGTTCACGTGCGTGGCAAGCCGATCCAGGCGAGCACTATATGGCGACTAACGGTGATCGCAGCGGCCTGTGGCGCGACCGTGGCCGCGCGCCGCAAAAATCAATGGGCGTCGGTTTCACCAGTGAAGGGATGGACGAATGTAAACCCTACCGGCGCTTACCGGACAGTCACGATCCGAAAGTGGCGTGGGCACTCGAAGGCGTCGGCGAAGTCTTCGGAGAGAATGGCCTGGCTCTCGGTGGCGCAGCCGGGCTCGAACTCGATCGCTACGAGCGCAATTGGGGGACGCCGCCGAATACCTATTTACTGGCGGCGTCGGAAGGCCACTCGGACAATTATCCGCACGTGAGCGAAGAGGTGATGTTCAGTTTCCCCGGACTCGGCGGCACCCAGGATTTTCAGATTCGCGGCGATGTCACGCTGTTCAGCGCGCAGCAGGGTGGGGCGGTGTTCGCCACCGGCTCGATCGCATGGGGCCAGGCTTTGCCCTGGAACATGGGTGACAACGATATCGCGCAGATCACCCAGAACGTGCTCGATGCATTCGTGCGTGACGAGGATCCCTTGGCGTAGCACGGCTGTAAATTCTTGTTGCGTCGGTGCTAGTTGCGAACTAACGTCCTGCACCTCGTTTTTTGTTACGGGAGAGATTGATGCCGTTACTACCGGACGCTATTCGGCGCGTGCTTGAACGGGTGCTTGGGGCTGACGGCCACGCCGATCAGTCTTTGCGTACCGCTGTAGCGGATACCGCAGCAGCCGCGGCAGGTATCGTTCGGACACCTGGCGTTGTGCCGGCTGAACTCGAACTCTTCGTCAACAAAGTTATCCACTCGCCGTACAAAGTAGTCGATAGAAGAGGTCGCGTTCGTATTCAGAGTGATGGATGGTCTTGCGGATGCTTTCGACTTCACCTTGCCGGATGATTCTCAAGTTCGCGCAACCGGAAAGTTCCTCAACAAACATGGCTACAAGCTCATCAAACTGCTGCGCTGAGTCGCCATTACCGGAGGCAAAAGGAGACGAATCGATTATTTTTTGGCCACGGGTCAATTTTTAATCTCTCCGGACCCTGTCGCTGACTGACACCCTACTAACGCTAGCATCCTGAGAATTCTGTGCATCACAAACGCTTTTACGGCTGGCCGCTCGTCGGGCTGGGATTTATTTTTTACGGGCTCGGTATTGCACCGGCGTACTACAGCTGGGGATTTTTCGCACCCGAAATTATCGACGAACTGGGCATTAGCCGACAGGATATTGGGGAGGTTTTTGGCACCCTCACATTGATGTTGTCGCTGACCAGCGTGTTAGCGGCGATAACGATTGAACGTTGGGGGTTGCGCGCCACCGTGACGGTGGGCGCCTCAATTGCAGCGCTTGGTTGGTACCTGGTCGGGAAAGCGGACTCCCTGTTTGACCTGTACATCAGCTACGCGCTTATCGGCGGGATCGGGATTGGATTATCGACTCTGATGCCCGCACAGACTCTGGCGGTGTTCTGGTTTAGAAGGTTTCGGGCCCGCGCAATCGCAATAATATTTTTTGGTGCCGCGATCTTCGGTGCGATAGTGAACCCTATCGACGCGATCGTGCTGGAAAACGGCGGATGGCGAACCGCCTGGGTCTATATTTCGGCGATTTCTATTTTCGTCGCGGTCGTTGCGGCTGTATTTCTGCGCAACCGCCCTGAAGACATCGGTCAACAGGTCGACGGGGAGTCAGCGACCGAACCGGACGCCGACAGTCCAGCAGCGGCAGTTAAAACCAGTGTCGCTAACTCGCCAGGCGATAACTTCACGTTGCGGCAAGCCATCACGACGCCACATTTCTTTATCGCGACCTTTGCCGACATTGCTAACGCAATACCCTGGCGCATCATCACTGCGCACGGCCGACTTCACCTAGAGACCCTCGGCTTCGCGCCAACCGTCGCCGCGGCAATCCTCGGCGTCCGCGTCGGCATGAGCGGGGTTGGCCGATTGTCCGGCTCGCTCAGCGACTTTGTGCGTCCGACCCACGTGATGACATGCGCATTGCTAATGAGCGCTATAGGTGTTGGCGGTCTAAGCTTCGTCACCTCGGCGAATATGGCTTACGCCTGCGTTGCTTTAATGGGGATTGGCTACGGCGCCGCTTTCACGACCATACCGGTGGTGTTCGGTGACTTTTTTGGTCGCGGCGCATTCGTTGGCACTGCAGGCATGCGTGTCGCGGTAACCGGCATCGCCGGATTCTTTGCGGTGAGCTGGGCAGGGGCGGTGGCAGACAAGACCGGCACGTATAGCGTCGTGTTGACCGCCCTGGCGTTCACGTGTGTCGCTGCTGCAGTGCTGATTTATTCTTGTCGCACGCCACGGCTAAAGAATGGCCAGCGATAATGGAGACTGCTGATCAGGGGGACTTTCCTCGGCTTTTAAAAGGATCGTGTGAGCATTTCAATGCTGCGCGCACTGGGCGCGCGGCTGTTAAGCGGAGTATCAACCAGCAGTAGCAGGGCAACAGGCTAAATCGGCGCGTCTCAATTGGCGTGCTCGGTGACCCGACTACTGCGGTTCTGGGCCCATTGACTAGCTCTGGGTACGCAACCTGGCAAGCTCGGTCACGCTGGGTGGGACGGTCGTGACCGCCAGCGCCGGGTCCAGGGGAAAGCCGGTTGCAGCCTGTATTTCATCGAAGCTCACGCCTGGATGCACGCTCATCAGTTTCACAGTCCTCTCCCCGGCAGCAGCGCCGAGTACGCCGAGGGGTGTGACAATCAGCAGCTCGCTGTCGGCGCCGAGCACATCGCCACTGATGAAATCGACTGTTTCAACAAACACTCGCGGGTCATGTTTCTCGAAGAATAAAAATGCGCGCGGAATAGTCGCAACCAGCGACAGGCCGATGCTGCCAGGGCCGCGCATACGGGGCTGCTCGTAGTCCCCGATTACGGCGAGATTGATGCGGCCCTGGGCATCAACTTGCAAGCCACCGAGGAAAATAACATCGGCGAAGCCGCGTAATTGATCATGCACGCCGCGGGCTAGCCCGAGCACGGCAGTGCCAGGTAAGAACGCCTGGTCGCCACCCGAAGCGGGCACGCTTTCATGGGTGGGATCGAGCGTGCCGGTCGCGCCGATCAAAGCGCGCACGTGCGGCTTGCCAGAGTCGCGCGCTAGTCGCCAGGCAGCCGACGGAATGTGGGCATTGGTGCCCATCACCATGGTGTCGCCATCGCGCAATGCGCGCGCGAACACGCAGGCCATGAGTTCGGACGGCGAATAGTTCATGACGCGGTTCTGGCCAACATGGCAAGGCGTTCATCGATATTGACCGCCACCCGGTAGGCGTCCTCGCTGTCCCCAATGATATTGGTCTGGTAATGCGCAAAATCGTCCGCGCTGGCGGCGGCCGCAATATAGTCCGCGATGTGTTGGTCGTCGTAGCTATAGCGTCCATGTGATGAAGCCGGATGCGCGCCGCCGGGCAGCACGCAATAAGCGTCGACAACGTAACCGGGAAGGACGCTGCGACACGCTGCCGGCAGCACCTCGACCGCTTGCTCGGCCTGCACTAGGCAAACTTTAGCTGCCCGCGCGATGTCGGCGTCGAGGAAAGGCGCGCCGAGGTAGCCGCAATTCCCTAAGGTATCGACGAACTGACAATGCACCAGTGCGACGTCCGGCGTGATGGCGCGCACGACGAAGGTTTGCTCACCAGTGAAAGGATCGTTCAACGCACGATAGTCCTGAGAGTTGACGCTACCGACAGTAGGGAGCTGCTGGTCGCTGGGGAGGAAATCGGTCGGCAGGGCCGCGAAGGGCAAACCGCTCGCGCCGGCTTGGAGCGCGAGGGTGTAACCGGCTTCTTCAAAGTCGCGCACGGTCAGGCTGCCACCTTCCACAGCGGCACGAAAACGCGGCGCGAGACCATAGATTTCAGCACCCAGATAGGCCACCAGCACTTGCTTAACCAGGCCCGTGCCAATCAGTTGGTCGGCATTAATTGAGCCGTCCAGCGGCGGGACCAGGCAGGCAATCGCCACTTGTTGGCGAATTAATTCGCGTACCAAAGCCATCGGCGTGTTGTGGAAATGCAGACCGCCCAGCGCGACCGTTTTGTGCGGCGGCACGAATTCGTTAACCAGGGCCTCGAGACTGAGGCGACGCGCGATCTTTCCCATAGTCGTTCAGTCGATTGCGATATCGTGAAACAGGGGGTCACCAGCCAGCGCGATTTCGGTTTCCAATGTCACTGCGCATCCGGGGCAATGGTAATGACGCAGGACCAGCGGTGCATCGACGAGCCGGGCCGGGGGTGCGATGTGGGGGTTGGCTGCGGTGATTTCACTTTCCTCCACGATCGCGCCGGCTTTGTAGTTATCCTTCGCCATGCCGAGCAGTGTTTGGCAGCGTGCGCATCGCCAGCGTCGGTCCGCACCGTCTCCGGCGAGTTCGAGAACGTCGCTGACGCCTAGTGTTGTTTGCCCCGTCCCGTCTCGCACTACGATCACCGGCGCTGGCCCCAAGCGCGCCGCGCGTCGCGCCGCGCGCGAAGCCATTGTCGCGTCTTCGTCTATCGCCACAGCGTTGTTGTCTGTCAACAGGCAAACACCATACGCAGCGCGTGCCCAGTCTGCAGTGACGCGCCCCTCGCGTACGTCGTCAAGCACGGCGGCCGGCGTGCGCTCGTGTGGGTCACCGTAACCACCACCGGCAGTCCAGCGCACTTCCCACACATCGTCCGCCTGTTGGACCAGGCCGCGTTCTTTAGGACCCACAGCAACTTCGTGCCCATTCAGTTCATCCATACCTGCCGGCATCTCGCCAGCCGCAAAGCGCGCACGCACGTCGCTCGCAGCAACTAGGCGGAACGCATTCGTGCAGGCCGGGTAGCCACCCGCCAGCCCGGCCCCGGTTGGTACCGCGCAGCCGGCTGCCGACGGCGCATGCATAATCGATGCGACACCGTGAGGCACCATCGCGAACGCCGCGCCGTTACCGCCCCGGAAGCGTCCTGCGCCGCCGGAGTCGGCCAGTTCGCGGCGATAGAGATACAGGATCGGGAAGGTTTGTTCCTGCTCCTCGACGTTCCCCATAATGGATTTTGGTTCCCAATGCACGCCCCCGGTGTCGATGCCGTCGCGGTGTCCGAATGCGCCAATCGCGCCCGCCATCGGGTCGAGGAAGGCAGTGCCGAACGCTTGCCCTTCGGCATCGATACCGGCAATGGCACTCAACGGGAATACGCTTGCGCCACATACCGCGAAGACTTCGTCACGCAAAGACGGGGAGGCCAGCAGCATCTTGCCGACAACCTGGTTGGCGAGCGCACCGCCGATGAGGTTACCGATCTGGGAGTTGGTCACCGAGGCTGGAAACGATGGGCAATTGATGGTGCCGACTTCAGGCTCGAAGCGTAGATGACGCAGTGCGCCGCCAGTGGCATAGAGCTGGTCAAAGCACATTAGCGGATTCAGGACGCTCAAAATGCCCGCGCGCCAACCAGAGAAACATGAGTTTAGTGAGCCAATCTGGGCGTGCGAACCGCGGTTGTCGAAGGTCAGCGTATCGCCGCGCTTGGTCAAGCCCATCGTCACCGGGTAGATGCTGCGATCGTCGGGCGCGGCTGCTTCGAGGTAGGTGCGCGCGCACCAGCGGCCATCGGGGATCTCACGGAGTCGTGCGACGAAGGACTTAGCCCCATCGTCTATGAGTTTGCGCATGGCGGCTTTGACGGTCGCCGCCCCGTAGCGCTCGACAAATCCCAGGATGCGATCGCGCGCGACCAGGTTGCCGGCAATCTGCGCTCGCAGGTCGAGCGCCAGTAATTGCGGCTGACGCGAATGACGCAGATACATGCGTTCAAGATCCGGGCGGATGTCGCCCGCCTCAACGATTTTAATGGGCGGGATTGGCACCGGTTCGTCGAACACGTCGCGTGCATCGGCGCAGAAGCTACCCGGCGTATTACCGCCAATATCGTACTGGTGCAAAGCATTAGCGACCCAGCAGAAGATCGCGCCATCGACAAATACCGGGCAGGTGATCTGGACGTCGGATTGATGGCTGGAACCGATCCAGGGATCGTTGGACAGGAACATGTCGCCGGCGTGGATGCCCGGCGCGCGGCCGAGATTCTCAAGTGTCCATTTGATGGGTAAGTCCATGGTGCCGGAGAAGTATTGGATGTGCGCACCGAAGAACACGAACTCGCCGTACTCGGTCAAGATCACGGTGTTGAAATCGTGCGCGACACTCGCAAACGGCGAGCCGGACACTTTCTGGATGGTCACGCCGTGCTCGTCATTCACGTTCCATAACGCGTGGCGCAGCACCTCGTAGGTGATTGCGTCGATGTTGTCTTCGCTGTCGCTATGCAGGCGAACACTCGCATCGATGCTTAAAGTTGCGCCCGGGATATAGGAATTTATGCGGCCATCGAAGACCACGGCGTTCTCGCTCATCAGCTGCCCGCCTCCGAGTTCAAGTCAATGAAGATGTTGCCGTAGCCGTCGAGCCGCGCGCTTTGCTGCGGACGTACGACAATGGTAGTCGTGGTCGGTTCGATGATCGCCGGGCCATGTACCACGTTGCCGGGCATCAATGCGTCAGCACGGTAGACCTCGGTCTCATGCAAGCCGCCAAGTTCCGGCCAATACACCTGGCGCGAAGCTACCCGCGCCTGTGTAGCTGGCCTCGCCTGACCTTCCGGACGCTGTCGCAGCGCCGGCTTGCGCGCACTTGCGCTTGCTGTGCAGCGCACGGTAACCAGCTCGATACCGGCGTCGCTATAGGCGGTACCGACACCGTAGAGTGCTTCGTAGCGCGCCGTGAAGCGCGCCACCAGGGAGTCGGCCAGAGCGTCACTGGACATCGTTACTTCGAGTTTGACCTCGACCACGTGCACTTGCAGACGGTGGCGCAGATCGGCAGTGAAATTCAGGCGGATGTGCTCATCGTCAAAGCCCTCCGCATGCAGCTCGGCGCGAGCCGTGCGCTCGAGTGTGTCCAGGGTTGCGCGCAACTGTGCTGCGTTGAACGGCGCGGTAATCAGTTGGTCGCGTTGATGGACGTGGATGATGTCCGAAGAGGCCACGCCGAAAGCGGAGAATACAGATGCGGTGGCCGTCAACGGCACGACCAGCTGTGTGACGCCGAGTTCGCGCGCATAGGCACCGGCATGACACGGCCCGGCACCGCCGTAGCTATACAGCGCGAAGTCGCGCGGATCGAGTCCTTTCTCAATCGTCTCGCGACGAATCAAGTCAGCCATGTGCGCATCGGCAATACGATTGATGCCGGCTGCAGTTTGGTATGCGTCAAGTCCGAGTTGTGCACCGAGTGCGGCGATGGCCTCGTGCGCTGCGTCGCGGTCGAGTGCATTGTCTCCGCCGAGGAAAAAATTTGGATCGATATAACCGAGGACGACATCGGCGTCGGTAACGGTCGGCGCAGTGCCACCACGGCGATAGCAAATCGGACCCGGCGCAGCACCGGCGCTCATCGGTCCTACGCACAATGCTCCGCGAGTCTCGTCAATCCACGCAACGCTGCCGCCGCCGGCGCCAACTGACTTGACGTCAAGCGCCGGCACGTAAAATTCGTACTGGTCAACGATGGTCGTTGCTGTCCGTACCGGCGTACCGGCGTGGACGAGGCCGACGTCAAATGTGGTGCCGCCCATGTCTGTGGCAATGATGTCAGCATGGCCGAGGATGTGGCCGAGTACCTGTGCGCCAACGACGCCGCCGCAAGGGCCGGACTGCAACAACAGTAGCGGTGCGCGCGTGGCCGCGGCGGCGGGCGTGAGACCGCCATTGCATTGCATCAGCAGGAACGGCGCGTTGAGGCCTTTGTTTGTGGCGCCGGCAGCGATGCGCTCAACATAGCGACTGGTCAACGGACCGACGTAGCAATTCAAGACCGTGGCGACCGTACGCTCATATTCGCCGAGCAGCGGAACCAGGTCATGTGAACAGGTGACAAACAAGTCGGGTGCTGTGGCCTCGATCAATGCCCGCACGCGTTGCTCGTGGACAGGGTTCCGGAACGACCACAACAGCGACACCGCAATGCCCTCGACGCCCGCTGCCACGAGCTCATTAACCGCATTAACGACTGCCACGTCGTTCAGGGTGACGACGATCTCGCCGCGCTTGTCGATGCGCTCGGGGACCTCGCGTATTAGCGAGCGTGGCACCAGCGCCTGCGGTTTATCGGTGCCGGAAAAACGCAGTGTGTCCGCAGCAGATAATCCGGCCGCACGGCCGTAGGCGCGCATGATAAGGATAGCGTCGCCGTGTCCCGCAGTCGTAATCAGTCCGACCTTTGCGCCACGCCGCTCGACGACAGCATTGGTTGCAACGGTTGTGCCATGAGAAAGAATTGACGCGCGTTCGAGTAAGGTCTCCAGGCTGTGGCCAAGCGCTACGGCAGCTTTCTCTAAAGCGGCAAAGAAGCCGCGGGAAAAATCGTCCGGGGTGGACGCGCTCTTGGCCAGCGTTACTTTTCCGGCGTCGTCGATGACGACGGCGTCAGTGAACGTACCGCCGACATCGACACCACACAGATAAGATCCCACGGTCGTCATTCGGTGGTGGTGTTGCGAGTCCGGTCCCAGCACGAGGTCGGGTTCTCGCGCGCGGCGAGCGCAGGGCGGTCGATCTTCAGCGGGCCAGTCCGCGGCAGCTCGTCGAAGAACTCAACGTAACGCGGGATCTTGAAATCAGCCAAACGTTCGGCGCACCAGGCGACGGCTGCCTCTGCGCTTAATGTGTTTCCCGGGCACAGCACCAGATAAGCCTTGACCTCTTCGCCGCGCATGTCATCAGGTACGGCAATCACGGCGGCTTCCTCAACTGCGGGATGATTCTGCAGGCATTCCTCGACTTCCTCACTCGACACATTCTCGCCCGCGCGGCGTACGATATTTTTGACCCGCCCGACGAAGTAGAACAGACCGTGTTCGTCGCGGTAGCCGAGATCGCCCGAATGCACCCAGCCGCCGCGCAACACCCGCTCGGTCTCAGCCTCGTTTTTGTAATAGCCCAGCATCATCGCGCGGTTGCGTTGCACCAGCTCTCCAGGCAGGCCATCGGCGACCGGCGCATCGTTCTCGTCGACCACGCGCACTTCGTTGTCGCTCCCCATCGGCCAGCCTATTTCGCCGGCCCGATAACCGTGCCCGGGCGCAGTCATGGTGCCGAGAGGCCCTTCGGCCAGCGCCCAGGTGGAGACGACGTCGACGTTAAAACGCTCGGTAAAAGCAGCGTGAATCGGTTCCGTGACATTGGCAAGCACAAGGCGAATGGGGTTGTCCGCGTCGTCGTCCTGGTGCGGTTGCGCGAGCAGCATGTTGATTGCGCCAAGCAGCAGGTTCACCTCGGTAGCGCCGTGGCGCTGCGCCGAGGTCCAGAAGCCGCTGGCGCTGAAACGCCGGTGAATGATCACCTGCGCGCCGCACCACACGGCAGCCAGTGCCGACCACACCAGCGCGTTGCCGTGAAAGAGCGGGAACACCGTCATGAGTCGGTCGTCGGCGCTGTAGCCCATCCGGTTACACACGGCCTCAGCCTGTGCGATTGCAGTGTAATGCGAATGGATGACCGCTTTCGGCCGCCCAGTTGAGCCCGAGGTATACATGAACGCGACTGCTTGCTCGGGCAGTGGACGGTTTGGCACCGACGTGGTCGCGGCACTCGAGAGGATATCGTTGAAGCGCACGCCGGTTCTCGGCGGTTCATCGCCCGCCAGCCAAATCTCACGCAGGGAAGCGAAGTCCGGCGCGCCACTCGCCACCGCATCGGCGATCAGCGCCCAGCGTTCGACGTCGGCAATTAAAACGACCGGTTCGGAATGACCGACGAAGTATTCAACTTCCGGTAGTTTTGATTGCGTCACGATCGGTACGAAAATCGCACCGGCACGGCCGACCCCGTGGTAGGCCACGAGATAGTCGAGGCCGTTTTCCATGAATATCGCCACCCGCTCACCATGGCCGACACCATGCGCAGCGAGGGCGTTGGCCAGGCGTGTCGCGCGCTCGTCAAGCTCGCCGTAAGTCATGCTGGTGCCGTCGTCGCCGAGCACAATCGCGACGCGTTGCGGTCCGAGCGCAGCAGCCCGCGCCAATGCGGCATCTGTCGTCCAGGGGATTGTCACTAGCCTTGCCTCGCAGAAGTCCTTACCCAACGGCTACCGCTAGCGCGGTGCCCGATCGTAAGTATCGCGCAATGGCGCTGTGATCGCTTGTGTTGCGGGTTCCTGGCGCGCACTCATATTCAGTCCGCGAAGTTAGGGCGAGCGCTCGATATTCAAGTTCAACGCCTCATGCAGCTTGTGTACAACATAAATGGACCGCTAGGCTACGCCATCAACCCAAACCGCTAAAGGGCACTGGCGCATGACCTATATCGTTCGGTTCACGGACAGAAGTGCAGATAACCACGACCTGGTAGGCGGCAAAGCTGCAAATCTCGAACGACTCACCGGCGCAGGCTTTGATGTCCCACCGGGCTTCACAATATCCACCCAGGCGTACGCCGAATTCATGTCTGGCAGTGGACTCGACTCACAGCTGACACAAATCCTGAGCGACATCGACTACGCCGACACGGCCGGCGTGGAACGACAGACTGCAAAACTCCGTGAGTTGATCATGTCGTCCGAGATACCGGTGGCGATTGCAGCGGCTGTCGGTAATGCCTATCAGGAACTGGCCAGCGCGCCGAACGCCGCCGCACCATGCGTGACCGCCGTGCGTTCATCCGGTACGGCAGAAGATCTCGTCGACGCTTCATTCGCTGGCATGCACGATACCTTCCTCGATGTGCATGGCGTTGACGCCGTTCTCGATGCAGTCAAGCGCTGCTGGTCGTCGCTGTGGACCGCGCGCGCAACCCGTTATCGCCACGATCGCGGTTTTGCGCACGAAGATGTGCGCCTGGCGGTCGTGGTCCAGACCATGGTCGAGGCTGAGGTTGCGGGTGTGATGTTCACGGCTAATCCGATCACAGCAGCGGTCGATGAGCTGGTCATCAACGCCAGTTGGGGACTGGGTGAGAGCGTCGTCTCTGGCATCGTAACGCCGGACGAATTTATCGTGAATCGTACCAGCCTGGCAGTCAAACGACGCACCTTAGGCAGCAAGACGGTGCGCGTCGTACGCGACCCGGTGAGCGGGCAAGGAGCCGTACAGGAAAATGTGCCGGCCAGTGAGCAGGGCAAATACACGCTTACCGACCGACAGGTCGCGGAGCTCAGCCGGCTCGGATTGCGCGTGATGGCACATTACGACGGCTTTCCACAGGACATCGAATGGGCCCTCGTTAACGACAGGTTTTATCTTCTACAGGCGCGCCCGGTAACTGGGGTAGCGTTTTCCTGGGATGAAGATCTCGAGTACTGGCAGTTCCAGGCTGAAACAGACGACTACGTCTATACGCGCGCGTGGGCAGATGAGTATTGGAATGGCCCTGTTTCACCGTTGCACTATTCTTACCGAGCCAAGGAACTGAGTGACTGTCACTACACGGCCCAAACGCTCTATGGGCAGGGCGACGTGGCTAACATGCGCACCTGGAAGTACTACAAGGGCGAGGCCTACTTCGCCTCCAATATGGAACGCGCGTGGGTGACGCGTTCCTTGCCGCCAAATTTGCGTAATCCGGGATCGCTCAACAAACTCCCACCAAGCTGGTGGCCGGCGGTGCACGAAGAACCGTTCTCGTGGCTCAAGTACGCGTGGATGTTGGTGCGGGTCAAAGTCATCAACGATCGTTCAGCTCCGTTCAAGTTCTTCGCCGTGTTCAATGACCGCATCGAGAATCGCCGCTTAGAGGCGAATGGCGTGCCGGACGCTGCATTGCGTAAGCTCTCGGATGAGGCCTTGCAGGAACACATCCTTCAGCGTCTTGAGATTTTCAAACAGGCTGACGACGATCTGTGGGGCGCATTTTTTATGTACGCCCCATTCGCGCTCGGTTTGCTCGGCGATTTGTTAGGGCGCTGGTACGACGGCGATGCGGCCTGGGCGTTCGCCGATTTATGTTCCGGGCTGCCTGAACAAACAGTCACACTGAAAGAAAACCACGAATTGTGGTCTTTTGGCGAGCGCTTGAGGGCATCGCCGCGCCTGCGCGAACTGCTCGACGAGCACACCGGTGCAGCGTTCTTTGCAGAACTGGAAAATCATGCCGAGGGCCGCGCGTTCCTTGCCGACTACCAACCCTGGTTAGCGAGTCGCGCCCACCGTGGACACGCCGATCGTGATTCGTGGTTCCCACGCCGTGGCGACGATCCGAACATCGACTACAACGCCTTCAAAGCGCTGATGTCGGCTAGCGCCAGCGTCGATCCGCTGATCATGGAAGACAGTTTGAGAAGCAAACGTCGTGCCCGCGAAGCAGAGGTACATGCGAGTATCGGCCGCGGCCCGCTCGGACCATTCAAACTCAAGCTGTTCAAGCTCGTACACGCCTATTCGCTTGCATTTCTGACCTTTCGCGACAACGAACGCGAGTACCTCGACCACCTGAGTTACACCCAGCGCCGCTGTTTCCTTGAATTGGGTCGTCGTATGCATGAACGCGACTTGCTTAAGGCCATGCAGGACGTCTGGTTTCTCGGTGTGGCAGAAAATTTCGCCGTCATGGACGGACGTGCCAATCTGGCGCTGGCGCACGCGAAAATTAAGGGTCGCAAAGAGAACTTCATGCGCTTCCATCGTCGCGAAGCGAATTTGCCAAACTACCTGCTCCCCAACGCCACGCCGGCGCTGCCTGGCGAGCAAATTGGCACGCCAGCGATTGTTGACGAGAGTAGCGAGCTGCTGCCCGGTGCCGGCACCAGCCAGGGCGTCGTAAGCGGCCGCGCGCGCGTCATCAAGAACCTCGACGAAATCGGTTCGCTCGTGCCGGGCGACATACTGGTTTGCAACAGCACGGATCCCGGCTGGACCCCGGCCTTTCTGGTGATCAGCGGACTTGTTCTTGAGACGGGCGGCATGCTGTCGCATGGCGCGTGCTTGTCGCGCGAATACGGGCTGCCAGCTGTGGCAGTCCCTGCTGCCATGAGCCGCATTGAAGATGGCTCGGTGATCACCGTCGATGGCACGCAAGGTTTTGTGCGCCTGGAAAGCTCCGCCTAAGCGCCGCCGCCGATCCCCGCCTCGCTGTTACGACTAGCTGCCCGCACCCTTGCCCGCGATCTCAATCGCCTCGGGCACCGACATCCCGGCATGGACAATCTGGAAGAGTGCTCGCGTCATGCTGGTCGGATGTTCGGCCCACATCACATTACGCCCATAAGCGATACCGCTTGCCCCGGCGTCCATGAGATCAGAAGTACGCTGCAAGACCTCGGCGTCGGGCGCTGGGATACCGCCACTGGCAAGTACGGGTACGCCCGCCGCCGCATCGATAATTTTCGTGAAGTCACCGCTCGGAACTGTCGGGTCCGCTTTGATGATGTCTGCGCCGAGTTCCATCGCCTGGCGCACGAGCGGCGCAATGTTTGCGACGCCCGTTTGTACCAGCGGGATGCCCTCGTTGTCCGTCATTGAAAGGATCTCGACTAGCAACGGCATGCCGACAACCTCGCACTGCGCGCGTAAGGCATCAAGGTTGGCAAAGCATTGTCGGGTCAGATCGCTTTCACCGGGATAGATGAGGAGTGCCGCAACCACAGCCACTACATCGAGGCGCACGGCGCGTTGCACGGCATCAGCCAATCCGTAGGCGTGCATGGAAGCTGGCCGATCGCCCAAATAAGCGTTGGTGACGTCGGCCCGCATCAACAAGTTTGGTTTGTCTCGTGACGGCAGGGACTGGAGTAGCGCCGCAGATCCCGGCGGCAAGGTCATGCCATCAGGACGGGCCGCCGCGTGCTCTGCAATCACTTTCGGCATATCTTCAAGACCCGTGAGCCAATTCGGTTCGCCGAACAGGCCGTGGTCGAAAGACAGAATGACGCATCGCGAATTCGCGCCGAACAGACGGTTAAGGCGCGGATTACGCATCGCTATCCTCACTCTTGTTAAACGATTAACGGCATCGTCATGACGACGGTCGCAATGACCAGCGCGGTAGGCTGCCGCCAGACCTCATTCTCAGGCACCGTAGCTGACGGTGGCTCGGTCGCACAAGGATAGCCGAATGAAGGTAGAAGACGAATAACCCGCATGCTCAAAGCTGCGGAGCAAATAATATTGGCGGGAGGGTTAAGCTTTAAGCTGTTCTGGCATGCGCAATTGAGCGAGGTCGGCCCCAATTCGACATGCGCGCATCGATAAACAGGAAAAGGAGTAATCGGACATGATCAATGGTTCTTGCTTGTGCGGGACAGTTGCCTATCAGGTAAGCGGTGTCGGGGACTCGATGTATTACTGCCATTGTCGTATGTGCCGGAAAGCCAGCGGTTCGTCGTTTGCGACGAACATGCTCATGAAAGAGTCCGATCTTGTGATTATCTCGGGCGAGAATTTCATCAAGGGATTTAATTCCAGCCCGGGCGAAACACGATATTTTTGTTCTGAGTGCGGCTCCCCGCTATACGGGAAAGCACAAGCTCGCAAAGGGATGGTTTCTCTGCGTTGCGGTGGTTTGGATGAAGCGCCCCACCTCGAACCGCAAATCCATTTGTTTACCGATTGGAAAGCGCCGTGGTATCGAATCGCTGACTCACTTAAGCAAATACCCGATTTAAAACTGCCGATAAAGTCACCTACGGATTCGGGTTCAGATTAGATGACGCTGGATCACAGTGGGTGCCTGAACCGACTTAATCGACTGTCTACGACCGTGCTGCCAGCCTCCGGCGTACCGCACCTGGCGGCCGCCCAACAATTTTTTTAAACGCTTTGGAAAACGCAAATTCCGATCGGTAGCCGACCGCTTCCGCGACATCGACCAGCGGACGTTGTGTCGCGACAAGTAGTTCGTGGGCGCGCAACATGCGCCACCGCGCGAGATAGAGCATGGGCGTTTCACCCACCAACAAGCGAAAGCGCTGAGCGAATTGCGAGCGCGACATAGCGACCGTCTGCGCGAGACGTTCGAGCGTCCAGTTGTAGGCTATGTCCTCATGCATCAAAGACAGTGCCTGACTAATCTGGCGGTCGAACAGCGCACCAAGGAAGCTTTCGCTGTCGTCGCGCTCGGCGATATAACCTGTCAAAGCCTGAATGAACAAAGCTTCAGCGAGACGGTCGGCAATTGCAGCTGCACCGGGCGTACTGCCTGCGGAGATCTGGCTCGCCAGCTCGGCGGCAGTGATCGCCCAACCCGGGCGAAAATCTGTATCCGGCGATACCGTGATCAGATCGTCGAGGGTCTCGAAAAGCGGATGTGAGAGTTTGCGATCGTATTCGAAGTGGCCGCACACGAGTGTCGTTGTCGCACGACCATCGCCACCAAACACGGTACCGTCAGAGGCTTCTCGCTGGGTCGATTCAAGGAGTGTAGTTGCCGGCACGGTTTTACACTCGGGCGTACAGCTGAGTGCGTGGGGGCTGCCGTGAGGAAACATCGCGATGTCGCCTGCAGTCAGTTCATGCAGGCGCCCGTCAGCGTGGTTGCGCAGCCAGCAGCTACCGTCCAGCACGACATGGAAGTTGGCGAACTGGCCGGCAGCGATATCCATGCCCCAGGGCGAGTGAAAGCTGGCACGGAAGTAGGCCGTGCCACGCAGTTTCATCGTTTGGAGAATGTCAGACAGAATATCCATCGTAATCGTGGTTTATTGACCTAAGCGCGGCCAGTTTTTCTCTGCCTGTAGCGCAAGCTTGGCCTCGTCGTTGTTCCACGGCAGTTTGGTGTTGAATTTCTGTCCTTCGTAATCATCGTTGAAGAATACCAGCAGTTCACCGTTGTACATTTTGAACGAGTCCGGATTAGCCGGCACGCGGGCATTCTTGGCACCCACTGCAAATGCGCAATAGCCGTTGAATTTCGGTAGATAAAGTCCGGGGTTCGCATCGAATAATGTCTTGTTCGCAGCGCTTGAAAAATCGAACGACACGCCGTCGTGGGTCGAACGCAGTTCCGGGCGGCCTTTTACCGCCTGGTCTTGTGTGCGATACGCGACGACGTGATAGCCATCGAGCACCACCCCAGCTTTGTTGGTGTTCCAGTCCGCGGCTTGCAGCGCGGTACTCAAGATGAATAGCGTGACGGCGCAGACTAGTTTTGAGACAGATAGATACATGGTTCGCTCCAGTAATTTCTCGTAATCAGGATGAGGCGGTGATGGTGCGATATTCGTATTCATCTGCCCATGTCCGATGGTCGTTGTTGTTTGTCCATTAATCCGAGTCGGTTTGCCTGGTGCCCAACTAAGGTCTCGATAACACCAAGCTCACTTGCCATGAAGCTGGCGGTGCGCGGCGTCGACTAAACAGGAATCTCAATCGTCGGCGCGTCACCGCAATTCGAGCGGTGATCGGCTGCGTTTGTAGTCGACAGCAGGTTGCGCATTACTGATTGACGCCCGCTGGACGCCCCGCCCATACTCAAACATCGCAAGGCAGAGGGGCGTATCGCCCATTTTGCCTTTGGCAGAAGGCGCGTTGTTCATTCAGACTGGCACCAGCGCATCGCCACTGCTCACCCGTGCCAGTCGTCTTACAGCGTTTTATACCCCGAGGTGCCGCTTTGTCTGATTCAACTCCGCCCTTACCTGTGCTCGAATGGGCCGATGCCTCACCCGCATCATTGTTTTCCATTGGTGCGGGTACGACTGCCGTGTGGGTTGCCCTGACCGGGCGCGCAGGGCCGGACGACATGCTCGTGCTGGTCATGTGGTTGCTGGCTGTTGCTTTAATTCAGGTCATCACCGGTTTGGTCGCGCTGCGGCGTGGCGATTCGATCGGGGGCAGCCTGAATCTCGTGTTCGGAATATTGTTCTGGGCCGCGCCGGCGTTCACGACTGCGCTCGTTGCATTCCCCATTGGCGGCCCGGCGCCAGAGAATCTGACTCTGGTGATGAACGGATGGGTGTTCGCCTTTCTCGGCATCGTGCTGGTTGCGCATATACCGTTCATGGCTGCACAGAGCTCGTTACTGTTCGCGGCGATGGTGATTTTTTCAGTCGCGGTGGCGCTCCTCGCAGCGCTTAATCTGCAAGTACCGGCGGCACAGGCGGTTGCACCGTGGCCAACGGTTAGCGCCATCGCCGGCTGGTTAATCGGTATTGCAGGACTGTTTATGACCTACATGGGCATCGCTATCGTGGTGTCAGCAGGTTTCGGACGCTCGGTGTTACCGGTGCCGGGACCGTCGGGTTTTATGACGCACAATGGCCCTGCAGTACAGGCAAACTGAACCGAGTTTTACTGCGTGATGCCCAGACTCGGGCATCGCCAGTTCCGGTCCGGTAGAACCACTGCGGTGTGGTGTCGTGACGACTTCAGATCGCGAGACAGAGAACGTATTGCCAGAGGCCGCTCAAAAAACGCGCCGATGGTCAGAGCGTATCGCGACCGACGCAAGCTGCTATGGCCAGCGCTACCGCACCGGCGTGGTCACTGACGGGGCCCGCGCTGCGATAGCCGATATGACCATCAGGTCGGAGCAGAACCGCGCCGTTTTCTTCAATGCCAAATGCTGCGGCCCAGGATTGCGCACTAACTTCCGCTTGCTGCCCGTTAACCGCAAACGCCTGTAACGGAATGGCATGCTGTTCCGCCATGCGCCGGGCTGCCTTGACCCACTCGACACCGTCTTTGCCGGCGAGCAGGCAGAATCCATTAGTGCACAAGTCGAGCGAAGAAACCCGCTTACCTGCGTAATCGAACCACACATGCGGGGCGCGTACGCCGGGCGAGGCGGCGTGATCATAGACGCCGACAGTGTCGCGGAGTGGTTGCGCCTGAGTACCATCGCTGACGAACGCGCCACTGCTGTAGCGCACCCCAATATCGAGCCCGGCGAAGCGGCCGTAAGATTCGGCTTGTCGTAGCGCGCCTTCAACATCGCCGTTGTTACGATAGGCGTCACCAATGGCGCCAAAATTCACACTATTGCGAAAGCTTGCTTCGGCATTGATCTCTGTGACCTCACGACGCTCTTCGTCATAACTGGCCAGCAAGTGTGGCGCCGCCCAACCCTGAATAACCCCAGCCAGTTTCCACATTAAATTGTGCGCTGCCTGCAACCCGGAGTTGAGACCGAGTCCGCCGGTCGGTGGCAGGACGTGGGCAGCATCGCCAACCAAAAACGCTCGCCCGACCTGAAAGCGATCGGCGATGATCGAATGCATGGTCCACGGGCGGATACTGCGCACCCGGATATCGAGCGAGTCGTCACCGACTGTGGCGCGTATCCAGTTCGTGGCGGCTTCGGCATCAAGGTCTTGTCCCGCGGCAAAAATCTGACAACGCCATTCGCTGTCGCCGTCTATCGGTTGATACACACCGACTCCTGCGTCCGAGGCGACGAATATTAGTGGCGCAAAACGTTCCTTGACCTGTTCGGTCAGACCATCCACGTCGAAGTGCACATCAAGTACCGTTGCCAGGTCGTGCTGCCCCGACATCGTTACACCAAGCCAGGCGCGTGCAGGGCTGCTCGCACCATCGGCAAACAGCACATACTCGCTGTGCATGTTTTCGCGCTGATTGTCGTGCATCTCGATACTGAGTTCGCAGCCTTGCGAGGTTTGGGTCACACCGGTCACGGTTGAGTTAACCTTGAATTCGATCAGCGTGTTGGCGTCGGCGAGATCGCGCAAAACTTTCTCGTACTTTTCCTGCGAGCTCATGTGCGGTGTCGACGGGCTGTCCACGATCGGCACACTCTCGAAATCGGGGCACGGCACGCGTCCAATCTCGACGCCTGTTGCCGTGGTGGTATAGATCAGCGATTTCGTCCAGGTTGCGGGCAGGGAGATCGCTTCGAGTTGAGCGTCTGTTACGCCGAGGCCGCGCATGACTTCCATCGTGCGCCGGCTCACGCTGCGCGACTTGGGATGCGGATTGATCGTTGGGCGGCGCTCCAGCACGATTGAACGAACGCCGTAGGAAGCAAGCAAAAGAGCCGAGAATGTGCCGACCGGTCCACCGCCGACGATTAGAACAGGTGTATGCATGTCTAGACGTCCTCGCCGCTACGCTCCGGCACGCAGAGCATGTTCGACTGATCGTTGTCGATTGGTTGTAGTGACTGCACCGCGAGATAACCGTGTACACCCGGCGCTCAGCGCTTAAAGCAGATGTCGGTCACGAACGCTGCCAGTGTAACCGGGCGGGTTAGCGTGTCGAGTGAATCTGTGCGCGACCCGCCAGAGGAGGGTAGTCTGAAGGTCGTGCTATAGCGTCCGTTCACATGCGTTGGGCGCATGATTGCCGAAACCTGGAATTGCCAACATGACCAGTAATACATCTCTGGATGGTTCCGCGGACTACAGTCTCGAAGCCGGATTCGCCTACCCGGAGCAGTCCGTGCGTGTCGAGCGGGCCGAGCAGAAACGCTTGCACGCCTGCTGCGAAATTGAACCGGAGGTATTTGGCGACGTTGCAGACCCGGGGCTGGTGGGGCGCAGGCCGACCGTGATGGTGGCTGAAACGATTGCCGCTTGTATGCCGGGCTGGGGCCAGGTTTTGACCGTTCATCGCCTCACCCAGATGCGTCCAATCAAATTGGACGAAACATTGACACTCAATGGACGAGTCGACGGGCTGACGCCGCATCCACGCGGACAAGTGTTGAAAACGAGCTGGCGTTATATCGATGCCGAGGGTGATGTCGTATTCGAAGTTCAGCCGGAGGGGTTGATCATCGATCCGAATTACACGCCTGGTTCCGCTGAACGCCCCGAGAAGCCGGTTGTCGTTGAGCGTGCGTATGAAAACGCGCTCGTGAAGACGTGCACACCTGAGGCCACGATGGCCTATTGTGAGGGCACGCATAACCCGATTCACTTCGACCCAGTGCACGCCAGGGAATTCGGGTTCCGCGCACCGATCCTGGCTGGCACTCACACCATGAGCTTTCTCATGGAGCCGCTGTACCGGCGTTATTCTCCGCGCACGTTTACGCTTGCGCTTGGATTTAAGCGCCCCGCGTTCTGGGACGACGTGCTGACAGTCCAGGCGACTTCAGCTGAGGGCTATTTTGACTACCTGAGGGCTGTCAACGCGGACAATAAATGTGTCGCCGACTGTCGTATAGAAAACCTGCGCGAGTAACCGCTAGCCTGCTATTGCGCGACTACTCGAAGACGATGCGTGGGAAATAAAACGACACAATCCAGTTTGGCATGTCGACAATTTCGCTGATACGTAAATCCGCACACACTGAACATAGTATGTAGGCGTCAATTGGGTTCAACTGATATCGCTGCGCGAGCAGCTCAAGCATGTCGGAAACTGCCTGGCGTGCCGCGCTCATGAGATCGGGGCCGATGCCAGTGGTTACCTCATAGCCCGCGCCATCGAGATGTCGGCTGACGGGGCCAGGCGTAGAAAAGCGCGGCCCGGAAATGTTCGCGCCTTTAATCAATTCGAAGCGTGCCGCGACCGCCATGGCTGTCTCAATCGCCGTGCCGCAGATTTCTCCATCGCCCTGAGCAGCATGCGCGTCGCCGAGACTGAACAACGCACCGCTTACTTCGACCGGCAGATAGAGCTCGGTGCCGAGCGCAATATCGCGGATATCCATGTTGCCGCCGACATTGCGGGGCGGGATGATCGAATGCGGGCCAGCTTCTGCTGGTGCCACACCGATGGTCCCGCACATGGGCTTCAGCGGTACTCGTCCGCCCGGACCGAAAGCGGCGGGGGTGCTGGCTGCCGTGTCGTAGTGCCAGAGCTGCAAATGCGGCTCGGGAAATTGGTCGGCGAGTAAACCGAAGCCGGGAATGTTGGCTGTCCAGCCAAATCCCGAGGGTGTGAACTCCAGCAAAGTCACTTTCAACGCGTCACCGGGTTCAGCGCCGTCGATAACAATTGGTCCGACCACGGGATTGACCTGTTCGAAGTCGAGATTCGCGATATCGGTAACTGTTGAGTCCGCGGTAATTTGTCCGTTCGAGGCATCGTGCGGATGGAACTCGGCGGTCTCGCCAGGCGCGACGGTCAGCACCGGCGCGTTGCTGTTATCCCAACCGAAATGGCCCTGATGGCGATGAATGGTGTGTTGGCAGTTCATGTGGGGACGATGAACTTCGCGCTGACGACTGTCAATTGCTGACCCGTCTCTCCGCGTCGGGACGGCCGGGATCGCCATCATCGTGAATATTGAAGGTCTCACATGTCATCGTCACTGTCGTGAGAAATTACAAGCCCAGTTTTCGTTCGCCAGAAAAATGGCCAAGCTTTTGTTTATTGGAAACTTTCCAGCGCTTATCACGCCGTAAAGAGTCTGACCCGTAAATGCAGATACGCGTCGTGTGGGGACCTATCGTCGAATCGGAAATCCCCACTTCTTCGAGCGATGTTCCGGCGTGGTGATACCTCATTGACGCGCTCAGACAGGTCAGCCGTGAAAACTCGCCGTCTTCGTAAACTACAAAGCACAGCCAAGCGGCAGAGTTTGCCCTAGAATCGACTGGTACTGACCGGCGATATTCGGGGAAGGGTGTCCGGGCAGTTTTGCTGATAAGGGGAGCTCGACAATGAAGTTACGATTCCGATGGGCCGGCGCAGGCGTGTTGATTTTCGCTTTGCAGGCGGGTGCCGCTGAGACAGTTGTGAACGACGCGACTCTGAGCGTTGAGGGCGACGGTAGTAACTGGCTTGCCTATGGCCGTAATTATTCTGAGCAGCGCTACAGCCCGCTCGATCAAATTAATACGGAAACAGTTTCTCGACTCGGCGTTGCATGGGTCATGGAGCTTCCCAGCGACAAGGCGTTGGTCGGGACGCCGCTGGTCGTCGATGGCGTGCTGTTTTTCACAGGCAGCTTTTCCGTTACCCGGGCCGTTGATGCCAAAACAGGCAAGCTGCTGTGGGAATACGATCCGAAGTCGGTTGAACATGCGGGCGCCCGGTTGCGCAACCTATGGGACCAAAACAAGGGTCTCGCCTACTGGAATGGCAAGGTGATCATTTCGACCATTGATGGTCGACTGGTCGGCTTGAACGCCAAGACTGGCGAGAAAATCTGGGAAACGATGACTATCGATCCGCGCCGTGCGTTTTACATCACCGGCGCGCCGAAAGTATTCAAAGGTAAAGTTATTATCGGCAACGGTGGTACCGAGCAGGAAGCCGCGCGCGGCTATGTGACGGCCTACGACGCTGACACCGGCGAACAGGCATGGCGCTTTTGGGTCGTGCCGGGCAATCCGGCCGATGGTTTTGAATCAGAAGCGATGGAAATGGCGGCCAAGACCTGGAACGGCGAATGGTGGAAGTTCGGTGGCGGCGGCAATACCTGGAACGGCATTACCTACGACCCTGATTTCGATCAGCTCCTGATTGGTACCGGCAATGGCTCCCCTTGGAACCAGAAAATCCGCTCACCCGGCGGTGGCGACAATTTGTTCCTGTGCTCGATCGTCGCGCTCGATGCCGACACTGGCGATTACAAGTGGCACTACCAGACTGTTCCCGGTGAGACCTGGGATTACAACTCGAACATGGACATCGTGCTGGCTGATCTTAAGTACGGCGGACAGTCGATCAAGGCCTTGATGCACGCGCCCAAGAACGGTTTTTTCTATGTCATCAATCGCGCTAATGGCGAACTGCTGTCGGCCGAAAAATTCGCCAAAGCAACCTGGGCCTCACACATCGATCTGAAGAGCGGCCGACCGGTCGAGATGGCCGGTGCCCGCTATGAGGATGGCGAGGAGTTGGTGTGGCCGAGCCCTTTTGGTGCGCACAGCTGGCACGCCATGTCCTACAACCCGAACACCGGTCTGGTCTATATCCCGACCATTGAAATGCCCGCCTCGTTCAAAGATTCCGGCATTGATCTGCGGGCGTTTAAGTCGCCGCATATGAACACCGCAGTGGGCGTCGAGTTTGGCACAGGCGACACCGCCGTCGATTATGGCAGTGGCCGTCTACAAGCCTGGGACCCGATTAAACAAGCCATGGTGTGGGAGCAACCGCTGCCACCGCAATGGAATCCGGGCACCATGACGACCAAAGGGAACCTGGTTTTTGAAGGGCGCGCTGATGGCCGGTTCGTTGCTTATCATGCTGAGACCGGCGAGCCCGTTTGGTCACTCGAATTGGGCGTTGGTATTTCCGCACCACCAGTCACCTACACCGTCGAGGGCAAACAATATGTGTCGCTGTTGGTGGGTTGGGGTGGCGCAGGCCTGATTGCGGGCTCCATCGCGGCCCAACATGGTTGGAAGTACAAAGCACATCCGCGTCGACTCTATACCTTCGCGCTGGATGCCAAGCAGCCAGTTCCGCCATCACCGCCACCGGTGCTTGCTATGCCGCTCGATCCGCCAGAATTTAAGGTCGACGATGCGCTGGCCGAGAGCGGCAAAGCGCTGTATGCCGAAAACTGTTTTCTCTGTCATGGTGGCGGCGTCGTCTCAGGCGGGTTGGCGCCAGACTTACGCGAGTCGCCGATTGCGCTCACTTTGGCATCGTTCAAGGAAGTCGTCGTCAACGGTTCGCTGGCGCCAAACGGTATGCCGCGGTTTCAGGAATTCAGTGACGAGCAAGCCTCCGCGCTGATTCACTATATCCGCCAAACAGCACGGCAAAACCTTGCTGATCAGCGCGCGCCGAAGTAGTTTTCCGCAGCCGTTGGAAGGACCGCATTCGAAACGACGGGCGGGTCGCGTATGAACAACACCATCTCCCGTTCGTCGCGGCGACCAAAACGGATTTACATAAACGCGAGGAAATTTCGGAAGCAGATACAGTGAGGCATTGCGGCCAGTGCAAACGGCGATGTGATTGAGGAAGTGATGCTTGGGGAACACGTGCCCCCGAGTGAATAGGCCGGAAGGCATCCAAGCATCGAACTCACGACCCAAATTGAGAGTAGTACGAATGGCATCCAGCAACCGGCAATTGTTTTATGGGGTTACGGCGCTCATCGGCGTCGTCGTGACCTGGTATTTCAACATTCAGTTCATGATCGAAACCGGCGGTTTCTCGCTCGGGGAATTTATTGCGGCGACGAACGCAAACGCTGCCGCCACTTCAATCAGCAATGACCTGTTGGTCGTGGTAGTAACCTTCTTTTTTTGGTCATTTCTCGAAGCCAAACGACTCGGCATGCGCCACTGGTGGGCTTATGTGATCCTGACCTTCAGCATCGCCATTGCGTTCGCCTGTCCGCTGTTTATGCTGATGCGTGAGCGCAAACTTGTGGCCCTGGGCCAGGTTGATTAGAAGCGGCTTGCAGAAACCAGGTCGAGGAGCTAATCCGTCGGCGGCCTGCCGTCGTGTCGATTTTCGCCAGCACAGGAGCTGACCCGATGTGTAGAAATATAAAAACGCTGTTCAACTTCGAACCGCCCGCGACAGACGCCGAGATTCGCGCGTCGGCCGAGCAGTTCGTGCGGAAAATCAGTGGTTCGACCAAACCGTCGGCTGCGAACCAAGCGGTCTTCGACAAGGCGATTGAAGATGTTACGGCCACAGTATCGGAACTTCTGGCGACTCTGGTGACACAGGCCCCACCACGCGACCGCGACGTCGAAGCAGCTAAAGCACGTGCCCGAGCGGCGGTACGATTCGGCGGCGGCCAGAGCGCGTGATCAGACCTTAGTTCCCGCCCTCAAGGTTGAAGCGGGCCACCGTGCAACCGACGGCGAAGATAGGCATTTGCGCCGTATAGAACTGTAGTTCACCGGCACCGCGTGCGGCTGCCGCAGTGGCGATATAAGTTCGAATTTCGAATCCACCTTGTCCGCCATCACGGTAGGTGTCGACGTCGTTGTAGTCGAGTAGTGCCGCGCGGTCGTTGCGCATCAAGCGGTCGAGAAAGTCGCGGTCCCAGGGTTCATTAATTTTTCCCGAGTCCGGTGTCGCCGGCCAATGGGATATGCCGCCAGTCCCGACGATAGCTATTTTTTCGGGGACCGCGTCGCAAGCCTCCCGCAATGCCTCTCCAAATGCCCACGCACGATGCAGAGGCGTTAGCGGTGGTCCCTGGCAATTGATGTTTACCGGGATGATCGGCAAATCGTAGCGCGGCGTCAGAAAGTGCAACGGCACCATCACGCCGTGATCAAATTTCCATTCTTCAGCGTAGGCAACATCCACGCTGTGCATCACCTGTTCAACCAGCGTGCGGCTAAGGCGAGCATTGCCAGGGACTTTCGTGCGCTCGATCTTGAGCCACTTTGGATCTTCAATCGGGCCTTCATATTCATCACTAATGCCGATGCAATAGGCGGGCATATTGTTCATGAAGAAATTCGCAAAGTGTTCTGCGGCAATGACGACGAGTGCTTCGGCACCACTGGCTTCGATGTCCCGGCGCTGTGCGTCCAGGCGCGCATAAAACTCATCGCGCAGTGCAGTGTTCTCCACTAGTTCAGCACGCCCTGTCATGCCTGGGGCATGACTTAACACGCCTGCATAAACGAGACTCATTGCTGCTTCTCCTCATTGGTAAAGCTCGCACCCTCACCGGTCATGGCGTAGACCCCAGCCCGCACCGGACCGTGTGTTGCAACACCCTTCCGCATCAGGTCCAGGTAATCGAACCAGGCGATGCCGAGGAAAGCCGCGAAATGCATGAGAATCTGGCCGTTTACCCCGAGCACATAGAGCAAACCGATGTCGCCTTCTGCGAGTGCTGCGCGCTCTTCGTCAGTTAAATCATAGGCGCCAAGCAGTTCGGTCAATTCGGTTTCGTAACGCGCTTGCACGGCGGGTTCGCGATTCATCACATAAAGAAATTTCTGCAGCTGGTAGAGGCTCATGATTTACCCAGTTCGGGAACGCTGTGCGTGTCGAGTGCAATACAGACGTTTTTCGTTTCCATGTAGAAGTCAAAACTGTAATCACCACCGTCGCGGCCGATGCCACTGGCCTTCATGCCTCCAAAAGGCGAGGGTAAATGACGATTGTTCTCCGAGTTAACCCAAACCATTCCCACGTCGAGTTTGCGCGCGAGGCGTTGCACACGACCGGAATCACGGCTCCACAAATAGGCCGCGAGACCGTAGTCACTGTCGTTCGCAAGCGCGAGCGCCTCGGCCTCATCGGCAAACGGGATCGCTGTGAGCACCGGCCCGAAGATCTCCTCGCGCGCAATACGCATGCTGTTATTCGCATCGCTGAATAAGGTCGGCTGGACGAAGTTACCGGGGCCATGCCCAGCTGCCGCTTGGCCGCCGGCAGCGATGGTCGCGCCGTCCACGCGCGCGATGTCGAAATAGCTGCACACTTTGGCGAAATGATCGGGGTGGATGAGGGGGCCGACTTCGGTTGCCGGATCAAGTGGGTGACCGAGCTTGAGATTGGCAACTCGCTCGGCGATGCGCTCGACAAACTCTGCATAGATGGATGCTTCAATGAGTACCCGACTGGACGACGTGCAGCGTTCGCCGTTCAGGCTATAAATCATAAACACGACGGCATCGAGCGCGCGTTCCAGATCCGCATCGGCGAACACCAGCACCGGGTTCTTGCCGCCAAGTTCAAAATGCACGCGTTTTAAAGTGTCCGCACCCTGGCGCATGATATGGCTGCCGGTAGTCGATTCACCGACGAAGGCAACTGCTTTAACGGCTGCGTGCTCGGTCAACGCTTTACCCGCGCTTTCACCCAGGCCGTGAACGGTATTCAACACACCCGGAGGGATGCCAACGTCGTGGGCGATCTCGGCCAGCAAGGTCGCCGTGATGGGTGACCATTCGGCGGGTTTGTGCACGACCGTACAACCTGCCGCGAGTGCCGGCGCAATTTTCCATGTCGAAAGCATGAACGGCGTGTTCCATGGCGTTACCACAGCTACTGGCCCGAGCGGTTGGCGCATCGAGAAATTCATATGCTGTTCCGCTGGCAGCGCCAGGCCGTTACGCGCGTCAGGCGCGAGGTCGGCGAAAAAGCGAAAGTTCTCGGCACCTCGCAACGCGGCTTTACTCATAAACCGCAGCGGCTGACCGGTGTCATAACTCTCGAGCAAGGCTATCTCGTCAGCGCGCGCAACTATCGCATCAGCGAAACGATGCAAAAGTTTTTTGCGTTCGCTGCCCGCCATATCACGCCATGCCGGGAAAGCCAGGGCGGCCGCGCTGCAAGCGGCGTCAATATCACTCGCGTCAGCGCTTGCAACGCTACCGATGAGTCGATTGTCTATCGGTGTGTGATTGCTAAAGGTCGCGCCCGAGTGGCTAGCGAGCGATTCTCCGCCGATAAAATGCCCGAGAGGTGCATCGCTAAAGCGGTGCAATAAGGTTTCACAACGACGCAGGTTATCTTCAAATGGGGTCGGCCTACTGGACATCAGGATGCACTGCCTCGCTTGGCAATATAGTCACGGATATTGCCGGTTTTATAGTTTAGGGTGGGATCAAGTTCCTGCATTTCGAAGGATATGGCGAGTGGACGCCGCGCGGAGATTGGCGCGAGGTAATCGGTCAACGTTTCAAACAAGGTTTCGCCGGCTTGTTGGCGTACATCGAGTGGCCGACCGTGGCCAATGCGGAGTACTACATGGATGAAACTGTTATCTGCATGCCTGTCGGCGATGCGAAAGTGATCGCGGCGTTCTGCACGTGTGCGCAATCCGGCGAGCGGAAAAGCTTCAATTGCGGCAGTCGCTGTATGTAAGGTTTCAAGCAATTCTGGCAAGTCTACATCGCGTTCCAGATTCGCGGAATATTCAACGGTCAAATGCGGCATTCTCGGACCTCGCGGCGCCAGCAAGCGCGATTGAAAGAAATTAACATGTTAAGTATATTGGCCATCACCGCGCCGTCAACATGCGCGTGCAAGGAGAAAAGGGATGCCCAATCTGGCGCATATTCGCGGCTCGATTCCACCGGTTGTCACGCCATTCAAAAACGGCGAGGTCGACTATGAGGCCTATGCCGGCTTGCTCGACTTCCAAATCGCCAATGGCTCGCATGGTGTTTTAGTCAACGGTACAACCGCCGAACCTTCCAGCTTGAGTGTTGCGGAACGCAATCGTTTGGTCGACGTCGCGGTGGCCACGGTGAATGGGCGTGTCCCCATTGTTGCGGCTACCGGCTCGCAATCCTGGGCTGAGACTGAAGCGCTGACCCGCCATTCAGTCGCGGCGGGCGTCGATGCCTTGCTGGTCGTCACGCCGTACTACATTCGCCCGCCCCAGCGCGGATTGGTCGAGTACTACGTGAAGCTCGCCGCTCTGCACGATACACCGTGGATGATTTATCACATCCCGGGTCGCGCAGCAGTCAACGTGACGCTCGATTCCATGCGCGCCATTCGCGACCAGAGCGCGAATTTCATCGGAATGAAACATGCGGTGAATGACCTCGGCTTTGTGACCGAATGCCTTGCTGCTTTTGGTGATGATTTCAAGATATTTGTTGGGCTGGAGGAACTGTCGTTTCCAATGATGGCTATTGGTGCATGCGGTCTGATGAATGCGGTTGGCAATCTACGCCCGGCGGCTCTGGTCGAGATGGTCGAAGCGGTGTGGGCTAATGATTTGCGCCGCGGGCGGGATATTCACCAACGGTTACTGGAAATAAACCAGTCGGTTTTCTACGACACGAATCCGATCGCAATCAAGTACATGATGAAAAAACTCGCTCTGATGCCAGTCAACGAGCACCGTCTGCCGATGGTGCCTGCCACCGCGGAACTCGAGCAGCGTCTCGACGGGGTGTTGCAACGGGCCGGTCTGCTACAAGGCGGAACGGCAGCATGAAGTTTCTGAGTTTCAGCCATGCCAGTCATGCAAGTTTCGGTGCACTCAACGACAATGGTGTCGTCGACCTGTCGGCGAGACATCCGCAGTACGCCGATCTGCGTGCGGTGCTACGGGCAGGTCAATTAGCTGCACTGGCGCGAGAGGTTGCCTCAGCAACTAGCGACTACGCGCTTGCGGATATCGACTATCTGCCGACCATCCCAAATCCGGAAAAAATAATCTGCATCGGCGTGAACTACGCCGATCGCAATGCCGAGTACAAAGATGGATCGCAAGCGCCGAAGTTCCCCAGCGTGTTCATGCGCTCGCGGGAGTCGCTGGTCGGTCATCTGCAGCCGATATTCGACCCGCCCGAGTCAGAGCAGCTGGATTACGAGGGCGAGATTGTGCTGATTATCGGCAAGGGTGGCAGGCGCATCGCCGCCGAGCACGCCCATAAGCATGTCGCAGGCTTGTCGGTGATGAACGAAGGCTCGGTGCGCGACTGGTTACGGCACGCCAAATTCAACGTTACCCAGGGCAAGAATTTCGCTAACTCCGGTGCGCTCGGCCCGTATCTGGTGAGCACCGACGAGATCGATCCGTTTGGCGAATTGCGCGTAACAACACATGTGAATGGTGAATCCCGACAGGATGACGTGACATCCAATCTGATGTTCCCATTTCGCTATTTGATCAGTTACCTGTCGACCTTCTATCACCTCAAACCCGGCGATGTCATCGCGACCGGCACACCGAATGGCGCAGGCGCACGCTTCGATCCGCCTAAGTATCTGTGCGCAGGTGACAAGGTCGAAGTGGCCGTGAGCGGCGTGGGCGTATTGCAGAACACGGTCGTGACTGAGCCACTCTGAGCCGTGGTTGCCGCAGTGAAAGAGCATGGCAAGGCTCTGCGCGATCTCGAAAAATCGCTGCCCTTGCAACTGTTAAAGGCGCGCGAGGCTGCCATGTTGCGCTTTCGCCCGATGCTCCGTCAGCATGGATTGACTGAGCAACAGTGGCGGGTGATTCGTGTGTTGGCAGCCTGTCCGAATATTGACGCCAGTGGGCTTGCAGCGCGTAGCGTGCTATTGGCGCCGAGTCTGACGCGAATTCTTCAGCACTTGCAGGCGCAGCGTCTACTGAAGCGCAAAGTGGACGCGAAAGACCAGCGCCGCGCGGTGTTTGAACTTAGCGCTCGCGGCACTGCACTGTTTGACACCGTCGCGCCCGATTCAGAGCAGGTGTACGGGGCCATCGCGCAAGCGTTCGGCGCGGACCGCCTGCAAACACTCTATGATTTACTCGCAGAGTTTTCCGACAGCCTTGATCAATCTTCCCCGCGTTCATAACGCAACTCAGGCGTCGTCGAGCAGCTCTTCTACCCGCGCCATAACCTCGTCTTTGTCATACAAGTCGTAATAGATCGACGCCATGACATTCTGCGGCCCAAAAAAGAAACGCTCGTAGAGCACCTGCCGACCAGCAAATCCCGATATCGCCGCGTCGTGGGCAAGCCGATAGAGCGCGATTCGCGCCGAGCTCGCGAGATTCTCGGTCTGAAAGTACTGCTCGACGTTACCGGCCAGGGCATTGGATAAATCCGCCTCGCACGGGGTTGCCATCAGCGAACTCGAACCGAGCAGTTGGACCAGTTCGACCAGACGTGGATACATTTTCGGAAACAGGTTGCGCGAGGTATCGAGCGGGCGTCGAAGCGGCATGTAATAACCATAGTTATCAACCTGCGCCTGCGCTTCAGCACTGAAGCGCAGTGCCCGAACGCTTTCGGTCATCATCATGGCCTCAGCGATTTGCCCCTTGACGCCCATGTCCTTGTCCTTACCGGTCGCGCGAGCCATTGCGCACAACAGGCCGACCATAAATTCTGCTTTCGCGAGTTTGCTGCACACCACTTGATGCATCATGTGTACGACCGCATTCGTATCGGCGAATGCGCGATTACACAGCAACGGATCGCGATACATGAATACGCGTTCCCACGGCACCAGCACGTCATTGAAGATCACCACGGCATCCATTTCCTCGTAGCGCGAGGCAAGCGGGGCATCGAAATGTGACTTGCCGTGGTCGTAGCTGTCGCGGCAAAGCAACCGCAGTCCCGGCGTCGCGATGGGAATGGCGAAAGCGAAGGCAAATGGCATGTTGTCCTCGGATGCTGTCAGCAGCGAGGAAGGAAATACTTCAATTTCATCTGCGTGAGGACCGAGTGTCGCGAGTAGGCGTGCGCCACGGACCACGATGCCAGCGTCCGTTTCCCGTACCACATGCAGGGCAACTTTCTCATCGTATTGACCGGCCTTCGCCTGTGCGTGACTAAACGTCGGATTGACCAAGGTATGGGTCAGGACCTTGTCATTACTGCGCACATACTCATAGTAATGTCGCAGGTTGTCAGCGAACTCCGGCCGGCCCTCGGCGAGAAATTCCGCACTGCTTGCAAACGCAGTGAGTGAGGCGTTCTTGTAATCCGGTGTGCGACCGAACATGCCATTCGACCAACTCGCCCAGGTGTAAAAAGACTCCCCGCGTCGCCGCACGTCTTCCGGCGATTGCGCCTGTAGAAACGCCATGGCGTAGCGCGTGTTGTTTTCGGTATAGGTAATTTGTGGTTGCAGTTCTGCATCGAACTGGCGGTCCATGAACCCGGCCAGTGTGTGGGCGCCGTTGCCGAGGCCTGGGTGGCTGGTGACATCGGTGACTTTTTCGCCGCGCAGCCAGACGTCGCGATCGTCGCGCAAGCCATTGAGATACTGTTCGCCGTTGCGAATTCCTTTGCCAAGAGGCATTGCGGTGCTCTGCTTGTTCATAGTCATTGACTACCCGTTAGCGTTCGTGGTGGATTGGGAGCGGCGGACTGATGCGGTGCGTGGGCAAGATTGGCAAGTGCGCTCAGGCCCGCCATGAGGTGCGCGTGGGTCTGCTTGTCGAGCGCCCCCGAAAGTTCCGCGTAAGCGTTGCTCACGGCGGGCATCACCTGGGCTTCGAGGGCTTGTCCTGCCGCCGTGGCCAGGATGTCGACCTGGCGCCGGTCTTGCGTGCTGCGCTCGCGTTCGACCAGGCCATCGCGACACAATCGGTCGATGACACCGACCAGGCTGGGCGCGGGGATGAGACTGAGCTCGCCCAACTCTCGAAACCCGATGCGCTTGCGTTCCCACAAGATTCGCAAGACCCGCCACTGTGTTTCCGTGACCCCAAACTCGCTGAAAATGGCCCGAAAACGGGGCATCACGCCGTTCAGCGCGCGGTAAAGCATCATCGACATCGAGTGAGTGAAGTCCTGCATTAGGCGCAAGCTCTGAACTATTTATTAACATATTAATGAATAATCGGAAAATCGCAAAGTCACGTGATGTAAATGCGCAGGGCAGGTCCGTTTCCAGTATCAATAAGAGACCATGTGATGGCCTAGCGTGCCGTTCTGCGGAACCCGGCGGCAATTTCATAATCTTTGACAAAGGGGCCCAAAAAATGCCAATTTCATCCGAATATTCAATCGGCTAGGACCCATACTTCGCTCCTGCCCTAATCACGCACCACGAGTGCCTTTCTGACCTGTACGCACCATCAAAACGAATTCGATGCGGGTCTGATATTTCGCAACGAAATACGCCTGCCCGCGTTTGCGGTACTTGGGAAGCTACCGAAATTCGCGCTCGAAGATCGTTTGGAGCTGTTGGCATTCATGGACTACGGTGCGGGAAGAAGTCGCCAACGTGGGCCAGGGGAAGGCTGAAGCAAACTGTGGTCGGCCGGGGTCGGTATCCGCTACGCCGTGACGAACGTGATGAGTGCACGCGTCGATTACGGTTGGCAACTCAAGGACTTTACCTCCAGCGCTGTTGGTAACGGTCGCCTGCACTTGGGTCTGTTGCTCTCGTACTGAGTGCACTCATCGCATAGCGTGACGCGTCGCAATTCACCATTCGCACTCTCGCAAACACTAGCCCCCAGCCGTCGAGGTCCACTCGGTTTTCTGTCGGCACTTTGCCTCGTCGCGTACCGTCAGGTTTGCAAGAGCTGTCCGGCGGCGATGAACATCAGATAGCCCGCCATCGCAAAACCGGTCAAAGCCGTACCGGACGCCCCAACGAAACGCGCCGCATTAGGTCCGTCGCCGAGCGTTAAACCGATCGCGTGGGCGACGCGTACCAATACGAACGTGCCACCGAATGCCGCCACAGCAAGGGGCGCGCCGCCAACGATTTCGAGGACCGCCAGGACGACCACAAAGATGGCGCCATTCTCCGCAAGGTTACCGTGTCGGCGTACCAGTAGACTCAGGTCGTCGTGGCCGCCATCGCCGATGCCCTGACGGTATTTTACGCGCCGCAATCCGACACTGAGCATGAGGCCAAGTTGCAGGAACAAAATGCATGCTGCGGTGAGCGCGGTATAGAGCGGTAGATTCATTGTCATGGTCGTAATTCCTTTTTAGATCGGATCAGGAAAGTGGTCTCAAGCGTTTGCTTGAGAGTGTCGCGAGTATCGAGGTTTGTGTACGCGGCGAAGCAAAGCGCCGCGCAATGCTGCGCGGCTGGTGCAGGCTGGACAGCGCACCAGCGGCGATGCCCCCACATAAGTCGGCCAGCAAATCCAGGTTGGTGTCGGTGAGCCCGAGCTGGGCGTTTAATGAAAAGCACGTGTCCAATGCGAATTCGGTCAGCTCCCAGGCTGCACCGAAAGCAAGCGCCAGCGTGGCGGCAACCGCCACGTGCATACGCACGGGCATGACAAGCTGATGCGCCATGCTCGCCCTGCGCAGGCGCTCCAATGCGATCCCCACGAGACCAGCCATAGCCAGAAAATGCACGACATTATCGTAGTAGTTGCTGCGCAGGTAGAGGTCCAGCCCCATACCGAAGGACAAATGCATGAATAGCGTGAGATGAAACCAACTTGCGACGTTCTCAGCTGTCCAGCGGCTTGCCAGTAGCGACAATAACAAGCCGGTTCCTGCAATGACGCCCGCGCTGATATCGCCGTGAATTGTCCATCCAATGCCCAATACGACTGCGGTGAGCCGCGTGATTAACGCGATCGCCCGATGCGCAGGCGGCGAACTACGCAAGAGCGGCTGGACATTGAAAGTAGTCATTGGGCGCAGTCTATATGGTCTACAATAGAGACAAAATAACCATAATCAATACATAACGTTGCAAATTTAAGACAATGAACTGGGACGATCTGAAGCTCTTCTTGGCCCTGGTGCGCAGTGGCAGCGTGCGCCGCGCCGGGCAGCTGGCCGGGGTGAGTCACTCCACCATCGCTCGCCGTCTGGATCAGTTTGAACAGAGCCTGGGCGTTAAGGTTCTCGAGCGCGGACCGGGCGGGCCAGTGCTGACGCCAGCCGGAGAAGAGATCCTCGAAACGGCCGAACGCGTCGAACTCGATATGTTGGGACTTGAGCGGCGCGTTAGCGGGCGCGATCGTCAGCTTGCCGGCGCTATCCGGGTGACCATGGTCGATGTCCTCGCGACGGATTTACTCATGCCCGACCTGCAACGGTTTACGCAGATGTATCCCGACATCGATCTGGAAATCCAGATCAGTTATCTGTCTGCCAATCTCGATCGCGGTGAGGCAGATGTCGCCCTGCGGCTAACCGACAAGCCGCCTGAGAATCTGATCGGCCGTCAGGTCGGTCGCATCGCCCACGCGGCCTATGCGAGCCGCGCGTACCTGAAAAGCCATCAACTGGATAACCCGCAGTCAGCCAGCTGGATAGGTTTTGATCACGGGGGACGCGACCCACGTTGGCTCCGACAAAGCGGTTTATCGCAACTGCCTGTACGCGGAGTTTGTGAAAGTCTGCTGGTGCAAATCGCGGCCACGCGGGCAGGTCTGGGCGTTGGATTTCTGCCGTGCTTCGTCGGCGATCGTTACGACGACCTGGCCTGCGCTGACGACAAGTCGCGCTATCCCACCTACAACATTTGGCTCTTGCGACACCCTGATACCAGGGAAACGGCTCGTTTGAGTGTATTTTCCGAGTTCATGGCCGCAGCACTTGCTGCCCATGCCCCGGCGCTCGCGGGGAACTGAATTCTTCAGTAGCGAAGCGCCGGTATCCGGTCGTTGGCCTCGCGGTTTCGCCCGGGGCTTTCGGTTACCATGCGCGGCCATTGTGAATTACGGGTTGATGAGTCTGTGAGTGCCTCCGAAGCTGCCCCGGCGCTGCCCGTTGCGCGTCCTTTTTTGATCGCGAATTTGCTCGCATCAGTCGGTTTCGGTTTGATCGCAATGACCATTTGTCTGCCCTCAATGCATGAGTGGCCGACCCTCTTCGGTGCCAGCCAGGCACAGGTGCAATTGAGCTTCAGCAGTTTCGTCATTGGCCTTGGTGCGGGACAAGTATTTTACGGGCCGCTTTCGGATCGCTATGGAAGACGCAAGTTTTTGCTCGGCGGATTCGCCATTGCGGGGCTCAGTTCGCTTGCCGCCGCCGGCGCGCCCGGACTATTCGAAATCACCGTTGCGCGGTTCCTACAGGGTGTCGGCGCGGCGGCTGGCATGGTGATAGGACGCGCCATGGTGCAGGATTATTTTACCGGACCCGACCGGCCGCGCATCATGGCCTATATTGGCATGGTGATGGGACTATGCCCGGCGTCAGCGATGATACTGGGTGGTCAAATTCATATTCATTGGGGCTGGCGCGCAAACTTCCTCGTTATCGCCGTGATTGCTGCAGCGCTGGTCGTGATGACCTGGATCGCGATGCCAGTGGAAGAGAAAAAACAACCGTCACGGTCGCACTGGGTCACCGAAATGTTTGCTTCCTACGCACATTTGGCGCGCCTGCCCGTGTTCCTGGGATACGCGATTATTCTGGCTTCCTGCACGGGTACGTTTTACGTTTTTCTGTCTGGCGCGCCGACGGTTCTGGCCCGTTACGGTGTCGGGCCTGGCATGGTCGGTTTTTACATCATGTTTATCCCGATGTCGTATATCGCCGGTAACTTTCTAACCACCCGGCTGGTCAAAAGGTGGAGCGAGAATCGCTTGATGCTGGCCGGGAATTGCGCCGCGATTGCCGGAATCGCAAGTGTACTGATACTGGCGCTTAGCGATGTTCAATCGCCGCTGGCAGTGACAGCACCTTTGGTTTTGCTGGGTATCGGCCATGGCCTGCTGATGCCCTCCGCGCTCGCTGGCACCGTTAGCCTGGTGCCCGCTATGGCCGGCGCGGCGGCCGGTGCTGCCGGCCTTGGGCAGCATGTGGTGGGGGCTTTCGCGGGTTACGCAGTAGGGCTGGTCGAACATGACAGCGCGCTGAATATCGCGTTATTAATGCTCGTGTTCATGCTCTTATCGCTGTTCAGTCAATTGTTCCTGCTGCGTTCACTGCGTACTGTCATCAAGCCCGCCCTCGCCCTGCGCTCTTAGACTCGGATACCCCACGTAGGGCCCACGCTGCAGATCTTCAGCAGACCAACCGGGCGAAAGTCGATCGAGGCTGAGCGCGGCGCGAAACGTATCCAGTAAATGCATTACCAGCGCCCGGTGTCCGACCGGCGTCAGGGTGTAGTCATGTCGAAAAAACACCCGGCTGCTGCTCACTTTCGCGAGCTCGCGAAACATTTCAGTGGTCATCACGCAATGAATCTTATTCGCCGCACAGAATTCCCTGACGATATCGGCGTCCGGTGACGGGTATTGCTGAGTGTCGAATTGATAGACCTTACGCCCTTCCTCCCACTCATCGTTTGAAACCTGATGAGGCATGGGTACATGCACGAGCAAGAACTGGGCGCCATTTGCCTCTGCGAATTTCGCGAGAGCCGCGACATGCGCCAGAGACGCTTGATGTAAATTTTTCGTGTCGCTGGCCTCGCTGCGAGTGGCCGCGAATAAATCGGAGTTTGGGTCGCCTGGCACGAGCGCTGATCGTGCTCGCCAGGCATCGAAAGAAGACTTCACCGCCTCGACCATCGTGGAGCTGTTGAGCACAGATCCGAGCAGGTTGCTGGGTTGTGGATCTCGATAACGATGAGTGCCGCTATTGACTGCAATGCCATTCTTATCAAGCGTCGCATTGGCGAGGAAGTGATAGTCCGCAACGGGCATCAAACCGGTATAGACCAGCACCACCAGATCGGCCCCCAGCGTGTTGAGCAGGCGCCGGGCGAGCAAATTACTTTGCGCGGCACCGTAGCCGCTCATGCCGGCATTGAACAAGCGCGAGTAGGGTTCGATGTCGTCGAACCGGCGCAGCCGTCGCTGCAGTTCTTTGATAAAAGTGGTTTCGCCCATCACACCCCAGCCTTCGACCACTGAGTCGCCGAGAATCAGTGCGTAAGGTGGGCGCTCGCCGAGAAAAATAGTGCCGGCCTCGCGCAAGCCGATCTCGTTAATCTGATAGTGGACCGCGAATTCGCCGTGTCGAGAGGCGAAAAATTTGTCCGAGTTCGGTCGGAAACTGACACCGAGCTGCGGGTCGGCCTGTAGTAACTCGGGTGGGAGAGCGACCGAGTCTGGCCGGGCTGGCGCAGGTCGCTCGTTCACATAGACTTCACGCGCCCACAGTTCCCCAATCAACAACAGCCAGCTGATCACAAACAACGATCCTGCAGAAATTAATACCGCCCGCATCATCGCCGGCAAGACCTGATCAGCTTGAGCTTCATACGAGTGTCTCGGCGTTTGGCAATCGTGAAGGATGCTGCAACGCTAACAGCCTGTCCCCGGGGCTTGCAACTCACCCAGTCCATGCTTGCGCGTGCCCGCCGCTTCGCATTGAATGATTGAAACTGTCCGCGCCGTCAGCGCCATCGATGCCATGTCCGACTGATAGCGGGCAAGTAACCAATGGCAGCTTGAACGAGTGCGCGGTTGGTATAGGTTTCCGTACCTCAGCAAAGGTTCAATTGGTCTGTGCGTTCACCATTAGGCCCCGAACCGACAGAAGCATAGGGAAGATTGATGAACTGTATTCGCGCCACGTTGGCGAGCCAAACGACGATAGCGAACTCAGCGCCGCGAGACGTTTTATGACAAACGTTGAACGTCCGGAGAAAAAAGCTGGTGGTCCGCTCGCAGGAATGCGCGTCGTCGACATGACCTCGGTTGTACTCGGCCCACTGGCTGCACAGATACTTGGCGACTTCGGCGCCGATGTCATCAAGGTTGAGCCGCTCAAAGGTGATCTGATGCGCGCCAATGGCGTTAGCCGCAACCCCGGTATGAGCTCGATCTTCCTGAGTCTGAATCGCAATAAGCGCTCGCTCGCCATCGACCTGAAAACCGCGGCGGGCGCCGAGGTCATGCGACGCCTGCTGGGCGACGTGGATGTGCTGGTGCACAACATGCGCGTCGCTGCCATCGAGCGACTTGGCTTCGGTTACGAAGCGGTCCGCCAACTTAAACCCGATATCGTTTATTGCGCGGCGACTGGTTTTGGCCAGGACGGCCCGGAACGTGACAAACCCGCTTTCGACGATGTGATTCAGGCGTGCAGCGGTTTGGCTGACCTCAATGCGACTGCAGACGGCACGCCGTACTACGTCCCGAGTCTTATTGCCGATAAGACCACCGGTATGGCGCTCGTGAACGCCGTGTTGGCTGCGCTGTTGTGGCGTGAGCGAGTGGGCGAGGGACAGTACGTTGAAGTGCCGATGTTTGAAACCATGGTGGCCTTTATGCTGACCGAGCATCTCGGTGGTCTGACTTTCGAGCCGGCAACTGCGCCAGCCGGCTATTCACGTCTGCTTTCCGGTGGCCGAAAACCGGCCCCGACTGCGGACGGCCACATTGCGATGCTGCCTTATACCGGCGCGCACTGGAGAGCATTTTTTTCCGCCGCGGGACGTGATGACCTGGCGGAAAAATACGGCGTCGATGATCGCAATGCACGGAACGCGAATCTGGTTGCCATGTATCGCGATATGGTTGAGATGGCGGGCCAACAAACGACCGCGCAATGGATGGCTCTGTGCGCTGAACTGGATATCCCCGCGACACCCATTTACGCGCTGGATGAGTTGCCTGGTCATCCGCAAGCCCGCGCAGTTGAGTTATTCCAGACCACCGAGCATCCCAGCGAAGGCACCATCCGTTACGTGCGCCCGACCACGCAATTTTCCGCAACACCCGCGCATGTTCGTCGTCAGGCACCGAGCCTCGGACAACACACGACAGAGATTTTGCAGGAATGTGGCGTCAGTGTTGAGGAAATTAACGCGCTGCGACGCGATGGTGTCATCGGCGGTCAGGCCGATTCTGAGTAGCGTAGTTCGCAGCACACCTTCGCTTAAAGTGGCGACGTTATTCACAGCACTTCCATCAGATCTTTAAGGCCCAAAGAACGCTGTTGCACAGTGATGTTTTTCTCAGCCGGCTTGACGCAGGTCTGGCCAAACTATTGCCTTCGTTTTCCGCGCGCCCAGTCCTGAACCAACGGCTAAATCTCGACGCTGTAGCCGAGCGCCAGTTCATCACCACACTTACCGCGAATACCCCAGTTATGTCGTGGTGTTTCGGTGATGGTGATTTCAACGTCCTGTGGTTCGATGCCGACTTGCGCCTGAATGTTTTCGAACAATAGGCGCACGAGTGTTTTTTTACTGTCGACCGAGCGCCCTTCAAACATCGCGATTTCGATGATGGTGTAGTTGCAACTGCGGTCATCGGGATAAATGAACGCCCAATCCTGCAGACCGATAAAGCGGTGGAATTTCTTCTCAGGCGGGTAGGCGAGGGCTTCGATTACTGCTGCGTGAATCGCCTCGGAGAGCGCTGCAGCATGCGTACTGAGAACGTTGTCGAGTCCGAATATCTTGATTTGTGCCATTGGTTTCCTTCTCCAGGTTTTGCCATTGAGTGCGCTTCGCGGGCGTTGCGGTTGAGCGGGGACCACAACCGTCTGCAGTTAGGCGTTCTCGTCTCATCCGGGTGAGCGCCGAGTTTATGGCCCTACTGTGAAATCTCGGCGTGTTTAAGTATTTTGTATAAATTAGATTAGATAACTGCTCTAACTTCCTAATTTAATTTAGTTATGTTAGTCTCAATCCCATCAAAGATCGCGACGATTCTCGAATAATCGCTGAAATCGTTCGACGACCTTCCAGATTTGGGCAGAAGTTGAGATGAATGCTGCAGTGATTCGAGTTTCAGGAATTCTAAGGGTGTTGGCGATATCGCTGGCATGCCTGGTTGGCACAACCACCGCTGTTGGCGCAGCAGAGCTACGTACGATTCGCACCGGTGCCGATCTGGCGCGGACCCGGGTCGTGTTTGATATGAGCGGCTCCGCCGCCTATCAGGTATTTACGCTCGCCAACCCGAACCGGGTGGTTATTGATTTCGATGACGCCAGTCTGCACCACGCGTTATCTTTGGACGTCGTGGAGGGCGACCTGCTCGACCGGCTCCGCTATGCACCGCGCGGAGACCGCGGTTTGCGTATCGTGCTGGATGTCACTCGTCCCGTATCAGCAAAAGACATGTTGCTGCCACCGACAGGCGCTTTTGGTCATCGGGTCGTCGTTGATCTCACAGATCCCGTTCCAGAGCAGCCCGCTCAACCGGTCCAGCTCATACCAGCAGCACCGCGCGCTCATTCCCAGCCACAACAACTTGCACGTACGCTCCGGCACAATCCCCCGGTTGCACCGAGGCGAGTTGCACCTGCGGTCGAATCCCGGTCTCAAGTACAGCCGCAGATTCATTTTCGCCCGGAGGCGCTCAATCTGGCCCAGACGCAACCTCGCGCTCAATATGCGCCAGCGATTAGCCAGCCACCCGTCAACTTTCAACCCCAAGCCGACGCGCAAATGCTGGCCGACGCGCAGCGTCTGGCTGAACGTGAACACATGCCGGTCGCCGTGCCAGCCGAAATCAGATTGCCGGCTGCGGGCTCGATCAGCTTGCGTCGGCCGCAATCGAACAAGCCCCTACCACCATTAACTACTGCGCGGGTCGACCCGCGCGTTGGCGCGCTTACCGTGGCAGCGCCTCAGAATGTTCACCCTGGGCCAGCGCCAGTGCTGGAAGAAGATTCCGGACCCGGCTTTTTCATTAACGGTCTGGCGGCAGGCGATGATTTGCTGAAAAAGATTACCTCCTCGGTGGATATCGATATCAGCGGTGAAATCGGTTTTGAAGGACGGCTGTTCTTCCAGGATCCGCGCTTTGCCGGTCAGCCCGGAGCGAATGGGTCGATTTCCTTTCTGCCTGAATTCTACGCAAGCTGGGACAACAACAATCAAAGTTTGCTGTTCGTGCCGTTCGCTCGTTTCGATCAACACGACCCACAGCGTACCCACTTTGATATTCGTGAACTGGGTTACATCTACGCCGCATCGGACTGGGAACTGCGCGCAGGTATTCGCAAAGTATTCTGGGGCGTAGCGGAATCCAATCACCTCGTCGACATCATCAATCAAACAGATTTCGTTGAGAACATTGATCTCGAAGACAAGCTCGGCCAAACGATGATCAATCTCGCCTTTATTCGCGATTGGGGCACGGTCGACTTATTTATCCTGCCAGGTTTTCGCGAGCGCACTTTCCCTGGCCGTAAAGGTCGCTTTCAGGGTCCGTTACATATGGATCATGACGAGGCCGAATATGAATCTTCCGCAGAGAAGAATCACGTCGATTATGCGATGCGCTATTCACATTATTTTGGTCCCATCGATATCGGTCTGTCGCATTTCTGGGGGACCAGCCGCGAACCGCGATTCGGCACTAAGCTCAACGCCAGTGGTGAGCCGATCATTTTTCCCATCTACGACGTGATTCATCAAACCAGTATCGATATGCAGGCGACGCTCGGTAATTGGTTACTGAAGCTCGAGAGTTATCGCCGGCAGGGACAGGGTGACACCTACATCGCCGCGGTCGGCGGTTTCGAATATACCTATGTGGGCGTGTTCGAGACCTCGATGGATATTGGTGTGTTAGCCGAGTATCACTGGGATGAGCGCGGTCGTAACGCGCCGCTGCCATTCAACGATGATTTATTTGTCGGTTCCCGTCTTGCCGTGAACGACGCGGCGGACACCCAGGTGCTCGGCGGTGTTATGTCAGATTTAAATGGTACCGGCCACTTTCTTAATGTCGAAGCTAGCCGCCGTCTGGATGAGAACTGGAAAGTCGAGGTCGAGATGCGTTGGTTACTGGGTATCGAACGCGAAAATCCGACCTACGCGTTCAATCGCGACGACATGGTGCAGATAGAGTTCCTGCGTAGCTTCTGAAGTCGGCCACAATCGGCACTCAGGGCGGCCAGCGTCCGCTTGCGTCGCCGCTAATTCGGTGCCGTATATGCCGACGATACGGCATGTTTTGTCATCGCGACATTCGCAAGGCAGACCAGTAGGTTCGCTTGCATACACGCGCTGCGCTGACGCCCTGAATACGCAGTCTGCCGGATTGCCTATCCGTTTCTGACTACGCTCAACCTTCACTGCAACATCAATGGATGCCGTGCGCTATCTTAGGCGTGCGCGTCGCGCGGTGTGTCAAATTCCTGTTGGAGATCTGAATGGACAAGGTACTGTTAGAAAAACGTGGTGAAGTGGCCTATGTCACTATCAACCGCCCCGAGCGCATGAACGCCTGCGACGGCGAAACCTATGACACGCTTGCGGATATCTGGTCACAGGTACGCGACGACGCTGAGTTGCGCGTTGGTATTTTGACCGGTACCGGCGAACGTGCATTTTGCGCCGGCAGCGATATCCGCGCCGATTCGTTTGGCGAGGCCGATCGCATTCCAGGTGGTGCACTGTTTCCGGTCATGAATGCGATGAACAAACCTATCATCGCAGCGATCAATGGCCACTGTAATGGCGGCGGCCTGGAGCAAGCGCTGGCTTGTGATATTCGCGTCGCGGCTGAGCATGCACAGTTCGGCCTTGGCGAAGTCCTGCTTGGGGTGTTGCCGGGCGGTGGTGGTACGCAGCGTTTGCCGCGCCTCATTCCACTCGGTCGGGCGCTGGAAATGCTTTACACCGGTGCGCGTATTGATGCCAGCGAAGCGCTTCGCCTCGGGCTGGTCGACCACGTCGTCCCGGCGCCCCAATTGCTGGAGAAATGCGCGTCTATTGCCGCAGCAATATGTCGCGGCGCACCGCTTGCGGTTGAACGCATCCGCGCGGCGGCGTTACAGGGCTTGGACGGGTCGCTGGCCGACGGGTTGGTACTGGAACGCGATCAAATGACGTTTCTGCGCACCACCAAAGATGCGACCGAAGGGGCGCAGGCCTTCGCAGAGAAGCGCCCGCCGCGCTGGCAGGGTTGCTAAAGCATCGCGATTGATTACGACTGACCGGCGGCCCGAAACATCGAGCCGCCGGCGCTGGCCTTAACTGGCCGGCGTGAACACCGGCACTGGCGTGTCATTACGCTCTTCGAACTTCAGCGTGACTTTCTGATCGACACTGATGTTATCCAGATCGGCATCGACGATTGCGGTCATCAAGGTCGGACCTTCTGCCAGTTTGACGAACGCGATCGCAAACGGCGGTGAGGCGCGGCGCTCTACACTCCACGAATAAATCGTACCGTCACCACTTGCTTCGCGCCAATCCGTGTCGGCGCTCATGCAAAACGGGCATAACGGCCGCGGATAGTAGTGCGGGCGGTCGCAAGCGCGACAATGTTTGAACAATAACCGTCCGTCGCGCGCCGCAGTCCAGTAAGGTTCCAGCGCGATGTCGGCGCTGAAGGCATCATTTGTATTCGCCATGATTCAAGACCTCTCCATAATCAACGTCGCGCTACCGTGACGAGTGCCCAGAAAACCACCGGTGCCGTGGGCCAGCGCGATATCGCAGTTACTCACCTGGACTGCGGGATGCGCCTCGCCACGCAGCTGGCGTACCGCTTCAATGACTTTTGTCATGCCGCCACGATTACCCGGGTGGTTGTTACACAGGCCGCCACCATCGGTGTTGAACGGCAGTTTCCCAACGCCGGAAATGAGATTGCCATCGGCCACAAAGCGACCACCGTCGCCCTTGGCGCAAAAGCCGAGATCTTCGAGTTGCATGAGCACGGTGATGGTAAAGCTGTCGTAAACCGAGACGTACTTGATGTCGTCGGGTGTGACACCGGCTTCCTCGAATGCTTTGGCGGACGACCAACGTCCGGCCGAGTAGGTGATGTCGATTTCACCGCCGTTGTTATGTTTGATGGCCTCGCCTGCGCCCATCACGCTGACTTTCGGGCGCTTAAGCTGCGCAGCGATCTCAGGCGCCACGACCACCAGCGCGCCGCCGCCATCGGAGATGATGCAGCAATCTAGTCGGTGCAACGGATCGGCAACCAGTGGTGAGTTCACCACCTCTTCGACAGTGACAACGCTTTTCAGCATGGCATGCGGATTGTGCTGCGCGTGTTCTGAGGCCGCGACTTTAATCCACGCCAGTTGTTCGGACGTCGTGCCAAATTCGTGCATATGACGGCGTGCGCACATCGCGTAGATATTCAACACGCTCGGTTTGAAAGGTGCTTCGAACGGAGCATCCGGCGGCTGAATCGCAAGCGGCGCACGACCGGGCTGTGCACCTCCGGTCCGCGGCTTGCCGGCCAGTGTAATCAGCGCGACTTTGCATTTGCCGGCAGCGATCGCTTGCGCTGCGTGATTAACGTGCACGATATACGAAGACCCACCGGTTTCCGTGGTGTCGATATGGCGCGGCTGAATGCCGAGATATTCCGCGATCGACAGGCCGCCCAGGCCCGGTGCGTCGCCAGCGCAATAGTAGGCGTCGACGTCTTGTAACGTCAGCCCTGCGTCGTCAAGTGCGCCGCGCGCGACCTCCGCGTGGATTTGCGCAATGGGAATGCCTTCCGCCTTACGTGTGGGATGTTCGTAAACGCCGGCGATAAACGCCTTGCCCTTGATAGTCATGAACCGCTCCTGCTCGTGTCACTGACAAAAACAGGCGCCAACCTGTGGCGCCCGGGGCGGGAGCTTACACCAGCTTGCGGGCAAGTGATCAGGGCGGGGACGCAGGCGTTGCCAACGCGGCGATTGGGTACCCGGCCTGGAACGTCTGACAGGCGCGCTTCGTTAAGCTTTGGCGCTGGCGCGCGAACTCACCTGCTCATACCAGGCCAGGGAGCGCGTGTTCTCTGGTGGAATGTTAATTTTGACCCACGCGGCAAAGTCCACCGCGCACACTGCAGTAATGTCGACCATGCTGAATGCCTTGCCGGCGATATACGGCCCCTCTTGCAGGTAATCTTCCAGACTCGCGAAGAACCGCTGCAGAGTTTTTGTGCCGCGCTCAATCAAGGCCGGGATAGCGGGATTTATTTCCCCGCTTGCGCCTGGAATACTACGCTCGGCGAAGCCCTCATGCTGGTTTCGGAACACCTCGGAGCCCGCAATCATGCCGTCGAATTCCATTTTTCTCTGGCGGTTTGTGATGATTGCTTTTTCCAACGCCGTACGACCCAGTAGCGGTGGCTCGGGCTGGATATCTTCAAAGTAACGGGTGATCGCCATCACTTCATCGAAGCGCGTGCCATCATCGAGTTCGAGTACCGGTAACAGGCCGCGCGAATTGATGGCCAAAAACGCCGGCTGCAGATTCTCACCGCCAAGGATGTCGACCTCTATGGTCTCCATCGTGATCCCTTTTTCGGCTAGAAACATGCGCACTCGGCGAGGATTTGGCGCCACCTGGCAATCGTATAATTTCATAATGTTCCGGACTCCTTAATCTTTGCGCGTTGCCCTTGGGGCTGAATAGCCGGGGCGGGCCACCAGACCCGACACCCTGTCTGATCCCAGACCCGGCGCGGACTATACTGCGCTGGCCGATTCCGACTCCCGGTGACATGCCATGCCCAGTATTGATGACATTGCTACTGACGCCTTCGCGTTTCGCTTTGTGCGTGCCGGTGGACCGGGTGGCCAGCATGTTAACAAGGTGTCGACAGCCGTTGAGTTACGCGTCGATGTCGCCAAGTGTCGGCTGAGCGTGGACGTTCAAGCACGCTTGCTTGCGCTCGCTGGGCGGCGCGCGAACCTCGACGGTGAGATAGTGATACACAGCGACGAATCGCGTTCACAATTGCGCAACCGCGAGCTGGCCTTGCAGCGTTTTTCTGAGCTGTTGACCGCAGCCCAAACTCAGCCGCGCAAACGCATTCCGACGCGCCCTTCGAAAGGCGCGAAAGCGCGCCGGGTAGAGCAAAAAACCAGACGCGGAAAAACCAAAGCGTTGCGGCGTCGGCCAAACGAAGAGTGACCCCGATACGGATCTACTGGCCGACCCGTGCTTTGAGTATGCTGCAGCCTCACCGGTGTTTAACTCATCACCGCTCGCGCAAAATCTGTCTGACTCAACCCGGTCAACATGAGAGGAGTTTTCATGCACGCTAGCGTCCCCGAGGGCATCATCGCCGATGAAGTCGTTGCCTGGCTGAAGCAGTACACACCGGCCTTAACCGAACCGGTCACTTTCGATCTGATCGCCGGCGGCCATTCCAATCTAACCTACAGCTGCAGCGACGCTGCCGGGCGCAAGTATGTGCTGCGCCGCCCGCCACTTGGTCATGTGCTGGAATCGGCGCATGACATGGGGCGCGAATATCGTATCGTGAGCGCGCTTGCGGACAGCGCCGTACCAGTTGCGCAGACTTTCGGTTTAAGCGCGGATGCGCAGGTGAATGGTGCGCCGTTTTTCGTCATGGCTTATGTCGACGGCGTGGTCGTGCATGACTGCGACGTTGCAGCCACCCTGCCAGCGCCGCAACGCCAGCAGCTCGCCACGCATTTGATCGAGGTACTGGTGGCCTTACACCGCATCACCCCGGCCGACGTCGGTCTCGATGATCTCGGACGACACGACAGTTATATCGCGCGTCAGTTGAAGCGCTGGACCCGCCAGTGGTTAGCGACGACGACCCACCCGATCCCGGCCATGGAAGAATGCAGCAGGCTGCTGGCAGAACGCATGCCAGAGCAAATCGGCACGGCCATTGTGCATGGTGACTATCGACTGGGTAATTTCATTGTTGGCGAGGGGCGTCTGCGCGCCGTGCTCGACTGGGAGTTATGCACGCTCGGCGATCCACTCGCAGACGTCGGCTATTTGTTGAATAACTGGGCCGGTCCGGATGATACGACCCCAAGTCTCGACGACCGTTCACCCACGGTCGCCGGCGGATTCCCGACGCGTGCGGACTTGAGTTCGCAATACGCTGCAGCAAGCGGTCGTGATCTGACCAACATTAACTACTACCGGGCCTTCCAGCACTGGCGATTGGGCGCGATTCGCCAGGGCGTTTACAAACGCTATCTCGAAGGCGCGATGGGCAGCGATACGGACTTTGATCTGGACGTGTCCAAACGCGCGGTTGAATTGTGCGCCGATGCCGCACTTGAATTATTGCGCTGAACACCGCCCTTGTATCGTTCCACAGCCAGGTCTTTTGCGCAGTCTTGTTCCATCACACACCCCGATTGAACGTTCGAGTCATCTAACCGCAACGCACAGTGAGGGACAGTTGTCGTGTGGCCAATGCTGATGTGTCGCACCGACACGCGACGCGTTATGCATAGGGAGAGATTTGGCACTGCTCGGTCCCCTATGACTGATGGTCTATAACTCTGTCCTCTTTTTTCTGTAATTCGGGGACAGTTACTGTATTAACCGCGCGGAAATACAGTAACTGTCCCCGAATTAATGATCTTTTCTCCGCAGCGCTTGCGACGAGCGGTGGTCGCGGGCCTGTTACTGCCGTTTCAGCCTTTTGTTCGTAACGATAAGTCTCTGATTGCCGCCATGGCGATGTTATTCTAGGCGCGCGATGAAACTATCCAGTTGTCGTCGTTCAGAACCTGTACGGCGTCGATGCCTGTCCTGTAACCCAATTCGCGATTGAACTAACCGTGCCCAACATGCAATTCGCCGCTCGTTTTTATCTGCTGCTGGTTGCGCTGCTTGTCTCGGGGCCGGCCGGCTCCGCGCCGGTTTCGGTGGAAACCCGTTCGTTGGCGGATATTGCTGTTTATCCGTCGCGCAGCGCGCCTGCGACTGTGGTCAGCAATAGTGAGATCGAAATCAGTGCTGAGATTGCAGCGCGGGTGGTGCGCTTCGACGCGCGCGTCGGCGACATCATCGAAGCGGGCGCGGCGCTGGTGGCGCTTGATTGTCGCGACTACGAACTCGATTTGGCCAGCGCTCGTGCCACTTTCGCGAGCACCGAGGCGCGGCTGAAACTGGCCACTGTGCACCTCGACCGCGCGCGCGAACTCAGTCAACGCAATGTCATGGCTGCCGAGACTTTCGATGAGCGCCAGGCCGAGCGCAGCGTCCAGCAGGCGGACCTCGTGAGCGCCAGAACGGCGATAAAACGCGCCGAGCTTGCCGTCAGTCGCTGCACTGTGCGCAGCCCGTTTCGCGCTTTACTGCATAGCCGACTCGCGCCAGTGGGGCAATTCGTCGCGACCGGTGAAGCGGTTGCACGCCTGATTGATGTTGGTGATGTCGAACTATCTGCGCAAGTGCTCGCCGGCGACGTCGCTGCGATTACCGACAGCGATGCGCTGTCATTCGTGGACGATGAGCAGCGTTATCCGGTGACGTTGCGCGCAGCGGTGGCCGCACTCGATTCCGAAACGCGTCAACGCGAGTTGCGCTTGCGCTTTAACGTCACACAGCCTTTGACCGGTACCGCCGGGCAGCTCAGCTGGCAGGACAGGCGTACCCATGTGCCTGGTAATTTGCTGGTCGCCCGCGACGGGGTGTTGGGCCTGTTCGTGATCGTTGATGGGCGTACCAGTTTCGTGATCCCGTCCAATGCCCAGGCCGGCCGCGCGAGCGTCGTTAGCCTGGCTCCCGACACGGCAGTTGTGGTCGCCGGTCACTATGGCTTGCAAGATGGCCAGGCGGTGCAAGTTATCTCGCAGCCATGACGTTTCTTTCCGCGCTGCTGCGCAATCACGTTCTCGCCAATCTCTTTTTCCTGCTCGTCCTGGTCCTCGGTGCCGCATCGTATGTGCAGATGCCGCGCGCTAAAGATCCGCAGATCAAGCTCAACTGGGTCAATATCATTACCTATCTGCCCGGTGCGTCGGCTGAGGACATCGAACGCCGGGTCACTGATCCGATCGAAGACGCCATTCAGCGCTCGGTGCGCGACATCAAGTTCGTCTCCAGTACCTCGCGTGAGAATACTTCGAACATCATTGTGCGCTTTGACTATATTGATGACGCAACCTACGACAAGCGCATCATCGATCTACGTCGCGAAGTGCAGAACGTCTATAACGATGAACTGCCCGCGGAAACGGACGACCCGGTCTTCTATGAGCTGACCTCATCGACGTGGTTTCCAACCGCGACCGTCGTCGTATTCGGCCAGGGCCTGGACGACAACCTGCGGCGCCAGGCGCGTTACGTCAAACGCGACATTGAGGCATTGCCCGGCGTCGAGTCGACCAATGCGCTTGGCTTGCCGCGGCCACAGTTACTCATCGAGTTTCATGCGCAGCGCCTTATCGAGCTTGGCGTTTCGGCGGCCGACGTGGCCGACTCGGTGCGCAGTTACTTTCGTGACGTGTCCGCAGGTGACATCGCGACCGCAAGTGGCCGCTGGTTGGTCCGCGTGGCGGGTACGAGTGCAGAGCCGGATGAGATTGCTCGTTTGCCGTTGATTACGTCTGCCGGCGTGATTGAACTGGGTACGCTTGCCGATGTGTCATTCGCGACCGAAGAAGCGGAAGAACTGGTCAGTTTTAACCGCCAGCCAGCGACCATGTTTGCGGTCGTTAAGAACGAGGACGCGAACGTGCTCGAACTGGTTGACGGCTTGCAGGATTACATCGACGCGCGCAATGAAGTGAGCGGCAAAACAGGTGTCGAACTGTTTCTGGTCGACGATCAAACCGTCAGCACCCGTGAAGCCCTTTCGCTCATGCAAACCAATGCGGCTATCGGCCTGCTGTTTGTGCTGCTCGTGACTTGGATGTTTCTGGGTACGCGAATTGCGCTGCTCACCAGCGCGGGTATTCCATTTACTCTGGCGGCGACTTTCATCGTCCTTAATCTCACCGGCATGACCATCAACAACACTGTCCTACTTGGCGTGGTGATTTCGCTCGGCATGCTGGTTGATGATGCGGTGGTCGTCGTGGAGGCCATCTATCAGCGTCTGCAGAGCGGCAGTCGTGGCATCGACGCGGCCCTGGGTGCGCTGCGCGAAGTCGCCGCGCCGGTTACAACATCAGTGCTGACGACCATTGCCGCATTTTTGCCGCTCGCCCTTTTGCCGGGTGTATTGGGTGAATTCATGCGTGTGATTCCGATTGTCGTTAGCGTCGCGCTGGCGGTGAGTTTGTTGGAAGCGTATTGGATGCTGCCGGCTCACGTTATCGCGTTCAACGTGAACTTCCGGGAACCCGGGAAATTACAAAAGCGCCGGCAACGCTTCACCCATGCGATTCGCCTCGCCTATACGCGCGCGCTGTTGCGGGTGCTGCGCAGACCTTGGCGGGCACTGCTACTTGTCGCGCTGACCTTTGCACTTGCCGCCGGGACACTGGCGCTGGGTTACGTGCGGGTCAACTTCTTCCAGGGTGACGCAGTGCGCATGTTCTATATCAATGTAGAAATGCCGCCCGGCACGTCAATCGAGCAAACGTCGACCATGGTGCAGGCCATCGAAGCTCGTGCCCGTACGGTTATCGATCCAGCCGAACTGCGCGGCACGCTGGTCTATGCCGGGCAAATGTTTACCGAAACCGACAACGTGTTTGGCGATGTGGTCGGACAGGTGTTGGTGAGCCTGAATCCCGCGCGCCCGGAATGGCGGCACGTGTTTGACGTTGCCGATGCAGTTGAAGCAGAAATCGCCGATATTCCGGGCCCCAAGCATCTCGGCTTGTTACGGCTCAAGGATGGTCCGCCGACTCAGCGGCCGGTCAAACTGAAAGTGCGCGGCGATCATTTCGATGACCTGTTACAGGTCGCGAACAAGTTGCAGGCATTTCTCGCCGGCAATCCTATTTACAAGGATATCGCGCTCGATTATCGCCCCGGCAACCCGGAACTCGTCTTGCGTCACAACGGTGAGGCCATCAAACGCGCCGGGCTCGACCCGGACAGCGTGAGTCGAGAAGTGAGTTTGCACGTCGATGGCGAAATGATCACCGAGTTTCAGCATCGCGGCGAGGAGGTGCGGGTGCGTGTTCGGGCGCACGGTGGATTGCAGGATATTGATGATTTACTGCATCGCGCGGTGCCCCTCGCAGGCGGCGCCAGCGTGGTACTTGGCGAGGTGATGCACGCCACGCCGGGCATGAGTCAGTACAGCATCAAGCATCACGACTACCGGCGCGCCGTCACGCTTGAGGCGGATATCGACTCGCTGCTAACCGATACCGTGGCGGCCAACGCGCTGGTCGCGGAGCGCTGGCAAGAAATTGCGCCCGATCATCCGAACGTCGATCTCGATTTTTCCGGCGAGCTCGACGACATCGAGGAGTCGCTCGACGCGATCGTGCTGCTGTTCGTGTTGGGAATCGGTCTGATTTACATCATCGTCGGGACACAATTTCGCAGCTACGTGCAGCCATTGTTGATTTTGTTCACCATTCCGCTGGCGTTCACGGGCGTCGTGCTCGGGCTGCTGGTCACTGGTGATGCGCTCAGTCTCTACACCATGTACGGCATGGTGGCCCTGGCAGGGTTAGCCGTGAATGCCTCTATCGTGTTGATTTCAGCCGCCAATGCACGTTTAGAGGCTGGTATGGGGCTCATCCATGCGACGGTCTACGCCGCCAGGCGGCGGGTTGTGCCAATTTTGATCACATCGGCCACGACAATTGCGGGATTATTCTCTCTGGCAGCCGGGCTGGCCGGCGAGTCTGCGATTTGGGGGCCGGTCGCGACTGCGATTGTATGGGGACTGACGTTCTCGACAGTGCTAACCTTAATCCTCATTCCGATGATTTACGCGGCTTCAATGAGCTGGAAACTGCGCAACAAGGCCTCTGCCAGGAGCAATGATTAACGCAAATTCGTCACAGTTCGGCGCAAGCACGGCCCCGTTGTCTGAAATGCGCCCCTATACTGGCTACAGTTGCAGGCCTAATCCCGCTTGCAGAATTGCCACGGCGCCCCGATTCGTTCCGCGCTCCGAACAGTAACGACGCATGCCCTGATTGCCATGTTGAATGTCGCCACAATCCTCAGCGCTATTGTTTGCGATCAGGCGCGGGCTGACTTTCGGGCGCTTTATGCGAGCGAAAATCAGGCCTTGGTAGCGCTTGTCACGTCGACTATCGACGAGGCGTTTACCTCGCTGGCAAGCAGCGACGCGCTCTACCATAACGTTGAGCACACCAGCCATGTCACCCTGGTTGGCCTCGAGATTCTCAAAGCCAAACAACTGAGCGAAAGCTCTGTGTCTGCTGCCACCTGGACTAATGTCGTCATCGCGCTGGTCTGTCACGATATCGGCTATGTGCGCCAACTCGATGCGCAGGACTGCCGCGCAAAAGTCACCACCGGCATTGACGGACAACCACTGGAAGTTGCCGTCGGCAGCAGCGATGCGGTATTGATGCCAGTCCACGTGAACCGGGGCAAACGCTATGTCGAACAGATTTTACTGTCGAGCAATCTGGCTGATATTGGTGTGATTAATGCGTGCATTGAGCGCACCCGATTCCCCGTGCCAGACGACGCCTGGTATGCCCAGACCGATGACTTTCCTGGCTTGGTGCGCGCGGCAGACCTCATCGGCCAATTGAGTGACCCACGCTACCTGCACAAACTCCCTGCGATTTTCTACGAGTTCGAAGAGACCGGCTTTAACCGGATCACTGGTTACCAGTGCCCCGGCGACCTGCTACTCGGTTACCCAGCGTTTTACGCCAACAGCGTTGTACCGTATATCGATGCGGCAACTGAATACCTCAAGCTAAGCGTACAAGGCCAGGATATCCTGGCGCACCTGGAGGCCAACCTGACCACTGCTCGCGAAGCCGTCGCTGCGCCTTTGTCTCTAGCCAGCGGTTCCTGAGCCCGCAGGTCCCATCCTATTCGCGCCGCCGGGCAGCGATACCGGCCATGTTGAGACACCCGACGACGAAGCCGTTCGTCACGCCACGGCAATCCACGGCCTTCATCGCTACCCTCGCGCTGCTTTTTGCTACCGCCGTACACGCTTCCGGAACGGCTGAATTTGCTGTTGAGGAGATCGCGTCTGGCGTTTATTTGCACCGTGGGGCCGTAGCCGACATCGATTCGCCGGCGCGAGCTGATAGCGCCAATATCGGTTTTATTGTTGGTCGCGAATGTGTCGCGGTGATCGACAGTGGCGGCGCAATTGATACTGGTCGAGCGCTTAAAGCGGCGATAACAAGCGTCACGGCGCTACCGGTGTGCTACGTCATTAATACCCATGTACATTTTGACCACGTGCTGGGCAACGGCGCGTTCGCCGACGGCAAGGTACGCTTTGTCGGGCACGCTGAGCTTGCTGATGTGCTGTTCGCGAACCGTGAGTTTTTTGCTGAGAATTTCGTGACCGAATTGCACGGCACCGCGGGCGATGGGCCGGTTACGCAACCGGATTTGCACGTAGAAGCACAGCTCGAGCTGGACCTCGGCGGTCGGACACTCCTGTTAGTGGCGCACCGCACCGCACACACGACCACTGATCTCACCGTCTACGACCCGCACACCACGACCTTGTGGACCGGCGATTTACTTTTTCGTGAGCGTCTGCCGCTGCTCGACGGCTCATTGCACGGCTGGCTGAGTTGGATGGCACTAGCGATGACGAACACTTATGCGGTGGTCGTACCTGGACACGGTCCGCCGGATCCCGCCTGGCCGTCTGGCGCGCAATCCCAACTGCGTTATCTTCGCGCGCTGCGTGACGACACCCGCACCGCGATTGCAGCTGGCCAGTTAATCGAAGACGCGCAGGCAACGGTTGCAGCGGAGGAACTGGCGCATTGGGTTCTGCGCGAACGTGCTCATCGGGTGAATGTCAGTCGTGCTTATCGTGAACTCGAATGGGAGTAGCTTAGGCGCAACGGCCAGCGCGCCCGACGTTCATTCCCCGCCGATGATTAATGGGGTAAGAGAGAAGCGCTGGGCGGCCGCTCGTGCGTGCTCAATCTGTTGCTCGATCCAGTCCTCACCGTGGCCCAGTTCTTGTGCCATCAGTGCAGCAACGAGTGGAGTGATGTCGCTCGCTGCCTGAGGATTCACAAACATTGCACGACTGCGATACGCCAGCGTGTCACTCACCGATGTCGCCTGTTCCGCGCGCGCGGCCCACACGAAATGCGCGCCACACCAGGGCAAGTCAGGATGTAGCGGCGCTGCCAGATCAGGGCGTTCCCGCACCAACGCCCGTAACTCGTTCGCCGCGAAGCCCCAGGCACTGAAGGCATCGGTTCCCGCAGTTGCCGGCGGCGTCAGCGCGATTGTCGCGGTCTGTGAGGCCGACCCGCGTAATCCCGCCGCCGTGACCGCGAGGTCAACGCATTGCTCGGCAATCAAACGGTAGGTCGTCCACTTACCGCCGCTAACGCTGAGCATGCCCGCGCCATCGATCTCCAACACATGTTCGCGTGAACGCTTAACTGTGCTCGCGCCGTCGGCTTTTCCTGCCAGCGGCCGGATGCCGGCGAAACTGCACAACACGTCGGCGCGGCGCGGCGCAGGCTCCAAAAACTGACCGGCGACCTCAAGAATCGCATCGATTTCATGTCCAAGGGGCTCGGGTGGCAGCGCGCCATTGGCAACGACGGTGTCTGTCGTGCCGAGCAATACCTGCCCGTGCCAGGGCACTGCGAACATGATGCGACCGTCGCTGGTGTGCGGCAACACCAACGCCTGCTGGCCACCCAGATGACGGCTTGGAACGACGACGTGGGCACCCTGACTAGCGCTGATCCCGGCCGGCGCGGTGGGCTCATTCAAGCGACGTACGACATCGCTGCCTGGGCCCGCGGCGTTGATGATGATCTTTGCGCGCACCGTAAAATTGTTGCCGCCCAGATGGTCCTGTATGGCCAGCGTGTCCGCGCGCCCGGCAGTCGAACCGGTGATCGCTTTCACTTCGCAGTAGTTGAGTGTCAGCGCGTCGCGTGCGCGGGCCGCTGCCAGCACGCTGATGAGCAAGCGCGAGTCATCGAACACCGCATCGTCATAAGCGACAGCGCCAACCAGTCCTTGGCGGCGCAATGCGGGTACGAGTGCGCAGGCTTCGTCCGGAGTCAGCCAGTTACTTTTACTGGTCGGCGTTGCGCCGCCCAGCCAATCGTAGAGCTTAAGCCCGAGGCGAAATTTCGCGCCGGAGAAATAACTGTAGGCTGGAATCAAGAAGCGCTTCGATTGCACAATCCCGGGCGCGTTGTCTAACAACAAGCTGCGCTCGGTCAGTGCTTCACGAACCAGCTTCCAATGTCCGAGACCGACATACCGCACGCCGCCATGAATGAGTTTGCTACTGCGCGAGGATGTGCCACTACCGAAGTCTGCGCGCTCAAACAACACCACCGAAAGGCCCCGACTGGCAGCATCGAGCGCGATCCCGGCACCGTTCGCACCGCCCCCAATGACGGCGATGTCGAATAGCTCTCCGCCCGCGAGGCGCGCGAGCAGGGCCTGACGATGGGCCGTTAGGACTGCTCGTGCCAATGGCGTGATCGCGTGACGGCGTTTTGCCAGCGACGTGCCGGGCCATCGATCTCTGCGCGTGTGCGCTGCGCTTGAAAACGGTGCTCGGCCTGCCAGATTGAGGTGATGGCCTTGCGATCACGAAACACGCCGACTGCGAGTCCGGCGAGCAGCGCGGCACCGAACGCCGTGCTTTCGATTATCCGCGGCCTGACTAAATCATTACCGAGAAAATCCGCCTGGGTTTGCATCAACAAGTTGTTGTTGCTGGCACCGCCGTCGACCCGTAATTCGGTGATGTCGGTATCGGCGTCTTGCACCATCGCGGTCATCACGTCACGTACCTGCCAGGCGATGCCGTCAAGCGCCGCACGTGCAATATGCGCGCGCGTGCTACCGCGCGTCATGCCGATCAGTAAAGCGCCGGCTTGCGCGTCCCAGTGCGGCGCTCCAAGGCCAGTAAATGCAGGGACCAGCATCACACTGCCGCTGTCACTCACGCTACCCGCGAGCGCTTCGATCTGTGCCGCGTTCTCAATGATGCCGAGCCCGTCGCGTAACCATTGCACCGTGGCACCGCCCATAAATACGCTGCCTTCCAGGGCATATTCAGTGATCCCGTTAATCCGGCAAGCAATGGTGGTGAGTAGTTTGTGTGCCGAACGTGGCGAACGGGAACCGGTATGTAGCAACACGAAGCAACCGGTGCCGTAGGTGCACTTGGCCATGCCGGGGCTGAAACAAGCCTGGCCGAACAAGGCCGCTTGTTGATCGCCGGCGATTCCCCCGATCGGGATCTCGCTACCGAAGTGGGTCGTCGTGGCGCATATACCGCTGCTATCGACCACCTCGGGAAGGACCGCCCGTGGCACCTGCCACAGAGTGAGTAATTCGTCGTCCCATTCATTGCGGTCGATATTGTAGAGCAGGGTGCGCGACGCATTGGTCGCGTCGGTCACGTGGCGCCGTCCACCGCTCAGATGCCACATCAACCAACTGTCGATAGTGCCGAATGCAAGCTCCCCGCGTTCGGCTCGCGCTCGCAGGTCTGCGTTTTCATTCAGCATCCAGTGCAGCTTGCTCGCAGAAAAGTACGGATCGAGCAGCAAACCGGTTTTCTGGCTAAACATCGGTTCGGTGCCTGCTGCACGCAACCCCTCGCACACGTCCGCGCCGCGGCGGTCCTGCCAGACCAGTGCGTTGCTACATGGTCGTCCGCTGCTGCGCTCCCATAACAAGCAGGTCTCGCGCTGATTGGTGATGCCAATACCGGCAATATCGCGACTCGTCAGTTGCGCTTGCTGTATGGCTTCGGCGGCCACGTCCAGCTGCGTTTTCAAAATCTCCTGCGGGTCGTGCTCGACCCATCCCGGGCGCGGATAGAACTGTTCAAACTCTTGCTGCGCAAGCGCGTGGATATGTCCTGATTCGTCGAATATTAATGCTCGTGAACTGGTAGTTCCCTGATCCAATGCGAGTAGATAGGCCATCGGCATTACCCTGTTGGAGACTGTGAGCGCTGCACATACGCAGTCGCCCGGGCGGGGAAGTCGCTGAATACGCCATCGACACCGCACGCCATGCAGTGGGCAAGTTCGTGCAGCTCGTTGACGGTATAAACGAGTACCCGCAGTCGCGCGGCGTGCGCCTCTGCAACGCAATCTTCGCTGACCAGATCGAGCGGTAAATGAATCGACCAGGCAGCTAACTCCTGCGCCGAAGCAAGCGCTGTTTGATAATCGCTTCCGCACAGCACGGCCAATTGTTGCGGGTCGACCAGATCCGCTAGTGCGCGTGTGGTCGCGTGGTCGAAAGATGAATACAGCACTCGGCTACGCCACTGCGGCGTGTTGTCAGCGAAGTGATTGACGGTTTCGACGACGCGTTTTGCGATGCCACTTTGCTTGATCTCAACGTTGACGAGGGCACCCGAACCGGCAAGCGCCAAGACTTCCTCAAGGAAAGGGATCGGTTCGCCGTTGGTTGTTTTCAGGGCGCGCAGCGCGGTGACATCAAGTTGCTGATAAGCGCCTACACCATTGGTCGTGCGTTCGAGGGTGTCGTCGTGCAATACGATAAGTTGCTCACCCAACAGTCGAACATCGAACTCGATGCCGTCCGCACCGCCGGCGATGGCATAGCGAAAGGAGGCGAGTGTGTTTTCGGCGATCTCGCCGGCCGCACCACGATGGCCGATAACCAACATCCGGGCGTCACCACTGTCAGGTTCTGAAATCTTCAAAGTGCGTTGCGGTTCATGATTTTCGTGGGCAGGTCGCCATGCATGCGCGCTAAGAGTCGTATCATAGGTGCATCCCCGGAACGTCCGGCTAACAAATGCTCATGGATCTTAACCTGTGACACGCGATGATACGTTCACATCGGCCAAGCCTGGCGACGGGCGGACATGGATATTCGGCTACGGCTCACTTATTTGGCGCCCGGATTTCGAATATCGCGAGCAGCAACCTGCGCAGTTGCACGGTTGGCAACGGCGCTTTTGGCAGGCGTCACCCGACCATCGTGGCGTGCCGCAAGCACCCGGCCGCGTGGTCACCCTGGTCCGCGATGCTGAGTCTGTTTGCCATGGCATGGCGTTTTTGCCGGCGGCAAAAGACTGGTCCCACATCATCGCGTTATTGGACGTGCGGGAACGTAATGGCTATGAGCTGCATCATGTTGAAGTTGTGTTCGACGATGGACAAGCCCGCCCGGCGGTTACTTATGTCGCTGGACCACAGAATCCGAGTTTCGTCGGGCCAGCGCCATTCGAAGAGATGGTTGAACAGATTGCGCACGCGCATGGTCCGAGCGGCGCGAATCGTGAATACGTACTGGAACTGTCTGCCAAGCTTGCCGACCTCGGTGTGCACGATGACGAGGTGCATGCCTTGAGCGATGCCTTGCGCCGGTATCCGGCATGATTAGCCGCTATCCGGACGACCATTCCGGGACGCGCTTAAACGCTTTTCGCCACTACATTGGGATCGACTACTCCGGCGCCCAGGCACCCGTATCGCGTTTGCGCCAGTTGCAGGTCTACGCAGGCGATGACAGTTCAGAACCTGAGGCAGTGGCACCTTATGATGCGGCAGCGCGTAATTGGTGTCGCAAAGAGGTCGCCCGCTATGTGCGCGATCGCTTGCTTGCAGACCGCCCGATCATTGTTGCCATTGATCACGGGTTCTCGTTTCCGATCGATTATTTCCAACGCTCCGATCTCAATACCTGGGATGGTTTTCTGCGCCATTTCTGCGAGCGCTGGTCGACTGATCGCGATCATATGTATGTCGATTTCGGACGCCGCGAGAATCCGCCCGGCGGTAAAGCGACCGATCTGCGTTTGTGCGAACGCTGGACGCAGGGTGCCAAAAGCGTTTTTCATTTTGACGTGCAGGGCTCGGTCGCCAAATCGACCCACGCGGGCATTCCATGGTTAAAACAACTTCGCGACGACCCACGCATTAAAGCGCGTACGCATTTCTGGCCTTACGACGGCTTCAGTGTTGAGGCGGGCCGCTCAGTGGTCGCAGAATCTTTCCCGTCCCTGTTTCGGCGCCGCTATGCACGCGGCGAACGCACAGCCGATGAGCACGATGCTTATGTGCTGGCAGCATGGTTAAAGGATATGGACACGCGCGGCACGCTAGCAGATTACTTCAATCCGCCGCTGACGTTGCCCGAGCGCCGTCAGGCCCGTCTGGAGGGGTGGATTCTGGGGGTGCGTTAGGGTTAGACGAGACACAGTCACGTGGGCTGTTGATGCGACGGAGTCTGGCCACCAAGCGACGTTTACCATTTGACCTTCCGACGCAGCCCAGCGGGCTCGGACCTTGCATCGTAATCAGATGCTCCCTAGGCTTGGGTGTTCCGGATCAGGTTGCACGCGTGCGCCGGGACCCGGGTTTCCATGCGGCATGTTGATTTGGGAAGGTCCCGGTGCCGCCTTCGTCTTGTCAGGACACCGGGGAGGTTTCCATCATGTCCAATTACGATACGTTAATTCGCGGCGGCACACTGCTCGACGGCAAGGGTCATCCGGCCTATAGCGCCGATATCGCTATCAAGGACGGCAACATTGCCGCCATCGGCCGCGGGCTCGGTAACGCAGCTGAGACCATCGATGCCGATGGCCTCACCGTCACGCCCGGCTGGGTCGACATCCACACGCACTATGACGCACAGGTGACTTGGGATCCCGAGCTTCTGCAATCGACGTGGCATGGCGTGACTTCGGCGGTGCTCGGCAATTGCGGCGTCGGATTCGCACCAGCCCGCCCCGATCGTCGCGACTGGTTGATCGGTCTCATGGAAGGCGTCGAGGACATTCCCGGGGTTTCGCTCAAGGCCGGCATGAAGTGGGAGTGGGAAAGCTTTCCCGAGTATCTCGATGCGCTTGATCGCATGCCGCGCACGATTGATATCGGTACCCAGATGACGCACGGCGCCCTGCGCTGTTTCGTCATGGGTGAACGTGGCGCCAGCAATGAGGCGGCCACCGACGCGGATCTTGCACAGATGGCCCAACTAATCCGCGAAGGCATGGCGGCTGGCGCGCTCGGCTTCACGACCTCGCGCACCGCCGTGCACATCGATGTCAATGGGGTTCCTGTGCCCGGCACCTATGCAAACGCGAATGAGTTAACTGCGCTGGCCGGCGCTGTGCGCGACAGCGGTCACGGCTTGATGGAACTCGTGCTGCGCGGTGCCGCAGGTGAGGATACTCAAGGTCTGCACAACGACATGGCCATGCTGCGCGAAGTTGCGCAGCGTTCGAACTGCCCGCTGATGTACCTGCTCGCGCAAAATAATGCCGAACCTGATCAGTGGCGCAGCCAGCTCGAGGTCTGCGAGGACGCCGCGCGCGCCGGCCTGCAAATAACACCGCAGGTCGCCGGGCGCCCGATTCCAATTCTGTTTTCGATGGCCGGCGAGCACCCGTGGCGTTTTATGCCGAGCTATGCCGAAATCGCCGATCTGCCACCGGCGGAGCGCGTGCGTCGCATGGCCGATCCCGCCATGCGGGCGCGGCTGCTGGCGGAAAAGGATCCGAACGACACGGGCTTCTCGATGCTCTACAAGAGCCCGATATTGTGGGACACCACTTACGTCGGCACCGAGCCGCTCAACTATCTGCCGGAAGCCAGCGCAAGTATTGCCGCGATCGCCGCCCGCGAAGGTCGCGACCCGTGGGCAGTGGCTTACGACCTGCTGCTTGAAAACGAAGGCAACGCGCTGCTGGTGCACACCCTGGTTGGGTATTCGGAAGGCAACCCGAGCGCCGTGCACGAGATGCTGCGTCATCCGCAGACGGTCCTGGGGCTCAGCGATGCCGGCGCGCACTGCCGTTTTATCTGCGACGGTGGCGTGCATACCTATCTGCTGACCCACTGGCACCGTGACCGCGATCGCGAAGATCCCTACCACCTGCCGCTCGAGTTCCTGGTCCGCAAGTTGTCGGGCGACAACGCGCGCCTCTATGGTCTGCATGACCGCGGCGTTCTCGAACCAGGGCGTCGCGCCGACATCAACCTCATCGACATGACGCGTCTTGGCTCGGGCTCGCCCTACATGGCCTACGACCTGCCGGCAGAGCAGCCGCGGATGTTGTGCAAAGCGACTGGCTACGTCGGTACCTATGTGCGAGGGCAGTGCGTACAGGCTGACGGCAAGCTCACCGGTGAGCGCCCGGGCCGCGTGATCCGGGGCGGCTAAGCGCGCATCGGCAGTATCGTCGCGTGCGCTTAATCACAGCGTGCGCGGCGATGCCATGCGCTTTCGGCATGCGCTACAGTGAAAAGTTGGCGGCGTAATTTTGGATCTGTTGCCAAACTACGCCGCCCCTTCGCTATCGACCGCTACGATGACAGGCAACTCCCTGCCGCAAAGTTCCGCTCAGGCAACAGTCGGCGCCCAGTTGTAAATACGGGTGAGGTTGCCGCCCATCAAGGCTGCACGCTCGCTGTCACTGACGGTGTCGGTGAGTCGAAACGCCTCGACGCCTTCGGCATAGCTGAGCAATCCCACCGCGCGCGTCCAGTCGGTTCCCCACAAACAGCGTTCTATGCCGTAAGCAGAAAATATCCGTGCCAGTGGCGGCCAGATATCGGCATACGGAAAGGGTTGATGGGACAAGGTGCAGGCGCCGGAAATCTTGATCGCGATATTGTCGTAACTGGCCAGTGCGAGCACGTTGGGCAGATCTGCGAACGGTTGCTCGGGCGCCGGCGGTTCGAAAGGTTGCGTCAATCCCACATGGTCGAGAATCAGTTGCGTATGCGGATTGCGCGCGGCTAATTCACCGAGCAAGGGTAATTTCCCCCAGCAAAACACATTGACCGGCAAGCCCAGCTCGGCCCCTGCGGCGAGTACCCGATTCAATCCCGGGTCATCAGCCGGCGGGGTATCGTCACCGACGAGCATGATGCGTGCACCCACCACGCCAGCATTCGCGCCCCACGCAGCCATTTGATCAACCACGTCGTCGGCCTGGGCATCAAAGGGTTTGATGAGCCCAAATCGGCCCGGATGGCTGGCATACACCTCGAGAGCATAACTCCCGTCAAAGCGGTACATCGTCCACGGTGAAATCAGCAACGCGCCATCGACACCAACGTCATCCATGGCCGCGACCATTTGATCGCCGGTGACCTCGGTCGGGCCATGCAGGTGTGCGGCCCAGGGGCGTTCGGGTCTATCACGTTCGTAGGCGTGGACCTGGCAATCAATCGTCGATGTAGGATTATTCATCGGTCTATCGTGCTACTGAATCGCATGACTGGCAAGCATGCCCACTGCATCTCGGTGGCTATTTACCGCCGATAAAACTGGCCCATACGCGGGGCGCAAGGCTGCATCGATCGAGAGCTCCAGGGGAGAAGAATCCCGCCGCACAATGACATACCGCTCGAACGTGTGGTAAAACGTTCTTCATGCCCAAGACCCCAGCAGGCGCTACCCGTGCGCGAATTCACGACTTCATGTGTCAGCGCATATTGCTTGGCGAGCCGCCCTCGGTACGCGAAGTTCAGGATGCTTTTAGCTTTAAATCGACTGCGACAGCGCGTGAGCATCTCGATGCGCTGGTTGAGACCGGCTTGCTCGAGCACGAATCAGGTAAACATCGTGGCTACCGGCTGCCCGGCGCTTTCGTGCCAGGACTTGCGCCCCTGCTAGGGCGCGTGCAGGCCGGCAGCCTGACCGAAGCGGTGGCGTTCGCGGATGGCTATGTGCCGGTTAGCGCGGACCTTGCCGCCAATTGTTTTGCCCTCACGGTGCGCGGCGAAAGCATGTCTGGGCGCGAGATTCACGATGGCGATATCGTGTTGGTGCAACGCGATGCGCGCATTAAATCCGGCGATGTGGTGGTCGCCCTGCTGGGTGATGAAGCAACGATTAAAACGTTCGTCAAAGTTGGGCAACAGATCATCCTGCAGGCAGAGAACCCGCTTTTCGACGATATCGATCCGGGCGCTGAGCGGCTTGAATTTTCCATTCTCGGCCGCGTCTTCGAAGTTCGGAGATCCTTATGAATGCTGATCCCATGGCGAGTCTGAATACCGCTCAGCGGCGCGCTGCAACGTTTGGCTCGGCGGCCGAGAACGGCGCGTGGTCGAGTGCGCCGTTGCTCGTGATTGCGGGGGCGGGAACTGGCAAGACCACGACCCTTGCCCACCGCGTCGCACACTTATGCTTACAGGGGGCATCGCCTGAGCGAATTTTGCTACTGACATTCACGCGCCTGGCTGCGCGAGAAATGGTGCAGCGTTCGCAGAACATGGTCGCAGCTGCAATGAAAGCGCGGCATGGGGGAGGGCGCGCAGGAGCGCCGGGGAAAATTGATTGGGTGGGGACCTTTCACGCGATCGGCGCGCGCCTTATTCGCCACTATCACGAAAGTCTGGGCCTGGATGCATCGTTCAGTGTGCTGGATCGCGGTGACAGCGCCGACATGATGGATTTGGAACGCCAGACCCTGGGCTATCACAAGAGTCGCGATCGCTTTCCGCAGAAAGCCACCTGCCTCGATATTTATTCGCGCACGGTGAACGCGCAGTGTTCTCTACGCGAAACACTGGAGGGAGCATTTCCGCATTTCCTGCAGTGGCAGGATGAGCTCAAACTCCTGTTTGCTGCTTACGTTGAACGCAAGCTCAAGCAGCAGACCCTCGACTACGACGACCTGCTGTTGTACTGGTTTTACCTCGTCGAAGAACCGCGCATTGCTGCGGATATCGGCAGTCATTTCGATCACATTCTGGTCGACGAGTATCAGGATACCAATCGCCTGCAGGCCGACATCATTCGGCGCATCAGACCCGACGGCGCAGGTCTGACTGTCGTTGGTGACGACGCACAGTCTATTTACAGTTTTCGCGCTGCCGAGATCGATAACATCCTCGACTTTCCGCAGCACTATGCCGGGGCCGAGGTGGTCAAGCTGGAGCAGAACTATCGTTCTACGCAAGAGATTCTTGATGCCTCCAACAGTTTAATGGCGGAAGCTGAGCGTACTTACCAGAAGTCCCTCCAATCTGTACGCGGAAACGGTCAGCGCCCGCTGCTGGTGACCGTAGAAGACGAGCACGAAGAAGCGCTGTACTTGTGTGAACAAATTCTGGAACGGCGCGAACAAGGTATCGATCTGCGCCAGCAGGCCGTGCTGTTTAGAAATTCTCGCCACACCATGCGCCTCGAACTGGAACTCGCAAAACACGATATTCCTTATGTGAAATATGGCGGCTTGAAATATATGGAATCGGCACATGTAAAAGACGTGATGTCGGTTTTGAGTTGGGCAGAGAACCCAAAGAACGACGTTGCAGGCTTCCGCGTTCTGCAAATTCTCGAAGGTATCGGGCCCGCTACCGGGCGCAAAGCGCTTGAACATTTACTGGTCAATGACGGCGATTTCGCGAGTCTCGATGCGCTCGCCGGCGTGCCTAGCGGTTCGCGACCGCAGTGGCAGGATTTGGCGTACTTGATGAGCGTTCTGTCGAGTGCGGTATGGCAAGGGCAGCTGGAACTTGTCATGAAGTGGTACCAGCCGCATCTTGAGCGCCGCTACGATCACAGCTTTCCGCGTGAAGGCGATCTCGAACAACTGCTGCAACTGAGTAACGATTATCAGGAGCGCAGCGTGTTTCTCACCGAAGTCACTTTGGACCCGCCAAGCGGCAGTGGCGATTTACCGACCAGCGCTCATATTGATGAGGATTTTTTGATCCTCTCTACCGTCCACTCCGCCAAAGGGCAGGAGTGGGATACGGTGTATGTGCAGCATTTCAGCGACGGCACTTTCCCGAATGAGTTTGCTGCCGGCGACAAAGACAAGCTCGAAGAGGAACGGCGCCTCGCTTATGTCGCATTAACGCGGGCCAAGAATCGGCTGGTGCTGGTTAATCCGTTTAAGTATTTCGTGCCCGAGCAACCGAAGTATGGCGACCGCCATGTCTACGGTACCAAGAGCCGATTCCTTACTGACCCGGTCAGTGCCAAATTCGATCTCGGACACTGGTCAAGTCGCCCGGAAGCGCGGCCCGGCTGGGACGCCAGCGTGCGCGTCGATCTGAAGCAGCGCGCACGTGCTATGTGGTCTTAGCGAAGTTCTGCAAAAGCGGCTGCACCGCCAGTTGACTGCATTGCGCGAACTTCTGCGGTGGTTCCTTGGATCTTGAGTGAAGACTTGCTCTGTTAACTGAGCGCTGCCTTCAGGATGAAGTAAAACATGATCGACAGCAGTGCGCCGGCCGGAATGGTAATCACCCACGACGCGAAGATGCGATAAATCGAACCCATATTGAGCCCCTTGGTGTCGTGCGCCAGACCGACGCCAAGCACCGCGCCAACAACCGCATGAGTTGTTGAGACTGGCATACCGGTTCCCGATGCAAATACGATCGTGCACGACGCCGCAATTCCGGCAGCGAATCCGCGGCTTGGGGTAAGCGGCGTGATGCGGCTGCCGACCATAGTGATGACGTGGCGACCATAGGTCGCTAGCCCGACCACGATGCCCAAACCGCCAATCATCAACACCCATACCGGCATTGCGGCATGCTGGTCTACCGAACCGGTCGAGGCGATGCTTAAGATCGCCGCAACGGGTCCGACCGCATTGGCAACATCGTTCGAACCGTGCGCGAATGCCATGCTGCAAGCCGTCACGACCATCAGGACCGAGAACACGTGTTCGACCTTATAAAAGGCAAACTCACGGTTGCTGTTCTCGTCGACTTCGATAAGCGAAATCAGGTAGTAGCCCAGCAGCGCCACCACGACGCCGAGCGCTGCTGCGATCGCGTAACACTGGATGGTGCTCATATCGCCCATCAAATCCACATGCTTCAGCCCTTTCAGCATTGTGATCAGCCCAATGAGAAACACGGTCATGAACACGTAAATCGGCGCGAGCTGACGTGCCCGGCCCAGTGGATCGGCGTGGTCCAGGATAAATTTCGCGATGCTGCGATAAATCGCGTAGGCGACCGCTGCCGAGAACATCGGCGATACCACCCAACTGGCCGCAATGACGCCGACTTTGCCCCATTTCACCGCGTCGAAGCCGACTGCTGCCACTGTGAAGCCGATGATCGCGCCGACAATCGAATGCGTGGTCGACACCGGCCAGCCCTGTCGCGATGCAATCAACAACCAGGTTCCGGCCGCAAGCAATGCGCCAAGCATGCCGTAGACCAGCAACTCCGGCTGGGTGACAAAGTACCCGCTCTCGACAATGCCTTTGCGAATTGTCGAGGTGACTTCGCCCCCTGCGAGTACCGCGCCGGCAAACTCGAAGATCGCGGCGATGATCAAGGCATCACGAATTTTGAGTGCTTTCGAGCCAATCGATGTCGCCATGGCGTTGGCGACGTCATTGGCACCGATTCCCCACGCCATAAACAGGCCAAAGACGGTGGCGAGGGTCAGAAAAAGAATTTCGTTTTCCATAGGTCGACGGTCGAACTCACGTGATGGCCTGGCTGGATGTCGTTGATAACCCAGTGATTTAACCGCTACAGAGCCCCGAGATTGATCCCCCGACCTGCTGGCAACATCGACAGCTGCGATTGTTGCACAAACGAGTCGCTGGAGGTGGTCTCTCAGACGGGAATCGGGACGTCACCCTGCACGTGGACGTGCGCCGCTTTACCCGCCGTTGGCTGGGTCAGCTAGTGGGAATGCGCCGAGCAGCAGCGGCCTTTCCCACTACCTGCTGAGGCCGGTTCGTGGAGACGCTAAAACAGGTTTTCGAACCAGCGCCCAATATCACGTGCGCCGAACGATAGCGCTGAGCAGTTTGATAAATACCCTGCCCGATGCAGGGCTGAATATGCACTGCGCAGATGCTGGTCTCTTTCCTTGGCCGAGATTTCTCGGCCCTCGTTCTCGGACCCTGACCCCAACCCTGTCGGTCCATCGCACAGTGACGAACATGCAGGTCGCTGGGTGCCGCAGTATCGCGACCCTATTCATCGTCGCGCACCGCTATCGAACCAACCAAGGTGACCGGGTGAAGCCCCGTCACTCATTCTTAAAACAAGATCAAAGAGGGGATTAACCCTATGTCTATTGGAAAAGAAGCAGGCGCATTCACGTCAACCGCGACATCGATGACCAAATCGACTGACGCAGCCGGCAATCACACCTTCGTCATGAATATTGAAGGCACAGTAACAGGCGGCATGGCAGGCGCAGCTCTGGGCACAATTACAGCCACCACAGCCGATTTTCAGGTCGGCAGCTACAGCGCCGATTTTGCAGCCTATCTTGCAGATGGCAGCGTTGTAACTGGTCTGGGAAGTGGGGTCTTCGGTTTATCCGGAACGCATAATTGGCAGCTAAACGGCACAGCAACGCTGTCCAACGGCGCGCGAGTGGCAACAGAAGGCGTACTAGACCTTGCCAGCCGTTCCTATAACGGCAAGATGCTCGAAATTTCTTGACAGTCGCCTGACTAAAAAATTGAGAAAGCCCGCTTCGGCGGGCTTTTTTTTCGTCGGCGATTCAGTCAACGGCCTGCACCCCCTGAATCCCGCGACCTGGGCCGCCAAAGATCAAGCATTCGCACTGGAGGCGAACCGCTCGCGATAAGCGCGTGGGCTGGCGTCGAGCGTGCGTTCAAACGCCAGGCGCATGCTGTCAGTCGTGCGGTACCCAGACAGCGCTGCCACTTCGGCAATCGTCGCGCTCGATTCTTCTAGGTGGCGTCGTGCAACTTCGATGCGGCAGTGTTCCACAAAACGCCCCGGCGGCATCCCGGTCTCGCGCGCGAACACCCGCGCAAAATTGCGTGGACTCATGCGGACTCTCTCCGCCAGCGCCTCGACGCGAAGATCTTCATCGATGTGCTCGTAGATGTAACTTTGCAGATCCGAGATATCGGGATTATCTGGAAGACGCGACGCCAAAGGCACACTGAACTGCGCCTGATTGCCGGGGCGGTTCAGAAACAGGACTAGCGCCTGTGACACACGCAGGGCGACCTCGCGGCCAAAATCCTCTTCCACAAGCGCGACCGTCATATCGATGCCAGACGTCATGCCAGCCGATGTGTAGACATTGCCATCTTTTACATAGAGCGGCGAACCTTCTAGCTGAATGCTTGGGTAACGGGTGCGAAAGTCGGCAAGCAGCTCCCAGTGAGTCGTCGCGCGGCGGCCGTCAAGAATGCCGGCTTCCGCAAGGATGTAGGCAGCCGAGCATATTGACCCGATGCGGCGCACCTTTGCGCTCGTTGCGCGCAACCAATTCAAGTAGCGACTACTCGAATTGAAGAGTTCATGCCAGTTCATCGGCGCGACTAACAGCGTGTCTATTTTTCCGCGTAAGCGGCTGAATGGTTTGTCTACACTGAGACTAAGTCCCGCGTTCTTATAGACAACGCCCGCTTGGCTTGCGACCAGTTCGATGTCATATCCGAAATCACTTCGGCCCGAATTCTCGAAAACGAAATTGGCCATAAGCAGCACGTTCAGCGGCCCGATGAACTCAAGTGGGTCAGGACTTGGGCTTACGACGATCACGAAGCGTCGCCTTCGTTGACCAGGCGGGAGTTGAGACAGCTTAGGGAGTGCGCACTCGGGCTCGTCGTTCATGGTGAATTCCCGGAGGAGATTGAGTTGGCAGAATAATACGGATCAATGTCATTGTGACAGCATACTTTCCGCTTGATAATTGCCATCGAGTTAATAGCAAGCGACACGATGATGAGGCGCACGCCCTTCCACATTTGGATCCTAATCGGTGTTCTTTCGCCAGTTCTGGCACACGCTGAGTTTAGTCTTGTGGATGAAGGCGGGCTGCGCGCGGGACTCTCCCTTCAGACCGGGACAGCGGGATTCGCGATCCAGAACCTCAATTATTTTGGTGACGCGGAACAAGACAAGACGTTTTTCGACGGCTTCTTCAAGCCAATCCTGAACGCTTCTTATCGGTCGGCAGCGACAGGCGAGTTGTACGGTGGGGTGAGCTGGGCCGCGACCGGAACTTATGGTGACGATATCGCCGGTCTATCGATGGGAGACAGCGAGGGTTTCAAGTCCGAGCAAGCGTACATCGGTTGGAAGTCGGGTTCGCTGTTCGAAAGTCTTGGCGACAACGCGCTCGACATCTCTGTGGGTGAGCAAGAATTCGTGATCGGCGACGGCTTTCTGATCTACGACGGCGAGTTCGATGGTCGCTTTGGCGCCTATTGGACAGCACCGCACCAGTCGTTTGATAAAACTGCGATTGTTCGCATCAATACCAAGCCGATTCGCGCGGATTTGTTCTACCTCAAAGCCGATGATGACTATGCCAATACAGAACTTTCCGGCATTAACGTCGAATTCAGCGACGAAACCTTAGGCACTGTGGGAGCGACCTATATGAATGTCGCGAATTCCGATGCGGGGACCGGGTTCACGAATTTCGATAGTCGCAAAGGTTTGAATGTTTATAGCGTTCGTGGCCAGGGTTCACCGTTGACTCGTGTTGGGCTACCGAATCTTTCTCTTGCTTTCGAGTACGGCGTCGAGACCGGCGGTGACCGCGCAGATAAGGACGCCTCAGCCTGGTACGCCGAGCTTACTTATACTTTGGCAGACATTCGGTGGCACCCGGCGCTAACGTACAAGTACGCGTTTTTCAGCGGTGACGAAGATGTCACCGATAACGACGATGAAAATTGGGACCCGATGTTCTACGGCACCAGTCGCGGGTGGGGCAATCATACGATGGGGGAGATTGTCGGTGAGTATCTCCTGTTCAACTCCAACCAGAAAACCCAGATGGTCAAGTTCAACCTGCAGCCTACCGAGCGGTTGTCGGTCGGGGTCATTTACTACGACTTCAGACTTGATGAGCGAAATGTATACGGGACACCCGTGGTGTCCGATCGCTTTGCCGACGAAGTAAACGTGTATGCGGACTTTGCCGCGAGTGACAAGCTCTGGATGACTGCAGTGTTCGCGTTTGCCCGACCCGAGTCAGCTTGGGAAGAGGTTAATGGTGGCAGCGCCAGCAACACGACACTGTTTCAATTCGCGGCATTTTTATTCTTCTAGCGGATTCCCGCTGACTGAAAAGCTGGAATTGCCAGATAGCCACGCAACAACTTCATCCCGCCCGGACGTCTTTGGCGATCGTTCCATCGACAGGCGACCTGAGCTAGCGCTCTTACGCTAACGCGTCGGCGACAATTTCGCGGGCCTCGTGCTGAATCGCACGTAAATGGTCGATACCTTTGAAGCTTTCGGCGTAGATCTTGTAAATATCTTCGGTCCCGGACGGGCGGGCGGCAAACCAGCCGTTCTCAGTCACGACTTTTAGCCCGCCGAACGCTGTATTGTTTGCGGGTGCTCTGGTCAGGCGTGCCTCGATGGGTTCACCGGCGAGTTCTGTAGCGCTCACTTGTTCAGGCGAAAGTTTCTTCAGTAACGATTTCTGTGCGGGGTTGGCTGGCGCCTGGATCCGCTCATAAATCGGCGCGCCAAATCGTTCTGTAAGATCCGCGTAATGGCGCGAGGGATCGCGGCCGCTTGTCGCGCATATTTCTGCCGCGAGCAAGCCGAGAATGATGCCGTCCTTGTCAGTCGTCCAAACCTGGCCGTTGCGACGCAGAAAAGATGCGCCCGCACTTTCTTCCCCGCCGAAGCCATGCGAGCCATCCAGCAGGCCATCGACAAACCATTTAAATCCGACCGGCACCTCGGCCAGAGGACGTCCGATGCTGGCCGCGATGCGGTCCACCATCGAGCTGGTTACGAGCGTTTTTCCGATGCCTGCATCGACCGGCCAATCGGGTCGGTGTTCGAACAGCCATGCAATGGCGACTGACAGGTAGTGGTTCGGATTCATCAGTCCGCCAGTGGGTGTCACGATACCGTGGCGATCGACATCGGCGTCATTTGCAAAGGCGATGTCGTAGCGGTCCTTCAGCCCGACCAGACCCGCCATGGCTGCAGGTGACGAGCAGTCCATGCGAATCTTGCCATCTTTGTCGACGTTCATAAAACGAAACGAGGGGTCGACGGCGTTGTTAACCACGTCAAGTTCGATGCCATGACGCTCGGCAATCTCGCCCCAGTAATCGATAGCTGCACCGCCCAGCGGATCAACGCCAATGCGAATACCGGAGTCTCGAATACTCGCCATATCGACCGCTGCATCGAGATCTGCGACGTACGCAGAGACGTAGTCAAAGCGACGCACGTGACCGGCAGCGATCGCACGCGCCCACGGCCAGCGCCGTATTGAATCAAAGTTATCAAGCAGCGCATTGGCACGGTCTTCAATCCAAGTCGTTGCCACTGTGTCGGCCGGGCCACCACTGACAGCGTTGTACTTGTACCCACCATCCTCAGGTGGATTGTGCGAAGGCGTGATGACTACGCCGTCGGCCAGGCCACGTTGTCGGTCACGGTTGTGGCACAAAATGGCATGCGAGATCACCGGCGTCGGCGTGTAGCCATCCGCGTGGTCGAGCATGAGCTCGACACCATTGGCGGCGAAAACTTCAATGGCGCTGACTCGCGCCGGCTCAGACAAGGCATGCGTATCGATGCCAAGAAACAATGGGCCATCGACTCCTGTGTGCACGCGGTAGTCACAAACCGCCTGTGAGATGGCGAGGATGTGGCGTTCATTGAAGCTAAGTGTGGCAGCGCTGCCACGATGACCGGAGGTGCCAAAGCTGACCTGTTGAGATGCCAGTGATGAGTCCGGGATCAGCGAATAGTATTCGCCGATGAGGCGCGGAATATTCGCGAGAATGGATTGCGGCGCGGGCTTTCCGGCTAAGGGATGCAGGGGCATGTTGGCTCCGGTCTGAACGACTAATTGCGGCTAGGCGAGAGCGCGCGTGTGGGCGAGGACAGGGGAGTAGGAAAAGAGGCGTTGCCCCGCCTCCCGCTGCGTGTCTCACCAGGCATGCGGTTCGCCGTTCCACGTCATGAAACTCGGCGCGTCATCCAGCCCAAGGCCTGCGATAACCTTGACGATACCCGCAGCACTTTGCGCAGCAGTGATGTCGGCATTAGCACCACCCATGTCGGTCTGGACCCAGCCGGGGTGGAGTAGGTGGACTGCGATACTGTCTGTGCGAAAGTCGTCGGCGGCCATGTGCATGACCTTGTTCAGCGCGGCTTTCGAGGCGCAATAGGCATACATGGTGTTCGGCATTTCAAAAGAGATCGCGCCCATTTGGCTGCTCACCGTAATGGCTTTGCCGCCGCCGTCGCGGGCCAGGTTGCTGCGCAACTGGCGCAGCACATGCAAGGGTGCCAGCGTATTGACGGCGAACGTGTCGTGCCAGGCTTCGAAGTCAAGCGCGCCCTGCGGTTCTTTGTCCAGAAACGGACCCGGCGCACCGGCGTTGTTAAGCAGGATATCGATGGTTTGCTCACCGAGGCGCGATTTCAGACCCGCCAGGCTCGCGGGCTCCGTGACCTTAAGTTGCTCGACTCGCACGCTCGTATGGGCTGCTGCAATCTCGTTCAATTCGTGCGCAGATTCAGGTGCTCTGCAGCACGCCACGACTGTGTCGCCAAGGCTCGCGTAACAACGCACGAGTTCCAGACCGATGCCACGATTGGCGCCAGTGATGAGTACCGTACCCATAGTGTCTCCCGGGAGTGATTAATAGCTTAAGTTGAGCCGGCGTCAGCCGCATGAACGACTGCGCCGTGCAAGCGTATCAGGCGGCTTTGTAACGAACTATTCCTGGCCCGGCTCCGTCGATGCTTTGACGGATTTCCAGCCGCTGAACATGGGCGTAACCAGATTCTCGCGCTTCCATAATAGATAGAACGCGATAGCACACACGTGCAACACCACAACTGCGAGAATCAATTTCGCCAATAGTTTGTGCCACCAGGTGAGGCGATTGCTCACGGCATCTGAGACCAGATGCGAGAGTGGGCCGTATTCGAAAAAGTCGTCAGAGACGATGAACAAGCCGATGCTCGCCTGGGCGCTGAGAAGAACCAGCATCGCAAGCACCGACAGTGCGCCGAGCGGATTGTGGCCGCGCGTACCGCTGGGTTCGCGTCTGCCGAGGGTGAGGATATAGGTGTAGAGGTTCTTCGGTGTGGGTATTAATGCGCGCAGGCGAATCGGCGCCGGACCCAGCATGCCCCACACCAGTCGAAAAACGATGAGCGCGAGAATGGTGTAGCCGCAATAGAAATGCCACTGCACGTTACGAAACGACATGTACTGCCCGAATGACCATCCGCATCCGACGGCAGCCACCAGCACCCAGTGCCACAAGCGGGTCACCGGGTCCCAGATTTTTTCTCGCTTGAGCTGGCCCAAGCTGAGCGACTCGTTATTCTTTTTCGCGGAAGTCGTCGTGACAACCTTTGCAGGATTTTCCCAGCGCGCCGATCTTCTCGCGTAGCGGCTCAAGCCCCGTGCCCGCGACGGCTGCCAATTCGTTGACGGCTTCCTTATAAGTCTTGCCGTGCTCCGCGACTTTGGGATATGTGCTCCAAATCTCGGGTAAGGCGTGGGTTTTACCCGGGTATTTGTCTTTACCAGTGCCGGCTGCCCAGGCGCCGCCAATATCCAGTTGCAGCAGCACCTTGAGGTTATTGGCTAGTTTCCCGGCCAGCTCTGCGTCGTACGGCATCTTGCCTTTAGCCATCTCGAACAGTGGCGCGGCACTATAACCGCGGACTTCCATTTCACCCTGGCGAGCTTTGATCAGAAACAGATTCGGATCGTTGTCGGCGGCGAAGGTCGGCGAAATGAACGTGACGAGGAGCCCGTTCAGCAGCACTAGCAGGCATTTTTTCATGGTGTGGTCCTTAAAGCATCGATGGAGCGGTATTTATCATGCCTTCCTGTACGAGTATCACACATGGCCAGGGTTCCATGTTCTGGGTTGGTCTGGTGCGCGCGAGTTGAAAATACAGGCAGCCAGTCGCATTCGCAAAATCGCGCTCAGCGCAGCGTTAATCCACCGTCAACCACGAGGGTTTGGCCGGTTACATAGGAGGCCTCGCTGCTGGCCAGGAAGCCAATCACTGCAGCGACTTCCGCGCTGGTGCCGAGGCGGCCTAGCGGGGGCTGCCTGGCCCATTCGCTCTGCGGAGAATCGTGGCCCGCTTTGTCGGCGTAAATCTGCGCCGACTTGGTGTCGATAAACCCGGGACTGACGCCGTTGACACGAATATTGCGCGAGGCAAGTTCAACGGCGAAATAACGCACCAGGGTTTCCATTGCCGCTTTGGCGGCACCGAGCGTGCCGTGGAGTTCCAGTGCACGAATGGCGTCGAAGCCAGACACCGCCACAATACTGCTACCGTCTGGCATGACAGCGACTGCGCGTTGCACCAGATGGACGAAACCGGAGACGGTGATGTCAAACGTTTTGCCGAGATTATGCCGGCCCGTTTCGAGCAGCGGTTTAAAGGCGGTCGCTGCGGCGTTGACAATCAGCACGTTGAGCTCGAGCCCGTCCAGGGTGTCGAACATTTGGTCAACAGAGGCCGCGTCGCCGACGTCTGCGCGCAACACACGTGCCACAGCGTCTGAGCTCGTCAGCGCTGCGCGCGCCTGCTCGGCCTGGACATCGTCGCGATGATAATTGAGCAGAACCTCGGATCCGCGCGCTGCGAAGTGTTCGGCGGTGGCGAAGCCGATGCCGCGGGTGCCGCCAGTAATCAGCACACGCGATAGCGGGCTACTCATCGTCGAAAATCACGTTTCGTTGCAGCTGTTGGTCGCATCGGCTGCAGGTCATCGGAGATCAATCGGACTATCAACTGCGCGTTGCCCGATCTCATAGATGTTCGCGGTACCAGTCGCACGCCGTGCTCGCAGCTTTGCCGAGGTCACCCATATAGACATCGTAGTGCCGGCATTCAATCGAACACAGTTTCTTCGGCTCACCCATCGCTGCGAAAGCTTCGTGCTGCCACGCGGTCGGCGTCGTGGTGTCGTTGGCGGCGATAACCAGCAGTAACGGCGTCGGTGCGATGTCTGCGACGAAAGACAGGGGCTCGTAAGTGCGCAAGTAGTCAAAGGACCGAACCGTCAATTCATTCACGTAGCGTCCATCGACATCCTTATTAGCAATCCATTCAGCGGTCTCGGAGCCGTCGTTGGCTGCCTTGGTCGTAGCAGGGGGCTCGCCGCGTCGTCGCGCGTCGCGGTCGGCATTGAGTTTTTCGAGGAAGCCGGCCTGCTTGTCCGCCGGAACCCAGGTATTAAACGTGCGCGAACCGCTAATCAGCGGAACCTGCGAGACAACGCATTTCACCCGCTTATCGAGGGCGCTGACCGTCAGCACATGACCACCGGCATAACTCGTACCCCACAAACCGATGCGTTCAGCGTCGATGCCCGGCAAAGTACGCGCGTAAGAAATCGCCTCGCGCATGTCGTTTACCTGTTGCCAGGGGTCGGTCTCTGAGCGCGGCCAGCCACCACTGCGGCCCCAATTGCGATGATCATAGGCGAGGCAGGCGTACCCGGCGGCGACAAAATGCGCTGCGTAGTCCGCCAGATCGAGATCGATGATGCCGCTAAGACCGTGCGCGAGAATGATCAGCGGCGCTGGCTTGTCGCTGTCGCTTGGTCGCGCCAACCAGCCACAAAGCGTGGTGCCATTGCTGTCAAAAGTAAGATCTTGTTTATGCATGTCGGGCTCCCATTGGCGCGATGCTCCACGACGGCGAAAGGCGCTGTGGGCTCCCGCAGGATACCGTATCGCCGCCTGGCCGCGCAGCTTCCAGCGGGTCTACGCGTTTTCCGCTAGTGCGGGCTTGTCGACGATAAAGCCTGGGTAATTGTCGGCAACGACCTGCTCGATTTCGGTCGCATACTGAGGCCAGCCGATATAGGTCGTGAATACACGGGGCTTTCCGGGGATGTTGGATCCGAGGTACCACGAGTTACACGATTTGTAGAGCGTTTGTTCCGCGATTTCATCGACATGCGCGCGCCACGCCTCCTCGGCGTCGGCGTCTGCTTCGATGACCGTATGGCCTTTGTCGCGCAGGTCGACGATACAGTCGCTGACAAACTCAACATGTTGTTCAATCGATTTGATCATGTTGCTCAGTACCGACGGGCTACCAGGGCCGGTAATGGTGAACAAATTCGGGAAGCCAGCTGCCATGAGGCCCAGATAACAGCGCGCCCCGTCCGCCCATTTGTCGCGTATGGAACGACCCTCGCGGCCTTTAATATCGATACTCGTTATCGGTCCGCTAATGGCATCGAACCCGGTCGCGTACACGATCGCGTCGAACTCATGTTCGGTGCCATTAACGACAATGCCGTTCGGTGTGATGTTTTCAATCGGATTGTCTTTCACGCTCACTAGGGTGACGTTTTTACGATTGTAGGTCTCGTAGTAATCGGTACCCACGATGAGCCGTTTACAACCGATCGCGAAATCGGGCATAAGTGTCTTGGCAGTTTCCGGATCCTGGACGATCTCGGCCAGCTTGCGTCGAAAGAACGCTTGCGCCGTCACATTCGAATCGTGGTTGGTGATCAAATCCGTAAACGTACCGAGAAACATCAACCCGCCGCGCTGCCAGGCCGCTTCGTATTCGCGCTCGCGCTCTTCGTCTGAGACTTCTTGCGCGGTTTTATTCGTCGTTTCATAAAAAAACGCAAACGGGTACTGCTGGTTGCGTTGCCGAAACTCGTTGTAGTTCGCCTTGATCTTTTGAATCTCCTCGGCCGCAACCGGTTCGTTATGTGCCGGGATAACGTAGTTCGCGGTGCGCTGGAAAATCGTCAAATGTTCAGCCTGCTCGGCCAGGTGGGGGATGGATTGGCAAGACGACGAACCGGTGCCAATGATGCCAACGCGTTTGCCGGTGAAATCGACCGGTTCATGGGGCCACTGGCCGGTGTGATACGTCGGCCCTTCAAAACTGTCGAGGCCGGGGAAGGCTGGCAGGTTGGTGGTTGAGAGGGTGCCTGTTGCGAGGATGAAGAACTGAGCGGAAATGCTATCGCCTTTGTCCGTGCGGACCATCCAGCGGCCACTATCCTCGGCATAGCTCGCTGCCGTCACACGGGTGTGGAACTGAATGTCCTTGCGTAAATCAAAGCGATCGGCGACGTGGTTGGCGTAGGCGAGCAGCTCCGGCTGGGTGGCGTATTTTTCACTCCATTCCCATTCCTGTTGCAGTTCTTCAGAGAATTGATAGGAATATTCCATGCTCACCACATCAACGCGGCAGCCCGGATAGCGATTCCAGTACCACGTTCCACCGACGCCGCTGCCCCCTTCGAAGGCACGCACAGAAAACCCTTCTTTACGGAGTTTGTGAATAAGGTACATACCGGCGAAACCGGCTCCAACGATGACAACATCAACGGTTGATGCTGCCGAGTCCTGCGAAGCTGCTGGTGTCATGACTATTATCCCGTAACGAATTTGAGCGGCAAAGAATGCCGCTAGTGGCGTCCTGTTATTCCGGTGCCGCTCGAGCGCGGCAGATGGTCGCGGCGCTCTGGCATCCGCGCGTGTATTTAGGCAGAAGCGAAGCCGGAAATAAACCGTTACGGGTCGCGATGGCTTGGCCAATCTCAGTCGCCGAGCTGGCTGGATGTATGGCGATGTATCCAACGGACCGGCTACTCATCACCGCCAAATGAGAATCGCGCAGCGGCACATTCGCCGCACGCCGGTCGCGATGGTTAATACTTCACCGGCGTCGACAATCCTGGAGGATTGATTCGTCGCGCCTCGCAGCTCCGGGGCTGTGCTAATCTCGCCGCGTGAGCCGCCGTCGGCTCGCATCGCGCGGTGCGCACTTCCGGCTATTTCGTATGCTTGCGCAATCGCTGACGAGGTCCCGCTCCGGCGGCCATCAGAACAACCCGGTAAAGATCATCATGAATAACCGAGAACGCATCGACGCTTACTTCCAGGCTTGTTCGGTGGGCACCGCGAACGATATCGCCGACCACTTTACTGCCGACGCGATTGTCTACGACACCAATCACAAACCTGTTCAGGGCGCGGCCACTATTGGTGCGTTCTGGAACGAAATACGCGACCGATGGCAGCAAGCACACTGGTATGTCGATACCTGCATATCTGAGGGCGACGTGGCGGCGATTGAATGGACTATGACGGGTATCAGCGGCGAAGGTGAGTTTACAGTGCGCGGTTCCGAACACTATCGTTTCGAGGCAGGCCTGATTGCGGAAATTCGCCAATACTGGACATTTAATCGCACAGCTCTGAACACCGCTCTGGTCGAATTCCCTTATAGCGCCAGGGCGATCTACCACGCGGCGAAGTGATGGCGGGCACTCAGACGCAGGCGAGCTATCACGTCATTCGGACTGCGCACTATCAACCTGCACGACACGTCTAAAATCCGCACCCACTCTTCGAAGTTGGAACTGATTTCACAATGAACACGCGCACCGACGTTCTTAGTGTCCCGATGCGCCCGTGTCCGAACCGTGGCATTCGCGACTGCCCGTATCGGCGTCGACGTGCACAGCCATGACCGATCAACGCCGTCTAACAGTCGTCATTCCCGCTCTTAACGAAGAGGATGCCCTGGGCGACACGCTGCGGCGTTGCCTTGAGGCGCGCGAGTACGTCGTCTCGAACTGCGCCATCGACGCGCTCGACATTGTCGTAGTCAGTGACGGCTCCAGCGACGCGACCGAGCAGATTGCCAGCGGCTTTGCGGATGTAGATGTGCTCGTTTTCGAACGCAACCGGGGCTACGGCGCGGCGCTCAAATGTGGTTTTGCACACCTGCCGAACACGCTCGTCTCGTTTCTTGACGCAGATGGCACCTGCGACCCTCGCGAATTAGCGCGTCTCGTGTCCGCACTCGACGATCAGCAGGCCGCCGTAGTGCTCGGGTCGCGGATGGGTAGCGACAGCGAAATGCCACGCCTGCGGCGATTCGGTAATACGTTATTCGCCTGGATGCTCGGATTGCTCAGCGACCGCCAGGTGGGCGACACCGCGAGTGGCATGCGCGTGATTCGTCGCAGCGCACTGGAGCATCTATATCCGCTACCTGATGGCCTCCATTTCACGCCGGCCATGAGTGCCAGAGCGTTGCTCGAAGGACGTCTGAAATTGATCGAAGTGCCCATCCCCTATGCTGAGCGAGTCGGTCAGTCGAAACTTTCGGTGGTGCGGGACGGGTGGCGATTTCTGGTCACTATTGTGCGCGCGGCGATGTGCTATCGACCATCGCCGCCGCTGCTCATGGGGGCGGGGGCGATTGGCACGCTCGGTCTGTTGGTTGCAGCGACACCGGCTTGGCTGTGGGTGCGCGACGGCTATTTCGAGGAATGGATGATCTATCGCATTCTGCTCGCTTCCTTGCTGATCACGGTGGCGGCATTCACGGTCTGCGTTGCTGTCGTAGCCGATCGCATCATCGAAGTGGCCCAACGCCGCGAGGTCGCGGGGCGACCTATAGCGCTCAGTCTACGTCGGTTATTCCACGCGCCCTTGCGGTGGGTGGCGCCCGGCATTGTTGTACTCGTCGCTGTTAGCTTGGTCTGGCCCGGCGTGCAGGAGTACCTAACGACCGGGCTCGTTTCTATGCATTGGTCACGTTCGGTACTGTCGTCGCTGCTCATCGTGTTGGCCGCGATGCTATCTCTGACTTCATTGCTGCTTGAGATGATGGAACTCATCGTCGCCCAGCGCGCCGTCGACGCGCCGCTGGCACCGCCCGACCGGGTGCACCTGCGGCACGGTGAACGAGCGGGCTCAGTTGCCGCGCAGTTCGACCAGTTCGCGGACAGTTACGACAGCGACTGCATGCGCGGATTGGCAGCAACGGGAGAATCGCGTGCCTATTTCGCCGCCGGTCGGGCGCACCATCTGGCCCAATGGTGGCGTGCAAACCAACCGCACCCGGCGACAACGATCATCGATTACGGTTGCGGGACCGGAGAAGGCACGCTCGCATTAGCTTTGGCGTTCCCGAACGCTCACATCGTTGGTGTTGATGTGTCGCTCGCTTCAATCGAGCGCGCACGCAGCCATCCACGTAATGAGCAGGTTACTTTTTCCCATCTCGCCGACGGGGACTTACAGCTGCGCAGCGCCGATCTCGTGCACGTCAATGGTGTGCTCCACCATGTACCGCCGCCTGAGCGTGACGGGGTGTTGGGATCGCTTTACCGGTCGCTACGAAGCGGCGGCATTGTTGCCGTGTTTGAGAACAACCCGCTTAATCCGGGCACGCGTTGGGTCATGTCGCGAATCCCTTTTGACCGTGACGCCATACCGCTCTACCCGAGCGAAACTGCGCGTCGCCTGCGGACAGTTGGCTGGCACCTGGAGCACCGGGCGTTTCTGTTTTGGTTTCCGCGCGCGTTGGCGGCATTACGCCCGCTGGAACGTTATCTCGAACGGGTGCCGCTCGGTGCGCAATACGCCGTGTTCGCCTCCAAACCCTGACATTCGATGTCGATCGGCTTCCGCCTCGCCGCAATCTGGCTGGCTGGCTCCAGCTTCGCGCTACTCGCCGCGCTGACTTGGGCGCCGGCGGTCTTTGTCGACGGCGACGTCTTACTCACCGGACATGATTCGTTCTATCACGCGCGGAGAATTCTTGATGCGCTGGCCAATCCGTTTCTCCTTCAACAATTCGACCCGCACATAGAAGCACCTGCCGGGGCCTGGGTGCCGTGGCCGTGGGGTTTCGACATGTTGATGGCCCTCCTGGTCAGTGCCGGCGTGGCGCTCGGCGCAGCGAGCGAACCGTTGCGTGTATTGGTCTATTTGCCGCCTTTATGGTCGCTGCTGAACGCCGCACTGGTGCTGTGCATCGTCCGCAGCCTCGGCATGAACTTGTTGTTGTGCGCCGCTGCGATGCTGTGCTTCGCCATGTCGCCACTGACTCAGGAGATCCACGGGCTGGGTCGGGTGGATCATCATTTCGCCGAATTATCTGTGGTGCTGTTGTGTCTGCTGGGCGGACTGCGATGGGCTGCCAGACCGGCGTCTCGCTCGCGTTGCATCGCTCTGGGCGGATTACTCGGCGCAGTGACTGTCATTCACAATGGCCTGTTCATTCTGCAGCTCGGGCTGTTGCTGGCGCTCGGTCGATACTGGTTGGCGGGATTGCTGCGGTCACCGGCTGCGTGGGTTGACGCCACTGGAGCGGTCGGGACGCCAACTGCGTTACGTTGGCTTGCCGTGAGCGTCCTCGTGGGCCAGCTGGTAGCGGCGTTGCCGTCGCTGCCGTTGTGGCGCGGTTACTTCGCCTACGAGTTGTTGTCGTGGTTCCACGTCTACGTGGCGTTTTGTACCGCGACCATGATTTTTTTCCTGAGTCGGCTACGACCCACGCCGCTGAGTGCTGCTGCCATTGGGGTTATTGCCGTGATGCTCGCCGCGCCGATGCTCGGTGAAATCCGCAGCGGTCTGGGATTTGTCGCGCTGGATCTTGAAGAACTGCAGATGATGCCTGAGGCGCGCAGTTGGTGGCGTGCTTTCAGTCTCAACCCTGCGTCGCTACTCACACTTATGCGCGACTACTCGGCGCTGATCATTGTCATGCCTGTGGTCGCTTTTGGCATGTTGGTCGCTCTCATACGCAGTGAAGATTTACGCGTTAGCGTGCTGTGCACTTACGGGTTGTTAGGTCTGGCGATGTTTGCCGCCCAGCATCGCTTTCATCCGTACGGTTCTTTTGTATTGTCTGTACCGATTCTGTTCTGGCTTGGGAGAATGTTGCGGCCGGCGCGCAAGCGCGTGGGCAGCAGCGTCGCGCTCGCGCTCGCATTGATTGCGCAAGTGCCATCGTTGCCGGGCCTCGCCCGCGTTCCGCTGCCTGCATTCGACTACGACTATGTTTTAACGCGCACGATGTACGATCCGCTCGCCCAGGCATGCCAGCAGCGGCCGGGTATTGTTCTCGCGAGTCATAACGACGGCCACTACATCCGCTACCATACCGAGTGTTCGGTGATCGCGAACAACCTGATTCTGAGTAGCACCAGTCGCGAGAAAGTTGCCGAGTCCAACCGCTTGCTGGAATCGCCGGCAGTGCTGCTCCGACAACTCGCGCCGTGTGTTCGTTACGTCCTCGTACGCCGCGAGGACAATATCTTTGCACCGTTCGACGCCGCGCAGGTCAAACGCGACAACGCCGGCCTGCGCGCTGACCTCTTGTTCTCCTCTTCACTCCCCGATGGGTTTGTTCATCTGTTCAGTCTGAACATGGCCACTTCGCCAACACACGAAACCCCGCTCGCGCGACTTGTTGAAGTTGAGCGTGGCGATGATGCTGCACTGTGCGATGACGAATCTCGTTAACGCGCCTGGGCTGTGCGGATGCGCGGGATGCCAACGTGACGTGACTCAACCAGCAAGCGAGTGCGCAATGCGTAAATCGAACTGCGCCAGAGCCTTATGCTGAGACAGCGGGGCGCCGGTGAGACCACGGCGCGGCACGCTCAATCTGCGCCGCCAGCGCCAGTATCAATCCGTCTCGTCCCATACGTGAGATGAACTGACAACCAATTGGCAGGCCTTGCGCGTTCCACCACAGCGGCAGGGACACACCCGCAGCGCCGGTTACGTTGAACAAACTGGTAAACGGCATGAACTCGAACATAGCGCCAAAAAACTCACTCCAGTCGGCGCAGGTTGTATCGATGACGCCGAGTGGTACCGGCGGTTTTGCGAGCGTAGGTGAAATGTACACGTCGTAATCTTCAAAGAACGGGCCGACCGCGCGTGCGATACGGTGCAATATACGGCGGAACCGCACGGCATCGACTCCGGAGAAGCTGCGGCCATGCTCGATGAACGACCAGTTGGCCGGTTCGATATCGTCCGGCGTCGCCGGCCGTCCAATCAACTCGGCCATTTCGTCGGCATCGCGTGCGGTTTCGATGGCAATGGCGCCAAGAAAGGCTTCGGCGAAACTGGCGTTTAGTTCGTCGTCCAAGTGCGGACAATTCTCTTCTACGTCGTGGCCCAGATCAGCGCACAGCTTGGCTGCGTGCTCGACCGCTGCAACGCAATCGGGGTGCGTTGCAATGTTGTCCGGCCCGCGTGCAGACCACGCGATTCTAAGGCGCCCCGGACCGCGCTCTATCTCGTCCCGAAACGGGCGTTCTTGCGCCGGGGCGGAATAGAACGCACCGACATCCTGGCCTGCGACCTCATCGAGCAGCCAGGCACTGTCGCGAACGCTACGACTCATGACGAACTCGCCGCAGCATGACTCCCATACCGCGCTCAGATCCGGGCCGTGTGGTGTGCGCATACGGGACGGTTTAACGCCAACCAGTCCGCAACACGAAGCCGGCATTCTGAGTGAGCCACCACCATCGCCGCCGTGGCCGATAGGTACGATGCGGGCTGCGACCGCTGCTGCACTGCCACCGCTGGAGCCGCCTGTCGTGCAACCGAGATCCCACGGGTTGTGCGTTGCTCCGCGCAGCAGGGGCTCAGTTGTCCCTGCAAGCGCGAGTTCCGGCGTATTGGTTTTGCCCACACACAGCAGCCCAGCACGCTTAAAGCGCTTAACGATTTCACTGTCATAACTACTGTTCGGGACATTGGCGAACAAGCGACTGCCGTGGGTGGTGGGGGTTCCCGCGTATTGAGCGGTCATGTCTTTGAGCACGAACGGTACCCCGGCGAAGGTGCCTGCTGCCGGTTGCTCGGCTGCGGTTCGGGCCAGGTCGAACATTGGGTAGGTCACCGCATTTAATTGCGGGTTCAACATTTCGATGCGCCGAATCGCTTCTTCGACCAACTCGAGCGCCGAAACTTCGCCTGCGTTGACCAGGGCGGCCATTGCCAGGCCATCCAGTTCGCCGTACTCAGGAATACTCATTGCTTTGTTCCATGTCATTTCCCCTAATAGACTGAGTATAGGGTCAATTGCCGAGCTTGTTGGCGACTGGGCAAACCCACCATTCAGTGGCAGTGCGGGGCCTCATTAACGTCCTCGCTGGCAAACTCGCTGGCACCTGCAATCTACCTGCGTATATCCTAGAATCGAGACAAGAAGACGGTAAAAAACGAGGCCAGCCCGTATGAGTTATATCGATGTCGTCGAAAAAATCGACGTGCCCAAACCCCCTAAGTACTACACCGAACCTCGATTCGAAGAGGTAATGGGATTACCTGTCGCTTATCGACGTGAAGGGAGTGGTGAGGCGACGGTGCTGTTTCATGGCGCTGGATTTACCCGCATGTGGATTCCTTTCTACGCCATGCTTGCTGAGAAGCTCGATTTCATCACGCCTGAATCGCCCGGCTTCGGGGAAACCCCGATGCCAGCCTGGGTGCGCAGCTTTGATGACCTCACCATTCTCTATGACCAGTTGTTCGATCAACTCGGCATTGAAAAAATTCACCTGATCGGGTTCTCAATGGGTGGCTGGGCCGCATCGGAATTTGCTGCCTACTATCCACGACGCCTCAAATCGCTCTCATTGATTACCCCTGTTGGGCTGCGTGTGGATGATGATCCCGGTGTCGATATATTTCAGCTCACCCCAGCAGATTTGATGGACCGTTTGTTCAAGGACAAAGAGGTGATGACGCAATGGCTGCCGGATGATGACGATTTCGATGAAGGCATTCATATGTACTCCGAGTTTTCGGCGGCTGCACGTTTGATGTGGGCACCGCGCTACAACCTTGCGCTGGAGCGGCGGTTACAACGTTTGACCTGTCCGACTCAGGTCATTGGTGCTGAGGAAGATCGGCTTGTGCCCAATGCGATGTCAGACAAATTCGCAGCCGTCCTGCCGAACTGTAAGCTCACCCGCCTTGCTGGCACCGGCCACGAGCCTTTGCTCGAACGTCCACGCGAACTGGCCGACACGTTGATCGCCTTTATTAAGGAGGCCTCGAAATGAACAAATTGCGCTTCTACATCTTCAACCTCATGCCGTATCCGCATATTCCACCGGCAGCGGAAATTGAATCAACCTGGGTATCGCTATCGAACAAGCACTACGATCCTCACCGCGGGCGCGTGCTCTACAACGAATACATCGATCAACTCGCGGGCGCCGAAACCTTTGGCTACGACGGCGTCGCAGTGAATGAACACCACGCGAACTTCTACGGCACCATGCCCTCGCCCAATATCATCGCAGCAATGTTGGTGCAGCGGACCGAACATATACCGATTGGTGTTATCGGCAACGCTATCCCACTGCACGGTAATCCACTACGCGTCGCCGAAGAAATCGCCATGCTGGATGTGATTTCAGGCGGACGAATTATTTCCGGATTCGTGCGTGGTATCGGTTGCGAGTATTTCAATAACGGTGTCACACCGGCAGATTCCGTAGAACGCTTCAACGAAGCGCACGATTTAATTATCAAAGCGTGGACTGATGACGGGCCGTTTACCTGGCAAGGCGATCATTTCTACATCCCGAACGTCAATCCGATTCCGCGGCCGATTCAGGATCCGCATCCGCCGATCTGGATCCCGGGCCAAGGGTCGCTCGAAACGCTGCAATTCATTGCCAAGCACAAATACACCTACATGATGGTGTTTGCTCCGTTGTGGTTTACCAAAATGGCATTTGACGGCTTACGTGAGGAATGCAAACGGCTTGGCTATGACGCACCTAAAAGCATGTTCAACGCTTGTGTCCCCACTTACGTCGCGGAGACCGATGAGCAGGCGCACCGTGAGGCCAAAGCGCATTTGTCATGGGTATTTAACACCGGCCTCAAGATTCCTGATCAGTTCTTTTTCCCGCCTGGTTACATGTCGACCAAATCGTTCCGCAATTTCGTCGGCTTGTTGAAGCAGGGCAAAGTCAAACCGCAGGCGGATTTAACTTATGACGAGTTGGTTGCCGATCGCTACATCATTGTCGGTTCGCCCGAAACGGTGAAGAACGAACTCGGGAACTACTGCGACGAAGTAGGTGCCGGTGGCATCATCGGCGGCGGCGCACCATTCGGTCCAATGCCGAACTGGATGGCTATGAAGAACATGCAGATCTTCGCCGAGGAAGTGATCCCGGAATTTCGCGAGGCGGATGGTCTGCCAGACTACCAGCGTGTAGCAGCCAACTCGCCGCGCTCGTATGCGGAGCTTGCTGCACTCAAAGGCCGACCGCCGGAAACTGCACGTTCACTCGTTACCGGCGGCGGCGACACCTTAGTCGAACACCGTCTGTCGCATCTCCCGGAGGTGATCGATTCGACGATGGGCAGTGAAGACGACGTGCGACCGGCTTCTGCCGGCTAGGTCTCAGTCAGAATCGCTTGCTGCCGGGGGGCGGGCAGTGAGCGGTAGCGCCGCAGCAGGTGCAGAAGTGACATCTGCGTGCGGCTTGTTTGTCCCCGGACCATCATCAACAGGGACAACAGATGTCAGAAGTGAATCGCGCGGCGCTCTTTTTCGAGCCCGGCCGTGCTTTCGAGATTGCTGAGTTTCCAATACCCGAACCGGCACCTGGCGGCGTTACGTTACGTATTACACGCTCGAATATCTGTGGTTCAGAGTTGCACATGTGGCGTGGCGACGGACGCCTTGCCCAACACGTTACGCCGCAAGGCCGAATCCTCGGCCACGAGGCGACCGGGCGCGTCCATGCGCTGGGCGAAGGCGTGACCAGCGACTGGAACGGCGCACCCTTGGCACCCGGCGACCGGGTCGCCTTTCAATACTTCCAACCCTGCGGACGCTGCCGAAACTGTACCCGCGGGATAAGCGAAGCGTGTATGGAGAGCTTCAAGATTCGCAGCGGCGAACTCGACGAGTGGCCCTACACACGCGGCACGTTTGCCGATTACCTCTACCTCCACCCGCGCCAGGCTCTGTTCAAAGTACCTGAGAACGTGACCGACACGATGGTCGTGAGTGCCAATTGTGCACTCGCACAAGTCATCATGGGGCTCGAGCGCGTAAATGTTGAGATGGGCGATCGCGTGGTCATTCAGGGCTGTGGGGGACTGGGCGTTTACGCCTGCGCAATCGCGAAAGAACGCGGCGCAGAAATGGTGATTGCTATCGACGGGATCGAGGACCGTCTCCAACTGGCACGCCAGATGGGCGCCGATCACACCATCGACTTTCGCGAGCTCGGCGATTCCAGACAACGCATCGCGGCAGTGAAAGATTTGACTGGCGGGCTCGGTGCAGATGTTGTCGTTGAGCTGGTCGGCTCAGTAGAGGTCATTAATGAGGGCCTGCGCATGCTTGCCTGGGGCGGCCGCTACCTAGAGATAGGCGTGTTTTTTACCGGCACCCATTTCGAATGTGATCCGGGTCGTCTGGTCGCACAGAACCAACGCATCGAGGCCGTTGGTGCCTACGATGCGGCCAGTTTGCAACGCGGGATTGAGTTTCTCGCGCGCAACGCCGAGCGCTTGCCGCTCGACGACGTTGTCGTCGACTATCCTCTGGAGGCTATCGATCGGGCATTTTCGGAGCAGGATTCTGGTCTGGTTAAACGCGCCTCGCTGGTGATGACTTGAGCATTCCGTCTCCTGATACGTACGCACTATTTACGACTGCGAAGCACGGAATTTATTGTCCCGCTACTGCCATTCTGATTCCGGAACGATGCACATGACATTCGAATTTGACGAACAACAGCGAATGCTCATTGATGTTGTCGAGAAGTTCGTTGCGCGAGAACTGATGCCGCTGGAGCGTGCGGTGTTGGCGCGCGAAGCAGCGGGAGAAAGCGCCGAACTGACGCCAGAGGAAGATCAACCGTTACTCGATCAGTGCAAGGATCTCGGTTTGTGGGCACTCGATGCGCCGGAAGAAATTGGCGGCATGAATTTGCCCTCGACGGTGATGCTGGCGATTCAGGAACGCCTCAAACACACCATCACGCCATTCATTTTTCCGCCCGATTCGCCGAACCTGCATATGCTGTTGGCGGTGGCGACCGAGGAGCAGAAAGCGCGATACATGGTGCCTTATGCGCAAGGCGAGATGAAATCGGGCATCGCGATTTCCGAGCCAGGCGCGGGTGCCGACCCTGCGCAGATGACGACCCGTGCCATTCGCGAAGGCGATGAGTGGGTTATCAACGGCCGTAAAATTTGGGTCTCGCGGGTGCCGGACGCCGACTTTGTGATTCTGATGGCCGTCACCGATCCAGACAAAGGTGCGCGCGGCGGCATCACCGCCTTTATCGTCGACAAGGACACGCCGGGATTCATCATCGAGCGGCGCATTCCGATGCTGGCTGGGGCCAGTACTTATGAGTTGGTGATGGACGATTTGCGCTTACCGCACAGCCAGGTGCTTGGGGCGATCGGTGAGGGCTTTGCACCAATGCAGAAACGCCTCACCGTACGGCGACTGGAGATCGGCGCGGCGTGCGTCGGTATCGCCTCGCGAGCACTTGAAATGATGTGCGTGCATACGCAACAGCGCGAGACCTTTGGCGAGAAACTCAGCGACCGACAAGCAATCCAGTGGTGGATTGCAGATGCCGCAACCCGTATCCATGCGACCCGGCTGATGGTGATGGATGCTGCTCAGAAGCAGGATCGGGGCGAGGATGTGCGTACTGAGGCGTCAATGATCAAAGTATTTGGTACGGAAATGGCGAGCGAGGTGGTCGACCAGGCAATGCAAAGTTTCGGCGCTATGGGCATGACCCGCGAAATGCCCTTTGCGCTGATGGCCCAGCGGCTACGCCTGATGCGGATTTATGAAGGCCCTAGCGAGGTGCATCGCATGGTGATTGCACGACGCACTTTGCGCCAGCATCGTTAGAGCAGTATTCGTTTCTCTGGGGCTTTCCCCGTCGTCAGCCAACTTTGCCGAATCAACGAGATTCAGGAACATTCAACGAGGAGATAAATATGCCTGCATACAACTTCGACGACAGCAACATCGATTGGCAGCGGTTGGGCGATTTCGAGCACCTGCACTTTTCGATTCTTAATATCGATGAACGAAATAATATTGCCGACGTGTTGTTCAAATTTGCGGCAAATCAGCAAATTGTTCTGCATCGACATCTCGCGCACAACAATACTTTCGTGATTCAGGGTGAGCACCGGCTCTACGAACCCGACGGCTCGCTTAAAGAAGTCCGCCCGGTCGGCAGCCTGACTGCAAGTCCACCGAGCGACCAGCCACATCGCGAGGGCGGTGGTGACCAGGACGTTGTTATTGCATTCAGCATTCGCGGCGAAAGCGGTGTGTTGTATGAGCTGATGGACGACGACATGAATGTCATCGGCAGCATTAGCTTCCAAGATTTGGTTGATATCAACAAATCACTGCTGGCTGCCTGAAAGCAGAATCTCTGCCGGTCGTAAGAACGTTTGAGGATCACTAGTGTATGAGTGAGCAAAGTACAGCCACTGACGGCGCGAGCCGCACCCATCTTGGGCGCATGTTTCACGTCAACATTTGCGTAACCGATATGGATCGGTCGATTCGCTTCTATGAGCGGCTTGGTTTCGACAAGGTTAGCGATTTCATGCTTGGCAGCGGGGAACCGGGTATCGGTGCCGCGCTAGGTGTCGAGGTGCGCCAACTGCGGGGTGTGTTTATGCGTCTTGGTGCTGAGCCGCAGGCACCGCTGATCGATTTGGTGCAATTTGTCGATCCACCACCCCAGGGACAGCCTTACAGAACGCTCAATAATGTCGGTATCTGCCGGGTGGCGTTCGTGGTGGACGATATCGACCAGGTGTATGCCGACCTGCAGGCCATGCAGGTTGAGTTTGTCCGACCCTTGCAAAAGTTAGCCGGGCCGCGTGGCAGCAGTATTGGTGTGGTGTGCTTCAAGGACCCCGACGGGACGGTGCTCGAGGTCATGAGCAGCAACGTCGAAGCGTTGTGATCACAAGCCCGATATTGGTCCCGTTTTTCCTTACGGGCCTGTGCAAACGCCAGCGGACTGGGCGACACGGCAGGTCGTGAGCGTCCCATGGGCGCAAAACAGATAGATTATTGAGGAGAAGTTCAGTTGCGAAAACTAATTGACGGCGGCACGTTTTTTGAAGGTCCACGTTGGCATGACGGCAGCTGGTGGGTGTCAGATTTTTACGCCCACCAGGTACTCAGAATCACCTCGGAAGGGCAATCCGAAGTCGTCGCCACGGTCGAAAATCAGCCGTCCGGACTCGGTTTTCTGCCGGATGGTGATTTGCTCATCGTGTCGATGAAAGATCGGCGCATATTACGCCTCCAGGGCGATGGGACGCTCACCGAGCACGCGAACCTGATGGACGTCACTGCTGGCTACACCAACGACATGGTCGTTGATCGCGTTGGTCGGGCATACGTGGGGAATTTCGGTTTCGATATTTTCGGTGGCGCCGCGCCTGCTTCAACCACGCTGGTGCGAGTTGATCCGGATGGCAGCATCAAGGTCGTCGCCGACGATCTTTTGTGCCCGAATGGCACCGTCATCACAGCTGACGGCGGGACGCTGATCATTTCCGAGTCATTTGGCTCGCGCATGAGCGCTTTTACTATCGACGCCAGTGGCGATTTGAGCGACCGCCGGATATGGGCCGCATTCGGCGCGCCGCCGCCGCAGGATTCGATGGCCAGCATTGGCACCGCAGAGTTTGCACCCGACGGTTGTGCCATCGATGCCGAGAACCATATCTGGGTTGCCGATGCCTTTGCCGGACGTGCATGCCGAATTTCACCTGCCGGAGAGATTGTGGACGAGGTTAAGGCGCCAAATAATTTCGGTTTATACGCCTGTGCGCTTGGTGGGCCGCAAGGTACGAGTCTGCTGTTGTGCACGGCGCCTGATTTCAGCGATACGAACCGGGCTGCTGCTCATGAGGCGGTGCTGTATACCCATGAAGTACAAGTGCCCCACGGCGGCGGTTCACCCTAAGCGGTTCGCCGGGCAGCAAAATACCCGCTGTAAACGCTGAGTTCTGCGGACGTTGCAATGCCTATTGGCGTTTCAGCAGGACTCGCCGATTTATCCTGCCTTTGAGCGAGGCATTCGTCGCAGTGTCGGCTTTCGGGGGCAGGAAGGACAGACTTCGACGCTGCGGGAATGATAGAAATGCAGGGCGGGTGTGCGCTTTAAACGAGGCAGGGTATCGCGCCTAGTCACCCTGTGTTCCTGTCTCTGCGGGGATGGTTCAATTTTCTATCAACATCGCTCTGCTGGACGAAATTAACGGACATTTATCGCAATAAAAGCGATCTAGAGCCCCAATTCGTCCAAGCTTTCTCTTATACTACGCCGCATTCGACCGTACTACGCCGCATTCGACCGCTCGTCTGAAGCAAACTTAAGCTTCGTGAGGGGCAGAATTCGATCGTAAACTTTAAGTAAAACTGACGTCCTTTGGACTAGGGGTTTCTAAATGCATATAAGAAAATATGATTTTGACTACAGCCGCCGCTACTTTATGGATAAAGTCGCACGTGGGGCTGGGTCAGCTGGCGTCCTGTCAGCGCTCTGGCCGACTATGGCTCACACCGGAGATTCCTACAAAGCTTATCCGGAAGAGCTGACCAACATCGAAGCCTATACCAAGGGCAAAGTGAAAGTCGGCGACGTAATCAACAAAGACAATGTTGAACTGGTTCAGGATCTTCTCGATCCCATGATTTTCCAGGAAGTGTCACAGGATGGACGCGAATTCTTCATCCTGCCGACCCAGACCGAAACTGCCGAGCAGTTTCCTCCTTTCTTCATGGACGCAACCCTGAAGAACTGGGGCAAAGCTGAGTTTGGTTCCGACGGCAACGTCTACACCAAAGATGGCCAACCCTGGATTGGCGGACACCCGTTCCCAGACCCGCAGACCGGCGAAGAATGTATCGCCAACGTGACCCTCGCCTGGGGCCGTCACGACAATGCGATTTTCGCCATTCCGACCTACTGCCTCGATCAGGAAGGTCAAGTTCAGTACGAGTATCACTTCGTATGGGCTGAGCATCAGACCATCGGTCTGGTGAACCCGGCAACCGCCGGCGGCTCACCTTATATCGCTGGTAAAGAACACATGCTGCGTCACCAGTCAGTATGGTTTACCGCACCAAACGATATTAAAGGTACCGCGTTCATGAACGAGTGGTACTACGATCAGGCTAAGTTCCCCGATTTGTACGGTTACTTGCCTGCGTTCAAGCGTGTTCGTCGCTTCCCGACCAACCAGCGCTTCGAGCCGCTTGTTGCCGGTATGAACCTGTTCCTCTCTGACGCATGGGCCGCTGGCGACCCGATGCTGACCTGGGGCAACTGGAAGATTGTGCACCGTGGTCCGTACCTGGGTTCCATGCACTACAACTGGCGCCCGGATCAGGACAACTGGAGTCATCCATTAGTTGGTGGCCCGGTTGGCACAACCTACATGAATGTCGGCAAATCGCTGATCCCCGAAGTTATCGTCCTAGAGGGCGAACCGACGGGCTTCCCGCGTGCACCGCTGTCCAAGCGTCGCGTTTATCTTGATGCTCGTAACCTGATGTTCCCGCAGGCGATCTCTTATGACCGTCGTGGCGAAGTCTGGAAGTCTTTCGAGCCTGGTTTTGGCCAGTACAAGACCGACCCGAACGTCACCAATTACGGCGAGCACGAACTGAAGGCCAACGATGGTCGTCCGGAATGGAGCTGGAACTGGGTTATCTCTGATGACATCCAGTCCAAGCGTGTGACTCGTTTCCACCATGGCGAATCTTGCCAGGGCGGTTGGAAGTCACTGCTCGATGTCCCGGAAACTCCGGAGAACTTCATCAACCAATACATGACCAAGACCGCTATGCGCCGACTCGGCACATAACAGTCTAGTCATTGCACTAGCAACCCGGGCTGTCAGCGTTCGCGCAGGCAGCCCGGGTTTTTTTTTGCCTGCGCGAAGCTTCCCGCCAGCGATGTGTCGCCAGGTTCCGGCAATTGTTACCGCTACGACGTCGATCGTGGGTCGCTAAAGGAGGCCTCCAGTAGCGATGAATTTGCGCGCGAAGTGGGTCTGCTAGAGTGATCGTAAAGGGAGAATCAGCATGGCTCGCATCCACGGGTATACCAGCCCGCGCTTCGAGAATATAGCCGCGATTTTGAGCGCCAATATCGATAGCGGAGCCGACGTTGGTGCATCTGTAGCAGTCGCCTACGAGGGTGAGTTAGTCGTCGATATCTGGGGCGGGCATACCGATGAAGCACGTACCTGTGAGTGGCAGGAAAATACGCTGACTAACGTGTTTTCTTCGACAAAGACAATGACTTTTCTGTGCGCTCTGATGCTGGTCGACCGCGGCGAGCTGGAACTTTCTGCACCGGTCGCGCGCTACTGGCCCGAGTTCGCGGCTGCCGGCAAAGCTGAGGTTCAGGTACGCCATTTGTTCGCGCACAGCGCCGGGCTCGCCGGCTGGCAGGAACCAATGCAAGTCGAAGACTTTTACGATTGGGATAAGTGTACGCAACTCCTCGCCGCTCAGGCGCCGTGGTGGACGCCCGGATCGAAGCCCGGGTATCACGCGTTTACGCAGGGATATTTGCTCGGTGAGCTAGTGCGGCGGATCTCGGGGCAAAGCTTCGGAAGTTTTTTTGCCAGCGAAGTTGCGTCGCCGATGGATGCTGATTTCCACATTGGACTCGATGTCAGCCACGATGAGCGAGTTGCATTGGTGATCCCACCGACCGCTGCGCTACCAGTTTCAGACGACCACGATTCTGCGTCCTATAGAACCTTCATGAACCCGCCCTTGAATCCGCTATTTCCGCACGACCCGCGCTGGCGGCGTGCCGAAATTCCAGCCGCCAATGGTCACGGTAATGCGCGTTCTGTGGTGCGGGCCCAAGCCGCGCTGGGCAACGGCGGCGAGTTTAATGGTGCGCGCTTATTGTCGCCAGCGACCATTCGTCTGATATTTGAAGAGCAAATTCGCGGCAAAGACATCATCCTGGGGATTCCAGTGCGCTATGGTCTCGGCTATGGACTGCCGAATGAATCGCTACCGTATCTGCCTGATGGTCGGATTGGTTTTTGGGGCGGTTGGGGTGGATCGCTGGTGATTGTTGATGCTGACGCCGGGCTCACATTTGCGTACATGATGAACAAGATGGGCAATAACCCGGTCGGTGACGCACGCGGGGCCGCGCTGATCAGCGCGATGTATGAGGCGATCGCTGGTTAAGCCCGTTTCAACTACGTCTCGCGTGCAAGGTCAGCGACTAAATACCGGGAAGCAAGAAAGTAGTGCACCGCACTCCAGATATTGAACAGGAACGTGCCAACCAAGGCGTAGCGTAGCGCCTCGACGCCGTAGTGCGGATTGAGCGCGTCACTGAGAAGCCCGACGAGCGTCGGCCCAAGGCCCAGCCCGATCAGATTGATCACGAAGAACAACACGGCAGAAGTGAGGGCGCGCATGCGCGGCGCGACCAGCGCATGCGCTGTGGCCAGCGTAGGGCCCAGATACATGTAGCCAAAGGATAGCGGCAACACGTACAGCAACATGGACAGGTGCATATCCCGGCTGAGAATGGCGGCAGCAGCGAATGGCACCGCGAGCAACGTTGCGATGCCGGGTACCCACATGGCCCAGCGCGGATCGCGCCGACTCATGCGGTCAGAAAGATAGCCGCCAGCAAAACTACCAATTGCGCCGCCTATGCCAATGATGAAACCCAGCGGTACCGCAACGATGCTGATTTGGTCAATTGGAATCGCGTAGCTTCTGACATAAAACGACAGCAAAAAAGCCGCTACGCCATAACCGACAAAGGCATGCAGAGCGGCGGCCAGAGAGACATGAACGAATGTGCGGTTGGTTAACAGAAATTTCACCACCGCGAACGTCGCCGGCGGGGCGCGGTCCGAGCCGTCGCCGTCGTAGCGGCCACGCGGTGGTTCGCTAATTGTCAGTCGTACAATCAGGGCGAGGATAACGCCCGGTATCGACAGCGCGATGAATACGCTTCTCCAGCCATAGTTATCACTAACCCAGGAACCAAAGACATAAGCCAGAAATACGCCGAAGGTGATGCCGCTAGAGTAAATCGCGAGTGGTAACGCCCGTTGGCCAGGCGGAAACAGGTCGGAAATTATCGAGTGGGACGGTGGGCTACCGCCAGCCTCGCCGATGCCAACACCAATGCGTGCGATGAGCAGTTGCCCGAAGTTCTGTGCGACGCCACAGAGCGCCGTCATCACGCTCCAGGTGCCGACCGCAAGAGCGACGACATCGCGGCGCACGCCAACGTCCGCCCACCGCGCGAGTGGGATCCCCATAGCCACATAAAACAGCGCAAACGTCAGGCCTTGCAAGAGTCCAAGTTGCGTATCACTCATGCCGAGTTCCGCACGCATGGGTTCTTGTAGTACAGAGATGATCTGACGGTCGACGAAATTAAAGATATAGACGAGAGTCAGAATGCCGACCACGTACCAACGCCCGCGCTCGTTCACTGGCGTGCCCGCGTGGTGCACAGAACTGCCGGGTGTTTCGTTGCTCAAATTGGAAATACCTGATGCGTAAAACGGCAAAGAATGTTCCTTCGAAGCGCACATCATTCTCTACAAGTATCGTAACCGCGTTGTAAGCGGATAGGTGAGCGAGTCATTGGGGCCGAGACTGCTTTGCCGGCATCGCCAAACAGACCTTATCGCCGATAATATTGCCCGCTGTGTACGGTCACGGGCGGCGCGGGTTTTCCAGCGCGCATAATCGACCGAACGTAATTCAAACCAGTTACAACGAGGCAAGCATGATGGCTCACGAATTGTTCGACATTCGCGACAAAGTCGCCCTGGTCACCGGCGGATCGCGTGGGATTGGGTTTATGATTGCGCGCGGCTATGTCGAAGCTGGCGCGCGGGTCTACATATCGTCGCGCAAGGTTGCTGGCTGCGAAGCTGCCGCAGCGGAACTGTCGAAACTGGGCGAGTGCATGGCGCTGCCGGCCGATTTGTCTCAGATGGAGGAAGTCGAACGGCTGGCGAGCGGCATCGCGGAGCGCGAAGGTGCATTACACGTGTTGGTTAACAATGCCGGCACGGCGTGGGGTGCAGAAATTGATGATTTTCCAGTCAAAGGCTGGGACAAGGTCATGGATCTCAATCTGAAGTCACCATTTTTTGTGGTCCAGAAACTTTTGCCACAACTTGTCGCGGCGGGACGTGCCGATGATCCGGCCCGCGTCATCAATCTTGGTTCTGTCGACGGTCTGCACCGGCCGTTGTTCAAGAACTTCTCATACGCCGCATCCAAAGCCGGGATTCATCATTTAACGCGTCTGCTCGCCTACCATCTTGCGGAACGGCACATCTGCGTGAATGCGATCGCGCCCGGCTATTTCGATACGGATATGACGCAACCCATGATTGATTCGATGGGACTGGATGCGTTGATGGACATTGTGCCGCTGAAACGGATGGGCAGTTTCGATGACGTTGCGGGTGTCGCGATATTTCTGGCCGCGCGGGCGTCTGCCTACATGACCGGCATCACCATCCCTGTCGACGGTGGCCTAATCGGCGGCTCGTAGCGAGAGATTCCTCGCTTCGCGCCCGTTGTAACGTGCCTTTTTGCTTTGTGATTTCGAACTGCAAGCGAGGACCGATGCGGCTTGTCGCATCTGAACTTCTTGGCTACGGTCTTCAGCACGCTGTTAGGTCGCGGCGCGCAGCCAATCGTCGACAAGCTGGTTCGTTTGTTCAATCTGTTCTTCCATGAACCAGTGCTGCCCGCCTTCTATCGCCGCATGTTTCCCGCCCGCCTGTTCGACAATATCGAGCCAGTGGTCGGTATGAAACATGAGTGGTTTGTCGGCACCGTAGATGTACAGCACCGGGCATTGCGGGCGGTATTGACCTAACAGGCGCGAGCGAGCCCAGGGCAACAAGGTCGAACGCCAGAAGTAGAAATAGGGATAGTTGCAGCGCGAATGCAACGAACCGGCCTGGCGCTCGGGAACTTGCAACGCGCGCGCAAAATTTCGCGTCAACCATGTGCCAAGCGGGGGCACCACCCCGCCAACCAACCACAATGTGGCGAGAATCCATTGGTAGCTAACAAACATTGCGGCCGTTTTCAGAGAGGAGGGTTCGAAATGCCCGCCAACGTCCATCGCCATCATGGTCTTCACGTTCTGCGGATGCTTTTTCTCGTACAGGTAACCGATATAGGCGCCCCAGTCATGGGTGACTAATATCACTGCTTCTTCGCCGAGCTGTTCAATCGTTCGGTGCATGCGTTCGACGATGACCGGGAAATCACAGCCGCCTGGCTCATGGTCGGATGCGCCATAATTTGGCAGGGTGAGCAGCACACAGCGATAGCTTCCGCCGAGCGCCGATACTTGATTGCGCCACATGGATGGGTCGTCTGGCCAACCATGGACAAATACCACGGTCGGGCCATCGGCTCGCCCTTCAATGCTATAACTCAGGGCGTCACTAGCTGCTACGGTCATAGGGGCTCCGGTTCTCGGTGATGATCAAAGGAGAGCATAACGCTGCGAGAGCAGCAAGCCAGCATAGTGGGGCGGGCGCATCCTGATCTACACATGACTCGCCTTGGGCCTCGCCATGCGGCACCACTGGCGATAGTCGAGCGTTTTCGCACATAATAATTTTCCCCGATTACTGGAGCCGATGATGGCACGACTAGCGGATATCGACGAAAGCCTGCGAAAGCCGCTCGAAGGGTTGGACTGCCCCACCTTCGAAGCTCCCGCCTGGGTGACCGGCCCCAAACTCAACCAGCGACGCGTCGCCATCATATCGACTGCAGCTTTATCGACTCGCAGCGACAAAACGTTCGCCGTCGGTGAGGCTGACTACAGAGTTATCCCGGGCAATACGGCTGGCGATGATCTGGTCATGAGCCATGTGTCGCCAAACTTCGACCGCACCGGATTCCAGCAAGACTTAAATGTCGTTTTCCCGATAGACCGATTGCGTGAGCTCGCAGATGAGGGCGTTATCGGTTCGGTTGCGGATTATCACTATTCGCTGATGGGCTCGACCGACCCGACTTTGCTTGCGCCGGCGGTAGAGCGGCTCGTACCGCTACTGAAAAAGGACGCCGTCAACACGCTTCTACTGGCACCTGTCTGACCCTTCTGTACGCGCGCCGTGTGCGGGCTTGGACATCTATTTGAGAAGCAGGGCATTGCCACGACGGTGGTGAGTCTTATCCGCCTACATGCCGAAAAAATCGCGCCACCACGTTGTTTGTGGGTACCGTTTGCTCTCGGTCGGCCGTTCGGGCCAGCGAATGACGCACCTTTCCAACAGCGCGTTGTGCGCGCGGCACTCGAACTGCTCGAGCGTGATGACGGTCCTGTCCTGGAAGATTTTCCCGACGATGAACCGAGCAACAGCGAAGGCGAAACAGCCTGGAGCTGCCCGGTGAGTTTTGCGCGCAGCGCTGAAGTTCTTACAGGCGCCGCAGCAGTCAGGCAATCCTTGCTTGATGAGATTGCCGCGATGCAACCGTGGTATGAGCAAGCCCGCCAGCGGGATGGTCGTACTACTGTCAGTTGCGGCGTCGAAGATCTCGAGAGTATCGCAACCGTGATGGCGAGTATGTTCGAGGACGAATTGCCGGCCAGTCCCGATGCAGATCGCTCGTTGGCGGAAGCCATGCGCCCACGCGCTGAGGATTTAAAAGCGTTCATGCTCGAAGCGGCCTCAGCTCAACCCGGCAATCCGACGTCGACGGAGTTGAACGACTGGTTCTGGAACGAGACTCAAACGGGCGACATCCTGCAGCGTCTGCGGCATGTATGTATCGCCCAAGAAGCTGCGGATATGAAAACGCTGGGGTTTCTCCTCGTGCCACTCGCTCGTCACATTGCACCGGATGTCGCAGCTTGAAGGTCGTCGCGTAGCCAGGTAGAGGTACACAGAAAGCCCCGCAGCAAACTGCGGGGTTTTCCTGCTGACGGCGCGGCATCGCGGGATGACGCGATTAACTCTGCGCGACGCCGATTCTGAATACCCGAAGCAATCCTGCCCGAGTAAAAAAAATGACCGATTTCATCCGCACGCCTGATGCTAATTTTTCCGCATTGGGCGATTTTCCGTTCCCTGCGCATTACCACAACTGGCAGGACCTGCGCGTCCACTATCTCGACGAAGGCCCCGGCGACGGACCGGTAATGCTCTTGCTGCATGGCATGCCGGCATGGAGCTATTTGTATCGAGACGTTATTCCGCCGCTCGTCGCGGCCGGTTTTCGCTGCATCGCACCCGACCATCTCGGTTTTGGAAAGTCTGATAAGCCGACTGATTTGCATTGGTACACGATCGCCCGACATACCGAAGTGCTGACGTCATTGATTACGACACTCGGGCTCGAACGCATCACTTTGTTGTGCCAGGACTGGGGTGGCCCGACCGGGCTTGCCCAGGCGGCAATGATGCCCGAGCGCTTCGACCGGCTTGTGATCATGAACACTTGGTTACATCACGCCGCTTTCGAATACAGCGAGGGCATCCGGACCTGGAACCGGCACTGGCAGGACGGCGGTTTATTTTGTCGTTCCACGCCGAATGTGGCAGCTTTGTTCCTGCTCAGTGCCGGATTCATTGATCGCGACACGATGGTGCAGGCGTTTCTGTCTGGTGAACCGCCAGTTGGGATGGATAGTGCCGGGGAGCGTATGTATGGCGGATTCGCGGCGCCGTTTCTTGGACTAGCTGATGAGGCTTACAACGGTCTGCGTCGCTTCCCCTTATCTATCCCGCTCGATGAAGGGGATAACGGCAATGCTGTCGCCCAGGCCCATCATTACGACGTCCTGCTGAAGTGGCCCAAGCCGGCGCATTTCATTTGGGGCATCGAAGACGATGTGTTCACAGAACAATGGGGGCGTGATTGGTGTCGCCAAATGGGCGGCGCTTCTTTCGACCCGATCCCGGGTGCCGGACATTTTTTACAGAACACACACGGTGCTAAAGTTGCCGAGCACGTGTTGCGTCAGACGGGCTAGCACGCCGGGAAGTATCTTTTCGGCACGTCGTCATGATGCCCAGCAGTGGCGTTTCTGGTCCGTCCGATACCGAATCGTCACCACAGACCACGACCTACTACTTACACGGTAGCGCCCCGGCGCCTCGACAGCACGACAGCACGAGCCGGCAACACCGTCGCGAGCAGTTAGCCCGTCCACACACTTTGGCACGCGCAAATCTACTCAGAGGACCTATACTCGGGGGCAGCAGTAGCTGTTCGGGAGAGCGCAAGTGAGCCAGCAAAGCCAGCTTAAGACCGATTATGGCGACGAGGAAAGCGCCATGCAGACCTACCTTGCCGAAGGTCAAAGCACCGCACTAGGTCTCGATAACCGTGGCCCGATTCGCTTCACCGATGACGGCGCGATCGACCCGGAGATTCTCGAGGCTTACTGGCATTACGGGTTTTACGTCTTCGAAGACGTGCTGAAGAGCGAAGAACTTCGCGATCTCGAAACCGATTTCGAGCACATCCTTGATCGATTGCCGACGCATCAAGGCGCCGCGCTCGATCACAAAGGCCGGCCTGCATTAGGACACGATTGCACAGCGCGCACTCTGTATTGGTCGAAACCGCTCGGCGATCCGTTTGGCGGCTCGGAATTCGGTGGCGGGCGTCACCCGGTCGCGATGATCGAGCCACAGCCAGCGACAGACGCGCCGGCTGAGATCGTCTATCTGATTCTCGGCTCACTGCAGTTTTCCGACGCCTGTTTGCGCACTTACGGCCACCCTCACTTGCTGGCTGTTGCTGCTGCCGTAAATGGAGCGGATTTTGTGCCGTACACCGACGGTCTGTTTATTAAAGCGCCAGGACTTGGTGCGTCTGTGGCGTGGCATCAGGATGGGGTTACGCACTGGACCAGTCCCGACTGGGATCAGGGTTCCCACGGCTTTAATTTTATGGGGCAGCTCTATGGTTGCACGCCTGCGAATGGTGTGTGGGTCGTTCCGGGTTCGCATAAGCTCGGCAAGATCGACATCACAGCCAAGGTCGCGGCAGCGGGTACAGAACGGCTACCGGACGCGGTGCCGATGGTGTGCAATCCGGGCGATGTGGTGATCAGCAATCGCCAGTTACTGCATGGCTCATTCGCGAACACCAGCACCGATTGGCGAGTGACGATCAACATGGGTTTCCATCGTCGTGCTGCAGTACTCGGGGTTAGCGGTGGCGGCATTCTCGGCAATCCCACCGTTTACGACGATGCGCACATTCGCCAGCGCTCACGCACCATCGGCTACGCTATCAACGCGCGTCGACAGCGCTACCCGCACGAAACGCCGTTCGTTTATCAGCCATTTGCCGATTGCGCTGACGAGTGCAGCTTCGATGAGACAGCACGTGCAAGCTTGCACGATTACAACCTCACGGACATGGGCGTTTAGCTCACGCTGAGCTGGCAAGCAAGGGCAGTTGGTCTGTCGGCGATCGGACGGATCAGGCGGATGCGGGCGGAGTTTGCAGGTGCCAGTCGGTCGCTGTCTGATAGGCCTGTCCCATGCGTAGCGCGACGTGTTCCTGCCACGGTCGGCAGACGATTTGCAAACCCAGAGGCAAGCCGTCGCTACTGAAGCCACTTGGCAAGGACAATGCCGGCTGACCACTTAAATTGAACGGGCACGTCGCGCTAATCACGGCGTCGAGTACACTGATTTCCCGGTTGTTGATGTTGACAGTGCGGGCCCCCAAGGGCGGCGCCGGGATCAATGCACCAGGGACGAGTAACGCATCAAAAGTCTCTAAGCACGACAACATTTTTCGTTTGAATCGCGCCTTCGCGCCCCGCGCGCGCACATAGTCCTGCGCACTGGCGGCCTGGCCACGGAGCAGAAACTTACGTACTTTTTCGCCGTATTCGTGCACACGGTCGCGCAGGTGCTCGGCGTGCGATGTGCTGGCTTCAGCGCCAATGATGGCATCGGCGATCGACCACAATCCGTCCAGCTCTGGCAACGCGATGGACTCGATGCGTGCCCCGCGATCGCTAAACACATCGCACGCCGCTGCTAGTGCACTCGCGACTTGCGGATCGGTAAGTTCGCTAAAGAAATTCGTCGGGACCGCCAGTCGTAGATCGGACAGGTCGTGCAGTTGTGCGTCGCTCAAATTCGAAGCACTGGTCAGAGCGTGATCGCGGGAGGTCAAATCAGCCGCGTCGAATCCAGCCAGTGCGTCGTACATCAATGACGCATCGAGCGCGTCGCGAGTGAGGGGGCCAACGTGATCGAGAGACCACGCTAGAGGAACAACGCCGTCGCTGCTGATGCGGCCATGCGTCGCCTTGAGTCCGGTTACGCCGCAAAAAGTGGCGGGCAGTCGAATCGACCCACCCGTGTCGGTGCCCAGAGCCGCCGCGCACAGGCCGGCCGCCACCGCGACTCCCGAGCCACTGCTTGAACCACCCGGTGAATGTGCACCGTTCCAGGGATTGACGGTCGGGCCGAACACCTCACTGGGCACCAGGGTGGCGAACTCATTCATGTTGAGTTTGCCCAGCACAATCGCTCCAGCAGCCTCCAGCCGGTTGATTACAGTCGCGTTGCGAGAGGCAAGATTATTCTGCAGCACTCGCGATCCGCAGCTTGTGGGCAGCCCGGCAACGTCAATGATGTCCTTATGCGCAAGCGGTATGCCATGCAAAGGAGAACGAGTTCCGTTGCGGGAGATCTCAGCCTCGGCCACATGTGCGGCCTTCATCGCGGTCTCCCCGGCAACCTCAATATAGGCGTTTAAAACGGGTTCGCGGGCCTCGATGTGTTCGAGATAGGCGTGGCACAATTCGACTGGCGACAATGTACCGGCAGCAATCTGCGCGGCACTTTCGTTGATCGATTGAAAACAAAGACTGTTAGCTGGCACGGTATTGTGCTCCTGCGGCGTGATATAGCCATCTTAATGCACGCTCTGCCCGGTTTTATATCGTTGTGGTGTGTTTGATGCGGCTGTCCCGTCGTCTTTGACGGTTGGTGTCTCACGTATTCGGCTACTGCAATTCGCTGCCTTGCCGGCCAATGTGCTGCTGAGATTTTCTGCGCACTGACAGCCGCGGTGCCGGCGTTCTGCGCGGATTCGCGAATGTGTGAAGTATTAACTGATAAATCTCCAGGGTGGGCGACGACGACGGGTTGGACTCGTGGTCCACCGTTAGACTCGACACCGGCATGGTCCATAAATTTCGCCTCGTCTTTGTTCTCGCCTTTCTGTTCAGTTCTACCAGTCAGGCTGCGGTACTCAATGAATGGGGAACGATCGCAGCGACGGGTTCCTACGCTTGTCTGAATCCTACCTGCAACATCGTCGACGCGATCTACAGTCAGTCAATTAACGGCACCGGTGGTGCCGGTACGAGCAACGCGGCTCACGAACTCGACGCTGCTGATCCGAACGGTTCGGCGCGCGCTCAGGCCAACGTCATTGGAGGTTTGCAGATCCCGGAACTCAAGGCCGAGGCATTTTCCAATGCGGGCGGTGGTACCAGTGCGCTAGCTGTCGGAGTACAGGCGTATACCTATACTGGTGGCTCGGGCACGCTCACCCTCTCGCTCAGTCTTACCGGTGCGATTCTGGACAACACGCCAGCGCCGCCACCGTTAACACCAGCGGAGGAAAGCTTGCTCATTCTGGCCGGCGTTGATCCTGACCCCGCCGGCATTCCCGATCTCACGCGAATTGAAGTACTGGGCGCGTTGTTCGCCCCAAGCTCAGGCTTTTCTCTTACCGATCTGACGTTTGGTGGTTTGGTGCCGTTGGCCGCACTGAATGCGCTCGACGCCTACACCCAAATCGACTCGGTCGAAATCGTCGAAGACCTGACGAACCCGAATATCGTCAACGCAGGCCATTTGTTGTCGATTTCCGGTCTCAATGTGGGCGACAGCTTCTATTTGTTTACCGCATTAGCGGCGAGTGCCGACGGGGCTGGTCAATATGCGGACGCTTTCAGTACCTTGTCGGTGAGTTTTACGGCCGGCGGTGATGAAGTGGTCTTGGCCAGCAGTGTGCCGATCCCGGCTGCTGCGTGGTTATTAGGTCCGGCGCTATTCGCATTTGTTGGACGCCGGCGTCGGATAGGCATTCAGCGCGCGCATTGATCAGCGAAAGCCGGGGATGATTTCTTCGGTGAATACGCGTAATTGGTCGAGCAGTTCCGCCTGCGGCATCAGGCCCTGGTCAAAATACCAACCGAACCATTCAGGGTTGAAATCGTCGCGCAATTCGGCGATCTGCTCACGTACCTGATCGACTGTGCCAACAATTGCGAAACGAGCTTCGACCATACGCTCGAAGGAGATCGACACCGGATCGGTTTCGTCGTCGCGGCGGAAACTCTCAAAGAACCCAAAGCCGGAAAAATATCGCACGAACGCGTCGCCGAGCGCCTTCGCGCCACGTTCGAACGCTTCCTCGTAAGTGTTACCGATATAAACCATCCTGAATGCGCCGAACCGTTCGCCGAGTGCGCGCTGCCGGCCGTGCCGATTCGAAGCAGCGCAGTATTCGCGGGCGATACTCGCGATGCTCGACGTCGAGGCCAGACTCCACATCACAACGTCCTCGCGCGCGCACCATTCGATAGTGTCGGCGCTACCGGTATGGGCCTGCCAGATCTCGGGATGGGGTTGGGTATACGGCTTCGGCACAACACTAATGCGCTGAACGGTCCCGTCGGCGCCGAGTTCGTCCTGCGCACCATAGCGTGAAGTCCAGTTGCCGGCGACCGGCCACCCTTCAATACCTTTTTCGAACGGCGACGGCACCTCGTAATGCTTGCCCCGGTAACGGATGGAATCCTGCGTCCATGCTTGCTTCATGATCGCGTAGAGCTCTTCGAAGACCTCGCGGTTATGGCGATCGCGATCTGAATCATCCGAGGTAGCGCCGGCGACGTTATAGCGCTGGCCAAGCACTTTTACCCAGCGATCCTGGTAGCCGCGCCCAAGGCCGGCGATAAAGCGGCCCTGGGTGAGATGATCGAGCATGGCGATTTCTTCTGCGAGCCGAATCGGATCCCAGGTCGGCAGCGCCATGATCAGGGTCGCGAGCTTGATACGCTGCGTACGCGCAGCCAGATCGACCAGGAACTGCATCGGCGCGGGCGACAGTTCGAGACCCTCGGAATGAAAGTGGTGCTCGGTCAGGGCGAGCGCGTCCATCCCCAGTGCATCCGCATGCTCGGCTATTTCGCGGACCTCAGCGATCATCTGTTGGGTACGCTCAATATTGCGACCGATCGGGCGCAGGCGCTCGCGTTCTTCGTAAGTCGCAGGAACCGTTGGCAACATAAAGAGCATAAATTTCATCGTGCGGATCCTTGCGACTGGCGGTAGAGAGAACACCATGTTAATCGCCGAGCAGACTAAATCAATCTGAACCTGCTCTGGTTTGTGCGCGCGTTTTATATCAGTATTCTGGTCGCGCAACGCAGCCTCGCGTGCGGCGCTTCTACCCCTAAGCGATGTACGCCGCGCGAACAGTACATGTTCGCGCGCGCTTGAAGGAGCATGCCATGTCCACACCCGGAACCCATGACGAACTCGACGTCCTTGTGATCGGAGCCGGCTTCTCCGGCCTCTATCAGTTATACCGTCTGCGCAAGCTGGGATACTCGGTCAAGATCTTTGAAGCAGCGCCCGACCTTGGTGGTGTGTGGTACTGGAATTGCTATCCGGGTGCACGCTGCGATACCTACGGCCCGCTTTACCAATTCTCGATGGAGGAACTGTGGCAGGACTGGGATTTCGACGAACTTTATCCGTCTTGGGACAAAATTCGCGAGTACTTCCATTACGTCGACGGGAAACTCGAACTGAGCAAACATATCTGCTTCAACACGCGAGTCAGCGACGCAAGCTTCAACGAGGATACTTGTCGTTGGAACGTCAATGCGGAGAGCGGTCACACAGCCAGCGCGAAGTTCATGGTGATGTGCACCGGCATCGGGTCGAAACCGTATCGGCCCGATATTCCCGGCCTGGCGGACTTCAAAGGGCGGCTGCTGCATACCGCCCAATGGCCACAGGAAGGCATCGATTTAGGCGACCAACGCATCGGCGTGATCGGCACCGGCGCCACCGGCGTGCAGGTCGCGCAGGAAACCGCCCCAATCGCGGCGCACCTGACCGTGTTCCAACGCACGCCGAACATGGCACTGCCAATGCGCCAGCAGCAACTGGACGATGCCGCCAAGGCAGCGCTGAAAGAAAACCTGCCGGAGAAGTATGCCAAGCGCGCGCGCACGCTCGCCGGATACGATTTCGATTATCAAGACTACGCCGGCGAAAGCGCCGAGATTTACTCATCCGAACAGGTGCAGGAAGTCTTCGAGAAGCTCTGGACCGAAGGTGGCTTTGTCCCCTGGCTGGGCAATTTTGCCGACATGTACACCAGCGAAAAGACCAACCGGGCTGCCTACGATTTCTGGCGCGATAAGGTCCGCGAACGCATCACCGACCCATGCCTACAGGAAAAGCTGGCGCCGACCGAGCCGCCGCATCCTTACGGCGTGAAGCGTATTTCTCTTGAGCAAAGCTACTACGAAATCTTCAACCAGGACAACGTGGACCTCGTCGATCTAAAGGAGACTCCGATAGAACGGATCACCGGGCCTGGTGTGCTGACCACCGACGGGCAGACCCACGAACTCGACGTGCTCATCCTCGCCACCGGCTTCGACATGGTCACCGGCGGCCTGACCGCAATCGACATCCGCGGCACCGACGGCGTTTCTCTACGAGAGAAATGGTCTGCTGGTGTGAGTGCCTATCTCGGCACGATGACGCACGGCTTTCCCAACATGTTGTTTGTCTACGGACCACAGGCACCTGCCGGATTGAGCAACGGACCATCGTCATCCGAGTTGCATGGCGACGAGATCATCGAAGCGCTCGAGCACCTGCGAACGCATGGTATGTCGCGTATCGAATCAACTGCGGAGGCCGACCGCCGCTGGCGCGATCGCATCGATGACTATGCAGCGGAGACCCTGTTCGGCCAGGCTAACTCCTGGTACATGTCTGCCAACATTCCCGGTAAGAAAGCCCAGATGATCAACTATCCCATTGGCATACCCGATTACCTGGAGCAGTGGGCGATCGCAAAAGCATCTGGTTTCGACGGGTTCGATTTGCGTTGAGGACGTGAGCATGGCGGCGCGCATAAGCTCCGCCGCACTCACTCCATGCCGGTAGCATCACGACTGAACTTCTCAGGATAGGACGCGCTTGTGCCGACAATGATCTGTGACCACGACCTATGCGGGGCAGACACATGCTGTGGTGAGTGGAATTCAAACGTGCCTGTTTTGTAGCCCGTCAGACAGTTCGGCTGACCTGACGATGCCTCGCGCATTGTGCGGCGCTAATAGTGGCGCTGTGGACCGCGCCGTTGGCGCGCAACACCGGGTGGTACACCAGGTTTAGGGTTCCTGCCACGTTTAGGGATTCGACCACATGTATTTGCCAAAAGCTGTTACCGTGCATCTGCGCAACGGTAGCGGGCGGAATTCGATCCCTGCGTCGCAGTCGTGAGAGCAGGGAACCGGGGAACATGTGACAGTCCGCCATGTTTTGAAACCACTCGTCTTTTGACCGACTGCGCGGAAACCGCTTCATGATGCCAGATACAGTTGCGGTTCAAATCGCAATCTACGCCCTCATAATCACTTCACTGTTGGTCGCCGAGCACGTCGTATCGGCAACCCCGCCAGGCGAGAAAATCAAGCATCTGTCGTTGAACTCGTTGTTCATTTTCGCGGTGCTGCCGATTCAAATACCGATGTCTGTGCTGTGCCTCGCGCTGGCAGCATGGTCGGTAGCCAGCGGCTCCGGACTGGTCCATTTTCTTCCCTACGCCGACAGTCCGTGGATTAAATATGGGCTGATGTTCGTGTTCCTGGATTTAATCGATTACCTCTACCACTTTACGATGCATCGTGTGCGTTTCTTCTGGCGGTTTCATGCCGTGCACCACTCCGACCTTGCTGTCGACGTATCGACGACCTTCAGAGAACATCCCGGCGAAACTTTTTTGCGGAATGTGTATTTGATTACATGGGTATTTATCGTCGGCGCGTCACCTGAGATTCTAATCGTGAGGCAAACCACGCAATCGTTTTTCAATCTGTTCTCGCACGCTTCATTTCGACTCCCTACGGGACTGGCAGGCGTAGTTAGTTGGGTGTTTATCACACCGAATCTTCACCATGTGCATCATCACTATCGCTTGCCGCTCACGAACTCGAACTACGGTGATGTATTCAGCATTTGGGATCGTGTGTTCGGAACACTTTCCACACCGGCCCGTGAAAGACCTCACTACCGGCTCGATACCCACATGTCTTATGTTCGCGCCGCCAGTTTTTGGCAGACGCTCCTTATTCCTTTCCTGCCGGGCTTGAATGGGCCGGCCCGAGCGCCTGATGCGATCCCGGTTGAGAGCGGACAAACGGCAGCGCTTGTCACGCATCCGCTACCGAGTACGACGAGCGCAACGCTTGCCAGGCCACGCAGTTGAGGCGGGACGTTCGTGGGCAGCCGCGCAGTTTGGAATCACTCCGGCTAAAGCGATGTGAGTCTCGACGTTTCATGCGACACCCCGGTATCGCCAGCTCTCGTTTGCTGCATGGCATGCTCGTTTCGCTGGCCTGCTGCATAGCGCTCACGTGCACAGCCGACAGCATCGACGATGCTGATCCACCAGCGCCCGTTGCTGTGCCAGCCGTAGTGGTAGCCGACCTATGTGCCGCGCCAGTCGCAGAGATCCCGCAGCGCACTGAGCGCGCGTCTGCCGGGATCATGTACAACCTCGCGGAGCACCCTGAATCGATTCGTGCCGTCGCTAAAGACCTGCTGGGCCACGCAGTTGCGGCTTCCGCTGCGGCGCAGGAATTGGCGTGTGAAGCAGCATGTCCACAACAGCGTTCGGATACGATCGTTTTCAAAGTGACTCCGACGATCTACCGTTCAGAGTACGAACAACAGCCGCTGTGCGTGCAACTTGCCGAACAAACAGCAGCGCAGCCATTGCGGTACGGGGAACGCAAATTTGCGTCAGTCGATGAACTCGATACCTGGATGATGAACTTCACTCAGGGCCGTGGTGATGATGGCAAATTGCTATACGAACAGTGCGGCGGCAATTGTGATCCCAGCTACACCTTTTTCATCGAGCCGGACGACGACAATCTGCATGTCAACGCGGAGGTGTTTTGCGGGTTCGCGCGCGATCGCGGCAACGGAGACATGTTCGAAATTTCGACCCTGATTCGCCCGCGTTGCGAGCGCTGAATCGAATGCGTGGTCCGCGCCTGGCGGGTGCATAGTCGTGGGACGGGATACGCCAGACAGCAATGTTGTATGCGGCGGGCGACGAGCAATAAACCCGTCCGACCCCGCCGCGTGCTGCGTTTTATTTCTTCAGGAAGCCCACCAGGCCACAGACATCTTCAGCTGCAACGCGACCTAAGGGACCGTCCGAGTATGTGGACTGAACGATTTTGCCGTCGCGACCAAAAAGAAACTGACTGGGCTGGATAATGCCGCGTCGCTCTTCCCACCAGGCGCCGAGGAGATCAGCCGTATCACGCTGAACGCCCTGGCCGATCGGGAAAGAAACATCACCAGCGACTTCCGCGGCATTGTCTCCAGTGTCTACGCTCGCGGCGTAAACGCTAACCCCAAGCTCTTCAAGCTGTGCTTTTTGTTGCTCATAGCCGACTAACTGTCGGCGGCAAAAGGGTCACCAATGGCCACGATAGAAAAGAACGACGCCGAAATCAGTGTTGAGGTCGGTCGGTAGTGTTGTGGTGCCGCCGCCGACCAACTCCAGAGTGAAAGCTGGCAGGGTGTCGCCGCTTCGTAACTTCTCGCCCATGATTCATCGCCTCTTGCTGGTAACTCGGTTCATCATAGGCGCCAACTCCTTGGCGCGCCATCAATGCGCGAGCGGATCAGGCCTTATTTGAATCTGTCCAGCGTACGAGCGAGGTACTTCCGAGTGGATTATCGGGTCCAACCCGTTGGTAAACCACAGGCCACGCCCTTTCCAGCCTGTCGCAGCATCGTCGATTCGTCCATCCAATCCGCGCGTGTAGGTATTCAACGGGTAAGGGATTCGAATCATCACAAAGGTCTCGCTGGCCGGGACAAAGGCCAACAGGGAATCCGAGTTTGTACCATTTACGATCACGACATCGCGGCCCAGCCCGAAGGTGTCGAATTGATCGACCCACAGATAGTAGTGCATGTCGGTTGAGGCACTTGGCGATTCGGCTGCCATACCCTTGAACACCGGACCCGGCGTGCGCCAGTAGCTCCAGCCTTCAGGACATTGCTGCCCGTCTCCCCAGGTCTGAGCGCAACGGCTGCGATCAAAGCGTGCCAGATGACCGCTGCCTGCAAGCGCGGTCCAGATGATGCCCTGGCTATCAACATCCACACCGCGCGGTCCCATGCCCGGGTGCGGGGGCGCGAATGCCTCGTGGCGGTCGGTTTCGCGATCGTAGCGGAGCAAATAACCTGGTTCACCAATCGGGCTCGTAATGCCGGGTGTTATGGCGCTCCATACCGAACTGTCAACCGGGTTCGGGATCACGCCGTAATGAAAGCCAACCAGCGCGCGGTCGGCTTTTCCATCGCCATCCGTGTCGAGCCGCACTTCGGAGTGACCGTTCGCGCTCGCGAGCGTTGCCGGATCCTTCGGATCGTACTTGGCAGGATCAAACCAGCCGACCACGTAGTCATCGCCACTGGTCCATAGCACGCCGTCAGCGTCGAACTGTAAATGGTGGGTGCCGTAGCAGGTATCGATTAACTCGAACTGTTTCGCCTGCGGGTCGTAGTAGCCGAGTTGGCGGTGATGACGATTGGCGGTGATGGCTGGATCATCCTGGCAAAATTTCGGGATATCTTCCGCCCATTGGCGACGCACCTGAGTGGTTAGCCAGACCTTCCCGTTTGCGTCCATCATCGGATTGTGCGGATTGGCCGGGTTACGGTAGGCACCCGCATGCGCAGACTGGTAGCCGGGCCACGGGCAGCCGAGTGTGCCAAAGCCATATGAGACGACATCTGAACTGTCGGCGGCCTTGAAAGTCTGTTCACACCATGGCGTCGTGAAATTGTTGAGTGTGGGTACGTGAATACGCTCGGCGCTATGACTATTCGGATCGACCACAAGCAGGTAGTCATTGGCAAGGTCGATACCATAGACAGGACCACCCGCATTTACGCCAACATTGCGTTTGTCGGTTGCGATCTCATCGTGCGCGTAGCTGTACTGGTCGCCCCATGCCCATTGCGTAATCACAAGGTTCCGTTCGATCCCGCTCGGCCGTGGCGGCGCCTGCGGCGCGGCGCCGGCAGCGATCGCCGCGCCCCATTTTCCAAGTGCCTGGGGTAAACGTTGGGTTCCCATGCGGTCCGCAAAGTACTTCATGGCCCCAGCCTTGGGGAAACCGTGCTCGAATCCGGCCGCGTTTGGCAGGCGCGTCACCGCAGCACCCAGCTGGTGACACAAAACGCAGTCGAGTTTGAGATGGCTCAGCCAGGCTTCTTGAGACTTGAATGGGTCGACGTTCGCCGCGTCATCCTTGCCACCAAAAATACCGCCTTCGCCGCCTGCGGCCTGGACCCCAAAAGCGGTCTCGGGCGGCGGCTCCAACAGGCTCAGCCAATAATTAGCCGGATAGACTTGCGCAGCATCGACATCGGACTCGGCGACTTCGACCTTAAGTGACACGGATGTACCTGCGCGCGCAGTTACGGGGTCTGAATCGAGCAGGCCGTAGCCGCGCACCCAAACATCGAAATTGGTGTTTGGCAATTGTGGCAGCACAAAGCGGCCTGCATCGTCGGTGACAACAATTTTTCGGTAAGGCGTCGGCGTTTCGGAGGTTTCAGCGATAACCCACACGCCGCTTTGCGCTGCGCCATCAGCGCTTTTTACATCGCCACTTATAAAGTCGTCAGCGGCGTGAGCCGGCGCGGTAGTCAGTAACTGGACCAAGGCCAGACAAAACACGAAATTCGAAAAACGGGTCATGAAAATAGTCCAGTTAATAAACGATCGGGTCACTAAGGCGCCCCCTCGGGTGCCGAAACGACGGTAACCGAAACCTTTACGATCGTGCAATCGTGGCGCCGATTGCACGCTGGGTGAGCCTCGCATGCCGGCCCAGCAGTTGTCAGCCTGGCCGCCGGGTGAAATCTGTGGCATGAATCGCTTGATGAGTTACGATAGGCATCGACTTAGACAAGCAGTCCATTGCCGATGACCCGCGCGGACAGCATTTCGCACCTGAATTATGGAGACAGCAAATGAATAAATGGCCAGTCCCGGCCACGCTCACGAACCTGCGGCAACTGGCGCGGTCACCGAACTGGACGAAGCTGCGGTAGGTTCAGTGAACTTCGAGACCAGTTGTTCCCCCGAGGTAAAGCAGCAATTCAATCGCGCCATCGCCTTACTCCATTCGTTCTGGTTCGCTGCTGCTATCGATACCTTCGATCTGGTATTGGCGGCCGATCCTAAGTGCGCGATGGCCGAATGGGGGAAAGCGATGGCGCATTGGGGCAACCCATTGGGTAACAACCGCGCCAAAGCTTTGCTCAAGCGGGGAGCCGAAGCCGTAGCTCGTGCACGCACGCTGCCAACGGGCAGTACGCGCGAGCGCGATTACGTTGAAGCGGTGGCGGCCTTGTATGCAGGTTTTGAGACCACGCCGGACAAAACACGTTCGGTAGCATTCGAGAAAGCGATGGAAACGCTGGTGGGTAGTTATCCGCAGGACAGCGAAGCGGCGATCTTCTATGCGATGGCACTGAACGGTAGCGCAGATCTGACTGACAAGACTTACGCACAACCTTTGCGCGCGGCGAAAATTCTCGAGGCGGCGTTTGCGGCGCAACCGAATCATCCCGGAGTCGCGCACTACATTATTCACAGCTACGATGTGCCTTCGCTAGCGATACACGCGCTGCCGGCGGCTAAACAGTATGCCGGCATCGCGCCAGCAGCACCGCACGCCCTGCACATGCCTTCGCACACCTTCACTCGTCTTGGGTACTGGCAGGAATCGATCGACACTAACCTGCGCTCCGCAGACGCGGCCCTTGCGGCCGGTTCCCCGGCCGAAGCACTGCATGCCCTCGACTACATGGTTTACGCGTACCTGCAAACGGCGCAGGATGCTGCGGCGCTAACCGAACTCGCGCGCGCGGTTGAGGTCTTCGCGCAAGTTACAGCCAGCGACCCGTACCTTGTCGCTGGTGCGTTTGCGGCGGCCGCAGTACCAACCCGCTACGCACTTGAACGTGGCGATTGGATTGCCGCCACTCAGGTTCCCGTAGTCAAATCTCCGGCCCCGTTTATCGATGCGATTGTGCATTTCGCGCATGGCATTGGCGCTGCGAGAAGCAACAACGCGGCAGTCGCGCAACAGGCGGTCGAAGATCTCAAGGTGGCCGAGTCGAAGCTTGCCAAGAATGCTTATTGGGCAGGTCGTGTCTCGATTCAGCGGCATGTCGTTGAAGCGTGGTTGAGCTTTGCCAATGGCGCATTTGATCAGGCTGTTGAGCTGATGAACAAGGCCGTAGCGCTGGAACGGGGCTCGGAAAAATCGGCGATATCCCCAGGGCCGCTGGCGCCTGCACGAGAACAACTCGGCGAGCTGTTGCTTGAACTCAAACGTCCCAACGAGGCGCTTATCGCGTTTGCGGAAGCAGTCGAGAAAGAGGCAGGGCGGTTTCGTGGACTTTACGGCGCCGCTGTAGCTGCCGATGCCGCCGGCAAGCCTGCACAGGCGAAAGCGTATTTTTCGCGCCTGCTCGAGATTTGCGCCAAAGCTGACAGCGATCGTAGCGAGCTGATCCACGCGCGCAGCTACCTGCAGCAAGCGGCAAACTGACCATCGCGTCGCGATGCGCTTCCCGCAACTCGCACTCCCACCGGCAGAACCGATTGATTCGGGATAATTCGGGGACAGTTACTGTATTTCCGCAGCGGAAATACAGTAACTGTCCCCGAATTAGATGCCATCGACGTTGTGCTCGCGCTGTATGCCGAAAAGCTGTGTCGCCTGGATCAGCTATTGCGCCGGCAATCACATCCATTGCAGAAACGAAGTATCGGTCGGCTCATCAGCTGTGGAAGCCGGGCGGGAGCGGCTCGTTGTCGAGCCAACCGCCGCCGTCGTTTAACAGATGGGTAGGCCGTTCGTCGATGTAACTCAAATGATGGACCAGCGTGCCGCTCTGTTCATCCCAAAACAGCAGCGTGGCTGCAGCTGGGTCCATGACCGTGGCAAGGCGCCGCAAGGGCGGTAAATCCAGAGCGAGCTGTTGCGCAGTGGAGGGGCACACCGACGCGACCGTGCCCGCGAAGCGCGTGATAACCGGTCGATGCAGATGCCCCGCAATCACCTGGTGTACCTGCTTATGGCAACTCAATACCTGCTCGAACTTGGCAACGCTATCGGGTTCGAGCCCCATCTCGTCCATGAGCTGGTGACCGACACGAAATGGCGGGTGGTGCATGAACACCACGGTTGGTCGCGCCGGCGATTCCTGCAGGCGGGCGCCCAGCCACTCCAGCCGTTCCCGGCATAGCGCGCCGCCATGTTCACCCACGACGTGGGTGTCGAGCCCAATGAGACGGACTGGCCAGTCTTCTACGGTGTAGTGGAGGAATCCGTCGCGCGGTAAATATCCGTCGTTGGCGAAAGCTCGCCGCAGTTCTTCTCGGTTGTCGTGATTGCCGGGAATCACGTAGAGCGGTGGTTTTAAGTCCGACAAAATCTCGCGCAGGCGCCCGTACTCTTGTGCCGTCCCTTCGTCTACCGTGTCGCCCGTAAGCAGGACGACATCTGGCTGTCGCTCGAGACCATTCAGATGTTCTACGGCGCGCTCCAGGTGCGCCGCGGTGGCGTAATTGCGATCGAGCTTGCCGCCTGGCATTTGCACGTGAGTATCAGAGATTTGGGCTATCAGCATGATTCCGTCTGCGTGAGTCATCAAAACGCGGTCGCGCGAACGGGCAAGGTTAGCATGCAGCAGAGCTTTTTCCGCCGCGTGCTTGTTGTCCGGTAAGCGCGGCGCAAGCAGGATTTGTGGGCAGATTTCTGCCTTTCGATGTGCACGCCGACAATGCCTGTATGGAGACCGTCCGCATTTTTCGCAGATTACCAGTTGTCGCAACTCGCGCCGCGCCGCAGGTCTTTTCTACACCGGCCTGAGAGAACTCGCCGCGATATCTGGAGGACGGAGCAAGGCAAGGTTTGTCCGTGCTTGCTCTGCGTCATTTGCCGACTTACGATAAATGAATACCCTCTGGTATCAGATGCTCGATTGTTCGCTCGGTGAACGAACACCAGCGGCCCGCGGCCACTCGATTTGCACGACGGCGCATGGCGAACCGTTCGTTGTGATTCAGACGTTGTCAGACAGTCATCAAGGAGACGCAGAAGGATGTCGCAAATCATCCAGTTCGACGAAGCGGGCTCACTGGACCTCGACATCGTCGGCGGCAAGTCCGCGAGCCTCGCGCGGCTCTCTCAAGCCGACTTCCCGGTTCCGCCCGGCTTCACGATCACCACCGAAGCGTATGCGGCGTTTCTTGGCGAAAACGGCTTGGCCGACAAGATTGCAGCGATCGCGAAAGACTTGGCCTATGACGATTTCGACGATCTCGAACGAAAAACCGAAGAGATTCGAACGGTCATCGAAAGTGGACTCTTACCCGCGGGCCTTGAAGCGAGTATCGAGAAGTACTACCGAACGCTGGGTGACGAAGTCCGTGTAGCCGTGCGTTCCTCGGCCACGGCGGAGGATCTTCCGGAAGCGTCCTTTGCCGGACAACACGATACCTACCTCGACATCCAAACCGTTGCCAGGATTGCGGACGCGACGAAACGCTGCTGGGCTTCTATGTGGACAGCCCGCGCGACGTCGTATCGTAAGACGCAAAACATCGACCATTTCGATGTCGGCGTGGCGGTGGTGATCCAGCAGATGGTCGATTCCGACGTGGCGGGCGTGGTGTTCACCGCTAATCCACTAACCACCGCGACCGATGAGACGGTCATCAATGCAAGTTGGGGCCTTGGTGAGGCGATCGTTGCTTCGCTCGTGACGCCCGACTCCTTCATCATCAAGCACGACACCCTGCGTGTGCGGGAGAAAACACTTGGCACGAAGCAGGTCAAAACGGTGCGCAATCCCGAGACCGGAATTGGCACACTTGAGATTGAAGTAGCCAAGGCAGACCAGGAGCGCTTTTGTCTCACCGACAGGCAGGTCGCAGAACTCGCCGAGCTCTGCACTCGGGTCATGGACTACTACGGGGGCTTCCCACAAGACCTCGAATTTGGCATCGCCGGCGAGCGTATTTACTTGCTCCAATCGCGACCGATCACGGGCGTCGAATTCACCTGGGACGAAGAGCTCAACTACTGGCACATTATCCCCGAAGGTGAGGATCTGGTGCTGACACGCAGCATGTCTGACGAGGTCTGGCACGGTGCGATAACGCCGCTGTTCTACACAACCCGCGGCAAAATGCTCCACGACGCCCACGCAGCGACGCATAAGATGTGGGGGCTGAAATCGCAGAATTACCGCTACTACAAACCATGGAAAGCGGGCGCTTATTACGATGTCCGGGTCGAAGCTTCCGACGTGACGCACATGTGCCCACCGCCGATGCGCCACATGGTGATTCAGCACGTGGCGCCCCCGGATCGACAAAGCGTTCTCGACGCGCCTTTCAGTTATTTCGCCCTTGCCTGGCGAATTTTCCGCAACGGCAGATTGTTTCCCGAATACGGGATGTACGGCTGGATCAAGATGCTCAAGCACTACGTCTATGAACGTGTGGATGAGGCACGTGGTCTGCCTGATGAGGCATTGCAGAAGCTTTCAGACGCGGATCTCATTAGTTACACAATCGAGCGGGTCAAGTTCGAGCATCAATACATCATCGATGTCTGGAATGGTTTTTTCTTCAACATGCGATTGATGATGCTGACTCTCGCCTACATGGTGCAGAAGTGGTACGACGGTGATAACCCGATGGCGGGAACCGATTTGCTTACGGGCGCTGAGAGGCGCAGCGCTACGGTCATCGAGAACGGCACGCTGTGGGATCTATCGAAACGGATCCGTGAGTCGCAACAGCTGCAGAAGGACTTCGACGAGCACCAAGACGGTGATTTTCTGCGCGCGCTCGAACAACACGACGAGGGGCGGGCCTGGCTTGAAACGTACAACACCTTCCTTGAGAAAAGTGGCCATCGTGGTCACGCCGACCGTGATTTTTATTTCAAGCGTCGGGCGGAAGATCCGGCGCTCGACTATCGGGCCTTCCGATCATTTCTGACCGTCGACGAATCCCACGATCCCGAGCTGATGGAAGACAAAAGCAACGCGCGGCGCGAGGCAGCCTATATCGATGTGCTGGAAAGCATCCGACGCAAACCTTTCGGCTTTTTGAAGGCGAGGGCGTTCAGGCATGTCTACGCTTATGTCCAAACCATGCTGTGGCTGCGCGACGACCATCGTGATTATGTGGACATCGCTACTTTCACTTACAAACGCTGCCTTCTCGAGATTAACCGCCGATTGATGGCGCGTGGCATGTTTGAAACCGACCGCGATTTTTGGTTTCTGGTCGAGCGGGATATTTATCGTTTGCTTGAAGGGGCGGAGCTGACACCCTTGATGAAGGCCAAGATCGCGGCGCGCATGGCAGCCTTCGACTTTGCCGACCGGCGTGAGGCGGACCCGCCGATGTATATGCAGAACAATCTGCCCATCTCCTTCGATGAAGCAACTGGCGATGGCCTGCAGGGTGTGGGTATGAGTAAGGGCGTGATTACTGGCCCGGCGCGTATCATAAAGGAGCTGCAGGATATTGGCCGTGTGCAGCAAGGCGACATCATGATCGTGTTTGCGACCGATCCCGGATGGACTCCCGTCTTTCTCGTGATAAGTGGCCTCGTCATAGAGACCGGTGGTCTCCTGTCGCATGGGGCATCCATCTCGCGCGAGTACGGGATTCCGGCGGTACAACTGCCCGGCGCAATGCAGCGTATTCCCGACGGGGCGACGATCACAATCGATGGCACCTCAGGTGCTATTCAGATCGACGAGGATGGGCAGCACAATGAGACCGAAGAAGAGGCCGCGAGTGATGTCGGGGTCGAAGAATGAATGTTGAATTCAGTTAGCAAAAGCGGCTGCATTTTTCTATGCCACCATCACGCAAGCGCGACTAGCAGTGTGGCACTTGCCGGCACCTGTGAGCGATCATCAGGGGTCAAACATCACGACAATACGAATCCACGCGACTGGCAACGACCGATCCAATAAAAGGAGATAACCATGGCCATCTCAACCGACGTCTACACTTACGCTTGGCTGCAGAACAATACTTCCGATGATCTTGTCGAACTCTGGCGCGAACTCGATGCGCCGACTCTCGAGGAAATGAACGGAGAGTACGAGGGCACGATGATTTACCCGAAATCGGTTGAGCATGCTCGCATTCGCAAAACTGAAGGTCCGGGCGAGTGGTTCGGCAAGGCCTTCGCTCCCGAGCCGACCGGAAAGTACCCCGGCCAGGGCTATAACATGTGGTTTATGCCAAACGGTCTGGTCCGCACCATGCGTTTTGCGGGTGAAGTTAATGACTCGTTGATCGATGGTCGCCCATCATTAATGGGCTACTACGCTGCGTTTCTTAGCCACAACAAAGACAACGGCATGACGAATGAAGTGCGCAAGCTTCGTGATGGCTTGTTCGTCGGCATCATCAGCACTGCCGTGGACCACGCTTATTGGGGACCGGTCGAAGCGCACAGCGGGCGCGGCCACCCGCACGCATTTCTATTACGGGGCCCAATTGCGCCGTGGCGTGGCGTTGATGATTTGAAGGTAGATTCAGCAGTCTAGCGCTGACGAGAAGGAATACGTTGGGCCGTACGGGCCGCCCGGGATGAGGGATTATCCTGGGCAAGATTTCCCTCGGTATGATGCGCCCATTGCCCGGCTCAGTACCAAGTCCCCATGCTCGACGGGCGCGGTCTAGCCCGGTAGCTTCCCGCCTGGGTTTGTGACACCCGTACAATAAGCATCCCTCCACGGCCCCAAACGTTCGTCTGCATCGTCCCAGTCACCGGCATCTTCGACATTGCGGTACATGGTGAATGGACGCAGTTGTTGATGATGAAATTCGAGCTGCTCGTCAGTACGGTATTTTTCTCCTTCATAGCCATTCCAGTGGATGACCTGATCGAGCGGCCGCCGGAAACGTTGCCCGATATCCTTGGCTGGATAGCCAATCGGAATCGTGCCGTACGCACGCATGAATTTGGGGTATCCGAGTAAGTCCGAGAGCGCAGAACTCGTGGTTGCTTCGCCGCCCCCGGAGAGCCATGCCGAAGTCAGGCCGCAAGCTGTGACAGCGAGTTGAATGTTCTGGATGGCGGCGCCGAGCGACGAAAAGAAAATATTCTCGTTATTCTCCGCATACTCTTGCTCGCTGGCTTCCGTCACGCCGTGCGGGAAGTTTACTTTCCAGCGTGGGTCACCGAGGACAATCACAATCGCCACGGTGTTATTCAAATAGGTTTTGTAAACGGCAGGAAAACCCTGGGCGAATTCTTTAAGCCGCTCAGCCTGTCGCATAAACACCCCGATAACTTCGTCGCGCAGCGCGCTGTCTTCAATAACGACGAAGTCCCACGGTTGCACATTCGCGCCACTCGGCGCCCAGCGCCCCGCCTCGGCAATCTTCGCCAAGGTCTCGCGTGAGACTGAACGACCGGGTTCGAATTTGCGCACACTGCGTCGCTGTCTAATGATGCTGATCAGGTTGTCGTAATCGCCTTCTCTCATAATCGGAACCTGCGTTCGCCTGCAATGGGTGAGGGCGCGCTACCTCGGGGAATTTTCACGCGATGAAGCTCGGGTTATACAGTTAGGGGCGAACACGCATCGGCGTCGCCCACCGTCCGCGAGTCGGTTCGGATCCGAATTGGTCATCATCAGCGCAGACGCCCGCACGCCGCGTCGTGGTCGCTGGTTACGCGCTGATCAGCAACGACCGGACACGCACAGCGACACCGACGAGCGAACTCGGCACCCGAACCTAACGCGTAGCGGCCCAGCTGTCGAAGTAAGTCCGCTCGGCCCCCGGGATGCGTTTACCAGGCTTAAAGTCCTCACCTGTGTAGTAAGCGACCGGCAACAGAGCACCTTGCGTCATGTTATCCGGGATACCCAACAGCTCAGCAATTTCTTTCTCGTAAGCCAAGTGCAGTGTCGTCCAGGCGGCCCCAATGCCGCGTGAGCGGAGCGCGAGCATGAGGGACCACGTCGCCGGCAGTACCGATCCGTAGCGGGCGGCTTGCATCATCGCGCCGCCGGTTTCGACCCGTCCTTCGGTGCATGTGATGATTTGCATCGGCACCTCTGCAAAGTGGTCTGCGAGATGGGCAGCCGAATCATAGATCCTGGTCGCGTAATCTTCTTTGCGAGCTTCCAGATAGGCCGCGAAACTTTTCCGGTAGTAAGCGGCGATGGCCGCGCGCTTCGCCGTATCCGTCACAACCAGGAAGTGATAAGAACCGCGGTTCCCACCGTCCGGCGCCTGAATCGCAAGATCAATACATTCCTGGACAACCTTGAGATCGACCGGTCGTGTGAGATCGAGACGTTTGCGCACTGAGCGCGTTGTAGTTAGCAGGTGGTCGATTGAGGCTAGGTCCATTGTTTCTTCTCCCGTGGAAATCATTGATGGCCCATTGTACTTGTCGAGGAGGAGGTCGCATCCGGCAAATTCGTTACCGGTCCCGCTAATTTCTCAAACTGCCGACGATGTCCAGCGGCCCTCGGGATCATGTCGTTTCTTTCCGCGCGCCGGATTCAGGCACTTTCGGCGGATTCGATATCGAGGACCACCTTGCCCTCTACCTTCCGCGTAGCGACATGCTCTATCGCCTCGCCGGCACGTTGTAGTGGGTAACGAGCGGAAATATGCGGATCAATTCTGCCTGCGACATACAAACGGCACAGCTCTTCCATATTGTCACGCGCCGCATCTTCGTTCGCGATAATCCAGTCACCCAGAAAGACCCCGAGTACGGATGACCGTTTGATGAGGATTAAATTGACAGGAATGGCAGGTACCCCACCGGCCGCGAATCCAATGACAAGAAATCGACCGCCCGGACGTAACGACCGAAACCCTGCCAGTCCTGTCTCAGCACCGACCGGGTCGTAGACCACATCAACACCCTGACCGCCGGTGATCTCTTTAACCCGCTCGCGTAGATCTTCTGTCGTGTAGTTGATGGTTTCGTCTGCGCCGTACTTCGTGCACAGCGCCAATTTCTCGGGGGTCGACGCGGCGGCGATAACTTTTGCGCCCATCGCTTTGGCCAACTCCACGGCGGTCAGGCCGACGCCGCCCGCCGCGCCCAGTACCAAAAGTGTTTCACCAGATGTGAGTTGAGCCCGGTCTTTCAAGGCGTGATAGGAGGTGCCATAGGTCACGCAAAAGCCGGCCGCCGTGTGGAATTCCATTTGCGGTGGAATAGCCCACGTGGTCGCGGTATCAATGGCCAGCTCCTGGGCAAACGCGCCAGCCGCCATCGGGTGCACCATCACGCGATCGCCCTCTTTGAACTGACTGACCTGCGATCCTAGCGCTTGAATGATTCCCGCCCCTTCAAGCCCCGGTGAGAAGGGAAACGGTGGTTTGAATTGGTACTTCCCTTGAATGATGAGTGAGTCTGCAAAGTTCACTCCGGCTGCCTTCATTGAGACCACCACCTGTCCGCGCTGTGCAGTTAACCGCGGCGCACCTTCATAAACCAGTTCGCGTGGCGCGCAATATTCATGACACAGCACTGCTTTCATCAATTTTTCTCAAGATAATTCCGGGCATTATCGTACTTGAAAAAATCGCAACGACGAACACGTCTCGCGACCGCTGGTTGTCTCGCGGGCGTAATTTCATGCGACTGTAATCAGGGCGTTGATCAATCAAGCCGAGAAGCTGACTGACGTGAAGCTCTCCAAGCCAGAATAATTATCGAATCCTCAACCGCGCCGGCCCAATACCTTTTCCATGCCTGCGACAAAGGAAACCAGGCGCGGATTGAGCTCGGGACACGTTTTCGAGCGGTGTGGGAAGCGCTAGGCCCGCACTCAGGCACGAACAACTCCTGCCAATTCTCACGACCCGTTCGCCAAATCGGTAACAGTCGCCTAGCCAGTGAACTAAGCGCGTGGCATTTCACTTGTTTTCCCAAGGCTAATGACTTAAAGCCAGAGACGTCTCAGATATGCTGGTCAACTCGTGCGGGTTGCCGGGCCGCCGGCCAGAGCCACGCGCTGCGGCCCAGTCGCAACAAGTACTCCCCACTATATATAGGTGATATCTTGCATCGGTCTTCCGATTCATCTGAGAAACAGCCGACTCCTTTCCTAACGTCGAAGAGCGCCGGTGGCCTGAAGTCGCCTGCGGCGAACAAAGCGCAGCGCAGTTGGTCATATTGGTCATGGCCGGATGATTCGACTGGCGGATGAATCTGACAAGACGGCTAACCACGCTCGCTGGCGTGAATTCGGGCTGTCGGCAGAACGACTAATACGGAACATCCCCAAGGTCTGAGGTTATTGCAGGTACGTTTTAGATGCGGATATTAGTTACGGGCGGTTGCGGTTTTGTTGGTTCAAACTTTGTGCGCCTTGCGCTATCGCTTCGTCCAGAGTGGCAGATCGTGAATCTCGACAATCTATCCTACTCGGGTAATTTGGAAAATTTGCGGGATGTCGAATCTGATCCTCGTTACCGATTCGTACACGGCGACATCAACGATTACGCGCTAGACATGGAAACGATTGGGCAATGCGATAGCGTGGTGCACTTTGCTGCAGAAAGCCACGTCGATCGTTCAATCTATAACCCGCGGCGGTTCATTGAAACGAATGTCCTTGGGACGCAAACTCTGCTGGAGTGTTCACGACGTTCGGGCGGGAAGCGATTCGTCCACGTCAGCACGGATGAGGTTTACGGATCGTTGCCATTAGAGCGACCCGAGTTGCGCTTTACAGAAGAATCGCCGATTACAGGAAATAGCCCGTATGCCGCAAGCAAGGCGGCAAGTGATCTAATCGCTCTGAGCTACCATAGAACGTTCGAGTTGAATGTCAGCGTTACCCGATGTTCAAACAATTTCGGCGCTTTCCAGTATCCGGAGAAAGTCATTCCATTGTTTGTTACAAACTTAATCGACGACAAGACAGTGCCGTTGTACGGCGACGGGAAGAATATTCGTGATTGGCTGCATGTCGAGGATCACTGCGAAGCATTGATTGCGGTGTTGGAGTGCGGCGTCGCTGGAAGGGTCTACAACATTGGTGGCGACAATGAACGTTCCAACCTCGAGCTTACGCATTCTATTCTCGACATCCTGGGCAAGACCAGAGACCGGATCCAACCCGTCACCGATCGGCCGGGCCACGATCGACGCTATGCGATCGACGCGTCGCGCATCTCAGATGAACTGGGCTGGCTACCGACCCGTTCGGCTTGGCCGGAGGCGCTGGCGAACACAGTGAAGTGGTATACCGAGCACGAGAAGTGGTGGCGGCGGCTGAAAGTGAAGTGATACGACGCTACGAGCAGCGCTAGCGAGCATGTTTTCTGCTGCGCTTCTGTCGTAATTCGAGCGCTCTGCCGACCGAAACGCACGTCCAGCCACGGGCCGGGCCAGCTCGGCTAATAATTGGTGTGGTAGCATCGCGGCGCACGCTGACGTGCGCCGAGCATCATATAAGTGTTGTCGGGAAATCTGGGACAGACCAACTCCTGCATCACGACCGTAGAGCACCAGAAATACCTAACTATCTTTTTCGGGCCGTTCGATAGTTCCTACGGTTTAGTGGACACCCTGAACTAACAATTCAGGAGTATCCAGGATGCCGAAACCAGGCCCCCGAACGACGTATAAATACAGCGACGACTTCAAAGCGACAGCAGTTCGTTTAAGCGAGTTGCCGGACGTGGCCATCCAGGATGTCGCTGATTCTCTTTACATCCATCCGTTCATGTTGTCTCGTTGGCGCAAACAAGTGCGCGAGGGGATGATAG
>DBBP01000003.1:0-64339 GCA_002292285.1 Proteobacteria bacterium UBA981
GTCCAGGCGTTGGGGTCCACCTCTCTGTTCTCCCGTAGACTTTTCGCTTGTGCTGAGTTTGTTCATAAGCTCAATCACACTACCGCTTTACGCGTCTGATGATCCGTTTGAGTTGGTGGTCCAGTCGGGTCATCAGTCAGAAATTCGCGCTGCAGAATTCAGCGAGAACGGTGAGTATTTGCTAACTGGTAGTACTGATAAAACGGCTAAGATATGGGACGTATCAGCTGGCCTTGAAATCCGTACTTTGCAGGGTCATGTTGGACCTGTTGTGAGTGTGGCTTTCTCCCGAGACAGTCAGTATGCGTTCACCGGCAGCGCTGACGGCAGCGCAAAGATGTGGGACGTCAATAGCGGCCAAGAAATCCGCCGTTTCGGCCGGAATTGGGAAGAAGCACAGGGTTTTTTCCCCGATGAAACCGGCCATGCCTCTGGCGTTCGCAGTATCGCTGTGAGTCCGGACGGATCAGTTCTCGCCACCGTTGGTGACAATGCCATCATCATTTGGGATGTTGAGACAGGAGAAGAGCTGGACAGAACGAACTTCCAAGAGGGGTCAACGACAGATTTGACCGGGGTGGATAATGTCGGAGCGGCGCTCACGAAGGGCGTCGCGAGCACATTACTGAAATTTGCGCTCAAGGGCGGGGACGAGGTGCCGGTTGGCGTCGCATTTAGTCCGACTGAATCTCGCTTTGTGACGGTCGGCGCCGCCAAACACGGCGTCATTTGGTCAGCCGAGAGGGGCTTGATTTCGTCGTCAAAAAAAATGAAAAACAGAGACAAGCTGAAGATTAAGGAGCGGGCTCCTTCATGGTCAGTAACCTATTCACCAGATGGCAAGTTCATCGCGGTTGGTGGAACAACCGGCACAGTTTCTATATTCAAAGCGAAGAACGGTAAACGCGTAGATTCCATCGAAGCACACAATGCCCCGGTGACCGATGTCTCCTTTAGCGCAGACGGTAGTCAACTTGCTAGTTCTAGCCATGACGGCACCGTTCATCACTGGGATTTGTCATCAGGAAAAACTCAGCGCTTCCAAGGCGAAGGGAAACTGTGGACAGTCGCCTTTTCGCGAACGGGGGGTAGTGATGTCGTGCTTGGTGCGGGAACGGACGGCATAGCGCGAGTTTGGGAAGCCGGTACGGGCGCGGAAATTCGCCAGTTTAGAGCTCAGGTGCAACCGATCTCCAGTATTGAGATAGATGCCTCCGGCCGGCGTATCGCGATGGCAAGCCCAAGTGGCAGCAGCATAAAAGTTTGGAATCTTGATACCGGTCTTGACGTCCAGATTATTGATGCCGAAGCGCAAGTGAATGCCCTGGCATTCACTCCTGACGGATCGAAGATCGCAGCAGCGAATACAGACATGAAAGCGCGCGTGTTCGACGTCGCGAGCGGGGCACGGGTTGGGCTTTTGAGTGGACATGTAGCGGGTAGTCCGTCTGTTTTTAGCATGGAGAGCGGAGAGAATATCGTCGGTTTCATGATGGGAGTTACGGGGATGGGCGTGAGCGGAGCTGAAATGGTTGGTATGAGCAAATTTCAGACCAATACTCCGGAAGACGGCGTCCTGCATATTACCTTCGTTGACGGCGGTACGAGGCTAGTCACTGGCGGCGAAGACGAAACTATTCGCGTATGGGATTGGGCATCGGGTCAGCAGCAGCAGAGTATTGATGCGGGAGGCAAAGTCTATGCGTTTGCTCCTGATCCGGAAGGTCGCATGATTGCCGCTTCAGGTGGCTTTTCGCCCGCAGTCTGGGATATCACGTCAGGAACGCAAGCAGGGAAATTGTCGGGCGACATGTTTCATGGGATACCCGGCATAAGCGTGCCCACGATGGACAAGGCACGCGGTATCAACCCCTTTAAGATATATTCAATCGTGGTAAGTCCGGACGGCCGTTTGGCCGCGACCGGCCTGAGCTTCCGCACCATTCGGATTTACGACTTCACTACCCACAAATACCTCTACAGACTCGAGGGACATTTGGACCGGGTGACGTCGCTGGCGTTTAGCGCCGACAGTCAAAGTTTGATTTCATCCGGTTTGGATAACGTCGTTCGTGTGTGGGACGTTTCGAGCCGGGAGGACGGGCACGAGATGCGGGTAATCGCCGATCACAATGGGTCGGTAACTAGTCTGGCTGTCAGCGCTGTTGGCAACATCTTTGTCAGTGCCGGCGTTGACGGCACCGCCCGCGTTTACGACGGCACTACGCTGGAACCGATAGCCACGTTTGTGAATGTTGGCGATCAGGATTTCGCAGTCTTGAGCCCCGATAATTATTATTCGGCGACGCCCAAAGCAGCCAGCGGTCTGGCGTTTCGGCAAGCTAATCAAGTTTTTACTTTCGAGCAATTTGACGTGGCGTTCAATCGTCCCGATATTGTGTTCGAGAAGCTCGGCATGGTCGGGGCTGAGAAAATCGCTGACTATAGTGCCGCCCATGACAAACGAGTCTCGCGGCTGGATACCAGCGTCTCTGGCGCGCATGCTGGCGCGCCGATCCCCGAGGTGGGGGTCTATCACGCCGGCGCAATGTCCGCCCAAACTCGAGATTATGATCTTCGCGTCGTTGCGCATGATGCGCAAAGCGAGGTTCATCATCTGAAAGTTTGGATCAATGACGTGCCGGTTTACGGATCAAGCGGTGTTGATGTGCGCAGCGACGCTTCCAACGATATCGAGCGAACACTGAGTGTGGTGTTATCCAGCGGACGAAACAAAGTGCAGGTTTCAGCGGTTAACGCCGACGGCGCCGAATCGATCCGCGCGACGTTCGAAGTGTTTTACGACGGCAGTCAGGATAGGAAGCCTGACTTGTACGTTGTTGCTGTCGGTGTGTCCGACTATGCAGGCACTGATTTCGATTTGAATTACGCTGCGAAGGACGCAACCGATCTTGCTCGTGTCTTATCGGACAACAACGAACGCTTTGCCAACGTCCACGTTGTACCCGTGACCGACGCGGCGGCAACACGCGAAGGTATTTTGGCCGCCCGCACTAGGCTCGAGGCCAGTAAAGTAGACGATCACGTGGTGTTCTTCCTAGCAGGTCATGGGTTACTCGATGACGAGCTGAATTATTACTTCGCGACCTCGGATATCGACTTCGATAATCCTGGAGAAAGGGGCCTCGGCTACACTGAACTCGAAGGTATTCTTGATGGCATTCCGGCGCGTAACAAGCTTTTGATGATGGATACGTGTTTTTCCGGTGAAGTTGATGAAGATTCACAGGGCCAAAGTTTGGCGAGCATGGGATCTGGTGTCACCGCGCGTGCTGTCCGTGGCGTATCGATTAAAGCCAATCGTCCGTCAAACAGGGTCAACGCCTTCAAACTGATGCAGGAATTGTTCGCCGACGTCAGTCGTTCTTCCGGCGCTCTCGTTATTTCTGCCGCCGGCGGTCAGGAATTTGCGTTCGAAGGCAGTGGCACTAGCAATGGCGTATTTACCCATACGGTAATCAACGGCTTGAACGATTCCACCTTGCGCGAGGGCGGTGTAGCAGTTAAAGAGTTACGAGATTATGTCCAAAAGAATGTTCTCGAACTGACTGGTGGGCGCCAAACCCCGAATACTCGGCGCGATAATCTGGAACTCGATTTCGCGATTTACTAGTGGGCTTCTGCTTAGCCTTCGGGGAGCTAATGACGTTGTGGACGATGGCACCAGTACATGGCCAACGCCGTGCCCGCGTCTGCTTTAGCTGGGTGAATTCGTTGTCTGCTCGTTTTGGAATTGCGTCCATTCTCGTGTTGATGTGTGGCGCACCGATCTTGGCGGGCGCCGACGCCGTACGTGCGCAAAGTCCGGCCGGTGCGGTCTCGACACAAACCGGAGATATCGGCCCGCTAGCGCGACGTGGCAACGGCTCGGCAGAATACGACCTGGGAGTACGTCCCGCGCATGGCCACAAGGAAATTTATATTCCCTCAATGGCCGAACGCGATGACGACAGGGATGAGCAGCGCTTGCTAAACGTCTCGCACTTTACGAGTGCAAAAGTACCGGGGGGGGAAACGTTTGTGGTCGACGACACAGTCCGACGGATCTTCGACCGGCACATCGCCGAGCATCCCGAAGGTTTCATCTACGAGCAGCTGCAACAGGTCGCTGACGAGGTCTCCGCGCTTTATCGCAGGCGAGGCCTTGCCATCGCGCATGCGTTTATACCGATGCAGTCTGTGAATGGAGGCGTGGTCGATGTAGGTTTGGTCGTAGCTCGCCTTGGACGCGTTTTCGTCGATAAAAGTATGGCAATCGAGCCGGCGAGTATGGCTCAAGTCGTTGACGCATTCGACCCATTGCGGGGGACTCCAATGCGTATTTCAGCGATTGAAAAAGTGCTGGAAGAGTTGACCCTGCGATACGCGTCAAAAAGACCCACGCTGGTGTTCGCCCCAGGGAAAATCGTTGGCGAATCTGACCTACTTTTGATCGGTAGTAGCGATGCGGAAAAGCTGCGGGTTTCTGGGTACGGCGTTGCCATGCCGTATGACCAATGCATTCATTTCCAAGGCTGTGCCCCGAATCTATCAATTGGTGAACTGGCTGATATTGGGACGTGTAGGGAACGCGTGAAATCAAAAGGGTGTTGGTGGATTGAGGGATACAAAGCAGAGCTTAATATTTATCAATCTATCAGCGGTATGGAAGAATATGCTGGTGTGGACAAGTGGAACGTTAACGCTCTGGGCGATAGTGGAATTCGCACTCGTACGGCACACGCTGAACTACCCGCTTACCCGTGGCCGCCCGAGCGGCCGACTTCGAGATTCAACCTGATTCGGGCTGATACTTTGTTTGCGGCACTTAGCTTCGTCGAAGTTGAGCAGCATCTGCGCCACGCTTTAGCTCAAGCTGACTATTACGAGATGACGGTTTATCAAGCGCCCGGTGGTTTTGTACTCGCTACCCGCCTTGAAGCAATCGATACGCAGGGAAAGCCACTGGAGGGTACCCATCGATACAGGTTACCCAAACCGGAGGCCGAATTTACGTTAAGTGAGTATCTGAAGAGTTTGTTTTTTGCCCCGGCGGGATTCTATAGATTTATCATTTTTGTCATCACCGATAGCCCCTATCAGACGTCGCATGAAGCGCTGGGTGAAGATAGTGCCTCGGCGCGATTACACGGTGGCGCCAGTCGGCTCCCTTCTGCCTACAAAAATTTGCACTACTCTGCGGACCACCGCACCGACGCATTGATCTATGAATTTCGGGTACGGCGCGAAGGGACGGAGAATGTGGTCGAGCCAGTTATCCAGGGTGGCTTGCCGCCCCAGGATCATTTCCGGCACTCCGGCCTCAGTGCCGCCCCGTTTTTTGCTCAACAACAATGAACATTTTCATCAGTTACCGTCGCAGCGACAGCCGCCACGTGGCGGCACGAATCGCGGAATACCTTACGCAAACGCCGCGGATTCGATCGGTTTTTTTCGATGTTGACAGCATTGATGCCGGGGTTGATTTCCCGACCCGGATCAACGAAGCCCTGAGCCAGGCGAATGTTTGCATCGTTGTTATCGGCGAGCAATGGTCGGCGGTTTCGGACGGCTCGGGGGCGCCGCGAATTCTGCAACGGGATGACCTCGTTCGACAGGAAATAAGTAAGGCTTTCGAACTAGAAAAAAAGGTTGTACCGGTTCTGGTGGATGGCGCGACGATGCCGGGCGCGAGCGAACTGCCGCAAAATATCCAGGTTCTCTCACGATTGAACGCCGTGCTAATCCGTCACCTAAGCTTCAAGCAAGATATGGCCGCGCTTGAAGACGCTGTCTTTGGCCGCGAGCCGATAACGCGGACTAACAGGTTCTTCAAGCGTCATCCGGTGTTCGTGGCGCTGTTGAAAGGTTGTGGCGGCCTCATCGCTTCCGCAATTTTAATAGTCACCGGCGCGGTTATTCATAACTTAGTGACCGGGAACCATCTTTACGATGTATTTGGAAGCGTTGCGCTGGTGCAGTTGCTCGTGGTCGCGGTGCTGCTTGCCGGCTTTGTGGGGCCGATTTGGGGATCTCGCGGCGAACGAAACACAGAATAACGCTCTATCGTCGTTGATATCCTCTATTCCTGCGGACTCATCTTTGCTAGCGAAGAAGCAATCGAAGAAACTGGGGAAACGATGGGAAACAATAGGGAAATAATAGGACAGGCATGTTATTGCCCAATCGAAAATGATCCGTGTGCGAAGTAGACGAAGACATCCTCGGACCTAGGTGCTGGATTCGAGTGAATTTGGCGAGGTTATTGGAGTTCGCCGCGATGTACCACATGAAACGTATGCCCAAATAACGTACTCGCCCGTAACACCCTCTAACCGAGATGTAACACGTCAATCAGCTGAATAAGTGGGAGCGGTTATCCACTCGGGATGGGGTGCAGGCGCCGTGCGTGCCTTATTCCGTGCAACCAGTGTTTCCCCCATCGCTTGGCGAGTTGAGCTAATCGCGCCGGTGATCCAACAGCGAGTTCGTAACGGGCTTGTAATCGGATAACGGTATCGAACCATTCTTGCAGATCGACATTGCGCGAATCGAGGAGTCTCGGTTGTTGTGCCGGAATGAACCCACGTTTACCGCTGACGATGATTCGTCCGGTGTTATTAATCAAGTCTAAGTAATCTTTGAGACTAAACGGCAAGTGGTCGAGGGAGCGTCGATGCTCAGACTCGATGAAGGGTATTAATCGAGGCATAGCTGGTGGGCCGGAATCGTCATCCAGCGCTTTGATCTGAGCACAACGAGCTTGTCCGGAAGTAAAGTCGCTGGATTCAATAGACGTTGCGATCTTAGCCCGGATGGGGTTCAGATCGACGTAAGCCATAGCAGTAATGAGTGCGGTTTCATCGAGCAACGCTTGTGACTTAAAGCGCGACTCCCAGAAATGACCGGTACATTGGTCTTCGGCATTGGCCTTGCGCGCGATATGTTCATTGAGTGAACGCATGAACCAGGACAAATCACCCAAGCGTTCTCGCCATTGTTTTATCTGACGGTCGAGGCGTGCTGATTCTACATCGTCGATGGATTGATGGTTGAGATACTTTCGTGCGGCATCAGTGCCCGCATACACTGCGGTCCATCGTTCGATGACCTCTCGGTCGGAGAAATCCTTCAATCGTTGGGGCGAGAGCTTCAGCACCAGATGATAATGATTCGACATCAGTGCATATGCGCACAGCTCGATAGCGAACGAGTCGCATAACAAGGCGAGGCGTTGCTGCACCCACGTGCTGCGATGCTCGAATGAAGTTTGAGATTGCGAATCGAAGCCGCACAAAAATGCGCGTCTGACACACCGGCCGATACAGTGGTAGTAGGGCGTGTCCTGAACAGACACAAGGGTTGCTCTAGCTCGGGTCATCCTTGACCTCCTGTGGTTCATGTCGGGGGAATAATAGGCAGTGTCTGAAACGATGACAATCTATGCCTGTCCTCTAGTTACGTGCGCTAGTTACGCGTTGTCTCATCGTCACTTTGCGTTTCCACTGCGGACAGCGCCGGCTCCAGTTGTTCGACCGGCCTGCTTGGCTGCTGGTTCAGCAGCAACCGCGTGACATCCGGTCTGGCATAGTGGCCGGAGGGATCAGCGGCAGCCTTAGCCAGCGTGATAAGACTTAAATCTATCTCGGCAATCACAAGTCCTTCTTCCGTCGGTGCCAGACGATTTCCGAGCGGTTGGCCGTCAGGGCCAAAAATCGCTGAGTAGCCGCCACCCAGTGCCAGCAGCTCCTCCTGGTCAGTGGAAAGGCTCATGACGTTGCGTACCTCCTGGGTCATGACGCTGGTTGATGCGATGACAAAATTCTGACCTTCCAGCGCATAAACCTGAGACGCTGCCATATTGGCCTGGGGGCCAAGCGCGTACGCTTTGCCTTCATACAACGAAAGGGTTGGCCAGGAAGCAACATGCACTTGTTCGTGCATTGAGTACATTGCATATTTTGACAACGGTTGCAGATGTTCCCAGCAGCACAACGCGCCAAGCCGGCCGATAGCGGTGTCGTGTACCGCCAGGCTAGTGCCGTCTCCCTCTCCGTAAACACTGCGCTCAACATGCGTGGGGCGTAGCTTGCGTCGGTGTGCAATAACGTTGCCGTCGGGTCCAAACAGACTCTGTGCCAAATACAAAGAGCCACCGTCGCGCTCGCTGAAGCCAAACACGACATGCATCTTATTGCGCCGTGCGGCTTCGCCTATCTGCGCCAGTTCCGGGCCATCAAGAACGATGGAATGATCATGGTAAGCCTGTACAAACTGCATGCCCCAGGCTGGCGGTCCCAGCCACGCCCAATACGGGTAGCCCGGCGCCCAGGCCTCGGGAAACGCCAGCAGTTCAACACCTTCTCGCCCGGCTTCGTCTATGATCGCGAGCGCTTTTTCCACACAGCCAGGCAGGTCGTGCAGCACGGACGCGTGTTGCGCCGCTGCCGCCAGAAATTTGGGGTGTTGTATAGCCATCAGGTAAACCTCAGATTGTTCGGTCTCGTATAAACCGTCTAAATTGCGTGCTGTTTCGGTAGTTCTCGCTTGAAACGTCGCACCGCGATGGCACCACGCACGTCATCTTCGAACCAATCGACTTGATCGCGTGACCTGCCGCGCTGGTGCCCTAGCCGCGGGTCAATTTGAGCGCCTGTCTTCTATCGCGAGGGAATAATGGGCAGTGTCTGAAACGATTACAATCTATGCCTGTCCTCTAATTACGCCCCTAATTACGCCCAGCAGTTGAAACATTGCCAAGACTGCCGCGCGCCATTTCATTGGGCACACAGCTGGCGACATGTCACGACTCTAACGGCGACAGTACTTTTCGTCTTAGAACGGATTCTCCGTGTCGAGTCCAAGAGCATGGCGGCCGCTCTGCTCTGTCATGCGATCGATATGGCTGATGATATGCAGTGGCATGGCCTTGAAGTCACGATAACGCCGCTCAAAGGTCGTTGATTCGCGCAGACCGTTAGCACCTAAAATGCGCTGCATCAGATTCATTGCCTCATCGCACAACTGAATTGCCTGCATTCCAGCCAGAACCTGGCGCAAATAAAACTCTTCCGTAGGGTTGATTCCCCCGTCGATGCGGTCGTCAGTTTCCTGAAGCGCAGAGTAGACCGTGTCTGCACTGGCATTTATTAGGGCGCGAGCCCTGCCGATGTTCACCTGCACCAGCGGGCGCTCGATCCACTTGGTACCAAAAATCGCGATCCGATCTCGGCTCCCGGTAGTAATTTCGTTTAAACAGGTCTCGGCGACGGAACTCGCCATGGCGCCCAGAAACATTGCCGCCAGCGCGGTCCAGTCTTCCCGATAACGTTGATGGATTACGGGGTGAACGGGGTCGCGATAGACCGTCCGGTCCTTAATCGCCCAGGGTACGACATGTGCGGCGGCTACCTCCACGTCGTCGAAATACACGTGGTCCGTCGCTGAGGCACGAACGCTCATTGCTTCCCAAGTTGGATCGACGCGAACATTCGGGTGTTGCAGATCGACCAAGACGAACTGGAGTGCCTTTTTACCGGCTTCCACGAATGCGACTCCGGTCCAGTCTCCATAGCGACAGCCGGTCGCGAATGTTGTGACACCGTTAATGAGGACTCGGTCTCCTTCTCGGGTTCCAGTGACACTAGTACCTGGCCCAACGCCTTGGGAAATCAATTCGCCGTTGTTGACGATACTTTCCAGGAAACGACTGTGAGCTGGACCTAACAAGCCGCAGAAATGATGCGATAGGCATAAATGATTCCAGATAACCCATGCAGTCGACGTACAGCACGGCGCTATAGCACTGAGGTCATTCGCGATCTCGACCAGGCTACTGCCCAAGCCCGAAAGCTCTTCGCTCGTGCCCATCTTTATAACATCGTTGTTCTTGAGAGCCGCCACGATGTCCGCCGATATGGACCGTGTGCTATCTGCGCTTTGCGCTTGAGCAGCGATGTTCTCTAGCAATGGCGTGACGTACCGCGACTTTCCGACGACCCGGCCCTGACCGGCGTGTTGTTGCTGTATCGCCATATCGTATTCCCTCAAATTGGCTTCCGAGTGCGTTCACTTTTTTGTTGTGGTTTGCTTTGAGCGTGCGACTTCGTGGTATCCAGCAGCCAGGAAGAATCTTACAACGCCCACCCTTTTCGAAGAGCTCGCGACCGTAACGTCCTCGTCAGATCACCATGGTAGTCGCGTTTACGGCGGTTGGGGAGCGCCGCACTATAGACGCTCGATTGTGGCTTCCCGCCTGACTGTTTATAGCCGACTGCGTCGATAGATATGACAAGATTGAACTTGGATAGTACGAGCGGTGGCCCCACGCCCATGCCGCACCGTGCGTTCGGCAAGTCAGATCGAAACTACGATATGAACCCGTAGGTTGAAGTCGAAGTATCTGCATTTCATCCGAGGCCAGCCTGCTAAACGTATTGGCCTGCACACCAACCCGACGACCACGCCCATTGAAAGTTATAACCTCCTAACCAGCCGGTCACATCGACAACTTCGCCGATGAAATAGAGCCCGGGCACCTGCTTGCTCTGCATGGTCTTTGACGACAACGCGTCGCAATCAACGCCGCCAAGCGTTACTTCGGCGGTGCGATAGCCTTCCGTGCCGGCGGGCTTGACCTGCCAGTTATGTAGGGTTCGTGCGATGTCTTCAATTCTTCGGCTCGATAATGAACGCAACGCATCCTCTAGCGGCAATTCGCTGAGCAGCGACGAGATGACGCGCCGCGGTAACCACTCATGCAGTGCGGTGTTCAGTTGCATCCGTGGAGATTGTTCGCGCAGTGATTCGAGCACGGAAGTGAGATCAGTTTGCGGGCACAGATCAAGCGAGAAACTCTCACCAGGCTCCCAGTAAGAGGACAGTTGCAACATGGCAGGCCCGCTCAATCCGCGATGGGTAAACAACATACTGCGCTCGTAGCTCTGGCGCGCGTTACTTGCGCGGCACTCTATGGCCACGCCACTCAAGGCCGCGCGCTGAATGTGATCGTCCGCATGCAAGGTAAATGGCACGAGGCCGGCGCGCGTCGGCTGTATTTTGATCGCGAAGCGTGCGGCCAGCTGATAGCCAAATGGCGTCGCGCCCATGCGTGGAATCGACAGCCCGCCGCTCGCTACGACCAACGCATCGCAGCGATAAGCACCGCGATTGCTGAGTAGTTCAAATCCAGTCGCAGTCGCGTCAGATTCATAATTTCTGACGTCGCCAATCGTTGTTTCCAGCTGCACCTTGACGTTCGCGTTTGCCGCTTCGTCCAGTAACATCGCAAGAATATCTTTGGAGCTGTCGTTACAGAACAATTGCCCGTGTTCGCGTTCGTGAAACGGGATGCCGTGTTTTTCGACCAGGGCGATGAAATCCCATTGCGTATAGCGACTCAGGGCCGATTTGCAGAAATGCGGATTGCGCGACAGGAAATTATCCGCGTCGATGTCCATGTTAGTGAAGTTGCAGCGCCCGCCGCCCGACATGAGGATTTTCTTGCCGGGTTTATTGGCATGGTCGAGCACCAGTACTCGTCGCCCACGCTTTGCTGCTTCGATCGCGCACATGAGGCCGGCAGCACCGGCGCCGATTACGATGACATCAACAGCGGTGGTCATGACATGGATGCGATCAAGCTAACGGCAGTACGCACCCGCGCTGGTGTAAACAACGCGGGGCTCAAGCAGTCTCGGTAATCAGGCGCTGGCGTCTTGCTTCAAGCGCGGCATCACCTTCTCTGCGAACAACTGCATGCTGCGCCGCGTGCCTTCCAGTGGTGCGCCGGGCAATACGCCCATAAGCACAAGATGTGTGCACGGTGAACGCTTAAGCATGTCGCGTAGACCCTCATAAACAAAATCCGCGGTGCCTATGAACGCCGGTTCGCCATAAAACTCGCACGCTTGCTCCGTACGTAACTGTTCCGGGGTCGGAATATCGCGTGAATCCTGATCATCGTTATTCTGGTCGCCGGCTTCGACCGCCCAATCGAAGTACTGCTGCAGCATGTGATTGACCGGTTCCGCGGTGTCATTCCAAGCCTGCTCTTTGGAATCTGACACGTAGACCAGCACCATCTGACTCACGTTATAGTCATCCGGTTCGCGACCGTGACGCCGCAGTGCGTCCCGATACTTGAGGCGATGATCGGCTGATACGCCAGCGAGGTGGCAGCCCATGCGTGCAGCGCGATCGAGTGCTTTGTCGCCGCGCGCACCGACCCACAGCGGTAAAGGTTCCTGCACTGCCGGCGGCATGATGTGCGCTTCAGTCAAATTATGAAACTTACCTTCAAAGGTGACAGTCTCGCCGTCGAGGAGCTGGCGCATCAAAGGTAGTTGTTCGTTGAAACGTGCACCGCGTTCGCGCGGAGAAATACCGAAGCCTTTGAATTCTCCGACTCGATAGCCGAGCCCGACACCAATATCCATGCGGCCATTGGAAATCAGATCAGCGGTGGCGATGTCTTCGGCCAGGCGCACCGTTTGATGCATGGGCAGCAACATGACGAAGGTGCCGATGCGGATTTGTGACGTCTGTGCGGCGATGGCCGTCGCGATGGGTATCAGGGCTGGCGAATAACCGTCGTCGACGAAATGATGCTCGGTCAGCCATACGTGGTCGAATCCGAGGGTTTCTGATTCAACGCATAGCGCGAGATCATCGCGGTACACATCGACCCAGGGGCGTTGCCCAAAGGCCGGGTTTCGGAATGGGAATAGGAATCCGCAATCAATACTCATCGTTATTTTCCTTGTGCTGCCTGCCAGGCTTTACCTGCCGCCAGGTCGTAAAGGCCGACGCAATCGTAAGTCTGGCCAAAGCCGGACTGCCCATTACATTGCCATTCGACCAGGCCATTGAATCCGATCAGGTCGGGCCAGATCGATTGCGGGAACGACGTTTTCGCCGTGCCCGTTAAAGACCAGCTACGGCCTTCGCCGTCGTTTAGTTCGAGCGCAATTTCGCGCGGGAACCAGTCACTGCGTTTTACACTGCCAGATCCACCGGCGAGGCCGATGACCTCGCCGTGATCGAGCACGTAGCCGTGCGCAAAGCGCAGCTCGGTACCACCGCTGTAGGGATCAAAATCGTACAGGGCATGAATGACAAAGTCTTCGGAGAAATGCGCGTTGACCCAGCATAAACAGGTGCGGCCCTGCTCAGGGCGCGGACCCCAGCTGTGGTCCATCGTGCTGACGGTGCGAAATGGCATGCGCTTGCCGCGCAAAACAATCTCGCCTTCATAGACGCCACTTTGGTCGAAGTGGCCTTTGGAATAAGCACCGCCCCAGTCGTAGCCTTCTCCGGGTGCCTGCGCAGCCACAGTTGGGTCCATCGCCGGATCGTTAATGTCGTAGGGCGGCATCAGCGAACGGTAGTTGAAATGAATCTGGCAATGCTCGCCATCGTCATAATCAACGTCCCAGGCCATGTTCGGCTCTGTGCATTTCACACTAAGACCATTGTCCAGGCGATAGTCGAGCAGGTCGAAATTCTCTCCCATCGCCAGATGTGCCTGCAGATCGCAGTAGTCTGCCTCCCAGTGTTTCTCCGACCAGGTGGAATTCAGATGCACCGAGGCCCAGACGATGCCGTGCTGCGCACGTACCAGAACATAGATGGCACCGTGCAGGTTGTATGCCGGTAGCTGGAAGCTGAACCAGTTCGTTTCCGCCCAATTCGGATCGTCGGGGGTATGCAGGGAAGCATCGGCTGGTGTGATCACGGCAATTCTCCTCGCGCATCGCGCGCCATCTCGATGCCGTGCCTCGGGTCCCAGGATGGGCATTCGAGCCGGCAACTTCTCCCATTATGTCGGAATCCCAACTCGCTGCGGTATGTCGCTCGTCGCCGCAATTGTGTGGTCTGGCATTCGACCAAATATCATCGGCGTAGAATCGCACTCAAGCGCGTCGTGTTTTTTACTCGTACAGGGAGCCCTGCTCATGCGTCCAGAAACAGTTATTGACGGAGACGGACATATTTGTGAACCGGCGTTGGTGTGGACCGAATATACATCCGCGAAATTCAGGGATGATGTGCTGCAGGTGCGCACTCACGAGGGTGTGAGTGATATCTATATTGAGGGTCGCAAGTTACCCTTCGGGGGCGGTGCAAGTATTGCCCACGCTTGCGTTCCCGGTGGCTTCGCGCCGGGACAGCACCCGACCTGGGCCGATATTCCCGCGGGCAGCCATGATCCTGCGGCACGGCTTAAGGTCATGGACGCAGAAGGTATCGATCAGGCACTGCTGTTTCCGTCCACGCATTTACTCGCCGGCGACGTCTCCAACCCAGCCGTCGCCGCTGAAACCTGTCGCGCCTATAACGACTGGATCAGCGATTTTTGCAAGCACGATCCTAAACGCTTGTTCGCCATGGGACTTGTCCCCATGCAGGATATCGAGCTCGCCATTAAAGAGGCTCGGCGGTTGCGTTCGATTGGCCTGCAAGGTTTTATGTCCCGCCCGGAACGCTATAGTGATTTGGCACTTTATGATTCCAAGTGTGACGGTCTGTGGCAGATCGCGATCGAAGACAAGCTCGCGGTCGGCATCCACGGCAGCTTCGGCTCGCAGATGAAAAGTTTCTCGACCGGTCGCTATACAGACAACCTTTTCTACGACCACATGATCGCGCACCCGTTTGGGCAAATGGCGGTGATGATGGACTTGCTCGCCGGCGGTGTGATGGACCGCTTTCCGGGTCTACGGGTCGGCTTTTTCGAAAGTGGCCTTGGCTGGATGCCGTACTGGATTGATCGCATGGACGAGCATTTCGAAGTGATGGGCCACCACACGCCTTGGTTAAAACGCCGCCCATCCGAAATATTCGCCGAGCAATGCTTTGTGTCCATGGAAGCTGATGAGATGTCCGGCCTGAAATGGATGGTCGAAAAAGGGCTGGGACACTGCATCGTATGGGGTTCGGATTACCCCCATTTCGACTCGACCTTTCCGGGTGCCTACGTCGAGGCGTCAGAAACGTTCGAACAGGTCGGAGCCGATGTGGCAACCGCGGTGGTGTATGACAATCCGCGCCGCTATATGGGCGTCACCTGACGGTCGGAACGTTGCCGCACCGGCTGACCGGTTTAGCGACCCGATGATTTGAGCGCGTCCCTAATACACCATGTGCGGGTCCGCCATGCGCAACTACAGGCGCGGGTAAACGTCTCTTACCGTAAGCCCAGCGCGGTCAATCCACAAAATGCGCACATCGCTAAGCGCAAGTTTCGCTTCGACCTCAAGCTTGCTGTACAGCTGCGGCAAATCACCGACCGGATTCTGAGCGCCGGTTAACACGAGCCCTTTGTAACCCTTGTAAAAGGTATAGCCGGTATGGGTGAGGTGGAGCTGACTGCCGTCAAGGCCCGTGAGTACTGCGCTGAAAGAGCCGGTTGGCACTGTCGACTCGAATGAGGTGGCGACATTCTGTGCGTCGATACCCAGTTCGCTGGCATCGCGCACCATCAGCACTAACTGCACGCCGTTGTCCTGTACTTCCAGGGGCAAACGCAAATCAACTTGCTGTGTGCCGACCGCCACATCCATCGGCGTGGCGGGCATTGCGGCTTTCCCGCACGACAAAAAGCTGACTAATAGGATTTGGCTTAGGAGATAAGTCATGTGCGCATCCTGCAGGAATGGTGTTGATTCCGATACCCATTCGACCGTTTCCGGGCGCGCAGTTCAATGTGTGACGAATACGCGCGCCGACAGGCTTGGCGCCGGGCATGTCGCCATCGCTGGCAGTACGCGGCATGGACGTCATCCTTCGACCCTTCTAAGCTGGTCGCACAGTAAATTGAGGGATCGCGTGTGAAGCTACTTCGCTGGTCGGGTTACGGATTTTTGAGCCTCGTCGTGCTGCTTATCGCGCTGGTGTTCGGCGCACGCTTTGCTGACGGCCCCGTAGGCATCATCGCCGGCGGGGCGTTTACCTCCGGACAACCAGTCGTGGGCGATGAACCTGACTGGCAGTTCGTGCGCGCGACCGACACCGTCGAACTACAGCTCATTGAGCCCGAACGCTCGCGTACGACCTGGATCGTTGAGCATGACGGCAGGATTTTTATCCCGTGCGGCTACATGACCACAACATGGGGAAAATTGTGGAAAAAGTGGCCCATTGAGGCGGAGCGAGACGGACGCGCGATTCTGCGGGTCGACGGCAAGCTCTATCAACGTCAGTTAGCCAGAATCACGATCGGACCCGTGCTCGAGCCAGTCGTCGAAAAGCTCAGTGAGAAATATGCTGTCGGAGCCACTGTGGCGGCCGTACACAACGATTCGCCGTGGATATTCGAACTGCTGCCGGCAACGCTCTAGCCCAAGGCGCAGGCTTTTCGGGACCGTGACCTCTTCGAGTTAAGTATCAGCAGGCGCGGGTACTCGCTAGCGCAAGCCGGCACCGAGAATATCGCGCGCGATGACATGCTTTTGCACCTCACTCGGACCCTCGCCAATGCGCCGGATGCGCATCTCGCGAAACCAGCGTTCCAGCGGTAAATCTTTTGCAACGCCAAGGCCGCCGTGTATCTGCATCGAACGATCAATCACTTTGCTCGCGAGTTCTGCGCATTGCAATTTGGCAATCGCAGATTCGGTACGAAATGATTCGCCCTGGTCGGCACGAAACGCAGCATCCAGGACCAGCCAGCGCATCATGCGGATATCGATTTCGTTCTCAACCAGCATCCATTGAATGCCCTGGCGGCTGGCGAGCGCAGCACCAAATGTTTCGCGTATCTTTGAATACGCTACTGCCATCTCGTTAGCTTTGACGGCGACACCGATGCACTCAGCGGCGTAGGGGATGCGTTGACGAGAGAGACGATCGTTGGCGATCGCGAAGCCGCCGCCTTCGCTGCCGAGAATGTTAGCGTGCGGGACGCGCAGATTATCGATATGAATCTCTGTCGCGTATTTCGCCGAGCGCAAAGTATGCACAATGCGTGCGATATTAAAGCCTGGCCAATCGGTCTCAACGATGAAAGCGGTGACGCCACTGCGGCCCGGTCCGCCGGTGCGAGCAAACAACAGTCCGTAGTCAGCCCGATCGGCACCGCTAATCCAAAGCTTGGTGCCATTCAGTATCCAGTCGTCGCCATCACGTACCGCGCGGGTTTGAATCGCGCGCGCCGGATCGCTACCGCCTGACGGTTCGGACAACCCGAAGAACACGCGCTTCTCGCCGCGCAGCATCGGGTAGAGATACTTCTGTTTTTGTTCTTCAGTGGCCTCGAATAACTGCGCCTGACGCGCGCCACCGAAGGTGTAATAACACGGTGCGTAAAGACCAGCGCGATGTTGAGAACATTCGATCGCGATGAGACTACGGGTGACGAGGTCAATATCCGGCCCACCGTACTCCGGCGGTGTATCGAGCCCGTATAAGCCCATGTCTTTGACGATCGCGACCAGGCGTTCGAACTGTTCGCCGGGTAACTCATCGGCGTCGGGGTCAAGATCATCTTCGAGCGGAATAATCTCTTCGCGTACGAAACGTCGCACCTGATCGATGATGAGGCGTTGTTCGTCGGTTAATGCCAGATCCAAACTACCATCCTTTGAGGTAATGACGACTCAGGACTTAGCAGGCGCTGCCACGAACGCACAGCGCAAAACGCCACTGGTCGTGCTGCCCAGCCAGGGATTATCAACCCGGGCGGACGCGTCCGAGTCGCGATTCATCGACATCGGTGTTGTATATAGGCAGCTGACCATGGTCGTTCAGGTAGATTTCCAGCAACTCGATGCGCCGGCTGTGATAGGCCATGTTGACCTCGACACGGAAGCAGCACGCACCGTCCAGATCAGCTGCGAGCCGGTCCATTAGCTGCCCTTTTAATCCAAAGCGTGAACGCCCACCGGCAGCGCCGATGTAGAGCACGTCGCCTGCCGTGTTGCCGAGTTCATACACGCCAAGATGGCCGGTAAGTGTAGCGACGGTTGCGTGATCGAAGGGCCGCCACGGTTTGCTTAAACGCACAGTCATGTTGGCCCAGATAGTAGCGTGTCGGAGTAGGGGATCAACAACCACACCGAACCCCGGGCAATGACTGCGCTGCGATTCTGGCGGCGCTGGCTCGACACATCGTTCGTCCTTGTCTCAGGCATACAGAAATCAGCTCTTATCGACAAAGCGTGGTTGATGCAGCGGTTCGGGCACGATGTCTGCGTAGTGTGCGGCCAATTCTTCAAGCTCCCATGTGGTTTGCTTAAACGTTTCGTGGACTTCGCGAGGGTGCGTCCATAGTGCAGTCTTGCGACCGTTGAAGGTCACACATTGCCCGTTAAAATGATTGGCGGCGTCGCTGACCAGCCAGACCAGGCCGCGCGCGACTTCTGCCGCTGTACCAAAGCCAAGTTCAGCCGGGCTCGGTGCAGATTTACCCGCATCGATCGCGCGCTTGCCGGCATTGTCGAAGACAACTTGAGTCATGTCGGTTTCAGCAATCGGCCAGAACGCGTTGCAGCGGATGCCGTGGCGCACAAGCTCGAGCACCCAGGTGCGCAGCAGTCCCATCATGCCGGCTTTGGCGGCTGCGTAATTGCTTTGCCCGAAGCCGCCGGACAATCCCGAGTTTGAGACTACATTGATGATGTGACCGCCGCCCTGTTCGCGCATCGCTGTCGCTGCATGCTTGGCACAGGCCCAGGTGCCACGCAGATGTACTGCGATAACTTCGTCGAATTCCTCTTCAGTCATCTTAAACAAGGTGCGGTCGCGCACCACGCCAGCATTGTTAATCAACACGTCGATACCGCCATAGGCGTCAACACACTGTTTGATCAGCGACGCGCAAACAGCGCCCTCGGCCACCGATCCGCGCACGGCCACGACCTCACCGCCTGCTTCCCTGATCACAGTCGCGCATTCGTCGAGCGGCTTTTGCTGCGTGCCGTTGATGACGAGCCTGGCGCCGAGCTTCGCCATGGCAATCGCGCTCGCCCGACCGAGTCCGCGCGATGAGCCGGTGATGACAATGCGTTTCCCAGTTAAATTCATGAGCAAAGTTCTCCTGCATTGAACCGATGGTGCGAAGTATCGACCGGATGAGGTGCCCTGTCATGCGTGGGTTCATCGGGCTCAGAGCGCCGGCTGTTGCCTTGCGGGACGTGGCGGCCAGGCAAGTTCTAACGGCTGGTCCGTAGCGCCTTGCAGTGGTGTTAGTATCGCCACAGAAAATTCGAACGACCGGGTTGCGCCTGATGGCGCCTGGAATGGAGACATAGCGATGAGCCTGTATGCCGATAGCGCACACCAACCCTCTGCGGCGATCGACGCGCTGCACACCGACGAACTAGGTTCCTTTTCCCGCGTCGGGACCTGGGGTAGCGCCGCACAACGCACGGCTGTCGCAGCAACGACTCGAAAGATCCGCGTTGAAGCCGGTATTCAGGAATCGTGTGGTGATGAAGCGCTCGCCGACTGTGTGGTTCTGCCGGATCCGGTCCAGCGCCTGGTTCGCGAAGTGGCCCTCGGGGGCATCGCTGTCGACCGTAAATTTTGCCAGCAGGTGCAGGCAGAAGGGGTCACCGAAGGTGCTTACGTCGAGATCGTGGCGCTGGTTTCGCGCATCGTGAATCTGGATATCTTTGCGCGCGGTGTGGGCGTACTGCCACGCCCGCTAGCGGCCCCGGCAGACGACAAAGCACCGTCCTTCGAGCGCCCGGCCGAGGCTGTCGACGAAGGTTTTTTCACCGCATCCGTACCGAATGCACCGGCCGGTGGGGAACTGGCAAAATCGCTTTATGGCGCGGCGCCCGCAGTTAACGTGTTGCGCGCCGTCACCCTGGTTCCTGAAGAGGGACACCGTGTCGTTGCCCTAATCCGGCAACAGTATTTTCCTGCTGAGAAATTAATGGCATTCGATTCTGACAATGGGCACGCATTGTCGCGCGCGCAAATTGAACTAGTTGCCACGAAAATCTCCGAACACAATAAGTGTTTTTACTGAACCACCGCGCATGCATTCATGCTCCGTGAGAGTGGAAAAATGTCCGGCCAGAATTACGACCTCAAGGGTGCGCTTGACCCGAATATTGAAAGCGGCGTCGAACACGGTGTGGCACTGGTCAGCTTTACACGCGCAATTACTGGCAAGAGCACCGCTGAGCTCGATGCCGCTCGTAACGAACTGCTTGCGGTAGCCGGTTCCGCAGCGGTCGCGACAGCGGCACTCATTGCGGCAAATTTCAGCCTGCTGGATCGCCTCGCGAATGCGATCGGTATCAGCCTGGATGACATGATGGTCAAGCCGTCCGCCGATATTAGAGAGCTATTGGGGATCAACGCCTACCCGTCCGCGGCAAATACGGCGTTGTAATTTCGGCGAGAGTTCGCCGTTTTCAGATGGTTCTGCGGTCGGCACTAAACCGCCGGAAATGCCGTGCCGCATTCGATTACGCGGAAACGCATCGGCCCGCGCATGTGCTGCTACGCTACCGGCGCCGCCGGTGCGACGGTAAGCCTGTCTGTGACGCCATGCTTCTCAATGAGATCGGCGACCAGACCACTCGCTTTGGCGTCTTCGACGAAGTCGCGTAGAAATGCGGCGCCAACCACGCGCTCCGGTCTGGTCCCGATGGCTTGTTGGACAGCAGTAAACTGACCGTCTAACAAACGCGCGCCGGGCAGCTTCTGCACGTCATCAACGAGGCGCGGCCGCAGGCCGGCAAGAACGTCGAGCTGTTGTTCGACAAACGTCTCGAAGGACTGGTCCAGGCCGTCTGCCATGATCAGCTCGGCGTGCCTGATATTGTCACTCAGCCAGAGTCCGTACGCGCTACGTTCGTAGACCGCGATACGGATGCCAGTTCGATCTACTTCGCTAATGTCTTGTAGTGGCGAGCGCGCCGGCACGAGATAGGTCGCCCCTATCTCTGCATATGCGGCCGTGAACGTTATGGTTTTTGCGCGTTCCGCCACCGCACCGATGTTGCCGATGTCCCACACGTCGTCCAGTGCAGCATCTGCCAGTTCCCCGGGGTTCTTGAACGCGATCAGCTTGAGGCCCACACCCAGCCGCTCGGCAAGCGCGCGAGCGATGTCCGGTGAGACGCCATCCGGATCGCCTTCTGGTGTTCGCCCGGTAACGAGTAGGAAGTTGGACATATTAATGGCAGCGCGAAGGACGCCGGTGGGTACGAGTTCTGCGCGTGCCTGTTCCAGCATGAGGTTTAGATCCCGGGTTTGAATAACTCATTATTAGTGACAAAAAGGCAATTCGGGTCAAGTATTCGGTTGGTGCCGCAGACTGCGCATCGACCCGGTTAAAAGACAACAATTATGCCAGCGCTGTAGTGCCGGTTCCGACCAATAGGTTGCCAGCCTGTTGCACAGGGATCGTCGCTATACTGGACATCGGTTACGTCGAATTCGTTTTTTCGTCCACTTCGTCGAACGCTAGGGCAGGTATTGGTATGTTGTTGAAGCAAGGTTCAAAAGGGCAGGAGGTTGTCGAACTGCAGCAAGCGCTGGGCATTGGTGCTGACGGCATATTCGGTCCTGGGACCAGGGTGGCGGTTGAGACCTACCAGCAGGAAAACAATTTCGTCGTCGATGGCATCGTCGGGCCGCAAACTATGGCAGCTCTCAACGCTGCCCATGCGACAACGGACAATGCCGAGAAAGTTTATGCGCCTCACCCCGATTTGTTGGTGAACAAGTACTTTCTCCCTCAAGGTGAGTACAAAGAAGGCCCGACGAAGAAAGAATATTTGTTTCTGCACCATACGGCAGGCTGGAATAATCCCTACAAAACAGTTGATGGCTGGGCCAAAGATGATCGCGGCACCATTGCTACGGAGTTCGTTTTGGGCGGACGCTCAGTAAAAGGTGACGATGACCGTCACGATGGTGAATTGGTCCAGTGCCTACCAGAAGGTGGTTACGGTTGGCATTTGGGGAAAAACGGTTCGCAGCACATGCATACCCATTCTGTAGCTATCGAAATTTGCAATTTTGGCTATGCGACAGGTGGTAGAACGTATGTGAACACTCCGATCGCTGCCGATCAGATTGTCACGTTGGCAAAGCCTTTCCGGGGCCACAGCCAGTGGCATGCCTATTCCGATAAACAGATCGAAACGCTCAAGTCTTTCATTTTGTGGATAGCTCAACGTGATTCGATTGACGTTCGCGCTGGCCTCGTGGCTGAAATCAAAAAGAAGGGCGCGAAAGCTTTCGAGTTCAACAACAACGCTTACACCGGGAAGATCAAGGGCATGTGGACGCATACCAACACGCGTAAGGACAAAACTGACTTGTTTCCACAACCTAATCTCATGGACATGCTTTTGAGTTTGTAAGTTTCCAGATCGTGGACCAATCTGCCTTTTACATCATCGGCCGTCGCCGCGATTCACCCTCGGGACATAGCTTATGTTCGGGCTGCTGCGGCTACGCCACCATGCCCTCTTGGCCGTTGCCCGGCGAGTAGTTGTAGTTCACCGTGATCGTGCGTTGCTTGAAAAACCACTGACTACGTACCTTGATCAGGACATCGTCGTAGCGTCCTGCGAGGACACGGACCGCGCCACTCGGTTCTAGAAAATCCGAATCAAAGTAGGCCGTCGAAGTTCCCGTGTCGCCACTTACGAGCAAATGCGGTTCGAAAAGCTTGTGCCGCGGGAGACGCGCCTGACCGCGTCGTTCCTGAAAAAACTGCGTGTACCAAGCCAGGATTGCCTCGCGACCGACATGACTGTCCGCACTATCAAACGAGACCGAGAAAATCGCCTCGAGATGAAACAGCTCGCTCAACTCAACTAGCTTACCGCGGTCAATAAGCGTGCAGTATCGACTGAGCAACTGGCGCGCGCCTTCGTAGTCGTGTGGCGATGCAGCTTCGCTTGCGTCCCCCGTGGCTGCGGTCGGTCCGGGAGCGGACGTAGATTTCGGCGAGCGTGGTGTTGCCATCCTGAGTTCCCTTTTTTCTAACCTGTCGAAACTGCTAATTACGAGTCGATACTGCTTGTATATCGATTCCCGTGAGGCCGGGAGAAGCGTTCAGAGTATATCGCTCTGCGGCCGCGCCGCCGGTCGTTGCGCAGACCTCCCGTGGCGCCCTTTTATTCTACGCACCCGTGCGCCAGCCACGAATGCAATTTTGCAGTGAACCGGAAAGTTGTGGGGTAGGTTGCCGGATCCGTCTACCTGACAGATAACAGGCTAGACTTTCCGATGACTCTACATCGTCGCGGCTGGCCGCAATCGCTGGTCACGCAAATCAACGGAGGAGCAAGATGGCTATCAAGATTCTCGAATTGCATCACCATGCCGTGCGCACCGGCGGCTCGCTGGAACAAGCCGACCGGACCATGGCGTTTTATAGCGACGTCTTGGGACTGGGTGCAGATCCGGGGCGGCCCCAAATTACCGGCATCCCGGGTTACTGGGTCGACGTTGGCGGTCGCGCGCAAGTCCACCTCATGGGCGTGGAGGGAGACTCTCGCTTTGCCAAAGGCCCGGGACAGGATCCGGCTATGCCGCATGTTGCTTTCGCGGTAGAGGATATCGTAGCGGCTCGCAGTGAGCTTGATCGCATGGGTACGACGTACTGGGTTGCCGAAGGCATCGTGGGACCGGAATCTCAGCAGGTCTTTATGCATGATCCGGCTGGCAACATGATTGAGTTGCACCAGGCCGACACGTGCCGCTGTCAGGCGGTCACGCGCCTCGATAATTGAATTGGCGCGGGCGGCGACAGTAGCAAAGAGCGACCAAGCTTTACGGATCGTTCGCAGTCCACGTTTTTTTACACACATCCGCTGCTGACGGAAGTCATTGGCATGATTGCGATGTGCGCGCTACGGAAACCACGCTGCGGTTTTCTCGAACTCGAGTCGCGATCGCTGTACTAAGTTCCGCCGAAATTCGGCGCACGCTTTTCCAGGCGTGCCGCGATGCCTTCTTTAGCATCGGCGCTGGTGCGGGCCGCATGCACCAGTGCGTCGATATCATCGTGTTGGATGTCATTTCGAAAGGCCATTTGCCGCACCAGTAAGGCTTTCATTGCACGCAGTGACAGCGGCGCATTGGCCGCCAGCCGGTCAATGATTTTCATTGCGGCAGATTCGAGTTCGTCCACCGGCGCGACGCGTGAGATTAAGCCAAGCTCGTGCATGTGCGTGGCGGAGAGGGGATCACCCAGAAACAGAATCTCCCGAGTGGCGACGGGGCCCGCGACCTCCATGAGTTTTTTGGCCAGAAACCAGGTTGGGGCCAGACCAATTTGGGCGAGCGACATCCCGAAACGAGCGGTGCTGGCAGCGATCACAAAATCACAATGCAGGGCGAGTTCATTGCCACCTGCGATGGCGTCGCCCTGGACTACGCCGACAACCGGCAACGGGTAGTGCTCGATAGCGTCGAGTACCTCCTCGATGGGGCTCTCGTTACCTGTGATTGGTCTGGCGAGACGTTCTGCGAGATCCATGCCGGCGCAAAACACCGGACCTTCGGCGCGGATCACGACCACGCGATCGTCTGGCTCCGGATCCAGATTAAACGCGCTTAGCAGCGCATCCAGCATGGCGCTGTCGAGCGCATTGCGTTTCTCTGCGCGCGTCAGAATGACGGTACGTACCGGGCCCTGTTGCTCAACTCGTATTCTACTCATCGATTAATCCAATCCGCTGCGTTCGACTGAACGAATATCAGCTCAGACGTGTTAATTCAATGACGACGGGTTCGACGCAGGCTTATCGGGATGGGCAGAACGGCTGACGTGGTTCGGATTTCGTCATCAACCGAAGCAGTTGACCGAGGCGCCCCCCGGCCGACCGGCGTAGTTGTGACGATTGGTGCCGCGTACCGCTCGCGGGCTGTCGGATGATCACCTTGACCAATTCGCCGGCGGCGAGTGCGCGAAACCGGCTCATCGGTGCGCGGCTAGCTCAGGAGTACTGCAACAACTCGTCCTGGGCGCCACCTTTGCCACCGAGTACGTGGTGCAGGTACTCGTCATAGGTTTCCATCCACATACCGGTGGAACGTTCACGGCCTGCAGCGGCATCAGTTTTGGTGGTCTTCAGGTACCAGTTGTTACAGCGCAACCACACTTTGCCCTGGGCGCTGTTTGAACACAGGTCTGTCCAGTGCTCGACCGCTTCGCGCTTCGGTTCAACCTGGGTGTGTCCGGCATCACGCATGCGCGTCACAAGGTCGGTGATGTATTTCGATTGCTGTTCGCACAGCAACGTCACATTGGTAACCGGATTCAGACTTTGCGGCCCGACCATCATGTAGAAATTCGGCATATCGTCGACGTGGATACCCCAAAGCGAATGCGGTCGGGTCATTTGAAAATTGTTCGCTTCGTTGGCGCCGAATTTATCCGCCAGGCTGACACCATTGCGGCCGTAAATCGGGAACGGGATAAAGTTGCTGTCGAAACCTGTCGCGTAAATGATGACGTCGAATTCAAAATGTTCACCACGTGCGATATTGACACCGGTTTCGTCGACCGACACCACGCCGCCAGAATCATCGACCAGTGTGACGTGTGGTTTATTGAATGTGGTGTAGTAGTCGTCGATGAACAATGCGCGTTTGCAGAAGAACGGATAGTCGGGGGTCAGGCGCTTCGCCAATTCCGGATCCTTCACATCGTTTTTGATGATCGCGCGCAGGTCATCGCAAATGGCGTCGTTGGCTTTCTCGTCGTGCAATGCATCGAATTCGATCAAGGGCTCGACCGGCGGGTACTCACCTTTCCAATCGACGTAGCGTAGCTTTTCTCCGTAACCGCCGGCCTTGAAGCTTGCTTCGATGTCGGGCGGGGTCGGCTCGTCTTCGCGGCGCAAACACCAGGTTGGTGTCCGCTGGAAAACATGTAGTGACTCTACGTCATCAACGATAGCGGTAATGACTTGCGCCGCGGATGCCCCCGTGCCAACAACACCTACGCGCTTGCCAGCCAGTTTAGCCTTGCTGTCCCATTGAGCAGTGTGAAAGCTCTCGCCTTTGAATTTCTCGATACCCGGAAACTCTGGCATGCGCGGGCTCGACAACGGGCCGTTGGCGCTCACGACGTGACGGCAAGTGACAACGTCGGCAGCTTTCCCGGTCTTGGCGTCGACCGTGGTAACAAGCCACACCGCGTCGCCGTCGCCGATGTACTTGAACTCCGTCACTTTGCGCGAAAAGCGAATCGTATCCCGAATACCGACATGGTCGGTGAGCATTTCTGCATATGATGAGATTTCTGGCTGACTCACATATTTCTTGGAAGGGATAAAGCCGGTGCGATCGAGAAAAGGCAGATACATGTAGGAGGGTACGTCGCAGGCCGCGCCTGGGTAGGCACCAACGCCGCCATTACTCCACACGCCACCCACAGAAGGTGTCATCTCAAAAATACGGACATCATCGACGCCGCCATCGCGCAAATAGCTCGCGCACAGTAGTCCGGAGAATCCGGCACCAACGATCACGACTTCAAAATGGGATTGCGCGCCTTCAGCGCCAGGTGTTGCAGCTGTACTCATGGGATTACTTTTTGCGTTTCTCAATTGCCAGGGCCGGACGGCCAAGGTCGGCATATTACCCCACGCTCGCACTGTAAACAGACCCCGGCGACGCATGCGGTGTAAAGGATTGTCACTTTTCTGGCTTCAGCAGCGCCGACTCAGATAGCTCGTTAGCGCCGTGGTGCAGGACGATAGCGCGCTGTGCAGCCGGGATGGTCGTGGAGCTAGCGCTGGCTACTGCGCCAAACCACAATGACCAACCGCTTTGTTCTCGCTCAAGCTGCAGCTACAGTTCCCCAATAAAAGGGCAGGCGAGGGAGCGGCGTGAAGTTCGGCATTAGCATCAGTCAGATCAACGAGATCGATTTGGTCGTACAGGCCGAGCGCGTCGGCTACGACTTTTGTTGGGCCTGGGACAGCCCGATGATTCGCTCGAATGTGTGGGCATTGTTGGCGCTCGCCGCCGATCGGACCAGCCGCATCGCAATCGGATCGGGGGTTGCTGTCCCGGCACTCGCGATGGCGCCAGTGACTGCCAATGCCATCGCTACCGTCAACGCGCTGGCGCCCGGGAGAACCTTCCTTGGCCTTGGCACGGGTAACACGGCGTTGCGCGCGATGGGGCAGGTCCCGATGAAAATTGCCACCTTCGAAGCTCATCTGAAAGTGATTCGCGGTCTATTGGCTGGTGAACGTGTGAGCTTCACAGCCAATGGCGTGAGCGAGGACATTGCATTTCAAAGTCTTGATCTTGGACATATCAATCTTAGCGATCCGATCCCCATTCACGTTGGCGGATTCGGGCCGCGCGCGCAAGGCTTGGCCGGGGGATATGGCGATGCGCTGATTACCGGCATCCCACGTGGCGGTGCGATCACAGACGCGCTCGCTAACGCTCGAATGGGAGCAGCGCGCACAGGCCGATCGATGGATAACTTCGAAGTTTATGCGCTGGTCAATTTATTACTGTTGCGCACAGGAGAAACGCTACAGTCTGCGCGCGTGCTTGAAGAGATCGGTTCGTCGATTATGGTCAATATTCATTTTATCTATGACCGTTATCGTGAGAGCGGTGTCGCGCCACCGGCCTATGTCGAGGGAATTTGGGATGAGTATGTGGCCTTTCGCGCGCAGCGTGACGCGTCACGCTCATTCACGGAAGCCCACCAAAGCCATTACGGTCATCTCGATCCTGATGAAGCTCGTTTTGTCAGCCCGGAAATCATTCGCGCGTTTTGCATTGCTGGTGAGGCGGAGGAGATCGTCGAGCAACTTGAAGCGCTGGAAGCGCAGGGCCTGACGGGTATCAATTTTATCGCGCCGGCAGAGCGTCAGTATGAAATGTGTCACGAGTTTTCTGAAGCCGTGATTAAACGAATGCGCTGAGGTGTCGTTGTCGCGGCGAGCATTACTCAGACTCGAAGACGTGACGAACGGATGTTGACGCGACACAGGAGATTGCAAGGATGAACTACTGGCTGGTCAAGACAGAGCCCGGCACGTTTGCATGGCAGGAGCTTGTCGAGCGTGGTGCAAAGGGTGAACCCTGGGACGGCGTGCGCAATCATCAGGCGGCCAATTTCCTGCGTGCGATGGCGGACGGTGACGAGGTGTTTGTTTATCACTCGGGTAAGACGCGCGAGATTGTCGGCATCGCACGCGTCATACGGACCCACTTCCCAGATCCGACTGACGATAGCGGGCGTTTCGTCGCGGTGCAGCTACGAGCCCTCAAGCCGCTCAATAAGCCGGTCACCCTGACCGCAATCAAAGCTGATCCTCAACTACAGGATTTACTGTTAGTACGGCACTCGCGCTTGTCGGTGATGCCAGTAGGCGAACTTCATTGGGGGGTTATTCAAGCGATGGGGCAAAGCAGGTAACGGCGGGATTTGCGCGTCGCGGACGCATTGATACGATGTCCGGGGCCGCTGTCGAAGTTCGTGGCTCAGGTCGCCAATACCCGCGCCAGCTTGGTTCAGTACCCGCGAATGCGGGCACTAAACGCAAAGCGCTGTCGCGGCAGTCAGTTAATGAGGTTTCCCCCTACCCGCCACTCGCGAGTGTTGCCTCCGCGCTACGCGTAACGGTAAGTTTCTCGTAACCGTTCGCTTCGCCGGCCCGGCATTGTCTCCGATAGCTTTCCAGGCCACCCAGATAAGACAGCAATGCGCGTGGTTTGCCTGGAATGTTCGCGCCCATGTACCAACTGTCTGCAAGATACAAAAGGCTGCCCTTGCTGACGTCGTGCATGTGTTGCATCCAGTCGGCTTCAGGTTCCGGCTGGACCTCAACGCAGGCATCGTCACCGAATCCGACATATTCCAGACAGCGGTCGATCCAATCGACCTGGTACTCGGACAGCAGCATGGGACTGACCAGAGCCCCGTTCGCGCACGGACCGTCCAGGAAAAACAGATTAGGGAAGCCCGCGCTTAGCAAGCCGAGATAAGCGCGTGGTGCACCGGTCCAGTAGTCGTTGAGATCCTGGCCGTTGCTGCCTGTCACGTTGATGCGGCTGATGGCCCCAGTGACGGCATCGAATCCGGTTGCGAACACGATACTGTCGACCGCGTATTCTTCGCCTCGCACGACCACGCCGTTGGCCGTTAGTTTTTCAATCGGAGCGTCTTTTATTGAAACTAGCTGAACGTTGTGCCGGTTATAAGTTTCGTAGTAGTTCGTATCCGCACACAGGCGCTTGGCCATGATCGGGTAGCCTTTGGGCACCAAAAGTTCGGCTACCTCGGGATCATTTACGCGCTGACGGGTCTTCTCGCGGATGAATTCCGCGAGGGTATCGTTCGATTGCTGATTGGTAAGCAGATCGATATACGATGAGTAGTAGCACAGCCCACCGGACTGCCAGCGCATTTCGTAATCAGCGAGACGTTCTTCCTCGCTAACTGCAATGGCCGAGTTATCGTTGGCTGGCGTCGGTTCGTTGTTCACCGCGATAAAACCGCCGCGCGATTCCTCACGTTGCAACCGTCGCCATTCCGGGTACATGGCCTTGACGCGTTTTTCGAATTCCGTATCGAGCGGGCCGTTGCGCGCCGGGATCGAAAACGGCGGCGTACGTTGAAAAACGACGAGATTATCAGCCTGTTCTGCGATATGCGGAATTGACTGCACCGCAGAAGACCCGGTGCCGATCACCGCAACTCTCTGGCCACTGAAATCGACTTCTTCGTGCGGCCAGCGCGACGTCAGATAGGTATTCCCCTGGTAGTCCTCCAACCCTTCGAACTTGGGAATATCACCAGACGACAAAAAGCCGGTCGCCAGAATGCAGTACTTGGCACGCACTGAATCGCCGCCGTCTGTAACCACACGCCAATCGCGCGTAGATTCGTTGTAATCCGCTGCAGTGACCTTGCTACTAAGCTGAATATTCGGCCACAGATTGAAGCGGTCGGCGCAATGATTGATATAGCGCATCAACTCCGGCTGGCCCGCGTAGCGTTCCGTCCATGACCACTCCTGCTGCAGCGCATCGTCAAACGAGTAGGAGTACTCCATGCTTTCAACGTCCACCCGCGCACCTGGGTAACGGTTCCAGAACCAGGTCCCGCCAATGCCGCTGCCAGCCTCGTACAAACGGACTCGCAAGCCACGCTGTTGGATGCGGTGAAGCATATACAAACCGGCAAAACCGCCGCCGACTATCACGACGTCGAAATCTTGCTGGTCGGCGGAAAGGGGGTGTTGAGATTGTGAAGAACGGACCGAACTCATCGTCTACCTCGAATGTGTTGATATGACTGCTGACAATCGCCGGGAGATTAACATCGACAGTCCGCAAAAGCGTCCCATTCGGCGACACTCTCCTAATTCGGGGACAGTTACTGTATTTCCGGAGCGGAAATACAGTAACTGTCCCCGAATTAAGGTCCTGCGGTCGCTCTGGATAGGACGTGCGTGGTGTATACCCGAATGACCTGTGCCGGTCACGAGGAGTCGACCGCCGAGCGCACTGCCACCATCGATATCCCGCGGGCGCGGCGGAAGCAGCAGCAATATCCAGTCGATGAATCTGCAGTGTTTCGCGCGCGCCTCGCGTTGACAGCGCCAGAGGCTTACGCATAGCCTCTGGCGGCGACTTCGTAGTCGTGATCTGTCGCTTCAGGGGAGAGACAGGCGACGCCTGGCTTGCTGGGGAGGCACTATGGCTAACGTGATCCGATTCGACCAAGACGGCGCTTTGCGGCCCGACCTCGTTGGCGGCAAGGCCGCAAGTCTGGGGCGCGCATCGGCGATGGGATTTAAAGTCCCGCCAGGATTCAGCGTCACCACCGCCGCGCACTCCGAGTTTCTTGCCGGCGACACACTCGCCGAACGTATTCATCCAATCGTCGCAAGCCTTGATCTGAATGACGCGGCAGCGTTGGAGTCCCGTACCGGTGAAATTCGCGCGCTCATCACCACAACAGAAATCCCGCCTGCCATCGTCGCAGACATAAAGGCAGCCTACGCGAGTTTTGGCGATGACGTTTTCGTCGCGGTTCGTTCATCCGGCACCGCCGAGGATTTGGCCGGCGCATCGTTCGCCGGCATGTACGACACCTATCTCGATATGTGCGGCTTTGACGCCGTTATCGACGCCGTGCGGCGTTGTTGGGCCTCAATGTGGACAGCGCGAGTGACGGCTTATCGTCAACAGCAGGGCTTCGACGGCGAACACGAGCGCCTTGCGGTGGTTGTGCAGCAGATGGTCGCGGCTGACGTGGCCGGGGTCATGTTCACAGCCAACCCGATGACCTCGCGTACCGACGAAATCGTGATCAATGCAAGTTGGGGACTGGGCGAGGGGGTCGTCTCGGGAATTCTCAATCCTGATACTTTCGTTATCGACCGCACCACACTCGCGGTGAAGTCGCTTGAGGTTGGTGACAAGGAAAAGAAAGTCGTGCGCGACCCCGAATCCGGTCGAGGCACTATCGAACAATTGACCAGTGCTGAAGAGCGTTCCGCCACCTCGCTCGAGCCGGTGCAGGCCGAGGCGCTTAGCCGTCTCGGGCGTGACGTGATGCAGCAATACGGCGGATTGCCGCAGGATATCGAATGGGCATTGAGCGATGGCACTTTGTACTTGCTGCAATCGCGCCCGGTCACGGGGGTCGAATTCACCTGGGACGAAGACGTCGATGGCTGGCAACCGCCGGCTGAAGAGGCGGATACGACCTGGACCTATACGTGGTCCGAGATGTACTGGACCGGCGGAATCTCGCCACTGTTCTATTCATGCCGCGCCTATGAGTGCTATCTGAACTACTCACGCTTCGCGAAACTATTCGGCTTTAAAGATGTGGCCAATGTCCGTTGGCATAAGTATCACCGGGCCACGGCCTACTTTAACGCCGATGCCGAGCGGTCCTGGTTGAGCCAGCAATGGCCAGGACAACTGCGCGATTTAACCAACATTCCACCCGCCTGGCATGACGATTTCGTCAACAAGCGCGCGTCTGTGTTCGGATTGCTGCAGATGTGGCTGCGCGTGCACATCCTGCAACCGGAGCACGGCGTAACACGCTGGTTCCAAACCACCTACGACTACCTGGATAACCGCACGGACGAGGCAGACGGACCATCAGTCGACGAGATTCGGGCGATGAGCGACGTGCAGTTAGTTGAGGCTGCGGAGCAACGCGTTGCCTTTGTCGACGAGTGGTACGTCACTTTGTGGCCGCCATTTTTCTTTTACGCTACCGGCGCGCTTGGTGGTTTAGCGAAGTTACTCGAGCACTGGTACGACGGTGACACCGCCACAGTTTTTCAGGATTTGATTAGCGGCATTCCCGATAACAAGGCGGCTCTCGAAGGCGAGGCTTTGTTCGAGTTAGCGCAGATGATTGGTACCTCGCCAGCATTGAAAAGTCTGTTTGAGGTTCATCGCGGCAAGGCTTTCTTCGCGGCAGTCGCTGAACACGATGACGAAAATGCCCGGCGGTTCGCCGCCGGCTATGCCGAATTTATCCACCAGCATGGTCATCGCGGTCATCAGGATCGCGATTTTTACTACGACCGCCGGGTTGAGAATTCGGCGCTCGACTACGACGCATTTGAGCAACTGTTGAACGCTGACAATCCGGTTCATCCGTCGGTGATGATGGACAAGCTGGTCAAACGTCGCGAGGCCGTGGTCGAAGAAGTGAGTGCGAATCTGGCACAGAAAGCATTTGGCAAACTTCGCGCGAAAATTTTCCGCTACGTCGCTGATTATTGTCTACGCTTTTTGAAGTATCGCGACGATGAACGCCACTATCTTGACCGCCTGACCTACGGAAAAAAGAAGATTTTTCTTGAGATCGGTAAACGCATGTACGACAAAGGTGCGATTAGCGAAGCAGACGACTTCTGGTTCCTTGCTCGCCATGAACTCTATGACTACCTTAACGGCGAGACACCGGCCGGCCTGTGCAAGGCCAAGATGGCGGCCCGAAAGGCCGTTTTTCACCGGCGCAATGAGCGCAATGAACCGACTCCAACGTGGTTGCGCAACGGGGTGCCGGTCGATCTGTCGAGTGCAGTTGAGAACGCCGAGGATTTACCGGAAGGTACCCTGGTTGGTATTGCGACCAGTCACGGCATTGCCAGCGGTCTGGCACGCGTGGTGCCACAATTGGATCAAATCGGGCGCGTGGAGAACGGCGACATCCTGGTGTGTAACAGTACCGATCCGGGTTGGATGTCCGTATTTCCGAAAATACGCGGGCTGGTGCTCGAGACCGGCGGCATTCTCGCGCATGGCGCATGCCTGTCGCGCGAGTACGGCATCCCGGCGGTGCAGGTGCGCGATGCAATGCGCCAGATCGAGGACGCGGTACACATTACTGTCGACGGCAATAGCGCGCGGGTCTATCCGTGCGACGAGTCGGACGGGGAGCGTGCGGACTAACCGCGCCAATCTAATCATCTAAGGAAAACTGCTATGACTATTTCTCTTTACGACATGAGCGTCGTTGTTTATCAACAAATTCTGGCTTCGACTTCCGCGGTGCTGAGCAAAGGTAAAGTGCACGCCGAGGCGAACGGCATTGATCTTGATGCTTTACTCGAAACGCGTCTTGCCGAAGATATGTTGCCCTTACGGTTTCAGATGATCTCGACTGCACATCATTCTCTGGGCGCGATCCAGGGCATTAAGGCGGGTGTGTTCGGGCCGCCTTCGATGCACCCCGATCTCGATTATGACGGCCTGCACGGATTGATTAGCGCGGCCCAGGACGAGTTGACCCAAGTTTCAGCTGATGAAGTTAATGCGCTACTGGGGCAGGACATGCGGTTCGAGTTCGGCGACATGAAAGTGCCCTTCACCGCTGAGGGCTTCATCGCATCCTTCTCGTTACCGAATTTCTTTTTTCACGCAGCCACGACGTACAACATTTTGCGACAGCAGGGAACGCCTCTGGGCAAGATGGATTTTCTCGGCGCGATGCAGGTTAAAAGCTAAACATCCGGTATTTGCTCTACGCCGGCACGAATAACGGCTATTCGTGTCGGCGTTGTCGGTAAGGAGGGCACATTAACCCCGACTCACGCAGGCAGGTCGCACAACACTTGTGCGTATGTCTCGATGGCTAGCGCGCTTCGACCGCGCTCAGGGGAGCCAGTCTCCATAAATCCACAGCGCCTTTTTCGCCACTAGTTGCCAGCAACTGTCCGTTCGGCGAGAACGTCACGTCGAGCACCAATTCGCCACCGGGACGCAACGCCTCGGCCGCGGGTGTGCCGTCGGCGTTCCACAAGCGGACGCTTCCGTCATCACTGGCCGACGCGATGAGTGCGCCGGAAGGCGAAAATGCGATGCTCTCAATCCAGTCCGCATGGCCTTGGGAAAACCGCGGGAGCGCCTTACCGGTTCGTGTCCACATCTGCAGCTTGCCATTCACGTCCCCCGATACGAGGTGTTCCCCGGAGGGTGAAAAGGCCACGCTAAGCGCCCAGTTCCCGTGCCCGACGAACGGTTGCCCTACCGGTTCGCCGGATAAGGTCCACAGGCGTACGCTTCGATCCTGGCCAGCCGAGACGATGTGCTTCCCCGAGGGCGAGAACGCAACAGAAAATACCCTGCCCTGATGGCCCTTAATTGGCGCGATCAACGGCTCACCCTCCAGCGACCACAAGCGTACTGTGCCATCCGCGCTGGCGGACACGATATGTTGGCCGGACGGAGAAAATGCCGCACTCAGCACCCAATCACTATGACCGGTGAAAATTGTGGCGGCCGATTCGCCATTGCGTTGCCAAAGTCGCACGGTGTTGTCGTTACTGCCAGACAGAATGTGGTCTCCGGAAGGCGAATACGCGACGATATTAATTCTCCCCTCGTGACCCCAGAAAGGCTCGCCGACTGCGGCGCCATTGAGCGTCCAAATGCGTATGGCGCCATCATGACCCGCAGTTGCAAGGTGTTCGCCTGAGGGCGCGAATGCGACGCTTTCAACGGTGCCGCGGTGGCCGACGAAGGCAGTGGTGTCTAGCGCCGGTTTGAGCGTGAAGCGAGGTTCGGACTGGCCTGCCAGAGTTGCGACACCATCGCCGGCACTGATCCCGGCGCGCGCGGTGTCGCGCGACATGCCGTCAGCGGCCACCCTTAGCGTTGGACGGAGTGGATCTGCGATTAACGAAGCTGGGCATAGCAGGGCGGAGATAAGCGCGAAGTGCGCGAATCGTAGAACGTTCATTTTTTCTGACTCCGGGCATTTGCGCGGTCCCAAACTGAGCGCACTGCGCATTATCACCGCACACCGCTGCTCTGAGGACTGCGCTTTGGAAAATTTCGGGCGCTTACTTTCGACTTGGTCGCTCGCGCTATTGGGCATTGTGAATCGATTCGACGGGACATGCTATTGGAAAGCCGGACGAAGGTTCGTCCGGCGGCCACTAACGCATTGTGGCACTATGCCCGGCAATCTGAATCTACATCGAATCGGCGGAACACGGCTCGCGCCGCAAAGCGCCGCTGGCACAGCGTACATCATGACGGACCATCTCGAAGACGGGCAGGCTGCGCCAAAAGAGCCCGATTACCTGCTGAGCGCGCAGTTCGCGCTGTTGCTGCTTGCTACGGCATTTTTCGGTCTGTCGTTTTCTGCCTATTTTCTGTTGCCGAAATTTCTCGCGACTGAACTTGCTGCAGAACCCTCTACCATCGGTGCAGTCAGCGCGATAACCATGTTTGCCTCGGTGGTGTTCATGCCACTGGTCGGCATCCAGGTCGACCGCCGCGGGCGAAAGTTTTTCGGCTGCGCCGGCGCGCTGACGTTCGCAGTCGCCAGCGCTGGCTATCTGGTCATCGATAGCGTCGGACCCTTGCTGTGGGTGGTGCGAATTCTGCAGGGCATTGCCTTTACGTTGTTCTACATTGCATTGTCCACGCTCGCTACCGAACAGGCGCCGCCCCGGCGTCTCGGGCAAGCCATTGGCTTGTTCGGCGCCGTGATGATTTCAACCAACGCCTTGGGTCCGGCGCTCGCCGAATGGGTCTCCGGGCGCTACGGCTGGCCGGTCGTGTTCGGCGCAACGGTGGTGACGGCGACCCTGTCGGCCGCTTTGACCCTGCTCATTCGCGAACGCTTCGTCGAGCACCCGCATGCAGAGTCCGTCGGGATGCTCGGTCTGCTGCGCAGGCCAGGCCTGAAACGCGTGCTCACAGTTGCTGTGATGGTCGGCTGGACCATGGGCGGGTTATTTACGTTTTATCAACCGTGGGCGCTTGAGCGTGGTATCGAGCAAGTTTCCGGATTTCTGATTGCCTTTGCAGGTTGCGCCATGCTGGTCCGAACCGGCCTCGGTGGTCTGGCTGATCGACTCGGACGCATGCGCGTTGCTACCGCGGCATTGTTTTTCTACGTTGGCGTGCCGTTCTCATTAATCTGGATCGACCAAATCGGACTCGTACTCAGCGGTAGCTTGCTGGGCTTGTCGCATGGCTTGTTCTTCCCGGCTTTGAATGCGGTGGCACTCGATTTCGCACATGCCCGCGAGCGAGGCAAAGCGATGGCGGCTTACCACGGTGCATTCAACGTCGGCTTCGCTGCAGGTAGCTATCTACTCGGCTACGTTGCCATGGCAAGCGATTACCCGACTGTGTTCGCCGTCGCCGGCGCAACGTGTCTGAGCGCCTTCGTGCTGTTGGCAACCACAGCTAAGCCTGGTGTGCCGGATTCTGGCTGAGTGGCGCTTATTCGATTGAGCGTTGCGGCGAAGATCGCCACGCTCCTTGCCGCCTACTTCAGTCCCTCAACGCGTGGGATAACTTCGTTTTTCAACAGCTCCATCGAGCGTACCACCTGCGCGTGCGACTGCCCCGGAAATTGCATTCTCAAAATCATATTCTCCACGCCGACTTCGTCGCGGTAGCGACGTAATTCGCGGGCACAGAAATCCGGATCACCGATGATGTGGCGGTCGCGGCGGAACCGTTCAGATTCCATGTACTCATCAGCCGGATCGGTGACCAGGCGCGTCGAGCCGTCGGCATTGGTATCGTAAAATGGCAGATGCGGTGGACAATAAACCTTGCGGTAAATGTGCAGGAAATGTTCGCGCACTTCGCGCCACGCTTGTTCGTTGTCTTCAGCGACATAGAACTCGCGAATCAGAGCGCGTGGGAAATCCTTTGGATCGCGCCCGCACGCGACCAGGGATGCGGTGTAATCGGCAAACTCGGCTTTCGTTTCTTCGACGTCGGTAATGAGTGAAATGAGCAGGGGGTAGCCACCTTCCGCGACCTGGCGTCTCGATTTCGCAGTCGCAGCGCCAAGCCAAACTGGCGGGTGTGGTTGTTGAATCGGGCGCGGCGCCAGGCGCGCGTTGTTCACCTGGTAGTGTTTGCCGCTAAAGCTGAATCGCTCACCGCTCCAGGCCAGCCGTAGAATCTCAAGACCTTCGTCGGTCATCGCCTTGCGATGCTTGATGTTGACCCCGAAGCCATCGAACTCGTGGCTCCTATAACCTCTTCCAACGCCTAACTCGAAGCGCCCGCAAGAGGCGAGATCGAGTACGGCGGTATCCTCGGCGAGACGCAACGGGTGACCATAAAAAGGGAGCAGTACGACACCCTGGCCAATGCGAATCTGGCGCGTACGACCGGCTATCGCCGCAGCCGCAATCATCGGCGAAGGGCAATACCCATCATCCATAAAATGATGTTCGGTCAGCCACACTTGATGAAAGCCCAGTTGGTCGGCGTATTCGATTTGATCAAGTGCTTCGCTATATACCTGCGCCGGTGATACACCAAACTCGGCGGGCGCCTGCAGACTATAGAAAATTGAATACTTCATTTGTGCCTCAGTCGTTGCTGCGATTTGACAGAACTGCGCGCGGTATTCATGCCACACCAAGTCGTTGCCCGCAGCGCCCGCCGAACTTTGCTACGAGAGTTCATCGCCACGATGCCGGGCGCGGGCTCGCTTACATGATCCGTTGTTAGCAACGGGCGCGGTATCAGTGATTACGGACCGGCGAGACCGGGGCTGTCTGCCCATCTCTCACGACGAGTTCGTCGAGCTTCGACTTCATTTCAATATGCGTCGGACAGGTGCCATAAATCAGCGCCAACTGCGACTCCGCACTCGGGTGTCCTTGCTGACCTGCGAGTAGATACCATTTCAACGCCGCCGCGTTTTTCTCCGGAGCGCGTTCGCCGTTGTCGTACAGTCGCGCCACATTGTATTGGCCGTCCGCATCACCCTGTTGTGCAGCGCGTTGGTACCATCGAAGTGCCGCATCCCGGTCGGCAGTGATGCCGCGACCGTCCTCAAAGGCAGTGCCCACTAGAATTTGTGCGGTTGAACTGCCGGTATCGGCGGCGCTTCGATACCACTTCAAAGCCAACGCGTCATCTTGCGCGACACCGTCGCCGTAGGCGTAGGCTGTTCCTAATGCGATTTGTGCCTGGGGGTGCCCCAGTCTTGCCGCGAGTTCGTACAATCGCGCTGCTTCGGTCGCATCCCGCTCAACGCCGATGCCATCAGCGAAGTGGACACCGGATTCATAGTGGGCGTGCCCGTCCATAGACACCAAGGCGATCGCTTCGGTCGCTTGCGTAGGCGTCTCGACGGCACCGATTTGCACCGACCCGAGTCCGAGCCCCACGCCTAATACTGCCAGCGTTACTAATCTGTTGTTCACGAACGCGCTCCCAGAGTGGGTAATTCGAGTGGATTTCTCGGGGCTATTGCGCTCCAGAATCCCTGTCACTGGACGATAGCATCATCAAGTCGTTAGTGTCCGGTTGCGCGTATACGTACCCAATGCCCTGGCGTAGACGCGGCCCGCAGGGGCTGTTTCGTTCGCCGACCTGAATAGGATTGCGCCTCTTTAGCGTCGCGAAACAAGCTTGTGTGTCCACGCCGCGCAGGCTTCGCTGTGCACTCTCGGGTATTCTGGGTGCCCTGTGAAACCGGACTACACTTGGCGTGATTAACCTCGAACAGAAAGACGATATCTTCACCTTGACCATGGATGCTGGCGAGAATCGCTGGAACACCACTTTCGTACGCGCTTTCGCGGCGGCACTGGAAACCGTCGAAGGTTCAAGCGGACCGGCAGCGCTAGTGACTCGCTCCGCGGATGAGAAGTTCTTTTCCAACGGACTCGATCTCGACTGGTATCGGGCCCCTGATGATCATCCCGCCGGCGGCGATGTCGGCGTTTTTGCAGCTGAATTCATGGCTTTGATGGGACGTATCATCACGATGCCAATTCCGACAATTTGCGCGGTCAATGGCCACGGTTTCGGTGCTGGCTTTATGCTGGCCCTGTGCCACGATGTGCGGCTGATGCGCAGCGATCGAGGTTTTCTGTGCGCGAGCGAAATGCTGCTTGGCATGGTCATACCTAAACCAGAGCTGGCGCTGTTTCGACACAAGCTGCCGGCCCATGTGTTCTACGAGACGGTTCAGCTAGCACGCCGCTGGGCGGGCCCTCAGGCGCTCGCCGCAGGCATCGTTGAACAGATCACCGAACGCGACGATTTGCTCGCCGCGGCAAACCAACGCGCAGTGGAACTCGCCCCGCTGGGTGCAAATCGAGAAGCTTTTGCGGCGCAGAAGGAGTCGTTGTTCGGCGCGAATGCGTCAATTAATAGCACTGACGGTGCTGCTCATTTGTTAAAGAACTATGCTGGTCGGGATCACTAACAAAGCGACGGCTGGATCTGGCCTGGGCGATCGCGACACGCAGAACATAGAGGATTGAGGAGATGAATTCGTGATACGGAACGAGCCAATTACAGATATCGAGTGGCCAATGAGCACAGAGGAACTTGGCTTTGACCCGAACGAATTACGTGCGAAGTACCGGGCCGAGCGGGACAAACGGTTGCGCGGAGACGGAAACCAGCAGTACCTCGCCACCGAAGGTAGTTTTTCTCACTTCGTTGACGATCCCTATCTCGAAGAAACCATTTCTCGCGAGCCCTTATTCGATGATAGCGATGTCATCGTTATAGGCGGAGGATTTGGCGGCATGCTCGCCGCTGCGCGTTTGCAGGAGGTCGGCGTCGAGAAAATAAGAATCATCGAGAAGGGCGGCGACTTCGGCGGCACCTGGTACTGGAACCGCTATCCGGGCGCGATGTGTGACATCGAATCCTACATCTACTTACCGCTTCTGGAAGAGATGAACTACGTGCCGAAGGAGAAGTACACCCGCGCACCGGAGATTCTCGCCTATTCACGCCGTATTGCAGAGCATTACGGATTGTACGAGCACGCGTGTCTGCAGACGCAAGTTACTGAAGTACGTTGGGATGAAACCAGCGCTCGCTGGATCGTTTCGACCGATCGCGGTGACCGCATGACCGCGCGCTTTGTTGCGATGTCGAACGGTCCTCTGAGCAAACCGAAGCTGCCGGGCATCGCTGGTATCGATACTTATAGAGGCCACACTTTCCACACCAGTCGCTGGGACTATCAATACACGGGCGGCGATTCCGATGGTGGGCTGGAAGGTTTGCGCGACAAAAAGGTCGCCATCATCGGCACTGGTGCGACGTCCATCCAGTGTGTTCCCCATCTTGGCGAGACCGCAGAGGCGCTATTCGTTTTTCAGCGCACCCCATCGTCGGTGGACGTGCGGGCTAATCGCGTGACCGATCCTGAATGGGCGGCAAACCTGCAACCGGGTTGGCAACAGGAGCGTATGGATAACTTCAACACGCTCGTCACCGGTGGTTATCAAAAGGAAGATATGGTCGGTGACGGTTGGACGGAGATATATCGCAATCTCACTGGCATTTTGCCGGTCGATGGTGCGGAGCAATTAAGCAACGTAGAGATCGCGCGCCTGACTGAGATTGCAGATTTCCAGAAGATGGAAGGGGTACGGGCACGGGTCGATGCCATCGTCGCCGATGCGGATACCGCCGAAGCGCTGAAACCGTACTACCGACAATTTTGTAAGCGCCCGTGCTTTCACGACGACTATCTCACGACGTTCAACCGACCGAATGTGAGCCTGGTCGACACCCACGGCGCCGGTGTAGAGCGCATTACCGAAAAAGGTGTGGTCGCCAATGGCCAGGAATACGAAGTCGACTGTATTATTTTTGCGACGGGCTTCGAGGTGAGCACAGGCTATACACGCAACTCCGGTTACGACGTTTTTGGTCGCGATGGATTGCCGTTAAGTCAAAAATGGGCCGATGGTCCGGCCACCTATCACGGCGTGCACAGTCACGGCTTCCCGAACTGCTACTTCATGGGCATGATTCAAAGTGCGTTGGCGGCGAATTTCCCCCACTTACTCAACGAGCAAAGCAAACACATCGCACACACGGTGCACCAAGCGCAGCAGCGCGGCGCGGATGTTGTCGAAGCAAGCGCAGAAGCAGAACAGCAATGGTGCGAAACGATGCGGAGTAAAGCGCGCCTCGGTATGCGCTTTTTTAGCGAATGCACACCCGGCTATTACAACGTTGAGGGTAATCCTGACGACAAGAACGGATTTTTCTCCAACGTTTACGGCGGCGGCGCGGCAGAGTTCTTTTCGATTCTGCGTGACTGGCGCGACGAGGGCGAACTGCGCGGGCTGGAACTGAAATAACCAGGCCCAACAGAGTAATAATTCTCATCCAATTCGGGGACAGTTACTGTATTTCCGAGGCTGAAATACAGTAACTGTCCCCGAATTAGTTCGACTCCGTTGCAGTCCGCAGCGATGACACTGCGCGCGGGCGGTGGCAGGAAGGTCTGCTCGCGATAATGCGACCTACCGTCAGGAGCTGAGCACGGATCTTGATACAACTACGGAACGAATAAGTTCTCGGTCGTATTCGATTTGGCCGTCGAGAATCAAACAGGCCAGTCCGTGAACCAACGACCAGGCACGCAATGCGGACGCTTTGCGTTTGTCGTCACCGAGAGTGGCAGGCGTGAGTCCGGCGACAGTTTCGCGCAATCCGCGAATTGCGCTGCCCACCGATTCAATATCGCCGCTCAGAACGTCGATGTTCGCGGCTTTGCGAAACATCAGGCGAAACAGCGCCGGATTTTCGACGGCGAAGTCGACGTAGGCGATACCCATCGCGGCGAAACCGGCGTTGCCGCCGCCGGCGCGCAAGCCCGCCTGTTTTTGGAACTCGCCCAGGGCCTCTGCGGCTTGGTACGCGAGTGCGGTTAGCAGCGCATCCTTGTCCGGGAAATGACGATACAGCGCGGTGGCGCTGACACCCACTTCTCGCGCCAATTCGCGTAGGCCCAGGTCATCGGCATCCCGGCTTTTGAGCAGTTCTGTACCGGTCTCGAGAGCCGCTGCCCGTAAATCACCATGGTGATACTTTTTTTGCGTCATGCGATTAATGTTGACATTGTTATCATTATGCTCGATGTTTACAGCATAAACATTTGTAGCAGCGCTGCCAACGAGGGAAATAATGAGCAACGTGATTGAGAAAACGATACGTGACACCGTCACTAAAGGCATGGGCAAAGTCGCCGAATTCAATCGTAAGCGTTTGCCCGAGCTAGACCGACCTAATCCGTTTCTGAATGGTATCCACTCGCCCATGACGAGTGAGGAAACGCTATCTGAGCTATCCGTGGATGGCCACATCCCGCCAGAATTGAATGGCCGCTATTTGCGCATCGGCCCGAACCCGATCGGCCAGCCGGATCCCAGAAGCCATCATTGGTTCCTGGGCGACGGGATGGCGCACGGCATCAAACTCGAAGCCGGACAGGCGACCTGGTATCGCAATCGCTGGGTGCGCTCGAATGCTGTGAGCAAGGCGCTGGACGAAGCACCAGCGCCAGGGCCACGCCGAGCGATGGCCGACAACGCCAATACCAACATTATTGGTCATGCCGGTCGCACGTACGCGCTGGTTGAAGCAGGCGCCTGGCCAGTCGAGCTGAACGACGAGCTTGAGACGATTGCGCATAACCCTTTTGACGGTACGCTCGATGTCTCGTTTTCCGCTCATCCTCATCTCGATCCCACGAGCGGCGAATTGCACGCGGTGTGCTACGACGCCTCGGTGAACGACAAGGTCTGGCATGTGGTCGTGAATGACGCCGGGAAAGTCATTCGCCAGGAAGCCATCTCCGTTCGGGATGGCCCGAGTATTCACGATTGCCAGATTACTGAAAACTACGTGCTGGTTTTCGATCTCCCAGCGACGGTGTCGGTGAAAAAAATGCTGGCGGGGTATCCCTTGCCATTTGAGTGGAACCCGGCCCACCCTGCGCGTGTCGGCTTATGCCCGCGAACGGGGTGTGCGGCCGACACTATCTGGTGTGAGGTGGAGCCTTGTTACGTGTTCCATCCCGCGAATGCGTATGAAACAGAGGACGGTAAGGTCGTCGTCGATGTTGTCGCACATGACAGCATGTATGCGCGCAGCAACATGGGGCCCGACTCGAAACGCTCGCGCTTCGAGCGCTGGACGATAGACCCCGTCGCACAGCGAGTGGCAAGGCACGTCATTCACGATCAAAATCAGGAATTCCCACGCTACGACGAACGCAGAAGCTGTAAAGATTATCGTTATGTTTATTCTGTCGGACTGCCGAGTGAGGACTATATTGAGTTAACTGTTGGTGCGACAGTGTTGTACAAACACGATGCCAGGCAAGGCACTACCGAGACTCATGACTTTGGTGCTAATCGTCACCCGGGTGAATTCGTATTCGTTCCGCGCAACGTTGACGGCGCAGAAGATGATGGTTGGCTGGTTGGGCTGGTCGTGGATATGAACGATGAGCACACTGAACTGGTCATACTCAATGCCGATGAGTTCGCCGGCCCGGCAGCGGCAAAAGTCCACATCCCACACCGTATTCCGCCCGGTTTTCATGGTAACTGGGTGCCGATCCGCTAAGTCGGAGCACCGCCCTTCGTAGGATTAAATTCGGGGACAGTTACTGTATTTCGGCGCTAGAAATACAGTAACTGTCCCCGAATTAGCTAATGGGTACTCATTTCGCGCGGACGGTGTCAGCGGAAAGCGTTGTCTGTACAGAGCGCATCCGCGACTGACGCCGACTACGGGTGTCAGGCCGTTTCGAAATACGGGATACCCAGCGTACCGCTACCAACCACTTCGGTACCTTTGGCCAGCGAGGTCTTGCGGGTCATGGGGATGAGTTCTCCACGCGCCCGAATCTTGCCGACTTCGATGATGGTGGCGCTGACAGTCTTCGCATGCGGGCGCGCGGTCAGCATATCGAACCAACGTTTCACGTTCGGAAATTCTGCCCACTGGGAATCGGAAATCACGCGACCAGCTTTGTGCGACACAAACTCGTGTACGCCCTGTAGATCGGCGAAGCTTATTTCGTCGCCACACACATATTCGGTTTTGCTCAGCCAACCTTCCAGAATCCCCATCGACTCGCGAAGCACCATGTGGCCCTTTTCGATCTCTTTAGAATAATCGCGCTTACCCCAAATGCATTCAGCAAAGTTGGAGTAGAAGAACGCACCGGCTCCGCGACGCAGTGTGGTGGAATGCCAATGCAGATACTGCTGAATGCGCGCGCGTTGTTCCGCGTTAGCACCGAACCAGTTACTCGGGGCGTTGAATTTCTCATTCAGATAAAACGCGATTGCGGCGCTTTCCCAAACTGTGAAATCGCCATCAATCAGTATTGGTACCTGCCCAGTCGGGTTATGCGAATCCTTAAAGTCTTGCAGTTCGTTGATGCCGGACATGATGTCGATGATTTCTTCCTCAAACGGAACTTCGATTTCGAGGAGAAACTGCTGGACGGCCCGGCACGGTTGCGATGCAGGGTGATGGAGATATCTCAGTGTCGAACTCATGCGGGCTTCCTTTTTTGATTTAGCTGACAGCGCCGATTCTGTTTTGGTCTCACGCAAGCGTAGCTGCGCCCAGATGCGGCGTCCAGAAAAATTCGGGGACAGTTACTGTATTTCCAGCGCGGAAATACAGTAACTGTCCCCGAATTTGGAACTGCGCTCGATTGCTGGGCTATGATGTGAGTCGTCTGAGTTCCGCTACAAGGAGGTAGCGATATGGCCAGGATGGCTCGTCTTGTGATCCCCGATGTTCCCCACCATGTAACGCAGCGCGGCAATCGTCGCCAACCGATTTTCTTTCGCGACCACGACTATCACCACTACATGGCCTTGGTCGGCCGCGCCTGTCGGCGCGCTAGAACTGCGGTATGGGCTTACTGCTTGATGCCGAATCATGTGCACTTCGTTATGGTGCCGAGCGACGAAGATGGACTGCGTGCGGCGCTCGGCGATGCCCATCGTCGCTATTCCCGTGCGATTAACGAGCGTTTCGGATGGCGCGGACATCTGTGGCAGGAGCGCTTCTTCTCGTGCCCGATGGACGAAGCTCATTTAGGCGCATCGGTACGATATGTGGAGCGAAACCCAATCGGCGCACGTCTATGTACGACGCCTGAACAATGGCCTTGGTCCAGCGCCCGTGCGCACCTTGAGCGCCGCGATGACGAGTTGGTTGATGTGCGGCCCATGCTCGAACGTGTCGAGAACTGGCGCTGCTTTGTGGGGCAGTCGCTCGATCAGAGCATGCAGAAAAGCATCGCGGCACACACACGTTTGGGGCGGCCGCTTGGACAGCGTGAGTTTGTGCGCAAGCTGGAAGAGATGACAGGCCGAACGCTGATGCCGCGCAAGCGCGGCAGAAAACCCGGTCGATGACGTGTTCCCGAAAGCTTGTCGACTCTCCGGCTCTGAGAACATGACCCAAGCGTGGTGGCGTACGCAATTTTTAGCCACCGCAGGCGTGGCAACATCTGGCTGCTGTGCCTGGATTTCCGTTCTTTCTTGCGTCGTTGCCGACGCGACCTGTCGGCTGGCTCTAACGAGGACTCGCCGCGCCACTTTGCCTGTGGCGCTTCGAGTCAGGTGCTTTTGCTACGGGAGTAACGCAGCGAATGCTTCAAGTTCACGCGGAATATCGTCGCCGGCGGGCTGATAGGCGATCTCTGTGCCGCCTTGCGTTTCCAGACGCGCGAGTTTCTCGCGCCACGCCCCTTTATCCATGGCCAGCTCGAATGCTGTCATCGTTTCTGCGTTCACGAACGGCTTGTCACGTTGATTGACGTTAACGAGGTGACCTTCGTGCAAGGCCAGATGCCGGCGCGCTGCGGGAACGTCGCTATATGCCGTGGCCCACTCAGCGCCATTCGGCAGGCTGTCCGCGCTGCCAAACTCGAGCGCGGCATGTAAGGCGACCGCGGCACCATGCCCCGCAGCAGCAATAGCACGGACTGACCCAGGATCTTCGCCATCATTAAGCACCGTGCCGAACGTCAGCACTGCGTTCCAGGTAATTTCGTCATCCTCAAGCGGGTGTACGCCGGTAGTGAACACCCCTTCGCCGAGTTCCTTCGCCGCTGCCATGCCTTTGGGGCCAGCGGCAGCAATCACGAACGGCACGTCAATCGGGCGCCCGGCGCCGAAGCCCTGTGGATGCATCATCTGAATCAACTGGCCTTCCCACTCAACGCTTTCTCCCCGCAATAGCGCGCGCAAGGCGCCAATGTAATGACGCACAGCGGACCACGTAAGTGGTCGCTGGCCGAGAGTCAGACGGGCGGTAAATCCAGACCCAAGACCCACCGCAACTCGCTCCTGACCCGCAATCTCGACCAGCGTGGCGATAGCCGCAGCATTGGTCATGGGATGGCGAAGATTCGGTACCAGGACCCCGGGACCAAGCCCAATGCGCTCAGTGCGCTCAGCGGCGCGACATAGCTGGACCCAGACATCCGGGTAAAGTGCCGGAGAGTCGTAAAACCACGCGCGTTTATATCCGAGTTGTTCGGCAATCGCGGCATGCTCATGAGATTGGCTGGAAGTGGCAAATGCACAGGAAAGCGAAATGGTCATGCTGGCGTCCTTATTCGAGGTGGCGTTTCGTCGGTTTTGAATTGTAGCGATAAGTGCTGCCACTGCGGTCCTTTATCCCTGATTGACCGAAGGTGCGGCGCGGGTGGCCGAATTGTGGCTCCATCACTGTTGGTCAATCGACCGTCGCCTCAAATCGACCGTGCGCTTGTGCCTTGAAATAGTAACTTTCGCCCGCATATTCAGCACACTGCGATTGGGCTTGCCAACGGCACATCTCATGAATCGTCAGGACAACCATTCAGTGAGACGCGATCAATGCGCGCTCACGAGGAGAAAGACAACAATGAAAATGCGGCCCTTACACGATCGCTTAGTCGTAAAACGCACAGAAGAGGACAAAACTTCGCCTGGCGGTATCGTTATTCCTGATTCCGCCGCAGAAAAGCCCATCAAGGGTGAAGTGGTCGCGGTCGGCAACGGTAAAGTCCTCGATACCGGAGCGGTGCGCGCGCTCGATCTGAAGGTTGGCGACAAGGTTCTTTTCGGCAAGTACTCCGGCACCGAAGTCACGATCGACGGCGACGATCTGGTCGTTATGCGCGAAGACGACGTGATGGCTGTTCTCGAAGCCTGAATACCGCCCCACCCAATCTATAAGGAATAAACGAGATGACTGCTAAAGAAGTCAAATTTGGTGATGACGCGCGCTACCGCATGGCAGCGGGCGTCAACATTCTTGCCAACGCCGTCAAGCAAACGCTTGGGCCAAAAGGTCGCAACGTCGTAATCGAAAAGAGCTGGGGCGCACCAACCGTAACCAAAGACGGTGTATCCGTAGCAAAAGAGATTGAGCTTGCTGACAAGTTCGAGAATATGGGCGCACAGATGGTCAAGGAAGTCGCTTCCAAAACCTCAGACGTCGCTGGTGACGGCACCACGACCGCCACGGTACTCGCTCAGGCCATTGTTCGCGAAGGCCTGAAAGCAGTTGCTGCGGGCGTCAATCCGATGGATCTCAAGCGCGGTATCGACAAAGCCGTGATTGTTGCCGTCGGCGAATTACAGAAGCTGTCCACACCTTGCACAGACAGCAAAGCAATTGCCCAGGTCGGGACGATTTCTGCAAACTCCGACGAAGCGATCGGCGAGATTATTGCCGAAGCTATGGATAAGGTCGGTAAAGAGGGTGTTATCACAGTCGAAGAAGGCAGCGGTCTGGAGAACGAGCTCGATCTCGTCGAAGGCATGCAGTTCGACCGTGGCTACCTGTCACCGTATTTCATCAACAACCAGGAATCGATGAGCGTTGAGCTCGAAGAGCCGTTGGTGTTGTTACACGACAAGAAGATCTCCAACGTGCGCGAACTGTTGCCGGTCTTGGAAGCGGTGGCTAAGTCCGGTCGTCCGCTGTTAATCATCAGCGAAGACGTTGAAGGCGAAGCGCTGGCGACTTTAGTGGTCAACAACCTGCGCGGGATAGTCAAGGTTGCGGCGATTAAGGCACCGGGTTTTGGTGATCGTCGCAAGGCGATGCTTGAAGATCTGGCCATTCTCACGGGCGGTAACGTCATTGCTGAAGAAGTCGGCCTCAGTCTTGAAAAAGCTGGGCTTGACGATCTTGGAAGTGCCAAACGAATCCAGATCAGCAAAGACAACACCACCATTATTGATGGTGCCGGCGACCAAAAAGGCATTGAGGGCCGGGTTGCGCAGCTGCGTTCGCAGATTGAAGATACCAGCTCTGACTATGACGCTGAGAAGCTGCACGAACGCGTGGCCAAGCTTGCCGGCGGCGTCGCGGTGATTAAGGTTGGAGCCGCGACCGAGATCGAGATGAAAGAGAAGAAGGCGCGTGTTGAAGATGCGTTGCACTCGACTCGTGCAGCGGTCGAGGAAGGCGTCGTACCGGGCGGCGGTGTTGCATTGATGCGCGTTCGCGCAGCAACGGGCGATATCGCAGTCGACAATCACGATCAAAAAATGGGCGTTGATATTCTCGTGCGTTCACTGGAAGAACCGATTCGCCAAATCGTGAGCAATGCTGGTGAAGAAGCCTCAGTCATTTGCGCCGCCGTTGCGTCTGGTAAAGGTAACTACGGTTACAACGCCCAGACTGGCGAATTCGGCGACATGCTTGATATGGGCATCATCGATCCGACCAAAGTATCGCGCACCGCATTACAGAATGCGGCATCGATCGCGTCATTGTTGTTGACCACCGAGGCGATGGTGGCCGACTCGTCAGCGGAAGATTCTGCTGGTGGCGCCATGCCAGATATGGGTGGCATGGGCGGCATGGGAGGAATGGGCGGCATGATGTAGGCAACCTCGGCTCCCACGATAGGAGCCGACCTATTGCGCAGTGATGCATCCGCGTCTGACCAGGGGCCACTTCAGTTGAAGTGGCCTCTTTTTTTACGACTGTAATTCGGGGACAGTTACTGTATTTACAGCAACGAAATACAGTAACTGTCCCCGAATTAGCTGGCTAAATCAGCGACTGATACACGCGCGTGCGTAGCTCTCGGCGGATCGGGTAGGTCGAGGAGGGCATTAGTTGGGCAAAAAAGATCACGAACAATTCTTCTTCGGGATCGATCCAGAAGAATGTGCTTGCTGCACCACCCCAATGATGCTCGCCGGGCGAGGTAATGATGTGTGCTTTAACCGGGTCGATTACGACGGCGAAGCCAAGGCCAAAGCCAATACCATCGTAGCTCGTTTCGCTCCAAACCGGCTGCCCCATGCCAGCCATGTCCTTGCCATCCGGTAGATGGTTCATGCGCATGTACTGTGCGGTTTTTCGCCCAAGTAGCCGGACACCATCGAGTTCACCGTCGTTCAACAACATCTGACATAAGCGGGCATAGTCGTCGATGCTACCGGTGAGTCCTCCGCCCCCGGAGAACAAGGGCGTGGGTTCGAGAAAGCCACTTGTTGCAGCCGCTTCCATCAGATCCAAACCGCCACGCTCTTCAGCTTCGACACTCGGCGCCTTACTCACATTGCTCAGATCGCCGCCCGATAGCGGCATGTAAAGCGAGGCAAAGCGCCCGTGATTCTCCGGGGCGACGTGGAAACCGGTACTAGCCATGCCGAGCGGTTGAAGGATGTGCTCGAGCAAATACGCCTCGAGTGTTTTCCCCGACCACACCTCGACCAACCGACCGAGCACATCAGTCGACACGCTGTAGTTCCATTGGCTGCCTGGTTGACACATAAGAGGGACCGCGGCGACTCGTTTAACCATCTCGGCAAGCGTGGAAGTCCTTGCCGAGAAGTCGATTTTGTCACGGCGATACTGTGCATCGACGACGTTGCTGCGAATGAAACCGTAGGTCAGACCTGAGGTATGCGTCATTAAATGACGGATACTCATCGGCTGCTTACAGCTTTCGGTGGCGCCGATATCGCTGGCGCCGCCGACCCAGACGGGTGTGTCGGAAAACTCAGGCAGGTAACGTGCGACCGGATCGTCGAGCTGAAACTTCCCGGCCTCGTAAAGCATCATCGCCGCGACAGTCGTGATGGGTTTAGTCATCGAATAGATTCGAACCAGCGTTTCACGATCGAAAGGTGTCCCGGCTCCTAAATCTGTGACCCCGGCAGCCTCGAAGTAGCCGACCTTTCCTTGCCGCGATACCAGCACACTCGCCCCGGCGAGTTGCTCCGCATCAATCTGGTGTTGCAGCCACGTCGTCACGCGCTCAAGGCGCGCCGACGATAAGCCAATAGTTTCCGGTTTAGCTGTCTTCATGAGTTTCTCTAAGTTCTTGTTATAGCCGATCGCAGAACGCGCGCATCATCTCATGCTCAATCCGGCGACACGACACGCCGGGCGCATTTAATTCGGGGACAGTTACTGTATTTCGGTGTCGGAAATACAGTAACTGTCCCCGAATTACCTTGCTGCGGTGAAACCCCTGGAGCGTCGACTACACTTTAAATACACCGCAAGAAATCGAATCCCCGCGTACGAATAGCGATGCGAAGGCCGAGGAGGCAGAAAGATGGAAAAGTATTACGTTAGTTGCCCGCTCTCACTGGAAGAATCGAGTTTTACAATCCGCGAAGAAGCCGAACGCTGGGTCGCGGAACACAACAAGAACAATCCACCGCACACCTTTGAACGGCCTGCACAAATCTATACACGAGCGGAATGGGAGGGATTGCACTGCGCCGACGCCGGGTGAATCGCCGTCGACGATTTGTTGTTCAGGGAAGCCGATGCCACTATCCGTCCCTTGGTAAGGTTTTGAGCACAGCAACCCCGAATGAGCGATTCTGAAACCACTGCAGCAAACGATTTTTATGTGATCGCAAGGGAGCCAGGCGCTGAACATCCCGCGCTGCCCACCTGGGCGACCGTTAACAGCAACCCGGCCGGGCTGGAACTGGACCGTAAGGTATCCGTGCAGGCAACAGAGATCGACGGCGTTCCGGGCGCCTTCCATCTGCACAATGTGCTGTCGATAGATGAATGCATCCGTCTCATCGACGTCAGCGAATCGTTGGGATACCTCCCGGACGCGGCCGTGTCACTACCACGCGCAATTCGCCACAACCACAACGTCACTTGGGTTGCAGATTCGACGACAACCGATCTGCTGTGGCAGCGCTGTGCCGAAGTCATGCGTTCCCGTCCGGACCCCATCACCAACAAGCTCGCGTTAGGCCTCAATGCCCGATTTCGCTTTTATCGCTATGAGGTCGGTGACTTTTTTAAACCCCACACAGATGGCGCCTGGCCGGGCAGCCGAGTCATTGACGGTGAACTGATCACCGATGCATTCGACGACCGCTGGAGTCTGCTGTCTTTCATTATATTTCTCAGTAGCGGCTACGAAGGAGGGCGAACGCGTTTCTACCTCGACCCGGATGACCCCTCGCAACCAGCGCGGGGCGGCTCTGCGCTGGCCATCGATGTCGTCACGCCAGCAGGCGCTGTCCTGTGTTTCCCTCACGGCATGCACCCGCAGCACTGTATGCACAGTTCAGAAACGATCGTAGCTGGCACGAAGTACATCATTCGTACCGACATGTTGTTCCAAATTTAGGAATCATCAAGGCGTCAGAGCCGCAACCTTCCGGGGACACGCATCACATCGTGCAGCACGCCCGCGATTTGCCAGGGAGATTGAAGCGAGCTCAAGAACGGACTGGAGCGCACATACCACCTTCAGGCCGTGCCCAATAACGATTCATCGAGTGATAGTGTGCAGCAGCGCGAATGTTCAATCGTTAGAACTTGGCGTCGCCGGGCGGAATCAAGCCGGACTCGGATCCTCGGGAATCCGGCCGATTACTACGGGGCAGAGCTATCCTGCTCGGTACGCTTCCAGCGGCGGCAGTTCGAGTGCCGCACGATAGTTGTTGTGGAAGTGTTGCAGTGCAGGCTCATTGCGACCAAAGATGAAATGCTCGACCTTGCCGCTTGCAGCGGCCTCCTGCGATTTCTCGCCCATGTAATAGTCTTCCTCGTCGAGCGTACTGTTGATGATCTCGATCTGAGTTTCCAGATTGAATTCCAGGCGCTCGACCACGTTAGCGTCGTAAACGTTGTCGCCATCCAACTTGGCAGCCGGTGCGTCTGCGAACTCGGAGCCGATGTGCTGAGCCTCGAAATAGCTGATCCGAGTCGTAGAGCGGCCGACTTCCGTACGGCTGGGGTAAATGCGGAACACAGACACAACGCGGTTTGCCAGCACAATCTGGACATTCGGAAACAAGTAGTAGACCACCACGCAGGCGTCAGTCACATTCCACTGCTTCTTGGGCCGCTCACGCAGAACGTCGATATAGCGACTGGGCAGAGTCAAACGATGATGGCGTCCATATTCGCTATACGCCGTTGCGTCACCGTAGAACAGATTATTCAGGCGTTTGCCGTGCAAAGTGTGGAAATGATAGTTCTCACCAAATGTGTCGTTGGCGATCTTCCAATTGAGATTTCTCTCCAGAGACGACTTGCCGAGGTAGGTGGTCTGGCCCAGCTTCCAGTCGCCTAATTGCTCGGCGAGCTCGGCGCCGAGCAGCTCATCCATATCGATTGTCCCGTCAAGCTGCGGATGGACCACGAGCAAACCGTACTTTTCGGCGCTCGGCAGTTCGATCAGATGATGGCAATTCTTTTCTAGCTCACCAAACTTTTTGGGTTCGCGGATGCCCAGCAATTGTCCGTCGCTCGCGTACGTCCATGCATGGAACGGACACGCGAATCGATGCTGCTTGCCACTCTCGGCCTCGGTCAGGACCGCGCCGCGGTGTCTGCAGGCGTTGACGAAAGTGTGAAATACCCCATCTTTGTCGCGCGTTGCCAGAATCGGAATGCCGAGGTCGCTATTCGTAATAAAGCTGCCGGGTTCCGGCAACTCGGCAGATAAGCCGATCACCTGCGGATGGTTCTCGAAGAACGTTGTCCACTCGCGTTCGGCGAGGTCCTTGCAAACGTACGACGAGGTTGGATTCTTCAACAGTTGCCCCGCGTCCTCTGTCGAATCGTCATCGATCATTTTCAGCATGTACTGCATCAATTCGATTTGTTGGTCTTGCTTCATAACTTCACTCCTGATCCGGTTGCGGATGGTTTGTGCATAGATCGCGTTAGCGTGACTAAACGTTACGAAAGATTCGCGCCCGCCAATGTGGGAAAAGGCACGCCCATCAGGAATTCGTTTTTGTTCGATATCGCGCCAACCCAATGTGTTGAACGGCTGCTGATAAAAATGACAAGAGCGCTGCACAAACGGATCCGCAAACAGGCGCACTAATAGAGCGACGACCTACATCTTCTGCAATGAAGCACGGGCAACATTCGTTGGTGCTACACCTATATGACCGCGCAACAATTCGATAAGTCGCCGCTTAGCTGTTGGGTGTGTCGGCGTCGGAGAATTTCTCTGCGCGATCGACATGCAACGTGGCAAAACTCACCAAGCCTCAGCGCCCAATCGTTCTAATCTGAAATCGCAATGACATTAAGCGTTGCGAAAAAATTCTTTCAAAACAGGAGAAGAACAATGCCAATCGGAAAAGAAGTCGGCGCATTCACATCATCAGTAACCTCGATGACCAAAAGCACCGACGCTGCAGGGAACCACGTGTTCGTCATCAATGTGGAAGGTACTGTTAGTGGCGGATGGTCGGGCGCTGTCGTTGGATCGCTTACTGGTTCAACCGCAGATTTCACGACCGGAACCTACACGGCTGATTTCTCGGCGTACCTTGCCGACGGTCAGGTGCTGACCGGTATTGGTAGTGGTGCCTTCGGTACACAGGGCACCCATCAGTGGCAGCTGAACGGCATCGCTGTGATATCGGAGGGGTCGAGAGTTGCGACTGAAGGGACGCTGGAACTCGCGAACCGCAGCTACAACGGCAAGATGTTTGCGATAACGTGAACTTCAATCGCTAGCTAGACTCGAGGCCCGCAGTCGCGGGCCTCACTATTTAGACCATAGAAAGGCGCGGGAGTACGATAAATCCGGATTAATTTGGGGACAGTTACTGTATTTCCCGGGCGGAAATACAGTAACTGTCCCCAAATACCTGGCCGTCGAAATAAAGTGACTGTCCCCGAATAAAACCGGGAACTAAATGCGCTATGGTTGAGCTCTGTCGGGGAGCACGCGCATGAAGTACAGCCTACATATCGAGACCAGGATTGGTGATTGGGAGATCATTCGGGATCTGGAAGACTATGGGTACGACGCCGTGTGGGTTCCAGACACCCAAATGATGTGGTCGGATTGTTACGCGACCATGGCGGTCGCGGCGGTCAATACATCGAAGATTCGTTTAGGCACAGGCATTGCCGTGCCGGGCTGTCGTATTGCACCGACCACTGCACACTCTATTGCTTCGGTAAATGTGCTGGCTCCGGGCCGGGTATTCCTTGGTATCGGGACGGGCCACACGGCCATGCGCGTAATGGGCCATGACCCGATGCGCATCAAAGCCTTCCGCGAATACATTCGCGTCGTGCGCGCGATGCTTGACGGCGAAGAGGTCGATTACACTTTCGAAGGAAAAACGACGACGCTCAAATGGCAGGAGCACGGCGATGGTTTTCGCAACATCGACGATCGCATTCCGATCTATGTCGCTGCCAATGGACCGCTCGCACTGCGTACGGCCGGTGCGTTGGGCGATGGCCTGGTGGCAGTGTTCGGCGAGCAGCCCGAGCTTATTGATTTCCACATGCAACACATTCACGAAGGTGCCGAGAAAGCCGGGCGTCAATTACCGGACGACTTCTATAGCACTGCGGTGACCCACGCGGTGGTGCTGCGCCCCGGCGAGAAGCTGACCGACGATCGCATCATCGACATCGCGGCACCGTGGGTCGCGACCATGATTCACTTCGTCTACGAGATTTGGCGCTACACGAAGAACGATGATGTGGTGCCGGACTATATGAAGAACGTCTGGGAAGAGTACACCGATCACATCTCTCAGATGGACATCCCCGAAGAGAAGCTTCATCAGGTCCTGCACACCGGCCACTGCAGCTGGACGCCACCCGGGGAACGTCAATTCGCCACCCCCGAGATGATCGAAGGCACGGCCATGGTCGGTGAGCCCGAACAGATTGCGCAAATTATCCGTACCGCCGAAAGCAAAGGCGTCCATGAAATCAGTTTGCTGCCCGGACTTGAAAGTGCCCGCGAGGTCGCACGCGATTTCGCCGAGCGAGTCATGCCGCTGGTCTGACAACATCGGGTGCAATCCGCCCCTAACATCGGCCCATGCCAAGCGCACCGCCAATCTACGAGGAATCAAAATGAGCGTAACTGTCACCCTGGAAGTCACCGCAAAACCGGAATCGATCGACGCGTTGGTGACGATGTTCGCCGAAAATTTTAAACAAACCCGCGTGTACGACGGTTGCATCGACGTTTACATGACGCGTAGCCACGACGACGCCAATACGTTGCTGTTGGTCCAAGAATGGCAAACCCGCCCGCATTACGAACGTTACCTGGCCTGGCGTGCCGCAACGGGTGTCGTCGATAAGCTCGCGGGTATGGCCGCCGCGGCGCCGATTATTCGCTATTTCGACCGTCTCGACGGCTGACCCGCCGTGACTCAGCCGAACGTTGAAAAACGCTGCTAGTCAGGTCGATTGCCACACCATCGGGAACTTTGCAGCGCCTTCCTGCCCGGTCTGTCCGTAGCCCACACCCGGAGTAACTTGCGCTTGCAGGAGCGTGCCCTATCCTGATGACCTATCCGCCACGATGGCCCCAGATGAGAACTGCCAACGATGCCCGAACTGAATCAATCATCCGAACTCGCCGAACGCTATGCGCGCGACGGCGTCATTTACTTACCGCAAGCCATCGATCTGCAGACCCTGAAGCTCGCCGAACAATGCTACGACTGGAGTCTTGCTAATCCGACACCGTCCGCGTGCCATTTCTATGAAGCAGAGCGCAATACGTTTTATCAGGACTTGTGTAACCCGGAGGCGGCGCATGCGTATCGCGAGCTGCTCGAGAACCACGTCGTTACTGACGTGATCGGCAATCTCTGGGGGCAGGACGAAGTCTGGTTTTTGTACGAGCAGGTGTTTCTCAAGGAAGGGGATGTTGCGAACCGCCGCACGCCCTGGCATCAGGATACGCCGTATCTCGCGCTGGACGGCAGTGAAATCGCGGTGATGTGGATTAATTTTGAAGCGGTCGAAAAGGCGCAATCGCTTGAGTTCGTGCGTGGTTCTCACCGCCAGACCTTATACGATGGCTCGGCGTTCGACCCCACTGACGATACCCAACCGATCTACGGTCACGACTTACCGAGACTGCCGAATATCGAAGCACAACGCGACGAATGGGACATCGTGTCGTGGGCCGTTGAACCGGGCGACGTCGTGATTTTTCATCCGTCCACGCTGCACGGCGGCGCGCCAACCGTCGCCGGTACGCGCCGACGTACGCTGTCACTGCGCTTCTTTGGACCCGATGCGCAATACGCAACCCGACCGGCGGATGCACCGGCACCGCTGATCGAAGGCATACACGAGACCCTTAAAGACGGCGACCCCTTTCGTCACCCGGCGTTTCCGCGTCTGCGGCCAACACCTGCAGGTTTCGACGAGATACCCGCACAACCTGGGCACAAAATGCGCCTGAAGGCGCAAATCCAGGGCCAGATCGACTAATTCTGCGGCGCGGGGTTACGCAACGATCCAGTGCGCCTTGAGATGAACGGCGCCGGCAACTCCAGCGTCACTATATCGTTAGCGATGCAAACGCACCGGCAATTCTCGATAGCCGTGAATGATATTCGAGCACACCCTGACCGGTTCCCCAACGATTTCGACTCGCGAGAAGCGGCGGGCGATCTCTTCCCAGGCGATTTGTAACTGCAACTCGGCGACCCGAAAGCCGACGCAGTGATGGGCGCCGAACCCAAATGACAGGTGTTGGCGAGCTTTCTCTCGGTCGATGATAAAGTCTTCCGGGCGCTCGATCGCCGTCTCGTCGCGGTTGCCGGAGATGTACCACATCGCGACCCGATCGCCTTTCCGAATGGTGGTGTCGCGGATGGTGAAATCCGCCAGTGCGGTGCGTGCCATATGAGAAATCGGCGTCTGCCAACGAATGATCTCCGGCGCCGCCGTCGCAGCGAGCGTAGGGTCGGCGCGTAATCTTTGCCACTGCTCGGGAAAACTATCGAAAGCGAGCACGGCACCCGACAGAGAATTTCTAGTCGTGTCATTTCCGCCGACGATGATATTGATGAGGTTGCCGAGAAACTCTTCCGGCGACAAATCTTTTGTGCCGTCCGAGTGCACCATCAGCGAGAGCAAATCGTTGGCGGGCGGTGCCGCCGCGCGTTGCTGCCAAAGTTCTGCGAATTTTCCGAAGCAGGCTTCGAGTGATGCGCGACGTTCCTCCCAGGAGGAGACGATGCCAAAGCCGGGTTCAGTCACCGCGACGTCTGACCAGCGCGTCAGCAAATGACGTTCTTCCCAGGGGAAGTCAAATAACTTGGCGAGTACCTGGGTGGAAAGTTCTACCGACACGTGTTCAACCCAGTCGAACACGTCGCCGACCGGCAGGTCATCGAGGATTGCAACGCATAATCGGCGAATCGTGTCCTCCATCTCGCGCACACTGGCGCGCGCGACGACCGGTGCTATCGCTTTGCGCTGCTCCGTATGTTTCGGCGCATCCGTCGATTGGAACATTCGCGCATCGACGCCGTTATCGCGAAACATTTTCTGATAGCCAAGAACGTGTCCGCCCAATTCGTAGTTGCACGAGAAAATCGAGTCCGACGAATTAACTTTCACGATATCGTCAAAGCGGGTGACGGACCAGAACGCGCCGTAATCACTTTCAGCGCAATAGTGCAGCGGAGATTCCCGGCGCAGTCGCGCAAAATAGGCACCAGCTTCGTCACGTTCGTAAAGGCGTGGGTTGCTGACGTCGAGCTGGGCTAGTGGAGTGGCGGCAAGACGTTCTTTCAGATCGTTCATGTGGGTCCCAGTCTATGCCGGCGTGTCACCGGCTGATTAAGCCGGGTATTTTATCGGAATGGCTGGCGGTAAGGGCGGCAAAGATCAGCGTACGCCCGAACCCAGTCGCGCAGATTCACGGTAAGAACCGACATCCACGTCGTCGATGACTCCCCCGAACCCGTCGCACGGCGTTATCATTCGCCCTCGCGAATCATCGCTGTTGCTCGTCGGCGGCAAACGAGACGCTCGATTTCACCTGTATACGCGGAGTTCCATGTTCGACAAAGACCGCCCCTCGGACGCGTGGCTTAGCAGCCTGCGCGATCGCTTTCCGTGCGAACCCGAAGTTGACCGCTTTCTCAGCTCCAAGCTTGAACGCCGCGCCGGTCCTGGCTATGCGCCGGTGTCGCTGGCGACATTGTGCGCGGGTGTTGAAGCTTTACTGCGCCCAAACCTCGACAGTCATTTCGAACTCAGTAACGCGCGCTGGCTGACTGGCGGCGCTTCGAAGCTGCAGATGGCATTCGATCTGACCTGGCGACCGAACGCTGAGGCGGAGCAAACGACGCCGATGGTGCTGCGCATGCAACCGGCCGAATCCATCGTTGAAACCAGCCGACTGCGTGAATTTCAGCTCATCAACGCGTGCGCGGACGTCGTACCGGTGCCACCGGCGTATTGGGTGGATGCCGACGGCGAGTATCTCCCCTACCCGGGATTGGTCTACGGCCTCGCGGCCGGAGCCACCAAGCCAAGCAGTGGCGTGGGCGGCGAAGTCTCCGGGATGGGCACCGACTACGGACCACGTCTGCGCGAACTATTGGCCCCGCAGTTCGTCCATATCCTCGCGCGCATTCACACCCACGATTGGCAAGGTGTGGAATTGAGTGCATTTGAAATACCAGGGCCGGGAACCGTGACTGCCGAGCGTCAGCTCAACTGGTGGAGCCGCGTCGCGGAAGAGGACGGACTTGCCGACATCCCTTTACTCACGCTTGCCGCCCAATGGCTGCGCGCGAACCTGCCATCGCTCGACCGCGTATCGATTTTGCACGGTGATTACCGCTGCGGTAACTTTTTGTTCGACGAAGCGAGCGGGAAGATCACTGCCTGGCTCGACTGGGAGTTAGGCCATCTCGGCGACCGTCACGAGGATCTCGCCTGGGTCACGACGCGGACCTGGGGGCATCCCGATCCGGACACTGGCGTCGATCTCGTGTGCGGCATGATGCCGAAGCCTGAGTTTCTCGCCGCCTACGAGCAGGCCTCGAGTCTCGCGGTTAACTTGGAAACCTTGCGTTACTACCAGGTGCTCAACACCTGGAAGACAGCAATCATGTCCCACCACACTTCTTATCGTGCCGCCCACGGCGGTAAGACTCACCAGGATGTTTTGGTGGCGTGGTGTATCGGCGTCAGTTCGAAGTTCACAGAGCAGCTCAATGAAGTACTCGAAGAGGTGATGTGATGGATTTACGTGCACCGCTGCAATTGCAGGCGATGATCAAATCCATGACGGATGTGGTTTTGCCAGCGCTCGACCCGGCCAATCAAATGGCTCAGGAGCAGGCGCAACTTATCCTCGGCATGATGCATCTCATGGCCGTGCGGCTGCCGATGGAGTACCACTACGACATCGACCAACTGAAACGCTATCTCGCCCTCGCCGGCGAGTTACAGGAAACGGTAACTGGCGGCCCGCTGACCAATGCCGCACTGGAAACGCTCGTGCAAAGCTCACTGAGCGGCACCGATTGTCTGACTCGGCCACAAGTGTCGCCGGGCGATCTTGAAGCGGCGGTACTGGATTTGCGAACGCAAATCTCAGGGCTGGTTGAAGCGCTGTGGCAGGACGGCGAAGCTGATTGTCGTGCGGTCGCCGGCAAAGCAGTGCTGGCGGCCGCCAAAGAACAAATCCTGCGCGAGCGCGCCTGGTTCGTGCCGCAGGGCTGGGATGCGGATACCTCTGCCATTCCCGCGATTGAAACACTCATCGATTTTCCAACCCCGCCCGGCCAGACCGGCGCTTAACCTGGAGCCCGAAAAATGATCACGCCCGATAAGGCAGAATTTCAAATGCCCGCAGATCCCGACGTTGACTGGCGTTGGACGGAAACGAATTTCTGGCCATTCTGCATTCCCGAAGCGCGCATCAGCGGCAGCCTGTATCTATTCGCCAAGCCAAAGTTGGGCGTGTGCATGAGTGATATTACGGTCCAGGATCGCATTGTCAGCGCCTGGGAAGATCAGATTTATGTGGACAACGCGCAGCATCTGCCGTGTCCACAGTCACTGCTGGACTATGAATTGCCGAACGGGTTGAAAGTCAAAGCGGTGGAGCCGAACAAGCACTATGAGATTGACTACGTCGGTATCGACGACACGGAGATGCATCTCGAATTCAATGCGCTTGGTGATCCCTGGGATATTAATGACCCGGAAACGGACCCGCTTGCGCACACGCGTATCGGCGCGGGTTGGGACAAAGCGTTTTCCGGTCACTATGAACTGACTGGCCGCATCACTGGCGAAGCTCGCATTCGCGGCACGACCTATGCGGTCGATTGCATCGATACGGCCGATCGGAGTTGGGGCGTGCGCGACGACCGTTCAGTCACCAACATCACTTGGTTACACGGCAGTTTTGGAGAGGACCTCACTTTGCATGCTATGGCCTTCATCGACCCCGCGCACGATGAAAATTTCGGTGATTTGATCAGCGGCTATGTGCTCGAAAACGGCACGGCCTACGGGTTGGTCGAAATAACCGGGCGCTCGAAACGGCGTGGTATGTACGCGATGAGCTCAGTCATCGAAGTTGTAGACGTACGCGGTCAGCGCTATGAGATCACTGGTTCAACCCTGAACGCCGGGCCGCTCGGACCATGGCCGGCGGTCATCTACGTGCAACATTTCATGCGCTGGAACTGCGCAGGGAAAATCGGTTACGGCGTACAAACCGATGGCGTCACGCGCGCCTATGCGACTCGTTACCGGGATCTGCTGGCAACCGGAACCGGCGCACCCGCAGCTCGCTGATACTGCTGTCGGGCCGCTACGCGAATCGATTCGCGCATCACGCCCGGCTCAGGCTATTCTTTAGTCAACTAACGAACATTTATTTCCGAGGTCGCCACATGGATTTGTCTGAACATCGCTTTCTCGTCACCACTGACTGGCTGATGGAAAACCTCGACGCCAACGATTTGCGCATCGTCGACTGTACGTCTTTGTTGCCCAATTATTTCGAAGCATCGGCCGCAGACGGCCTGACTCTTGCCAGTGGTCGTGGCTTGTGGAGCGAGGGTCACATCCCCGGTAGTACCTACGCCGACATTCTGGAAGATTTATGTCAGGAGCCGAAAGGTAATTTCATGTATGGCATGCCGAGCGCAGAGCAGTTTGCTGCAACCATGTCCAAACTCGGTATCGGCTCCGACAGCGCGGTGGTGTTGTACGACCAGGGCATGAATATGTGGGCGGCACGTTTGTGGTGGATGCTGCGCTCGTTTGGCTTCGACAATGCTGCGGTACTCGACGGTGGCTGGACGAAATGGATGGCTGAACAACGCCCGGTATCGACCGCCGCGCCGAACTATCCTGCCGCGAAGTTTGAAGTGCGTGCGCGCCCGGAGCTGATTGCCGATCGCGACCGTGTGCTCGCGGCCATCGACGATAAGGGCACGTGTTTGATCAACGCGCTTGACCCGGATGAGTTCGCCGGTCTGCCGCCGCAGCGTTACGCCCGCCCGGGACGTATCCCGTCGAGCGTGAGCGTACCGTTTTTGCAGACGGCCGATGCCGACACCCAGGTCTTCTCAGACGACGCGGGACTTAGAGCGACCTTCGAAGACGTGGGGGCAGCTGATAGCGACGCCGTGATCTGCTATTGCGGTGGCGGCATCGCCGCATGCAGTACGGCGCTGGCGCTGACTCGGCTGGGGATCGATAACGTTTCCGTCTACGACGGTTCGCTGACGGAATGGAGCAGTGATCCGAGCTTGCCGATGGAAGTTGGCTAGCTGCTACCCGTTGCTAGCTTGTTGGCGTGGCCGGCGGCATGGGGATGTCTGCCGTCGCGACCGCAAACCCCGGCGTGGTTTCGAGCAGTTCGCGATAGCGTTTAACATGCTCGGGAAACACCTGCGGCGCGAAGCGCTCGGCCAATAACAGCGTGTAGCCGACCATGATATCGGCAGCGCTGAAATCATCTCCGACGATGAAGGCGTGTTGTGCGAGCTCCTCGTCGAGCGCCTCTACGCAGGCGTGCGAACGCTGCTGCATCTCAGCCACGGCTACCGCACTTTGATCGGCCTCGGCGAGCGCTCGTCTGTGATTGACGACCTCTCCAATAGGGCGTGAATGGGTAGCCTCACCAAACCAGCACCACTGCAGGAACCTGGCATAGGCGTCGCTATCCTCGGGCGGTTGTAGCCGACCGCGGCCGTAGCGACGCAGGATGTATTGCACCATCGCGCCCGACTCAAACATGGTCATCTCGCCGTCTTGCAACACGGGCACTTTGCCGACTGGATTGAGTTTTCGCCACGCGGGGCTGGCCCGATATTCCGGCGAAAAATCGACCGGAATCTTCTCGTACGGGAGCCCCAACGCCTCACACAACCACACGATGCGCACCGAGCGTGTGAGAGGTACGTGATAAATCTTAAGCATCAATTCCGGCCTATGTTGTCTCGCTGCTAATCATCTATCGCCTGATAGACCAGCGCGCGAAAATCGTTTTCCGGCAGATCAAAACCGACCATGAACTGGGTCATTAATACACCCACCAGCTGCTCGACCGGATCGACCCAATAGTAGGTCTTCGCAGCGCCGGCCCAACCGAACTCGCCAGGCGTTCCCGACACGCCCATCTGGCCGACGTCCATTGCTACGCGTGATCCCAGCCCAAAGCCCCACCCTGGCACGGGCGCTCCTGCGACGCTGTAGGGCAGTAATTCCGGTGGCAGATGATTGCTGTGCATGAGTTCGAGGGTCTTGCGACCCAGGATGCGGCTGCCGTCTGGCGCACGCCCATCGAGCAACATGCGGGCGAAAGCGAGGTAGTCGCTCGCCGTCGAATACAAACCGAGCCCGCCGCGCTGGAATACATCCGGCGTATCGACCGGGTAAGTTGCGTCGACATCCTGACGGCCGTGGTTGCCGGCCGCGAAGTGCCCGACCAACTGACCGATCGTCATACCGGGCGCCAAAAGATCCGGATGGCCGTACATCACCGCCAGACGATCACGATGTTCCGGCGCGACGCCGAAACTGGTCTCGGTCATCCCGAGTGGGGCGAAGATCCGCTCAGCCAGGAAATCACCTACCGGAGCGCCGGAAATCACTTCGATCAGGCGTGCCGCAACGTCGGTGCCGAGGCTGTAGTGCCAGTGGGTGCCGGGATGAAAGGCGAGTGGCATGGACGCCAGCTCAGTAATCAAATCACCCAGCTTGCGGCTGGGGTCGTTCATAAGTTTCGCCGCGCGATACTGTTCGCCGACTGGATAATCTTCCAGGAAGTCGTAACTGAGGCCGCTGGTGTGCATCATCACGTCGCGCACCTGCATGGGCCGCATCGGGTTCTGATCGACCAGGGTGCCGTCGGGCATCATGACCTTGGTAGCCGCGAACTCGGGCAGGAATTTCGATACCGGGTCGACTAACTGCACGCGGCCCTCTTCGAACAAGGTCATCAACGCACTGTAGATAATCGGTTTGGTCATCGAATAAATTCGGAAGATGGCGTCGTCGCTCATCGCGAGCCCCGCCTCGCGGTCCTGCCAACCGATATTGTCTGCGTGCACCACCTCCCCACGTCGCAGTACGCGCGTGACAAAGCCGCTATAGCCACTCGTCTCAACGTAGCGTTCAAGGGCCGGGCGAATTCGTTCAAGGCGTCGCGCGCTCATACCAACCGTTTCCGGTGTCTGGTTAATCTCGCTCACGTTTGTTCTCCTGATTGTCGTGCGGGGGCTGTTGATGTTTATTAGCGGTTTCTAATTCGGGGACAGTAACCTTAATTCCCCTTATTCGGTGCAGGCCTGAGGTCTTTAATTCGGGGACAGTAACTTTA
>DBBP01000003.1:64371-94855 GCA_002292285.1 Proteobacteria bacterium UBA981
TAAAGTTACTGTCCCCGAATTAAACAGCGGCGCGGTAGGTCAAATCGCAAAACTCGCGCAGGCTCGTATCGCTGTCGCCGAACCATTGGTTGAGCATCATCGCGCTCTTCACGTAATGGCCGATGTCGAGTTCGTCTGTCATACCCATACCGCCGTGCATTTGAATCGCCTCGGATCCGATTTGGCGGGCGTACTTGCCGATCAGCGATTTCATCGCAGCAACCGTTGCCGGTGCCGTACTGTCACCTTGCTGATACTCACAAATCGCGCGGTACAGCATCGAGCGTGATTGCGCTGCCCCCATGAACATGTCGACCATGCGGTGTTGCAGGGCCTGAAAGCTACTAATCGGCGTGCCAAATTGCTCGCGGGTTTTGGTGTATTCGAGCGTTTTACTAAACAGCTCGTCCATGATGCCGAGCATCATTGCCGCGACCGCGATACGCGCCTCCTGCAACACCGGGTCGAGCAGGGCATAAGCTTCACCGGACTGACCCAACAGTGCGTCTGATGAAACGGCGACGTTGTTCAACGTGATGTCGGCTGCGCAGGTACCATCCATCATGCGGACTGTGTTGCGCATGACACCTTCGGCGTCAGCTTCGACGACGAACAGGCTGATGCCATTCCGATCAAACTGACTCCCGCCGCTGCGCGCCGTGACCACGAGGCTTGCAGCCGCGCCACCATTGGCGACCAGCACCTTGCTGCCGTTCAGCACATAGCCGCCGTCGGCCTCGCTAGCGGTAGTCAGGACGTCGCAATAATTCTGCCGCGATTGTCGTTCGCACGCGGCCAGCGTGCTCTGGTGTGTGCCTTCTAACAGTGGGCTCAGAACGTTGGCGATTGCTGCCGAATTACCACTGCGTGCAATGAGCTGGCCCGCCAGCAGTACATTGGCAAGGTAGGGCTCCAGGACCAGGTGTTTACCAAACTCTTCCAGCAGCACCGCGGTGTCTTCGACCTTGCCGCCATAGCCACCGGCCGCTTCTGCGATGGGGATAGTCAGCCAGCCTAACTCGGCGAAGTTCGCCCAGTGATCGGGACTAAAGCCGTGTTCGAGGTCGCTAACTGCGCGGCGCTGTTCAAACGCGTAATCGTTCGCCAGATATTTCGCGACGCTATCGCGGAGCAGCGTTTGCTCTTCGTTTAATGAAAAATCCATACTTCGTTTCTCAATTCTGTCGCGGCTATAAACCGAGTATCGCTTTCGCGATCACGTTCCTTTGCACTTCGTTCGAGCCGCTGTAGATGGTCGATGCACGCCCATACATGTAGCTCACTCGTGTCTGCGGACCGAATTCGTGTTCCAGCGCGGCACTGTTTGCGTCCGTTGACAGAACGCCGCCATACAAACCCGCGAGATCCATGGCCAGCGTTTGTACGGCCTGCAGCACTTCGGTGCCTTTGATCTTGAGAAACGAAGATTCGGCCCCCGGTGCCCCGCCGCGCGAGACCGTACTCAATACGCGCAGCTCGGTGTATTCAAGTGCCAACATTTCGACCTGGATCTCCGCCAGCCGCCGCTGGAAATCTGCGTCTTCGATAATGGGTCGGCCGTTCGACGCCTCCGCTGCGGCGTAAGTTTTAAGCAAATTCAACTGGCGCTTGCTATCCGAGACGCCGGCCGTGGCTGTCCGCTCATGAGTTAGCAACGCTTTGGCATACGTCCAGCCTTTGTTCTCTTCGCCCACGCAATTGCCGAGCGGCACGCGAACGTCGTCGAACGTCACCTGATTAAGCGTGTGCCGGCCGTCGATGGAGATAATCGGATTGACAGTGATGCCGGGGGACTTCATATCGATAAGCAAAAAGGAAATGCCTTCCTGTTTGCGCGCGGCGTCCGGGTTGGTACGCACCAGACAAAAAATCCAGTCAGCGAGATGCGCGTTAGTGGTCCAGATCTTTGCTCCGTTGACGACATAGTCATCACCGTCCCGGATCGCCTTGGTTTGCAGGGAGGCCAGATCGGAGCCGGAGCCCGGTTCCGAATACCCCTGACACCACCAATCTTCAGCTGCCAGAATGCGGGGCAGAAAATGGTCCTGTTGGTCTTTCGAGCCGAAGGTGTAGATAACCGGTGCGACCAGGCTCAGGCCGAACAAGTTGCCATCCGGCGCGCCGTAACTCGCCCGTTCCGTATCGAAGATGAAGCGCTGGCTGTGGGTCCAACCGGTGCCGCCGTGTTCTACCGGCCAGCCCGGCGCAACCCAGCCCTGCTTATGCAGAATCTTCTGCCATTCGATTAACGCTGCGCGATAGGTATCGGCATTGCCCATGCGCTGGCGCAGATCATCAGAATAATTGTGTACAAGAAACTCGCGCACCTCTGTGCGGAATGTCGCGTCGTCGTCCGTGTATTGGGTATGCAAAACACGCCTCCAGTTGCAGCCCCATTAAGGGGCCATACGGGTCAAAGACCCTGAAATACTGATTCGTTAGTCAGCAAATAGCATAACCACCCGCGCGCTCAACTAGCTAGCGGGCAAGGACGTCCTGCTCTATGCGCTCGCGGACGGTTACGGGAATAAATCGCACCGCCAGCCACAACAGGGTAGGAACGAGCACCAGATCGTCGAGTTGGCCGAGTACCGGAATGAAATCCGGCACAAGATCGATGGGTGAAATCAGATAGGCCAGCGCGGCCGCGAGTAACCATTTGGAAATCGTCGGCACCTCGGGGTCCCGACTCAGCGCCCGGTAGTAACGGAATTTAAATTTGAGTCTGGCGATAGCTCGCATTTGGTACTGGACCTGTGGCTACATGGGCGGCGTTGCGCAAGTCAGCATGCTCTGACTGCGCGCGCCCTATTGTATAGCTCAGGAGCGGGTTGAGAAGTGCGTGTCTGAACGGAAGCTAATTCGGGGACAGTTACTGTATTTCGAGCATCGAAATACAGTAACTGTCCCCGAATTAAGAGCCCGAACGAAAACTCGGATTAGATCTACAATGCCCCACTTCTCGAACACAGATCGAGTCAGTGTCAGCATCTCTCCCCACTATTGAGCGCCGCACTCTGTTTGCGCTATGGCTCGTTACTGGGACCCTGGCGTGTCTGCTATGCCTTTACCATTTCTCTGCGACGCTGGTGGACGGCGAATTCATCCCGGCCGACCACGATAGTTTCTACCACGCCCATCGCATCCTGGACGCTCTGGACGCACCACTTGATCTAATCCAGTTCGATCCGCTTATTCATGCGCCGGAAGGTAGCTGGGTGACCTGGCCGTGGGCTTATGACACTGCTATGGCCGCGCTCGCGGGTGCGCTGCTCGGATCGGGTGTCGTCGCGGAGCCGATGATCGCGCTGGCTTTTGTTGCGCCGCTTTGGGTGTACGTCAATGCGGCCCTGTTGCTCATGATCGGCGTGCGTCTGGCGCTGCCGTTACCATTGCTCGGTCTGGCCATGTTGTGTTTCGCGACCTCGACACTGACTCGCGCACTACATCGCGTTGGTATGCTCGACCATCATTTCATCGAATACAGTTTCGTACTCGGCGTGCTGTTGATAGGACTGCGTTGGTTTGGTGATCTCGCGCGCCACCGCCCAGCGCTACTACTTGGCGTCATGCTGGGCGCTGCGCCCGCTTTCCATAGCGGCATGTTTATTTTGCAGCTCCCGGTGCTGCTGAGCTTCGCCGCCCTATGGCTCCTCGGGCGCAACTTGCCGCGCCGCCCAGCGCAGCTGCTTGCCATCGCATTGACGCTATCGACGCTGCTGATGTTGTTGCCGTCACAGCCCTTTATGCAGGGCATGTTTTTCTACTACCTGCATTCCTGGTTCCATCTCTATATCGCGATTTGCACATCCCTGTTTCTAGTCTTGCTGACGATGTTCGCCCGTACGCCGCGCAACGCCATCGCGCTGTTAGTGCTCGCCATCGTTGCGGCCATTCCGGTGCTCAGGCAATTTCTCGCCGGTAGCGATTTCGTCTTCGGCAATCTCACGGGCTTCGAGGCGCTGTACGAAACCCGCACCGTCTGGACCTGGGTCATGGCGGGACGCTGGCAGCACTTGAACGAGCTCTATTCCGGTTTGGTCTGGTTGTTACCGTTAGCGCTACTGGGATTGATCGCCTTTACATGCAAACGCCCCCGTAACGAACAGATCTTTTTCGCCGTCTCCTGTGTGTTTGGTAGCGCGTTGTTGCTGCGCCAGTTTCGGCTCGAGTATTTCGGTTCTTATGCGCTCTATCTACCGTGGTTAGTTTTGATCGGAGCGGCCCTGCAGCGCTGGCCGCAGCGTCGCGCGGTAATGTTGTTAGCCACAGCTGGCGTTTTTGTGCTTGCGTATTTGCCGAGCCTGAATGCTGCGCGTGCGGCTTTGCCGCCGGCGAATGATCATCAGTATTTATTATTACGCGATGTCTATCCGATTCTCGAACGCCACTGTGCCGCCGAGCCGGGCGTGGTGCTTGCTGAACACGGCGATGGCCACTACATCACTTTTCATACGATGTGCGGCGTCATTGCGGATAACTTCATACTGACGCCACAACACGAAAGTAAAGTAGTGGAATCGAACCGACTGCTCGGCGCCGATCTCGATTTCGTGATGCAGCACGCGCCGTGGGTGCGCTACATCTACGTGCGGCGCAAAGACAACATTTATGACTTTCCGGGCTGCTATCCCAACTGTCCGGAGAATGCCGGCTTGCGACGCGAGCTATTTGCAGTCGATAGCGACACCGATCAACGTCTGGAACTGCTTTTCGAGAAAAAAATCGTGCGTGACGGCCGCGAGGAACCGTTTGCGCGCGCGTTTCGCGTCGTGCGCTGAACGGCTACTCATAACCCCGTCTTGCTGCGCCACGCCAGGACCGTCCCCCGCTAAACGCGAGGTACGCTAGCCCGACGACGGTGGCGGGTAGCCACAGCACGGTGTGGACGATTAACGCAAAAGCGACAGACGTTTCAACTGTTGCGCCATATGCCTGCAGACCGAGAGCCGCAAAGTAATCAAAAGTGCCCAGGTATCCCGGCGCGCTCGGAATCAAAGTCGCCAATGCGCCGCTGGCGAGTGAAAACCACGCCCCGGGAGCTCCTGCTACCGCATCTATTGCTGCGGCAACAGTGACATAGACCAGCCCTTCGAACAGCCACACCAAGCTTGACAGGCCGGCCAGTGCCAGCAGGCGCGGGATGCTTCGCACGACCCCAAGCGCCGCCGCGAAATGTTCCCCGTGCTCGCGAATTAATCCATCCAGATCGCGCCGCACGAAAAAATCCTGCCGTGCAAAGCGGTGGGTTAACGCTTCGAGCCACGGTGTGAGAAATATCAGCACCAGCAATGCAGCAACCGTCAGTCCGGCCAACCATGACGCAAGCACTACAAAATGGGCGGGAAATGCGCCCGGCGCGAGGCCTTGCAGACCGATCACGAAAATCGTCAGTAGAGTCGCGAGATCGAAAACACGTTCAACGATGACAGTCCCGAGGACGCGTACTGCAGGACTGCGAAGCTGACGCCGAAAACCGAACACGCGCAGCGCATCGCCGGCCCGAAAAGGCAGCACATTGTTAACTGCGAGACTGCTAAGCAGCGGCCACACGCAGGCGCTGAGCGGCAGTTCGTCGTCCAGTGTCTGCAGCATCCACCACCAGCGCACGACGCGAAAGAAGTAGCCCGTTGCGACGCAAAGCACGGCGATCGCGATGGATGTGAGTGACAGGCTGGTGAATACCCGTCGCAGCTTCTCAATGTCGACGCCGTGCGCAAGAAGCCAGAGAAACCCCGCGGAGATAACCAGGCCGAGCGCTAGTTTCGCAATTTGCTGCGCCGACCAACGCCCTCCGTCAGATCCCACAGCAACGTACTGCTATTTTTCAGCAGGACGTCGGGTATGCCAGTCAGTCGCAGCCTGATAAGCACCGCCGGCGGCGAACAACGACGGTTCATCAAAGTGTCGCCCGACTAACTGGAACACTATGGGCATGCCTGCGCTGTTGAACCCGCAGGGCAACACGATGCCGGGTTGGCCGGACATGTTGAACGGGCAGGTAAAGCGATGCAGCCCTGCGATGAGTTCGTCATCGACGGCAGCCATGCGCTCGAGACTGGGGGCGGGAAAGGCGAGCACGGGAATTGCGAGCAAGTCGATGCCGGTGAACAACGCGTTCATCTCGCCGCGAAAGATCTCCCGTCGCAGCAACAACTTCTGGTAATCAGTCGCCGACAGTTCATTGCCCATATCGAGCAATTGTGTCAGCGCCGGACCGTACTCATTGCGTCGCGCAGGGAAAGTCTCTGCATGCGCGAGCGCGGTCTGCGCAGCACAAACGCCAAACCAGTCCCAGATCATGTCGGACACGTCCGGCACCCGGATGTCTTCAATGGTGGCACCTGCCGCTGCCAGTACGCCGACAGCCGCCTCAAGTGCCGCAAGCGTTTCAGCATCAACACTGTCGCCAGTCCAGCGACTGTCTATGCCAATCCGAAGATGCCCGACGCCACGGGTGACTGCCGCGCTGTAATCGGGGACGGCGACCTGCGATGCGGTGGGGTCGAGCGGATCCGAACCCGCGATCACACCGAGCAAGGTTGCCGCGTCGCTCACCGAGCGCGCAAACGGGCCGGCATGATCGAGCGTTGCCGCGAGTTCGAACACGCCGTAGCGCGACACCCGACTCCAGGTTGGCTTAACCGCCGTCACGCCATTGACTGCAGCCGGTAGTTTGATTGACCCGCCAGTCTCGGAGCCGAGTGCGGCGACCGCGAGGCCCGCCGCCATCGCCACGCCAGTGCCGGTCGAGGAGGCACCCGCCCAGTGATCTGCGCGCCACGGGTTGATGGGTGCGGGATAGGCCTCGCGATGTTCGGCATAAACACCTTCGGTCAGCGTAACCTTGCCGAGTATCACGGCGTCGGCCTGCTTAAGACGCGTCACCACCGTGGCATCGCGTTCGGCGATGGAATCGCGATGGATGCCCATGCCCGCGGTCGTCGCGACACCGTTCATATCGTAAATATCTTTCAGCGCCATCGGCACGCCGGCCAACGGACCGAGCGATTCGCCGGCGGCGACGCGCGTATCGAGCCGTTCGGCGGCGCGTAATGACTCATCACGGAACTGCACAATGTAGGCACCGTGAGCTGGTTCGTCCCGCTCGATAGCCGCCCACTGAGCTTCGGCTATCGCAGTGGCACGCAATTCACCGCTGCGCACAGCCCTCGCAACGTCGCCGGCCTGCATGCCGCGCAGATCAAATTCGTTCATGTCTATACCCTCGCCTGTCTCATCGCAGTATAGGGGGATGCGCTATAGTTCGACGAACCCTGGAGGATATTGACCATGCCCGAACGAGTCGTGATCAGCGGTTGGGGGCAATGCACGCAGCCCAAGCTGGCGAGTCCACCTTTTGCCGATCCGATCGACATGATGGAGCAGGCTGCGCGCGACGCCGGCCGGCTCTGCAGCAGCGATATCTGGCAGCGGGTGGATACGGTGTTGGTCGTGCGCACGCAATCGCGCAATCTGGAGCGACCGGGCGAGGAAATTGCACGACGACTCGGCATCGCCGCGCCGCATATTCGCGTCTCTGGTATTGGCGGTGAGGTGCCGCAGCACTTCGTTAATCAGGCCGCCGGCATGCTCGCGCGCGGCGAAGCGAAAGCGGTGCTCATTTGTGGCGCAGAGACCTATTACCCGCGTTCGGCCGATGCAGTGCGCGGTGAAGATGCGCTCATTCAGGGGATTCCTGATGACTATGCTGCGGACGACGCGGTCGGCAGCAGCGAGTTGGAGCAACGTCACGGACTGACCCTGCCAATCCACGGTTTCCCGCTGTTCGAAAACGCGTTGTGGGCGCAATCCGGTTTGAGTCGCGAGGCCTGGCTGGCGCGCGTCGGCGCACTGTGGTCGCGCTTCAGCCAGGTTGCTGCGAATCATCCCAACGCCTGGTCGCGCGACGCGCAATCCGCTGAGCGTATCGTGACTGCCGCACCGGACAATCGACCGATTTGTTTTCCCTATACCAAGCGCATGGTCTCGCAAGTCATGGCGGATCTTGGTGCCGCGATTGTCATGACGACCGAGCGCGAGGCTGCGACGTTCAGTGGCGGCGGGGCCAAACCGGTTTATTTCCTCGGTGGCGCGTTTGCGCGCGATCGCCAGCGCTTCATGATCGACAAAGCGAGCTTCACGCGCAGTCCGGCCCTGGCAACAATTATCGAGAAAATCGAAGCGCGTAGCGCCAAACGCATCGCCGATCTGGAAGGTTTCGATCTATACAGCTGTTTCCCGTGTGCCGTGAACGTGGCCCGCGGCCAGCTGGGCTTGGGTGATGACGATCCTCGCCCACTGACCCAAACGGGTGGTCTGGGATTTTTCGGTGGCCCGGGGAGTAACTACGCCCTACACGGCATCGCCACCCTGGCCGAGAACATCGCAGCCGGCAAACTCGAGAACGGTATGGCGACGGCGCTCGGCTGGTTTATGCATAAGTATGCTGCTGGCATATACAGTTCAGTGCCCGGTGATACGGATCTAATCGGCAATGATCAGATCGATCTCGCGGACCCGGAAGCCGGCGATGAACCGATTGCGCATACCGAGCACGTGCAGGGCGAGGGCACCATCGAGACCTATACCGTTATCTATGCGCGCGATCATTCTCCCCAGCGTGTTTTGATTTATGGTCGCGATGCTGAGGGCCAGCGTTTTGTTGCTAACGGCGCAACTGACAGCGATACGATCACCCGTCTGACAGAAACCAATCAGATTGGTCAGCGCGTGGCGCTGCAGCATGATCGCGCCGATGGACTCAACCACGCCGCGTTAATCGCCTGAATCGCATGGATTCGACGGAGTACTCAGCTGGCGCGAGAAACCCTCGAAAACTATCCGCATACTGGCAGCGATCCAAGTGTTTTGATGGGCGTCGATTGCCTTTGGTCCATGCATTTAGCAATCGCGGTGACCTCCGCCCTCTTGGGCGAGACTGACAACTTCCATGAATCTTTCGCGCTGAGCCGTGAACGCTGCGGTAACGACCCCGAACTGAATGCGTTTAACGATGCGATGGGGAGTATTGTCGCCAACGTCTTTGGGCGTTTCGATCAGGCGCTGGCACTTGCTCATCGGGGTATCGATGGTGCTGAAACGAAAGGCACGGCGTACTGCCGATGCATGACCCGGCAGGCGCTTAGCCTGAGCTTATTCAACCATGGCGAATTTCACCGCGCCGCTGAGTTCGCAGGTGAGGCCTTATCGATTATGGAGGAGCAAAACACCGGTCGTGCTCATCTGGGTGGCGTTGCCGGGGTGCTGTCGCTAGCTGAGCTCGCGCTGGGTGACGCAGGCGCTGCCCGTAGTCGAAGTAGCGAGACCATCGTGTTTTGTCACGAGCGCACGCAGTACTGGGAATTATCGGCCTGGGTCGCGTCGGCTCGCTCGTGTATCGCCCAAGGTGACCAAGAGGCGGCGCTCGCCGCAATGGTGGAGATGGAGCAACTCGTTGAACGTACGGGGGCGGTCGTTCAGCGGCCGAACCTGCATATCAACCGTGCTTTGTTTGCGCGCGGATTTTCTTCGGAGTGGGACGCTGACGTCGAATGGGCGCTGGCCCGTGAAGCCTATGTCGCGCTTGGCGCACACAGTCACATCGCCCGTTTAGAGCGGTTTGACGACCGTAGTATTTTCGTGTGAAAAACGCCGCGGCGACGTGCGGTCAGTGCCACCGGAGCTAATTCGGAGCGCTTTCTTAATTCGGGGACAGTTACTTTTCCCCCAAAGGCTCATACAGATTCTGGAACTCTGCCGCTGAAAGAAAATAACTGCCCCCGAATTAGTCTCAGGCCCCACGGACGCGATCAACAACCGCCTGCACGTCCGGCGGCACGCTATCCCCACGCCAGGCCACCATGAGATCCGGGCGCACCAGTACCAATTGCGCCGCATACACTTCCGCTACCAACGCATCATCAATACGCACCACGGTCAGCGGCAGGCTGGCAGCTTTTGCGGCGTCGACGAATCTACTCACGTCGGGCGGCGTAACGCCGAGCTGCAGCAGGTTAAAGCCCTGGCCGAATCGGTCGTATAACGCAGCGCCATCCTCAAGCCAGACATGCGGGGCGCGATGGCCGGGGCGGGCGACAGGGATGTATCGCCGGGCATCATCTGCAGGTTCGGGCGTACCATCCGGCACGATGATGTCCGAGCCTTCGTAGCGGTAGCCGAGCAGGGTGCCCGAAGAGGCGACGAGTTTTTCCTGATCCTTTAGCTCCGCAGCGAGCTGCGTGCGCAGCGCATCGGACTCGGCCCCTTCGGCGTCGAGTTCATTACCGTTTTGCATGACTGCGAACAGCCGGTGAAAGCAGTCTGCTGCCTCGCGGGTATTGCGTTCGCCGACCGGTTTGCGTTCGCGCGTGTAGCTGCCGAGCAAGCGCGGGCCAGCCCAGCCTTCCAGCAGCGCCTGCAGCTTCCAGGCCAGATCGATTGCATCGGACACACCGGTGTTCATGCCGAAGCCGCCGGTCGGACTGAATAAATGCGCGGCATCACCGACCAGCGCAACACGCCCTTTGACATATTCATTGGCAACGAGCGCATGCGCCGTCCAGGGTTGTACGGAGAGCACATCGATATCGAATTCGGCACCGACTACCGCCGTGATAGCGCGTTTGGGGTCGATTTCCTGCCACTCCTGCTCCTCGTCCAGCACCAGGTGATAGGTGTAAGTGCGGTCGTTGTCCCAGGTCAGCAAAAAACCACGGTGATCGCGGTGCATGGGAAAGAAGATATTGCCGTGGCCGAAGGTGTGGCGCTTAATCATGTCTGGCGCGCGAAAGTAGATGGATACAAATGAGGCGAGCCCGGCCGTGCCGGAGTATTCGATGCCAAGCTGATGACGGATGGCCGAGCGGCCGCCATCACAAGCGGCGAGATACTGGGTCTCGACAGTCTCGATGTCTCCGCTCGCGAGATTCTCAACGCGACAACGAACCCTATCGCCCAAATCTTCGAAATCGCGCAGGCGCTGACCGAAGCGCGCATCGACGTTGTCGCAGCGGTTGATGTAATCAAGGATCGCCAGTTCGACTTCGTTCTGGCCCGTGATGGTTTTTAAATACGGTGACCAGCTATGTTCGTCTTCGGCATAGCCGCCAGCCTTGCGGGTGGCGACCAGCTGATCGAAGGGCGGCAGCGATACACGATGAATCTCGCGACCATGTAGTGAGGTGACCCACAGATACTCGGCCGGCAGGTTCGGCGGGATGCCCGCATCGGTAATCACCTGGTCGATCCCCCAGCGCCGGTAGTACTCCATGGTGCGATTGGCGACCGCGTTCGCACGCGGATGATCGTTCAGACCGTCGCGTTCTTCGACGAGTAAACACCTGATACCGCGCCAGCCGAGCTCGGCCGCGAGCGACAGGCCAACCGAGCCGCCGCCGACAATCAGCACCGGATACTCGTCTTGCATCGGTGCGGGGTTATTTACCATCTATTCCTGGCCAGTCGCTGATGACGTGCGTGGCTCGACGACCGGTCCAAAGCGGCGAATGGTCACGGATTCGAACAGGCCGGCGCGGTTATACGGCTCGTCGGCGATAAAGCGTTCGGCGGCAGTGCGATCAGGAAAATCCATCACAATGAGGCTACCGACCGGCGCTTTCCCGTCGTCTGCAAGCAGCGGGCCGCCGAGGTACATCGCCTGCAGGTGTGCACCCACAAAGGTGCGGTGTGCATCGGCATTGGCAGCGCGCAGGTCGGCACTACCGGGCCGGTCGAGCATGTGGATAGTGAAAAGCATAACGGGTCCTTTAGGCGAAAGCGGCCACACTGGCATGTGCAATGAGAAATTCGCGCAGCGCAGTGTTGAACGCTGCGGGTTGTTCCAGGTTGCTCAAATGTCCCGCATTCTCAAGCACGGTTAGTCGTGCGTCTGGCAGTAATCCAAGCATGGTGTCGCCAATCGACACGGGTGTGAGTTGGTCGGCAGCGCTGAAAATCAATTGCACGGGTATATGCATGTGCTCGAGCTCGGCGGCGCGATCGAAAGTGACCGACGCACGCAGGGTCTTCAGATACGACTCGGTGCGCAGAGCGAGAATGCTGGCGCGCAGTTCCGCGCGAACGTTGGCAGGGCATTGCGGACTCACCAATGATTCAATCAGGCGCGGCGCGATCTCGGCAAAGCTCTTGCCCTCACGCAGCGGGCGTTCGCGCAGCTCAATGTACTCGCGTTGCTTGTCTGGGGAGAGCGCTGCTTCGAAGCCGTAGAAGCAATTGCATAGCGTGAGGGTCGTCACCCGATCGGCATAGCGCGGCTGGAAATCCATCAGTATTCGCGCGCCCATCGACAAACCGACGAAGTGTGCGCGCGCGATGTCGAGTTCATCGAGCAAGCGTGCAAGATCATCGGCGAAATCGCTAAACCCCCGTGGGCCGGGGACATCGTCGGAATCACCGTAACCGCGTGCGTCCCAGGCAATCGTCGTGAACTGCGTCCGCAACGCCTCGGTCTGGCGTCGCCAATTATGCCGATTGCCACCGATGCCGTGTAGGAACACGAGCGGCGGGCCGTCGCCGGATCGCGTATAGGCGAGGCGCGGTTTGCTGTGCGTATAATGCGGTGCTGTTGCGGCGCGGGCGATCGAGAATGTCATCGGCTAAACAATCAAGATAACGCGAGCGGGCTGAGCAACGCGCCAGCTTCGATGACCTGTCGGTCGTCGACAAACACATCGCAGTTGCGCATCGGCAGATCGAAATGGCAGTTGGTAAACCGCTCGGCGAACTCATTGGCACCGGTTGAGATCATGAAGCTCCCGGCAATCGCGCGCATCTCCGTACCGTTGATGTCGCCCTTGTCGTACATCGTGAGTGCGTCCCAGCGTGCGCCGGGATTCACGCCCCAACCGACATGTGAGATGGCATAGGCATTCGGGTCGTTCCAACCGGCGTAGTAGGAACGCATCAGACTGGCATCGAGCCCCGTGCCTTCGATATTCACCACCCGGTCGTTCTCGATTTCAAGCACAACCTGGGAGTCGAAATAACGCTTGAAGGTGAGATTCACGTCGCCGACGTCGAGCACCACGCGACCATTGACCGTGTTCGCCAATGGAAAACACAGGCACAAGCCGGCCGGCCAATAAGCAATCTTGTCATCCGGACCCAGAATGCCGCCGCCACCGCGACTCGGCGCGCCCGCAACGTTAACTTGCAAATCAGTGCCCGCCACCGAGCGAACGGTAAGCGTTCGCGCCGCATCCAACATGGCCAACGATGCAAGCGCCTTCTCGTGGACCGCGAGCGATGGCGCGCACCGTTCCAGTACTTCTGGATGTTCGTTCGAGATCATCAACACGCGTCCGCCCGCACCGAGCAGCGCCTGACGCGCGCGACTGTGCAACAAGCCCTCAACCGTGCAATCAACCACCAGCGAACATGCGCCGAGCGCCGCCATGATTTCCGGATAGGCATCGAACGCGTAACTGGCACCCGTAGAGCGGACCGGCATCGAATCAGCCAACTGCGGTGAACGCACCGACACGCGTACTGCCCGCGCCCCGATACGATGCAAAGCGTGTTCTGCAAGTTCGATCAAAACGGGGCGGCTTTGGCTTTCGGCCAAAATCCCGATGAGATCACCCGAACGAATGCCAGAAAGCGCAAAGAACTGTTCGAAGTTATCTACCCATTTGGGTTCGAGCGTCTCAATCATGGCGGTGTTTCCGTTGCGGGAGTCAGGATCGTGAAAATATGCCAAGTCAGCTCGCTAAGGCGTCCCGGCTTGTTCCGTGCTCAGCGAGAGTATAGGGACACCGTGGCAGGGCCGCTCGAGCTAAAGAATTACCCCTCTTTTTCGTAACCACTTGTACAGGATCTGGAATCCGTGAACACACAGCCGCGAGAATATCGGCGTCCCGAAACCGTCTAGCTTGAATATGTTCGCCGAGCAAAAGTTTAGATATTGTCTCCATTTCTCTGATGAAAGATCGCTATCACCGAGCCGGATGAAGTGATAGCTTCTCCAGGTCGACACGCCACGAGAACGAAGGGTGTGGATTAGCCGCGCAATACCGCGATTTAGGGTTCCGAAACTCACGTTGAGAATCGCTACCCTGGCGGTCTCGCTCATTGCCCTGAGTGCAGAGGCGTATGAGCTGCCGGCGACAGCTGCCGAATACCTCGCAGATGGGAATCCGGAACGCGCTTTTGCAGCGCTTGCACCTCTAGAGCACCAGTTCGCCGGTATACCACGATACGATTACCTGCTCGGCTTGAGCGCCTTACAAAGCGGGCGCCCCGATGCGGCTATTTTTGCGCTTGAGCGTCTCTTTCGCCACGACCCAGCACAATCTGAGGTCAGGAGCCTGCTTGCGCAGGCGTATTTCGCAGTCGGCGATATTGCACGCGCAAAGTATCATCTCGAAGAGCTTCGCAAATCGAAACTAAGCGAACCTGAGGATCAATCGCTTTTGAAGTTTCTGGAAGTAATCGATTTGCATCTGAAAGGCATGGACCGGACGAAATGGTCAGTGTATGCCGCCTTTGGTGCCGGCTTTGATACCAATGCTAACAACGCGACTGACACATCAACGTTCGCAGTACCCGCGTTTGGTAATCTTAACGTCACATTGTTTCCATCCAACGTTAAACTCAGCAGTGGTCTATACAGTACCGAGGTTGGCGGGCAGCTCTCGCACCGAGTTACCTCAAAAGTTCACATCTTCGCAGGCGCAGTTGCTCGTCTGGAGAATTTCACGGCCGATCGGGCACGATTTTTCGACAAGGACAGCTACCGGATCGGTGGCGGCATGAGTTACGCACTCGGTGATAACGTATTCTCGCGGTCTGTCGATGGTCACTGGTTAACCGTCGATAACAATCTGTTTCGCAGCTCACCTGGGGTGACCGGCCAATGGCGACGGAATGTGTCCAAGGCCACGCAGGCCACTGCATTCGCCAGAATTTCCGCCATTAACTACCATCCGGAATCGCAACAAGGTGTACGCGATACGACTCATATGGCAATCGGTGTGGGCGGCGTACACCGTTTTTCCGTACCCGGCGATCCGATCGTTTTCGCCAGCGTGTACGGCGGTGTAGAAAATAACGAGGCCGGGTTCGCCGCACATCTGGGGCGTCATTTTGTCGGCGGCCGCGCGGGCGCGCAATACCAGTTCAGCGCCGATCTTTCTGCACTCGTATCGTTCGCAGTCGAACACAGTAATTACGGCGGCACAGAGCCGTTGTTTCTAAAGTCTCGCGACGATCTGTTCCTGCGCCTTCATGCCGGGCTGTATTACAAGTACAACAAACAGTGGACGGTCTATCCCGAGATCCGCTATCGCAACAACGACTCGAATATCGTAACCAGCGATTTCGATTCTCTCGCTACGACGCTGACGGTGCGATATGAATATCAATAGGCTGATCAATCTGAATTCACCCTTGCGTAATGTTGTCTGCATATTGTTGCTGTCCGTGTTTCTGTCGGAGGTTAACGGAGAGACCCCTGATTCCGTCGGTTACATATCCTATGTGGAGGGTGATGTCTCGATAGTTAGTGTTTTCGGGACTGGGCCCCGCAAAGCTGGCCTTCGAACGGTCATAGAACCTGGTGATGTCATCGAGCTCGGGGCGAACGGTTACCTACAAATGCAACGCTATTCGCACGGCGACTCCAACTCTCAAAGAGTGAGATTTGGTCCAGGGTCAAAAGTACGCTTTGGCTTCTACGGAACTTTCGAACTCAACTCTGGTACCGCGCGTTTTTCCAACACCGGTAGTCCGTTTACCCGGGCGCTTGGAAACATCCTGATGCCCGAGCCGACCAGCCCCGATAACAAAACAACCGAACCAGATAACAATCAACCCGCCGAAAGTGACAAAGCCAAGCCTGCTGATTCTTCGCATTTTGCCTATCGGGTCGATACGCCCGGCGAGTTTGTTCGCGATCCTCGCCTCGATGCACTTACAGACCGGTTTCACTCTGTCATTCAAGTACCAGGGTGCAATGGGGCTAATAACTGTGCAATCGTCGCAGATGACGCGAGTTTTAGCCTCGATATCGACGCAACTAGTAATCAGATCATCATCGTCAAGTCGCCGCAATCGGATGGCGAATTGTTAGGTACAGTTAACCTCGAGAGTTTTGCGGAGCAGGTGAGACTTTCGACGGTTGTGAATGCCCTACCGATGACCATCGATGAGAATGGAGAAGTGGCCCCGCTGGATGTGGAAGCTTACCTCGATGCTTATCCTCTCGAATTGGCGAACGAGATCCCGCACGTCGATCGGGTGGATATTGAATCCGACGCTGTCGAACAACCTACGTTCGAAAGTCCTGAATCGGACGTTGATAACACAACCCCCGCGCCACCATTTGCGAATGAACCCGAATTCGTGGATGACGATAGATTTAAAACAAACAATGAAAAGTTTGCCGACGCGCTGAGGGAAGCTGACGTTGAATATCTGCGATTGCTAAGGTTGTACGGGAGAGAAGATGCAGACAATTGGTTGCGGGAGGAAATGGCAAGTCTCTATGAGGCTACGGAGGGTACGCTAGAAGGCGCGGCGACTCACACGGTGAGCATGCCAGTTGATCCGAACGAACTATCGCATGTTCATTTAGACGAAGTGCTCGCGGGCAACAGCGGCCGCGACGGCTTGGAGATTGCCGAAATGAAGCATGCCGGCACCCCGTGGGCGTCAATAACTTTCAAGTGTCAGTTTTGCGAAACCGAGCCAAACGAAACCTATATCGACGGTGATGTGCGCAACTCGGAAGGCGCGCAAAGCTTGGGTGGACTGCAATTCACCCCAGCTTTGATCGATGTAACCCCGGGGATCCCCGTTGCCAGTGTTACAACGCCGGTTGCGAGCCTTCCGACACCGATGAACCCGGTCGTCGCCGTTGACGGTACTTATTTCAGTTGGTCCGCACAGAAGTTATTCCTTGGGTCAAATCGCGATGAGACCGCATCGTGGTTCGTGAATAATGCGGGCGGTAACACCCTTACGGTCGACCCCGTCAGTGGTGGTCCGACGGCAGCCCAGGGCGCCGACGGCTCGTGCGGACCGTGCGTGATCAGCAACGTTACGAGCTATGCATTCGCACTTTCGAACGCAACCCACGGTGTGCGGATCGGCGCAGTAAATACGCCATACAGCGTGTCGCAGCCACCAGCACTATCAATCGTCGGCGAACTAGCCTACGTCATCATCGACAACGTCTCGCCACTTGCTTCTCTGCCAGCTGCCGGCATTCTCGCGTTCAACAATCTTGTTGCCGCGACGCCGATTTATGCCAACACAATAGCCACTCCCGGGACCCTCACTGCAGCCAACATGACCATCGATTTTGGTACCGGACAAATCACTGGGGGCGCGTTAACTGGAAGTTTCGTCAATGGCGATGGATTTACTTTCAATAAGTCCGGGGCTCCGACAAACATTCTGTCGAACGGCACTTTCGCGCTGACGTTCGACGGAACCTGTGGTGGCGGAGCCAACACCTGCGGCGGTGGCACTCACTTTGCGACACTGCGTGGAGCGTTCGTTTCTAACGGTGCCGCAGCGGCGGCAAGCTGGGGATCCTCAAATTTTGGCTCGACCGCAATGTCTAACGCGTTTATCGTATCCCCTTAGAAGTTGGGCCTTGGCCAACGTGCCCAGATTGTCGATTAATTTTCGTCTAATGAATGGGATCGGAGTAGTCGCTGCTGAGCGTTCGGATTATTTTTACTCTGACCGCAACTAAAGCTAAGAGTCTTTCCGTTGGTCCCAGGCCAGCGCACGGACCCGAACTTCGAGACGGGGGTATCGGTAAGTCGCCGCTGGTTCGAATGTCGTGTAGGTCGAACGGTCACTAGCGGCGATAGCGCCTACGGTCCCAATCGTCGTCCGCCCCGGAATACGACTACAGCCGGGCATGCCCTTGCGGAGTCGTCGGTTGCGCCCTGTCGTTGCTTCTACGCTAGGGGATACGTGCCACCACATTCGAATTGTCGCGCTAACTTTTTTTGAGAGCCCGCGCCAATATTTCGATAACTCATTACTTTGGAATCAACAAGCAGCCGAAGTAATTCTCAGATCCACGACTGGCTCGATGCACGACGTGCGCCTTAAACCGCTGGGAATCTTCCGAACGGTTAGAACTGATCATCAAATCAACAGTGTCGACAGCCTTTAGAAGCTCACTAACAGCCCCGGTTGCCATGATTCCGATGCCTGTTTTGGAGTAGTTCACGATCTTGACCGGATGGCCCTTCGAAGATTCTAGCTCCGTTTGCACGGTTGCGGATAAGGCTCTTCGTTCCGAATCGGTGAGCGGACGTCGCGTCGCACGCCGATTGAATATGGCGAAAAAAGCTCCGCCTGCATTAGAGATCGCCTCCGGGAGCTTCGCAAAGGCGACCGCTGATACAAAACGATTGCCACGCGTCGCAGCGAAAACAGTGCGCGCCTAAATTTCGATACCAGTCGACAGACCCGGAGCTTCTACGCCAACAGTAATGTTCCTTCCTGGAATGAGAGACGGTGCTGCAGCTGGATCGAATTCAACTTTCGCACCACGGGCGTTGATGTCGGCAATGTTATCGGGGATCGCTCTTTCGTCATTGGTAATTATTGTCAGTTGTGGCTCCGCGTCAGGCGGGAGAGTCTCTCGATACACCTCACGGCGGTCGTCATCGCGTATCTCGCTCATTCGGAGCCTCCAACTATTAGATTCGCATTACGAATTATCTGCTTTTCTTCAGAATTCCCGGAGGCTAAAACTCCGAGAACAGAAGACCTACACTTTCCGATTCTACTGAAGCACCTATTTAACTTCGTCAATCGCATTCTGGGGTGCCGGTACTCGCTTGCTTTAATAGACCTTGAATACTTTGGGTAACCCAAAATCCATCATTTGATTTAAATCTGACTAGATCATGTTCTGCCAAATTTTGATTTTCACTGAGCAGCGTATTGACCCTAGTGTTGAATTGAGTGATGGCTTCTTTACCCTCACAAAGGCACGACGAATGATCTTTGCCAGAATCGATACACAACATGATCGATGAAGATACGTTGTCCAGGCTCTGCTGAATGGAAATGAGTTGCGTCACCGAGCCAGGGTCTTCAATTAGCCACTCGCCAGTGGCAAATGACATATTTGTCGTGAGTAAAACGTAGCTGAATACGAGTCCCTTCATACGCTATCTCTGATGTGGCGTGTTGCGTCCGTCATAATTGCGATTGTCGAAGTCGGTGGCAAAAATGCGGCCTTGAGCCTCCGAAGTTTGCGCGTAGATTGTGTCTTATTAGACGCATACGGCCTCCACATGAGAGCTGATTGACGCCCTAAGCGGGAGTGCACCATCTTAGTCGCAATCGGCCACTTTCGCGTTATGCAGTCTGGGTATCGATTGTTTGCCCCTTTTGTATCCGTTCACGATGCAATTAGGCTGTGGGCTTGCCGGCGGGTTCCCTCGCAACCTCACGGATGAAAAATGCATTAATGCGTCCCCCTCGCGGTCTTCATCTCATTTCCCTCATCGTTGACGGACTGGAGTTTAGGGTAAAGAAAAACGCCCCTTCTGCCAGTTCCGTGGTGTACTTAGCGGGCATTAGGCAGCCGTTAATCAAAATCAGGAGTACCAGAAGTCGTGGATAACAATCTTGAAAACCAAGTGGCGATCGTCACCGGTGCCGGTCAGGGCATTGGCTTCGGGATTGCGCGATGTCTGGGCCGCGCCGGTGCGCAACTCGTAGTCGCCGACGTAAACCAGGAGCGTCTCGATAGCGCGACGGTTGCGCTCGGAGAAATGGGAATAGATGCGCTCGCGATAGCGTGTGATGTTGCCGATCAACAATCGGTCAATGACCTGATGGCTGGTGCTTCAAATGCCTTCGGTCGCATTGATGTGCTGGTGAACAATGCCGGGGTGATTGTCGTGAAGCCTATTGATGAGCAGAGCGAAAGCGATTGGGATCGCGTCATCGACATAAATCTCAAGGGCACATTTTTATGCGCTCAGGCGGTACTCGACCCGATGGCAGCGGGCGGCGGCGGGTCGATTATCAATTTATGTTCGATGTCGGCCTACGGTTTTACGACGCCGCACCTGCCCTATACCGCGTCGAAGGCCGGCATCATTGGTTTGACGCGAGATTTCGCAGTCGAAGTGGCGGACCGCCAGATCCGTGTGAATGCTATCGCGCCGGGTCCGATTGAAACGCCCATGTTCGACGGCCTGTCGCAAGCTCAGAAAGACGCCCATGCCGCGAAAGTGCCGCTTAAACGGCTTGGTCACCCGGACGACATTGGAAACACTGCCGTGTTTCTCGCCTCGGGCGCCGCGGCGTTCATTACCGGGGCGGTGATCCCGGTTACCGGTGGTGCCGATCTGAAATACTCCTAGCCCAGCGCTTGCGGTTACTGAAACTGGTATCTCGAAACACTGGACCTTGAGGCCGGGGCGAGCTGACTTATCGGATTTTGTTGGGAGCGTGGGGCTTAGCAGGAAGGACGTGGCCGTGTGATGGTCGTTCGATCGGTGCGTCCGTCCGCACTTACGTCGTTGCCCACCTGAAGGGCAGCGACTCCGGCCCCCGCACAAACCAGTTGTCATTCCAGACCACGTCTTCACTCTGCACCTCAAAGCTTCCCAACTGTGGCACCAACCAATTCAACGCTACCCGCGCCTCAAGTCGCCCCAGGTGCGCACCCAGACAATGATGTACACCCATCCCGAAACCCACTTGCCCACCGGTGCGGCGAGTGACATCAAAGCGTTCGGGATCAGTGAATTTATTCTCGTCATGATTGGCCGAGGCCAGCAACACCACGACATCGCTCGCGGCTGGGATGTGCTGGCCGGCAATTTCGACGTCGCGCATCGCGCGCCGGTAGACGCCCTGCACCGGGGAGCAGTAGCGCAGGCCTTCTTCTATAGCGTTTGGAATTTGGTCGGGGGACTCAAGCAGAACGGCCAGTTGGTCAGGATTTTCGCGTAGCGCGATGGCCATGCCGCCGATGAGATTGGTGGTGGTTTCGTTGCCGCCGGTTAACAGCAAGATGGAATAGGCGACCATCTCGCGGCGGGTGATGCGGCTTTGCGCCTCGGCTTGCAGCAGCACTGCGAGAATATCGCGACGGCCTTCAAAGTCACTACTGCGCTCCTCGAACACATTGCGGAAGAAGTCCAGCAGTTCGAACACGCCGCGACGTGCGCTTTCCCATTTCGGTCCCGCATTGTCGTTCAAGAGCTGAATCAGGCAATCCGACCAATGCTTGAAGTCATCGTGGCGGGATTTTTCGATATCCAGCAATTCAGCAATGACGGTAACTGGCAGCGGAATGGTGAAATCACGGACGAGGTCGAACGACTCACGCGCTTCGATGGCGCTGCTTAACTCGCTCACCAATTCGTTGACGCGCGGTTCCAGTTCACGCAGCGGGCGCATTCTGAATTCATCCTGCAAGATGCGGCGCAGGCGCGTGTGTTCTGGCGGATCGACAGTAATGACGCTACCACCACCGGAGTCCTCGGCGGACTTGCCAGGCGACTGTCGGCGCATCGCGATGGAGGAGAACGTTTCGGGGTCGCGGAGGACTTCCGCGACGTCGGTGTAACGACTGACAACAAACGCGTTTAACGATTCCTGCCATTGCGCCGGTGCAGATTGGCGCAAGTACGCGAAGTACGGATACGGATCCTGCCGTACCGCAGGCGCGAATATGTCGACGCTGGCAGGATCGTAATTACTCATCGCATCAGTTCACCGCGTCTCAGCCGACATTCGGCATGATGTCTTCTTTAAGCTGTTTCATGTCGTCGATGGTTTTTTCCGTCGGCGTTCCACTGAACGGCGGCCACAACATCGGCATGGTCATACCGGCTTGCTTGTAGGCGTTGAGGTTGTCTGTTATCTGGGCTGCAGTGCCGACCATGGTCGGGGTGAGTTTGCCGTTCGGAGTTTGGTCGGTGGCTTCTTTTGTGATCTCGAAAGGCATCATGCTCGAGATCTCGAGTTTGTCGATGGACTGTCCGCTGCCGAGTTTCTCGAGTTCTTCCTTAATGGAAGCGCGCCAGCTGGCGATGGCCTCGGGGGTATCCATGATGCCGATCCAGCCATCCATGCCGTACGTGGCGACGCGCTTGGCGGACAGTTCGGGATTCACAAGGCCGGAGAAGTACATCGGTGGGCGTGGTTTCTGGACGGGCTTGGCACCGAAGCCGCATTTCTCGAACGAAGCGAACTCGCCGTCGTACTCAAACAGTTCATTAGTCCAGATGCCCTGCATCACTTCGATGGTTTCGCGAACGTGTTTGTTGCGCTTGGGGTAGATGTGCGCGGCACCCGCCGCCTGGAATTCTTCCGGCATCCAGCCAGCGCCGACTCCGACGTTGATTCTGCCGCGCGACAATTGGTCCCAAGTGGCAACCTCGGCCGCCATGACAGCGGGCGCGCGAAATGGCGTCACGATGATGCTCACACCCAGGCGCACTTTTTTGGTTGTTGCGGCGAGGTAGGGGATGAGGGCCGGGCCCTGCAGGAATTCGCCACGCGAGCTTACCGGGAGTGCGTTCGGAAACTCTTTCATCGTGCCAAACGATTTGGCCAGCTCCACGCGATCGGACGATTCGGGAACAACGACACGATCGAGCGTCCAGATGGAATCGAAATCGAGCGCTTCGGCGGTCTCGGCCAACGCATCGATTTCGTCAACACTGATCTTGTCTCGGAAATTCGGCATATACAGGGCGAGTTTCACGGCTAGAGTCTCCTGATGTTTTTGCTGTCCAGGTGAAGAATCACCAATTCAACCCACGGTTACAAGGGGGCACGCCAATCGAGCCGTGGCTTATGTCAGGAGCTGGCGTTTGTAGCGGTGTACCAGGACGCGCAACGCCAGGCAGCGCAGCTAATGTTGGCGTGCGATGCGAAAATCTGGCATGTTTAAGACTATTGGTTAGAAACTCTTAACAGCGATATCGGACACGGCTCATTTTCGTTTGGGACGACGTCATTCCCGCACGAGTAAACGATAAAAATGAGCGAAACGGACAGCAGAACCGCGGCAGCAGGCTGCGAAATAAGACGCCATATGGATAACGCACGGGATTTCGAGCGTACTTTAGTTATCGATCCCGACGCACCAGCTTTGGCCGCGGTTACGTTACTCCCGGAGCCGGATGCCGGTTCGAGTTGCGCCCACGCGGTCTGGATACCGACTCTATGACCATCATTCCTGGTCTGGCGCTAGCGCTTCTGCTCGCCATCAGCGGGCAGTATTTATCCACGTTTATCGGCACCACCGTGATCGGCTTAGCGAAAAGCCCCGTCAGCGGCATTATGTTGGCGATACTCCTTGGCATTGTGATGCGCAATACGATCGCGCTTCCCAATATTTTTGAGCCGGGTATTCGCTTCGGCCTGGTGCGTGTTCTGCGCGTCGGCATTGTGCTGCTCGGCATTCGCCTTAGTTTCGGTGAACTTGGCGCTGTCGGCCTGCAGAGCCTGCCGGTGATCATCGGTACAGTCACTTCCGCGTTGCTGATCGTCACTTACCTCACGCGCAAGCTTGGGCTTAGCCGGCGGCTGGGCACCTTAATTGCCGTGGGAACCAGCGTGTGTGGGGCAACTGCCATTGTCGCCATGGCGCCAACGATTCACGCGACCGATGAAGAGGTCAGTTACTCGGTCGCCTGTGTGACCCTGTTCGGCATCATCGCGATGCTGGTTTATCCCTTCGCGGCCCATTGGTTCTTTGACGCGAATCCGTTTACCGCCGGCCTGTTTTTGGGCACCGCTGTGCACGAAACGGCTCAGGTTGCCGGGGCAGGTATGGCCTACCAGCAGTACTACGGCGCTGTACAGGCACTCGACGTTGCGACTGTCACCAAGCTCATTCGTAATCTCGGTATGCTGGTCATCATCCCGGTTATCGCGGTCATCTATCACCGCAGCTCGGATGCGCAAGACGTGCTACCTAGATGGTGGACGATGGTGCCCTTGTTCGTAGTTGGGTTCGCGTGCATGAGCTTGCTGCGCACCGTCGGTGATCGGGGCGACATGGCATTTGGTGTTATCCCGGCCGAGACGTGGATAGTACTGGTTGCCAATATTAAGGATGCTGCGGAATTATGTTTGACCGTCGCCATGGCGGCGGTCGGGCTTGGCACGAGCATCAAAGGCTTGCTATCGATTGGCGGCAAACCGTTGGCAATGGGCCTCGTAGCCGCGCTGTTGGTTGGCGGCGTCAGTGCGACGCTTATCAGCGTGCTCTACTGAGCCGATTTGCCATCGCGATTTCGCTGGTTAACATGAGCGGCAACTCAATCAGGGCAAACCAGCCAATGTTCGAACCGGAAAAGAAAGATTTGGTCGGAGCGTTTACGTTTCTACCTATAGAAGATGTGTACTACGGCTCCGGCACGCTCGCACAGCTCGGCGCGTGCCTGCAGCAGCATGGCGTCTCGCGTGCCTTGCTGATTACCGGGAATACACTCGCCAACAAGACCGATTTGGTCGAGCGCGTGATAGCGGCGAGCGATGGGCGCATTGGCGGGGTCTTTGCCGAGTCTACGCAGCATGTTCATCGCCAATCAGTAGTGAACGCGATAAACGCCGCGCGCGATATCGATGCTGATGGCATTATCAGTTTCGGTGGCGGCTCACCAAACGATACCGGTAAGGCCGTCGTGCTGGGTCTCGCGGAGAATGTACGCGACGCCACTGATTTCGATCGTCATCGGGTGCGGTTCGAATACCCGGCAACCGTTGAGGTACCGCCGGTGCGTGGCGACGCGCTGCCCATGATTGCCATCTCGACGACTCTATCCGGTGGTGAGTTCACCCACTTTGCCGGCATCACCGATAGTGACGAACAGGTGAAGCAGTTGTATATCGACAAGAAGCTCGCTGCTCGTGCCGTGTTTCTTGATCCGGAACTGACGCTTGAGACACCAGACTGGTTATGGTTATCGACTGGCATGCGCTCGGTCGACCATTGCGTAGAAGCATTGTGTTCGAACAACGCACATCCGTTTACTGATGGGCTGGCGGTGCGCGCGCTCGGGATGCTCAATCGTTACTTGCGCGAATGCAAAGCTGACCCGAGTGACCTCGTCGCGCGCACGCAAGCGCATCTCGGCGCCTGGATGTCAGTGTGCGGTCTGGCGAATGTAAACGTGGGCTTGAGCCACGGACTGGGTCATCAACTGGGCGCGCGCAACAACGTGCCGCATGGCGTGACCTCATGCGTGATGATGCCCTCAGCGATGGACTTTAATCGCGACCACGTCGGCGCGCGCCAGGTGTGCATCGCGGAGGCGATGGGCTGCGACACGCGCGGCCTGAGTGTCGAAGAAGCATCGACGCTGGGGCGTGATGCGGTGCGTTCGCTGATTAGTGATCTGGAATTGCCGCGACGCTTACGCGATGTCGGCGTCTCACAAGACGATTTTCCGGCCATCGCCAAAGATGCGATGGAAGATTTGGTCGTCGCGACTAATCCGCGCCCGGTCGCGAGCATCGAAGAGGTTATCGACGTATTGCACAGCGCCTGGTAGCCGCCTGGCCCGCAAGCGCTCTAATCCGCGGGCAGCTACCCCTATTCGATAGCTGGGCTATTTTTTTGTGTTGAACAAAACATGACAATCAGGAACGCGTATGAACTTTGAACACATCGAATTCGAGCGCCGCGGCAAAGTGGCCTTAGTGACATTGAATCGTCCCGACAATCTGAACGCCTGGACGCCGACCATGTCACGCGAGCTGAGCGAGGCGATGCATGAATGCAACGACAACGATGATATTCGCGCCGTCGTCCTGACCGGTGCCGGCCGGGCATTTTGTGCGGGCGCTGACATGTCCGGCGGGGAAGAAGGTTTCAGTGGCAGCCAAACGCTGAAGCGCGAACCCCTGTGGCCGTACCAGACTAATACGCCGGTGATCGCCGCTATTAACGGCGCCGCGGTCGGAGTGGGTATCACCTACCCGATGCTGGCGGATATTCGCCTCGCGGCCGACACCGCGAAGATCGGTTTCGCGATGGTCCGGCGCGGTATTTTGCCGGAACTTGCGTCACACATGACAGTGGCGCAAGTCGCAGGGTTCTCGAACGCTGCTGATTTATTGCTCACCGGGCGCATCATCACGGCGCAGAAAGCGGAGCAGATGGGTTTGCTCAGCGAGTGTGTCGCGCCTGAGAAGTTGCTCGAACGTGCGTTCGAAATCGCGGACGACATTGCCGAGAACACTGCCCCGGTTTCAGTGGCCTTATCGAAGAAGCTGTTGTGGCAAGCCAATGCCGCGCAATTTCCGGCGCTGATGGAAACCGAGCTCAAAACTATCGATTGGCTGATTCGGTCGCCCGATGTCAAAGAAGGCGTGCAGGCTTTTCTTGAGAAGCGCCCTGCGCAATGGTCGATGAGCCCGACGCGGGATATTCCGGACGCGTTCTAAGCGCGCGAAAATTCGGTAACTGTCCCCGAATTTCCGCGCCGCGGCGTTGCTCAGGCGGTCTCGAGAAGTGGTGAGCGCTCGGCAGTCATGCGCAGCACAACCCGCAGGTGCTGGTACTTCCATTCGCCGTCGACTTTCACATAGTCATCGTCGTAGCGCAGTGCCATCCAGGTTTCCTGGTTGCCTTCGGTCCGGGTCCATGGCCCCATGATGTACCAGATACCCGTTGCGCGATCACCATCGACTTCGATCACGGGATTGGTCATGTTGTGCTGCGAAAAAGTGAACAGCTCGCGGAATTGGGTGAACAGAGCGCGAATTTCGGCGTGCCCGGTCGCTTTACCGAAATCGGCGCTTTCCCAGATAGCGTCCTCCGCAAACACCGACGCAATCGTGTCCGGGTTATGCAGGTCGTCGCAGATGTGCGAGTAGCGCGCTTTCAATTGCTTGATGGCCTCGATGTCCTCAAGGCGGGTGATTCTTTGTTCCAATGCCGTCATATCCATCTTCAACTCTCCCGTGTTGGCTTTCATGCGTGAATTGTCGTAGTCACGCAACGATAGCATGGGCGTAGGGGATTGCTGGCCCCAAAATCAGGGGTGCGCAAAGGGTGTTTTGTGGTCGTCTCGTTTTACAATACCGGCGACGTCCACAAGCAGCGGCGGTCGGAGACGGCACCGAATGTAGCGCCCGTCGCAGGGAACGCGGTATGACACCAGTTGAGCAAACACCAAGAGAGAAAGCCGAAGAGGCACTGCGCTTAAGCAACCGGGCGATGCTTCTCACTCGCTTCCAGATATTTCACATGTGGATCGTGTTGGTGATTATTGCGGTCCCGTTATTTGCTGATAGCGATGTGGTGACGTATGGCGCTTGGGCGATTTGTCTGGCGATATTCATCCACGACCGATTTACCGCCCGCGAGGTGCGTCAGCTGCAAAAACGCGCCCACCAGCTGTACAGCGAGCTGGATGAGATCATGGGCCGCGCCGCCAGGGAGCAACGCGACTAGGTGCCAGCGGTGCCTAGTCCAGGCCGCGCCGCTTGAGCAGGGGGGCCAACCTGGCTTCCCGGCCAGCAAAATCCTGGAACAGACTCATCGCCTCAGCACTACCGCCGCGGGATAACACCGTGGCGCGGAAGTGCTGGCCGTTGGCGCGGGTCATGCCACCGTTTTCCTTGAACCACTCAACTGTGTCGGCGTCCAGCACTTCACTCCAGATATAGGCGTAGTAGCCAGCCGCATAGCCGCCGAGGATGTGCGAGTAGTAACCGTATCGATAACGCGGCGGTACGAGTTCGACGCCAGCGCCGGCCTGGTCCAGCGCATCCGTTTCAAAGTGCAGGAGTTGCTCCGCGTCCGGGATCTGGTCGGTCGCGAGTTGATGAATGGCCTGGTCGGTAACGGCTGCAGCGAGATACTCGGTCGTGGCGTAGCCCTGATTGAATTGTTCTGCGGCGAGCACTTTTTCAAGCAGTTCGCTCGGTATCGCGGCCTTGCTCTGGTAGTGGCGCGCATAGTTGGCGAGTACTTCCGGCCAGGTCGACCACATCTCATTGACTTGCGAGGGATACTCAACAAAATCGCGCGGCACGCTGGTGCCCGCGAACGACGGGTAGTGCACGTTGGAGAACATGCCGTGCAACGCATGCCCGAACTCATGAAACATCGTCGTCACTTCTTCGAACGTTAACAAGGTCGGCTCGCCCGGCGGCGGCTCAGGGACGTTGAGGTGGTTGGCAACGATTGGGCGCTGGTCGGCCAGGTGCGATTGGTCGACGTAGGCGCTCATCCACGCGCCGCCACGCTTACTCGCGCGCGCGTAAGCATCGAAGATAAACAGGGCGAGCGTTTCGTCGTTCTCATCGAATACCTCAAACACCCGCACATCGGCGTGGTACACCGGCAAATCAAAGCGTTCAACGAAGCGGATGCCGTAGATTCTTTCAGCTGCGAAAAAGACCCCATTCAGCAGCACGCTGTTGAGTTCGAGATAGGGCTTCAACTGCGCGGCATCGAATCCGTAGCGTTGCCAGCGCAGTTTGTCGGCATAGTAAGTCCAGTCCCAGGCAGCGAGTTTGAAGTCACCGCCCTCGGCATCAATGATTGTCTGCAGATCGGCTGCTTCGCGGCGTGCGTTGGCGACTGCCGGAGGCACCAGCGCCGCCAGGCGTTCGTTCACTGCCGTCACCGTCTTCGCAGTCTGATCAGCAAGCATATAGGCGGCGTGGCTGGCGTAACCGAGCAACGCTGCGCGCTCGGCGCGTAAGGCCGCAGTCTGGCTCACGATAGCGCGGTTGTCGTAGTCACCACCGCGACTGCCGCGCTGCAGGGATGTCTCTAGCATGCGCCGGCGTAACTCACGATTTTGCAGGGACGACATCAGCGGTTGCTGCGTGGTGTTCAGCAAAGGAATCACAAATTTACCCTTGAGGTCGCGCTGTTCCGCCTCAGCCGCCGCAGTCTGAATTTGCGCATCGCTGAGTCCGCTCAACGCTTCGCGGTGATCGACCACGATGGCGAGTTCGTTGACCTCATTCAGAACGTTCTGACTAAAGCGCGTCTTCAGGGTCGCGAGTTCGGTATTGATGACGCGTAAGCGCCGTTGCTGTTCTTCGCCAAGCGCCGCGCCAGCACGCACGAAATTCAAGTGAGTTCGTTCAATCAGGCGCTGTGCTTCCGCGTCGAGATTCATCGCCGCGCGTTGCGCATACAGATGTTCGATGCGGGAAAACAGCGGACGGTTGAGAAGAATTTGGTCACGATGCGCGGCCAGCAGTGGCGCGACTGTGGTCTCAATGTCTTTCATCGCATCATGTGTATGCGCGCTATTCAAACCGAAGAACACGCGCGACACGCGCGCCAGGGTCTGGCCGGAGAGCTCGAACGGCACGAGTGTGTTGTCTACCGTCGGGGTACTGGCTTGCTCCGCGATACTCGCAATCTCGACTAGTTGCTCACGCATACCTGTCTCGAAGGCCGGCACATAGTGCGCATCTTCGATGCGATCAAACTCCGGGTAGTGAAGAAACAGTGGGCTTGGATTCAGGAATGGGTTCTCGTTCGGCATCTTGGTGGGCGTTTCCTTGGCTTCATTCAACGACTGCGCTGCCTCGTGACCAGCAGTGCCAGGGTGAGCTTGTGCATTGATGGCATCTGTAATCTGGCGCGCGTTCGCCTCGGGTCCGCTGCTCAGCAGGGCCCCTACAAGCGTGCTTACTGCGACAAATTGATATGCGGCCATGGCATTCTCTGCGTGCTTGCGTGTCGCTATACGTGCCAGCTCCGCATGGCATAATCGAGCGATGTAACGAGGGTAACGGCATGGCCGACGATAGCAAATCAATCATCATCACCGGCGCAGGGGCCGGTATTGGACGGGCCTGCGCAGAACGTTTCCTTGAACATGGCTATCGGGTCGGGCTGATGGGCCGTCGCGCCAATCTGCTCGACGAGATTGCTGCACGCCACAGCAATGCACTCGCTTTGCCCTGTGATGTGACCGACCCGGGTGCAGTCGAGCGTGCTTTCGCGCAGGCACACCAGGCCTGGGGCCGCCTCGATGTGTTGTTCAATAACGCGGGTCAGGCGCGCCCATCGCAAACGATCGATGAACTGGCTGTTGAGGACTGGCTGGCCGTGGTTAACGTGAATTTAAACGGTTCGTTTTTGTGCGCGCGCGCCGCGTTCCGCATCATGCGCGCGCAGTCGCCGCAGGGCGGTCGCATCATCAACAACGGCTCGATTTCGGCGCATATGCCGCGGCCGGGTTCCGCACCCTATACGTCCACCAAGCATGCGATCACGGGCTTAACACGCTCGCTGTCGCTCGATGGCCGTCCGTTCAACATCGCCTGCGGGCAAATCGATATTGGCAACGCCTTGACCGAGATGGCAGCACCGATGACCGTGGGCGTGCCGCAGGCGAATGGCACAGTCGGCCCGGAGCCGACCATGGACGTTGCCAATGTCGCGAGTTCGGTCCTGCATATGGCAGAACTGCCTCTGAATGCCAACGTTCAGTTCATGACCGTGATGGCGACCGCGATGCCCTACATTGGA
>DBBP01000003.1:94860-136560 GCA_002292285.1 Proteobacteria bacterium UBA981
CGCGGCTGAGGCAGCGACCGCGATCAGGCAGAGGTAGCGGCGGCTTTCGTTTTGCCCGCCAGATGTGCACGCAGCGGCGTCATAACGACGTCGATTTGCTGAGTCACAGCGTCCACGATTGGTGGCGGCGCCGTGGTCGGAGAGCCGGCATCGAAGGGGGGCTGCGGACGATACTCGACCAGTAACTGGATGGCCTGCGCCTGGATGGGGTCCAGTACTTCGGCGATCAGGGTTAGCGCGAAATCGATTCCCGCTGTGATGCCGCCGCCCGTAATACGATTGCGGTCCACCACAACCCGTCCGTCCGTGACTTCAACCGCGGGGAAGTGAGTTTTTAAATCGCCCACCCATGCCCAGTGTGTGGTCGCCTTAAAACCGTCCAGCAAGCCGGCCTCCGCGAGGATAAGTGCGCCGCTGCAAACGGAGGTGATGTAGCGGGCCTGGCTTGCTGGTCCGCGCAGGAAAGTCATCAAGTCAGCGTCGACCATCGGCGGCAACACGTCGCCACCACCCGGCATGATCAGGATATCCAGATTCGGACAGTCATCGAGACTGTACTGGGGCATCAGCATCACCCCGCTGTCGCAGCGTACAGGGTCAGTGCTGCGCGCAAACGTAAAGCAGTTGAATTGCTCGACCAGCGACAAAATCTGCAGTGGTGCATAACCATCCAGCATCGTCATGTTTTCGAACACGTAAATGCCAACATTCAACGGTGTTGTCATAGCACTCTCCACGTAAGTTATGCAGCCGCGCGGCTGCTTTTGCTGATACCACCGCCGAACAAATGTTCGACACGGGCCTTTAAACGAAACACGGTATGGAACAGGCGATGGTTCGCCATCACACCATCCTTGAAACCAGGCCGTGCACGAACCCGTTCGAACCACGCCGCCAAGTCGGGGAAATTGCTCGCGAAGGGGTAACCGCATTCGTACAAACGCAGCACCTTGATGCCCCAGATGATATCTGCCGCCGAGAAAGTCTGGCCAGTCAGGAAGGGCTGGCCTGAGTCGCGCAATCTGACGTTCTGTTCTCCGTAGCCTTGTTCCAGTTTGCCGAGGTGTTCGATAAAGGTGGTAGCAGCGATCGCATCACTGTTGAAATGCTGGTAAAAATCCGCGAGCTTTTCCGGCGAATCGGCTTGTTCGAGACGTCTGACTTCAGCCTCGGTTTTCGCATCGGTTTTGGCGAGGTTACCGAGCGTCCAGTTGAAGGTGACGTGGCGAACTGAGACATGCAGCGACTTGCCAAGTTCGATCAGTTCGTCGCATAGCGCAGCGCGGGTCGGGTCGGTCGGTAACAGTGGATTCTCGGGGCGAATCTCGTCCAGGTAGGCGACGATATCCATCGATTCGATATGTAACACGCCATCATGAACGAGCGCCGGCACCACCATGTGCGGTTGGATGGCCGCGTAGTCCGCTGTCAGGTTGTCATGTTTTATCAGTGACACCGGACGAAACGTATAGGTGCCGTCGCGGGCTTGAAGGTGCGCGGCGGCGGCCGACAGGTGTGGTACTTTTTTGCCGCGTAGCAGGCCTTTCTCAGCCAGCGCGAAGCTCACCCGCTGAGAGCAGGGGGCGCCGTCAAAGCCAAACATATGGACACCCTGCAGCTGAGGGACGAGACTTGAGGGCGGGTTTTCGATGATGGCCATGATGGTGTCCTCCGGAATTTCAGTTGGGGCCCAAAGTAAGACTGGCGGCCCCGTATGAGTTATTTATATACTGTTTCGAATAATATTAAAGCAATTATTTGCGAATTGGTACATTAATGAATAAGCGGGCACGCGGCCGGCCGCGGCAATACACGCACGAGCAGGCAATGGCGGGCGCCGTCGATATCTTTTCGAGAAAAGGTTTCAGTGGCGCATCGCTGGATGAACTCGCGCTCGCGATGCAAATGAACCGGCCAAGCATTTACAACGCGTTCGGCGACAAAGAAGCGGTGTACCGCCAGGCGTTGCAGTTTTTTGTTGAACATTTACGCGCTGCAATGCGCGAATTGGTTGTCGACGAGCCGGATTTGAAAACCGCCCTGACGAACGCCTACCTCACTGCCCTTAGCGTGTACTTTGCTCAGCAACCGGCACGTGGATGTTTTATGTTTTGTACGGCACCGGTGGAAGCGCTCAACCATCCCGAGATCCACGCAGACATGGCCGCATTGCTCGCGGAGCTCGATGGGCTTTTCGAGGCCAAATTGCGCGAGGCCCAACTCGCCGGCCACTATCCCGCTGATGCCGATATCAAATCCGTGGCGAAACTTGCGCAGGGGATCCTGCATACGCTCGCCATCCGTTCTCGAGCAGGTGAATCGCAAACCTCACTGAAGCGATTGGTGAAGACAGCCGTGCCGATGTTGTGCGGGACGCCCTAGCGGCCGACTACCGACATCGCAAGATGGGTTCCCGATGGCGCCTACGCCCATTAATTCACCCCGGGTCTCTCTCTACAGCGCAATGGTTCGCGTTTGAGAAGGTAGTCTCGTGCCGTACGGACTATCGCATTTGAGCTTGCGCAACTTGCTGCATGGTGCGCGTCGACGAGAGGGCGAGACGCCGAATTTCTGATCTTCGTTGTTGTTTACCGCATCCTTTTCGCGGCACGGTTCGTCATGAAAGAAGCGAACACAAAAAACGAGGAATCAGATATGTCGCAATTTGATCAGCAACGCGCAATCGTCGTGGGTGCCAGCCGGGGAGTGGGGCGAGAAATCGTTCGTCAATTGGTTGCAGCGGGCGCACAGGTACTTGCGCTCGGTCGCAACGAATCAGCGTTGGCGACATTGGCGCGCGAGATCCCGGGGACGCAGACGCTGGTCGCAGACATGCAGGACCCGCAGGCGCCCGCCGCAGCATTCGCACGCATGCAGCCCAATATCCTCATTGTCGCCGGTGGTGCCAGCCCTAAAACCGGTTCATTCCAGGACATGAACTGGTCGGATTTCTCGCTACCCTGGGAAACTGACACCAAAGGCACCTTTTCATTCTGCAAAGCGGCTGTCCTGAGCCCGCTTAAGCCCGGGTCGAAAGTTCTGGTGCTGAGTAGCGGGGCGGGACTTGGTGGCTCACCCGCCTCGGGCGGCTATGCAGGCGCGAAGCGCATGCAGATGTTTTTGACTAACTACGCGCAGAGTGAGTCGGATAACAACGGTCTCGGCATTCACTTTGCGACCCTCGTGATTAAACAAATCATGGGCGAAACCGAGATCGGTCGTGCCGCTGCCGAAGCTTATGCTGTGCGTGCCGGCATTTCGGTGGCCGAGTTTCTCACGCGCTTCAATCCGGCGATCACACCCGTCGACGTAGCCAGTGCTGCGTTGGAAATCCTCGGCTCTGAAAAAATTGAATCTGGCACGGGTTTTGCGATATCGGGTCAGGGTTTGGAAGCGCTGTAGACTTCACCAATGACCGACGAACATACGCCGCAGAACCCCACTCAGGCACGCGTCGATTTTGAGCGCCTCGTGCCGACCCTAAGACCTAAGTTACACCGATATTGTGCACGCATGACAGGCTCGTCGGTCGATGGCGAAGATGTTGTGCAGGAAGCGCTCGCGAAAGCTTTCGTGGCTCTCGACGCGGCGACCGACATTGAGAATGTGGAGGCCTGGATGTTTCGCATTGCCCATAACGCGGCTCTCGATTTTCTTCGGCGCCGCCGTCGCGAGCGTGATTTGCCTGACGTTGACGATGTGCTCGCCGACAGTCCGGAAGACGAGCACGCGCGCGCCCAGGCGAGCGCCGCAGCGCTGACTACTTTCATGCGCCTCGCTGCCCGACAGCGGAGCTGCGTGATTCTGAAGGACGTTCTTGGCTACTCGATCGAAGAGATTGGTCGCCTGATCGACACCAGCGATATGGCGGTAAAAGCCGCACTGCACCGCGGTCGCGCGCGCCTGCGTGAACTCAGTGCAGAGCACGAAGCGCCGCCGCCGCTGAGCATGGAAAGCGCTGAGCGCGCACGACTTCAAGCCTATATTGAGCGCTTCAATGCGCGCGACTTCGAGGCTTTGCGGACCTTGCTGGCCGAGGACGTTCGCCTCGATCTCGTCGGCCGCCTGGCGCTGAACGGCAAGGCGGAAGTCGGCAATTACTTCAGTAACTATGCGCGGGCTTCGCAATGGCGAATGAGCTTAGGTTACGCAGACGGCCGCGCGGCGGTGCTGGTAAGCGATAGCGGCCAACGCGGCGCAGCTGCAGAGTATTTCGTTCTCCTTGACTGGTTCGATGGCGAAATCAGTACGATTCGGGATTTCCGCTACGCCGGTTACGTCGCGGAGACGGCGGTGATGGTGGCCGACACGCGCGTCCCGAACTAAACGTTCGGATCTGTCGTTGCATTGTCAGCCTGTTGGCGCATCGTCGCCGGCCCTTCGGACAGACGTGGCTCGTTGTCCGGCACAAACGCGCCGCCGATACGCTGCAGTAATATTTGCGTATTCATCTCGGCGCCCGCGCCACCGGCTGCCAGCATACTTGGAAAGCTTGCCATCAATAGCTCCGCCACACCCTGGTATACCTGGTCAGATTTACCGCTCCACGCAGGCAGGTCTGGGAACTGATCGCTCGCGACGTCCCTGGTGAAATGCCGCGCCTGCGGGGCCATCAGGGTCGCGTTCTGCAGGCCGGCAAACGTCACGTAGTTATTCACCTGGGTTACGATCACGGCGCCCTCGTAAGCAGGGTGATCGCCTAGCAAAGGCGTCCAGCAAGCGGTGCAGAAGAAGCGCGTCGTATCCGCGTCTTCGAAATTCAAAAACGCTCCAATCTTGTCCTCGCCCCTCAGGATTTCAAAGTTGTTCGGGAACCAGCTCGTGTCGACGCATTGATGTGCCGGCGGTGCCGGTCCACCGCGCTTATGTGCATACCACAGGCCCGCGCTGCAATCGTGGCAACAGCATTGCAGCCGGAACAAATCCTCGTCGGTATAAAAAGCGATGTGTACAGCGGCACAGCGACAAGTGATAGTGGCCATAGTGTGGTTCCCGGCGAGTTCTCTCATCGTTAGCGTTGCGAGTTCTCGTGCCGACGTCAAGGTGGCGGTGCCCGGTTGCCCGGATTCTGGCGCTAGCGCCGATCCGGTGAACGGTTCGCGAGGCGTAGCTTGTCGCGAGAACCGACCAGCAGCGACGCGACAAAGGCGCCCAGGGCCAGCAGACCGAACCAGGCTCGAATGTCGGTGGTGACGACTTTGGGCAGCGCGAGTTCTGCGCTTTTCAATTCCTCTTCGAATGCACCGGTGCCGACGAGGTGGTGATAGCCAAGGGCGGTGTCGGCGGCAAGATTTTCGAGGTACGTTTCGCGCAGTGAGGACAGATGCTCTGTGCCGCTGGTGATAGGTGCACCACCGTCGCGCTCAATGCGCTCGGCGTTGAAGGTATCGATATGCATGACTTCATCGGCCTGCCAAAAACCTGCCGGCGCGCCGGTCTTATCGAACTTCGGGATCGGCACCAGTTTGGCGCCGCCAACGCCGACGATCACGCCATTGACTGCGCCGACTTCGCCACGGAATTGCGGCGGAACATCCGGATTCAAAGGCGGTGCTTCGTGGCCGTCTGTCACGAAAACCAGACGTGGCGCGCCGGCGACGGACGTCAGTAATTCGAGGCTTTTGAACAAACCTTTCGCCACCTCGCTACGGGCCTCCCAGGTCATGCGCCAGTCGATATTGCTCAGTACGACGGATAACTCCCGATAGTTGGCGCAAATTTCAACTGGCGTGATCATCAGAAACGCCCGATGCCCGGTGAATAAAGCCAAGCCCGCCTCAGTGCCACACGGCATACGCTTCAGGGTCTGTAAGGTCATCTGCTTGGCGTACTCAAGCCGGCTCATTGGTTGTGTTGTGGTGCCAACATCCTGAACATTCATGCTGCCCGTAATATCGAACACAAACACGTAACGGTAAGTCGGCCTTTCCAGTTCAAGCGTCGGCTCGGTGAAGGTCGCCCCGAGTGCGAGTCCGGCCATCAGCAACAACAGCAGCTGCGTCCGGTAGTGCTGGGTCACGGCAATTCGTTCTCAGGGTCGATGGCGATCATCGTGCGGATGGGGTTACGTCGTCCCTCCAGTTCGATCAATTGCTGAGCGCCTATGTCGGGAGACAATTGCAGTGCGAATTCGAGATTGAATTTCGCGTCCCAGTGCTGGCTGTCATCGCGCAAAACATCGCGGTAACTGACTTTTGCCAGTTCAATCAAGGGCAGCGCCAGATCGGACTCTTTCTCGATGTCGACCTCGCCAGCCTGCTGCAGGTAGGTATTCCCCATGTTGAACTGCGCCGCAAGGCGCAAGCTGGCGTCATCGCTGTGTTCAAGTCGGCCATACAAGATACGCGCTGCCTGATATTCGCCCTGTTCGTGCGCTGCATAAGCTTGTGCAAACAGGCCGTACTCCCCGTTGTAAGGTGCTGCCTGTGCGAAGTCGGCCACCCGGACCGCTTTGTTGTACTGACTGATTTGTACCAGGCGCCACAGGTCGCGCGACAATTGCACACCGCATACGACTGCAACGGCCAGGGTCGCAAACATCAACTGCCGTTTTAGTGCCATCGTTGCAGTTCGCTCAGTTTTGCCGCGGTCAGAGCCGCCAGCAACATCAGGGCCACTGCGAAGCAGCGCCCGGACAAGTCCTGTTTCGGCACGATATCCATATAGCGGATAGGCAAATTTTGTAATTGGTCTACGGCCGCAATCGCCTCTTGCAGACTCTTCGGATTCTCTGCAGAAAACGCGCGATAAGGCAGACCCATTTCGGCAAAGAATTTATGCACCAATTGCTCAGGAGCTGTCTGTTTCGCCGTTTCGACGTCGATGGTCTTGAACAATCCGGGACTGTTCCATGACCGCAGGTAGATCCAGTACAAAGTCACCCGATGTTTTTCCAGCAAATTTCTGATTTGGTCCTGAACCGGTATGGTGAGCTGTGCTGCGCCGTCTGAAACCAGCATCACAATGCGCGAACCCGTGAACGGCTTGCCTTCGAAAAAATTCAGAGAGCGGATCAGCCCGGTGCCAAGATCGGTTGAAGCGAGGCCGCGTTCGATGGTGCCGGCACTGATGGCAGCCTGGATGACGTCCTGCTTTGCGGTCAGTGGTAAGACGGGTATTGGATTGCCAGAGAACAGGAACAGGGCAAACATGTCCTGCGGGCGTTGCTCGGCGAATTGTGCGAGTAGTTGGCGCGCTATCTGACCTTTGGATATATAGGTACCCCATTTGGCGACACGCGCTTTGTTGGCGTCGGCGAAACCGGTGTCCATGCTGCCGCTGCTATCGATCAGGATGACGGTTTGCGCGCCCTGGCCAATGCGCGGCACCGATTGCTCGGAACGAAACAAGCCAGCGATACCGACAATGATCGCGATAAGGCTTAGCGCCGCAAGCACGCGCAATGCCCAGTCGATAATGTCGGACCCGCGGTCGGGCGGCAACATCGCTAATGAGGAGTAGGCCACCGTGCTCTGGTTGCGTGCAACGAGCGGTATCACTGCCAGCGGCAGCAACAGGAGTGCCAGTGGATCGACAAAGCCGTACATCAACCGAGGCCACGTTCCATGTCAGCGCAGCGCGCTGCAAACTCAAGCAGCTCTGAGGGCCGATAACGCTCAGCGTATTCTGACGCGCCATCTTCAAAAAAACAGACTCTTGAGCGCAGGAAGAACTGCGTAACGGCTTCGTGTAAGGGTTCGAAGCGCTCATGGGCAGCGAAAAATTCGGCCAACGTTTCCGCGAAAACGATGCGACCGGCGGTGTCGTTAAACGCGGCATGAATACTCCGCAGGGCATCACGATACTGTTCATCGTCCCAGTCCCGCTGTGCCACTTTGCGCAGGCGCCGATGCACGTTCCTGAACGGCGTGAGGCGAGCGGGTGACGGTAAACCCCACTGTAACCAGGCCAGCACCAACAACGCGGTTATCAACAGCCCGCCGACAATGGCGATCGAAGCGTAGACGAATGGCACACGCTGTGGCGCTCGATTCGCCTGCAGTTCGGCATTGCCAGTTGTGCGCAACATAGACACCCCAACCCGGCTCGCCGGAATCAGGACCTTGAGTGTTTCCTTGCCATCGCTGTAATGCAACAGATGGTCGGGGACTGCGACGCTGTCCATGTCTGCGTTGATGTTGACGAGTTGATAGACAAAACGAATGTCGTAGCGCGTAGATGTATTGCTTTGCGCTTCGTCCCATTGCGGTTGTTCGATGGCAAGCCACTCCGTTAGCCTGCCTGAACGCGGAAGTCGTTCCGCAACAAGTCGATAGGGCTTGCGTAATTGCAAGCGCACCCTGCGCTCGAATTTGTCGCCAATGACATACCCGAAGGCACGCGGTTGCTCGACATCCATCCTTTCGGCAGCGGTTTCATCCGCGTACACGTTGATACTGAAGCACAGTCCTGCGAGCAACAATCCGGCCGCAGCGCGGAGCCACCTCCTTGGCGTTGTCCTAGCCGAAGAAATAGCGGGTCACCTCATCGGCGTCGAATCCGTCTTCCATAAGCAATGGCAGACGACCATGTTGTGCAAACACGTCAAACAGCTGTTTACGTTGAACCGCGAACCGCTCCTGGATGCGCCGGCGCAAGCCTGGGCGCATCAGTAGCAGCCGACTGCCATGCGTCTCGTGGTCGAACACCCGGACCAGCCCGAAGCGCGGCAAGCGCTCGTGTTCGTGTCGGTCCCAGAGCATCACTGGGACCACGTCGTGATAGGCCAGTGCGGATAGGACCTGCGCTAGCAAAGGCGCGGGGAAATGGAAGTCCGAGACCAGAAAAACCAGTGCACGACGGCCACCCAGGCTATCGGCCGCACTAAGCAGCGCCTGCGAACTGAGCCCCCTGGGCTGGTAAGCGCGCAATCTTTCAGCGAGTTCGGCGCCAGCAGCGCGGTTCATCGTGGCGGGCAATAACCATTCGTCTGAAGTTGCTTCAGCACAACCGACAAAGCCAAAGCGATCGCCGGTACGGGTCGCGGAGTCACTCAAGCCGGCGACGAAATCTGCCATGACGTGCATTTTGGCGCTGGCGCCAACAAAACTCATCGATGCTGATAGATCGGCAATCACATAGACGGGAATCGCGCTGGTCTGACGATATACCCGTACCTGAACTTGTTCGAACGGGTCGCGCAGGCTGGCGTGGACATCAAAGCGGCGCGGATCTGGCGCATTAATCAGCGCCGCGTGATTGCGAAATTGCAGCCCACCGCCTTTCTGCATGCTGGCATGATGGCCGGGGTAATGGCCGCTGGCACGCCAGTCGATTTTGTAGTGAAGTTCCGCGGTCGTCATGTCAGGGTGAAGCAACGGTCTCGAGGATACGTGTCATCAGTTCACTGACTAGTTCGGCGCGGCGTAATTCGTACACCGGGCTGAAGAAAATGCGGTGGGCGATCGTTTGCGTGACAACGGCGTGAATATCTTCCGGCACCAACGCGTCCCGATCGTGCAGCCAGGCCGCGACCTTCGCCGCACGCATGAGCATCCCCATACCGCGCGGACTAACGCCGGACAGGACGAGTTTCGCCATATCAACACCGTCGATCGTGATTCCAAACTCCTGCGGCGCGCGGGTTGCGCTACACAAATCGAGTGCGTAGCGTTCGATCGTTGGGCTGGTCGTGATGTGCTGCTGGATAGTGGCCGACACGCCGTTAAGTTCCGTGAACGGCAGCACACCAGCTCTCAGTCCACCGATTAGCGCATCAACATCGAAAAAGCGTGTATCGAACATCAGTTGGCGCTGCAGGTCGCGATCGGCCGGCATCGTAATGTTCAATTCCATCAGGAAACGATCGCGCGCGGCGGCCGGCAATTCGAAAGTTTCTTCTTTCTCTACCCGGTTGCGATCGGCGAACACCTGTACGTGGGGGAAATAGTATTCGCGATTAAACGCGGTGACGCTGCGTTCGGCCATAACGCGTAACAGCAAAGAATGAACTTGTGGTCGCGCACGATTCACCTCGTTAAAGAAAAACGTTGCGAGGTTCTCTTGGTGCTTCAGTAACGGGCCGGGGTCGACGGCCGGGCGCCCCTGTTCGTTGATATAAGTGTGGTAGATGAGATCGTTCGGCATCAGATCGATGGTGCCTTCGATGCGTTCGAAATCGCCACCCAGCACTCGCGCAACGGCGCGCAGCAATGTCGTTTTGCCAACCCCGACATCACCCTCCAGGAGGATATGCCCGCGCGCGAACACGGCGATGGCGAGCAGGCGAATGGCTTCGTCCTGACCGATGATCGCTCGTTTGATTTCAGCTTCGAATTTGAGCGCTTCGGCACGCCAGTCGGTCAGACTGGAATCTACCGTTAGTGGCATGGTCGGTTTCCTGGAGATTACGAGGGGTTGTGCCCGGCGCTTCTACGTTCTGCGATGCCGGTTTCTGGTTCGTGTCGTGAGTACGGCAGCAGGGCATCAGTAGACTAGATTGAGGCAGTGAAGTCCATGCTGCGAGTGACGGGTTTTTGTGGTCCTCAGGGCGCGAAGGCGGCTGCGAGTCCGACTTCGTTTAACCAGGCCGTTACTGTGGAGCGCTGTTGGTTGCTGAGGCGATCGCGAATACGTGCCTGCACCATGCGTCGTGATCGTTCCGGGTAGCTGCGCGTCAGATAACTCAATGGCTCGCCATAGGTTTCAATCGTGAACGCCTTATGGCCCGCGGCCAGAGCTGCGGCGTTGCCGAGTAAAAACGGAAGATATTCATCGCGCGCGAGTTTCAAGATGTGTTGGGCAAAGGGTGTGCTGTTCGGAAACTCAGCGAGTGCGCCGTCGGCGGCCCACGCCTCGGTACAGTGGGTGTCCCAGGCCGTACAGCTCGGATAAGCCGACAAATCGGGTAACGGATCGTTATTCACATGGGCGCGTAGACCACCCAGAAGATTCGTATCTACGGCGCAGGGCCGCTCGCCGAGCGCGTAGCGCGTCTCACCCAGTTGTTGCTCGAGTGCAGCGAGAACGGCAAAGAATTCACGTTCCACCGCAGCCCGATGAAAAGGTGACTCGGTACCCGTTGCTCGACAGGCGCGCGGACCCCATTGGGCGAGCGGATGACGTTTGGCTTCTTCGATGCTGACTTCGCGACCGAGGAACTCGCCGACGATATGTCGGACATTGTCTTCATAGTGCCAACGAAAGTGCACCATTACGCGCGCGGTCCATTCATCGAGAACCTCTTCGACGATATGCACCAACACCCCGAGTGGACCGTCAGGAAACATACGACGACTTGGAAAGCGTGCGTCGAGTAAGTCGAGAATTGGTGTCGTGTCGGCGAGCATCCAGTCTTCAGGCGTTTCCAACACCGGAATTTGATGGGTGCCAGCGCGCAGGCCTGGCCCGTCGCTCGCGCCGATAGTCAGAGCCTGATGTTGAAACGGTGCCTGATAGAAATGCAGCGCCGCTTCCAGTTTGCGGGTGAACAGACTGAATGGTGCACCGTGGAGAATGTAGGGGGCGGTCATTGATGCTCCTGAATCAATAGAATCGTGGGGGCACGGTGGTAGCTCGTACCCTCACAATGTTGACGATGAAACGCAGCGACAGGTTTCGCTTGTTCTGTCGCACTCGCCGCGTCGCGCCATGCGCTTTCGTTTTTCGCTTGACTAGGTTCGCTCGAGCATAAAAATCGGAATCTCGCGCTGAGTTTTGGCCTGGTAGTCCGTATAGGGCGGAAATATTTCTACCATCTGATCCCACACGCGTTTTCGCTCTTCGCCCTCGATCACGCGGGCGCAGATCTGAAATTCCTCGGTTCCGACCTGAATGGTCACATTAGGTTGCGCGAGCAAGTTGAAGTACCAGCCGGGCTGAGTCTCGGCACCGCCCTTGGAGCCGACGATGACATACGCGTCGCCATCACGGCCATAAATCAACGGATGCACCATGGCGCGCCCACTGCGCCGGCCGACGCAATGCAATAGCAAACAAGGCAGCAAGCCTTTGCCACCCGCGGCACTTGAATCCCATAGGTGACCCTCGCGGCCACCGGATTCGTTATAAGCACGCAAATGGTCTGCGATCCATCCCGGCAATTCGCCCTGTTCCACTTTCTTGATGGTGTCGTCTACGTCTATTCGGCTCACGCGTGGTTCTCCGTCGCTTGGGTTCCAAGCTACGCACTATAACGAACGAAGACACCGGAGTGAGCAAACCCGGTGTCGGCAGATGTACCTGAACATTTACCGACACCCTGGTTTCAGCACATGGCAAAACTACCTACGTTCAGATTAAGCGTCCTGGCGCGCCATATATCGTCTGAGCGACGCGAGCCACTCGGGGATACTTTCGTCAAAAAACGTTTTCCAGCGTTTCAGATCATCAGGATGTGCACAGCGGTGTTCGACAGACCATGCCACAAACGCCTGGCCGGTATCCGTGACGGGCGTTATCTGCACGCGATTGAGGTAGTAGTCAATCGGTCCCGCCTGTTGACCTTCCCATGGCCACCGCAGTGGTTCACAACCCGTATGGGTGAACCAGCGCTCGGCGTCTGAATGCCCGACGAGGCGCTGTCGGATGGTGGTGCCGTTGTAGACAAAGCGACGCACGCAGCCGACTTCATCGCCCGCTTTGTCATCTTCGAGGTAGCTCTCGGTGACCCCCTCGATATAGTCCGGGTAACTGTTGAAGTCCCGTATTGCGGCCCAGATTGCGTCGGCGCTATGGTCGTACACGGTGCTGCGATAGGCATGCGCAGTGGCGGATTGTGTTGCCGGTACGCCGCTCGCTGCTGAGTTCATGTCCGATTAACCGATACGCCGCCATCCACCAGCATCGCGCTGCCGGTGGTAAACGATGACGCGTCCGAAGCCAGGTACAGCACCGACTGCGCCATCTCCTCGGGCGTTGCCAGCCGGCGTCCGGGATACAGGCTGATCACGAAGTCCTGAGCTTCCTTGGTGTCGTTCATCTCGCGATACATCGCCGTATCCGTGCCACCCGGAAGAATGGCGTTGGCGCGAACGCCCTGCATCGCAAACTCGACCGCGAGCGCCTGTGCCAGCCCAATCAATGCGGATTTGCTCGCGGCGTAAGTCACCATACCCGGGAAAGCGACTGTATGCCCGACAAAGGTCGAGGTAAAAATGAGCGATCCACCGCCGCGTGCAACCATGGCTGGCGCCTGATACTTGGCGGCCAGGAACGCGCTCGTCAGGTTTGTTTCCACGGCCTTCGTCCAATCTGCCAGAGAGACGTCCGGTGTAGGTCCCATTGGCCCCAGCGTGCCGACGTTATTGAACGCGATGTCGAGCCCGCCAAACCGTTCGCAGGCGAGGTCTACCAGCGCTTTGGCAAACGACTCGTCTCGGACGTCGCCGGCATGTGCAATCGCGGTGCCGCCTGATTGGGTAATTTCATCAACCAATCCGTCAAGCTCAGCCTGTCGCCTTGCCGCGACGACGACGCTGGCGCCTTCGGCGGCGAATAGTTTTGCCGTCGCATAACCGATGCCGGAACTCGCCCCCACCACAATGGCGACTTTGTTAAGTAATACGTTCATTGGTGATCTACTCCTGTTGTCTCGCCTGTCTCGCATTGCTGGAATTAGTTAGCAGCTGCGATGTTCGGCTAAACAGGGTGTCGGACCGTTCCACTTATTGCTTTTTCATTCGTATGAATTTCGAACGTCGAACGAGTTGGTCGGTTGGATGGTCGATTACATGTCGTTGGGGAAATCACTAGCCGTTCATGGCAAGCGAAGGGCGAGGCGTCGGCGCGTGTTAATTTGCGCGTCGATTCCTGGATGGCTGATGGCGATGAAAACACTCAAATGCGATTTGTGCCATGCGACCGTCGCTGGGGACACGTTTGAAGAATGGATGATGGCCCTGCAGCCCCATTACCGCGACGCGCATGCAGACGTCATGTCCGACCCGTCTCACGGTAAACAAGATAGGGAAAGGTGGATGGTCGAGAACAAGGCGCGCTTCGATGCCGCCTGAGCGTTTTAGAGGAATTGAGTAGATTGCGTGCCTGCCGCGTTAATCGGCAGGCACGCTACTTGTTGTGTCGGTCTGCGCGCGTTAAGCGTTCCGCCTGATTAGACTCGAACCTCATAGTAAGCGTTTAACGGATTGTCGAAGTCGTGCATTTTGAACTTTGAGAAGCCGGCTTCGCCGGTCATTTTTTTCGCCATCGCGCCGCCGAATCCTACCGTGCCCAGACCCTCGCCCTCGGGGGTTGAAAGGCTGGACGACATACAGCACAGCACCGAGAAGCCGTACAGCATCGGCAACATCGGATTCGCCATTTCCAGATTCTCTTCCAGTGATTCGCCGCAGTGGATGTCGGCGATGAACCAGGTGCCGTCCGGCTTGATCGCGTTTCTGATGGCGCGAATTGCGTCGCTCGGATGCGCCATGTCATGAATGCAATCGAGGGTGGTAATGAAATCGAAACTGGCGTCACCCGGCATCGGTTCAACTTTTGCGTCGTGGAAGGTCACGTTGCTGACTCCAGCTGCAGCCTTATTCGCGGCCGCGCGTTCGAGCGCGTACTGCGAAATGTCGTAGCCATGCAGTTCCGATTTTGGATAGGCCTTAGCAATTTCAAGCAAGGCAACCCCGGCGCCGCAGCCGAGATCGGCGACCCGTGCGCCTTGCTCGAGTTTTGCCACCACGCCGTCCAGAGCGGGCAGGGCGACGGGTACTAATTTGTGGCGAAACCATGGGGCGAGCAAGCGCTCGACACCGCGTGCAGCCTCCGGGCCGAGTTCGTCATAAGTCAAGCCAACGCCGGTTTTGAACGCTTCCGGAATGCGCAGCAGTACGTCGCCCATCAGTTGCGGGATGTGACTGACGCCGCCGGCACAAAATGCCGGGCTGGCTTCATCGGCGAGTACCATTGCTGCCTCATCGGACAACAGAAACTTTTCATTGCCGGGGTATTCGATGTAACCGGCAGCCACCTGACCGTGCAGCCACTCGCGAACCCAGCGTTCGGACATATCTAGCTTGTCGGCCAGTTGGGTACTGGTGAGCGGCCCGGCCTTGTGCATAGCGCGGTACAGCCCCATCTCGTCGCCCAGCCACACCATGCCGGTATTCATCGCGCCGCCCAAATCGGCGAATACTTTTTCTGCGATTTGCCCGACCTTTGAAGGTCCCTTGTTTTTATCGCCACCGGCCATTGTTATCTCCCTTGCAAAGTAAAATCATGGACGTCATTACGCCGCGTGAATGGCTATCAAACTAAGCGATCTCGCCCTTGGACAACAGCAGAGTTTATTTAGCTGTCTTTCGCCTTGGGCGAGGATGTTGGTGTCTGGCCAGCCCGTTCGCCACGTAAGCCCCGCAGCGCGAGATCGACACCGCCGAGGCGGCGCTCTTCAGTGCGTTGCCAGCCGTTACCGGTGTGATGGGCAAGCATGAAATCGGCGAAAGCTGCCTCCATGTTGGCGCTAAAGCCTTGTGCGTCCTGAGCCTTATTCACGGCGAGTTTGCCCATGCGTACTGCGGCGCGTGGATTCTCGGCGATACGGGCGGCGTAGTTATAGGTTTCCGTTTCGAGTTGATCGAGGTCGTAGACGCGGTTGGCGAGGCCAAGCGCGTGGGCTTCCTCGGCGTCGATAAAGCGACTTTCGAGAATGAGTTCTTTCGCTTTACGCACCGGGATGTCCCACGGCACTGAGAAGTATTCGAACAGGCCGGCGAGAAACTGCGCATCGCGCGCCGCGAAAATGACGTCCATCGATGCCGCGATCATCCAGCCGCCGTAAATGCAGTAACCCTGCACCATGGCGATTGTTGGAATCGGCAGGTTGCGCCACTTGAGGGTGAAGTCGAGATTCACTTTACGGAACTGTTCATAGAACTCGATGCCTTCACCGCGGCCGACGATCCCTGCGCGGCTGGCTTCGTCTTCGAGTTGTTCAGGTGTGCCGAGATCGTGCCCGGATGAGAAGTGTTTACCGGCACCTCGCACCACGGCAACACGAACGTTCGGGTCCGCGGCGGCGCGTTCGAGCGCTAAGTCCAGTTCCTCGAGCAGCTTCCAGCTCTGAGCGTTGAAAAAGCGCGGCCGATTAAGGGTGATCGTGGCTATCGCGTTGTTCGTATCGTAGAGAACGTCCGAGCTCAAAGCGCTGACTCCTGATTGGTCCGACGCGGCGACACAATACCATCAGGAGGGCGCCTTGATGCGCGCGACGGCAAGGACTCTATGCCGGGTTTATCGAATTAGATTACCCAGGCGCGCCCGGGAACGTGACCTCATGGTCGTGAGCCGCCTTGCCAAGATTTTCGACATCTTCCGGACCGGCCACGTCGCGATCGATTTGTGAGAAAAATTCGGATGCGCCGCTGCCGACACCCGTGATGGACAACATTTCGCCGTCGTCATCCTGAAAGGTAAACCAGTGCGTCGTGCCTGCCGGGATATGCACCAGCGTGCCTGGGGTTGCGATCATCGACTTCTCGCCGACACCAAAATCGATATTGCCTTTGAGAACAAAAAATGATTCGTCCCAACCATGAGAATGCGGTGGTGCGCCGACTCCGGCGACGCCGTCTTGCAGGAACAATTCGTAGCCGTCCGTCTGTGCTTTGTTTGCAAGGATGGTGATTTTTTCACCGATCACGTTGAGTTCGCGCGGACGCGTCTCAGGCGTAAGGATAATCGCTTCAGCCATCGCAGGCCTCCTCTATTGGCAAGTCGTCAGAGGGCACGGAACGACTAGAATAAGTCGGCTCCGTGCCCTCCTTTCGCATCGTATTCAAGCTACATGGCTTGCTGAGCGTCCCATGCGCCGCGTACATCATCCATCGTGAGGATCGCTTGCACGGTGCCGCTGTCGTCCATCACTTCGAGTATGTTCGGCCCGCTGTCACAGCGCATGCTGTAGAACACCACCGCACCTTCGGGACCGCCGCCTTCGCTGTGGGTGTCGCCGGTGGTGCCACGGTAGTAACGGCCGGCAGGGCGCACTTCGCGGATGCTGCCGTCTGGCTCATACATGCGTAGCTCACCCTGGATGATCAACATATTGGTCTGCGCCAGGTGATTGTGCATGGTGACGGTCTCGTTCGGCGCAAAGCGTACGATTAAATCAACCACTTTGCGCTCTTCGTCGAGATCGAAGAGCGACAGTTCAAGGTTTTCGATGCCGGCAAACGGAAGCCACGTAATCTCGTGATCGTACAAGTCGAAGCCGGGCTGCATGGGTTTCGGGTTGGCACTCATAATGTTCGTCTCTCTCTATTTTTCGTCTTTGATTGTACGCCCTTCGCAATTCGCTGCGAGGGGCGGGCGGGAACTAACGCGGCGCCACTAAGCCGCCGCTGGGTTGTCGGCTCGAATGTCACCGACTGACCAGTCCCTGTCGACTTCCGCGACGCGGATCCGATACCACTTCAACAATCGCTCACGACCGGCCTGCATCGCTTGCTGATGGAGCGGGTCGGCCGCCCATACTGCGAGCGCGTCAGCATCGCGCCAGTATGAAATCTCATACATCAGACCAGCGTGATTCAGACTACTGGCGGGGTCGGCGCTGATAAAGCCGTCGATGGTTTCGAGTTGCGCGTTGAGCCCTGCGATCAAACCGCCAAACTCTTCTTCCACGCCAGCGTTCATTTCATATTCTATAATCGCCATCAGCATGTCCGCCTACTCCTTGGGTGACAGAATAAATCGGTGTCCTCCAGCCCACGCTACGAACGCACGTGACGCCGTCCATGACTCAGGCTGGAACGATACTGGCCGGGTGATACACCGCACCAGCGCTTGAATGCTTTGCCAAAATTGGCGGGGTTGTCGAAACCGAGACTGAGCGCGACTTCCTTGATAGTGATCCCGTTGTTGTGCAGCAACTCCTCGGCGCGAGTGCGCAGAAATTCGTCCGTGATGGCCTGATAGCTCGTGCCCAGACGCCGCAGTCGGCGAATCAGCGTGCGCGGCGCAAGGTGAAGTTTGCTGGCAATGGTCTCAAGGGTGGGCAATGGGCGCTGTCTTTCAGCATCGGCGAATGAATGACACAAACAAGCGCGAATATCACCGAGCGTTTCGCGCTCTCGCGACGACGACACCGTTGCTTCGCACTGCTCGATTGCATGTGCCCAGGTTGATTCGCTGTAGCCGAGATTGCGCAATCCCCGCCAGCCCTGCGGTATTACCAGCGCGTTGCAGCTCGAGTCGAAGCGCAGCTCGCATTTGAAATAGCGCTCGTAGTGTTGCGCATCAAGCGTCGCCTGGTAATCAAGTCGGATGTGAGCCTGACTGAAATCAACGCCGTAGACCGTGTCCAGATGCTGATGAAGAATGACGAGCGGCGTTTCAACCAGCAGGGCTTTGCCGATACCGAGTTCTATCAGCGGGCAAAGTTCCGCAAGGAAGTCAGCGCCATCCTGCCGGCCCTGCATATGCATGTAGGGAATGCGCCCGGGGAAATAGCGCAGAAAGGCATCGATGCCGTCACCGAGTGTTGGCGCGCTCAATAAGGCGATGCTGATGGGGCCGTGAAAGTGATCGGTCAGGGTGCTGGCCCAGCTCAGGTACCAATGCGGTTCTGCCGCTAATGCGATGGTGTTGTGGATGTACTGCAGGGCCTGCCGCACCGTGATGTGGCGGCCAGGATCTTCGAGATCCGCTGGTGTTAAGCCGGTGCCCGCGAGAAGTTGTTCGGGGTTGAACTGACGTAGCAAATGCCGGCCGTAAGTAATCGGCATGGGCAGTTGTTCAATGGAGGCTGTGTCCATTTGTCGTCTGGGCATGTTCGGAGTGTGTCATCAAAGTAACAGAAATTGGCAGGATTGTCTCTTGGCTCGCAGCGCTGGCCCGCCTATCGTCGATACTTAGCTTTTTTACCAGTGAGCCTAACGGGAGGCCTTATGTCGGACTCGGAAACGGTCAAGCGCAACGTTGCCAAAGTGCGCGAGTTTATCGATGCCTGGGGAGCGGTCGATCCGGATTGGACGATGTCTTGTTTGTCTGATGACATCGTCTACATCAACCAGCCCCTGGATCCGGTTGTCGGCCAGGCCGATGTGCGCAAGATTGTCGCAGGGATTATGGAATTGTCGTGCGCGGTTAACTGGGAGCTGCGCAACTGTTTCGGTTACGGCAACACGGTGATGACAGAGCGTATGGATTTTTGGGACTTTGACGGTAAGGGCTGGGGCCTCCAGCTGCCGTGCATCGGTATGTTTGACGTCAACGACGCCGGTCTGATTTGCGGTTGGCGCGACTATTTTGACAACAAGATGTGGTTTGAGAACGGTGGACCGACGCTGCATCTCGACTAGTAGCGTATTCATACTACACGGTGGCCTGAGTGGCGGCCGGACAATAGCAGGTGGCATTGCGCCACCGGTGAGGACAGATCGATGGCAGACGATAAAGACGCAAAAGTCGCGCGCAACGAGGCAGTCGTGCGCGCGTTCCTTAAAGGTTGGGACGATCTCGACGTCGACGCGTGTATGGCGCAATGCGCCGACAACATGTGTTACCTCAACCAACCACTCGAGGCGATTCGCGGCAAGGCAGACGTCCGCAAAATGATCGCTTCAATATTCGAACCGGCCAAACGTTGCGAGTTCGATTTGATTCACGTGTTCGGTAAAGGCAATCGGGTCGTTACCGAGCGCCTCGACCAATGGGATTGGGACGGCAGCAATACCTGGCAGCTGAAGTTACACGTGTGCGGTCTGTTTGAGCTGACCGAGGATGGCAAAATCTACGAGTGGCGTGAGTACTACGACAACGACAACTGGACCAATGACGGTGGTCCGAGCCTAGTTCTCTAAGTCCAAGTCGAATTCGGGGCCACGTTTAATTCGGGGACAGTTACTGTATTTCGGGCACCGAAATACAGTAACTGTCCCCGAATTAGATTCAATATGCGTGGCTAGCCAGCGTTGATATAGCCTTCAGCCACTTTCAGGCGATGGCGCAGGACGAGTTCTTGATCCTGCAAATAAAACTCCTTTTTGACGCCAGACATGAGCATTTTCTGTGTCCGCTCAAGCGTGCTGCCGTCCTCCAGCAACGTATCGCGGAACGTACACTTGCCGTACTCCTGCGCAAAGCGGCCCGCGAGTGTGTCCGCCGGCGGTGCGTAGGTGCGAATCTCCCACCGACAGCGATCTTCAGCCAGCGGCCAGAACAGGTGCGTAAGGTAGGTGCCTTGCGACACGTAGATCAGACAATTCGGGAAAATGGAAATACCGTCGAACGACCAATTCGGATAGCCGGTCGGGTTAACGCCGGCCGGAAAGGCTGCCTCATCGGTGTTGACCTGTTGCAATACCACGTCGCCGAATTGGCCGGCAACGGTTTCGACCGGTGTGGGCTGCCAGTCCGGGTTCGCAGACAGGGAAACGCGCGCATGTTTGCCGAACAAGGTGAAGTCGAGTGCGTGCGCCCAGGGGTTAGATGGGCTTGAATAGACCTTGCCGATGATCCGTTTGTGTAATGTCGGGATGTGATAAATCTCGGCGAAAGCGTCGAACGCGACTTTCCAGTTGGCGTTCAAGTCGGTGTACCACGAGAAGCAATTGCCAGACAGCTTGTCGAACGGATAACCCTCGATACTGGCCTGTAGATCGACGCCCAGATAATCGTGCAGCGACTCTGTCGGTTGTTCATCGCAGTTGATAAAGATGAAGCCCTGCCAGGTATCGAGTGACACTTTGCTCATGCCGAGTTTGGATTTGTCGAGATCGAAAAAGCTTTCTTCGTCTGTCACGTGCCGCAAGCGGCCGTCAGTCCCGTAGACCCAACCATGGAACTTGCACGCAAATACTGAACAATGCCCTTTGTCGTCCCATACCAGCTGGTTGCCGCGGTGCGAACACATGTTGTGGAAGGCGCGAACTGCGCCGTCTTTACCGCGCACGACCAAAATTGAGGTGTTGCAGATTGCGAGCTCTTTGACGAAGTAGTCGCCGGGGTTGGGAATTTGTTCGACCCGCCCGACATTCAGCCACACTTTACGGAAAATGAGCTCACGTTCTTTGTCGAAATAATCGCGCGACGTATACGGCGCAACGGGCAACGGTCCGGTGCCCACCTCAGGATAGCGTTCAGTCCATTTCATCGTCTTACTCTGCTCGACTGCGGCCATCATCCAAGTCCTGTTGCTGGTCGTTAAACCTGATCATGTACCGCCACGAAGCGCGCGACGTCATAGCCGTCGACGACGCTCGCCTGACCGTAGTTCTCAACCGCTGATGCAACTTCCGCAAGTGACAGGGATAAATGAAACAAACGTTCGACGTCTTGCGGATTATCGTTAGGTGGGTAGTCGCTGAGAAAAGTCAGTACCGCATCCATGCGTGGCAGCAGCGCATCGTAAAACGCCTGGATGTCTTCGAATGCGCTGGCCTGGCGTTTCGCGCTACGTTCGCTTTCGGTCGCAAGCGACCACTCGAGCCAGGGGCATAAATCAGCGAAGGCCTCGGGCAGTTGTTCGGTTGGCATTTGGCAGCAACTCCCTCGGCATGAGCGCGAAAACGACAGGGTGATAATAGTCGGTGCCTAGAATTTGATGCAATGCCGCCCGGTGGATTGCTCGCCGGGTCACCGCATGCAATATTGGGTCACGTTTAGCCCTGCTATCCCACCCTTACCGTAGAGCTGATTGGCGCGTGATTGAAGTAGTCGAATGGAGTCCGGCGATGAATGAAATCGAGACCAACAAAGCCATCATCGAAGCCTATCTGGCGGACTACTCGAGCGGCGATGTGGAACGTATCGCCACGCATTTACATACCGGCGTGAGGTGGTGGGTAAGCGGCACGATTGAGGGCATATCCGGCACTTACGATCGCGTGCAGATGCTGGACTTGCTTGGACAAGTCACAGAGGTTTATACCGAAGGTGCGTTGAAGATCGCGGCGACGTCGATGATTGGTGAAGGTTCCCGGGTCGCAGTCGAAGCGGAATCAGATGCCGAATTACACAACGGCCGCGTCTACCACAATCAATATCACTTCGTATTCGAAATCAAAGACGGCAAGATCATAGACATCAGGGAATATCTGGACACCCAGCATGTTTACGATACTTTTGTGGTGCCGGAATAATCATCATAAAGGCGCGAGTTCATGCGTTTAAATAGTCTGCGATAATTTTGTGGTGATGGCGGATGAGTAGTTCTTCATCGCTCAAATAAAATTCTGTCTTCGCACCCGAAGCAAGCATGCTTTGGGTGGCCTCGAAAATTCCTCCGTCTTCCGCCATCACACCGTCAAGAAATGTCGAACGGCTGTATTCCTGGCTGAAGCGCTCCGCCATGGTTTTCGCCTTGGGGAAATAAATACGCGTTTCCCACAGCGTGCGATCAACGGCGAGTGGCCAGAATGTGTGGGTTAGAAAGCCACCTTCGGAGACGAAAATCGACGTGTTCGGGAAGCAATTGAAGCCTGAAAACGACCAGTCCGGCGAGTTCGTCGGGTTGACGACCGGCGGCATGCCGGCAGACGAGATCCCTTGTTTTTGTAACGTCAGAATCCCGAATCGTTTGGCTAAATCTTCGACCGGGTGCGGTTTCCAATCAAGATTCGCGGGCACAGAGATGCGCGCGTGCGGATCAAATAACGCGGCCTCGTGGACGTTCAGAAACGGATTGGCCGGGCTCGCGAACATGCGACCGGTGCTGCGGCCGTGTAGCGAGGAGATGTGATAAACCTCCTGAAAAGCGTCCTTACCGACTTTCCAATTTGCCTTGACTTCGACCTGCCAGGAGAAGCAAGCGGTCGCGAGCTCGGCAAATGGATAGCCCGCGAAACTTTGCCCGACCTCGCCGAGGAAATCTTCGAGACTTTCTACCGGTTCCGGATCGACGTTCACGTAGATGAATCCTTCCCATATCCCGACATGAACAGGCGTCAGACCGAGGCAGGATTTGTCGAGATCAAAAAAACGCTTCTCGTCGGTGATCGCCTGCAGGGAACCGTCGGCGCGGTAAGTCCAGCCGTGGTACTTGCACACGAAACCGCGGCTCGAACCTTTGTCGTCCCAGACCAGACGATTACCACGGTGCGAGCACATGTTGTGAAAAGCACGCACCTCGCCGTCGTCGTCGCGCGCGACTAAAATCGAAGTACGGCAAATCTCGAGGGGTTTGACGAAGTAATCGCCCGCCTGCGGGATTTGTTCAACGCGGCCCACGTTGAGCCATACTTTACGGAATATCTTGTCGCGCTCCCGCTCAAAATGCTGTTCCGAAATGTACGGCTCGATCGGCAGCGGGCCGGTACCGAGCTGCGGATAATCGTCGTGCCAAATTTTTGCCGGGGCTTGTTTCGCTCGTGCGCTCATCGATCTCGGTCCTTAAATCTACAGTTCTCGGCTTAGCCGCTGTGGGTAAATATCCACGGGCTTGAGACGCAACACGTCCATGCCGTCTGCAGTTTGCTCACCGTACATCTCGACCGCAGGCGCAATCTCGGCCAGAGCGGTCGCGAGCAAAAACAACAGTTCGACGTCTGCTGGCGGGTCGTCGGCGGGATATTTTTCTAGAAACGACAACACGGCTTCCATGCGCTCAAGCATTGCGTCATAAAAGGCCCTAATTTCGCTCATGCTGGTCGACGCACGTTTTGCGCGGCGGGCGTGTTCGCTCGGCAGCGCCCATTCCAGATAGGGATTCAAATCGAAAAACGCGTCCGGTAGGGAAGACTCTGCCATCGTGGGCTCCAGTCAGATATCGCCGTACGCCCGTGTCCTGTCGGGCGCTCAGGCCAAGCTACTCCTTTCGTGAAGCTCAGTCCATCCAGCGAATTCGGGGACAGTTACTGTATTTCCGAACTCGGAAATACAGTAACTGTCCCCGAATTGGGGTTTGCTGTGCGTCGCCTCGTGTCCGGTAGTTAAGGGCATAGTGTGTTATTGTGTTCGGTGCACTTTAGGCACCGCAGGAGATCCCTCCCGTGGTGAATCTACTTAGTCGGGACAACTCGTTGACATGCGACCAATGCTGGTCGCCACGATCCTGTCGCCTCCTCTGAGCACTACTCGAGGGGCTGACATGCCTGTATCTCCTGTACTTCATATATCGAACGCCGTTCCGTCTGCACAAAACGACGCCTCCAAGAAAATCGTCGAACTACCGCTACCCGACCGCAAAAGCGAAAGCCCCAGCACCGCGATTGTTTACTGCGAAGCCAATTTTGGCGCGGTCGACGGCAAGACGGCCAACGGGTTGGTGCGTCATTCCGAGCGCTACAAGATTCTGTCAGTCATCGATAGTGAGCATGCAGGTCGCGATGCCGGTGAGGTGCTCGATGGCAAAGCGAGCGGCATTCCGGTATTGCGCGATTTGGCCGCGTCACTCGCTACCGCCGATACGCCGCCCGACTACTTTATTTTTGGCATGGCACCCTCGAGCGGCATGCTGTCGATTCACGAACGCAGCATCGTGATCGAGGCGATGAACAACGGTCTTAACATCGTCAACGGCCTGCACGAGTTTCTCAGCGAGGATCCAATATTCAAGGCGGCGAGTGAGGCGAATAACGTCACAATCTTCGACGTGCGCAAACCGCGCGAGAAGAAGCATCTGCACATGTTCACCGGTAAGGTCGCCGAACTGCCGTGCCGACGTATCGCTGTTCTCGGCACAGATTGCGCGATAGGGAAACGGACGACCGCGACGATACTCACCCGGGTACTCAACGAACGGGGTATCAACGCCGTGATGGTGGCGACCGGCCAGACCGGCTTGATCCAGGGCACGCGCTACGGGATTCCGCTGGACGCAACGCCATCACAGTTCTGCGCCGGCGAGCTTGAGGCCGCCATGCTCGAAGCTTATGAGAACGAGCGTCCCGATGTCATCGTCGTCGAAGGGCAGGGTGCTTTAAGTCATCCCGCATTCTCGTCTTCTGCATTTATCTTGCGCGGTGCGTGCCCGGACGCTGTGATTCTCCAGCATGCCCCGAAGCGAACCCATCGCTGCGATTTCGACAACATGGTAATGCCGAAGCCGGCCGCTGAAATCAACCTGATACAGACCTTCTCTGACACCAAGGTCATTGGTCTGACACTGAATCACGAAGATATGAGCACGAGCGAAATCGAATATAGCATCGCGCATTTTGAGCATGAGCTGATGATGCCGGTAACTGATCCGCTGTCGGGCTCGCGGGCGCGTCTGGCTGAAATGGCGTTTATCGCATTTCCAGAGCTTTTGGAGATATCTCTGGCTGCCGCGTGACAGGCGCGCCGCGTCTGGAAATTGACCTCGACAAGATTTACCACAACGCCAGAACCCTCGTCGAACGCTTGCAAAGCCACCGCATCTCATTGACGGGGGTTACCAAAGCGGTACTCGGTTCGCCTGATATTGCACGGGTGATGCTACGTGCGGGCGCGGTAGCGCTCGGCGATTCGCGTATCGAGAATATCGAATCACTGCGTCGTGCGAACGTCCTCGCACCAATGACATTGATCCGCTCTCCAATGATGAGCCAAGCATTTCGCGTCGTAAAATCTGCGGATGTGAGCTGTAACACGGACATAGAGGTTATTCGGCAGCTATCTATTGAGGCCCGCAGAATTGGACGCGACCATCACGTGATCCTGATGGTAGAGCTCGGCGACTTGCGCGAAGGCATCATGCCTGGCGATCTCGCAGGTGTCGTCGATGACACTCGACGTCTGCCGAACATCCACTTGAAGGGCATCGGAACCAATCTGGCCTGCCGCAGTGGTGTAACGCCGGATGCTGAAAACATGGCACGGTTGAGTACTCTGGTTGACGCGACTGAGGCCAGGGCAGAATGCTCCATTGACGTTGTCTCCGGGGGAAATTCGGCCAACCTGAATTGGCTCTTTGCCGGGGCTGAAATCGGCCGGATTAATAATCTCCGGATCGGAGAGGCCATTTTGCTGGGGCGCGAGACGCTTTTTCGTCAACCAGTTACTGGGCTGTTTACAGATGCTTTTACACTGTTCGCTGAAGTCATCGAATCGAAGCTCAAGCCTACTCAACCAACAGGCACCATCGCCCAAACTGCATTTGGGCTGAAGTGCCATGTTCCGAACCGTGGCGATATCCTGCAGTCGGTTCTTGCCATCGGGGCTCAAGACATCGATCCCGATGGACTTACTGGCAGTAACGCCGTCACGGTTCTCGGCGCGAGCAGTGATCATTTGATTGTGGAGTCTGCTCGACGGGCACTGCCGGTAGGTAGCGAAGTCGCTTTTCAACTGGACTATGCTGCCCTGCTGCGCGCAATGACCTCGCCATTTGTGAGCAAAGTGTTTCATCCTCAAACCCTGCCGCCCGGCAATTCTGCAATCGCGTCAATGCGAACCGCGAACTAGCGCGTCCAGTTTGCAGCGGCCCGGAAGACCGTGCCCACGCTTAGCGCTACTTTAGGTACGGCGAATGTGCCTGGGAAATCGAAAATTATTCGCCCCACTTCAATTCGGGGACAGTTACTGTATTTCCGGCACTGGAAATACAGTAACTGTCCCCGAAATTCGTCCCGAAATTCCTGCTTGTCCCTGTGAACTTATGACGCAGTTGGGTTGCGCTGCACTCGCAAGCATCAATATTGCAGCGGTGCGGGCCAGACATTTGCTTGTCGCTGAACAGCAATCAAGAAGCGTTGTCGGCAAGTACGGGAGCTTGATCGCCGAAAGCTCGTTTGTAATCTAAAGCCGAACGTCCGGTGTCGTTTCCGATATCACGTAACAACGAACACCAAGTTTCACCACTGCCGCCGTCCCGACATCGTCTTGTCGGACATGGTGTGTGCTGCACTTTGTTCTATGTCGGGGCAAAACCATCCTGAGTCTGCACCCGTGCGGTGCGGCGGGTGTTCAAGTCTGCGGAATCTTCCCCGTATACGCGCATGTTCATTCGATTTGCCGTGTTGGCACGAAAATCGCTTTGTCCTTTGCCGCCCGTTTAGGCAACAAGCAAAATTTTAAATTCAAAGGAGACTCCCCATGAACCGATCGAAGCGGCTCGGATTGACGCTGGCGCTAGCTGGTTTACTGCTGAGCACGGCCAATGCCGAAGCCGGTGGCAAGATCGCGATCGATGACACGAAGTGGATTAGCATTGGTGCGGCTGCGCGTGCTGATTTCTCAACAATTGAAGACGCGGCCCCCAGTAGCGATGAATGGTCGAGCGATTTCAATCTGCAAAGCGCTCGCATTTATGTCAATGGTCAGATCCACGAAAAGATCAAATTTGAACTCAATACTGAATGTGTGTTCTGCGGTAACTCTGCGCTGGAGGAATTCGTTCTTCTTGATGGTATTGCCAAGTTCGAGTGGTCACCAGCAATAAACCTGTGGGCCGGGCGTCTGTTGGTACCTGCTGAACGCCAGGAACTTAATGGCCCTTACTACTCGACAACCTGGGATGCCTACAAAACACCTTTCTATCCATCCGATTTCAGCGTCGAATTCGGCGCGGGTGGGGCTGGTGTATATGCGCGCGACCACGGTGTGAACCTGTGGGGAGCGATGGGTCCAGAAGGCGCACTGCAATACGTTTTCGGCGTTTTTAACGGGCTCGAGTCTTCGGCCGGTAGCGGTCCGAATCAGGACGATAACCTGATGTACGCCGGGCGCGTGGCTTACAACTTCCTCAGTGTCGAGAAGAACCCCGGCTATTACACCAGCGGTACTTACTACGGCGGCGGTGGTGACATCTTCACACTAGCTGTGGCTACCCAATATCAGGAAGACGGCAGCGGCTCATTCCTTAATCCCGGCGATTTTTTTGGAGTGAGTTTTGACTTGCTGTTTGAGAAAACCCTGACCAACAAACTGGTTCTCACAGTTAACGGTGAATACAAGAACTTCAGTTCTGATTTCAACATCGGCGCGTACGCGGACCCGGACTGCTTTTGTATGTTCGACGGCGACTCGTACTCCGTGGTCGGTCTGGTCCTGTTTCCCAAGACGGTAGGTATCGGGAGATTCCAGCCTTATGTCCGTTATACCGATGTGATGCCCGATGGCAGCGCGGATCGCGACGAAGTTGAGGTTGGCGTGAACTACATCATCGATGCACATAACGCGCGCGTGTCCATGTTTTATCAGCACGGCGACATAGCAACCAAAGGGTTGAACTATTCGCCAGGCGCCGCCGGCGCGAGCGTGGACGCATTCAAAATCGCTTTCCAGCTCCAGCTCTGATCCCGAGCGGACTATTCGTAGAATTCAACCCAGGATATTTCAATGATGAAGAACAAATTTAAAAGCTTTCTAACAGCGACCGCGACTGCTCTGGCGATCGCTACTTCCCCGGCGTGGTCTGCCGACACAATTAAGGTGGGTGTTCTGCACTCACTTTCCGGCACTATGGCAATCAGCGAAACAACGTTGAAAGACACGATGTTGATGTTGATCGCCGAGCAGAACGCAAAAGGCGGGCTACTTGGCAAACAGCTTGAGGCGGTGGTTGTTGATCCCGCGTCAAACTGGCCATTGTTCGCCGAAAAAGCACGGGAGCTAATCACGCAGAACGACGTCTCAGCTGTGTTTGGATGCTGGACGTCGGTGTCCAGAAAGTCAGTGCTACCCGTTTTCGAAGAGCTTGATTCGCTTCTGTTCTATCCCGTGCAGTACGAGGGAGAAGAGTCTTCCAAGAATGTCTTCTACACCGGAGCCGCACCCAATCAGCAAGCTATTCCGGCTGTTGATTACCTGATGAACGACATTGGTGCCGAACGATGGGTGTTGGCAGGTACGGACTATGTTTATCCGCGTACGACCAACAAGATCCTCGAGGCCTACCTCAAGGCCAAGGGCGTAGCCGCCGAAGACATCATGATCAGCTACACACCATTCGGACATTCTGATTGGCAGACGATCGTCTCTGATATCAAGAAATTCGGTTCAGCGGGTAAAAAGACCGCTGTGGTATCCACTATCAACGGCGACGCCAACGTACCGTTCTACAAAGAACTGGGTAACCAGGGTATCTCGGCCGAGGACATTCCGGTGGTCGCTTTTTCAGTGGGTGAAGAAGAGCTTTCTGGTATAGACACCAAACCGCTGGTGGGCCATCTCGCAGCATGGAATTACTTCATGAGCGTTGACGAACCGGTTAACGAGTCGTTTATCGATTCGTGGATCAAATTCATCAAGGATGACAAACGGGTGACCAATGATCCGATGGAAGCGCATTACATCGGCTTCAACATGTGGGTAGAAGCGGTTAAGAAAGCCGGAACCACTGAACCGGCCGCTGTCCAGCAAGCAATAATTGGCGTCGCAGTGCCGAATCTTTCTGGTGGACTAGCTACGATGATGCCCAACCATCACATCACCAAGCCTGTGCTGATCGGAGAAATTCAGGATGACGGCCAGTTCGTCACCGTGTGGGAAACACCGGGTACGGTCGTGGGCGATGCGTGGTCAGATTATCTGGAGGGCTCGCGCGACATTCTTGCTGATTGGCGCGCACCGTTAGCGTGCGGCAACTACAACGTCAAAACGAGCAAGTGTTCGGGTCAAAACTACTGAGCACTAAACTCTCGAACATAACCGCACCCTGAGCACTGCCTGCGCGCCCGGAATCCTGCCGGTCGACGCAGGCAGTCTCGTCATTCCGAAGAAAAAAGCGCAGAAGAAAACCGACGTGCTTCACGTTGGGCTTCGCCGCACTCTGTCAGTGCGAATTTCAGGCACTGCCTCGATGCGCGCACTATAAACGTGCACCCGCTGTCAAGAATCCGGCCAATCGTACTCGCACTATTGACCCCTCACCGCCGGTCATGCGCGGATCTGGTTTGATGGCACGATTCATGCTCCGTACTGTTCAATCTTTGTGCGACTGCTTTGGAGCGAGCGTTGGATTACCGCCCCGTTATCGTTATGCGAATGTTCACCTTGTTGGTGTTGGTCAGTTTGTGGGTCGCTGTGCCTGTATCGGCGGCCGACGACCCAGATGTGTCGTTTGCGAGCGTTCTGGCGCCGCTTAACACCCGCGATTTCGAGGCTAAGAGTCGCGCAATAGCTGCCATATCGGAACTTAAGCACGAGCGCGCCGGTATCGTTCTGCAGGCTCTGCTCGACGGCAGCTTGTCGTCAGCGAAAAGCACTAAACGCATCGTCCTGGTGCGCGAAATCGAAACCGGCTACGAGGTAGAGGACGCTGTCACGGCCGCTCCGTTGGGCATGCTGAAACGCACCGAATTGAAGCGGGTCAGCGTGAACAACAAGCTTCGAAGGCAGCTGCGCGAATTGATCGCGCACCGCGCTTTAGGAGCGAATGATCCGGTTGCGCGTCGCAAAGCCGTTGAAGCGATGACCGATGCTCTGGATGCAACCGGGCGGGCGCTGCTGATCAAGCTGCGCAGCACGGAATCCGACGACGATGTATTGCACGCAGTTGATATAGCGCTGGCGATTGCTGATCTGGAAAGTTCCAGTACCGAGGAACGCAACGACGCTATCGACACGCTGCACGGATCGCTCAATCCTCTCGCTCGCGGTCGGCTCGCAGCGCTCGTTGCGGCCGACGACACTGCCGACGATACGCGCCGCGCCGCGGCCAGTGCGCTCACTGCGATCGAACAGCGGGTCGCGTTCTTCGAATTTCTGCAAGTTATCTTCTTTGGTTTAAGCCTTGGTTCAGTGCTGGTGCTCGCAGCGATTGGGCTCGCGATCACATTCGGCGTCATGGGTGTCATCAACATGGCGCATGGCGAGTTGATCATGCTCGGCGCATATACCACCTACGTGGTTCAATTATTGATGCCCCAGCACATCGACTGGTCATTGCTGGTAGCGGTGCCTGCCGCATTCATGGTCGCCGCGTTGGTCGGCATCGCGATCGAACGTGGTGTGATTCGCTTTCTGTACGGACGGCCGCTGGAAACCTTGCTGGCGACTTTTGGCGTCAGCCTGGTTTTACAGCAAGCCGTGCGCTCGATTTTTTCTCCACTGAATCGCTCAGTCAGTACGCCCTCATGGATGAGCGGTTCGATAGAAATTAACAGTGTGCTGTCACTGACCTATAACCGCCTGACGATCATTATTTTCACGCTCGTCGTGTTCGCGGCACTGATGGCCGTTTTGCGCTACTCCCGGCTTGGCCTTGAGGTCCGGGCCGTCGCGCAAAATCGCGCCATGGCGCGTGCCGTCGGCGTGCGCGGCAGTTGGGTCGATGCCATGACCTTCGGGTTGGGTGCCGGAGTGGCTGGTGTTGCCGGTGTAGCTTTATCCCAACTGACCAACGTTGGGCCAAACCTGGGTCAGGCCTATATCGTCGACTCGTTCATGGTCGTGGTGTTCGGCGGGGTCGGGAATTTGTGGGGCACGCTGATCGCCGGCATGGGCCTGGGCGTCGCGAATAAATTTCTTGAGCCTTCGGCTGGCGCTGTAATGGCCAAGATTGTGGTTCTGGTTTTCATCATCGTATTCATCCAAAAGCGACCACGCGGCATGTTTCCGCAGCGTGGACGGGCGGTGGAGAACTGAGCGGATGTTAATGCGTTTGTTCGACAGCGATCGTGCCGGTTCGGTGATGCTGACTTTGCTGGCCTTGCTGATCGCGGTGGTTCCGGTCGCCAATCTCCTGGTACCGCCCGAGTCATCGCTTCATCTTTCGACCTATACCGTAACGTTGCTCGGCAAGTACTTGTGCTACGCGATCCTCGCTATCGCGCTAGATTTGGTGTGGGGTTATTGCGGCGTTTTGAGTCTAGGGCACGGGGCGTTTTTTGCGCTTGGCGGCTATGCCATGGGTATGTATCTCATGCGGCAGATAGGGGAGCGCGGCGTTTACGGAAATCCCGAGCTGCCTGATTTCATGGTCTTTCTGGATTGGCAAGCATTGCCCTGGTATTGGCAGGGCTTTGACCATTTCTGGTTCGCGCTGGTGATGGTCGCACTGGTGCCGGGCCTACTCGCTTTTGTGTTCGGGTGGCTGGCTTTTCGTTCACGAGTGACGGGTGTGTACTTATCAATCATCACCCAGGCACTCACCTACGCGTTGATGCTGGCGTTTTTCCGCAACGAAATGGGGTTCGGAGGCAACAACGGTTTGACGGATTTTAAGGATCTGCTCGGATTCGACTTGCAGGCGGGGAGCACGCGGGTGGCACTGTTCGTGGTTAGTGCCGTGTCCCTGGCCGTGGTGTATGTATCCTGTCGGGCGATCGTCAATTCGCGCCTCGGTCGCGCGGTAGTTGCGATTCGCGATGCTGAAGATCGCGCCCGCTTTCTCGGCTACCGGGTTCATTATTTTAAACTATGGGTGTTTACGTTCTCCGCCGTGCTTGCCGGTATTGCAGGCGCGCTGTACGTGCCGCAGGTAGGCATCATCAACCCCAGTGAGTTTCAGCCACTGAACTCCATTGAGCTGGTGATTTGGGTCGCCATTGGCGGTCGCGGAACCTTATGGGGCGCGGCCGGTGGCGCAGTATTGGTCAACTACGCCAAAACTTCTTTCACGGCGGTGCTGCCTGAAGTATGGCTGTTTGCGCTGGGTGGATTGTTCATCGTCAGCACGCTGTTACTACCGCGCGGGCTCGCCGGGTTGTTTAAGCGCTCCAAGGACGCGTCGTGAAAGAACCGTTGCTAAAACGTGATCGCGTGTATGACTTCCTTGCGCCAGTGGTGATTCCCGAGGCGTTGCTCGATACCCGTCATGGGCCGATTCTGTATCTCGAAGACATTACCGTAACTTTTGATGGATTCAAGGCGCTGAATAATCTCAACCTGACCATTGGTGACGGTGAACTGCGTTGCATCATCGGTGCCAATGGCGCGGGTAAAACCACGATGATGGATGTGATCACGGGTCGTACACGGCCCGATTACGGCAGTGCCTGGTTTGGTAGCCGCATCAATCTGCTCGGCATGGACGAGCCCGCCATCGCGGCAGCGGGTATCGGGCGAAAATTTCAGAAGCCAACCGTGTTCGAAAACCTTAGCGTACAAGGCAATCTCGAGCTTGCAGCAGCCGGAAACAAAGGTGTGTGGCGAATGCTGAGTGCACCGCTTAGCGCCGAACAGCGCGACGCGGTTAACGAGGTGCTCTCGCTCGTTAACCTGCAAGCAGTCGCTGCACACGTGGCCGGCACCTTGTCTCACGGACAGAAACAGTGGCTGGAAATCGGCATGTTGCTCATGCAGCGGCCGCGCCTGCTATTGCTCGACGAACCGGTTGCCGGCATGACCAGCGCTGAAATTGAGCGAACTACTGAACTGTTACTGGAGTTGGCCGGGACACATTCGGTCGTAGTCGTCGAACATGACATGGAATTCGTTCGCTCCATTGCCCGGCGCGTCACAGTTCTGCACGAGGGCAGCGTACTGGTCGAGGGCAAGATGCAGGATATTCAGAACGACCCCAGCGTCATCGAAGTGTATCTGGGGGAGTGATGCTCGAGATCAGCAATCTCAATCAATCCTACGGCAAGAGTCACATCCTGTGGGATCTCTCGATGGCCATCGAAAAAGGCAGTTGCGCATGTCTGAGTGGTCGAAATGGCGTGGGCAAAACTACCTTGCTGAAATGCATAATGGGATTGTTGCCAATCAGCGCAGGCGCGATTCGCTTTGCCGGTGAAGATATTACGCGCAGCACGCCGGAGGGACGGGCGCGCGCCGGCATCGGCTATGTACCGCAAGGGCGGATGATATTTCCATTGCTCTCGGTCGAAGAGAACTTGCGCGTCGCACTGGCCGCGCGGCGTGACGGACTGCGCGAGATCCCGCCGTTGGTTTACGAGATTTTTCCGGTCCTGAAACAGATGCTTTCGCGGCGTGGCGGTGATTTGTCCGGCGGTCAGCAACAACAGCTCGCGATCGGGCGTGCACTGGTACTCGATCCGCTGCTACTGGTTCTGGATGAACCTACCGAAGGCATCCAACCGAATATCGTGCGCGAGATCGGCGACGTGATCACACGCCTGAATCGCGAGTTCGGTATGACCGTTTTACTCGTCGAACAAAAACTACCTTTCGCCCGGCGCCTGGCGAGTCATTTCACCATCCTCGAGCGTGGTCGGGTGGTGGCTTCCGCAGCCGCTAACGAACTCGATGAACAAACGATTCAGCGCTATCTCGCGGTTTGATTTGATGGCGCTCAAGGTCTTACTGTGATTGATATTGGCACAGCGACTCTAAACAGTGCAGGCGCATGGACGCCAATGCTCGCCGGGTTGTTGTTTGGCACCGTGCATGCGTGCGGGGCTGATCACGTGATGACCGTCACATCCATATCGCGTGCTGGCACCAGCTCACGTCGCGCGGTGCTGGGTTACGGTATGCGTTGGTCGCTGGGGCACGCGATAGCTTTGATTGGCATTGGTACTTTGCTTGCCATCGGTGGCTGGTCGTTCCCATGGATGCTCGGTGCCGTCGCCGAGTCGCTCGTCGCGCTGGCTTTGTGCGGACTGGGCTTTTACCTGCTGAGAGGTAGCTTGCGCAGGCCTGTCGGCACAATGATTTACTGCGCCACGCGACCGTCCGCAGAATCAATTCCGTCGCGCGGGATAGTTTGCCTGGGCAGTCTGCACGGACTGGCCGGTGCCGCACCAGTACTCGCCTTGGTGCCGCTGGCAGACCAGCGGGACCCGTGGATTACGTGCGCTTATCTGTTGTGTTTTTCAGTTGGTGTGATCCTGGCGATGTTCGTGATCGCCAGCCTGTTGTCGAGTGCCAATTATCGCGTCCAGCGTTACGGTGCCCGCCTCGATGCGATGCTGAACGGTGCTGTCGGTTGTGGCGCTATCGGCATTGGTACCGCAATGTTTGTTTCGGTGATGCCGTGATGCTTGCCCCTACTGCTACTGCCGTGACGTGGGACGCCGCACTGGACTTAGGGTTCGAGGCGCGCCGGGGGCGCACAGTACTGACGCGGCGCGAACGCAGCGGTCCGCTCGCAGTGCAGAATGTGCTGTACCCGGAAGGCGATGCGGCACACGTGGTTGTACTCCATCCGCCCGGCGGTATGGTCGGCGGTGATCAGCTACGTATCGCGTTCGAGTGCGACGCTGGCGCGGTAGCGCTGGTCACTACGCCGGCATCCGGAAAAATTTACCGCAGCAACGGACTCGCAGCTTGCCAGCACCTGACCTGTCGGGTTGCGGCGGATGCCTGCCTTGAATGGCTGCCGCAGGACACCATCCTGTTCAGTGCCAGCGACTACCGTTCGACGAACAATATCTATCTGCACGATCGCGCGCATTTCGTTAGCCGCGACATCATCACTCTGGGTCGTCAGGCACATGGCGATCTGTATGCGAACGGGCAGTTTGATCAGCAGCTGAACGTGTTCCTGGACGGCAAACTGCTACTCAACGAGCGTCTGCACTGGCACGCCCCGAGTGCCTATATGCAGGCCCCTTGGGGACTGGCCGGTCGAAAAATCTGTGGCGCGCTGCTCGCCTACCCGGCCGATGAAAGCGTCCTGGAATTCGTCCGCGCAGTCGCTCCCAGCAAGGTGCTGAGCGGTGCCAGCTTACTGGACGGGCTTTTGAACGTGCGTTGTCTGGGCGAAGACGCGGATGAAGTCCGCGATTATCTCGACGGCATCTGGGCTGTGCTCCGTCTGTCGGTGATTGGGCGAGCACCATGCCGACCGCGTATCTGGCGAACCTAGGTGGCAACGCATAGTGCCTGAGTCCGTTTATTTTTGTCCCGGCCATTGGAGCCAAGTATGGAACTGACCCCCCGAGAAAAAGACAAGCTACTCATTTTCGTGGCCGCGCAACTCGCCGAACAGCGCCGCGCGCGTGGCGTGAAGCTCAACTACCCGGAATGCATTGCTTTGATCTCGGCGGCTGTTATGGAAGGTGCGCGGGATGGCCGTAGTGTCGCTGAGTTGATGAGCGCAGGTGGCAAGATTGTGGCGCGCGAGGACGTGATGGATGGCATTGCCGAGATGATCCACGACGTGCAGGTGGAAGCGACCTTTCCGGACGGCACCAAGCTGGTGACCGTACACGACCCAATAGTCTGAGGCGGTACTGATGATCCCTGGTGAACTATTTATTGAACCCGGCGAAATCGAACTCAACGTCGGCCGCGCCACGTTGACCCTGGTGGTGGCTAACAGCGGCGACCGACCTATCCAGGTCGGATCGCACTATCACTTCTACGAAACAAACCCGGCGCTTGAGTTCGATCGCGAGTCGGCGCGCGGCATGAGACTGGATATTCCAGCTGGCACGGCAGTCCGATTCGAACCTGGTCAAACGCGTACTATCGAACTGGTGCCGTACGCAGGTGAGCGATCCGTTTACGGCTTCCGGGGCGCCATCATGGGCAAGCTGGAGGACAGCATATGAGTCGCATGGACCGCACGGCTTACGCCGAAATGTTCGGCCCGACGATCGGCGATCGGATCCGTTTGGGTGATACGGAAGTCATTATCGAAGTCGAACACGATCATTGTTTGTACGGCGACGAGGTAAAGTTTGGCGGCGGCAAAGTCATTCGCGATGGGATGGGGCAGAGCCAGCGCCCGGCTGCCGAAGTCGTTGATCTGGTGATCACAAATGCTTTGATTCTTGACTGGTGGGGCGTTGTCAAAGCTGACATCGGCATCAAGGACGGGCGCATTTTTGCGATAGGGAAAGCCGGCAACCCAGACACCCAGGGCGCGGTCGACATTGTTATAGGGCCCGGCACAGAGGCACTGGCCGGCGAGGGCATGATTGTCACCGCTGGCGGCATTGACGCGCACATCCATTTCATCTCCCCACAACAAATCGAAGAAGCTTTGATGTCCGGCGTCACCACCATGCTCGGCGGTGGTACCGGTCCGGCAACCGGCACCAACGCAACGACTTGTACTCCCGGGCCCTGGAATATCGGACGCATGCTTATGGCCGCCGATGCGTTCCCAATGAACCTCGGCTTTATGGGTAAAGGTAACGCCAGTTTGCCGGAACCTCTGCTGGAACAGATCACTGCCGGGGCAATGGGGCTCAAGTTGCATGAAGATTGGGGTACTACACCGGCTGCGATTGATAATTGCCTCGCGGTTGCCGAACAGACCGATGTGCAGGTCGCGATCCACACCGACACTTTGAATGAATCGGGCTTTGTCGAAGACACGCTGGCAGCCTTTAACGACCGCACGATCCATACTTTCCATACCGAGGGTGCCGGCGGTGGGCACGCCCCCGACATTATCAAAGCCTGTGGCGCGCCGAATGTGCTGCCGTCCTCGACCAACCCGACCCGTCCCTACACAATCAATACTATCGACGAACATCTCGACATGTTGATGGTTTGCCACCACCTTGACCCACGCATCGCCGAAGACGTCGCGTTCGCCGAGTCACGAATCCGTCGCGAAACCATAGCGGCCGAGGATATTCTTCACGACCTTGGCGCCTTTTCGATGATCGCCTCCGATTCACAGGCAATGGGGCGCGTGGGGGAGGTGATCACCCGCACTTGGCAGACGGCGCACAAAATGAAAGTGCAACGCGGTTCCCTGTCCGGCGACAGTGCGCGGAATGACAACCTGCGCGCGCGGCGGTATATCGCCAAATACACCATTAATCCGGCCATTACTCACGGTATCGCCCACGATGTTGGTTCAGTCGAAGTCGGAAAAATGGCAGACCTTGTGTTGTGGAAGCCACCTTTCTTCGGCGCCAAACCTGCCCTGATTCTCAAAGGAGGGATGATTGCGGCTGCCGCAATGGGCGACCCGAATGCGTCAATTCCAACCCCACAGCCGGTTCATTATCGCCCGATGTTTGGCGCCTACGGTGGCGCGCTAACCGCCAGTTCAGTGACATTCGTCTCGGCCGCTGCGGCGGCTGAGGGTGTCGGACAGAATCTCGGGCTGAATAAAAACATCAGCGTGGTGCGTGATACGCGCAAGATCCGTAAAACCGATATGAAACTGAACGACTACATGCCCGTTATGGAGGTTGACCCTGAGACTTACGCGGTGCGCGCCGATGGCCAGTTGTTGACTTGCGAGCCTGCCGAACTGTTGCCGTTGGCGCAACGCTATTTCCTGTTCTGAACCGCTTAAGAGGACTGCCAGAATGACCGCGCCGGTATTGTGCGAATTGCTTGATGAAGATTGCGGGCCAGACGCGCACGTGGATGACAACGTGGTCCTGCCATTCGAAGCCCGGCAAAAATCTCGCCAGCGCCTGTGTCTCGCGTCCGGACGAGTTGCCGGACTCAACCTGCCACGCGGCAGTGTCGTGCGTGACGGCGCGCTGCTGGGTGGCGACGGTATCGTAGTGCGCGTCGTTGCAGCGCATGAATCGGTCTCGGTTGCGACGGGCGACGCTGCGCAGTTGTTGCGAGCTGCCTACCATCTGGGTAACCGCCACGTTGCTGTTGAGCTGGGCGAACAAGCTCTGGTGTATCTGCACGACCATGTCCTGGACGAAATGGTGCGAGGCCTTGGCTTATTGGTTAGCGTGGCCGAGTACGCATTTGAGCCGGAAAGCGGCGCTTATTCGAGCACCGCGCCTGGCGTTCACAGCCATCATCACCAGCATGACTAGTCCGTCTGTCATACCAATGACGCGGATACCGGGCCTCTCGGATCTTCGTTTGTGGCAACTAATCAGTCCGACCCTGCCCGTCGGTGGTTACAGTTATTCGCAGGGCCTCGAGTGCGCGGTGCAAATGGATTGGGTCACCGATGAGGAAGATCTAAGCGATTGGCTGACCGGATACGCAGAACACAGTTTGTGTGGTCTGGAACTCCCGCTGCTGTTGCGCGTTCACGGCGCGGCCGTGGCAGCAGATCCCGATGCCGTGGCTCATTGGGGTGCGTTACTGGCGAGCGCTCGTGAGACCAGTGAACTGCGCCGAGAAGATCATGATATGGCGATGGCCTTGCGCCGTTTGCTACGCACGCTTGCCCCGGATTTTTCGCCGCCGGCTGGGGCGGCGGCCAATTCCTACATCGCTGTTTTCGCCGCGATATGCGCGCACTGGACTATCCCTGCCCGGGCTGCGGCCGCCGGTTATGTGTGGTCCTGGGCGGAAAATATGGTTGCGGCTGCGACTCGCTTGATGCCGCTGGGCCAGAGTGCCGCCCAACGCGTGTTGTTTGAATTGGGCGGAAAGTGCGAGGCATGGATCGCGCAGGCAGAGTCGCTTAGTGATGAAAATATTGGATTCAGTGGTCCAGGTTTCACGATAGCCAGCGCCTGCCACGAAACCCAGTACAGCCGTTTGTTTCGCTCCTGAAATTTTAGAGGACCAGGTTATGTCTGCTTCAGTGTTGTTTTCGCAATCGGGCGATCCCCTACGCCTCGGAATAGGTGGGCCGGTAGGGTCCGGTAAAACCGCATTGGTTGATGCTTTGTGTAAACACTTGCGCGGTCGGTTGAATATGGCGGTGGTCACTAATGACATCTATACGCGCGAGGACGCCGAGTTTTTGATTCGATCAGAGGCGCTGGAAACCGACCGTATCGTGGGCGTAGAAACTGGCGGTTGCCCTCATACTGCCATCCGCGAAGACGCTTCGATGAATCTTTCGGCCATCGACATGCTGGTCGAGCGCATAGAGGGCCTGGAGCTGGTGATCGTAGAGAGTGGGGGAGACAATCTGAGTGCGATGTTCAGTCCCGAGCTGGCCGATCTCAGCATCTATGTGATCGACGTGTCGGCCGGTGACAAGATCCCTCGCAAGGGTGGTCCGGGAATCACCCGATCGGATTTACTGGTCATTAACAAAATTGATCTCGCTCCCCACGTTGGGGCCTCCCTGGCTGTCATGGATCGCGACACGCGTGCGCAACGCGGCGAAAGACCGTTCGTTTTCTCGAACCTCAAGACCGGCGAAGGTTTGCAGTCGATTGTCGATTTCATTGTGCGCGAAGGCATGCTGACTTTAAGACCGGCGTGAGCGGTCACAGCCGAATTCTGGTGCGTAGCGCATTGGGTAAGCGATTGAGCGGAAGCGGCCGGCTCGCCGGGCTGATGTTGCTGCACGCCATTTACGCATCGGCGCAGGACAAACCCGCATCAGCCGTACGCATGGTGGTCGATGTTCATCCTCGCTCAGCGTCAGTTGTCGACGTGATGGAACCGGGTCAGCGTGCCAAGACTCGGATGGCCATTGCGGATGGTTTTTCACAGGCGGGATTGAGTCAGGTTGATTTGCGCTGGTGTGACGAGACCAGCTGCGCCTTGCATCCTGACGCCGCTCATTTGCGTCTGGAGATAAATCTCGGCCCACTCCATCGCGGACAGCCACGACGCGGTATATTTTTCGAAATTGGCGCTGCAGACGGGCGTTCAAATGAAGGCTTTCAACGTAATTTATTGCCCGTGAGTTGTCGATTGCGAACGCCCGCTGGGCGGCTTCTCGCCGCCCGTGACCATGAGTTACACCTTGCTGCTGAATCGGTGTCCGATGAGGGTGTAAATAGTGAACGCCTCGGCGCAAGCCTAGCGGATGCTTGCGCGCTCGTTCTGCGCGAACAGCAGTTCGTGGCTCTGCTTCCGGCCCAGCAACCAAAACTGTCCTCGGGTGCGCTGAGTGGTATAGCAATTGAGAAGCGCGAACTCTCTGTCGCTCAACCGGCCGGCACCGAGGAATCCGGAAGTTTCTCGACAGGTTCCACCAGCAAACCGCCAAGGTCTGACCAGAATCAGGCCGCCGGGTCGCTAACGCCCGCAGTTGCGGCTGCCGAACAAACTAAACTAACTCGGCTGAAGGACGGTGCACGCACGCAATACATTCTCCACAATCAGGGCGATACCGTTTACTTTGAGTTTGGCCAGCACGACCGTGGGCAGTGATTTGTCCCCCTCGGAACACCGCCGGGGCGCCAGTCTGGAGTACCTCGACTAAGGGCTGATTAGCCGGTCCGCGATCGCGACGGAATCCTAGTTCGGGAACTAATTGCGCCTAATTCGGGGACAGTTACTGTATTTCCGGCACTGGAAATACAGTAACTGTCCCCGAATTAGTTGCGGCATTATCATGTCGCCCCTGCGTCGTAAGCTGTTTTCAGAAGGAAGCCATCATCGTGTCGACCATTTCGCCTTTGGCGCCATCAAGCGTTGTGGAATTGCCGCCCATAGCGGGGGTGACGGCGCGTATTGCCAATGCGCGCTACAAAGACTGGGATCGTTGCGATCTGACTTTCGTTGAGCTTGCTGAAGGTACTGCGGTCGCCGGGGTTTTGACGCAGAGTCGTTGTCCATCGAATGAAGTGGAATGGTGTCGCACGGCACTGCGCGGCGAGAAGGCGCGGGCGCTGGTGGTTAATGCCGGCAATGCGAACGCATTTACCGGCGTACGCGGGAGCGAAGCGGTACAGCTCATTTTGTCGTTGGTGAGCGCTGAATTAGGCTGCGATCCGGAACAGGTATTCGTTTCTTCGACCGGGGTGATTGGTGAACCGTTACCCAAAGATCGTGCCGAGGCGGGCTTAAAGGCGGTTTTCGGCGCTGAGCCGTGCAGTTGGCTCGATGCCGCAGCGACAATTATGACCACCGACACATTTCCCAAGGCGGCGTCACGCAAGGTGAAGATCGGCAAGGCCGATATCACCCTGACGGGCTTTGCAAAGGGCTCGGGCATGATCGCGCCGGACATGGCGACGNNTGACCACCGACACATTTCCCAAGGTCGCTACGGTCACCGCCATGATCAATGGTCAGTCCGTGAACTTGAACGGCATCATCAAAGGCTCGGGCATGATTGCCCCTGACATGGCGACCATGCTCGGCTACATCTTTACCGATGCCTGTGTAGAAGCCAGTTTGCTGCAAACGATGCTCGAAACGGCCACCGCAAAAACCTTCAATTGCATCACCGTC
>DBBP01000025.1 GCA_002292285.1 Proteobacteria bacterium UBA981
GCATTTACATTGTGAATCCAAGCCCCCTAACTGGTCGATCGAGTCCGGCGCTTGAGCGCTTCTTCACCTGCGCTGCCGCTCCGGTCAGTGGCCGTCACACCCGGCGCAACAGAGCGTTAGGTCGCTGGAGCGGGTTAATGAACTGGGATGCAATCAGCGCCGTAGCGGAGGTAGTCGGACTGGCTGCTGTCGTTATCTCCGTCGTGTATCTGGCGCTACAGATCCGACAGCAAACGAGCGAGATAAGGACGGCGGCCATTCACAAAGTCACACAGAATTTCACCGATAGCGTCACCCCGTATCTCGACCCGCAAGTATCAGATCTATGGGCCAGAGGAACGAAGGATTTTGATGGGCTAACCGAAGGCGAGCGGATCCAGATGATATCGGTATTCACCATCAACCTACGGTCATTCCACGATGCGTTCTACCAAGCTGAGGCTGGTCGATTAGACGCGGGCGTCTGGGAAGGGATAGTTAACTTTTAGGGATCTGTGCTGTCCACGCCCGGCGCAACCCGAATATGGGAGCTGCGAAGACGAACATTCAGCGTCCGGTTCCAAAGATTCATTGACGAGATAGAGCGCTCCCCCTACATCACGGGCTAGGCATTCGTCCATCGACTAGACTACCCAGGTAGGTCATTTCGCAGTGATTCCAAACCGCAACCTAACACGGCGCTCGAGTCCTATGCTTGACTGCTCCTTCTCTTCGTTACGGTTCCGGTCGGTCGCCGTCAAGGCCCAGCTGAGCGTCGCGTAACATTTCTTGATGAGAAAACTGAAACCTGTGGGTAGATAACCAATGAATTGGGGTGCTATCGGTGCAATGGGCGAAATTATTGGTGCAATCGCTGTTCTTGCAACCTTAATCTATTTGGCTCGTCAAGTTCGCCAATCTAACAGCATAGCGATTGCTTCGGCTGAAATTGCGTTGAGAGAAGCGGCTAACGGAATATATAAAGGCATAACTGATAATCCGGAATACGCATCATTGGTGGCGAAGTTGGCCGCGGATGCTTCTGACTTTAGCCCTGGAGAGGAACAACAAGCTATTGCATTCGTAGGCCTAAACATAAATCTTTGGTCCGCGGTAACAAGAGCTCACAGCCAGGGGCTTATAACTAACTACACATTCAATAATTATCTAACGGATGTAGCTGCGACATTGAATATGTATCCCGGCAGTGCGAGATTCTTCAAACGACAAATTGAACACTACGAAATTACTACTGGCACAGCTCTTATATTCGATCGACTACCCGAGGCACTATCTGATCGTGGGCACCGGAATCAGGATGCGGCCGGAAAATAACCAGCGCGTAAAGCATACTCCGGCTTGCTGGGCCTCTTTCGGACGCGCTAACGTGCGTGGTTTACGCGAACGTACTGTTTCTGAGTTGCCCACGGAGAATAGACACCCTAATGCATCAGATTAAGATGCAAGCCGAGTTGTCAGCATGCCGAAGAAGAAAACCCAAGCGTATCCCGACGCATTTCGTTGCGAGCCGGCGCAGCTAACAGACGAACCTGGCAGCAGGGTGACCGACCTTGCCAAGGAACTTGGGACTCATGTCGGCCAGATCTACAACTGGCGCTCGCAATTCAATAGATTATCGAAAAGCCAATTTAAGGTCGTTGATGGCGTTGACCGTGCGAAGGCTGAGAGTGCGGAAATCCGTAGACTGAAGAAGCGGGCCCCCGTGCTGGCGCAGGCGCGTGTTCACCCTTTTCGCTTAGTTGCCGCTCCGTTTGGTCGCCGTCAAGCGCGGCTCAGCTTTGCGTTAAGTGCATTGTGAATATCCTCGGCGCTATTAGATCCGCGCTGAAACCCCCGCTGTTTGCAGCAGGGGCGTTCACGATTTCCGAGTCGGTTCAACTGATGCACAGACCGGACTCGATCTATATCCCCATAATTGTTGAAGCACCGATTTTTATTCTTGGATACATGGCGTTCGCAATTGTTAGTCTGTTTTGCGTCGCTCCACTGTGCCATTTCTTGTTTTCGAAGGGTGGAGGTATTGGGAGCGGGCTGTTGTTCGCGGCAGCCATCGCTTTGGGCGGAACGTTCGCTGTGTATGCGGTGGAGCTGTTCGGGCATAAAGCGTCCATCTTCCATCGCGCGTATATCTTCGGTTCGTTGATTCCCTTGTTTGTGTTGGCCGCCACATCAATCTATTTTCAAAAGCGCCATGGGGAAACGGAGGGGCCAGACGACACAACGAACACCTAACAAAACTGCCGAATCCGGCGCTTGATTGCTCCTTCACCTACGGTGCCGCTCAAATCAGTCGCCGACAAGGGCGGCTTAACGTAGCGTTCGGTGTCTGAAGATGCAGAATCCTTAGGAGAAGGCGTCATGTTTATCTAGCCATTTCCTGGAACGTGGAATGCGGAAAATAGACCTGAGACCCTTACTCGCACCGGCTTAAGGCCCCATAAGCTTAAGAGAGAACCATGATGGATTTTTTTGAGTTCTTCGCAATGATGCTCGCGCTGTATGCCACGTGGGGTTTGATTTCAGGAGAGGTTGGCGGCAAATCGGGGGCCCATTGGCGAACCTACACGCGAGCGGAATCACCTTTCTACTATTGGTCAGCCATCGTTTGCTATTACACGCTCGCCTTTTTTGTCTTCGTAATAATGCCAGCGCTCAAAGCGGCATAAGGGCCGCAGCCACACTAACAAGACACTTTTGGCTATTCAAAGAGATTGTGTTCGGGCCAGTCCGATATACCGTTAGACGCCTGCCATAGCCGGTTGCTGATGTCGTCGAGCGTGGCGTCTCCAGCGCTCGGCCGGCCATTAAATAATACCGCCCACGTCGTGGCGGTGCCGGTATTAACCACCAAGGCGAGGGACCCAGGGAGACTGCCCCCGTGTGACCAGCTCGCGCTTTTGCCGGAACGAAAAATGCCAACACCGAGACCGTACCATGCGTCAGATGCATGGTTGCCCGCTTGCTTCCCGGCCATTACTGGCGGCGCAAGTAGTTTGGTGAGTGAGTCGAGCAATATTTGATCCGGCGGTTGAGGGTTGCCGTCTATTGATGTCATGAACTTGGCTAAATCAACCACCGAGGCCAGCCAACCACCATGGGCATCCATGGATTCGATGTTGAAGCCGTGTGCGTCTTCGTTGTGGCCGGGGTAATAAGTCACTTCGTTGCTGGTTTTACGCTCGGCGCCACGTACCGCGAGACGCATGGCGCTTATGTTGGCCGGCTCAAGCACTTGTTGGCGAACATAATCGTAGTAGGTCTCCCCAGTAAGCTGTTCAATAATCCGTCCCAGTAGATGGAACCCGAAATTCGAGTAGGCGTAGCGTGTTCCCGGCGCATAGTCGAGCTGGCGCTGAAACATAGTATTGATAAGGCGTACGTGGGGTTGGCTGTAAGCATTCAGAGGGCTAAACATCACATCGCCAGAAACCTCCCGATCCCAGCCGGCCGTGTGTTGCAACAGGTCGCGCACCCGAATATCCCATAAGCGTGGATCGCTATCCGCAAACCCGATATCCGGCATCGTGAGCAAATGCGCCACGGCTTGATCGTCCAACCCGATTTTGCCGGCTTCCATAAGGTGTATGACCGCAACTGCCGTGATGGGTTTAGATACGCTGGCGATGCGAAACATGGACTGCGGCGTCACCGGAATCTTTTTCTCGACGTCAGCAAATCCGTAACCGCGCGCCAACACCAAGCGTCCGTTGTGAGTGACGGCAAGAGCGCCACCAGGAATCTTCCAACGTGACAGGATGTTGAGCATCGCCTTATCGAATGCGCCAAGCTCGCTACTCACTGCCCCGGTATCGGCGGACGCCGTCGTTGCGATAGCGAACAACCCCACCAGAAAAAACATCTGTATTGGACGCATCGTATTGAAATTAAAATTGCGACAGAGAGTAATCAGAAGCGGTGTTGAAAATATTCCGGACCGGTGGCGATCAGGCGCGTAACCACCATAGCAATAATAGGACATGCAATTCGCTGTCCTCGTAGTAGAGTTATCTTGTGGAGTCACATCATCCGAACTAAGAATCACACAAACCACGCTTCATTTTGAGCGCACCAGCAAGACCGGGAAAGCTTATCCCTCGGAAGCTCAGGTTCAAATGCAGCGGGCGCACCGTTCGGGACGAGAAATACCTGCACGAAAAATCAGGCCGAAACGACCCCAGTCCTTGTTAGTCGGGTTCCCGGTCTGAATCGTGCTGTCTTAATCCGGGTCGCTATGACGGCTCTGAACGAGATGACTACGTTCAGGTAAATCATATTAAAGACCGTGGCGAATCCTATTCAGGCTTCGCGACACTTGTTCGAGCATCCTAACCAGAAGAGCGTCGCAGAGATGCCTATAGACTGCGAAAAAGTCTTTACCTAACAAGGTGCCCGAGGCCGACGCTTCCGGGTAATTAACTGATCCTGGCGCGAAGCGTTATGTTTGTTTCAAGCGCGGCGCGCGCGCACCCCCGCTGCGAATCCGAGCAACAGCAGCGACAGCGACGCCGGTTCCGGTACAACGCCTGTGACGATGTTGTCGATGCCGGTATTAAGAGATGCACCACCGCCGGAATCGAAGCGCACCCGACCGATGACTTCATTCGCAGTTACACCGAAAAACCCTACGACATTAGCAGCGTGACTGATTTGGTAGGCGCCGAGCAATGTGTCGTTCAAGTCGAAAACCGAAACCATTTCGCCGGGCGAAATACTGTTTACATAGGTGTCGAAACCGAACGCACTGGTCGGGTTTTTGAAAAAGATATCAAACACGTCAGCACCGTTGCCAGTCAAAACTTTGGTGTTGGCGGTAAACGACGGCGATGCGTCAGGGCCGAAATTGGTCTGCCCATCAGGCGCGATGAACAGCTCGTTAGAGCCGACCACGACATTCTCGATTCGTACTTGGGCGAGATCGAGCAACTGCCCGCGCTTGCCGGTCGCCTGCGCTTCAAAATCTTCAACGACCTGGTTTTGAGAGGTCGCTGCTTTAAAACTTGAAAAATCGCTAAAGGTGGCAATTATCCCTGCGCTGGCCGAACCAACCCAAAATACCGTGCTGAGTGCGCTAAGCGCAATGAGCCGCAATGGCATGTCGTTATCCCCTGTTCGTCTTATATGAAATGAGATTCGTTTTCTTCTGTGTAGCGCACGGGGCGGCTACTTATTCTAGTCATTCATTTTTTCACATAAACGATGAACACGGCCGCGACGATTTGTAAAAGATTGTTAGCTATTTCATCTACAGCGAAGCAAGGAATACGATGATTGAGCCGGCCTGTTTGATTCTTATCCTTACTGTCCTCCTCCGCTCGACCCGTCTTTGGCCGACACAAAACTGCCAGCCAGCGTCGCTACACCTGAATGGAATGGCGCAACCGCATCGACCGGTTCACGGTGTGAAAATTGGGTGGTGGCCCTGACTCGCACGCACTAGATGTGGATGTGGCGTACCTTCTTGGCTCATCCACTTGATGGGGAGGCCTACAGGTTTGTTCGGAAGAATCGTCTATGCATGCGAAATCCTGCGAGTCCGGTGAAAAGCATGATCAACGACGAAGGTTCCGGAACACGGGTAGCACCGAATATATTGCCGCTGAGTGACAAGTGGTCGACAACCAACCCAGCGTTCGCGGTGTCGATGGGCGAATAGTTGAAACGGATCGCCACAGAGGTGAGATCCGCTCGTGAACTGAAACTGTTGAATTGAGGTGTTCCCCAACCGGATGTGCCCTCATTCACCGTAATAAACCCGGTGCTTCCTCCGGCTCGGCCCCAAATTGACGTGGCTCCCGAGGGGGTTGCGCCGTTGGGCGCGAAAGATATGCCTTGATTGTGGCCGTTGGGTCCAAACGAACCGGTTACCGCTTCGAATTCGGTGATTTGGAAAGTAACACCGATTGCCGCGGTCAACACCACTTCAAAGTAGTTGCTAAAAGAACCGCTCCAGCCACCGGTGGTGCCTGCGTAAGCTCCTCCAGAAGGCAAATGGCTAGTTCCGAAGCCATAAGCTGACGTCACATTGCCCTGGAATAGGGCGAGGTCGGATCCCGTTATTCCAGGTCCCATCAGATCAGGCCCGGGCGTGGCGTTGGCAACGTTCGGTCCGAATGAGTATCGCGCTATGGGAACAGCTAGAGCCGAATTTACCAGGCAACAGCAAGCCAGAACCGCGCCTACTTGGGCCTTTGATAGGTTGCGCAAGAATAGTCGTACTGGCGAGGCGATGAATCGAGCGATCGACGGTGAGTGCGAACAGGCCATGGTTTTCTCCTGGCGAGGCAACGTAGATGTCGCGACGCGATACGCAATCTTTTCGTGACGAAGGCGATAAGTCATGACACGTCTCCTGTACTACTTAGAGTAGGTGCCGCGCAGATTTTCGTGCGACTAGTTCGCAACGCGTCCGCGGCTCGTTTAGGTGCGGTAGTTCGGTATTGAAGCTATCAGCTCGGTCGATTCCGGCTATCGGCCAAACGGCCCAATATGGCGTCGTCCGATTGCCGTGCACGAAAACAATTGTTATATGTAGCGCTATGAGCAGGCTGACGAGCGCGGATTCAAAACGCCTCTCCGTAGTTCTACTTGAGATTTACGGCGCCGAGGGCGTGGAAGATTTCCGCTCACGTGCGCTAAAAGTAGTGCGCGGACAGTTCGGCGGCGAATTGTGCTGCCACAACGAGATCAACCTCGCCAACGGGGACTCCCTCAGCGCCCTGAGCGAGCCTATCGAGGAATTCGCGGTGTTACGCCCGCGCTTCTTTGACCACGTTGAACAACATCCGTCCATCCAGCACCACCTGCTCGCGGAAGGCCGCGATACCCGGGCGGTGAAGACCAGTGATTTTGTCGGCCAACGCCGGTGGCGAAACTCAGGGCTCTACAGTGAGTTTTATCGCCCGCTCGCCGATGTGCGTTACCAATTGACCATCGGCCAGAGGCTCGAAGACTGGCTTGTGTTCTTCGCCATCAGCCGCCGTCACCGAGATTTCTCCGAGCAAGAACGGGCGCTTCTAACAATGTTGCGGCCGCACTTCGTACAGGCCTATCGCAATGCGAAGTGCCGCACCGAGCTCGACACGTTGCGAATCGGCAAGGCCGACGGCAGTAGCCGACCCGCCGGCGACGCTGCCGTATTTGCGCTGATGCGGCGGTTCGAACTCAGCCGCCGCGAGGCTGATGTGTTGGTGCAATTAGCAGAAGGCAAAACCAATATCGAAATCTCAGAGACTTTGAGTATCAGTGTCTCGACAGTTAAAACGCGACTGGAAAATATCTACTACAAACTAAACGTCAACACCCGCACCGCTGCGGCTTTGCGCGCTTTGAAAGAATCGGTGGCGGAACTTCAGACTCGATGAGCGCTCAGCTATAGCGACAACGCCGTCGGATTCATTTGGTGGCGTCGGCGAGTCTGTAAAAAATCCGGAGAGATTTGTCCCAAGATGCTAAGCCAATCGCGGGCCGGCGTTGCGACGTTTCATAGTCGGATTCGCGCTAATAAACTGGCTCGAAAACCGCAGCCATTACGTTACTTGCGCAGGGCATCGTCATAACGTTCGATACTTTCCCGAGACCACATTTCTGATTTCACATAAAACTCGCGAAATGACGGGATGCCATCATCCAGGTTAATCCACGGCAGCTTGGTCGAGGTAAAGATGTGAGCGTCTGGTGCGAACCGGGGCTCATCTAACGTTCCGAGCCTGACGAAATGGATCGCTTGCGCCGCTTTACTAAAATTTCCCCACAACGCAACCTGGCATTTCGGGCAACGCGAGATTGTTTGCCCGCGGCCGCTGGCAGTTGGTGTGTCAATCATCTCGACCTGCCCACTTATCATTTCCACCGCGTTGCCCTCGACCATGCCGTTAAGCCCAAAGGCCGCACCTGACTCTTTTCTGCACCATGAGCAATGGCAGCAATGGACGTACATGGGCTTTCGGGACATCTGATAACGGGCCTGCCCGCACGTGCATCCGCCTTGATAAAGTTCTTGAGCCAATGTCCATTCCTTTGAGCTGTTCCGGGAGATCCTTTTAATCCTACTATCGAAGTGAGATTGACGTAGAAGGGCCGAATATTTTCCGCTAACGCGCCGAGAAAAGCGTGGTTACTGATTTCTTAAGGCGCGTCGTTTCGCTGACCATAAGTTTTAGTTACGCATGAGTCTGTTGAGCGATGGCGTTAGTAGTACAACGCAGCAACGCGCGCATTGGCTTCCTCGCTGGCAGGGAATCGCAACATCCTCGCGAAGTGTCTTGGCGCCTGGTCTGGCGCGCACCGTTGTCGTTGGAGATATTCGCGAAGGTGTAGCGGAGAAAAAATCAAACGTCGTCAGATCAGGGCGAGGCTCGAAATCCAAGTTCGTCAATAGCAGTCTGAGCCGATGAATTTTTTCGCTCCCCAGTACACCTCGGAATTCACCTTGGCAATCGCGGGCCATGGATCCTCGAGCCGCGTTCAGGCGCGGTTCGCACCACCGCGTATCCGACAACTGAAGGTAAGCGCACGCACGAATTGCAAAGCGATGACATCTGCATCGGTGCTCTCCTCCACCTGATCGCGCGCCGCTGACGCCGTTTCGGCTTCAACAGTGAGCTGCCGCTCGCATCCGTGCTCAGTGACGGTGATCAGGTATTCGTTCATATCGTGGATGCCGTGTGGCGCTCAAAAGCCCTGCAGGGTTGCATAACGATCGCGATGAAATCCGGCATCGCCGAAAACTTGTTGCTGGACGCGCGCACGCTTGAGAAAAAAACCTATCTCCTCCGCATCAGTCATGCCGATACCGCCGTGCATTTGCACTGCTTCGTTGGAAACCAGTTCAAGCATGTCACACGCCTTGGCCTTCGCCAGGCTGGCCAGTTCGGCAACATTCTCAGCGCCCTTATCGAGCGCAGACAGTGCTGCGAGAACTGCCGAGCGAGTCAACTCGAGTTCGCAAAACATGAGTGCCGCGCGGTGCTTCAAAGCCTGAAATGACCCAATCGGGGCACCAAACTGCTGGCGCATCTTGAGATAAGCGAGCGTGCGCTCGAAAGCCTCCTGCCCGGCCCCGAGCATTTCGGCAGCAATACCGGCACGCGCACCATCGAGTACTCGTTCAAGCGTCGGCCACGCGTCATCGAGTTCGCCAATCAGCGCGTCCCCACTAACCCGGACCTTGTCGAAGGTAAGCTTAGAGGCGTAACGAGAATCGACCATTAGCGTCGGGCTGATAGCCAATCCGCTGATGTTACGGTCAACGAGGAACATTGAAAGCCCTGCCGGGTCGCCAGTACGCCCGCTCGTACGGGCCAGAACAATGAGGTAATCAGCGACATGCCCATCGAGCACAAACTGCTTTTGACCTTGCAGCTCGAATCCGTCTCCATTCTTCACTGCGGTGAGCTGGGAACCCAACGGCTCATGCCTGGGGCTTTCGTCGATAGCGAGCGCTAACAGACAGTCGCCGGACGCGACAGCACTCAAGACCTTTTGCTGCTGTTCTGCGTTGCCTGCTGTCGCCATGAGTGGCGCGCCGATGAGCGCGGTAGCGAACAGGGGCGAGGCGGCCAGGGTACGCCCCGACTCTTCCAGCACCTGGCCCATACCGAGATAGCCAAAGTCTGAGCCACCGCAGGCTTCTGGTACCAGAATGCCGGCCCAACCCATCTCGGCCATGGCCGCCCAGTGCGCTGGATCGAAGCCGTTCTTGTCGCCTTTGTCGCGCAGCTCACGCAGGCTACTCACTGGCATTTGGTCGCCAAAAAACTCATGCGCGGAGTTCTTCAGCATGATTTGTTCTTCATTGAGTATCAGTGACATCAACAGATCCTCAGTCCGGCAGGCCAAGCACGCGCTTGGCAATTACATTGAGTTGAACCTCGGACGTCCCGCCTTCGATCGAATTGCCTTTCGAGCGCAACCACGTACGGCACAAAGTGATCTCCTCCGGTTCGTAGTCGTCCCCCTCCCAGGCCAGCGCTGCAGCGCCGGCCGCTTTCAGAATCAACTCGAACTTGGCCTTGTTTTGCTCTGTTCCGAAGTATTTGAACATCGAAGACGCGCCGCCGTTCGCCGTGCCGCTTTCGCTCTCTTGCCCGGCACGACGAATGGTGAGGGCGAACGCGCGGTCATTCATCACATGACGCGCGATGTCATCGCGCAGGCCAGCATCGCCGATGCGGCCGTCCGCGGTGCCGAGGTATTTCTTTGCGATCGCCTCGACGCCCGGCACGTTGCCGCCAATCGCGCGTCCGATCTGCGCAATCATGCCGCGCTCGTGTTGCAGCAATTCCTTGGCAATCGTCCAACCACTATTGAGCTCACCGACGAGGTTGCCCTTGGGTACTTCAACGTCGGTAAAAAATGTTTCGCAAAATACTGACGCCCCACTAATCAACGTGATCGGACGTGTTTCAACTCCCGGGCTGGTCATGTCGAACAGCACAAAGCTGATGCCGTCATGCTTAACCGAGGTGTCAGTACGCACCAGACAGAAAATCCAGTCAGCGTGATTGGCGTACGAGGTCCACACTTTCTGTCCGTTAATCAGATAGTGATCGCCGCGATCTTCGGCACGGGTTTGCAAGCTCGCCAAATCTGATCCGGCACCCGGCTCGCTATAGCCCTGGCACCAACGAATTTCGCCGCGCGCGATCTTCGGCAGGTGCTCCGCTTGCTGGGTCGGGTTGCCGTACTTCAGCATCACCGGCCCAAGCATGCTGATACCGAAACTAAACAGGGGTGTGCGGCATCCGAGGCGCGACATTTCTTCGCCCAATATTGTCGCCTGGTCCTTACTCAGCCCGCCGCCGCCATACTCTGTTGGCCACGTGGGCACAGTCCAGCCGCGGTCCACCATGCGTTCCAGCCACACTTGGCTGTCCGGATTCTTGAATGTGGCATTGCGCCCGCCCCACACGCGCTCGTCCTCGGGCATCGGTGTACGCATGGACTGCGGACAGTTCTCCTCCAACCACGCACGTGTCTCGAGCCGAAAAGTTTCAAGCGTAGACATCGTAGTCCTCCCTAGTTACTCGCAAGCGAGATCTTATGACCGTCGCTCCAATTTGTGACCCGCGCCGTTGTCGGTGCCGGTCAGACCAGTGGGTTATTCGGTTCCATGCCAAGCCGGTGGCGACCGTACAGTTCGCGCGACACATCCCAATCGATGAAAGCGTGGCTGGCGAGTGTATTCATGTCGCGAAAAAAGCGTTGCAAGGGGACGTCGAGGGCGAAGTTGCGTGTCCCTGCTCTGGCCATGATGTCGTTAACCGCACTCCGGCACAGGTCAGCGATATAACCAGCACGAAGTTTCAAATCTACTCTTACGTCAGCGCTGAAATCACCCGTACGCGCGAGCCCCATGGTATCGGCGATTAAGCGCTCGTAAAGCATCTCGGCAGCGCGCGAGCGTGCATAGGCCTCACCGAGATTAATGTGCGTGGCCTGTTTGCCGGCTAGCGCGTCACCACCCCAAGTCATATTTTTGGCTTGTAAATGGCCATCAAAAGCTGCTGTCGCGGCAGCCAGGCCACCGCAATAAACGCCCATTACTTCGCAGTAAATAAAAGGCAGCAGCGGGATCGCGTAAACCGGATTGCTGTGCATGGTCTCAACGCTGTTGAACAACGCCGCTGCCGGCAGGGTTCGATACTCAGGGACGAACAGATTCTCGACGATGACGTCATTGCTGCCGGTTCCGGCCATGCCACTCATGAACCAGACGTCGTCAACCTGACAGTCTGCGATCGGCACGACGAAGGCGCGCGCATCGCTGCCGCCCGCCTTGGTCACGATCACCCAGTCAGCGTTCATGATGCCGGAGCTGAAATTCGAACGACCACTGATTTCATAGCCGCCGGTAACCGGTTTAATCTCGATGGCCGGCGTCGGCTGGATTGGAATGAGGCCGAACGGGCGCTCAGCGAATACTTCACGTTGCACTTGCTCGGAAAACTTCGTGAGCATCCAGTTATGGCCGATGTAGAACGCGCTCACCCATCCAGTCGACATGTCGGCACTGCTAATTGCCCGCACAATCGCCGCGTGAGCATCAAGATTAAGCTCGTGTCCGCCGAATACCTTTGGTACCAGCGTCTGGAAAATTTCCGCCTCGATGAGGTCATTGATGGTTTCGGTGAGCGGGTGCCGCTGCATCTCACTTTCGCGAGCGCGCGCTGCGATTGCAGGCAGCAACGCTTCAACGCGCTCGACCAATTGTTCTTTGGTCGCACTCATTTTCTTAACCTCTTCAGATCGTAGTGATGCGCAGTCGCGCTGACGCGCGGCAATGATTTTTTATGCGTTCCGTCAGCCGATTTGCGGTTCTGATAACGTGCTCGAATCAGGCAATGAAAGCTTTGACGCGCTTGAGAAATCCATCCAGTTGATCATGGTGCACCCAATGCCCGGCATCAGCGAAGCCGGCCACCTCAGCGTTCTGGAAATGCTTGATACGGCCATCTTCGGCAGGGTTGGATGCCCATGATTCCTCGCCATAGACGAGCAGGGTCGGACAGGTAATTTTGCCCCATAGACCTTCTACAGCGCCCGTCGGCATATCGTAGGCCGGAAACGCGCGGACGTAGTTGTCGAACTTCCAGGAGTAAGTGCCGTCTTCGTTCTGGTTGATGCCGTGCACCGTGAGATGACGCGCTTGCTCGGGAGAGAGATGCTTGTTCTCTGTATGCATGCGCGCGAACGCCTCCTCGATGGTCGGATAACGTCTCGGCAGGCGACCCGCAAGGCCGCGTTTGTCATCGATCCAGTTACGCAAGCGTTGGTCAAACTCGAGACTGGTGCGCTCGGCGAGCATTTTTGGGGACATACCGAGGCCTTCAATGGCTACTAGCGCGCGCACCGATTCGGGATACAAACCGGTATACCGCAGTGAAATATTGCCGCCCAGCGAATGCGCAACAATGGTGACTGGCGCGAGATTTTGCTGGTGAATGAGCTGGGCCAAATCGTAGATGTAGCCCGCCATTTCGTAGTTGCCGTCAGTGGTCCACTGGCTATCGCCGTGGCCACGCAGATCGGGTGCGATCACATGCCAGTCGTCACGTAGCGCATTCGCTACCCAGTCCCAGTTGCGGCAATGATCGCGACCGCCATGCAGCAGAATGAGGGGTGGCGCGCCAGGATTGCCCCAATCGACATAGTGCAAACGCAGCCGTTGCGAGAAGTAGCTGTGCGAAGTCACGCCCGAAGAAGTTTCGCTCATTTGAGTACCAATGCTTAATTCAAATTCTGTTTAGTCCTGCGCTGAGATGTGCTCAGTGCAGGGTATCCGAAGGTCCCGGCTGTTTGTCGAGGGGAGTCAATAACTCCTCAACGTCGTCATCACCGAAATAATACTGACGGCCGCAAAAATCACAGCCCACCTCAATTCGACCTTGCTCGACGAGGATGGCTTCGAGTTCTTCGCGACCCAGGCCGGTGAGCATCTGGCGTACACGAACCGGATCGCACGAGCACGCGAAGCGCGCCGAACGCGGTTCGAAGCGCAATACTTTCTCCTGCCAGAACAGTCGGTGCAGAAGCGTATCGGCGTCGAGGCTGAGTAGCTCCTCACGACTCAACGTCGCTGCAAGGTGCGCGATGCGATTGAAGTCCTCGTTGTTGCCGATGCGTTGCTCTTCTGCAAACGGTTCGCGGTCTTCGCTAGCGGTGCGCGGCATGCTTTGCACCAGCAAACCGGCTGCGACCTCGTCGTTTGCCGCCAGCACCAGGCGAGTATCTAACTGTTCGGACTGCAACATGTAATGCTCGATGACTTCAGACAGCGCGCCAAGCGGCTCTCGTTGGTCGCCGTACAGCGGCACGACACCTTGATACGGCAAAGTACCTTGCGGGCGGTCACTGGCATCGAGCGTTATGGCGCAGCGCCCGCCTCCGCCGGGATTGAGCATTTGTTCGAACGTGGCTTGTCCCGCGACGTCGTCAATCACCTGAGATGTCGCACGAAAGCGCAGATCAGAGCGTACTTCGGCGACCGCTAATTTGACCGGGCCGTCGCCGTGCAACTGCAGCACCAGCGCGCCGTCGAATTTGAGATTGGCTTGCATGAGCACGCCGGCGGCGGCCATCTCCCCGAGTAGCGCCCGCACAGCCTGCGGGTAGGCACCATGCTCTGCCCGGCAATCCAGCGCTTCTCGCCAACACGAGGTCAGGCGGACCAGGGCGCCACGCACTGGTAGCCCGTCAAACAGAAATCGATGCAAATCTTGTGAAGCCACGAATATCCGGGTTGTACGCGATTAAACAGACCTTATTGTAGCGCGCCACAGTCGTTGGCAGAGACGCTTCAGGTCACGCTCTTCGCACGCTGATGGGCTGCGCTCGAGAACGCTGCGAAAGTGCCCGACGGCGGCATTGCTACGCTTCTACTATTTCCAAGTGGTTGAATTAATTAGCTTATTAAAAATACTTCCGAGTCGTGTCAACCGATCCACGAGACGTGCGTTATTGATTCACGTAGTCCAAACAACACCCAACGGAGCAATAACATGATGAATCGAAGCCTTGTCACCGCACTACTCGCTGGAGCGCTGTTCAACCCGCTGTCCGCTGTTTACGCCGACGACGCAACCGCCACCGCGCTCGACCGCGGCGACCGTATACAGCAGCGATTGGATCGCAAGGGTGACCGCATCGACCAACGCCTAGACCGCAAAGGCGAACGCATCAACGCCCGCCTCGACCAGCGTTCTGAGCGTGCGAGTGAGACCGGTCGGGATGGGCTTGCCGAACGTCTCGACCGTCAGGGTGATCGGGTAGAACGTCGCCTGGACAATCGTGGTGACCGCGTCGACCGCCGCCTGGACCGTCGTGGTGATCGGGCTGAGCGGCGCGCAGATCGAAGCTGAAGCCTACGGTTGCGCGGAGCGCGTTTGGGTTGCTGCCGGGCTCGCAGACGCGCGGTATTGAACGCCGGCCCGGTAGACTTAGCGGTGCATGCTTAATCATGCGACGCGAGGTTCGCGAGCGCCGGGGTGATGCGGTGGCGCCGTGACCTAGCTGGTTGCGGCTGCGCGCAACCCGAAGACGGCGCAGAAACCGGGCATCCGAAAACCGGTGTGGTTCCGCGGACTATCTTGCATAATCCGCTTGTCTCCGGTTTGCGCGGTGCGTTACGCAGACTGGCGTGCACGGTAGTCTCAGCGCTTCACGCGCAGCCTTGCCGAGTGAACCCAGAGCGGTTTAATTGTCGTCACGGCAGAATGCCACACTAGGTTGTTGAACTCTGGATAACAATCGGGCCCTAGATGCATTTCTCGCCTCGGTCGAGCAGCGCGCTTTGCGTATGGCTCTATTCGCGGTTAGCGACCGAGAGGAGGCGCTGGATATCGTGCAGGACAGCATGCTGCGCCTTGTTGATCGCTACCGCGCGCGCCCGAGCGAGGAATGGGCGCCGCTGTTTTTCCGGATTTTGCAGCGCCGCATCGTCGACACTTATCGCCGCCAGGCCGTGCGCCGCGCGGTATTCGGGTTGTTCCAACGCGACCCGGATGGGGCCGATAAACCGCTCGAGGACGTTGCCGGGCCGGCGACACTGGTGCCAGAGGCGCAACTCGCTTCGCAGCAAAGTTTGCAGCAGCTTGAAAACGCCATTCGTGCCCTGCCGCTGCGCCAGCAGCAAGTTTTTCTGTTACGCGAATGGCAGGGCTTCGACGTGAAAGAAACGGCGACGATCGTGGGGTGCTCGACGGGCAGTGTAAAAACACACTATTCAAGGGCCCGACAAAAGTTGCGTGAACTACTAACGGATTGCGTCGAATGAGCAAACAGAAAAAATCTGGTCTGGGTGAACTCACTCGGGCACTAGGGGCTACCCCATTGCCCGCGGATACCGTCCGGCGCCTGCGTCAATCTCGGGCGGAGGCGCTCGAGCAGCGGGCTCGACCCGGTGCTTATCCCTGGATTCCGCTGACCACTTTCGCAACAGCCGCGTCAGTAGCACTGATTATTAATTTGGCAGAACCCGTATCACTCGCAGAAATTTCCGCCGACGCAGGCGCCGCGCCGTTTGTGTTCTCAGGCGATGACGCTGCGCTGGTGGAAGAGCTCGAATTTTATCGCTGGCTGGAGTCGCAGGGGTATGCGGGTTAGGGATGCCATGCTGGTGGGGTTCTTCGGCGCAATGGTCACGACAGCTCATGCCGAAATTGAAGTGCCTGTCGAACCTGTGCCGGCTGAGCTGCTGGAGTTTTTGCTTGAGTGGCAAGACGAACAGGGTGAGCCGGTGGATCCGGACATGCTTGACGTCAGCCCATCGCTTGCACCGGCATCAGCAGATGATTAGGCGCTTAGCGCTATGCCTCACTCTGGCAGCGGTGTTGGTCGCCGCCGGGCTGGTCCATGCCCAAACGAGTGCTGACGACTTTAGTGCGCTGCCGCCGTCCGAGCAGCGCGTCTTATCCAGCCAACGAGACGCCTGGCAGAAGCTTACGCCGCAACGACGCAACAGGCTCCGCGCCGGCGCGCAAAAATGGTTGGCTATGGAACCCGAGCAACGCCGCGGGGCACGCGAACGTTTTCAGCGTTGGCAAGGCCTGTCTGATTCCGAACGAACAAACTTACGTGAACGACTCGCCGCCTTCCGTGGGCTCCCCGCTGTGCAGCAGCAGCGCCTGCGCAGGACCTATCAAGCTTACCGAAAATTACCGGCGCGCGAGCGCCAGTTATTACGCAAAAAATGGCGTGCGCTCCCTGCCGAGAAGCGTGCGAAGCTCCGCGACGAACGGACGCTTGCGCGTGAGCGGCGACGGGCCAAGGGCGACAATGCCGTACGCGCGCGTCGCGCAGAGCGCAAAAAAAAATAAAAGTTCGCGCTATTGAGCGAGACGCTTAACGCGCCAGCAACGCAGCGAAAACCGAAGAAGTAAGCCGCCTCGCGTCCAGCAGCGCTCAAGGCGGCTGCGGCAGTCGGATCGTTAGTCACAGGTGAACACATTCATGCGCTAGGCAGATTAGTAAAGTCGTCGCGTTCAGCGCTGCCTGCCCAAGCGCCAGGAATGCTCGCCTGAGTGTCATTCGATTAATGGATTAGAACGCCTCTGCTTCCAGCGCCATCATCGTTTCAGAACCAGCCTCAACTCGTGCGCGATGAACGCTGCTTTCGCTCAGCATGTGGGAATAGAAATAGCGCGCGGTGATTAACTTGTTCTCGTAAAACTTTGCGTCGCCTTCGCCGCGCTTGATGCCGTCGAGCGCGGCGCGCGCGATCTGCCCCCACATATGACCAAACATCACCAATGCCATCAAATGCAGATACGGCACTGAGGCGGCGCCCGCGTTGTCCGGTTTGGCCATCGCGTTGCTCATTAACCAACTGGTCGCGGCCTGCAAATCGCTGAGCGCCTCGCTCAATTTCGCCACCAAAGGCCCCATGGTCTCGTCGTCCTTATGCTCGCTGATAAAACGTCCGACGATGGACAGATACGTTCGCAAGGCCCGTCCTCCTTTGGCGGGCAACTTGCGCCCGACCAGATCGAGCGCCTGAATGCCGTTGGTGCCTTCGTAGATCATCGCGATGCGAGCGTCGCGGACGAACTGTTCCATACCCCACTCGCGAATATAGCCATGGCCACCAAGGCACTGTTGCGCATTGGTGGCGTTCTCGAAGCCTTTGTCGGTGAAAAATGCCTTGATCACAGGGGTCAGGAGACCAATCAGGTCTTCCGCCTCATCACGGACTTCAGGCGTGTCGCCGCAGTGTGTCAGGTCGACCTGCAATGCGCCCCAAAGTGCCAGTGCGCGGGCACCTTCATTGAAGGCGCGCGCATTCATTAACATGCGGCGGACGTCGGGGTGGACGATGATCGGATCGGCCTTGTCGTCGGCATTTTTTGGCCCGCTTAGTGCGCGTCCCTGCAAGCGATCGCGCGCATAGCCGGCGGCGTTCTGGCTCGCAACTTCGGAAATCGCCAGCCCTTGCAGACCTACCCCGAGCCGCGCGGCATTCATCATGATGAACATCGCGCGCATACCTTTTTCTTTCTCGCCGATCAGATACCCGGTTGCCCCGTCGTAATTGAGCACACACGTCGCGTTGCCGTGAATGCCCATTTTCTTTTCGATTGAACCGCAACTGACCTGATTGCGTGCGCCAAGTGAGCCGTCATCATTAATCAGAAACTTCGGCACAATAAACAACGAAATGCCGCGCACGCTATCGGGCGAGTCGGGCATCTTGGCGAGTACCAGATGAATGATGTTCTCACTCATATCGTGGTCGCCGGCTGAGATAAATATTTTCGTACCACTGACGCGATAGCTACCGTCGGCCTGCGGTTCTGCTTTGGTACGTAGCAAGCCAAGATCAGTTCCACACTGTGGCTCGGTTAGATTCATCGTGCCGCTCCACACGCCCTCAATCATTTTCGGCACGTAACGTTGCTGCTGTTCCTGGCTACCAACCGCCTGAATGGCCGCGATCGCGCCATGCGTCAAACCGGGATACATCGCGAACGCCATGTTGGCTGAGATCAGGTACTCCTCAAAAGCTGTCGCAATGACGTGCGGCAGTCCCTGACCGCCAAATTCTGCGGATTGCGCTAGGCCCTGCCAGCCGGCTGCGCAGAACTCCTTGTAAGCTTCTTTGAAGCCGGGCGGTGCAGTCACACTGCCGTCGGCATTGCGCACGCACCCGATATCATCACCGACCTGATTAAGCGGCTGTAATACTTCTTCGACAAACTTGGAACCTTCTTCAAGTATGGCCGAGACCAGGTCCGGGGTTGCCTCATCGAACCCGGCAAGGTGGGCGTAATCGGCAATGCGAATGACTTCGTTGAGAATAAAGCTCGTGTCTTCGACCGGGGCTTTGTAAATCGGCATGAAGGCGTCTCCTGATGAGTAGGCTCGCTTAGAGTTGTTGAGGCATTATTTAGCGCGGCAGATCGTTAAGGCCTGCTGCAAGTGCATAACACTGCGCGGTAACCGGCGCGTCGATACCCAGACGTTCTGCTTCGCGCGCCACGTAGCCCAATGTTTCGTGTACTTCGAGTTGGCGACCTGCCTCGAGATCCTGCAACGATGACATGCGATGGTTAGGCGCTTTAGCGTGCATATCGCGGCCCGCCTCGCGGACTTTCTCGATGGCGTCGGCAACAGGTAGTGTTGAAATACCCTTAACCGGCATGATCGAATCTTCCAGCAACGGGATGTTCCGCGCGGCCGCGAGTGCCGCAACTTCGCGAATCAAAGACGCCACAATACCGGCCAGATGAGGATTATTGAGAAACACACCGGTTGTCGTACGGGCACTAATCGACATAAAGAACAGCGCGATCCAGCCGACGAACTTAGTCCATTCAACGCTTTCTATCTCGGCGCTGGCCGCACTCACCACGCCGGCACGGTTCATCGCCTGCGCTATCCCGCTTGCGAGCGGTTCCGCTCCGCCAACGAAAAGACACACATTGCGGGTGAAGGCGACCGTGCCGTCAGTGAACATTTCGCCGCTGAAGTTTGCCATACATCCGAGCACCCGCTCGGCACCGAACACGGCTGCCAACTGGTCATTCTTCATCACGCCGTTGGCAAGCGAGAACACCGCATTGGGCATGACACCGTTGCTGGCCGCCAGGGCGGCTTCCATGTGGTAGGTCTTCACCGCGTAGATCAGAACGTCGTTGTCGAGCGTCGGATCGAGTTCGCCCGCAACCGTACACGGCAGCGCCAGTTCGCGCAGTCCGTAGACGCGCAAACCGTTCTTGGCGAGATATTTGGCGCGCTCGCCGCGCGCGATCATGCGCACCTCGTGGCCCGCCTCGATCAAGTGAGCGCCGAGGATCGTGCCGAGGGCACCCGCACCAACGATTGAAAATCGCATTTCATTCTCCGCCAAGTTCGCCGGACTAATCAGATGGCGGCTTGACGCCGCCTGCCTTGAGGTCCAACTTTATCCCATGAGCGCACTGAATTCGCTACCGCCTGGACCCACCAGTCACCCGATTGTGCAGTTGCTGCGCTACTCGTTTCGGCCGCTGGCATTTTTGGAAGATTGCGCACGCTGGGGCGAGACCTTTTCATTTCGCCTGGCGGGCTTCGGTGACATGGTGCAGTTAACGCGGCCGGAGGATATTCGCGAGGTTTTTCGCGGTGATCCAGCCATCCTGCATGCGGGCGAGGGTAACGCCCTGCTTGCAACCCTGGTTGGCGATACCTCGGTACTGGTGCTCGACGACGCGCCACACAGTCGCCAGCGCCGCATTCTGATGCCGCCGCTAAAAGGCGAGCGCATGCTGAACTTTTTTGAGGTTATGCAAAGCGAAGCGCTGACCACCGCGCGGACATGGGCGGGCGAGGACAGCGTGCGGGCCGACACGGCGATGCAGAGCATCACCTTGCGTGTGATCCTGCGCGCTGTGCTCGGCATCGACACCGGTGATGACTTCGCTGAGCTGGAAGACTCCATGAAGCGCCTGTTGACCGAGGCCCGTCACCCGCTGGTGTTGGTGATGTACAACCTCTTTCCACCCAAGCGCCACGCCAATTCGCGTATTTTGCCGTTTTACCGCCTCAAGCGGCGCTTCGATGAATGTTTGTACCGGGTTATTGCCAAGCGCCGCGCTATGGCCGCCGGGCAACGACCAGCGTGCCTGCTTAGCGATCTGCAAGAGATGCAGCACGACGACGGTAGCGGCATCAGTGATGTCGAGATTCGCGATGCGGTGGTCACCATTTTAGCCGCCGGACACGACACCACTGCGTTATCACTCGCCTGGGCATTCGAGCAGATTCTGCCGCGCGCCGACGTCGTCGCGCGCATCGAAGCTGAACTCGCGGACGTATGCGAAGGACAATTGCCGCGCCCGCAAGATATCGCGCAACTCGACTATCTCGATGCCGCCGTGCGCGAGAGTTTGCGCATCCGCAACATCCTGCCGTTCGTCGTGCGCGTGCTTAAAGACGATTTCACCGTCGGCGGCGTGACCTATCCGGCCGGCGTCATTCTGTGCCCGTCGATTCACTTGCTGCATCGACGTGAAGATCTCTACCCGCAGGCAGAGACCTTCCGGCCCGAGCGCTATATGGAGCGCAAATTCCAGAGCCACGAATGGAATCCGTTCGGCGGCGGTAATCGCGCCTGCCTCGGCCAGGCATTTGCCCTGTATGAAATGAAAGTGGTGCTCGCGACCCTGTTCGCAACGTTGACCATGACTCGTCCTGAGGGTGCTGTTTCGAAACCCGTACGCCGTGGTATCGCGGTGGGGCCGAGCGACGGTGCGCGCCTGCAAGCGAAATATCGCAACAATCTGGCCGACGCCTGAATTCCGCCGCCTTGCTTCGCCACCCGAAATACGCGCGGCGATGGGGCGCAAGATAGCGCACGCCGTTACAACTGGCTTGATAGTTTGCGGATACTATCCACGTTCAAATTCGCGATTTAACTTGGGGTAGTGACTGGTATGCGTTGTGAAGTGGTGGCCATCGGAACTGAGCTCCTGCTCGGCCAGATTATCGATACGAACTCGTCCTGGATTGGTGAGAAACTGGCTTTGAACGGTATCGATTCTTTGCACCAAACCAAAGTTGGCGATAACCACGAGCGCATCGTCGACAGCCTGCGTCTGGCGCTGTCGCGCAGCGAAGCGGTGATTTGTTGCGGTGGCCTTGGACCCACTCAGGACGACATTACGCGTGCAGCAATAGCTGAGGTGATGGGTGTTGAACTTGAGTTCCACGCCGATATCGCAGCCCACATTCGTCATATTTTCGAATCCCGCGGGCGCGCCATGCCCGAGAACAATCTCGCCCAGGCCGAGGTGCCGATCGGTGGGCGGCCTATTCCTGATCAGCCCGGCACTGCGCCCGGCTTGATTTGCCCCTTGGGTGAGAAAGTCATCTATGCCGTTCCCGGCGTGCCCTATGAGATGCATCAGATGATGGAAACGGCGATTCTGCCAGACCTGATCGAGCGCGCCGGCCTGAAAGCCGTCATTAAAAGTCGCGTGTTGCGTACCTGGGGACACAGCGAGTCGCGACTGGCCGAATTGCTCGCCGACCGTATCGACGAACTCGACGCGCGGGGTAATCCTACTCTCGCGTTTCTCGCCAGTGGCATCGAGGGTCTGAAAGTTCGCATCACCGCTAAAGGCGACGACGAAGCCGAAGTCGGTCGGTTGATCGAAGCCGAAGAGGCACTCGTTCGCGAACTACTCGGCGAGACTATTTTCGGCACCGACGAGCAGACCATGGAATCCGTGGTGCTCGATACTTTGCGTGAGCGCGGATTGACCCTCGCGATAGCGGAAATTACCAGTGGCGGGATTGCCAGCGTGCGTTTTTCCGCGCTCGATCCCAAAGGCGAGGTATTCCGCGGCAGTATCGTACCCGTGGCAGGACAAAGCCGTGCAGACATACTCGGTGTCAGCGCCGATACCCTTGGGACGCCGGTCGCGGCGAAAGAATTGGCGCAAGCGGTGCGGCGCGTGTTTGATGCTGATATCGGGCTTGCGACCACCGGCCAACACGATTTGGGCGAAGGTGGCGCAGCGGGTCAGACCTTTCTCGGCATCGCCGATGCGGATGACGTCGTGGTTGAGCGCGTGCGCCTGCCCGGCGACCGCGAACGCGTACGCCAATTCAGCGTCATCAGCCTGCTCAACGCGCTGCGTTTACGCCTGTAGAATGTCTGCTATCCATAAGGAGTGTCAGCGATGAAAATTGAGATTGAATACTGCGCAATGTGAAACTACGAGCCGCAAGCCCTCCGTGCGAGGGAACAGATGCTCAAGTCCGGTTCTCATGAGGTTACGCTGGTCGAAGGCGGCGGTGGCGTGTTTGAGATTCGTATCGACGAACGGCTGGCATTTTCAAAGAAATCTTGCGGACGTTTTCCACAGCCCGACGAAATCGACTCGTTGCTCCGATAACGCCGAACTTTAACGTGTTGGTTCGCAACTGGATAGCAGAACAAGTTGGCCTCGGTTACATCAATTTCGAGCGGCTCAGCCAACGCTTGCTAGCGCGCGCAGAAGAAACCGGCGTCGACGTTTCGGCGAGCGAAATCCGTGTGGTTCTCGAACATCTCATTCGCGACGGTCGTGTTGAAACGTGTCAGTTTCTCGCTGAAGAGCAGCGCTATCACCCAACGGTTTACGACGATTCAAATATTTACTGGTATTGGTTTCGCTTGAAAAGCGACAACCCGTACAGCCAGCCGGCGTAACCAGTCGCAAGACCAGACCCGCGTTTGCATCCAGGGAGTTCAACATGAGCGCTATTGACCACCTTACAACCGCCACCATCGCCGAAGTCGCACCCTTGATCGAACGCGGCGACGTGTCGCCTGTCGAGCTGACTGAGGCGATGCTCGCGCGTATCGCCGCGCTGGATAGCAAGATAGGCAGTTACTTGCTCGTCACCGACACACTCGCGATGTCTCAGGCGAAGGCCGCAGAGGCGGAGATTAATGCCGGTCGCTATCGCGGGCCACTGCACGGCATTCCTATCGCGCTCAAAGATTTGATTAACACCGAGAATATTCCGACCACGTGCGCATCGACGATCCTGCACGATTTCAAACCTGGCTATGACGCCGCCGTGGTTGAGCGTTTGAACGCTGCTGGTGCAATAACGCTCGGCAAATTGAACCTCACCGAATTCGCCTTGTACGGCTACCACCCGGAGTTCGAGCCACCACATAATCCGTGGAAACTTGATCATTGGGCGGGCGTGTCATCTTCCGGTTCGGGTGCGGCGACTGCCGCTTCGCTGTGCTTCGCGTCGTTGGGTACGGACACCGGTGGCTCGATTCGATTTCCGTCTGCGGCCTGTGGGATCGTCGGAATCAAGGCCACGTTCGGCAAAGTCAGCCGCTTTGGCGTGTTTCCTCTTTCCGACACCCTCGACCATATTGGTCCGATGGCGCGCTGCGTGGCCGACGCGGCAACTATGCTCGAAGTGCTGGAAGGTCGCGATCCGCGTGATGGTTCGACTCGCACCGATCCGCCATCCGATTACACCGCGGCGCTGGTCGGCGGCTGCAAGGGTCTGCGCATTGGTGTCGACCGTATCTATTGCACCACCGATACGGATCCGCTGATGTCCGATGCCATGTTCGCCGCCCTTGAACTGATGACAGACAACGGCGCCACAGTGGTCGAGTTGAATGCGCCGGAAATCGCCGACGCGGCCGAGCGCTGGTTAGATGTGTGCGCTGTTGATGCTTTGCTTGCCCACCAAAACCTGTATCCGAAACACGCTGATGATTACGGGCCCGTGTTCCGTGCCCTGCTTGAGTATGGCGCCACGGTGAGCGCTGTCGATTACGCGCGGGCGACGCGTCAACGCCAGGCCACGCGTGCATTAATCGACGAGCAACTGGAAGGCATCGATGTCGTGGTTTGCCCTGCGATGCCGGAACCGGCTGGGCCGCAAACTGATCCGCAAGCGGTGATGCCCGTCGATACTTTCCCCGCCCTGGTGCGCTACTCCGCACCGACGAATGTATCCGGCCATCCCAGCATTACCATTCCGAACGGGTTTACGCCCCAAGGCCTACCGACCGCCATGCAGTTTATTGGCCGGCATGGCGACGAGGCGACGATCATTCGTGCGGGGGCGGCCTACGAACAACTCACCGACTGGCACACGCGCCGCCCCCCGTTATAGCTGAGGCGAAGACCTGTGATGAGCACAGAAGAATTATTCCGCGAAGACGCGTATCTGCGTACGACGACAGCTAAAGTCGTACGCGCCGACGCGCAGGGCATTGTTCTCGACCGCAGCGTGTTCTATCCCGAAGGCGGTGGCCAACCTGGGGATCGTGGCGAACTTCAACTAGACGACGGCACCACCATCGTCGTTATCGACACGCAGAAAGACGCCACCGGTCAGCTCATTCACATCCCCGCACCCGACAGCGTGGCCCCTGGAACGGGTAGCCAAATTGGCGCAACTATCGATTGGGATTACCGCTATCGGCACATGCGCACGCACACCTGCCTGCATCTGCTGTGCGCCTTGATTCCTCACCCCGTGACCGGTGGTTCCATCAGTCAGGACAAGGGGCGCCTTGATTTCGATATGTCCGACACGATCGACAAAGCCTCACTCGAGAGCGCGCTGAACGAATTAGTCGCCGCCGATCATGTGGTCGACAAACGCTGGATCACCGATGACGAAATGCAGGCGAATATGGCGCTGGTACGCACGATGTCGGTGAAACCACCGATGGGGGCAGGTCGGGTGCGACTTATCGACATTGCGGGCGTTGATCTGCAACCCTGCGGCGGCACGCATATCGCGCGAACGTCTGAGATTGGTCACGTGCGGATTGGCAAGGTTGAGAAGAAAGGTAAGCAGAATCGTCGGGTTGCGGTGCATCTGGACTAGTATGGGTCGGTTGGTGTGATGCGTGGCGATGGGCGCGCGGGAGTTTTTCACCCCCTGCAGTGGCAGCTGTTCTGGGGTCGGCGCAAATAATCGCGGGCATCTCATCCGCATGACCGGTAAATGAACTTACGGCGCAGGCATCCGCGAGCCTCGTTGAAATCGCTCAGATTGGTCGTAGACGGTTTTGGCGCTAAGCACCATGGATTGCCCCCTAGCCGCCCGTTAGGGATTTTAGGTCTCATGGAAAAATCAGGGCAGGTCCAATGAAAAAGATTTTGATTACCGGTGCCAACACAGGACTAGGTAAGGAATGTGCCAGACAACTGGCTTTGCGGGATGGAATCGAGAAAATCTATCTGGCGTGCCGGAACAATGAAAAAGCAGAGGCGTCGAAAGCCGAGCTGGAAAAATCGACTGGCAAGGCAATATTCGAAATCATCCTGATGGATGTGTCGAATCTGGAATCTGTCAGGCGCGCTGTGCAGGCATTAAGCGAACCTGTCGATGCACTGGTTATGAACGCGGGCGGACTCGGCGGAACAGAATTCTTGCAGCACACGCAGGATGGCGTGACGCAAATCACGGCGAGTAATCTATTGGGGCACGTGTTGCTCACCGACGAGCTGTTGGACCAATCCAAGCTCACGGGGACGGCTCTGTATGCAGGCTCCGAGGGCGCCAGAGGCGCACCGAAAATCGGTATCCCGAAGCCTACCTTAAGTTCAGGATCGGTCGAGGAGTTCACCTCAATTTGCGACGGTTCCTCATTTGGCCCCATTTCAGATCCAATGTCCCCGTATTGCATGGTCAAGCTCATGGGTGCGCTGTGGATGGCGTCGATGGCACGCAAACATCCGGACATGCGCTTTGTCACGGTTAGCCCAGGGCACACAGGCGGGACTCAGGTTGCTGAAGATATGCCGGCGATAAAGAAATTTTTCTTCAAGAACGTCGGCTTCACGATTCTGCCGCTGTTCGGGTTGGCACACGGTCTGCAAGACGGCTGTCGACGATACGTTGATGTGCTGACTGGCGACCAGTACAAAAGCGGCGTTTTCTACGGCAGCGAAGCGAAGGTCTTAACCGGGCCGCTCGTTGACCAGAGTGCGATATTCGATGCGTTTAACAATGAGGCATTTCAAGACAACGCTGATACCGCGATCCACGGCTTTATCCATTAGCCCGCCCAGCACTTTGGCATGCCCAACTCCGTTGCCCGCGTCACGTTGGATTCCAGGGGGTTGTGTAGCCCCGCAGAGGACTAAACCGAGATGTCAGGCTCGCGGGCCCGGCCGTAGTTGTCCGTTGCTTTGTTAACACTCGAATCTCTTCTGACAAGCTTGGGTTTCGAGTCTTCGTCTGGGCTGACAACGGCCGACTTTTTCTCCGCTACGCTACAGCGGACATTCCCGACGACGGAACGGACTTCCGTCGTGTGTCCAGAGCAGACACCAAGGAAAGAACAATTATCGCTAGTTTCCAGACGTCTACTGCGATGTGCTGCTCCTGACTGGATTCGAGATACACCTAAAGGGTTAGCAGGTCTGCTGCTGTTTACTGAGAACTCATTTTCAAGAAGCGTGATGGAAATCATCGCCACCGCGTTTCTCTCTACTTGACGCGTATTGCGGATGCGACTGGCATCCCCTGGATCTGATCCTGGCGCTGTTCTGCGAACAGCCTCAGGTATGAGATCGCGCTCTATCAGATTGTGTAAGGAAAAATGACGGTCACCTCCGTCGCACAAAGAGCAGATAATTTTGCGCATCACCGTCCTGTCCGGCCGTTGGTGATTCGCCGTTTCTGTTGCAGGCAGATAGACTGCGCTGAACTAACCGTTCACTACGGAAAGATGATGGATGAAGTGCAGGAGTTGCCGAAGGTCTCGTCCTATACGTTACCGATGGGAGGGCATTGGTCGCTGACCCAATTTGCTTCACTCTCCCTTCTCACGTTTGCTGGCACGGTCATCGCGGCCCACTTCGCCTTTTTCTTCATCCGCTTGACAACCTACGACCTCGTGGTCACCACGCTCGCCATTATTTGGGCCGGTGCCGGCCTGGGTGTTTATCTCTCGAATCGGCTGTTGGGGCGGTGCAGGCATCTGCTTGTCTTTGAGTTCGCCATGCTACCGACGGCAATGCTTGGTTTCCTCCTGGGCTTTGCACTCGTCGCCTCTGTCGATGTCGGTGGGCTGATCCGGAGTCAGGTCGCGGTCTCAGACACTCTGTTGGCTACCATCGAATGGTTTGGTATTGCCCCGACGGAGCCTGGCAGTTTGAGGCCTAGAAAGGTGGCAAAGTTCATCCTGATCACGATTGCAGAAGGAATTGGTATTGCTGCCACGCCGGTATTGCTGGTTCACCTGTACCGGTCTTCCCACTTTTGCGAGCAGTGCGGTGTGGGTTACAAAGAAGCATCAATATACAAGGAGCACACGCACGACCCAATAGCATTGCTGCATGCGTTGAGGGCGCGGAATGGACGGTTCATGACTCAGTATCAAGATCCGAATGCGTCCAATGAGCCCACCCGACTGACGATTACCGCGTCGTACTGCCCTGGCTGCAAAGATGCGGTTGTGGAAGCCAAGGTATACCGCAAACATGGGCGCGATTGGGACGACATCTTAGTGTATTCCGACTTTTGGGAAGGTACGAAAACGGCCGACTTGCTTGCAGAACTCAACGTGAGGGTCCCCGCGGTTGATACCTCGTCCCGTGGTGACTCAAGGATTGGGGCCAAGGCCGCATTGCCATTGGAGACAGACTCGGTTCTTTCCGAATCACCGACTGGGATGTCTGAATCCGGCCCGGAGCCTCCTGATGCTGACACTGTCAATCAGCAGGCGCCGGAAGTAGGTGAACTGGCTGGGAAAGGTCTGGAGGTGGTCGGGAGAGTCGTCGGAGTTGACGTGGAAGATGTCCCAGGGCTTTTTTTAAGGATAGTTGTATTCTTCTTCAGCCTGATCCCGCTGGTGGGTTACCGGGTTATCGGAAAATCATTGATTGGGCTCTTCGGCAAGAAACAGGTCCTGAGCTATGAGTTCGAGACACCTGACGGCACCCGAGTAGAGTCGAAAGTGTTGTCGCCCGTGAAAGATGCAGAACATCTCGTGGGGTACAAAGTGGGCGTCCGGTTTGATCCGCAGAATCCCCGCGATTGCCAGGTGGTTTCGTTGCGCAGCCCCATGGATACGCGTAACCCCTTTTAGAGATGTTGGTCTACAGCAGGAAGCGTATGCCTGCCCGAAGGGGACAGATTTATTTGACCTCCTTCAGGCTACGAGAACGAGGCAAATAAATCTGTCCCCTGAGGACTCCGCTCGCGTTGTCGATTCGCGAGAGAACGGCGAAAACGCAGTTGCTTTACGCCAACTCCTGCAACAATGCCTTCGCGTCTTGCATATCTTTGGTATCAAAGCCTTCAGTGAACCAGTTGTAAATCTCCGAGAGTAGCGTGCGAGCCTCAACTTGCTTGCCCTGTTGTTGCCAAAGTCGGGCGAGGCTCACGGCGGCGCGAAGCTCCCAGGATTTAGCTTGTTGGCTATGAGCAATCTCGATGGCTTGCTGAAAACACTCTATTACTTCTGCCAGCGTATGCCCTGGCAGTTGAAGGAGGAGTTCGCCCTTTAGGCGGTATAGTTCGGCGGCATAGTGGCGCTCTCCGGTTCTTTCGATAAAAACCAACGCCTCGTTTAGGGATGAAAGTCCTTCTTCGGGCTGGCCCTCTTGTCCATTCAATTCCGCTGACAAAGCAAGAAAATGCGACCACCATAACTCCGCGCCAGTAGCCCGCCACGCGGCTAGTCCTTCGCGAAGCTGCCGGGCGCCTTCCAACAAATCTCCCTGCTTGTATAGCGCCCACCCCCGGAAGATAGTTCCCCAGGCCAGGTAGAACGGGAATCCCTGCTCGGTACACAGAGAAATGACAACGTTCGCGTGCTCGCCGACGGCGTCTTCCTCCCGTCGATAATGATGGAGCATCGCAGAAAAATTCGAGGCGGCGGCCACACTGAAAGCATGGGAAAGATCGTTTGCTAAGGTCTGAGCCTGCTGAATTTTTTTAAGCGCCATATCAGGATAACCAACAACCCATGAACTCATAGCCTCATAGCAGAGACCGGCGACTCCAGGGTCGAACGAGCCATAGGTAAACGCTAGCGCATGGTGCCGCCGCGAGTCGTAGATGTCACGAGCCTCTTTCAGGTGGGCACTTGCGGCTCGAAATTCGCCAAGAGGGTACAAACTATACCCAAGCGCAAGGTGCGCCTGCAGTAAGAGTGCAGAATCTTGCTGAATGTCGGCCAAAGCCAGCAATTGGCCGCCTAACTCGCGCGCTGTGTTGTGCTCGGCTCGCACGAAATGAAACGCGTATAACCCCTATAGCGCAGGGAAAGCCTCCGCGCCAGTTTCTCTCAGTTCACACAGCTTTCGTGCTCGCAAATACACTTTGCCCGCTTCTGCAGCTGCGAAGCCATGGGTGGCTATAATTGGTGCGCCCAACGCTACTTGCAGAGTGAGTTCCTGCCCGTCGCGTTCTGCGGTGACAGGTAGGGTCAGTAGCACGTCAAGTGCCCGCTTTAGGTGGCCTACAGCTTCCTTATTCGCGGAGCGCTGTATAGCTTTTTCTCCAGCTCGTTGCCAATATCGAATCGCCTGTTCGGCCTCATCCGCTTCGGTAAAGTGATGGGCAAGCAGTTCGGGTTCGCTTTCCTGCAGCTCGGGAAATTGCTGCTCCAGTACCATTGCCGTCCGAGCGTGGAAGATCTGGCGATGGCTTTTTAACAGTGAATTGTAGGCCGCATCCTGCAGCAGGGCATGCTTGAAAGTGTACGTGGCGTTTGGCGTCGTTCCGCGTTGGAACAGAATTTCTGCGTCTCTCAGTCGACTCAAACCCTCTTGCAGCTTCGGATCGTCAATCATCGAGACCGCGAGGACCAAATCATAGGCAAAGCTCCGGCCTAGCACCGCCCCGATTTGCGCAAGTTCGCGGACCGGTCCAAGCCGATCAAGCCGTGCCGCAAACGAGTCTTGCAGTGAGGTCGGGATAGCCAATCCCGGCACTGGACCACCTAATCCATATTCGCCGTCAGATTCGATTATAAGGTCGGATTCGAGGAGGTTCTTCGTCATCTCTTCGACACACAAGATGCTCTCTAGCAGATCAAGCC
>DBBP01000027.1:0-92731 GCA_002292285.1 Proteobacteria bacterium UBA981
TGCGTTTCGTTTGGAAATTCAAGTGCACGCTTCTCGGTTGCTTGAGCATGAATATGGAACACGAAGACTACGCTACCGACATAGGCAATTAGTTGTAATACTGGGTTTGAGTATTTCATGAACCCCCCGGACGAACCGGAAACCAGTTTTGCGACTAATGCAGAATTCTCTCCGAGAACGAGTTGTCGCGCTGAAACTTCAGTACCTATGTCAATCGCCGTCAGCAATACCATGAAGCTTGCCATAGCAGGCATCAAAATTACGAAGGTGTAAAGGATGCTTATTAGCACTAGAGTAGATTTCCTAAGGCGGTCTGCTAACAGATAGCCGGCAACTAGGTAGGCCGAAAACATCGTCATGAAGTTCATGAAATGTGACCCGGCAGATTCCGCATAGGTGACAAACAGGTCAAGTAACTCGTAATTGGTTAGCTGCTCCACATCATTCTCCCGTGCACCTAACGCTAAGTTCAGCCGACCTTGACGGCGACCGACCGGAGCGGCAGCGAAGGAAGCGATCGGTCAAGCGTCGGACTCGATCGCCTTGCTAGGCGTAACTTCTGCGGATTCTTGGCGCTTCCCATCCGAATCGGGAAAGTACCAAGGTAAAGTTATGTTTAATGCCGGAGTCCGCTCTGAGCTTTCAAGAAGTTCGTCGAGGTGCGCGAGGAATTCGGGCGCCCAAAATGGGCGCACACGTGCGAACCATTGCGCTGTACCGGGCATTTGAACGAAGCCCAACGCAATCCGATCTGGCTGGTCCGCCAAAGCTTGGTCGACGTCGCCGGTCTTTCTATTCAAATGAACTTCACTCATCAGAAAGAATAATGGGGACCACACGGAATTGACTACACCTTGATCGCGAAGGCTTAATCCTTCGAAGTCCTTTGCCGCTTTCTGCAAAAGCGTCATCATCTCGGGGTCGTTCATAGGGGCGAATAGAACGCGATTTAGCTCCGAAAGAAACGAACGATAAGTTTCCTTCCGTTGTTCGAGCCTTCCCTGTTGGATCTGGCGAGCCAAATAGATCAGAGTGATGACGACAGCAACACCGCCAATAAACTCGCCCAATTGAGCTAGTGTCTGAAGTTCCATGAGCGATCTGTTACGCCTAACAGCTAAATAGGCCGAACTTTACGTATAGGTGATATGCAGAATCTCTGTGGCAACCTCGGTAAAGAATTCATCTCGCGGCGCCTCCGTACAATAGATGTCATGAATACCCAACCGGCTTGTTCTGATTTGAACATGGCACGTCGATAGCGGGCAACGTCCACTGACGGTGCTCGCGAAGATCGGCATCGACGAAACTTTCCACTGCATTCTAATAACTTAGGGTATTGGTCTTGTCGTCACGTATTGGTTCGATGAGACATCCTAATGACTATCCAGCATTGTCTGCGAAGCCAATTGAGCCGTGTGACCCTGCTTCCTCAACAAGCGATTTAGGACGCGTTTGAACTCCCCATTTCGGTAATCAGGAGTCGCTATCCGGGCTATACGGATTTTGTTCGTAGTGGCATTAAAAACTGAATCCTTAGATTCGTTTGATTGGATCGACAGACAATTTGCGCAGCAAGTCATGGACGCTCGGATTTCCGCTCGTTTCCCGAACTTCATCTAACGTAAACATTGGTCACGAACAATCGCGAGATGCGAGGCCGCTTGTCCGGTGTCTGTCGCTACGGCCCGTTCTGGCTTTGGGTCGTAGCAGGCCGGCTCGCCATGCCGACGCGACCGATACCTGGCAGTTTCAATGCCGGGCGTAGGACATCGATTCCGAACACGGCGCCGAGCACGTTCACCTCCAAACCCTCACGTTTAGCAACGGTAATACCAACCGCCCCGCCGAAGGAGAGCTGTTTGCCCGTGCCACTTGGGGCGGGACCGAACCATGCGCCATGGGCCAGATAATCCTTGCCGATTGCGGTCACCGGAAGATGGAGTTGCAGGGCCGGCACCTGGCGCGCGACGAACGCTACAAACGTATTGCTGTTCGGGCCGGGCCACAGGCCGTATTCGTGCGGATAGGGGTAGGCGGCAACTGCTTCTTCTATCGGGGTTATCAGGCCTTCGGCGGCGGCACCGCGCACATCAGCAATCAGCTCAGGCTCGGCGCCGTACCAATAACGATCGGCAACGCGATTCTGAGAATCGACGACCGACTGGCCTCGCCAGGCGTTCCAGCCCAACACTTGATGAACGGTGAACTCGTTCGCGCTAGCCCGTTTGACCGCGATCCAGGTGTGCACGGCAAACAGAGCGCGCCAGCTGAACGCGCGCGCAGCATAGACCTGCACGACAGCCTCCCGCGTCGCCTGAGGATCAGGTGCAAGACCGGCGCTGGCGCGGCTCGCGGTGCGCCAATCAGCCCGCAAATTCACGGCACCACTTACGCCAACCAGCGCTGGGCCAGACAGCACCAGAAGAGCCACTGCGGTTAATCTTCGTCGCCACTTCTGCATCGCATCATCATATACGTCACGCCCCGCGTCGGCGGTACAATGCGCCCAATTATCTGCGCCGCTTGAATTCCCATCAGGTGATAAAGGCGCCCGAAAGTCGTAGGAGACTAAGTATGAAGTATGACGCAGTCGTCGTTGGGGCGGGATTTGCAGGCATGTATATGCTGCATCGGTTACGTAAACTCGGCTTTTCGGTGCGTGTGCTCGAAGCAGGCGGCGGCGTTGGCGGTACCTGGTACTGGAATCGCTATCCCGGTGCGCGCTGCGATGTACAAAGTCTGGATTATTCATACTCGTTCGACGAAGACCTGCAACAGGAATGGGAGTGGAGCGAGAAATACGCCACCCAACCGGAAATTCTCCGCTACGCCAATCACGTCGCTGATCGCTTCGATCTGCGTCGTGATATTCAGTTCGATACGCGCGTGGAAAGCGCCCGCTTCGTGCAGTCGACCAACACCTGGCAAATTGAAAACGATGGTGGTGATGTGCTCAGCTGCCAGTTCTACATTATGGCTAGCGGCTGTTTGTCGGTACCCAAGGCGATTGGCATACCCAACCACGAAGCATTTAAGGGTAGCGCCTATCACACAGCCAATTGGCCACCGGAAGGCGTCGACTTCACCGGCCAGCGAGTGGCCGTGATTGGCACCGGCTCGTCAGCCATTCAAACCATGCCCATCGTCGCGAAACAAGCTGCCGAGCTCACCGTTTTCCAACGCACACCAGCTTTCAGCCTGCCCGCCTTCAATCGTGCGCTCAGCACTGAAGAAGTCGCCGATCGCAAAGCCGTCTACACCGAGCACCGCGAAAAGGCACGCTACTCATTGTTCGGCATTCCAGATACGGACATGGCTCATGGCGCGTTCGACGTAAGTGACGAAGAACGCGACGCGGCCTACGAGCGCGCCTGGCAGACCGGCACCCTCAACGACATCCTCACCTCGTTCAACGACTTGCTGGTGAACCAGCAGGCGAACGACACCGCAGCTGAATTCGTGCGCAACAAGATTCGTAGCATCGTCAAAAATCCCGACACCGCCGAGATCCTATGCCCCAAGCATTTTCCGTTTGGAACCAAACGCGCCTGTCTCGATACGGGGTACTACGAGATGTTCAATGCCCCGCACGTTAGGTTGGTTGATCTCCGTCAGACACCCCTGGTGTCGGTAACCGCTGCGGGAATCAAAACGTCGAGCACCGAATACGATTTCGACAGCATCATTTTCGCAACGGGCTTTGATGCGATGACCGGCGCAATCGTCAGTGTCGATATTCGTGGTGCCGGCGGTCTGCCCTTGAAAGACAAGTGGTCGGCCGGTCCGCGCACCTACCTCGGCCTGTGTATTGCCGGTTTTCCGAATCTGTTTACCGTCACCGGGCCGGGCAGCCCGTCGGTATTAACGAACATGATGACGTCCATAGAGCAACACGTAGACTGGATCGCCGAGTGCATGACGTTTATGCGGGACGAGGGTCATGCCGTGATTGAAGCGTCCGAGCAGGCCGAGACGGCCTGGGTCGAGCATGTCAACGAAGTCGCGGATGCGACGCTCTTTCCAGTCGCCAACTCCTGGTATATGGGTGCCAACGTGCCCGGCAAGCCGCGGGTGTTTATGCCGTATATCGGTGGCTTCGGCGCGTACCACGAGAAGTGTGATGAAGTCGCGGGGAACACCTACGACGGATTTCAGTTTAGCGGCGCGGTAGCGAAGGCCGAGCAGCCAGCGTCCGCCGGTTAGCGGCGACGGCGTACCTTGGGCCCCGTGGCGAGTGCCTGTGAACAGACGCCGCAACAGGGTGCCTATCGTGTGCCAGCCGGATTGCGCATTCTTCGTCGCGGCCGTGCGGCCTGCCCCGCCTTCGCAACCTGATTAAGGTTTCAGCGGGCAGGCGAAACTCAGCTCGTTACCGTCCGGGTCGAGAATGTGAAAATAGCGTTCTCCCCATTCTGCGTCGCGCGGATTAGTGGCGGTCGAGAAACCAGCAGTGCGTGCCCGCGCGCACATCGCATCAACGTCTGACACATAAATAATTACCCGGCCCCAATGATCAGCGGGCGGTGTTCCGGCGATAAGGTTGATGAAACCGCTGCCGCCGCTAAAACTCATGAACGGGCCGTCGGTGCTGCCATAGACCGACTTGAATCCGAGCGCGGCATAGAAATGCGCGGCTCTCGCCATGTCAGCGGTATACATCGTCACGGCACTGATGCCCGTGATCAGCGTCGCTTTATCGTCCAAGGGCGGCTCCAAATTCTGCTTCGCGCATTATCAATTTAGGGCGCTGCGCGTGTATGTTCAAGATCGGCAAGCGCCGCTTCAATCGCCGCGCCTGCCCGCGCTGTCGCTGCGGCGTCAAACGCTGCCGGCTCAGTATGGTTGTCGAACCAGTGACGGCTTCCCGTCATGGAAAAAAATTCTATCGTCGCCCCTGCTGTTGCGAGAGCTCTGGCGCGGGCCGCGCACTGCTGCGGATTAGTGATCACATCACGGGTGCCGTGAAACATCAGCGTACGAGTGTGGGCCGGATAACCGTCGGTGCCATCGAGTGAGCCGGGACCGCAATATGGATAGAAAATAAAAGCTGCGCGGAAATCAATGCCTTCGAGATTCGCAGGCGCGGTGAGATTCGTAGGCAACATCCCGGCCGTGACTCGCGAGAGCAAATCCATTGCACTCCAACCGCCGTGCGACCAACCAAAGATAACGGTCTGCGCAAGGTTCAAGTCGTTGCGCTGGTGCAAGCTTTCGAGTACTGCCATCACGTCGCCGGCGCGCTCATCGCCGTGTAATTGCGCGCCCGAGCAGACCAACCGCTCCAGGGTGCGTCGCCCCGCCAATCCTCGGGCGGCAAAGCTATCGACATGTAGCACCGCATAACCTCGCACCAGCAAAGCATCGCGCCAACGCGCGTGATGCGGGTACCAACTGAGACAGCCGGGCAGAAGAATTGCGAGCGGATGCGGGCCAGCACTTGTCGGCAGCGTCAATTCAATAACATCAGCAAGTTCTGCCGCGCGTTGTTGCGGTGTTTCGGCCGCGACGCCGGCAACAAAACTGCCAGCCCATAGCGCCGCAGCCAGGGACAGCACTTGCTTCAAATTAGTTTCTTTCATGGTGGTGAGGACGAGTGATTTGATGTCAAACAATCGTGCATAAATGCACCCACCTGAAAAGCGCACGCAATGAAAAACCTGACGCGGCGACATTGCCGGGGCAATTCGCTTGCGGGCTGCTTTCCTCGGCGACCAGGCGGCGTCTGTACGGTGTTGGGGCGCGCGTCCGAGTGCCGGCTAAAACTGCAAACGCTGATCCGCACTTGGGAGTCGCTGGCGACTTAGACGTCGAGCGTGGTCACTCTGCGCAGCTCGCGGCGCTCCGTCGTATCAGCAAAAGGTAAGGCTCTGTGCATCGTTGCACGGTTGTCATAAATCACCATGTCGCCGGGTAACCACGCGTGACTGTAAACAAACTGTGGCTGGGTCGCGTGTTCCATCAACTCGCGCAGCAATAAGCGACCGTCTGGCACGGGCCAATCGATAATCCGCGAACAGTGGGCGGCAATATAAAGCGCCGCGCGATGAGTCGCTGGATTGCGCAGGACTAACGGCTGAATAGCACCTGCCAGCTTATCGGCTTCCTCGGCCGAGAACTCGAAACCCAGCGTTTGTCGCGAATAGGCGATCGAATGATGGACGCGCAATGATTCCAGCTCGCTACAGCGGTCGACCGGCAAGGCATCGTAAGCAGCGCGCATGTCGGCATACTCGGTATTCGGGCTGTGCTCGGGCAGCACCCGAGTCGACAACATGGAATAGCGCCCGCGCGGATCTTCGAACGATGCGTCGGTATGCCAGAGCCGATTAGCCAGGCCGTACTGGCGACGCCGGTCATCGTGCGGGAGTAACTTTCCGTCACCGTCGATATTGGAGATGTCGGCCAGAGCTTCCTCGCCCAAACGGCTTGCAGTCAGGGCTGAGATGCCGGTTTTGGTATGCAACTCGCCGTCTAATGCACGCGCAAACTCGAGTTGGCTTTGATCATTAAACTGCTGGTTGCGAAAAACCAGCAACGCGTATTCGTCCATACCCGCACGAATGGCGGCAAACTCTTCCGGATCGCTAAGCGCGGTTAAATCCACACCGCGTACTTCGGCGGCGAACATTGGGTGTAGTTCAGAGAAGTTCATAACCATGCCAGCTCCTACCGATAGAGGCGCATCGTCGCGCTGTGGCATAGGATAGCAGCACTGCGCCGCAGGCAGCTCACCCGGATTGGGGATCGACGAATGCACATGGCTGATGTGACTAATTGAGGGAACGACGATGTTTCGCGAGGAGATTGAAGCACTCGAGCAAAACGGTATCACCCGCACCGTCTTCCGGCGCCTGGACGACCCCAAAGTGATTCCGCTGTGGTTTGGCGAGGGCGACATGGCAACACCTGAAGTGATCACTAACGCGGCCAAGGACGCGCTCGATCAAGGCTTCACGTTTTATGGCCACACCCGCGGCCGCGCCGAATTGCGCACAGCGATCAGAGCTTACTGCAATCGTTTGTATGGTACCGATGTGTCGTTCGAGCGCATCACGGTGCCAGGATCGTCCATGCTCGGTATCACCTTGGCGACACAAATGACCCTGGGCCAGCATGACCATGCCATTCTCATCACGCCGCACTGGCCCAATATCGATCGCGCTATCGCGGTGATCGGCGCTGAGTTCAGCCACGTCAGACAGCGCTGCGGAGCGCGCGGATGGCACCTCGACCTCGACGAGGTCAGTACAGCAATTAAACCAAATACCCGCGCGATCTATATCAACAGCCCTTGCAACCCCACCGGCTGGGTAATGCAGCGCGAGCAGCAGCAAGAATTGCTGCGAATCTGTCGTGAGCGAGGCGTTGTCATCATTGCCGACGAGGTCTATCACCGCACCATCTACGACGCGGAAGTCGCCCCGTCATTTTTGGAAATCGCCACTGAGAACGATCCCGTGATCGTCGTCAACGGGTTTTCCAAAGCGTTCGCGATGACTGGCTGGCGACTCGGCTGGATGATCACTCCGAGTGGTTTTGGCGAGCAGATGGCGGTGCTCTCTGAGTGCTTCAACACCGGTGCACCCTCTTTCATCCAGCGCGCCGGGATCGCTGCGCTCGAACAAGGCGACACGGCAGTACAGCAATTTCGAGCTCAGTATCAGGCTGGCCGCAGCGCGGTTATGGCTATTCTCGGTAAGCATCCTCTTGTCGAACTCACTGAACCGGAAGGTGCGTTCTATGCGTTCGTGCGTATTCCGGGTCTCAAATCGAGCGATGCGTTTGTGAATTCGGTACTCGACGAACAGGATGTTGGCCTCGCACCCGGCTTCACTTTCGGCCCTGGCAACGACGAGTATTTTCGCCTGTGCTACGCCCAGTCCAATGCACGCCTACGGGAAGCACTCGGGCGTATCGTGGTCTACCTCGACCAGCACGCCGACGACTATCGCTAAGGCGTCAGGCCGAGCGCCCGGCGCAGCGGGTTGCGAGTTCGCACAATCCGTCCGCCGGTTCGGCGATCGAATCGCGGTGCACTTTTGTCATTCGTGCTCAAAGATTCGGGGTTCGCGAATCCGGCAATAAGTCGCTCTATACTGCGGTCCCATTCACGCTCTATCAGCAAGGACTCAATTCATGGCCAAACTGCTTTATGTCGAAGTCTCGCCGCGCAAGGAACGCTCACACTCAATCAAAGTGGCCAACGCCTTTCTGGAGGCGTACGCGAGTGCCCATCCCGACGATACTATCGACCGCCTCGATTTATGGTCAGTCGATCTGCCCGCCTTCGACGGTCCCATGCTGGACGCGAAGTATTCAATCATGCACGGCCAGGAGCCGTCTGCCGCCGAAAAGGCCGCGTGGCAGACCGTCGAGGGCCTGTTCGAGCGTTTTGCGAGCGCAGATAAATACGTCTTTTCAATTCCGATGTGGAACTTCGGCATTCCCTATCGGCTGAAACATTACATTGATGTCATCACCCAACCAGGCCTCGCGTGGAGCTTCTCTCCTGAAACTGGCTACGCCGGCATGGTCAGTGGCAAAGTAGCCGCGATTTACTCCAGCGCAGGCGTGTATCACGAAGGCAGTGGCGCAGAAGCGTTCGACGGTCAGAAGCCGGGCTTCGAGGGCTGGCTCGGGTTCATCGGCATCACCGATGTGACGCGCATCGTTGTCGCACCGACCCTCGCGACCCCCGAAGAAGTTGCTGCTGCCCAAGCGCAGGCCAGCAACGAGGCGCGTGACGTCGCCAGGACTTTTTAATCGGCGTGCGCCTGGAACAGGGCTGGTGGACATAGCCAGTCCGATTGGCGGCTCGGATCATAAGTTAGAACTCAGACGAGCTTTGGACGCCAAGGGCTCGCAAAATGGCGGGAATAACCGTACTATCCCCGGCCGCTTGCGAGAGTTCTGGGATCTGATGCATCGAAGCTTATTGCCACTGTTGGTCGCGTTGCTGTTTTGCGCGAATACCAGTGCGACATTAACGGACAGCGACACCACCAGTGTCTTTGTTAGCGCGACGCGCGCCTACGACAATCGGCAGTACGAGACCGCCGTCGAGTTGTTCGAAGCGGTTCTGACCGTACAACCCACATGTGCACGCTGTGCGCACATGCTCGGCAAAAGTTATGGCCGACTAGCTGAACAAGCAGGCTGGACCGACGCTATCGGCCTTGCCAACAAGACGCGTCTGGCGCTTGAACAGGCGGTGGAACTGGCCCCCAATGATCCAGAAGCACTACGCGACTTAATCAAATACTATCGCGCTGCGCCCGGCTTTCTGGGTGGCAGCGAGGAAAAAGCACAAGCGCTTGAAAAGCGCCTGCTAAAGCGCCAAACCGAACGCACCAGCTAAACCTCCAGGGCCGCACTCGCGGTCTCGTTTACGCTGGCGCAGTAGGAGCAACGATGCACCGACTGCGAAAAGGCCTGCCTGACGGCACGCCAGCAAGCATCTCATGTGTGCACTGTACCGAGCGCACCAAGATCCAATTTGCCCGCATTAATGCACGCACCGCCGTGTAGCCACGTCGCTACGAATTCAACCTAACGCTAGCAGATACGCATCCGAGACCATGAACAATCTATCGACAAAACATCGCATTTTGATCACTAACGACGATGGCATTGATGCGCCCGGGATCAAATTACTCGAAAGCATCGCTACCGAGTTCAGCGGCGACATTTGGGTCGTCGCGCCGGCCAGCGAACGCAGCGGCGCCAGTCATTCCATTTCGCTGACCGACCCACTGCGCATGCATCAACTCGGTCCCAAGCGCTTCGAGATTGTCGGCTCACCGACTGACTGCATACTCATGGCCATGTGGCACATCATGACTGACGGTCCGCCGACCCTGATCTTGTCGGGAGTCAACAGCGGCGGTAATCTCGGCGAAGAAGTCAGCTACTCTGGAACTATTGCTGCTGCGATGGAAGGCACGCTGGAAGGCATTCGATCAATTTCCATTTCGCAAACGCGCCAGGTCGGTACCGTCGCTGACTTTGCGCCGACTGCGCGCTTCGCACCCGATCTGCTGCGGCGTTGTATCGAACTTGAACAATGGCCGGAAGGTTCGTTTATCAATATCAATTTCCCCAACTGCCCTGTCGACGAGGTAGGTCAGGTGCGTGTGACTCATCAGGGGCAGCGGCCGGGCGGCCGACTGAGTATCGACGCTCGACACGACGCGCGGAACCAGCCGTACTTCTGGGTCAAGATTACCCATCCGCGAACTGAACATGAACTGGGCTGTGATCTGGCCGCAATAGACAACAAGGATATTTCCGTGACTCCGATAAAAATGGATTTCACCGACTATGGTTGGCAACGCGCACTAGGTGGGGTGTTGTCGTGATTTCCGGGGTGTTTTTCGATCTGGGCGGCACCTTATTCAGCTACCGTAACGTTGCTCGCGCGACCATACCGGTCTTGCTGGAAGCGAGTGAAAGACTCGGGATCAGCGCCGATCCGGAGCACCTCAAGGAAACGTTCACCCAGGCCGGCGCCGAGATAAATGTTCGCTACGCTGACAAACCGTACTTTCTGCACGTCGATTATTTCGCGGATATTTTCCGGCGTTTTACAGAACTCGTGCACGCCCCTGCAAAACCCGAGATTCATGACTGGTACCTCGATACGCATCGCGTGGCGATGATTGACTGCCTGGTAGTGAAGGAAGATTGTTTGGCAACCCTCGAGCATCTACGTTCAACGGGGTTATACGTCTCGGTGGTCTCGAACATTGATGACGATATGCTCACTCCATTGATTGAACGTGAAGGCCTCGGGGCACATTTACATCATTGGACCAGCTCAGAAGCGGCCGGCTCGTGTAAACCCCATCGCGGTTTTTTTGAACACGCACTCGAATTAGCTGAGCTAAAGGCCGACGAGGTTCTGTTCGTTGGTGATTCGCCCGAGCAGGATATCGTGGGTGCCCATGCCGTCGGGATGCAGACCGCACTGATTGTCGATGGCGGGATGGCACCGCCGATGCAAACGGGTCGCAAAACCGTAAGCCCGGACCACACCATCCACAGTCTGTCTGAATTGCGTGCCATCGTTGCCGCCTGAATAGCACGGCGCGCTTTCGATCCGGCCATCGTCTACTATGAAAGCGTGACCGAACCACTTACAGAAAGCCCGGAGAATCTCGATGGCCACCGCCAAGAAAAAAGATCTTACCGCCGACATTAAAGCCGCCAACAAGAATCTATCGACCTGCCTCGCAGCAGGCGATCTCGCTGGCGTTCAGGCCTGTTACACGAAGACGGCACTTCTTCTGCCGCCGAATTCCAAACCCTGTAAAGGCAAGCAAATTGCGGCTTACTGGCAAGGCGGCCTGGAGAGTGGCATTAAGTCTGTGAATCTGCGCACCGTCTCGGTCGATGACCAGGGCCGCACGGCGATTGAATATGGCACAGCAACCATTAAAGGCGCGCGCGGCAAAGTGCTCGACACCGCAAAATACATGGTGGTATGGAAGCGTGAAGGTAAGGACTGGAAGCTGCACTGGGATATGTTCAGCTCCAATAATCCGGCTTGATTGGAACGGCCGTTAGCCGCTCGCGCTAGCGGCCATTCCCAATGGCTACCGCGTTCACGCACATCGCATTGCACGTCGCCGACCTCGACGCCTGCATCAATTTTTACACCGACTATTGCGCGATGTCACTGGTCCACGATCGGCTCGACGCAGGCAAGCGCATCGTGTGGCTGGCTGAACCGGGTCGCGCGGACGATTTCATAATTGTCCTGATCCCGGGCGGTAGTAGACGCCAGCAAAAAGACGACGATTTTTCCCATTTTGGTTTTGCCCTGCCCTCGCGTGCTGCAGTGGATGCCATTGCCAGGCGTGCCAGCGAAGCCGGTATTCTCGCCTGGCCGACCCGCGACGAAGCAGCGCCGGTCGGTTACTACTGTGGCTTGCGCGACCCGGATGGCAATCTGGTCGAATTCAGCTTCGACCAACCGATCAGAACGGCAGCGGGACCCATTAGCTAACGATTACTTGTATGCCGTGGCAAAGCACGTTGCTTAGCTCGCCTCCCCACGAGCGGCTTTGGCACTAAGACGCTGCACCAGGATCAACTCAACCGCGTGCGTTTCCGGGTCGAAAAGAATGCGCGCCTCAGCACGCTCCAGCTGCACCATCACGGCGGCCACTTTCTCGTCCAGAGAATGATCGCGTTCGCCGTATTCCGTGCCTTCACGCAAAACATAAGCCTCGATAAGCCCGCGCAGTGCCAGAGCCGATAATTCTCGGTACGGGACTTCAATCGGCTCAGGATGGTCTTCACCATCGTGCATGTTGGGCTCCGCGAGCTATCTCAAACGCTAATGGGTGAGGGTGTTCATGCAGCGCACTGTGTTGCACAGTCCGCCGCCTGATATCTTACTATGACAGCATTCGGGTCGCTGCTCGTGCAAGCGCGCCACAGAATTCATCAGGAGAAAATGCATGGGTGATAAGTTTGTCCGTTCAATGCTGCTCATGACGCTGCTTTCCAGCACGCTGCAGGCAGCGACCACTGTCAATGACGCAACGCTTGGCAACGAAGCAGACGGCAAAAACTGGTTAGCTTTCGGCCGTACTTACAGTGAGCAACGGTTTAGCCCGCTCGAGCAAATCAACGCCACCAATGTCGCTAAGCTCGGGCTCGCCTGGCATCTCGATTTACCGGACGATCGCTCGCTGCTCGGCACCCCTCTGGTGGTCGATGGCGTGATGTACTTCGAAGGCAGCTACAACCTGATTTATGCCGTAGATGCACTGAGCGGCGACATCATCTGGCGCTACGACCCGGAAACTATCAAGCACGCAGGCGAGCGCATGAAAGTCATGTGGGACAGCAGCCGTGGTCTGGCGTACTGGGAAGGCAAAGTTTATACCGCCACAGTGGATGGTCGGTTGATTGCCGTCGACGCGAAAACCGGTAAGCAGATTTGGAGCGTGATGACGGTCGATCCGCGCAAAGCACTGTTCGTGACCGGCGCGCCGAAAGTTTTCCGCGGCAAAGTCGTGATCGGTAATGGCGGCACCGAGTGGGGTGCGGCGCGCGGCTATGCGACCGCCTACGACGCCGAGACTGGCGAGCAGGCTTGGCGTTTCTGGGTGGTGCCCGGCAATCCCGCCGACGGATTCGAGAATGACGCAATGGCGATGGCCGCCAAGACCTGGAGCGGCGAATGGTGGAAATTTGGAGGTGGCGGCAATATCTGGCACGGCATTACTTACGACCCCGACTTCAACACCGTCTACTTCGGCACCGGTAATGGCTCGCCGTGGAATCAGAAGATTCGCTCGCCAGGTGGTGGCGACAACCTGTTTCTGTGCTCGATTGTCGCGGTCGACGCCGATACCGGCGAATACAAATGGCACTATCAGACCACCCCGGGCGAAACCTGGGACTACAACTCCAGCATGGACATCATCCTCGCCGACATTAAGTATGGCGAGCAGAATATCAAGGCCATGCTGCACGCGCCCAAGAATGGCTTCTTCTACGTCATCAATCGCGCCAACGGCGAATTGTTGTCGGCGGAGAAATTCGGTCGTGTCGACTGGGCCAGCCACGTTGATCTTAAGTCGGGCCGCCCGGTTGAGCGCGCTGGCGCCCGCTACGAAGATGGCGAAGAAACAGTCTGGCCAAGCGCAATGGGTACGCATTCCTGGCACGCCATGTCGTACAGCCCGGACACCGGACTCGCCTACATTCCGTCGGTCGAACTACCGGGTTTTTACACCGACAAGGGCATGAATTTGCGCGAGTGGGAATCGCCCTACTTCGCATTCGACCCGGCTATCGACACGATTCGCGATGATGTGCCTGCGAATGTTGGTACCGGTGCCTTGCGCGCATGGGATCCGATCAAGCAAAAGCTCGCCTGGGAAGTACCGCTGCCCGGAATATGGAATCCCGGCACGCTCGCGACGCACGGCAACCTGGTTTTTCAGGGTGCGGCAGACGGGCGCTTTGTCGCCTACCATGCACAAACTGGCGAGCCGCTATGGCGCGCCGAGCTCGGCTCGGGAATTTCTGCGCCGCCGATTACGTTCGAAGTTGAGGGTAAGCAGTACGTCTCGATTCTGATGGGTTGGGGCGGCACCGGTGCTTCGATGGTTGGTTCGATTGCAGCCCAACATGGCTGGGCCTATGGCGCGCAGACGCGCCGCCTGTTTACCTTCGCACTCGACGGCCAACAAACGCTGCCGAAAGCAAACCCACCCACCTTTCCGAAACCGGTGCTGGCGGAAGATTTCGAAGTCGATGATGCGCTGGTCGAAACCGGTAGCTGGCTGTTTAAGGAATCTTGCATGATGTGTCACGGCGGCGGAGCGGTCTCCGGTGGCTACGCGCCAGATTTGCGCGCTTCGCAGATTCCGCTTGTGGCAGATGCGTTTAAGCTTGTTGTTGTCGATGGTGGCTTGCGCACCCGCGGCATGCCTGACTTTCCCGATCTAAGCGACGACCAATTGGATGCGTTGCGCCACTTCATTCGGCACAAAGCACGCGTCCCGCAAGTCCTCGAGGGTGACGCACCGCAAACAGACTAAAAGTGAATTTTGTAATTGCTGAGGGATGCCGAAACAGTCGGGCGCACGGGCGATTCGATGCTTTGATTCGTTCTGCCCCGAACCTGATCCGGTGGAGCAATACTTCGAATTCGCCTCCGGCTCGGCGATACGGCCAGTGTTGAGAAATGCACTGACAAGCGACGCGGCAAAGGCGAGCACGATGCGAATAGAAACAGGCGGAGTGTAGACGATGGGCTATTGGTATCTCGCTGGTGCAATCATTGCCGAAGTTATTGCGACCAGCGCCCTGAAGGAGTCGCAGGAATTTACCCGCTTGGGCCCCAGCCTACTCGTCGTAAGCGGATACTGTCTGGCGTTCTACTTGCTCGCCCTGGTGCTACGCACGGTGCCGCTCGGTGTGGCGTACGCGCTGTGGTGCGGGTTCGGCATCATTCTGGTGACGATGACGGGCGCAGTAATTTACCGGCAAATTCCAGATCTGCCTGCATTGATTGGCATTGGATTGATCATCGCAGGGACGGTAGTCATTAATCTGTTTTCAAAAAGCGCCGCATTGTAGATACGCCACCCTCGCTCACTCCTCCTCGAGGCTAGGCAAATATCCAAGCCGCGCTAAGCGATTCAGCAACCTTTCCCAAACCAGACAGCTCGCGGCCAGCACGACAAGGCGAGCCAGCGGCCAGGCGACCGTAGTAAACGACGAACACGCCTGCTGCGCTTCCAGCGCCATTTGTTCGAGGGCCGCTTGATCTGGCATTACATCGGCTAGATTCTGCGGGCATTTACGGCGGGCTAACAGCGACCACAAAGCGCGCAGCAGGCCAGCGCTGACGTGACGCATCGTAATGGCCTTCAAGCGCGTCGACCACAGTCCGTAGCCGAGAAAGAGAACCATCAGGTAGGGCACATGCACTACAAGCTGTGCGTTCTCCGATACGCCCCCAACGATCGCAGCAACTAACCACCCGAGTACGACGGAACCGAGAAAGGCGCCCAACAACACCAGAACCTGAACCATTGGACGCTGCGGCTTATTCAAACCAACCCGCGTGGAGGAGGCGCTGTTGTGTTGACCGGACATGGTCTGAGGACTGAGTCGCACATTCTCTCGTGACGCTATCTTCGAATACTCAGGCCAACGGTGCAATGCCACACAGGCTTAGTCGGTGTGACTATGGCCACGTTTGCTCCGCCTACCTTCTGGCTCTGTGCGCGTGGCGGCGTTCTTGAACCCATCCGGCTAACAACCTTGAGGATTGGATCAACTCACCTATACTGAGGCGCTGAAATCAGCCCAAGGGAGAGGCACATGTCCAACACGCAGAAAGTCCGCGATTTCATCGCGAAATGGGAAGCACAGGACGTCGAGGGAATCCTCGATACGTTTAGCGACAATCCGTTCTACCACAACATACCGATGGATCCGCTGACCAGCAAAGATGCGATTCGCCAATTTCTCGAACCCTTCCTGACCCCAGTAACGGAAGTGAAGTGGACTTTGCATTTCATCGCTGAAGACGCCAACGGTGTGGTCATGACCGAACGGGTTGATGCATTCTTTTTCGGCGACAAAAAGATCGCTCTGCCTGTGATGGGTACGTTTGAGTTCGTAGATGGCAAGCTGGCGAAATGGCGCGATTATTTTGATTTGCGCGAATTCGAAAACCAGATGGCTGCACTACAGGCCTGAGCCGCGAGTCCGCTATAAGAAGCGGCTGGTTGCCGTCGCCGACTAGTGGCGACGGCAAGCTTTTATACACCAAATTCGGATCCGCTACGGCCCCCGTGCCGACTTGAAAGATCCGCAGTCGCCAGACATCCCGCGCCGGCCCCTCAGGTTTCGCTAATCGCCTGGCGTTCCGCAAGCATGCGCACACCGGCGCGCAAGTGCTGATACTTCCATTCCCCGTCGATTTTGACGTAATCATCGTCGTAGCGGGCCATCATCCAAATCGCATGGTTATTCTCGGCGTGCGTCCACGGCCCGGAGATGTACCAAATGCCGGTAGCGCGATCACCGTCCACTTCGATGATGGGATTGGTCATGTTGTGTTGAGAAAAAGTGAACGTGTCGCGAAACTGCTGAAACAAGTCGCGAATTTCCTGGTGACCCTGCGCACGACCAAAATCCGCACTTTCCCAAATTGCGTCTTCGGCAAATACCGAAACGATGGTGTCGGGATTGTGCAGGTCATCGCAGATATGCGAGTACCGTACTTTCAGTTGCTTAATCGCCTCAATGTCTTCCAAACGCGTAATACGTTGTGCCAACTCATTCATGTCCATGGCCGTTTTACTCCCCAGTGGTTTTATTCCGTGCTCACAACCGGATGGTCGCGGGTTACCGAACCTCGGTTCCGAACGTTCGGCAACGCAATAGCTATCGGTTGCGATCCTGAGCGTCGATTATTGCGTGAAGCGTGGAAGAACTGTTAGCGGATCGGTAGGAAGCGTTACCGGGCGAACGAAGGAGACAGGGCTGAGCGCCTCGCCTGATCAACAAATCGCCCGAATCGAGCCTGCCCGGAGGCCCGATTCGGCGACGGGCATGCTACGCGACGGCAGGAATAATGCGCTCGGCAAGCAAGTCGACGCGTTCACGATATGCGGCCACATCCGGGTACCCACCGGCATGGACAACTTCATCGCAACCGACGGCGGCATAAGCTTGTGCCATTTCTATAGCGGCATTGATGTCTTCAAGCGGTAGCGTCTTCATTGCGATGATGCTTGGCGGTGGCTTACCGGCTTTGTCAGCGAGCTCAAACAAGCGTGCTTTAGGTTCCGCGATTTCTTCCGGGGTCTTGCCAGCGGCTATCCAGCCGTCGCCGAGGTTCACCGTCCTTTGCAGCGCCGCGTCACTCCCACCGCCAACATAGACCGGCGGACGCGCGGGGCGTGGCAGCACTGCAAACTCAGCGCCGTTGACGACGATGTTGTCGTTGGCGAACGCGTCGTGGAGCAATTTCAACGCTGCGTTCGTTTGTTTGCCGCGTTCGCGATAAGGGACGCCAATGACCTGAAACTCCGTCTCGTACCAACCCACACCAATACCAAAGCGAAAGCGTCCGGCAGATAAGTCCTGCAGGGTGGCAACCTGCTTCACGAGCTGGAATGGCAAGTGATAGGGTACGTTCAACACACCGGTACCGAGTTTTATCCGTTCGGTGCGCGCCGCGATAAACGTTAGCGCCATCAGGCAATCGAGGTAGCGCCCGCCGTCCTCGGCGGGCCAGCCCATGCCGCTGGGCGTACTGAGGCGCTCGTTAACCCACAGGGTGTCGATATTGGCGGACTCCGCATAAGCGGCGCATTCGAGCATCGTTTGTGGTTCCGATCCAATGCCCCAATTCCTGAGATTCGTACTGACTAACATTGTGGTTCTCCCTGCGAGGATTCAAGCGTGCTTAGGGCACATTTCGTGCGCCATGCAGTGGCGCGGTAGACATAACACACTCCGTCACGACCGAGCGCTACGATGCGCGCTCACCTGAGTCGATGTAAGCAGCCACGGCGGGCCGCTTGCGAAACGTGTCGTAGAACGTTCGTAGATTTACGAAGCCGTCCAGTTTCGCGGGTTTGATATTGATCAAAATGGCATCAAGCACATCCCATATCGCGACATCGGCATGGGTCAGCTGCACGCCGACGAAGTGCTCAGGATTGGCGTTCGACGCGAGCAGTCCGTCGAGATGAGGAAGCCAGCGCTGTTGCCATTCCTCTGCCACGAATTCGGCCTGTTTTGAATCCGCCTCATCGCCGAACAGTTTGAAGTAGCGCGAGCGTAAATCTTCTGCTCCCCAGGCAATCGCATCTGCGCTCGCACGTAACTGCGGGTCGACGGGCGCGGCGTCATGCTTGTGCGCCAGATAGCTCAAGATTACCGGGCCCTGGCACAAGCGGAAGTCGTCGTCCTCCAGCATTGGCAGCGACCCGAAGGCGAGCATTGTCGGGCCCTGTTTCTTCAGTTCGAGAAATGCGTCCCGCTTGACGGCAACGTCTTCGAAAGGAATCTCCAGAGCGCGAAAAAACAGACGGACTTGTTCGCCGCGTCCGCGAATCGGAAAGTAATACAGTTTGTAGCTCATTAGTGGGCCTCTAAGGAGATAGGGAACTTGCGTGTCGGTTCAGAACTACGGAAGTCTCTGGACCAGAAAAGCCGGACGACAGATGCCTCGTCGTCCGGCTTGATCTCAGCTTATGCCGCGGGACAGAAGAAATTCACTTTGTTGCCATCCAGATCGCGGATGTAACCAATGTAGAACATCTCGCCACGAACGCCCGGCGCACCGGCGTCGGTCGCGCCCAATTCGATTGCTTTTGCATACAGGCGATCAACTGCAGCGGGGTTCTCGGCGCCAAGAGCGATCATCGTGCCGTTGCCGGCAGTCGCCGTTTTCTCGTCGTCCGGAATACAAATGCCGAACATGGGCTGGCCTTCACCAGCGGAATAGGCGATCAAACGCCCCATGTCCATGGCACGTGCAGCACCAACTTCGGCGAGCAAGGCATCATAAAACGCGGCAGCGCGGGGCAAGTCGTTGGTACCCAGTGTGGTGTAAGCGATCATTGTTTCTTTCCTTTTGTGTCGGTTGGATTAACGAGTCTGGAAACTTCCAGTTCCCGTATGAAGAGGTCGACGGTCAGTTCGAATCGGCTACGTCGTGCGTCCATATAACTTAGCCTGCCAATCATTTAGCCGGGCGGCAGTGCGTTGCCGCGCGGGTAATCTTCGGCATGGGTGTCAATCCACGCGCGAACCGATGGCAGCGCGGCGACGCCCTCGTACACAGCTCGTAATTTCGGTAGCTTCGTCGCCAGCAAGGTCTCGTCTGTATCGAGTAATTGAGTGAGGCGATTGAACACGCAAATATCCGCCCACGAGAGCGTCGTGCCGATCATGAAGTCCGGTTCGGCGAGCTGCTCAAGACGTTCGAGCAGACCGGGTAGCGTGTTTTCCATCCACGCTCCGATGCGCTCGCAGCGCTCCGGTTCCGGCACCATCTTCGTTCCCGGTGCACCGGGAACGCCGTCAAAACTCATTTTCGCGATCGATGAATGGATGTCCGCCTGATGCGCGACAATCATGTCGCTGCGTGCGGCTTCGAGCGAATTCTGCGGATACAGATTAGCCAGCCTGGCCGAGAAACGCATGAGAGAGTCGGTCTGCCCGAGAAAAACACCGCCGACCTCCAGTGCCGGTATTTGCCCGAAAGGCAGCTTCGCCTTGAGATCGGCCATCGCCGCGAATTCGTCCAGCGTGTAACGATTGTCGACGAAATCAACGCCGCCCACAGTTAGCAACAGGCGTATTGGTTCACCGATGCCGCGGCCATGAAAATAGTGCAGCTGAATGTAGTTAGCCATGCGGTGTTGTACCTCTACTTCGAATCGCAGCGCCGGTGTCGCTGCTAATAAAATTGATGTCTGAGAAGGCGGCGAACCAAGGCGCTCCTACGTGGCATATTGTACAGCGGCCGCGGGCCCGGCTTGATGTAAGACACGGGCAAGTGGTGCCTACTGCTGCCTACCACGCTGTTACGCGCGACTCGCATCTGTGCTCGGTTCGGATGTGCTGATGATCTCAGGCCCGCCACGATCAAACATCATTAACAATACAGGTAGAACGATGAGCGTGAGCAACAACGCAAAGCTCAGCACCATTGCCGTCACAAGCCCCATATAGCCGTTAAAGGTCAGGTCGGTGATCGCGGCGACGGCGAGAAAACCAGAAACCAAAACGATAGTGGTAAACACGATCGCCGGTCCCACTTGCTGCAACGCATATGTCACCGCTTCCAGTGAGCTCATGCCGTGCTCACTTTTGCCACTCGTGTACTTGGCGAGGAAATGGACAGTGTCGTCAACAATAATACCGATGGTGATACCGGCCGCGACGGATACCCCCATACCAATTTCGCCGTGGAGGAATCCCCACACGCCGAAACCGAATACGGCTGGAAATATATTCGGGACCATACTTAACAGGCCGATGCGCACTGAGCGCATCAAAACCATCAAGAGCAGCGATATGACAAACAGACCGGAAAAAGCCCCAACCGTTAAGCCCCGTCCGTCAGCGTCGATAAGGTGCGAGGACATCAGTTGCACGCCCGACCATGTCACATTCATCTCCGCCATATTGGCGTCCAACCATTCGTTCAGTACGCGTTCGTAGGCAATGATCTCGCTCGAAGACATCGCGGCGAAGGCGGCAAAAACCTTGGTCGCTGATTTTTCGAGGTTCACCCGATCGGTCAATTCCAGTCCGTAGGGCAACGACGTTTCATAAAGCAGTAAGTACTGCGCAGCCTGTTCACGGTCTTCGGGCAAGCGATAGAAGGCATCATCGTCGCCATGCAGATTTCGATTCAGACTTTTCAGCGTATCGGTAATTGATTTAGCGTAAGTCACTTCCGGCAAACCGCGCAGCCAGTTTGTGAGTTCGTCCACTTTGGCGAGAAACTCGGGCTCTGCGACTTGGCCAGGACCACCGGCGTCGATAGAGAACGAGAAATTGTAGGCGCTGCCGAATTGCTTCTCACCAAAATCGTTCGCCTGGCGCCACGGTATGTGCTCGGCAAGCGAATGCGGGAAATACTCGTTGTAGCTGTTTTGCGCGAGTCCGTAGATCAGCGTGGCCGCCAGACCCGCCGAGATCAGCAAGACCGCGATGCGACTGCGATAAAGACCGCTGGCAAAGCTCGCAAACTGCTCCTCGCGAATAAGCGGCTTGCGAACGCCTGATTTATGCGTGCCAAGCGACAACAATGCCGGCAACAAAGTGAGTGAAAGCAGACACGCAGCCATGACACCCGCGGCCGACATGCTGCCTAGTGCAGCGACACTCAGTGACGAACTGAAATTGAGCGTCATGAGCCCAATCGCTGTTGTGACGCTGGTGATGATTACCGGCCGCGCGTTGGCCGAGAGTGCCTCGATCAAAGCCTCGCGTTGATCAATGCCGCGATTCAGCCGGTGCACGAAGGCGGTGATGATATGGATGCAATCGGCGACCGCGATGATCAACACGACCGTTGGCACGGAAGCCGTGAATGGCGTGATTTTCCAGCCCATTAAACCGGACAGCGCCATCGCGACTGCGATGCTGAGAAAGAATATCAGGATACTCGCCAGCAGAGGTTTAAGGCGCTTCAGGAACAGCGTCATCAGAACGACGACGAGCAGGACGTTCATCAACAAAAACAGCGCGGATTCTTGGGTCGACAGTTCCAGGAAGGTCGCGTCGAGACCGATAAGTCCGCCCACGTAGACATTCGCGTCTGGAAAGTTCGCGCGGAATTCATCTGCTCGAGCATTCACGAAAGCCATAATTTCGGGCTTCTCGCCGATGGCCTGATTGGGCAAGGAAAAACTGATGACCAGTGATAACGCATTGCCTTGTGGGTTGACGACGCGGTTGACCGTCAGCGGATCGCGAATCGCAATGGCCCGGAGGCGGGCTATCTCACTCACCGCCATGTCCTCCGGCTGTTTGAACATGTCGGCTACTGTCAGGTCGTCGCCGCTGGCTTCGGTATGTTGGTGATTGGTGATCGAATCGACGCGAATCGAATAAGGCGTTTTCCACAACTCCTGAGTTAGCTTAGCCACGCCGCTGAGCAGTGCGGGCGCGAATGCATCCCCCTCTTTGGCCTCGATAAGGAATAGCAGACTTTCGTCATTCGTATATTCCGATTGCAGCCGCTCGTATTCCACCAGCAGCGGGAAATCCGCTCCGAAGAGATCTTTGTAGGACATTGATGGCCCGACAAACTGCAGGAAATAGCCGAAGCACAGAGTTGCCAAAAGGGTGGCCAGAATGACCCGCCACGGATGATCGACCACGCTGACAAGAAAGGTGTGCGGTGGTTGCGGAGCGGACATAGAACCCTCGTTAAATTAGTCGCGCATGCTGGTGTCGCCATGGGCGTGAACAGCACATCGGAGAGCTCACAGGCGCCTTCGAAATAAACACTTCGAAAATAGAACTACTGAAATTGGAGTATTTCTGCCAACATCATATCGGGAAAACTACAGATTTGGTAGTATCGGCCTTGCATCGTCCAGGCCCGAGCTTTTATCAGCGATGAAGAACGAGGCCATCGCGCCGGACTAGCCGGTTCGTGATCTTTACCTGAGGGAGAACCCTATGCCAGGAGAACGCTCAAAGTGTCCCATGGCACACGTCCTCGATATTGTTGGCGACCGCTGGACCTTACTGGTTATCCGTGACATCGGGATGTTCGGCAGAACGAGCTTCAGCGAGATTCTGGCAGCGCCGGAAAGTATTTCGCCGAGCACCTTGACCGCGCGCCTGGACATGCTGGTGTGTGAGAAGTTGATAACCAAAACGCCCGTGGTCGGTGGGCCGGGACGCCAGTTCCGCTACGAGTTGACCGAACGTGGCGCAGATCTCCTACCCCTGCTGGCGAAAATGATGCAGTGGAGCGCGCGCCACGACCCGAACACCATCGTATCCGCTGCGTTGCGAAAGCGACTGGAAAGGGACTTCGATGCCACGGTCGAAGAACTACGCTCGACCGCGGCAAAGTGATCGAACATTGTTCTGAACCCAGGCACCCGTTCGCGCCCACAGTACTCGCGTCTTAACCCCGAAGGCGCAATCAGGACTGATTAGCCGCGCCGTTTCAGCAATCGAATCGCTGGTTGCGCGGGTAGAAACCCGACCAACGCGAAGAGTCTATCGCCCGAGAACCAAGTCGAACGCAACCACCATCAATCCCAATTTACAAATCGATATCGAACGCTGCTTTGTAGCGGGCAGCGTACTCTTCATCGGTGAGATCGCCGCCCATCGCGACCCAATCCTCGTCCGCCATCTGCCGCCGACCCTCAAGCATCCCTATCGCATCCGCTCCCACAGGCCAGCGTAACTTGTAGGTCTCCGTCGTAATCGCTTCGAAGATAGTTTCCGCGACGCGTTCCGGTTGCGTGTTGGAACGGAATCCGGAGGCAAACATTTTGCCATTACGGCGCATGATGTTTTTGTATGGTGACTGCTTGTCGTAACGCGTTTTCGGGGCCGAGTTGTTGAATATTTGCGTCATGACCACGCCCGGCTCGACGTTCACAACGCGAACGCCGAACTGACACAACTCGTGTGCTAAAGCCTCACCCGCAGCTTCCAAAGCCCACTTGCTCGCCGAATACGCAATCTGATTCGGAATGGCGACAAGACCTTCCATCGAGGTGACATTGACGATGGTCCCTGCGCGCCGCTCGCGCATATCAGCCACGACGGCCTTGATGCATTTGATGGCACCGAAGTAGTTCGTGTCGAACATCGCGCGATGTTCATCTTCAGGCGTCAATTCGAGCGGCGTCGCTCCGCCCACGCCAGCGTTGTTCACCAGCACATCGATAGGTCCGGCGGCCCGGGCGACGGCAAACGCTGCATCGACAGAGGCTTGTTCGTTGACATCCATCGCGACGACTTCGACCGGCAAGCCCCGCTCAGTGGCAGCATCTTGTAGCGGCCCGGCTTTGTCGAGGTTGCGCATCCCCGCGAACACGCGGTAGCCGTTGGCGGCGAGATGCAGGCTGGTTGCGAGACCAATGCCGGTGCTGGTACCGGTAACTACGGCTATTTTCATGAACGTTCCTGAGGTGACTGAATGGGGCTTGAATGATTTGTTGAGCTGCGAACTTAAGACGATACTCGGAAATTTGTGATGACGTCAGTATTCAGAATTTCGCGTCTTGCGGTCGGTACTGTTTATCCTCCGCCGCGTATCTGCCATCCACAGCATAAGGACTCGGATACTGACCGCCGTCGAACTGTTTAAGACTGAAATAATCAGAACCCGTCTTCATTGAATCGAGCTTAGCCGCGACAATTTCGCTGATGTCACGGTTAAGCGAATCATCGGTCACGGTGGTCGCGAAATCCGCACCTTGCGCAACGATATCTGTTCTCGGACCGTAGACCAGGACGACAACGGCCAGATTGCGGCCGAGCCAAATTTTGCCAAGATCGTCGGTAATAACGTCCGGTGCCTGGTGATTTTCGAAGTCCAGATAGTGTTTCCAGTGCAGTGCAGTCCAGACGTTGTCGTTATCACCGGCCAACATCTTCGTACTTAGCTTATCGGCGGTGTAAGAACGTGTCGTTCCGGCAACGTCCTTGTTGGCGATAATATTCTTGAACTGCGTTTTGGAAACGAAATAGATGCCGTTGGAGAATTCGAGCGAGAGTGTCGGGCGATAGGGGTACTGCCGAATCTTGACGCCGACATCGTCGAGCCAATGTTCGAGCGTCGCACCGAGGCCGTCAGTCGCATGGAACCACAACGGTGACGTCCATGGATGAACATGGATGAGACCTTTGCCATGGGTGTGTAGCCCGTTATGCAACTTCGCAAAGTAGTATTCGGTCTCACCTCCATGAGCGTCGTTTTTGGAGAGCAACTCGGCGTCATAGAAAGGTCTCAACAAACGGTAAGCCGAGCCGTCGTGAATCCAGACATTGTAGATACTGTGGATGTGGTCACCGGTTACAGGTCTGACAAAAACGTTGACCACGTCGGAGTCGGCAAGTCTGTCATCGAGCGCAAGTCGGTTCGTGGCGAGGTGTGAATTGGCCACCACGACGCCATCGAATAGCCAGTCTTGTCTACGATACAGCAGCAGGTACTCGCTCGGTATGCCGCTGAGATCGGCCAGCCTCTGGGCGGCCCACGCAACGGTCTTGCCCGCCGCAGCCAGTTCATAAGACGACGCATGGTTGGGGAGAATGAACTCGACCACCTGTGTGTCAGTCCCCGATGCCGGCGGCACGAACAGCACGAGTGCGATGAGCAACATCAGGATCTTCTTGCCACGCATACTCAACTTCCCAATATCGATACCGACGGTCAATCGATTATCGCTCGCCCACCGTGAATGTCGACTGAGCATAGATTTGCCCTCCGTAGCGATCCTGAACAGATCTTCAATACAGGGGTGTTTCTTACACCGAGGATGGGGTCGCGTGTCCGGAAGCAAAGACTGAATCAAGCAGGAGTGTGCGGCCTCACCCTACTCAATCCCCATCAATATATCGCGACTCGTTGCGGCAGCGACTTTTGCACGCTGCGTCAGATCGCCTGGCGTTGCGCTCGAAATGGGATGCGCAGTAACGACAAATCGATACCCTTCGGCGCCGAGTACACGTGCCATCAAATCGGCGGCGCTGACGAACTGCGAAGTCATCACGCCGGCCGACGGTAGTCCACGTCGTTCCCCGATAATCGCGTCATGCAAACTGCACGACGAGCAACTGCCTCAGTCGCCGATACCTGATATCAGTGCGTTCCAGCGTTCGGCCTCGTTGAGTAATGACGCGTCAACCGGGGTGCTGTAGTTGAATTTAGTGATCCGCACGACTTCGCGGACTTTATGCTGGTTCAACAGTTCAGCCTCGAAAGCGTCGAAGAACGGAATGGTGTTCTTCTTGCCGTTCGAGATAATCGCGACCACCGCTCCTTCGAGCGTCCGCAGGCGCGGTGCAAGTGCAAATTCCGCGCTGTCGTTTTCGTGAGTCGGGTCAAGAAATTCGATGCTCATGGTTTTTCTCCGGCAACAAATAAGTTGTCGTTAGATTTCGCAATCGACACACGTGCCAATCGCAATCGTCACGGCCTGACTGGTCGTACCCAGCCAGGGCGGAATGACCGCACCGAAGCCGCCGGCCGGTCCGCCGGCCGCGATCACTAACAAGTGATCAGCACTCGGCAGGGCGGCGTACTCACGGTCGCCTTTATCAGCAATGACCGCGCCCTTGCCGCAATCGGCCCACTCGCGGCGAAAGATGCGCGCGTTGCGATACACGTACTCGCGGATATCCGCTTTCGACCAGGCAGCGGTTTCGAAATGGGTGCGTAGTTGGGGCGGGATTACCAACGCGTAGTTACCGGGCCAAATCGAATAATGGCGCATATTGGCTTTGATCTCGGCTACGAAGGTATCGAGTATCTGTTCGGGTTCCGTCGTCCACTCGTTCAATATCTGACGCGGTGAGCCCGCAGCCATCACCGTCACTGAAGACGCGAAGCGCGGGCTACCACGTTCTTCGGCAAGCGGTAGCCAGGGTGAATTCTCCTCATCCTCACTCACGCAGTAACTGATCTTGCCCGGATGCCCAAGTGTTGAACGATCGGCCTCGCCGGGACGAACATCAAGCAAGTTGTATAGCACGAGTCGCAAAGCACGCCCGATCACCATCGTTGCGCGATCGCTGGCACCGAGCACGTTGAACGTGGCATCCATATTGAGTTCGCGCCGCACTGGACCGTTGATAACGACCAGCAACGCACATCCGCCGGTACTTGAAGTCGCGCCGTGTAAAACAAACGGTTCCTGCAACATCGCGGTTAGTGTCGCAACCACGACCGGAAAATGCATCGGCAGACACCCGGCCATCACTGCGTTAATCGCAACTTTCTCGGCCGTGAGTACGCGCTCGCGAACCGGCTCAATACCAATCAAATGCTGCGGGTCGAGCATCGCCCAATCCAGACACGCACCAACCAGCTCGGCCGTCGGCGGGACAACCGGCAGACCATCAGTCCATTTGCGCGCATGAAACCATTCCTGTGCCGCGCCGAAATCGTCGACGACATGGCGTTCGGAAGCTAACTGTTGAACTTCAATCATTAGCTGAGTCGCGCTCCTACGCGGTGGCATTACAGCCAGGTCTTTGTAGCACCGGCGCGCTGTGTTCTATCGCCGCAGTTTAAGCACGGTGCCTAGAACGTCCGAACCTGCCGGACACTCGATGCTAACGCCTTTAACACACCCCTGCGGCGCGCAAGCCGGCGCGCGCTGGCGCGTCATAGCCGAGGCGCTCAAGCAAAGCCTCCGTATCGGCACCGAGTTCCGAGAGCTTGTCCGATGCCTGGCCCGGCTCATGCCGAAACCGCACCGGGGTGCCCAACCGCTCGACGCCATCTGCACCGGTTTCTACGATGCCGCGCTCACGCAGGTACGGCTGCTCCCAAGCCTCGTGCAGGTCGAACACTGGGGCGTAGCAAACACCTTTATCGGCCAGCCACGCGTCCCATTCCTGCATCGTCCGGGTCGCAAACGTGTCACGCAGAAAGGCTTTCAAGGGCGCCTGATCAGGGCCCCATGGCAGGCGACCGACAGCAATCAAGTCCGGGCGTTCAAGCGCGGTCAGCAGATTCTCAACGAAATTCATTTCCGCACCAGACAGTACGATGTGGCGCGCGTCGGCAGTCGCGTAGACGTTATAAAACGCTGCGCCGCCATACAGCCGTTCGCGCTCGAGCTCGGGCGCCCGATTCTCGGCCAGCACATTGCTGACGATGTGCGGATTCCATGACATCAGGCTGTCGGTCATCGCCATATCGAGAAAGTCACCTGTGCCGGTTTTTTCGCGCCGATAAAGTGCCATCATAATGCCGACCAGTGCCAGTGAACCCAACGCGACATCCGCTGTCGGGCTCGCGGGCAACGCAGGCTCGCGACCTTCGCCCTGCATGAGACTCAAGGTGCCGGTCAGCGCCTGCCCACCGAGATCATGAGAGGGGCGCTGGGCCAGGGAACCGCTTTGGCCGAATGCCGATAACGAACAATAAATGATGCCCGCGTTGCGCGCTTTGACGGCCTCATAGCCGATGCCTAAGCGGTCCACCACGCCAGGTCGAAAGGAATCGATGATCACATCAGATTCCTCCGCCAGACGCATAAAAATCTCGACGCCCTGTGCGTCTTTCAGATTGAGCCGCAGACTCGATTTACCGCGTTGGGTATTGCGGAAGTAAGCCGAGTGCCCTTTGATCAGCGGCCCAAGATGGCGGGTCGGCTCACCGACAAAGCTCTCAATCTTGATCACTTCCGCACCGTGGTCGGCCATTAACAGCCCCATGTAGGGTCCCGGTAGAAAGCGTGACAAATCGAGAACGCGAATGCCTTCGAGTTTCATAGAAAGAGCCTGATCCAAATAGAAAGCGCTTCAGTTAAAAGCAATGATTCTGCACCGCCAACCGGCGGCGGAACGGAGCGAGTCTGAGAAACAGCTATTGCGACGGATTGAAAAAACGATTCTCCGGGCGTGGCAAACCCAGGTTTTCACGCAGGGTCTTGCCCTCGTATTCGCGGCGGAACAATCCACGGCGCTGCAATTCCGGCACCACCTGATCGACGAAGTCATCGAGGCCGTCCGGCAGAAACGGGAACATAATGTTGAAGCCATCGCAGGCATCGCTGAGCAACCAGGCTTCCATTTCATCGGCGATGGTCTGCGCCGTCCCCACAATTTCGAGCGTGGAGAAACTGCCACCGACATACTGTGCCATCTGGCGTACGGTCAAATTGTCGCGCTCCGCCATGTCGATAAGCTTTTGGCGCCCGCTCTGACTGGCGTTGCTTTGCGGGATTTCCGGTAGTGGGCTGTCGAGATCGAAACCGGATACATCCGTACCCAGCAGAACGCCGAGCGTTGCGATACCACTATCCGAATGGACCAGGCTGTCGAGCAAGGCTTTTTTCTCGCGCGCCTGCTCGACGGTATCGCCCACGACAACGAACGCGCCGGGCAGAATTTTCACGTGGTCCGGATTCCGTCCAGCCGCGCGCGCGCGCTTTTTCACGTCAGCGTAATAACGTTTACCGTCGTCGAGATTGTTCGCCGCGGAGAAGACCATTTCCGCAGTTTCGGCAGCGAGCTGACGGCCGACATCCGAGGACCCGGCCTGCACAATTAACGGCCAGCCCTGCGGTGGACGAGCAACGTTCAGCGGTCCGCGCACCGATAAGTATTTACCTTTGTGGCCGAGCACGTGCAATCGGTCGGGATCGAAATAAACACCAGTATCGACATCGCGAATGAACGCATCATCTGCCCAGGAATCCCATAGACCTGTCACCACGTCGTAGAACTCGCGCGCGCGAACATAGCGTTCGTCATGTTCCATATGGTGCTCAAGACCGAAATTCATTGCTTCGTCCGGATTGGCGGAGGTAACGATGTTCCAGCCGGCACGCCCCTCACTGATATGGTCCAGCGAGGCGAATTTGCGCGCGACATGGTAGGGATCGTTATAGGTCGTCGACGCGGTCGCGATCAGGCCCAGATGTTGCGTGGTTACCGCCAGTGCCGGCAGCAGGGTTAACGGATCGAATGATGTGACCGTGGCGCTGCGCTTCAGCGCGGGCATAGGCATATTCATCACGGCCAGATGGTCGGCCATAAAAAACGCGTCAAAGCGGCCGCGCTCGAGCGTTTCGACAAAGCGCTGATAGTGCCCGAAATTGAAATTTGCATCGGGAAATGCGCCAGGATAGCGCCACGCGGCGGTATGGATGCTGACCGGACGCATGAAAGCGCCAAGCCTCAACATACGCTTGTTGCTCACAGTAATTTTCTCACGTACTCAGTCCTGCTCCTCAGAGCGTGCAGCCGATGGCGGGCCTAGTCCGGCTGGCCACGCCCGGTGTTGTGGCAAGTTGTCGCTGATCTCGTGCCACGGTGCTTTCGAACCAACAAACATGTGGCCTTCAATAGTAATACCCGCTTCGCCATCGAGACTACCCATCGCGAGGGTCACACCGCGCGGATTCCAGTCTTCGAGCACCACCAGTTGCGAACCGCAGTGGCGACAAAACTGTCGGGTAAATCCGCTTGTAGCGTTATAACTAGCCAGGTCTTCGACGCCGCTAAGCCAACGAAAGTTTTTCGCGCGCACGACCGCGAACGCGATCGCCGCTGCACCGTGCGCTTTCCTGCACAGTGAACAATGACAGTTGAGCGCGGCGGCCGGCACGCCGTCAAACTCGTAGCGCACGCGACCGCATAAACATCCTCCACTGGTAGGCATTTCTAAACGCCTTGTCAGCGTTCGGTCGCAGGAACGGCGCGATGCGCGGCAACAAAGTGCGCAATCTCGTCGTGTGCGTGGGACAGATGTACACGACGGGTCGAGGCCGGTTGATGACCCAGACTCACGCCATTGCGACGTTCAGTTTGCGGGCGAATGGGACGTGGCACGAAACCACCGCCGCAATTCGGACAGACGTTGTGCAACACCTCGTCCGCACAAGTCGCGCAGAACGTGCACTCATAGGTACAAATTCGCGCATCCTCGGATTGCGCCGGCAGATCGACATCACAATATTCGCAGTTCGGTCTCAGTTCGAGCATCACGTACCTCTTCTTCAGCGCTCTCGCGACCGCTGGATTCCGCTACACATCAAGGGTGGTGAATTGCGCCTGGGGCGTTGGTCCCCGACGAATATGCATGCGCTGCTCGGTGAGCTCCATGACCAACGTCGCGCAGGTGCCGACGCGCTGAGTGCCGAGGAATGCTTGCGGCGTGTAAGCACGCATCAACGCGTCATCCCCACCCTCTTCGCTGATCAAAATGCGCTTCGCTGCCGCCACATCGAGGTCTTCGGCGCGGCGTACTTTTGCTTCGAGTAGATCATAGCGGGCGCAGGAATTGGCTAAATCCGCACTGCGACCGGCAGCGCCGAGCCCAAGGCAATGATTGGTATGCATTAACGCGCCCGCTTGAGCCTCAAGCTCATGTGCCGTATCGCCAAAATATTCCATGGATAGCGCCTCGCCACTGCTGGCGGCAACCAGCAGATGGCTTGCCTTGCCAAGCCCGCATTGGTTGAGCAAGTCGCGAGCCTGCGCGAAATCCCGGCAATTGAGCAGCGCGCCAATCAAAATATGCACCGCCAACCCCGACAGATCATGCGCTGCGAACAAGATATTCAGACACACCCCGAGACCGGCGCTATTCATGCCGATTTTCGCCACCATACCGGGCTCGCAAAAGGCCAGATGGCGATGGCCATCGGGATGCTGGTGACGAATCACCACACACAAGTCTTCGAGTGGCTCAAGCCAATCCCAATTCTGCGCAAGTACCCTGTGATCGACGAAAAACAATGCAGAGCACTCATTGACACGCGCATTGATAATTTCAGTGCGGGCATTGAGGACAAAGATCTTCCAGGGCTCGAGGCCGCTGCCCGCCGCAATGCCGTCGATTTCTTCGACCATATCAGGCGCGTAGACACTGGTGAGCTCACGGATGCGGGCCGCGCGGCCAGCTATTGCCGTGCGGTCGAGTGGCCCGCCGGCGAACAAATCGTCCATGTAGAATGCAAACGTGCTGGCGATACGCTCACGCAGAGCCTCGCCATGGGCGGTACCGCGGGCGCGGGCGCCGCCAACCACGTCGAGCACCGGGAAGCTGTTTTGCGTAGACATAATGGGTATCTTACACAGCCCTTCGACGATGACTATATGGGCACGCTCTTAATCTTGCCGGAGCACTGCACGTTCCGCGCCCTCGCACTTGTGTTGAACCTGACATACGAGATTTCGGATAATTCGAAGTTGATATCGACCTTTCACGAGAGGCCTGACGATTGAGCAAAGCAAACGCCCGTAATGGCGCCAATATCCTGCTGGAAGTACTGGAAACTGAAGGGGTCGAATATATTTTCGGCAATCCAGGCACGACCGAATTACCGTTGATGGACGCTCTGATCGACCACCCGGACATCCATTATGTACTGGGGCTACAGGAGGCCAGCGTGGTGGCCATGGCCGACGGTTACGCACAGGCGTCCGGCAAACCTGGTTTTATCAATCTCCATACCGCCGGCGGGCTGGGGCACGGCATGGGTAACTTGCTCAATGCCTATACCTCCGGCACCCCGCTGGTGGTGACCGCCGGCCAACAGGACTCGCGACACGCGATTACCGACCCGCTGCTGCAGGGCGATCTGGTGTCGATCGCAAAACCGGCGTGTAAATGGTCGGCCGAAATTACCTCGGCCGAGCAAATTCCGGTTCTGGCTCATCGGGCTTTTCAGGACAGCCAGGCGACGCCGCCGGGACCTGTTTTTCTATCGCTGCCCATGAACGTGATGGAGGAAAGCAGCACCATTCAAACGTCGGACATCTCGCATGTAGACCGGCGACCGGTTGCGCATTCGCTACCTGAGCTAGCCGCAGAGCTGGCGGCCATCGCGCCCGGCAAAGTCGCGATCATTGCGGGCGATGAGATTTCCGCAAACGATGCTTACAAAGAAGTGGTCGAGCTTGCCGAAATACTGGCAGCACCAGTGTTTGGTTCTTCCTGGCCCGCGCACATTCCCTATCCCACCAGTCACTATTTGTGGCAAGGCAATCTACCGACCCGAGCAGCCGACATCGCCACCGCAATGGAGGAATTTGACTGCGTGTTTGCGCTCGGTGGTAAATCGTTTATCACCATTCTTTATTCAGAAGACTCTGCCCTGCCGGACGATTGCGAGCTGTTTCAACTGTCGGTTGATGGCCGCGACCTCGGCCGAACTTTCCCGTCGAAACTCTCCGTGGTCGGCGACATCGAGTTTTCGTTGAAAGAACTTAACCAGTTGTTGAAGGAAAAAGTTGCCGCGCGCAGCGACCAATATGCTGCGCAGCGTGATGTCCTTAAACAAACGTTCACCAACAGAAAACAGACCCTCTACAAGGCAGCACGAGAGGTAGAGGCGAATCCAGTCATTCACCCACTGGTTGCAGCGCGCGAGTTGGTCGCGGCCATAGGACAAACACCGATTGTGGATGAAGCGATCGCCACCGCCGCCCACGTCCGGGCGTTTTTGCAAAACGACTACACGCGACAATACTCATTCCTGCGCGGCGGCGCGCTAGGCTGGGGCATGCCAGCAGCAGTTGGATTTTCGCTGGGGCTTGGACGCAAGCCGGTCGTGAGTTTGGTCGGCGATGGCGCAGCGATGTACTCGCCACAGGCACTATGGACGGCGATGAACGAGAACGTACCCGTCACATTTATTGTGATCAATAACCTCGAGTACAACGTGCTGAAGAATTTCATGCGCTCGCAGCCGGACTACAATTCGACACGCACAGGCAAGTTCATCGCCATGGATCTCATCGATCCGGCGATCGATTTTTTAGCACTGGCGAAATCGATGGGCATGAAGGCGCAGAAGATCACCAAAGCCACCGATATTCAGGCACTGGTAGCGGCCGGGATCACCTGCAGTGAACCTAATATGATTGAAATCGTCGTTAGCGCCGAGCACTAAAAGACGTCATCACGCGCGGCCTTCACTGACGACGCAGCGCAGCGATGCTGAATGGGTAAGGAGCGAGCGACGCCGCAGACGGGCGCCGCAGAAGTTTTTCGATCGCCTGCTGAAGCGCAATTGCCCCGCAATAAACCTACTGTCTGGCGACTGTACCGCCGTCAATCGGTAGCACCACCCCGTTGCAGTACGTTGCCTCGTCGGATGCCAGATAGAGGACCCCGTAGGCCATCTCCATCGGTGTCCCTGCGCGCGCCATCGGGGTCAGAAAATCCGCGGTCGCCTCATCATCAAAGATGTTCATCACATCCGCGATCATCGGGGTATCAGTAAAGCCAGGGCACACGCAATTGGAGCGTACGCCGAGCTTGCCATAGCTGTTAGCCATCGCGCGCGTGAGGTTAATCACGCCGCCTTTAGCCGAACAGTAAGTGTGCGCAGTCTGCATACCCACCATGCCGGAAATGCTTGCCACATTCACGATCGAGCCGCTGCCCGCCTTAAGCATGTGCTGCAACACGCCGTGACACATGTAGTAACAGGCGTTGAGGTTGATGCCAATGACCTCATGCCATTTATCTGGCGGCGTGGTGGCGATGTCGTTCATCGAATCGGCGCTGGTGTTGCCCCAGCTCCAGCCGACGCTTGCAGCGTGGACCATGATGTCGATACGACCGTAAGCCTCCATCGTTTTCGCAATGACATTCTCGGCGTCTTCCAGCTTAGCCAGATCAGCAGCGACGACCATGCCCTGGCCACCCTCGGCTTGGACCCCGGCAAGCGTCTCATCCAGGGCCGACTGGCGCCGCCCACAACCAATTACGGTTGCCCCTTCGCGGGCAAATAGCTGCGTGCAGGCCTGACCGATGCCAGATCCCGCACCGGTGATGATGGCGATTTTGTCGGCGACTCTACCCGTCATGTTGCTCTCCTGAACATTGCATCAATCCCGGCTGCCGGATGCAGCCGTGAAGTCTTAAATTACAGCCTTTCCAACAAAGTCGCGTTGGCCATTCCGCCCGACTCACACATCGTGACCAGTCCGTGGCGACCCTTATTCTGTTCTAGCGCGCGCAGCAAGTTAGCGACCAGACGACCGCCCGACGCGCCGACCGGGTGACCCAGCGCAATCGCACCACCGAACACATTCAGCCGTTCGGGATCGGTATTGAACTCTTTTTGCCAGGCCAGCGGCACAGATGCGAACGCCTCGTTCACTTCGTAGGCGTCAATCGCGTCCAGCGCAAGTCCGGCGCGTTGCAGCAGTTTTCGCGTCGCTGGAATAATCGCGGTCAGCATCATGATCGGATCGTCGCCGGCAGTCGCGAAATGGGAAATTGCCGCGCGCGGTGTCAGCCCGAGTCGCTCAGCCACTTTCTCTTCCACAATGAGCATCGCACTCGCACCGTCGGTGACCTGGCTGGCGTTACCGGCGGTGACTGTCCAAGTTAGTTCCGGATAGCGCGCGGACATGTCTTCGTTGGCAAACGCAGGCTTGAGACTGAGCAACTTTTCCAGCGTTGAACCGGCCCGAATGCCTTCGTCTGCGCTAACGGTGCGTGGCTGCCCCTCAGCATCGATTACGTCGAGGGCCGCGATATCTCGAGCCGCGCCATCGTCCGCTGCAGCAAGCTGATGTGAGCGTAGTGAAAATTGATCGAGCTGCTCCCGATCGATAGCCCATTTGTGCGCGATGAGTTCGGCCGAGATGCCCTGGCGAATCATGCCGTCCGGGTAGCGTGCGTGGAAGCGACTGCCTTCGTTGTCCTTACCCATGCGATTGACCCGCATAGGCACCACACTCATCATTTCGACACCGCCCGCGATCACCACATCGTAAGCGCCGGCAATAACGCCTTGCGCGGCGAAGTCCATGGCCTGCTGTGCAGATCCACATTTTCGATCAAGGGTGACGGCAGGCACCGATTCGGGAAAGCCTGCGGCGAGAACGGCCTGACGACCGATATTGCCGGACTGCTCAGCGACCTGGATGACGCAGCCACTGATGACGTCTTCGACCAGCCCACTGTCGATACCGGTGCGCTCTACCAACTGCTCCAACACGTGGGCATAGAGATTAACCGGATGCACACTGGCCAGCGCACCACCCTCGCGGCCACGCCCGAACGGCGTACGCACAATATCGACGATAACCGCACGACGCTGCGCAGACTGGCTCATGAAGATTTTCTCAATGAAAGTTCGAAATCAGCAGACTTCACTTGCACCACCGGCGAGTTGGCGATTTTCATCAAGCGCGCGACCTGATCAAGTTCGGGCGACGAAAGATAGGGGTAGGTCGTTTTAACCGGTCCCGAAGTGCGCATCTTGTCGAGACCTTCGCCAGCAACCAGCGCGCGCAGGATCAATTCGTCGTCATCCTCAGTCCCGTATTCCTTGCGCAGCTCTTCGATGGTCGGTTGTGCCGGCGGCTGGCTGGAAACTTCCTTGCCGCGCGGTGACGACATGATGACGTCCATGATATTCGGATCGATAGGCCCGGCAGTTTGTCCGTAAAAGCCAGCGGCGTACTGAATCACCTCATCCGGTATCGAGGAATAACGTTTGCCGGTAATGATGTTGAGCACCGCCTGGGTGCCGACCAGCTGACTGAACGGTGTGGCCATGCCGGGATAGCCGAGTTCGCGCCGCACCACTGCGGTTTCCGCTAATACCGCATCGAGGCGTTCGCTCATGCCGTGCTGGACCAGCTGCGCCTTGAGGGTGCCGACCATACCGCCCGGGACCTGATGCTGAATCGACATCACATCGTATTCAGCATGTTGATTGACCAGGAAGCCAGCCGCTGTGCCGACTTTCTCGAAATGATCGGCGACCGGGGCAAACAACGAGGTATCGAGATTGTGTGTGTGCCCGAGCAGCTCGAGATTGCGTGTGATGATTTCGACCGACGGTACGGATGGACCGTTAGCCATCGGGCGTACGGCGGTGTGGAGAATGGTGACGCCCAAATCAACTGCATCCAGATAAGCCTTCGCAGACTGACCAAGCAGATTGTTGGAATGAAACTCGATCGGCTTGCCGCGTGACTTTGCCTTAATCGCCGGTACCAGTGTGGTCAGGCGCTCCTTTTCCAGCACACCGGCCGTGTCGTACAACAAAATCGTGTCGATATCGTCGGACACTGACAGTTCGTCGGCCTGCTTCGCGTAATACTCATCCGTATGCACCGGGCTTAGGGTAAACATGATCGCGCCCGCCACCTCGGCGCCGAATTCCTTAGCGAGTTTGGCCAGACGTTTGGTCTTGTCATTGTTGAACAACACGTCGTAGACCCAGAAGCTACGACAACCGTGCACGTTAAGCTGGCGCATCCAGGCATCCATTAAAGCGTCCGGCGTGACCCCGAAAGTGACCGAAGCGTTGGAACGCATGCCGGCACGAATCAACGAGCGCGGCATGGCGTCGACCATCAGGTCAAGACCGTCCCAGGGATTCTCGTAGCAGTACTTGATCAGACATTCGAACATCGATGAGCCGGTCAGATCGACGACCCGATAGCCAGTCCGGTCGACCATCGGTGCGACCGGCAAGGCCATGCCCGCTTGCATGCGCATACCCCACAGACTTTGCTGCCCGTCGCGCATGGTTTCATCAAGTAATTCAATATGAGCCATCGTGGCTACTCCTTGGGTAACGATTCAGAACGCTGCGGTGTCAGGTGCCGCCCGCAATGTCCTTCTCAAAAGTAGGCAACAACGTTTCTTCCAGCCACTTGGTATGGAAACGGTTGTCGATAAAATCTTCGTGCACTGCAATCGCACGCAGTAACGGCAAATTGCTCGTTAAGCCTTCGATAGCGAAGTCGTCGAGCGCGTCCTGCAGGCGGGCGACTGCGGCCGGGCGATCATCCGCGGTGACGATTAACTTGCCGATCATGGAATCGTAGTAAGGCGGCACCAGGTAACCGTCTTCACAATGACTGTCGATGCGCACGCCGGTGCCTTGCGGTGGCGACCAACGCGTGATCCGTCCGGGGCTCGGCATGAAATTATTCGCAGCGTCTTCTGCGTTGAGCCGGCATTCGATCGCATGCCGATTGAGATGGATGTGCGCTTGCTGTGGCAACGCACCGACCTCCCCGGCTGCAATACGAAACTGGGTTTGCACCAAATCCTGCCCGGTCACCTGTTCACTGACCGGATGCTCCACCTGGATGCGCGTATTTACCTCGATGAAGTAGAACGCTTCGCGCGGCACGTCGTAGAGAAACTCCACAGTGCCGGCATTGCGATACTTAAGCGAGGCCAGCAACGAGACAGCTGACTCATGTAATGCCTGGCGTAAATGCGCCGGCATCAAAGCGCATGGCGCTTCCTCGACGACTTTCTGATAGCGCCGTTGCACCGAGCAGTCGCGCTCACCGTAATGCACCACGCGGCCCTCTCCGTCGCCGGCAACCTGCACTTCAACGTGCCGTGCGTCCTCGACGTAACGTTCCATGTACAAGGTGCCGTCGCCGAAAGCTTCGAGCGCCTCGGTGCTCGCCTTGTCAAACGAATCGTCGAGCGCTTGCGCATCCCGGGCCACGAACATGCCGCGCCCGCCACCGCCCGCAGAGGCTTTCATCACAACCGGGAAACCCAATTCTTCGGCGGCTTTGCGCGCGTCTTTGGCACTCGCGATTCTGTCGGTGCCGGGTACCAGCGGCACGCCAGCGCCTTCGGCTATCGCCCGCGCACGGAGCTTGTCGCCGAGCGAGTCGATCACATCTGCATCGGGGCCGACAAAAATCACGCCGTTGTCGCTACACAACCGCGCCAGCGAAGCCCGTTCGGAAAGAAAACCATAGCCCGGATGCAAAGCATCACAACCACTGCTGATCGCGGCATGCACGACCAAGTTAGCATCGAGATAGCTCAACTTTGAAGCTGCCGGACCGAGCACGATGACGCGATCAGCGAGACGCGCTGCAGCGCTGTCACGATCGGCACTCGAGACGACCTGTACCGCTTCGATGCCGAGCGCATGCGCGGCGCGGATAATCCGCAATGCGATTTCGCCGCGATTGGCAACCAGTACGCGCTTAATGGCCATAAGCTAGAGCTTCTCCAGCGTTCAGCTGGCCGGCTCGATGATCACGAGCACTTGTTCATACTCGACCATCTCACCGTCGTTCACACACACTTCGCGCACGATACCGTCGACCCCGGCCTTCACTGGCGTGAACAGTTTCATCACCTCGATCAGACACACTTCAGTCGCTGCGGTAATCGTTTGCCCGACTTCAACGTAGGGTGGCGCGCCGGGTTTTGGTGCGCGATAGAAACTGCCCAAGTTGGGCGCCAACACTGCAACCATGCCGTCCGGGACGCTCACGGTTGTTGCAACCGGCATGGCAGGGTTGGCTGACGCGATCGCGCCTGCCGGTGCCGGCGCGCTCACAGCAGCCACGGCTGCACTGAGCGGTGGGACGGCGGCGGACGCACTGGGCGCGCGGGCGTTCGCATCGTTGGAGAGGAAGATTTCCATGTCATCGGTTTTCAGATGCATTTCCTCCCAGTCCGAGCGGTTAAACATCTCGACCAGATTCTCGATATCTGCCGGGGTCGGTTTACTCATGTCACCGGGTCCTTCATTTGCAATTCAAAAGCGATTCTTAATGCGAATCGCGCGTGGCCTGAATGGCGGCCAACATGACGGGTAGGGGATGGCGGGCAACGATAGTCTCGACGCCGGCGGCGAGCGCTGCTGCAACGCCCGCATCGGATTCGATTGCACCGCCACGCACGACTTTGTGTCCGGCGCACAACTCGCCAAGACGTGCGCTGTCTTCGCCGCCGGCGACCACATCAAGATCGAGGCACTCGCTCGGCGTATCCGCGTTCGCTGCGACGACGTTTAGCGGGCAGTGCTGCGCCGCCCATTCACTCAACCGCGCAAGTTTCGGGTCATCCGACTCACTCGGACTGCTCACCGCTAACGTGTCGGCGTAAATGATGCCGTTGTTCGCATCAACTGTGACTGCGCGACCGGCCAGGACGGTTAATTGGTCAGCACCACAACCGACAATGCACGGCACCCCGAGCGCCCGCCCGACAACCGCCGCATGGGAAGTCGAGCCGCCGTGTTCGGTGACAACTGCGACTGCAGCAATCATGCCGTGCACATCCTCGGGGCTGGTCGTCGCGCGCGCCAGCACCACGGCTTCGCCGGCCGCACCGCGTTTCTCCGCTTCGTCGGAATCGAGCACCACGATGCCCGTTGCGACTCCCTGGCAAGCCGGCTCGCCGGACGCGAGCGTAGTGGCATGGGTGGTGGCACCTTCGGCTAGACACGGCTTCAGTAATATTCGCACTTGCTCCGCGGTCACCCGGGCCAGTGCCGTGGTTTCGTCTATATGACCGTCGTCGACCAAATCCACAGCGAACGAAATCGCTGCTTGCGGTGCGCGCTTGGCAGAGCGTGACTGGAGTAGGAACAATTCACCGCGCTGCACGGTAAATTCAATGTCCTGAACGTCGTTGTTCTCAGTCTCAAGCGTCTCGGCTGCACGCATAAGTTCGCGGTAAATCTGCGGTAGGCGCGTTTCAAGTGCACTGAGCGGTTCGGGCGTGAATTTCCCGGACACCACATCCTCACCCTGGGCACGGTTCAGATACTCCCCGTACGGTGCGCGATCGCCGGTCAGCGGGTTACGGCTGAACAATACGCCGGTGCCGGAACCCTCATCGAGATTACCAAACACCATGGCCTGCACCGTGACGGCAGTGCCAAGCGTATCGGCGATGTTGTTGTGCTTGCGATAGCGTTTCGCGCGCCGCGAATTCCATGAGGCAAAGACCGCTTCAATTGCAGCCAACAGTTGCTCACGCGCAGTCGCCGGTACCTCGGCGCCCTGGGCGGCGAGCGTCGACAGCAGCATGTTCGGATCGTCGCCCGGCTCAGCCGGCAGGGTTTGTTTCAAAACGATGCTCGCGTAGAGCTCGAGAAAACGTCGATAGGTATCACTGGCGAAGGACGCATCGCCGGACTCGGCGGCAAGAGCACTAGCGGTATCAGCGTTGATACCGAGATTGAGCACCGTGTCCATCATGCCGGGCATGGAAATTGCTGCGCCTGAACGTACCGAAACCAACAGCGGTTTAGTTCCTCGTCCCAGTGTGCGAGCACTTTGTTGTTCAAGCCATGCGATACCCGCGTCGATTTCATCAGCCAGGTTGTCGGGCATGCTGCCGAGCTCGAGATAGGCACGGCAAGCATCGGTGCTGATGACGAACGCCGGCGGTACCGGCAAGCCGAGACTTTGCATGCGCGCAATCGACCATGCCTTGCCGCCAATCTGGGCACGCTCCGGCAAGGCGCTGCCATCGAGCGCCAGAACAAACTGACCAAGTGCTAGAGCCATGAGCTCGTCTACCTCAGATGTATTCGATAACCGACAGTCACTGTGAAACGGACGACAACTGCAGCGGCCTATGTGGCGGCCGGCTTAATGGCATTCTGACAGCACCGGCGCCGCACATTCGTGTGTGACGCCAACAGCCTGATTGCGGATATTGTGGTTGCGTTGACTCGTGTAAAAAGTTTCGCCCAGCCGCAACCGGGCGCGTTGCTCAATGGCCGATAATGTTGACGCAGGTCACCGCCTCTTCGATACCGCAAATCCCGCCGCCATTTTGATTGATGGCCAGTTTGGCACCCTCGACCTGGCGCTTGTCGGCTTCGCCGCGCAACTGCGTGACCATCTCGTAAATCTGGCCGAGCCCGGTGGCGCCAATCGGATGCCCTTTGGACTCCAGACCGCCCGACGGATTGGTCGGGATGCGTCCGCCGAGGCGCGTTTCACCGCGCATTGCAGCCGGCCCGCCATCGCCGAGTTCACACAGGCCGAGCGCCTCCATTTCGAGCACTTCGCCCATCGCGGTGGCGTCATGTACTTCGGCGACATCCATGTCAGCGGGACCAACACCCGCTTTCTCGTAAGCTTTCAATGCAGCGAGGCGGCTGGCGTGCTTGTCGAAATCTGTGATGCCGCGGTTGCTACCGGATTGAATCACACTCGCCAGCACACGCATGCTGCGATCGACGTTCGCTTGCAGACGCTTCATGCCAGCCGCGTTACATACGATGGCTGCTGCCGCGCCGTCACTGATTGGCGAACACATTGGCACGGTTAACGGAAATGTAATCGGCGCTCCGGCGAGCACTTCATCGACTGAAAATGCTTTCTGATACTGCGAGAGCGGGTTACGGGTTGAGTGTTCGTGGTTCTTCGAGGCGACTGTCGCGAGCTGTTCCTGCGTGGTACCGAATTCGCGCATATGCATACGACAGAAGCCGGCGTAAATATCCATAAACACACTATAGGGCCGTGGTGACGTGCTGCCATCGGGAACCTCGACACCTTCGGCCATCTCGGCGAAGCGCGCCTTACTGCCTTCAACATCGTGCACATCCCAGGCGCCGTCGAAGGCGCTGAACATGCGGTCGCGGTCCTGGGAAAACATTTTCTCGACGCCGATAGCGAGCGCGATATCAGCGGCGCCAGCTTTAACGTAGTTAACCGCCATGTGGAAGGCCGTACTCGCGGTCGCGCACGCGTTCTCGACATTGACCACGGGGATGCCCTCGACGCCGAATGGACGCAAGGCGATCTCGCCACGCACCATGTCCTGCCCTTCCATGTGCCCCTGCACACAATTGCCAAAAAAAGCAGCTTCGAGCATGCCCACATCGCATCCAGCGTCGGCGAGCGCTGCGTTCAGCGCCTCGCCAGTGAGATCCTTGAGGCTACGGTCCAGGTGCTTGCCGAAATGGGTCATGCTCACACCGGCGATAAATACGTCACTCATGGTTCGTTCCTCATGGGGCTCGGCCAGTGGCACCGGCTCTTTAGTTTCGGGCCGATTATTTTAGCCCGCTGGAGGAAGCTGAGTCGAACGGCTCGCCACGCAAGCTGCGGCCGAATCGTGGGTGGGCTGGCTGGAACCACGAACAAGTGACGAGCGAGAAGGATTTGCAGTCCGGGACAAACCTTTCCTAAACGCCGTTGGACGCTGCAATTGCCCGGCATGGCTCGTTTGGAGCAAGCTGTCGAGGCCACGACCCGCCATCGTGCCGCCCCCCGCGGATAGGCATCGGAGTCACCGTTCGCTGGGGCGGCGGGCCGGGTCGGTGCGCGTGGACCAGTCGCCCATGAGCATCTAGTATCATCGCCAGCAGAAACCCCAGAACCGAAAGGAACAAGCGTATGTTGAAGTGGAAAATAGGTGATACCACCATCACCCAGTTGCTGGAGATGTCCGACGATACCGGCGGCGTTCCCGTATTACCTGACGCAACACCCGAGAAGCTTGACGAGATCTCGTGGTTGAAACCGAATTTCGTGTCCGCCAGCGGCAACCTCATTCTCAACATCCAGATGCTCATCATTGAGACCCCGACCCGCAAAATGGTCGTCGACACCTGCATCGGCAACGACAAAAACCTCAACATGGAAGGCTGGGCGAATTTGCAGTCACCGTTTCTGGACAACCTGAAAGCCATGGGTCACGACCCCGATTCAATCGATACGGTGATATGCACGCACTTACACGTCGACCATGTGGGCTGGAATACACGCAAAGTGAACGGCAAATGGGTCCCCACGTTCCCCAAGGCACGCTATGTGATGGTCGGCAAGGAATACGAGTTCTGGCGTGATTTAGAAGAAGATCCGTTTGGTGATGTGTTTGGCGAATCTGTGGCGCCCATATTTGATGCCGGCCTGGCTGATCTCGTCGAGCCCAACTTTGTTGTCGGCGACGGCGTGTCGTTCGAATCGACTCCGGGGCACACGCCGGGGCACGTCAGCGTGCATATCGACTCCAAGGACGAAAAGGCGATTATCTCGGGCGACATGATGCACCACCCCTGCCAGATTGCGCGGCCAGAGTGGGTCACCCCGTTTGATGCCGACAATGGTGCAGCGATGGCGACACGCAAAGCCTTCCTGGAACGTTATGCCGACCAACCCGTTCTGATTCTTGGTACCCATTTCGCCAACCCGGTCGCGGGCCACATCGTGCGCGATGGCGATACTTATCGCTTCGATGTTTGAGCCTGATCTGGCGATTCAACAACACTGAAGATCTAGCAACTGTTAAAGAGGAACCGATGAGTAAACAAATCAACTGGTATTACTTTCGCAAGGGCTGAACCAGCTGTGATCGAGCGGCCAAGTTTTTGGACGCCAGCGGGCTTGAGCCCAAAGAAACGATTCCAGCCTCGCGCAAGCTAGGTGCGGACGATGCACGTGAACTTGCGACTAAGGCGAGCACGGTGATTGTCGCCAAGGGCAAAAAGGTCTCGACCTTCAAGCCGGGCGCGAAACCCGATGATGAGGTGGTCAACGCCATGCTCGGGCCAACCGGGAATCTGCGTGCCCCGACTCTGGTCAGCGGCAAGACCATCATCGTTGGTTTTAACGAAGAGCAATACAGCGGCGTACTGCTTTAGAAACTCTCCACGCTATTGCCTGATTATCCGGCGCCAGCCCTGTGAGAGGCTGGCGCCGGGTTCATTTCGAGCCGCGCCGTGTCCTCTGCCGGCGCCCACTATTCACAAAACTAAAAGGTCTCGCGAGATCGCTCAGGCAACAATAGCGACAAAGCCGAGACCATCCTGCAGCTTACGGTCGGGATTGCACCTTCGCGTGGTTGAGCGGGACGACTCAATTGCTCGCAGTCATAACCCCGTATCCGGCAATCCATTCCGGTATCGCGCGGTAGTAGCGCAAATCGAACGTCGTCACACCCACAGAACGCGCCGCGGCAGCGGCGGCCAGCCAGGTGCGAATTTCGTGCCCACCGCAACCACCATCGCGCGTGATGGCATCATCATCGAGCGCTTCAATCGCGTCGAAATCAAAAGCCCGCAGCTGAGCTAGAAAACGCTGATCCCAATCTGGATTCAGCGGCGTTCGATCGCTCGTACCTGCGACTTGATTGGTCGCGTCATCGAGTACGCGTTGCTGACGGGCAGTACGCGCCTCTAAGCTTATCGGGCCACCGTCGATTAAGCGCTCGCGAACGGCGTCGGGTGCGGTTGCCAGGCTGGGAATGGGCGGGTCGTGAGAAATACCGCCTGAGGCAGCAAACAAGACTCGTCCACCATGTTCGCTGGCAAAAGTTCCTAGCGCACTCCCGAGCGCGGTCACCCGCTTCAGCGGCGGCAAGGGTGGCGCAGCACAATTGATGAACACCGGGAGCAACGGCGGCATCGAGCGCCACTCGAAGAGTTCCTGCATAAGTTGAGTAATGCCGTGGTCCACCTCCATTCGATGCGACAGTGCGACATCAACACCCGCCACTTGTGTCGCCTGAATACAAGCCAATGCGGCTTCGCTATCGACCGGCAGATCACCGGGCGGCGTACCCCAGTCACCGACAGAAGTGGCGGTAGTGCCGATGCAAAAGCTCGGCATCAGGCGATAGAAAAAACCGTTGTAGTGGTCGGGGCCAAGCGCAATCACAAGGTCCGGCTTGAAATCTGCAACCCACTCGCGAACTTGTGTCCAGCAGGTATCCACCTGCTCAGCGACTACGGCACCCGGCGAGTGGTAGGTCTTAAGCGGCGTATGCGAAGCGAATACGAACGAGACGGGCATGTGGTTGATCCTGCTCGGGTTAAAAATCGATGGGCAGAGGACTGATGGTCGCTGGCTCTTTAACTTGAGACCAACGCGCGCAATCCTACGTCAGAGCATAGCCCGCACTGGCGAGAAGCTCAGCATCGCCGCGCATCCTGTGCCGCGCAGCGTGACTACTCACAGTGCGTCCAGAAATCCGTCCAGATGATCCAACCAGGCCTGCTTACGACCGTACTCGCGTTGCACGCCAGCGAGCAACGCGCTGCGTTCACCGGCATAGTTCATTTCGTACAGCACGTGTCGCGAACCGAACTCGCTGCCGCAGATATCCCAGGCCAGCTTCAGCAGTTGGGATTTGCTCTGCCCGGAGATATCAGCACCGCGCAAAGCTTTCTCCATCGCCACGCCGGTCGGCGCATCGAACTCAGCCATCGACACGGGCTGCTGCATCAACGCGCCGCCACCCATCTTGCGTACCATGTTGACGAGCTCCGGGTAGTACACCGGGCCGAGCGCGCGCCCTGCCTGGAGCGCGTAAAGGTCGGGATACAGCAGGCCATTCTCGCTATCCACACTGGCCTGCAATTCGGCAGAACGCGTAGTCGAGCGGATAACTTCTACGCGTACGGCGGCTTCACCAAGCATCTCCATGATGTCGGGCTTCTGCGCCAGACCCTGCGCTTCTGCGAGGCGTACAGCCAGGGCATAAACGAATCCGAGTTTTACTTCGAGACGGGCGTTGGTCTGGTGGGCGGTGTACTCGCGCATGCGTGAATCGCGATACATGCGGTTGAGTAAGGGGATATTGCGATTGATGAACACACGCTCCCAGGGCACCAGTACATTATCGAAGATCACGGTCGCGTCCATTTCATCGAAGCGCGAAGACAACGGAAAATCACGTGCCGCGCCGTGGCGAGTAAACGATGGCCGGCACACGGTTTTTAGACCGGGCGTGTTCATCGGGATTGCGAACACGTTGGCGTAATCTTCCTCGCCGGCCTGGAAGGTAGGCGGGAACGGCCAGACCAGGATTTCGTCAGCGATCGGTGCCACAGTGGCGATGCGCTTGATGCCGTCGAGCACGATGCCATCGGCATTCTGATCGACCTGGCGCAAGCAAATGCCGGGGTCAGATTGTTCATGGCGCAACTTGCCTTTATCGAGTTGCGGATCGAGTAAAGCGTGGGTGAGAAAGAGATCCTTGCTGGCGATGTGCCGGTAGTAATCCGCCACCGCCTGCGCACGTTCTTCTCCGCCGGCTGCAAAAAAGTCGCGCTTGGCCGCCAGGGCCGCGACCATCACGTTCAGAAAGTCCGGGCTGCGACCGAGCATGCCGCAGTTCGACTCAGCCCAGGTGATATACGCTTCACGTTTCAGACGCAGCTGCTCGGCGGTCCGGGGGAACTCGAATGCACGTCCAATGGATTCACCAAACTCTTCGGAATCTGCCACCAGCACATCGCGGTGCGCCGGGTCATGTTGCATGTCGTACAGATGCGCGACGGACTCAATGGTGGGGCGAAACTCGGCGCACGTGGAGACGTCTTCCACGCGCTCGCCGGCGTACCAGACCTCGCGTCCATCATTCAGTTCGTCGATGTATTGTTGTCCGGTTCTGACAGTCATGATGGTTTCGCTCTAGTCACGCCAGCTTTTGCCGTCGTAGTTGGCACGCAGTTTCGGCTTGCGCTGGACCAACTCGATGCCGAGCTTGGGTAGCACCTTCTCGACCAGCAGTTCGTTCGACTTCAACAGGCCATCGATGGGCGCAGGCCCCGCAGCTATCCACGGCACAATCAAATCCGTATTAGTGGCAGCGATCATCGCTTCGAGTTGGCGAGTGACCGTTTCAACCGAACCGGCGAGTGAGTAGCCGCGCTCGCGGATATTGGCCGCCGTGTTGTCGATTGCACCTGTTTCACCCGGACGTCGCAACGCTTCGTTAAAGCCAAACCATTCGTGCCAGCGCGTCCAGATATAACCCAGACCGCGTTCCTGAATTGCGTGGGCTTCGGCATCGGTGTCGGCGACGACGATCTCGCGGAAGTGACCGAGCCCACGACCACGCTCAAGGGTGCGTCCGGCGGCCGCAGCGGCCTCATGGTAAAGATTCACCGCGGCGTCGACGTGCTCGGGGATAGGTGAAAAAATGATCGGCGTCAGCGCTTCGCGTGCCGACCATTGAATCGTTTCCGGGCTCATGGTGAACGGAATAAACGTTTCGATGGAATCGGGCTCTTGCAGGGTCATCGGCGCAATGCCGATTTTGTCGAGCTGCCCGTTCTCGTCAACCATGCCCGGTGCCATGTGCAAGGTCGCGGGGTGATCCCATTTGATGCCATCCGGTGGGATGTCCCAATGCTGACCACGATGTTTAAACATCGGCTGCGACCAGGCTTTGCGAATGATGTCGTAGTGTTCGTTGAATAACTCGCGATTCACTCGATCGTGCTCGGCAAATTCCGGGTCATTGGCAGCAGTCCAGGCCGCATTCATTTTCTGCCCGATGGTCATCACGTGGCGGGATTGATAACCGCGCGCAAAGCCCGCACACATGCGCCCTTCCGAAAAGTGGTCGAGCATCGCGAGGTCTTCGGCGAGCAAAATCGGATTGCGTGCTGGCAGCACGTTGCCCATTTGCGCAATGCGCAAACGTCGCGTGAGCATCGCCGCCCAGGTACCCAGCAGCACTGGATTATTAGAAATCTCGAGCCCTTCGATATGAAAATGATGCTCAGTGAAGGCAATGAAATCGAAGCCCAGGTCTTCTAGTTGACGCAGTATTCGCGCGCAATCGCGCAGGCCTTGCTGGTAGAAATTCGGGTTCTGCCCGGCAAACCCCTGTTCGAATTGCTCAGGGGTAGCGCCCGCACTGGGCAGCATAAGTGCGCCGAGACGCATTTTCATGATGATGACCTCCAAGGTGCAGAAATCCATGTCCCACACCGAGCAACGTTATATAGGAAGAGAACCGCGTCGATGCGGCACTAGTATACTAGCCTGCTGGCAGCCGTCCTGAACTGAGGGAGATGTCTGTATGGCAGTGAATTGATTCGCGGGTGATGAGAAACGTGTATAGGCAGTTGTTTCCGACCTACTGGGGATGAAGTAGATTGGTCACTAATAACCTTGAACACCATCTTGCGTAGCGCGGCGAGATAGCTGGACGTCGACCGAATCAACCGTTCAGACCGTCGCAGGCGTGGCGTATTCCTCCATCACACGACGTTTTTGACTGCGACACTATCGTTAGTTCGAGGCGAAATGAAGCAGCGCCCTAAGGCCAAGGAACAGTCCCAAAATGCGTGTTTTAAGAGATATTTTCGTCGCCACGGTCGTCGCATTTTCATTTACATCGGCATCGAGCGCTGAAAGAGAACCGGTCATCGATGTCCACCTGCACGCATCCGGTATCGCTGACTTTGGCCCGCCACCCATGGGCATGTGCAGTCCGCTTGTGGCGCCAGTCTGGGATCAGCGCCAAGCCTATGGCGACCACTGGGTTGGCCTTTTCAAGAAACCAGCCTGCGAGAACCCGGTTTGGTCCCCGACAACACAGGATGAGCTTAAACAGCGGACAGTCTGGGAACTTGAAAAGTACAACGTTTACGGCGTTGTCAGCGGACCGCCAGATCGGGTTGCCGAATGGAAGGCAGCAGCACCCCGGCGAGTTATGTCCGGTCTTGAATTCCGCCTTGGCGACAGTATTTCACTTGGCGACAGATATTCTGTGGAGGAGATAGAGGCGCTCCATAAACAGGGGAAGCTCGATGTCCTTACTGAAGTGATCACACAGTACGAAGGGATCCTTCCTACTGACCCCGGGCTGGAACCCTATTGGGCGCTCGCTGAAAAGCTCAACATCCCGGTTGGTATTCACATCGGCACCGGGCCACCGGGGGCACCCTACCTCGGCTTCCAACACTATCGCGGGAAGATGCACAGCCCGCTGACGATCGAAGATGTACTGATCAACCATCCGAAACTACGTGTCTATATCGTTCATGCCGGCTACCCGATGATCGATGACTTAATTGCCGCGATGTATGTACACCCGCAGCTCCACGTCGATATAGGTGTCATCGCCTACATCCTTCCGAAGCAAGAGTTCAGGCGATATCTTCATCGCATTGTTCAGGCCGGCTACGGCGAGCGCATTATGTTCGGGTCGGACCAGATGATTTGGCCCGAAACAATTGGATTAGCTATTGCGGTAATCAAGGAGGACCCCGATTTATCAGAAATCCAAAAGCGGAATATTCTCTTTAACAATGCTGCGCGTTTTCTCAGGCTAACCCCGGAAGAAATTGCAGCGATGCATCGATGAAGAACGATTGCCGACACGTGTCGCCGCTTACTGGTCACATTTTTGCGCTAGCTGATCGGGTGAGCTTTGCGGCGCACTAGTAAGCGCGTCCGACTCAACACCAGCCTGGGGGCCACCTCAAATCGCCGCGCCAGCTAATTTCGTTTGGCCAATTCTTCCAAGCGCTGCAATGTTGTGGGTGACCAAGCCTCGGACGGCTCCAGCCAACCTTCGAACGCTTTCACGCCCTTCGGCAACTCGAACCACGGTTGCTTACTACCCGTAAAAATGTGATACGCCGGTGGTGCAAGCGAGGGGTCGTCCAAGGTGCCGCCGCGTACCGCGACCAGCGGTAGTTCGACGAAATGATATTTATTCCAGATTATTGTGAGGCATTGCGGGCACCCGTGTGCGTCGTAGCCTGCGCCACTCGGGGTCGGATTCGTGACTTTCGTCAGCTCGCCGCTAACAGAAAGATTCGCCTTTTCGATACCGAGTAGAACGACGAACGCAGAACCAGAAAAGCGCTGACAATCTCCGCAATGGCAAGCGTGTACGAATAGCGGTTCGACCGCGATTTCGTAACGTACTGCTCCGCATATACAACCCCCAGTTAGTGGCATGTCACTTCTCCGATGAATGAACTTCTGCAATCGTAAACCGCTTGATTTCCAGAATGCGGCTCAGCACAAAAAAAATCTGACGCGTTAACTGGTGCTTTCATTTTGTGCGGCTCACGTGGAAGGCATACCAGATAGATGCCATGGACAACACAATCATAACCATAACGATAGTCCACATTGAAGTTGGCAATAGCCACCTTGGCTCGTGAGCTACGGGATGCCAATCGACCGCAGTTCTCATTTCAATCTGGATTGCGATTGCAAAGGTAAGTACCCGTTGAAATGAAACGACCAGAAAGTAGGTGGCTAGAACGTATATCGCAAGGATTGTTCTCGCGAGAAACCGCGGGAGGTCGTTGCCTGCGACGTACGTAACAGCGAGGTATGCCGACGTTGTCGATAAATAGGCCATGAAGAATGTGATGGCGAGGCTGATCTGCGTTGACAGCGCGTCGGTAAGTTCGAATTCGCTCATAAGAATTTACTCAAGCGACTGAACGTTGTGATGAGGCGTTCGTGTATGCAGCCCGTTTGTCGGCAAGGATTGTTACCGGACTAAAGTGTGCGAGCGTCATGCGTCGAACTTGATCGCCAGATTAGGTTGCAGCCCATGGATCATAGCTACCGAAATTCCAAAGGTGTCCTTCAAGGTCTTTACACGAATATAAGCGCCCACCGTAGTCCTGGTTTGCGGGCTCCATAACGATGACGGCTTTCGCCGACAGGGCCCGCACGTAGTGCGTGTCTACGTTCTCTACGACGATGTATGGGCTCTGAGTCACTGTCATTTGATCCGGATCTGGTGGAACCTGAATTGCATCAAATGGGCTGTCATCGCGACTTGTACCAAGCATTATCATGCCAGTGCCAAACGTCAATTGAGCATGTTCTATAGTTCCGTTTTCTCCGGGCACGACCAAACGTTTCTCGAAACCAAAGGCGGTACAAAGCCAATCCATTGCCCGCGCCGCTTCGCGGTAGCGGAGAGTAGGAATTATTGGGCTGCTCATGCTGGTGTAGTCCCCGCTGATTTCCTCACCCGCCTAAAGCTGTCCACGCTGGGGTTCTCTTAAAGCCACATACGAGAGGGTAGAGTGCGTCCAGGACGAGGTAAACAGAGCCGTGCCGATTTTATCCGCTTCGGCGTTTCCGCAGCAGTCGGTCAGAGCAAACGCCCGACTTGTCGCCGGGCGTCTTTCACGGTTGCTTTCAAGCGGCGCGATATTCCTTCAAGGGCGGTTGGCCAAGGGCTTCGCGGTAGTTGTTGTGGAAATGATGCAGGGCCGGCTCGTTGCGGCCAAACAGAAAGTATTCAAGCTTGCCGCCGGCGGCGGTGACCTGGGCTTTCTCGGACATCAGATAATCTTCGTGTTCGACAGTGCTGACCAGTAGTTCGATGGTTCCCGATACGTCGAATTCCATGCGCGCAGAGGTGTCAGCGCTGTAGATATTGTCCGCATCCACCGTGACTGCATGCTCGGCTTCGCCGATCTGCTCTTTGACGTGCGGCATCGTGAAGTGCGAGATACGGCTAATCGAACGGCCAACGACATTGCGATCCGGATAGATACGCACCAATACAACCATACCGCCGAGAAACACCAATTGGACGTTGGGAAACAGATAGTAGGCGGCGATGGAGCCGAAGGCGAAATTCCAGTCTGCTTCCGGTTGCGTGCGCATCACGTCCAGATAGCGGCTGGCAGTACAAATGCGATGGTTACGTCCGTACTCGTCGTAAGTGGCGTAGTCGCTGTGCGCGAGATTGATCAGGGTCTCGCTGTGTAAGGTGCTGAAGTGATAATTTTCACCGAAGGTGTCGTTGGCCAATTTCCAGTTGAGATCTTTTTCGATCGAGGACTCACCCTGGAATTCGCACTTGTCGAACTCCCAACTGGCCAGCTCGTCTACCAATTTCTCGCCCAACAACGCATCGATGTCGACGCTGCCATCGACTTGCGGATGGACGACGAGAAAACCATATTTTTCCTGCGAAGGTAATTCGATCAGACTGTGGCAGGCCTTGTCGACATCGCCGAACATTTCGCCGTGGCGAATCCCCATCAAGCGACCATCAGGAGCGTAGGTCCAGGCATGGAAGGGGCAGGTAAAACGATTCTTCTCGCCGCGCGGCTCATCCGTCAGCTGCGCACCACGGTGACGGCAGGCGTTAACAAAGGCGTGGAATTTTCCGTTCTTGTCACGCGTGGCGAGAATCGGCATGCCCAGATCATTGTTGGTGATATAACTGCCAGGCTTGGGTAATTCGCCAGTGAGCCCGATCACCTGCGCATGCCCGTCAAAAAACGTCTTCCACTCTTGCTCGGCCAGATCTTTATCGGTGTAGGCGGAAGTCGGATTGATTAGCACTCGACCCGCATCGCAGGTCGTCTTGGTGTCGATTTGGTTTATCAGTGCCTTCAGGACATTGATCTGTTCAGCATGCTTCATGTGAGATCTCCGCGCTTGCTTCGCTTCATGTTATTAATCTTCGGGGCGTTATTAGGTGTAGAAGTAATGTCTGAAATATTGCGCAACAGCCGCGCGTGAAACGTGTCGACTGCGTCTGCGGCGAGGGTGATGTAGAGATCGGATATAGCCTGGCTGCGAAACTCGTCAATACTGTAATGACCAAAAGCCCAACCCCGACAACTGATGCGGAAATTGCGTGTCGCTAACTGAGACATGGCCGCGGCGGGGACGCGTCCCCGAATCAGCTGGGCGCGGCGGCAAGCGTCGATACCGAGTCGGATGAGTGCTTCCACCCAGGCGTAAATTCGTGCGACCTCGTCATGATGTTGGCCACCTTGATCCAATTCCTCGACGGCCAGAAATGCAGCGCGATAAAAATTCTCGTTCTCGGCAAATAACTGCGTCGATTCGATCACCACTGCGGTGGCGATGGTCAAGGGTTCGGCATCGTCGGTCGGCGTGATACGCGCTTCGATTTCGGTCAAGACGTCCGCCGCCAGGGCGAGAAACACATCTTCCTTTTTTCCGACCAGGTTATAGATGGTCGGCACGGTCACGTCGGCCATGCGGGCGAGATCGCGTAAATTCAGTGCTTCAATGCCGCCGTGCGCCAACAACTCACCCGCTTCGGCAAGAATGCGGTTGCGACGTTTCTGCATATTGCGGGCTCGAACGGTGTCTGCTGCCGGGTTCATGCGAGGATATTTACACGAAGTTAAAATTTTAACAACATTAAATTTATTGCTGCGCTGCAACTAAACCTGACGCTTGAGTAAACATCGCTCGGGAAGGATGACCGTAATCTTCCTGCCGTGATTCCGGACAAAACCGTATGCTTCCAGCACCTGCGCTGCAGTCCGCTGAGCGATTCGTCGTGAAGCCACAATTCGAAGATACGGGGGGTCGGCTCGGTTGAACACGTCTAATCGGACCAAAGTCGTTATCGTCGGCGCGGGCTTCGGCGGACTATTTGCGACCCGCTGCCTGCGTGGCGCGGACGTTGATATCACCCTGATTGACCGCCACAACTATCATCTTTTCCAGCCTCTGCTCTATCAGGTTGCGACGGCCGGACTCGCACCGTCCGACGTGGCCTGGCCGATTCGCGGCATTGTGCGTACGCAGCAGAACGTGACCGTGGTACTCGGCGAAGTTATCGGTGTGGATACCGACGCCCGTGAGATCATCACCAGCGACCATAGGATGAGGTATGACTACCTGGTACTCGCATCGGGCGCGCGCCACGCCTATTTCGGGCATGAGGACTGGGAACCACACGCACCAGGCCTGAAGAGTATTGATGATGCGACCGCGATTCGCCGCCGCATCCTGATGGCTTTCGAACGCGCGGAGATGACCTTCGATCCTGCTGAGCGTGCCCGCCTGTTGAATTTTGTGGTCGTCGGAGCCGGGCCAACCGGAGTTGAGTTGGCCGGCACCATCGCGGAATTGGCGCGACGAACATTGGCGGCAGATTTTCGTCGCATTGATTCACGCAGCGCCCGCATCATTCTGGTTGAGGCCGGCCCGCGCGTGTTGCCGGCCTTCACGGAAAAACTCTCGACCTACGCGCAGCGCGCCCTGGACGAACTCGGGGTCGAGGTGATGCTCGGCAATGCGGTGACCGCCTGCAACGCGCACAGCGTGACCATTGGTGGCAGCGAGATTCCCACCTCGACGGTGCTGTGGGCCGCCGGTGTCGCCGCATCACCGGCCAGCGTGTGGCTGCGCGCGGAAAGCGATCGTGCCGGGCGGGTGCTTGTACAAGCAGATTTGTCCGCGCCCGGCCATTCGGACGTTTTCGTCATCGGCGACACCGCTGCAGTGATGGATTCAGCGGGGGATCTGGTGCCAGGTATCGCCCCGGCAGCGAAACAACAAGGGCGCTATGTTGCACGAGTGATTCGAGCGCGGGTCGAAGGGAAGCTCGCACCGGTGGCGTTTCGTTACCGGAACCTCGGCAAGCTCGCAACCATCGGCAGAAAGTCGGCTGTCATTGAGCTGCCGTTTTTGCGGCTTTCGGGGCGGTTGGCGTGGTGGCTATGGGGCGTCGCGCACATCTACTTTCTGATTGGTGTGCGCAGCCCAATCACGGTCGCAAGCAACTGGCTATGGCAGTATGTAACCTACGCACGTGGCGCTCGTCTGATCACCGGTGAGAGCAGAGTCGAGTCGAGTGCAGACAAGTCCTAGCGGACGGTTGAATCGCAATCTGGATGAGCCCATGAAACTGAACGCGACCGCAACAACAGTAATAGTCTTTTCCCTGTTAATCGCTGGCTACAGCCCGTTTTCCTCCGCTGAAAAGCCCCATGGTCCGAAGGCTATTAAAGTGAGTGTCGCAGTCGGCACAACGGCGGGCGAGATGAAGTTCGTTCCCGACACACTGACTTTTGAGCGCGGGAATTACTACAAACTGGTCATCTCTAATCCCAGTCCGCATGCACACTATTTCACCTCAGATGCCTTTGCCACACATATCTTCACGCGCAAAATTGAGGTGCTGGACAAGCAAGGGGAAACCATCGCCGAGCTGCACGGCTCGGTCAACGATATAGAACTCAAACCGGGCGCACACCTTGAATGGTTTTTCTTTCCGATGACCAAAGGCCAGAACCTGAAACTGTTGTGCCACAAGAATGGTCACGAAGCGCAGGGCATGCTCGGCAGCATCAGCATCATCGGCGATTTATGAGCGAACTATGGACTGAGGCGTCTGGCCGAATATTAGAAAACTGTCTTATCCAATCGCGGCCACTCAGGTATTTTTTTGGAACGCCGCGCGTTTTGAGCAACAGTCAGTGAGCAAGGTGTTCTATGGCTGGACGGTGACCGCCTGCGCATTCGTCGTGCTGTTTCTGACCTATGGCGTTCAATACTCATTCGGCATTTTCGTTCCCGCCATGACGAACGAGCTCGGCTGGCAGCACACCAGCCTCGGTGCCGCTTTCTCGCTATATACGGTTGTCTACACGAGCTGCAGCGTACTCAGCGGTCGATTGACAGATTCGTTGGGGCCGCGCCGGGTAGTCAGTCTGGGTGCGCTTCTGCTTGGCGTTGGCCTGATGGCCACCAGCCAGGTGTCGGCACAGTGGCAACTGTATTTGTGCTACGGCGTGGTGGCCGCGCTTGGCATGAGCTCAGCCTACATTCCCTGCAACATGACCGTTGTGCGCTGGTTCCGTCGCAAGCGCGGTCTCGCATTGGGGCTGGCGTCCAGCGGTGCCAGTTGCGGAATACTCGCCGTACCGCTGGTTGCCGTTTGGATGATCGAGAGCTACGGATGGCGAACGGGCTTGTTTGTGCTCGGCGCGACGTTACTGATAATCACCAGTGTTGCAGCGCGCTTCATGCGCCGCGACCCTGCCCAACTCGGATTATTGCCAGATGGCGACGACGCGCTGCCGGAACAATCGACGAACACACTAGCGTTTGCCGAGCAGGCAGTCGATGCGCCGAGTTGGACCTTACGTGAAGCTTTCACCAGCGCGTCATTCTGGCTGTTTCTGGCCGCCTTTACGCTCACCATGATCACCCTCACGATCCCCTTCGTTCATCTGGCCAGCTTCGCCGGCGATATCGGCTTGTCCAGCCTGCGCGGCGCCATGAGTATTAGTGTTATTGGCCTGTTTGCGCTGGTTGGTAGCGTGTTGCTCGGCACCTTGTCCGATCGATTCGGACGGCAGCGTTCGATAGTGATCGCTATGGTCTCGCAAATCATCGCCTACGTGACGTTCTTTCACACCGATAACGTTGCCGCACTGTATCTTGGCGCGATCGCATTTGGATTCTTCTACGGTGGTTTCGCGACGCTTTTTCCGGCGCTGGTAGGCGATTTATTCGGCCCGGCTCACGCCGGTGCCATTGGCGGTTTTATCTTCGGCGCAGCCGGGCTGATGGGCGGCTGGGGCCCGGCGCTGGCCGGCTACTTGCGCGATACCGAGGGCGACTATCATTTGGCCTTTCTGAGCTGCCTGGTCTGCGCAATTTGCAGCCTGTTGCTATTCGTTTTACTGCCGCGGCCAGAACGCGCGGCGGCGGCTGACGCAGCATGACCAGCAATGGGCCTTGCCCGTGGGCTGCGCGCGTCGCTAACGCCCTTGTTGATCAATATGGTTTGCACCCGGCGCGATCATTGCTCCGCACAGCAAGGCAGTGTCGATTCAACCGTCTCTGCCGCGCGCTGACGGCAGGTGGCTCACGACGTCACTTCGGCGGTACACGAACCAGTTTGTTATCGTCGGTGTGTTCAAACACCTTTCCGTAGATATCGACCATCGTGGTTTGTGAATACGACAGCCGATCTGCGTGCACTACCAGCTGCTGACGAAAAGCGGTCGTGCGAGCGTTGTCGCGCATGAACGGCGATTGCATGATCGGCCAGTCTGCACTGTCGAGACTTGCGTACACTTCCAGCCGTACGCCACCGTCTGATTCAACGCCGCCAAACTCGCCGCCGGCAAGCACACCGACCGCACGCGGGATGGTGAACGAATGCATCACCAGCGCGTTGGCGGCGTCCCACATCCAGTAACCGCTCTGATCGTGAAACACCTTACCGTTCGATTTGCGTTGCACGAGTTGGCGATACTGCAGCGCCACCAGCTCCTGCGACTCAGCGTTCGTCACATCACCTGCTGCGTTGAAGGTAATGGTCTCGAAATACAGATTGTTCTCCTCACCATCTGGTTCCGGCGCGATATCGGTGCCGTGATTGCCGTACCACGCACCGATCAATGGTTTGAGCGGACCATAGTCAATGTCGTCGTTGTTTATCATCCGTTGTCCTCCATAAGTGGGGGTGTCATTAGCGTCGTCGCTTTCCCGCCCAGCCCTAGCATGGCCGCGATGACTGGCTCGCGATTCCGGCGCCCCGGACAGATTGCCAAACTGAGCGGTCGCGGTGCAAGCCGGGCCGGTACACCTGCTCGTCGAAGCGCAGCGCTTTGGTCGCGCTGACCTGAGTCGCATTGCATCGAGACGGGCGCATTGAGGGCACCTCGGCACACGCATGCGCGCGTGTTATTAACGCTCGTGCCGGGATTTTTTTGCGGTCGCAAGCACAGTCGGGGCGTTAGCTCAGAAGGTTGGTTGCGTACTTTGAGCGCCGCGCGGGATTAGCCGACCACCTCACCAGCGGCCCGCGCGCGGGCCAGCAATGTGCGTTCATCTTCGGCCAGATAGCGAGCGGCGTAGGCAATCAATCCCGCCGCCCCAATGTTCACGCACAGCGCCACCACCAACCCATTACGCAGATCCCCGGTCAGGTCAGACACCAACCCGACGGTAAACGGCCCCAATGCCAAACCGAGCAAGGTTAAGGTCAGGATGTAGACCGCCGATGAGGTGCCGCGCATGCGGGGTAAAACAAGATCCGTCACTGTCGAGCCACCGACACCCAGCCACGCGGCGCCACTAAACGCGACCGCCGCGTTGAGCGTGAAAGCCAGCGTCGTCGAGCTTGTGTAGAGCATCCACAAACCGACTGGTATTGGCAGCAAGGCCGCACCAAGGGCCACATACAGGCGGCCGCGCGGATTGCGTAGACGCCAATAGTCGGCCAGCACGCCACCGAGCGTACAGCCGAGGAAACCAAACGCGGCGGTAATACCGCCGAGCGTGAAACCGAGTTCACCAATCGGCACGTTGTGATAGCGAATGAAAAAAGGCGCGGTGAAGTACGACAAGCCAAACGTCGAAAATGCCATCAACGAAATGCCCAGCACGAACGCGACCCAGGAACGCGATCCGAGAATCAGCGCGGCAGTCGGCGGGTCGCGCAAAACCAGACCCTGTGCCCACGACACCGAGGCGTAGAAACCGATTGCGAGCGCATACCACTGAGCCGGATTACCGAGCATCTGGTGCAGTAACCAGGCGCCGACGAAAAGCCCGAACAACGTCATCAGGTTGCCTGCCATCGCCGCCCTGGTGGCACCAAGACGATGCAGGTTCCAAAACGTTAGACCGGGTAATACCGCGCACAACTCCAGTCCGAATTCGCGAAACGGATGCGCTTCTGGCGGCGATTCAATGCCGTCCATCGCGCCGCGTTCGGGCTCGCGCAAAGTCCGCACCCAGACCGCCAACAATAGGCCCGGCAGCCCGACAACGAAAAATGCAATCTGCCAGCCGGCGAAGCCGAACGGTGCTGTGGCAGCCGTGTAGGCTGCGTTCCACCCTTCCACCACCTGCCCGCCGACGAACGTCCCCAAGCCGGCGCCGACATACACGCCACTGGCAAGAATCGCGATAACAGTCGCGCGCCGCGCCGGCACGAACGAATCAGACAACAACGAGTAAGCGCACGGCCCGGTACCGGCTTCGCCGACACCAACCGCGATGCGGGCAATGCCGAGTTCCAGAAAATTGCGCGCGAATCCCGACAGCACCGTAGCGGTGCTCCAGAACGCGACCGCGCAGGCGATGAACGTCCGCCTCACCCAGACATCGGCCAGGCGCCCAAACGGGATACCAAACAAGGCGTAAAACACTGCAAACGCGGTGCCATAAAGAAAACCCATCTGCGCATCAGACAGCAACAGATCGCGTTTAATCTCTTCATTCAAAATTGCCAGAATCTGGCGGTCGAGAAAATTGAAGATGTACACCACCATCAGAATGCTGAGGGTGTAACACGAGTAACGGAACTCTGCGGGGGTCTGGGTGGCGGTCTCAGACGGCACGATGTGCGGTGTACTCGCTGGCGGGGAAGGCCTCGTGAGTATACCGACTATGCACTGACCGTCTACGCGACCAAATGGCGAGCTATAGCTGCCAGCGGATAACCCGGCGCTGGGCGTTGTCGATCAGCCTGATACGACCGTGATGCCTAGCGCGTCAGTTCCCTGCCCATGCGCGGGTGCCCGGCGCCGGCGGATCTTCAGCTGGCCCGGCAAAACATTGCGCGATGTTCATCCAGCTTGTCGCCGTGGGGCCGACTGCACTCAGACCGACATCGGCGAAATGACGCCCCTGCGTGACGACCTGGCAGAAATCAAGCGCGGGACCGCTCACCTTGTTGCTCTCGTCGGGTTCATTCCATCGCCAGATCTCGCCGGACGGTGCCACCAGTTCGACGAACGGCGCCGGCGCCGGCACATCCAGCCCACGATTGACGAACGTCCAGCCGAAAGTGTTCACACCGAGCACAGCGATGTGCCGAATCCGATCGCGGGCCTCACGCTCAACCTGGAATAAGTCGTAGACATCCTGTCCATGCGCCCAGGTTTCCATCAGGCGCGCAGTGGCGGCTGAGCGAATACTCATATCTGGCCCCACCCACTTCATGCGCGCTTTCGCGTCGGCATCTTTGAACAGGTCGCACAACTGATGTAAGCCTCGATGCCATTGCGCAAGCAATCCGGCGCCATGCCCCACCGACTGATCAAGATATTCAGTCCCGTCACCGCGTTTCCCGGCGGCCCGTGCGGCGGCTCGCTGCGACATTACATCGACGAACCGTTCGGAGTCCGTCATCGACAGATAATTGAGCCAATCACCGAACATCAAGTGGCGCAGCACGTCTTCGCAAGTCCAGCCTTTAAATGGCGTTGGGCGCTGCCAATCCTGAGCCGATATGTTGGCCAAAAACACCTGCAATTCATCAACTTCGGCGCGCAAATCACCTGATAGCTCGGTCATCACCATAGTTGTTCAACCTTTTCGATGTGGAATCTTGCTCACAGTTTCTCTTTGGCGAATTCCTGTGGCCAATAATCGCAAGCAGCCAGACCTTCAAGGGCGAGGCCGTAGGGAAGATGATCGAACATTGCACGCTTGACCTGCAACAACATCGCCTCGCGGGTCAGACGCACGGTCAGCGCAGGACGCTGACGAATTTTGCGTGCTAATTCCCACGCGCGCGCACTGAGATCTGCATTCGGCATCACTTCATTCACGACCCCGAGCGCAAGTGCTTCCTCGGCAGAAAGTTCCTGGCCAGTCATGAGGAAATAACGTGCGCGATTCAAGCCGAGCAGCATCGGCCACACGATATGCACGCCATCGCCAGGCACCAAACCGCTGGGGAAGTGCGGCGCATCCTGAAACGTCGCGTGATCGGCGGCGAGCACGATGTCGCATAGCAAAGCCAATTCGGCATGGACTGTCGCCGGACCATTCACCGCCGCAATCATCGGCGCCTGAATCTCGAGCAAGTTCATCAGCAAACGCTTGGCATCCGGGATCACATGCGCAGCCCATGTTGCCGCATCGATACCTGCACCGTCGCTGGCGCCGAGATCTTCTTTATCAATAAAGGTCTCACCGGAGCCGGTGAATATGATGACTTTGTTTTCCGGGTCGGCGGCGACGTCCGCGAAGCAATAGCCGAGTTCCTGATGTGGCGCAAAACCCCATTCCAAATCAGAGCCATTGGTGTGCATCGACAATTCAAGAATGCCGTCTTCACGCTTGAAATTGATGTGGTCGTACTTTGCCGCATATTCGTCCAGTTGAGGTACTTGCATGTGCCGATTCCTTTGCTTCTGGTTGTGGATCTAATAGCGCTCAGGGTGTCCGCACAGCTTACTGAATTGATGGGCGCCAGGGCGACCACCCGCTTGGTCTGACGACGGCGTCGCTGATTTCTGCTCGGATCAATGGTCGGCGCATGCCGAAAATTAGCTCGATTGGGCGCGTTTCAACTGCGCGACGCACGCGGACCCGCGCCACGAACTGCCCCCGAAATCGCCTTGGCGGGAGGTTTATGCACTAACATGCGTCATCGCGGAGGACTGCACATGAACAACCACACCCACTCGCCACGACCCACCCTGAACCTGTTTCGAGCTCGCGGGTTATTTGCGCTGATTATCGCCTGGTCGTTTTCGGGCCCTGCCCTGGCGAACGAGGATCAAAGCTTCCAGGCGCTGCGTGACTGGATTGATGCAGCGCCGGCCGCCGACGCAATGCCGGCCGCAGGCACTCATTTAGGCATCGCTGACCGCGACGAATTCCTGGTGTCGCTAATTCCACGCTCGGCTTGGCCTTATTACATCTTCGACGACATGGACATGGAAGTAGCCGCTCATGGTGACTATCCCCCGCCACCGGATTGGGGAAAGGCAGTTGACCCGGACTATCGTCTCGATGAACGTGGCGTTTTAATTGACTTCAAGGGCGCTGGTTTCCCGTTTCCCGACGTTAGTGACAACGATCCGGACGCTGCCGCGAAGGTCGTGTGGAACATGCTATGGCGCCCAGGCCAGGACGATTTCGACATGCCCATGGTGACGTGGCTGCGTGGCGAGAACGGGCAACTCGACCGCAAACTCGAATACACCTCGGTGTCATCCACCTATGCACGCGGCGAACATTGTCTGGTCGACGGTTACGAAGACGTTAAAAGTAAACGGGTCATGGAGTTTCGCTCACCGCGTGACATGGCTGGTGCCAAGGACATGAAAATATCCTATGTCGATCATGACCGTGAGGATTCCGGGTGGCTGTACCTGCCGGCACAACGCAAACCGCGCCGCACACTGGCCTCGGAGCGTACCAGCGAGCTGATGGGCATGGACATGATTCGCGAAGATCTGAACGGCTTCAGCGGCAAGATGTTTGAGAATAACTGGACCTATCTCGGTCGACGCGCAGTCCTTGCCACCATCAACGTGCGCGACAATCCAGAATTCGGCGGACCACATTTATGGGTCCCGCATAAAGCGCGTTGGGAAGTTCGCGATACCCATGTCGTGATGGTTGAACCCAAGTCGCCCGATCATCCGTATAGCTCACGCATTATTTTTATCGACGCTGAAACTTACTGGACGCACTGGATGTTTGCCTTCGATCGCGAAGACAATCAATTGCTACGCATGAACCAGCACTATCTCAAGTATTCAGAATCCTATGCCACCGAGCAGCCGCAACAGGCTCCTTATGTGAAACAGGATTTCTCCGACAACGTCGGCCATTTCGTTTTTCTGCATCTCGGTGAAACGGATATCAACGCCAAGAAGCCGCATGCCACGCTGACCCACTGCTATGTCAAAAAACGTGATTTCTCGCCTGCCCGCGCGCAGCAGTTCTACTCGCTACGCAATATGATCAGTGGTCGTCGTTAGACCGATACGAAGGATAAGGGCTCGGCCTTAACTCGCAGCTGCGACAATCGCGCTACAGCGGTTGACGCGCAGCGAAGGCTCGCGGCCCAGTAAATAGTTCGGCATTTTACGCACGGCGATTGCCTTCACCCAGGCGCGCCGTCGCTCGTCATTCCGAGAATTAAAGCAGGGTTTTATTCGATGATTTTTCGTTTACCACAGGCGTTCGCGCCGTGTCTTGGTCTGTTTCTATACCTCGCCTGTTCGCCGTCGATGGCGATTGTCACGCTCGGAGAAAATATCGAGCTTGAAGGTTTCCTCAGATTGCAGAACATGGTGCGTACGGCGGAATTTGATGATGCCGAACTCATCATGCAACGCAACACCGCACAGCTCGAAAGCAAATACTACTTTCTCCGCGACAGCGAAGCATTTGGCCGCTTTAACACCGGTCCGTTGGAGGAAGCGACACTGACCTTAACCGGGCGCGGCGTCTACGATTCCGTATACGACATGCGCGGTATCTATGACGACGCGCCGGCGCCCGGCAGCCCCGGCCGCGATGAGCTTGAAATGCGCGAGGCCTTCGTCGACCTGCTCCTACCGCCATTTACTTTGCGCCTCGGCCGGCAACAAGTTGTGTGGGGAGAAACCGACAACTTTCGCGCGCTGGATGTCATCAACCCGCTCGACTTGACCTGGCACTGGGCGCGCGAATCCTGGGAGGATATCCGTATCCCGCTGTGGATGGCGCGGGGCATTTACGACATCGGCAAGTTCGCGTGGCTGGATGAATCCTTTATTGAAGCCATTTGGATCCCGGCTGACTTTCGGCCCAACAAGATCGCGACCGACCCGCGGCAACCGTGGGCTTTCACTGGCAACGGCTTACGCGAAACTGCCAATTCAATCGTCATCAACAACACCCTGCTCAACCTCAACCTCTCGGTTCTTGATAAACACCCTGAGCGCGAATTGGGTAACGGTCAGGGTGGCTTTCGCTTCAAAGCGATTTGGGGCGACATCGATTTCAGTCTGAACTATTTCTATGGTTTTTCCGGCGATACCGGCGTGCGCGTGCGGGAAGATTTATCACGTACTGTCGGCGACACGCTGCATCGCACGATTGAACTGGTAAACCCGCGTTCGCATGTGGTTGGTTTTACCGCCAACTATTCCGAAGAACGCTTTACCCAGTCCGTATTCCGCATGGAAACTGCGTTCACCTCCGGCGTGCCGGTTGCGCTAGCGGCCGACGCACCCACGTCAGTCGATGGCGACAGAGATCAGTTTGACACCGCCAGACGTACCGTCGTGATGGTCGCCGTCGACCGCCCGACCTGGATTAAACCGTTAAACAGTACGCGCACGGTATTCCTTTCTACCCAGGTGTTTTGGCGCCACTACCTTGACTACAACCCGCATTACCGCGGCATCCCGACAGTCGAGAACGCGCAGGTTGGCGGCATCGATTTGCCGGGACGATTCGTCAGCAATAACACCGATCGTCTTGACCGCGACGAGTTTGTCATCACATTTTCCGCCTCAACCAGTTACGGCGCGGCCGGACTGATTCAGCCGAGCTTTGTGTTTGCCATCGACCCACGTTCGACTGGTGCGTATAACCGACTTGCAGTCGACTACTTTTGGTCCGACAACATTCTGCTGCGCTTGCAGCAAGATCTTTACTGGCAGGCTGTCGATAACGATCCAGGACCCTGGGCGCTCGGTGACATCTGGGGTAAATCGGACCAGAACAATCGTAATGAAACAAACTTCAGTTTGATTTTTCAATTTTGATTGACACGCTGTAGGCAACGCGCCGCGCATAGCGGCAGACGTCGTCAGAATGCGTTCTGCAGTTTGAGAGAAGCCAACATGACGAAATCCGCACTGGTCACGGGTGCAAGCCGTGGTATCGGCAAGGCGATTGCACTGCGCTTGTCGCAGCTGTCTTATCAGTTGGTGCTAACCGGCCGCGACCGTGCCGCACTTGAGGCCGTAGCAGCCGAGTGCGCAACGCCCGTTGAAGTCATCGCCGGTGACATTACCGATCCTGCATTTATTGAAGCTGCAGTCGCTCATGCAGTGCAGTGCTTCGGGCATATTGATGTACTGGTTAACAACGCGGGCACCGCTAATCGCAGTCCTGTGCAAAGTGCCGATCTCGAGGCCTGGCGGGAAGTGCTGGATGTGAACTTCACCGCGGCCATGGTTTTCTCCCGCGCACTGGTCCCGGAGATGATCGAACGCAGAAGTGGTGCAATCGTTAATATTTCTTCGATAAGCGGACGCAACACCGATCCCGGCAGCGCGATTTATGCCGCTACGAAACATGCGTTGAATGGCTTTTCCGGCTGTCTGTACGAAGACGTGCGCGAATTTGGCATCAAGGTGTCGACCATCATGCCCGGCTTCGTGGAAACTGAGCTGACTGCCGATATTGGCAAATTACAGAGTGCGATGATCAAAGCAGACGATGTCGCGGCAGCGGTCGAGTTCGTGCTGGCCTCCTCGGCCTCGTGTTGCCCGACAGAAATCGTGCTGCGACCGCAGCAGCGCCCCTGAACGACCGCACGCGCCGGCGCGTTTAAACGACGTTGCCGATGAGTTGTTTGGCAACTCGCTCAATGGCCGCAAAGCGCGGATCAAAATTCGGCAAAATCATAATTTGATTCAAGCCCGCCTGCTTCAAACCGACTAGCCGTTCAAGAATTTGGTCGCGAGTGCCAATCATGGAACTTGCGCGCAGCACTGGCGGGGTGAGGAACTGCTCCTCTTCCGGCAACACCCAACACGAGTGCCCACCATGGATACGCTGATGGCGCTTCTCGTGCGGGAATTTCTCCAGCAGCGCACAATATTCGGGCCAGATCTCGCGCGCCCAATTCGGCGGCGGCTTGTTGAAGTTGCGGAACTGGTCGTAAGCATAGTGCACCGCCGACATCGCCATCGCTCCACATTCATGTTTAACGCGATCAGAGTCGACGGCTTCTCCCGGTTCGAGCACAACAATGGCCGTCAGCGCGGTCATATAGAACGCATCGCGGTCGACGGTACGCCCAACCGTTGCCGCACCCGCTTCGATCATCTGCCATAAGTTCTCCAGTACGCCAGGGTTGCGCAAGGTCGCGAGCACAGCGCCATCGCCATGCTTGCCAGCAAGACCAAGAGAACGTGGTGCGAAACCTGAGATGTAGAGCGGAATCTCATCCTCGAAATTAACAAAGCCCTTGTCCGGCATGATGTGGCGAATGGCCTGACCTTCGAATTCGGCTTCTTCGCCACGCAGGAGCGGCCGTAGCGTGTGCAGGTACTCATCGAATTCAGCGATGCGATGCGGCGGCTTGCCCATCACACGCATCGCGGTGTTGCCCGTCCCGATGCCGAAGAACGTCCGTCCGGGCGCGAGTGCGTTGATAGTTGCGATGCTGGCCGCGTTGACGGGCGCCGGACGGGTCCCGGAAACAGCAACCCCGGTACCGAGTTTGATGGTCGATGTACGGTCAGCGGCGAGCGCCAGGGCGGCGTAACAATCCGACCAAATCATTTGCGAATCGGCCAGCCAGGCGTGGCTATAGCCGAGCTTCTCGGCATGTACCACATAGTCCAAATCGCCCACGTGCGAGGCAATGCAAATTCCGAAATCCATCGCGTTTACTCCAGCTCAATAACGGGCAACGCCGTAAACTCGCATAGCGTTACCGGATGAGTGGAAGTTTAGCGTGCTGCGACCGTCGGTGGGCAATGTCGTTCGGATTCGCGACACTGGGTGTGAAACTCTCATTTCATGAGGGCTTCAGCTTAGCGAAAGCTGATTTTGGTGAGCGAACGGGTGGGGTCGATCAGGCGACGCTCTGGATGTCGGCGCTCGGAGGGGTACCCCGACGCAACAACCGTTGCTCAATAGTACGTGGACGAAAGGCTGCTTCAAACGCGCTGATAGTCAGCGTCGGGTCACAATCGCCGCACATGAACACATCTATCGCCGCATAGCCGCGTTCGGGCCAGGTGTGAATGCTGATATGGCTCTCAGCCAATACGGTCACGCCGCTCACGCCCTGACCGGCACCAAAGTGGTGATAGTAAGCGTGCAATATGCTGGCAGACGCGGCGTGCGCTGCGCTTTCGATGGCCTGTTCGACCACATCGACATCGCCAAGGCCCTCCGCATCCCACAATTCGATGAGCAAATGGTCGCCAGCGTAGGTAGTGCCATCGGGCGCTTGTTTAAAATGATCAGGTGCTTCGTTCACGCTACTCACTTCCCTTCAACTGCCTGAGCTATCCACGGCGGCAAAACGAAACTCGCCGCGTGAACCTGTGGAGAATATTGACGCATTGCCCCGCTCATGCGGGAGACGCGCTGTTCGATGACCTGTACTTCCGGTTGCAGCACGCTCGCGTCGCGCCCTGCAATACCGAACGTCATCACCCCGCCGTAGTAAGTCGGCACCGCAGCAATATAGACGCCGGCGCTGAGACCAAGACTGCGTAGCGAACGTACCGTTGCTGCGGCTTCATTACGTTGAAAAAATACTACGCCGTCTTGCTGGGAGAGCACGCCACAAGGTGATAGTGAGTCGCAGCACAGACCGTAGAACTCGTCTGAAAACAGCGCCTGCGCGGCACCGACCGGGTCGGTTGAATCGATGATGATAGCGTCGTACTCACCGCGATGGCCTTTCATGTAGCTAAACGCGTCGTCAATGACCAATGTCGTGCGCGGGTCGTCGAAAGCCTTACCGTGATCATTGAGAACAGGCAGGAATTCGCGCGAGCTGTCGATAACGGCACGGTCAATCTCGACCATATCCACATGTGCTATCGGGTGTTTGAGTACTTCACGCAGCGCCCCACCGTCGCCGCCACCGACAATCATGACGCGCTGCGGCGACGCCACTGACAGCAATGGCACGTGAACCAGCATCTCGTGGTAGATGAATTCATCCGCCTCAGTGGTCTGTACGATGCCGTCGAGCACCAGCACCCGACCCAAACTGGGTGTCTGATAAATCGCTATCGATTGATAAGGCGTCTTTTGTTCGAACAGGAGTTCGTCGTAGTGAAAGCCCTGAAACGTCTGACCACGATAGAGATCTTCGACGAACTGCCCGGACATAGTCAGCTCGCCTCGAGTAACGCGCGGTCGAAAGTACCTCGCTGGATCAAATGTTGTTCCACCACTTCGGGCTCGAAGTAAGCGCGACACACAGCGATGGCGGTCGCAACATCAAAAGGCTTGCAGGAAAAAATATCGATATAGACCTGGCCGAGGTTCTCGGCAAAGTGGGCGCAGATGTTGGATGTCTCGATGAGCTGCAACAGGGTGTAACCTGCGGCGTCGTTAGAATGAGTCGCGAAGCGTTCCAGTTGTGGCTCGCCATAGGCCTTCATATCGATAGCTTCAACGAGTGCCTTCACCCAGGCGCGCAAATGGTCTGCATCGGCCAGGCGCATATTTGGGCAGCCGGCAAGGTCGAGGATCAGGTGCTGCCCCCAAGCACGTTGAGAATTAAACATCAGGACTCACTCCGAAAATTTGTAAAACACCGGCCGTCGGACGTTTCCACAGACAGCCATTGCGCTCCTGGAGGGGCCGGCCCGATACGTCGGATTGTGCAGCCCTTGATCAGGCCGCACCTTATAACTCAAGAGTTCGGGTGAGTCACCATTTTTCGGTGCGTAATCGGAACTTTCTTCTGTCGAGGGTCGGCGGACCCGACGGCCGAAATTCAGGCCCCGTTGCGCTGGCGATTTTGCCGGTCTCCGTCGTGACCACCGCGTCCACTTGCGCAACACACGCGACCCGGACGAATTCTCGCGGCCCGGATGATGCGAATGCCAATATTGCTCGCGCAACCATGATAACTGGGCACCTTGGCACCGCACTTGTTACCCGGATAGCGAGCGCAGTCGCCTGCGCCACGACTGTCGATCGGTGCATACTGTGGCCTCGTCCAACATCCGCTTCAACTTCGACATGTTCAACCCCAAATCTCTCGACAGCAATCTGAGAATCAAACAGATTGGTATCGCGCGCGGCTATTTTGGAGATTTTTATCACTGGGTCATGGCCGCTCCGTGGTGGCAATTAGTTGCCGCTGCCAGTCTGCTTTACATGTGCGTCAATGCCTCGTTCGCGACACTCTATCTACTCGAGACAGACAGCAGTCTCAATGCGCGTCCCGGCTCATTCGTGGAGGCGTTTGTATTCAGCTTCCAGACCAGTACCACGATCGGTTACGGCTTTCTGTTGCCAAAAACGCCGTATGCCCACGTCGTGGTGATGTTCGACGTCATTATCGGAATCCTGTACGTCGCGGTCGTCACGGGTCTGGCCTTCGCCAAATTCGCGCGCCCTCGGCCTCGTGTGTTGTTCAGTAACAAAGCGCTCAGCGTCGATTACGAAGACGGCCTTAAGGCGCTCGTGTTTCGCGTTGCAAATGGCCGCTCGACCCAGGTCGTCAACGCCGGCGTCACGATGGGTCTCATCCGTAAGAATCTCGCCGCCACGACCCATATCGCGCGCCGCATGCAAGAACTCAGGCTGGTGACGAATCAAAGCCCTTTCTTTGCGCTGAGCTGGGGCATCGTTCATGTGATTCAAGAACGCAGTCCGCTGTATGGACCGAGCATGGAACAGATTATCGAGGATAAGCGTACGCGTTCAGGCGACATTTGTTGGCATCGATGACGTCTATGCGCAAACCGTGCACTGGTGGCACGCCTATACGACGACCGATATTGTGTTCGCCGTGCGTTTCATTGATATGGTGACCTTCCAGCCGGACGAGTCGGCCGTTATCGACTACACCAAGTTCATCTCTACGAATGATCGCCCAAGCCCGCCGACCTAGTCGCAGTCGTGCGTGGCGGAACGAACAAGGACGAGTTCACAACCCGGTGGTAAGCCATGCCAAATGAAAACCAACCTATCAACAAAAAACTCGACTGGGAGTATCTCGATACCCGTTACGACAAAGACGCGGGTCTGATTTTGTTCGAGAAGCGCATCGATCGCATGCGCAACCCGCGCAACAAGCTGACCTTCGATCGCCTGGTGCTGGAATCTGTCGATTGGGTCAACATGGTGGCGCTTGATAGCGAACGACGCTGCGTGATGATTCGCCAGTTCCGTTTCGGAGTGGGCTACACAACCCTGGAGACGCCGGGCGGCATGGTCGACCCGGGCGAAGATTCGCGTGCGGCAGCGGCCCGCGAGCTGTTGGAGGAAACCGGCTATGTATCCGATAACTGGACGTACCTGGGCGCAGTCGAACCCAACCCTGCTTTTCACAATAACCTCTGCCACCATTGGTTGGCGGAAGACGCACGCATTGATCAGGCTCAAGAACTGGGTGAGGGCGAAATGATTGAGATTGAGCTGATGTCGGAAGGCGACGTCCGTAAAGCAGTGACGAGTGGCGAGTTGAAACATGCACTGGCTTTATCAGTCCTCGCACGCGTTTTCGATCTATGGCCGCGTCCGTTTGGTCAGGATGGAGCGAGTTTTCAACGTTGACACACCGCGGGGGCGCTGTGGCGAATTCGAAGAGGGCTTTGGCGACGCGAATTCTCTTCCTGAGGATGGTGCTCAGGTGCAGGATTGGGGCGCTCAACATCGTACGGAGCGCAGGGAGGACAGTCACCGGTGAAAACTAAATTCTCCGTCATGCTTAACGGCATCTACTCCATGCACGAGATACCGGCACTCGCACGCCAGATTGAAGCTTATGGCTTCGACGAATTTCACGTTGCAGACGATTTATTGTTTCGCCCCGCCTGGCCGCTGCTCGCACTCGCTGCCCGCGAAACGAACACGATCAAGCTCGGTCCTTTTATTGTCACCCCTCAGTTAGCTCACCCGGTCTATCACGCCAGTAATCTCGCCGCCCTTGATGAGCTGAGCGGTGGACGAGCGATTGGCGGTATCGGACGGGGCGGATTAAATTCCCTGGTCGGCATCGAGAAGCCACGTCACCCGGTGCGATTCGTGCGCGAGGGATTAGAGCTCATGCGGCACGTTCTGGCGGGCAAACAACAAGCTTTCAATGGTGAGTTTTTTCACGCGCAAGCAGAGTTAGTTCTGCAGTATCCGATCCCGCGTCCTGACGTGCCGCTCTATATCGGCAGTTGGGGCCCGCAAATGGCACGCATGGCGGGCAGCGTTGCTGCGGGCGTCAAAGCCGATTGTGTTGCTGACCCGAATTACCTGCGCCAGCTGAAAACTGCGCTGCTCGACGGCGCGAAGGCCGCAGAACGTCCTGCGGACGAGGTCACTTTCGTCGTTGGGCCGCTATGCTCTATAGCGAATGACCGCGCGCACGCATTACGCTCAATCAGAGAACTACTCGCTTTATTACAACCGTTTCTGTCGCCGATGGTCGAGAATCTCGGCCTCGACAGCGAAGCGGTCGGTCGCGCCGCCGAGCGCTTCGATGCAGGCGACCACGATGGCGCCGTCGCGCTGGTCTCCGATGCCGCGGTGGCCGCATTTTCCCCGACGGGCACGCCCGCGGACATTATTCCGCGCATCGAATCCTTGATTGACGCGGGCGCCGATAATATTGCGTTCGGTACGCCTCTCGGCCCTGATCCGAATGAAGCGTTGCGGCTGCTTGCAACGCAGGTGTTGCCGTATTTTCATTAGCGATACGGGTGCGAACGACGCACTGTGAATTGCCGGGCAACCTAAACCCAAGTCTGACCTGGAGAACTAAATGATGATCAATGGCAGTTGTCTTTGTGGTGCGGTGCGCTGGCAATATGACGGTTCATTCGAGCGCATGGCGCATTGCCATTGCGGCATGTGCCGCAAAGCGCACGGTAGCGCATTCGCGACCTATGCGGTGGGTCCGGCGGCACCGTTCGCCTACCTCAGCGGTAGCGAGAAACGCATCAGCCGAGAGTCCTCCAAGGGGTTCGTGCGTTCGTTTTGCGAGACCTGTGGCTCGGTGTTACCGAACACCGATCTCGGCGACATTGTCGCGATACCGGCCGGCCTGTTCGATGACTCCCCTGGGCTCGAAGCATCCGCGCACATTTTCACGAAATGGAAAGCACCCTGGCACACGATTTCCGATGCCTTGCCACAACACGATAACTATCCTGGCGTTGCTGACCCCGCCGTTGACACGGTAACGACATCCGCGTCAGGTGACGGCGCTTTGCGTGGCAGTTGTTTGTGCGGTGCGATTGCCTTCGAAGTGCAGGCTGAATTCAAGGTGGTGCACAACTGCCATTGCTCGCGTTGTCGCAAATCACGTGGTGCGGCGTACGCGACCAATGGCGTGCTCAGCGACACCGCGGTGCGTTTTACGCGGGGCGCGAACAAGCTGAAGGAATGCAAAGCACCAGGTGCGAAGTTTTACACACAGACGTTCTGTGGAGAGTGTGGTTCGCCGATGCCGCGCCTGGACTCGAGTCGAAGCATCGCCATCGTACCGCTTGGCGCGCTCGATGATGATCCGAAACGCGGCGCGGACGACCATATTTTCGTGGGCTCAAAATCCGCCTGGGTTCCGATTACTGACGATCTGCCGCAATTCACAGAAATGGCCACTTAGATCGCTTGCGCGTTCGCAATGAATGCATCGGGGTAGTCAGAATTCTCACCAGCTACGGCCAGCCCGGTGGCGCGATGATCGCAGCATCGACAGTTAGCAGTACACTGGCCCGGACAATTTAACGGAGTGTAGAGCGATGGTGTTGGAAGTACGCGAGGCGTGGTTAGCCCAGGTCGAAGAAGAAGTGATTGAACCGGAACGGCGCATTGTTGATCCGCATCATCATTTCTTCGTGCCGGGCGGTGATTTTCCCTTTTACGATCTACCCGCACTTTGGGGCGACACCGACACCCATAAGGTCGAGCGCACCGTGTTCCTGCAATGCTGGGAAGGCTATCGCAGCGATGGCCCCGAAGACATGATGGTTGTTGGCGAAACCGAATGGGTGGACAGCATCGCCAAAGAAGCGGCCAAAGATTCGAGTAAAGCGCAGGTCGCCGGCATTATCGGTACTGCCGAATTGCGCGCCGGTGCCGGGGTGCGTCCGGTACTTGAAGCGCACTGCCAGGCGAGTGGTTTATTTCGGGGCATTCGCCAGGCAGCGGCGTGGGACGCCGACGAGAACATCATGTCGATGCCCGGTCTTGATGACGGTAACCTGTATAGCGATGCGGGTTTTCGCGCTGGTTTCACGGTACTCGGTGAGATGGGACTGGTGTTCGACGCCTATCATTACCATCATCAGACGCCGGCACTCACCGCTCTGGCGCGCGAGTTCGGTAATGTCGATATTGTGCTCGACCATCTGGGCACACCGCTCGGTGTTGGCCCTTATGCTGGCCGTCGCGAAGCCGTGGTGGCCGAATGGAAAAAAGACCTCGCCGAATTAGCAAGCTGCCCGAACGTCTACATGAAACTCGGTGGTCTGGCGATGCCGTGGAACGGTTTTGGCTACGACGACGATAGTGCGCCTCCGAGCTCCGATACAGTGGTACGGGAGCAGCAGGATTATTATCACTACGCCATCGAGCAGTTTGGACCGGAACGCTGCATGTTCGAAAGCAACTTCCCGGTCGATAAATGCGCGATGTCTTATACCGTACTGTGGAACGCGTTTAAGAAAATAGCCGCGCGCTACAGCGAGCCAGAGCAGGACAATATGTTTCGCGGGACCGCGACGCGCTTCTACAAGCTCTAGTCGAAGCGTCCGAACGCGGCGGTGGACATCAAGTAACCGCCGCGTCAGGTCGCTGCGGACTGCAGGCCATAGGACTTTTTGAGCACGAGCACCCGATCTAGTCGAGACGCGGGTTTGGTGCAGTTCTATTCGGCCAGACGCCGTCCCAAGGCGAGCTAATCGAGATGTCGGCTAGCGCAGGCTTTCACGCGCAATCTGATGCTGCCGACAAGTCGCTGTCACCGTGTTATCCAGCAGACATGCGATAGTCATCGGACCGACGCCACCCGGCACCGGTGTGATCGCGTCAGCGACACCCTGTGCGCTCTCGAAATCCACATCGCCAACGAGACGCGTTTTGCCGTCAGCTGTTTCGATTCGATTGATACCTACGTCGATCACAACTGCGCCCGGTTTAATCCACTCACCTTTAACCATTTCGGGCCGCCCGACGGCGGCAATGAGGATGTCGGCCTCGCGGCAACGTTCAGCCAGGTCGAGGGTACGGGAATGCGCGATAGTCACGGTACAGCTTTGCGCTAGCAGCAATGCAGCCATGGGTTTACCGACAATATTCGAGCGCCCCAGAATCAGGGCACGCTTGCCCGATAAATCACCAAGCTGATCACGCAACATCATCAGGCACCCGAGCGGGGTACACGGCACCATGCTCTCTCCCCCACTCCATAACATTCCGATGTTGGTGAGATGAAAACCATCGACGTCTTTCGCCTGACTAATCGCATTGATTACAGCGTCAGCATCGATATGCTCGGGCAGGGGCAGTTGCACCAAAATCCCATTCACCGTTGGGTCATCATTGAGGGCCGCGACGACTGTCATCAATTCGTCTTGAGATGTGTTCGCGGGTAGTTTGCGTTCGACGGAATGCATACCCGCAGCGGCAGTCTGCTTGCCTTTGTTGCGCACATAAACTTCGCTGGCCGGATCCTCGCCCACCAGAACTACAGCGAGACCTGGCGTCAGCTGGTGCTGCGCTTGCAGCGCGGCGACATCATGGGCCACCTGCTCACGGACGCGTTCCGCAAAAGCTTTGCCGTCAATTCGTGTTGTCATGGAAATCAGTTACTCGGTTCGTGGGTTCATTGCGCAGCGCATCAGAACAAGCCGATTATCTTGCCGCTGTCGTCTACGTCGATGCGTTGTGCGGCAGGCGCTTTCGGCAGACCCGGCATGGTCATCATGTTGCCGGCAATGGCGACAATGAAACCCGCGCCCGCGGCGACACGGACCTCGCTGACTTCGACCGTGTGCCCGCTCGGCGCCCCACGACGGGTAGGATCGGTTGAAAACGACATCTGCGTTTTTGCAATACAGACCGGGAAATCGGGGTAAGTCGCACCCAGTTCGTCGATCTGAGCGCGTACTTTGGCGTTCGCGGCAATGTCTTCAGCACCATACACACGGGTTGCCACGGCGCGAATCTTGTCCCACAAGGAGGCACTCTGCGGATAGGTGTATTGATGTTCGACGGTGTTGGATTCCGCCACCTTCGCGACCGCTTCAGCAAGCGCCTCGGCTCCCGCACCGCCGTCGGCCCAATGCCTCGCGACGACTGCTGTCGCACCCAGCGCTTCAGCTTTTTTCTGCACCAGTTCGATCTCGGCGTCGGTGTCCTGAGTGAAGTGGTTAATGCTCACGACACAGGGCAGACCGAATACCTGGGTAATGTTTTCCAGGTGACGTTCGAGGTTAACGCACCCCGCTTCAAGCGCGGCCAGGTTCTCCTCGCCCAGGTCCGGCACCGCGACACCGCCGTGGTATTTCAACGCGCGAACCGTTGCGACCAACACCACCATGCGCGGCTTCAGGTCGGCCATACGGCATTTGATGTCAATGAATTTCTCGGCGCCCAGATCGGCTCCGAAGCCCGCTTCGGTCACCACATAGTCGGCGAGTTTCAGCGCCGTACGCGTCGCAGTCACGGAATTGCAACCATGCGCGATGTTGGCAAACGGACCGCCATGCACGAACGCGATATTGTTCTCCAGACTTTGCACCACGTTGGGACTGATGGCGTCTTTGAGCAGCGCCGCCATCGCACCGTGCGCCTGCAATTCTTTGGCCGTGACCGGTTTGCGTTCTGCGCGCGTGTAACCAACCACGATGCGCCCCAGACGCTCTTTTAAATCCGCGAGCGAAGTGGCAAGGCAGAAAATCGCCATGACCTCGGAAGCGACTGTGATGTCGAAGCCATCCTCGCGCGGAAAGCCATTCGGCGTACCACCGAGGCCCACCACGGTCTGACGCAAAGCACGGTCGTTCATATCCATCACGCGCTTATAGGTAATCAGACGGGGGTCAATGTCGAGTTCGTTACCGTGCGTGATGTGATTGTCGAGCATGGCGGCGAGCAAATTATGAGCTGCACCGATAGCGTGGAAATCACCAGTGAAATGCAGATTGATGTCTTCCATCGGCACAATCTGCGCATAGCCACCGCCGGCAGCGCCGCCCTTGATACCGAAACACGGGCCGAGCGACGGTTCGCGTAAACACGTGATGGTGTTGTGACCGAGCCGATTAAGCGCATCGCCCAGCCCGACACTGGTCGTAGTCTTGCCTTCGCCGGCGGGCGTCGGGCTGACCGCAGTGACGAGAATCAGACGGCCATCGTCGCGCCCTTCGAGCTGGCGGATGTAGTCGAGTGACAACTTGGCCTTGTAGTGGCCATAAGGGACCAGATGCTCAGCTTCGACGGCGTAACGTTCTCGCATCAGCTCAACGACGGGTTTCATTACCGCACGTTGGGCAATTTCGATATCGGACATGGGTCAGGACTCCTCCACAGATCAGTTTGCAATCACGCTACGGGTATCGGGCTGCGCGACGCCTGCGGCCGAGTCGGCCACTTAATCGGTGGTACAGGTCCCAACTAGCTCCACGGAAATGGACTATTGGAAAGCGGGTGTAAATCACCTTCGGCGAAGCGCGCGAAACGAAAAGGCTGCAGCAGGCGCGACGGTTCATCGAGCAGCGCCTCGGCAACCAGTTTGCCGACCCCAAGAAGCTTGTAGCCATGATTGGAGTCAGCAATCACATAGCAATTATCGCGGAAAGTATCGAAAACTGGAAAGCTGTCTGGCGTCATGCAGCCGATACCGCCGGAAGGTTCGTCTTTGTAGTTCGCAATCTGGCCTTCAAAACGCTTCTGACAATGGGCAAGTGCCGAGCACCAGCGGTGCGCGAACGCCGCGCCCATCACGTAATCCGGCGAATTCGGGCCGTAGGGATCGATCTTGACCAGATCGGGGTGCGTTTCGACCTTATCCGGCGCTGCTCCGCCCTGGATACCACCAAAATTGAAATCCGGCTTGTAATAAATGCCCCACATTTGTTCGGTAATCACCGTTCCATCGACATCTGAAATCAGCGGCGCATCGGAATCGAGGTGGATCACTGGCGGCATACCGCCGTCGTTCGTTTTCTGAAAGTTCGGGTCAACCCCGAGCGTACCTTCCTGCAAAGACCAGAACACCCACATGGCAAGATCTTCATACAACTTCCCGTCGCGGCCCTTGATCGCGATCTCGGCTGGCAGGTCGAGCATTTTCCACAGTTGGTTAATCCACGGACCCACGGCAATCACCAGCTGCTCGCATTGGATCGGACCTTGATCAGTCTCTATTTGCTTAATGGAACTCCCAGTGCCGTCACTACTGGTAAAGCCAAGTACCTTAACGCCCGTGCGAATGGTGACCCCTTCGGCCCGCGCTTTCGCGGCCAGACCTTGCATACTGGGGACGTTGTTCGCGTAGCCACCGCGTTTCTCGTGGAGGACGGAGGTAATGCCCTGCGCTTGCCAGTCGTCAAACAGGCCTTTCATATAGCGCGTGGCGTTGGCCGCACCTTCGATGAATTCGGACTCGTAGCCGATGGACTTTTGCTGAGCCGCGATCGAAGCGACATCCTCGCGCATGACTTCGGGCGAAATCTGCATGTAACCCACCGCGTGATAGCTATAGGCCTGCGGGTCCGACTCCCACACATCCACGCTGTGGGCCATCAGCTCGCGCATAGCGGGCTGGAAGTAGTTGTTGCGAATAACGCCGCACGCGATGCCGGACGCGCCCGCCGCGATGTGGGATTTATCGATGACGAGAACGTCTTCGCCGCTACCGCGCCCGCTCGCCTTCAGAGCTAGCGCGAGATGGTAGGCGGTACTGAGGCCGTGGATGCCAGCACCAACAATAACGTAAGGGCTCGATAACTTGTTCATCGGGTGTCTCGCCTTGTCCTCGTGCAGAAGAGTGTCGTACCACGCTCAGGCGGCAGTGCGTTTGCCCTTGTCCGGATCGTAAAATGGGAGCGGATGAGTCGTGGCGGTGCAACTCACCGTTTCGCCTTTGATGTCGACCTTTAGCGCGGGTTTGGCCAATTCCGGGGCGAGCTGCACCATCGCGAGCGATTGCTTGGTCAGCTGCGAGTACATCGGTGCGGTCACTTTGCCAACCACGCGACCGTCGATCAGCACCTCGGCATCCGCATCCACTGCGCTGTCGCAATCAGCGATGATGCCGTAAGTTTTGACCTTCTCGTTGCCAAGCGCTGCCATCAGCGCTTCCTTGCCGCGAAAATAATCGCGCTTGTTCTTTGAGACCGTGAAGCCGAGGCCCATTTCCCAAGGCGTATTTTCCTCTGTCATGTCGTACGGATAGAACAGTAAGGCTGCCTCTACCCGAATCATATCGATGCAGTTGAACGAACACGGGATGACGCCTCGCCCTGCGCCGTGCTGAACAATCGCATCCCAAATCGGGCCGACATCCTCAGCCTTGCAAAATATCTCGTAGCCGCGCTCACCGGAGTAGCCAGTACGCGAAATCATGCACGGTCGGTCAAACAGCATCGTCGCCTGATGATGGAAGTATTTGAGCGTCGTCAAGTCAAAAGGCATGTGCTCGTTAAGCAAATCGAGTGCGGCAGGGCCCTGCAGGGAAATATCGTGGAGGTCGTCGTCGAACAGAATACTGACCTGCTTGCCCTGGGCTGACTTTTGCAATTGGCTCAGTCCGCTGCCACTGCCGTGAACCATGAGGATGTCGTTCGGTCGGATGTGAAACATGATGCAGTCATCGGTGATGCCGCCGTCTTCATTCAGAATCATGGCGTACACAGACTTGCCGGGATAAATCGCGCGCATGTCGCGGGTAATCAAATGATTAACCACGTTCATCGCATCCGGGCCGGTTATGTGCACTTTCTTCAATCCGGAAACATCAAATAGCCCCGCCGCTGTACGCACCGCGCGATGTTCGTCATTGATATCCTGGCTGTACTCCCACGCCATATCCATGTCGTTCCACTCTGCGAGCTCGGAACCGAGTGCGCGATGGCGCGATGCAAGTGCTGTTTGTCGTGGGCTGGCGATATCAGCTACTCCCCAATGCAGCGCGTTGGCCGCTCAATAGTGGTTGCTGATCTGAACGGCAGCATTGGGTCGCCAGATGTGACGGCTGCGTTCTGCATGGGTGGTTCCCCCGGACCTCGGTATCGCGCGCCGCAGTGGGCCTGTACTTGGAATCAGACTGGTGCCGTCAGACACCGGTCTATGGAGTCTGACGGTCACCGGATTTCGAACCACAGCGCGCGTCGCTCGAGTTGCATAACATGCACTTTTTGTTGCACCGAGTAAACCCGCCGACGGCCCCACAGCCAGCAGCGGGGCCAGCACGTTAATCAGCCGTGTGGCACTTGTCCGTCAGGCGCACCGATGTTCGCCCGCTCCGGGATACGCGACGCCACTGGCTGGGCCGGGCGGGACTGTCAATTGTGGACTGGCCTTGATAGATTTCGCCCGCTTCCGTTCCAGGCTACCCGATGAGTAGCCGGCGCTTGGCCGAGGGGCCGCGCGCGAAGCCAGTAACCTCCAATCCGCCAGAACCTAGTCCGACCCATGCCTGACTGCCCTACTGCCGACACGTTTTTCGCTACCAGCTGGTGCCGTATTGCTTACGATCAGGAACTGGCCCGCTGGGCAGATTACGCGCTCCCGGCTGCGCGCAAATCGGTCACCGACCCGCAGCACGAGAAATGGCTGCGCTGTGCAGGCACCTGGTTCGCCGGGGTCAATGCGCTTCCGAACGATGGTGATGGCGCGCTTGCCGGCGGCCCACCCCTGCGGGGTGCGGCGCTCGACTTTATTGCCAATACGCTGCAGCTATCGGGTTTTGCGTGGGACAGAGCGCAGGTCTCGGTGATCTATCCGCATTACCCGCGCCAGATGGTTGAGGAGTCCGACGCGGCTTTTCGCTACCGCGTGCAGCGCGACGCGGCACACGTGGACGGCATGATTCCCGAGGGCCCTGCACGACGCCGCCACCTGCGCCAACACCATGCCTTTCTGCTCGGAATTCCGCTCCTGCGGGCGAGCGCAGATGCAGCGCCTTTTGTCGTTTGGGAGGGGTCGCACAAGATAATCCGCGCGCGTTTGCGTGCGTTCTTTGGTGCAATTCCGCCCAGTGACTGGGGTGACGTCGATGCCACTGCAGCGTATGTCGATGCGCGGGCGGCGGTATTCGATAGTTGCCGCCGCATTGAGGTGTGTGCCCAACCGGGCGAGGCATATGTCGTTCACCGCCTCGCTGTGCACGGCATGGCGAGATGGGGCGAGCACGCCAGTGCCGATTCGGATGGGCGCATGATTGCCTATTTCAGGCCGGAAATGGCACGCCCCGAAGCATGGCTGGACGCGCCGTGAATCGGTAACCAAGCCGCCATTCAGGCGACGCCTGATCCGGATAAATAGCCGCTCTGCCTTCTGCGCGGTCGCAGGTCGTCGTTCGAGGCGGCGACTGGTGTAACAAATGTTTGCGTAACAAACCCGTTGAATCAATCTAATAGCTTGTCCTACCCCTGCCTTTAGCGTCATTCTGGCCAGTTGCGACTACAATATCGCGCGCGCGTGAACGCCGACGTGACGCCTCCAACGATGAAACGGATACGCTAATGAACGAATTGAAAGAAGTCCTGCGCGCGACCCTCGGTGAGATCGATTTCGACCCGAACGAACTCAAGGCCCGCTACCTCAGCGAACGCGATAAACGTCTGCGCGAAGATGCCAACGACCAGTACATCGAAGTAAAGGGGGATTTTTCCAACTACGTCGACGACCCCTATGCCGAGCGCATCGAACGTGAACCGGTTTTCGACGAAGTCGAAATAGCCGTGATTGGCGGAGGTTTTGGCGGCCTGATGATGGGTGGGCGCTTGCGCGAAGCGGGCTACGAAGATCTGCGTGTGATTGAACAAGGTGGCGACTTTGGCGGTACCTGGTACTGGAACCGCTATCCGGGCGCGATGTGCGACGTCGAATCCTATTGTTATCTACCGATGCTCGAAGAACTGAATTACGTCCCTAAGCATAAGTATTCATTCGCGCCCGAAATCATGGCGCATTCGAAAAATATCGCCAAGCACTACCGGCTCTACGACAACGCGCTATTACAAACCACAGTTACCGGCATGACGTGGGATGACGCAGATGAGAAATGGGTCATTGAGACCAATCGCGGCGACCGCTTCAAGGCGCGTTTCGTGGCAATGGCGAACGGCCCTTTGAGCCGTCCTAAATTGCCCGGCATCCCAGGCATAGATTCATTCAAAGGACACACGTTTCATACGAGCCGTTGGGACTACGATTACACCGGCGGTGACAGCGCGGGGGGCTTGAACAAACTAGCCGACAAGAAAGTCGGCATTATCGGCACCGGCGCGACCGCAGTGCAGTGTATCCCGCACCTCGGCGATTCAGCCGAACAGCTATATGTATTCCAACGCACGCCATCCTCGGTCGATGTTCGTAACAACCGCGAAACCGATCCACAGTGGCGTGAGTCGCTCGAGCCAGGCTGGCAAGAGCGTCGCATGGACAATTTCAACATCCTCGTGAGTGGCGGCGATCAGGATGAGGATTTAGTCGCCGACGGATGGACCGATATTTTTCGCAACCTCACCGGCGTTGCGGCCAAAACCGCCTCGCGCAAATTAGGCCGACGCCTGAGCAGCGTGGAAAAAGGTGCGTTGATGGAGATGGCGGACTACAAAAAGATGAACACCGTGCGCGCGCGCACCGATGCCATCGTCAGCGATAGTGAAACCGCCGAGAAGCTCAAGCCCTGGTATCGTCAGTTCTGCAAACGCCCGTGCTTTCACGATGACTATCTGCCGACTTTTAATCGCCCCAATGTAGAGCTGGTGGATACCGCAGGCCGCGGCGTCGATCGTGTGACAGAAAATGGCGTCGTCGTTGACGGTCAGGAGTACGAACTCGATTGCCTGATTTTTGCGACCGGCTTTGAAGTCGGCACCAGCTATACCCGTCGCGCGGGTTACGACATTGTTGGCAAGGGCGGCCAGGTGTTAAGTGAAAAATGGACAGATGGATTGCGTACCTTGCATGGCTTGCAAACCAACGGCTTCCCGAATTGCTTTTTCCTCGGTTTTACCCAGAGCGCGGTGACGGTCAACGTGCCACAGTCGCTGAAGGAGCAGGCCCGTCACGTGACTTACATCCTCGATCAAATAAAGGCGCGCAACGGCAAGACTGTCGAGGCAACAGAACAGGGCGAGCTGGATTGGGTCGCGGAGATGAACAGCAAGGCCAAAATGGGTGAGCAATTTCGCGCCGAATGTACGCCGGGCTACTACAACAATGAAGGCAAGACGGGTAACCCGAACGGGTTTTTCTCGTTCGCCTATGGTGCTGGCCCGTTGCGCTTCTTTGAGATCCTGCAGGAGTGGCGCAACGACGGCACGCTTGAGGGTTGTGAAATTCGCTAGCCGACAACGCTGCTGTGGGCTGGCCGCGCGATAGCGTGCTCAGCCTGAGTGCATATTCTGCTGTGCCGTACTCAGTCGCAACTGTCGACCCGTTAGGCGCAGCCCGTTCATGACCCAACTCCTACCCGCCACAGCCGGCTACGCCCGCCTACGTTTCGAGACATGAAAATCACCCGCCAGCACATTCGTGAAGCAACCGGTAATGCGGCATTTGCCCGTGGACGCGAGTATTTCGAACGGGGCCGAGTGGTGCGCCTGAAGGCGAGCGGAAGCGGCGCTACGATAAACATTCGCGCAGAGACACTCGGAAATAGCCAACACGCTTACGTACAAGACGTGCAGTTGGAGCGCTTACCGTACACCGTCGATATCGATGGCGAGTGCTCGTGCCCGGTTGGTTATAACTGCAAGCATATCGCTGCCGTGTGTCTCAGCTATCACAGCGCCCCCCAGGGTTCCGAAGAAAGTGCGAGCGGCGGGAAAAATGTCCTGCAGCGTTGGTTGCGCGAGTTCGCCGAAAGCCAGCGCAAAGATTCGGAGGTGGCGACCAAGCGCGCCGAATTCGTCGCCTATGTATTGACCCCGGAAAGTGCCGGGTACGCCGGCGAAGCGGAATCAATCGCGATTGAGACACGCGTCGTAAAGCATAAGAAAAATGGTACTGGCCTAACTAAAGGGCGCCACCTCGAACTGTTCAGCTTGCGCTATGACCACCTCGCCGTGGCGAGCGCCACGCCTCGTGACCGCGACATTGCCCGCTTGCTTAGCGCTGGTGCCGATGGACTGCGCGGTGGGTTGTTACAAGGCCAACTCGGTTATCTGGCGCTACAACACCTGGTCGAATCCGGCTGCTGCTTCTGGGTATCGACCGACAACCCGCCACTGCGCGCCGGGGCAGCTCGTCCACTGCACATGCGCTGGGCGAGTTCACGTGACGACGACATGCTCGAACTCGAACTCGGGGTCGCCGATGACGCACTGCTGCTACCCACTGAGCCACCGAGCTATCTCGATCCCCTGCGCGGAGAAATTGGCGATGTCGACGCGGGGGGACTCACGCGAGCGCATATCGAGTTGCTCGAACGGGCGCCACTGGTGCAAGCCGAAGATGCCGAAGCGTTTAGTACTGAATTGGTAAAAAGCTGTCCGGAAGTGCGTATGCCGCTACCGACCGCGCTGGCTATCCGGGAGATCGAGGCGCACGCGCCAACGCCGCGTATCGTGCTCGGCGCGGACAATTTTGACGGCGTTACCCAGCATGTCGTGTGGATCGAATTTGGCTATGCCGGTGTCAACGTGCCAGCCTTGCCGATGAACGCTGTGCACATTAGTTCATCTGACGGAGACATGGTCAGAATCGCGCGCAACACTGATGCCGAACGCGAGTGTCTCGATCAACTCGCCGCGCTCGGCTTCGAGCTTCTACGCTCACCGATAGACAACCAGCCTGTGCTACCCGCAGCCTGCATCGCCAATGGTGCGAGTGCTTATGAAAATGCCGGCCTGTGGTCCCGTTTTATCAGTGAACATCGCGACGCCCTGACCGCACAGGGCTGGCAGGTTAGCGTCGCGGATAGCTTTCTGCTCAGCTTTGAAGCGGGTGATGTGGCCGGAGAGTTCGCCCACGACACTGACAATCCGGACTGGTTCGCTCTCGGCTTCGAACTCAAAGTCGGAGAGCAAACTCTGCCACTGCTGGATGCCATCGCGCCGCTCCTCGATAGCGACTGGTCGCAGCTGCCGGATCCCGTCACCATCGCGCTCGACGACTATCGCTTCGTTGATATTCCCGCCGACCGTCTGCGCCCGGTGTTGGATACCCTGCGCGCCCTGTTCGAGGGTTCAGGAAGGGTTCCCGACGAACACATCAAATTGTCGCGCTACGACGCTATGGCGCTGAACTCGTTTGACGAGCATGGCGTTACGCTGCGTGGCGGCGAGTTGCTGCAGTCGCTTGGCCGCCGACTCGCCGATTTCAACGGCATCGAAGCGGTCGCTGTCCCGGAAGAGTTTCATGCCGAACTACGCGACTACCAGCAGCTCGGTCTTAACTGGCTGCAGTTTTTGCGCGCCTACGATTTTAACGGTGTGTTGGCCGACGACATGGGCCTCGGCAAAACCGTGCAGACCCTGGCTCACTTGCTGATCGAGAAACAAGCGGGTCGCCTGGATCGACCCGCTTTGCTGGTCGCGCCGACGAGCCTGATGGGGAACTGGCAACGCGAGGCGGCACGCTTCGCGCCTGACTTGCGCGTCATCGTGCTGCACGGGAGCGATCGTTTTCGGCACTTCGCGCAGATTGGTAAAGCTGACTTGGTCCTGACGACTTACGCACTGGTGCCACGCGATGCCAATGAGCTACTTCGCGAGCACTTTCACACTGTCATTCTCGATGAAGCGCAGATGGTGAAAAATCCGCGCTCAAAGTCTGCGCAAATGGTTCGCCAGCTACATAGTGACCATCGCCTGTGCCTGACAGGTACACCGATGGAAAATCACCTCGGCGAATTGTGGGCCTTGTTCGATTTTCTGATGCCGGGCTTTCTCGGCGACGAGAATACCTTTAAACGATGCTATCGCACGCCCATCGAACGACACGGCGATGATGATCAGCGCGAGCGACTGGCGCAACGTGTGCAACCCTTTATGTTGCGGCGAACCAAGCATGAAGTCGCCAGTGAATTGCCACCAAAAACCGAGATCGTGCAGATGGCGACGTTCGAGCCTGAGCAAGCCGAACTGTATGAAAGTATTCGCGTGGCCATGAACGACAAGGTCCGTGCGGCGATTGCGCGCCAGGGCATGGACCGCAGCCACATCACCATCCTCGACGCGTTGCTGAAATTGCGCCAGACCTGTTGTGATCCCCGCTTGTTGTCGCTCGAAAGTGCGGCGGATGTACACAGCTCTGCGAAATTTGAACTCCTGTTCGACATGCTACCTGCCCAGCTCGACGAAGGTCGGCGCATTCTGGTGTTCTCGCAATTCACCAGCATGCTGGCCCTGATTGAAGCCGAACTGGATGTCCGGGACATTGACTACACCTTGCTCACTGGCTCCACCCGCGATCGGGACGCGGCCATCGAGCGTTTTCGCTCTGGCGAGGTGAGCTTGTTTTTAATCAGCCTCAAGGCTGGTGGCGTTGGTCTCAATCTGAGCGAAGCAGATACGGTCATTCATTACGACCCGTGGTGGAACCCGGCTGTAGAAGACCAGGCGACGGATCGGGCGCACCGCATCGGTCAGCAGCAGCCCGTCTTCGTGTACAAATTGATTGTTGAAAATAGCGTTGAAGAGAAGCTACTGGCACTGCAAGCGCACAAGCGGCAGCTGGCGCAGGGCATTTACGGGCAAACTGAAGGTGGCGCCAGTCTGACTTTCGATGCCCAACAGCTCGAGGAGTTGCTGGGGCCGCTATAAAGCGCTTCTCGGGCTTCACCTGACCGCATCGGCCGGCCGGCGTGCAGGCTGCAATACCTTGAGTACGGTGCGGTTCAAGGCGAAGGCATCCTTCCGGTGGCGCAAATCTGCCGCCCACTGCTTGGCGCAGCAGCGTATTCGCCACCTCCATCAACCTTCTTGCCACGGGCCGAGACGAGGAACCCTCCTTGGGACCAGGCCAGTGCAGAACCGCGTGGGACGATAATCAAGTTTCGACTCGCCAACGAAATACGACGAGCCAGGCGCCGCGCCCTCCTCCGATCTACGCGAAGTTTCTACTGCTGCCTCGATTCGCTTACTCTCAACAGGTCCGCTCGACACGCGGTGTCGGGCACGCGCTATGAGGAGCACGAGAGTATGGATTTCGGCATCGTTTGTTTCGCCACCGACAGCAGCATTGAACCGCAGGATTTAGGACCCGCGCTTGAGCAGCGCGGCTTCGAATCGCTGTTCTATGCAGAGCACACCCACATTCCCATCAGCCGTCGCTCACCTTTTATCGGCGGCGGCGATCTCGCACCGATGTATTGGCACAGTCATGATCAGTTCATCGCTCTGACCATGGCCGCGGCACATACTAAGACTCTGAAGCTCGGCACCGGTATTACCCTGCTCACCGAACACGATCCGATAAACCTGGCCAAGGCCACCGCGTCACTCGATAGGCTCTCCGGCGGCCGCCTGATATTCGGTATTGGCGCCGGCTGGAACGCCGAAGAGATGGAAGATCACGGGGTCGCTTTCGTTGACCGCTGGAAAGTAACGCGTGAACACATGCTCGCCATCCGCTCGATCTGGACCGAAGACGAGCCTGAGTTTCACGGCGACTTCGTCGATTTTCCGCCGATGTGGTGCTGGCCGAAACCTACACAATCGGACGGACCACCGGTCCTCATGGGCGCGTATTCAAAATACGTGCCTGCACGCATTGCAGAGTACTGCGACGGCTGGATGCCGATTGAAGGTCTGCTCGAAGACATCCCCACCGCGCTCGAGGACATTCGCGCGGCCATGGTGGACCGCGGACGTGATCCGGCGTCGCTGGACGTGACGGTTCTCGCCGAAGTGCGCGAACGTGAAGGCTTTGACCCGGTACGCCTGGAACGCATGGTGCGAGCGGGCGCGAACCGCGTACTCCTGCCGTTCGCGGACCACAACTACGACGAGGCACTAAAAGTGCTCGACGACTATGCGGCCATGATTGCGCGCTTCGACTAGCGACAACGATGTCGGACCTGTTTTTAGCCGGGCAGCATGGCGGTATTGCTGACCGCCCGGCCCGGCCCGGCCCGGCCGAGCTTCGTTGTGCACTGTCCGGCACCCTTTACCGACTCGCTTCGCTGTGAGATCGCCGACGGATGATGATGCGAATGGGTAATCCGTCCAGTGTCTGAAGACGCCGCCAACTCGGGACTCGAATGGTACTTCGCGTATGGCAGCAACCTGGCGCCTGATACTTTTTGTCGGCGCCGCCGCATGCAACCGCAAAACGCCGTCTGCGCGTGTCTGGAAAACTTCTCGCTGGTTTTCGACTTGCCAGTTGGCCCGAGTAATCGTGGCGTCGCGAATGTGGTTATGCAGCAGGGCGAAGAAGTCTGGGGAGTGGCCTACCAGATCAGTCGAGCCGAAGGGAAACGTCTCGATCGCAGCGAGGGTGTGCACCGCGGCTATTATCGACGCATCGGGATATCGGTACAGGTTCGCGGCGAGAACCCGCTACAGGGTTTTACCTATACCTCCGGGCGCGGCCGCCCCAACCGACTCCCGTCGGCACGTTATCTCGGTTTGCTGGTAACTGGCGCGCGCCACCACAGTTTGCCGGAAGCGTGGCTCGCGCGCCTGCAGGCATGGCCACTGGCGACCGACGAGCGCAGCAGCCGCCAGGGTGACCTGTTCTAGGCCCGCTCAGGGATAGACGATACTCAGGCCTTCGGCAATGAGTGCGGGCCGTTCCTGCCCTTCGATTTCGATGATGTTCTCGAAAATCATGCGAATGCCGTCGTCCTTAACGTCTTCCGCGGCCATCAAATTCTGGCGCAGGCGCACGCGGGAATCGACTGCTACCGGCGCAGTAAACCGCAATTTATTGAGGCCATAGTTAACCCCTCGGCTGCGATGCGTAATGCTCCAGATATTCGCACCCAGGCGCGGTACCAGCGAGAGGGTCAGGAAACCGTGGGCGATGGTTTTGCCGCCCGGCATCTCGGTTTTGGCACGCTCAACATCGACATGAATCCACTGGTGATCGCCGGTCGCGTCGGCGAATTTATCAATCATTTCCTGGTCGACGGTGACCCATTCGGACACGCCGAAGTCTTCGCCGACGTGGTTTTTCATATCTTTCGGGTATTCAATTTCGCGCATGTTTCAAGTTCCTTCAATGGTCTTCGTTGCAGCCCGCTACGGGTGACGTAATAAAGTCCGGACCGCGCCGAATCAGCTGAGCTTACTACCGGTGAGACGCAACCGGCACCGGCGTTACAGGTCGGCAATCATAAGCGCAAGATAGCGAACTGAGAAGCTGCACCGGCGGATACAGTCAAGCGCGGCACTTGCGCACGGTCTGCAGCGTCTGGTGTTTAGCTGGACGGTAAAGTCGCGTGTTCCTCGCTGGATGATTTTCGTGCGCCGTTACGCGCACCGCCGCCTTGAGGTGGTTAACCCGACTCGCAAAGATTCCACGCCCGCATGGATGCCCCGTCCCTGTGGTGCTTTCTGTGTCCCTAGCAAATACTAAAGGGCTACCGTACCGCGCTCCCCGAGCGCTACAGGTGCGACAGACCCTCAAAATTCCCCCCACGCCGGCGTTGCTTCGACACGCCGTAATGCGGTGCATAAATTTCGTATTCAGCGAGACTGGTCAGGTCTCTGCATGTCCATCAAGATGCCAGGGCGTGGCGCCCCGCTGCGGTGCCAGCGATACGCCCGAATACGGCGCCATTCGTCAGCCCCGATCCACCCGGATAGTTGAAGTAAAACAACCCGCCGACAATTTCGCCGGCGGCATACAGCCCCCCGATGGCTTGTTGGTTAGTACCGATGACTTCGGCTTGCGGGTTCGTTCGCAGCCCGCCGAAAGTAAATGTGATGCCACACGTCACCGCATAAGCTTCGAAGGGAGGCGTGTCGAGCACATTGGCCCAGTTGCTTTTATTGACCGCTAAACCGTCGGTACTGCGGCCGTCTTTGATATTCGGGTTAAATGTTTTGCTGCGGTCCACTGCAGCGTTATACGAGCGCACCGTCTCGAGAAACCCTTGCGGGTCGACGTCATCGAGTTGCTGGGCCAGCGCTTCGAGCGTGTCGGCAGACACCTTCGTGACTTGCGTGATGCGATATTCGTCGCGCAGTAAATGGGCTACTTGTTGGTCAAAGACTTGCCAGGCGAACTGCCCCGGCTGAGCGAGAATCCGCGCGCCGTACTTGGCGTAAGTGTAATTGCGGAAATCGGCACCCTCGTCGACGAAACGCTGGCCATCAGCATTCACCATAATGCCGAATGGGTAAGAGTGTTTCTGAAATCCGTCACCGACTGCCAGATCACCGAATTCCGGAGCATTGCGCTCCCAGCCGACCGCATGACAGCCAGACCAGTTACCGCGTGTGGCAGCACCTGCTGCAACAGCCATGCGAATGCCATCGCCGGTATTGAAAGCCGAGCCGCGTACCTTTGCTGTTTCCCAACCGCTACCGAGATAACGGGTTCGCCACTCTGGGTTGGCCTGAAACCCGCCGCACGCAAGTACTACTGCGCGCGCTCTAATGATGACCTCGCGCCCGCCGATGCGTGCGTGCAGAGCGCTGATACCCGCATCGCCACGTTCGAGCGCGTAAGCATCCGCGTCATACATCGGGGTCACGCCGCGCGCCGCCAGCGCTGCGTACAGGGCGTCCACAAGACCCGGGCCACCGCCCGAAACTTCCAGCGTTAATCCACCCCAGAATTTGAAGCGGCCGTCGACCTTGAAAGCCTGGCGGCCGTAGATCGGGACAAAGCGCACGCCCAGTTCGCGCATCCAGTTCAGCGTCGGCCGGCTCTGCCGGACGAGCGTTTCACTGAGGTCCGGATCGCATTGATAGGATGTCACTCGCGCCAGATCATCAAGAAACTGGCCCTCGCTATAGGACCCGAAATCCGTACTGGTTCGTTCTTCTGCAGTGAGATCCGGTACCAGCTGCTCGATGTCAGCAAGGCCGTTGTAGGCAAAGCGCATCGCACCCGCTGTGAACGCCGTGTTCCCACCACGCAATGCGGGTGGCGCGCGCTCCAGAACAATCACTTCCGCCCCCTGCTCACAAGCCGCCAGCGCGGCACAACAGGCAGCGTTGCCGGCACCAACAATAACAACGTCTGTGTTCAGAACTTGCATTAATCAGGGCTCAGGGAAATGACCCCAGTCTATGGGCGGCTGTGGCAGACGGGCAACTGGATCGATGGAACGGGGTCTGCGAAATCACCCTTGCGTGGCGATGCGGGGCGCCGTGATCACGGCGAATTTCTGTGCCGCATGAATGAAGCCGATTTATGCCAAAGAATTGCCGACCACACAATTCGTAGCGCAAATTGCATCGTCATCCCTCAAAGAGCCCCTAAAAAGCGCGCTGGAAACGCGGATTGGACACAAAGCGGCTCTGGCGACATAGAATGCGCGCTCGCTAATTCCCGGGCCCGCCACAATGATCCGTCCCCGAGACGAAGATCGCGCGCTGCGGAACCGATTTGAGATAGAGCAAAGGAACACCAGATATATGAGATTTCGCCTCGCAAAATGGGTCATGGCGCATCGCGCTGCGGTCGGCATCGCCTTCATATTGATCACGCTGGGATTTTCGGCCGGTATCCCGGGCGTTGAAATCCGCACTATCTTCAATGATCTGTTGCCGCGCGACGACCCGTTCGTAAAGATCTTTTTCGATCACCGCAATTTCGGCAATCCGCTGACGATGTCGCTGATGGTCAAACGCACAGACGGCGATATCTATAACGCCGACACGCTCGAGAAGGTCTGGCAGCTGTCACGTGACATGGATTTAGCGCCGGGTGTCGACCACGACCAATTGATCTCCATATCGACTGAAAAGTTGCGTTATGCCGAGGCGAATTCTGAGGGGATTGATTCCAAGCCACTGATGGGCGACCACGCGCCGGCAACCGACGAGGAAATGGCCGAATTCATCCGGCGCGTGAACATCTCACCGAACGCACAGATTTTTTACATTTCAGCGGATGAGACCGCGACCTTAATCAACGTGGGCTTCCAGGATTGGGTGGAATACGGCGAGGCATTTGATTATGCCCAAGGCCTCGTCGAAGCCGCGCGCGATGATAATCATGAAATCCACCTGGCAGGCCAACCAGCCCTGACGGGTTGGGTTTATCGACTCCAGAAACAAACTTACAACATCTTCGGCGTCACCATACTCGCGCTGATCATTTCGCTGATCTTCTACATGCGCAACCTCGCAGGTGTCGTCACACCGATCGCGTGCGCGGCTGTCGCCGGCTTGTGGGGCTTTGGTTTTATTGGCTGGCTAGGGCGACCGATCGAGCCGCTGCTGATGATCGTGCCGCTGTTGCTGGTCGCGCGATCGTTTTCACATTGCGTGCAATTTACCGAGCGCTACTACGAGGTCCTGACCAAACTCAACGACCGTCGTAAGGCGGCAGAAGTCACCCTGGGCATCATGATGGCACCGTCGATTCTCGGCATCATGACGGACGTTTTTGGCATTGTATTTATCGCCATCGCGCCGATTGAAACGATGGTTAATCACGCGATTTTCTGCGGGTTCTGGGCATTATGGATCATCCCGACCGGTACTTTCATGGTCTCGATCATCCTGTCCTATATGCCGGTTCCGAAGAACATCGATAGCATTGTTGGCGGCGAAGATAAGGAATCCGGCATTCACCTTGTGCAGGAAAAGGCACTCAAGGGAATTTCCCGGATCGTGGTGGGTAAGCCGGCCCGCATCACTGCGGTTGTCATGGTGTTTGTGGCGGTGTGGGCCTACTACACCAATGCCCAGATTAAGATCGGCAACCCGGTCGAGGGCAGTAACATTCTGTGGGACGATTCCGAGTTCAATACTGCGGTACGCGCCATCAACGCGCATTTCCCGGGCATGAATACCCTCGAAATTGTTCTCGAAGCCACCACCGAAAGTCCTCATTACCGCGTTGCCCGTACGCTCGAGGTGATCAGCGTCGCAGCTGCGTTACAACGCATTATGGAAAGCGACCCGGAATTACCACCGCGCGCAACACTGGCCTTCGGCGACTACATGGCGGAGACGAACCGGCTTTACTCCGGCGGCAATCCGAAATGGTTGAGTATCGATCCAACGGATGAAGCGGTAGCGGCAGCAGGTTTTGGTGCCATGCTCGGTAGTAGCCCGATCAATTTTCTGCACGTCACAAGTTTCGACGTACAACATTCCGCCGTGACCCTTTGGTACAAGGACAACAAGCAGGAAACGGTTGATGCGGCACTCGCGAGCGCGCGCCGGGCGGTAGCAATCGTCGGCGAGGAGCATCGCGAATTCAAGATTCGTCTCGGCACCGGTGTCATTGCATTACAACAGGCGATGAACTCTGTCGTCGAGCGCTATCACTGGTTCATTCTTGGCCTGTTGAATTGCGCAGTGTTGGTGATATCAGCCTATGCTTATCGCTCGATTGTGGCCGCCTTGATCTTGCTCGTACCGGTCAACATCTCCAATCTGCTGCTGGGGGCTTCCATGCACACGCTGGGTATTGGTCTCGACATCAACGCCGTTATCGTGGCGGTGATGGGCGTCGGTATCGGAATCGACTACGGCATCTATTTGCTGTCGCGAATCTGCGAGGAATATACCGCCAGAGATCACGATCTTACTGCCGCCATCCAGGCCTCGCTGACGACCACAGGTAAAGCGATCATGTTTACTGCGACCGTCATGCTGATCGGCATCCTGCCCTGGTATTTCCTGTCGGATCTCAAGTTCATGGCCGACATGGGCATGTTGCTGGTCGCAATCATGCTTATCAACATGATGCTGTCGCTGATTGCATTGCCGTTACTGGTCTGGATCATCAAGCCTAAGTTTATGGCGCGCGAAGATTTGATCATCGGTGAGAACGTCGACAT
>DBBP01000027.1:92796-367858 GCA_002292285.1 Proteobacteria bacterium UBA981
ACCGGCAGCAGGTGTGCTGCCGGCTGCCGATGCGGCAATGTTTGGTTCACAGAACCTGCTACCTAGGCAGGTCAGCAACTGGCAACGCGCGAGCTGTCAGAGTATAGATGCATTGCGGTCCTGCAACTTACTCGACGTACGCGCCCAGCTCATCCGCGACGCGCAAATGCGTGGGTACCCTGGCCGGGCCAATACGGCGGTCGACTTCAACGTGCCAGTGATAAATCCTGCGCTCCTGATAGCTCAACGGGATGCTCCGTAAACCTGGCGACTCGACTGAGGCCTGCATCGGTTCGGCAAACTGAATGTCTTCATCGACGATGCGATCAAAGTTTGCGATGCGCTTGTCCCACAGCGGGTCGCGTGGCCCGTCGCCCCAATCGGGTGCGAACCACAGGACTTCCATGGCTGACGTGCGCAAGGTTTTGGGCCACATCGCAACACACGGGATCCCACTCGGCGCGATGGGCACGATGAGGTTCGGAAACAGGTTGTAGCTCGGATTGAAGTTGCGTTCGATATTGGTGCAATTCGCCATCTCGGGCATGCCGATGGTGCCGGGGTCGACCCAGTCATCGCGTCGATTCGGCGACAACATCATCGAGTGACCGTTACCCCACAGATGCACGCTGGTGCCACTGTTGTCGAATATTCGATCGGTCGTGCCGCCATGTAGCAATTTGAAGTGATAAGCCTCAAGAAAATTATCGATGAGGACTTTCACGTTCGATTGCACGGTAAATTCACGTCGGTCGACCAGACGCAGCGTTTCCAGCGGCAGATGGTTAAGGTAGCGACTAATCGGCGCAAGAAAATCCTGCAAAGGCTCGGCCTGCAAATCCTCGCACACGAATATCCAGTTGCCGTAACGCTCGCAACGTACACCGACCAGCCCGCGGCAGGAGGGGTCGATGTCCTGCCAGTCACGTTGCTCGCTAACCGCGCGCAGGCCGCCTTGGCGGTCATAACTCCAGCCGTGATAGCCGCATACCAGGGCCGCACCCGCGCGCCCGGAATCGCTGCGCGCGACTGGCGCACCACGATGACGGCAGGTGTTATAGAACGCGCGAATCTCGCCATCATCGCCGCGGATGATCAGAATGGGCGCACTGCCGTGATGCCAGACTATGAAGCTGCCGGGTTCGGGCAGCTGATCAACGTGGGCTGCATAGAGCCAACAGCGCTGCCACATCTCGCGTCGTTCAAGATCGAAAAACGCTCTATCGTTATAGCGCCCGCCAGGAATATCCGGAAGCTCGGGAAATCCTTGCGGTCGTCCGGTCCGTTTGCGCTCCGTGGCGACGCGCGCTTCCCATTCCGTAACTGTGCTGGCGTCCAGGCCGCTGGTCATCATGTCTGACGTCGTCCGCGCGCTGCGAGTGGTAGCGATATCACAACGGTGGTTGTGGCCATGCGGCAGGGACTGAATTGGCCAACCAGTGAGTTAGAGCGTTGTTAACATCAAGGGGTTTTTCCTGCGCCATCCAATGCCCTGAATGCACTGTCCGCTCAGTCAGATTACGGCACCGTTCGCGCATGGGTGCGGGCAACTTCGACGCCACACATTCGCAAACGTAGTCGTAGCTGGCGGTTAAAAACAGCACCGGCATATCGAGGTAGCCGTCATTCGCGCTATTCGCAGCGTAGGCGGCGTTCGCAGTGTGATTCATGTAGAACGCGTCCGTTCCAAAGAACCCGGTTTTTTTCAGTGCGGCAGTATAGACGTCGAGATCCGCGGCCGAGATCACGCTCTCGTCGAGCGGATAATCAGGTGCTTGTTCGAGGCCTCCGAACCAGCCACCGTCGCGGCGAATCGTTGCCGTTGCTGCCGGCGTGCTACGCGCGCCTGGCCGCGAGTCCGTGCGAAACAGCGCCTTGATGGCACCCGCCGGGTTGGCGTCGAACACGGTCGTGGCGCGCTCAAAGTTCTCTTCGTAGAAATACTGATAATCCCATTGTCCGGCGGGATATTCCGCCGCCGGGTAGACAGCTCTGTCCACCAAGGCCACCAAACCCGCCAACCCGTGTTCCAGTACGCCGTACGGCACGCAAAGGTTAGCGACCGCATGGCAGCGCTCTGGATGGTGACTGGCCAGACTCCAAATCACACCTGCACCCCAATCATGCCCGACCCATACTGCGCGCTCCCGCCCGAGCTTAGACAGTAAAGCAAGCAAGTCTCCGACATGCTTTTCCATACTGTAGTCTTTGAAATCCGGATAAAGGGTCGAGTCGCCATGCCCGCGCAGATCCGGCGCGATCGCGCGAAAACCAAGGCCAGCCAGAGTCGGTAACTGGTGGCGCCAGCTGTAACCCAACTCGGGCCAGCCGCGCGCAAAGATAACCAGCGGGCCGTTCTCCGGCCCGGCGGCGTGATAAGACATTTCATGGTCGCCAAGGGCGATGCGATGTTGGCTAATCGAAGCTTGATCGTGGGGCATGCCAGGCTCGTTTGTGCGGAGCGGTCTATCGTACTGGCTTCGACGCCGCCCGCGCCAGCCTCAGCCAAGCGCAATGCACAAACCACGAGCACCGGCGGCTAGATGGGCAGGGCGTCTCCCCATCGGGGTGTCATTCCTCATGCGGATGGCCACAACCTCGCGCAAAGCTCGATTCCGTCGTCGGACTCCTGAGCGCGGATTAGTCGACACAATGACATCGTCGCGGTCGACGGCACCCGGGTCGATGACTCAGCGTCGTGCAACGGTGTGGTATTCACCTTGGCAACGTGGCGGTACGTTGGATGAAAAAAGGTGCAGACCGGAACCCGGGGAGTCGATTCGGCCTGCACTAGGTCGACCAGTTACTTTTCCCTCAGTTCGGATTTGATGCTCTGTTTATATTTAGCCGCCAACTGCGGCCGTGTGGTCATGCACTGCCGGAGCATCGCCCCGACGTCGTTTGAAGCCCAGGAAGGCACCGGCAGATGCCAGTAATACCAACGCACTCGGCACTGGCACTGCCGCCGGTGTCGGCGTAGAAAAATAGGTATCGATGGCGACGGTATTCGCGCCGGCGAACCATGCACTCTCGGTCCAGGTCGGTGCACCGCCGCCGAACCACGGCACGTTATGGGCTGCGCGGCCGCTGTTCTTGATCTCATACGAAGACGGCGTGCCGCCAACAGCGGCGGTGAACAACACTTCAGCCCACTGGATAGCCGTGTTGTTCCAAGCGTAGTCAAAACCAATCGAAGCGCTGCCATTGCCCGCAGCAACGTTGGAACCAGAAAACACTGCCGTGAGCGGCTGGCGCTCGACTTCCGTCCAACCAAGCTTGTCACCTGCGAAATTCACCGGTGCAACGGTGTCCAGCGTCAACGGTTGAAACCCGAATGGGGTTTCGGCAAAAAGGAACAAGAAGTTATGGTCGCCGACATTGGTGTGCGTATAAGTCGCAGTAGCGGCCTCGGTCGCGTTAATGAGCGTGCCGAAAAGCAACGTGAGCGCAATGAGGGAAGGCTTAAGCGAGGTCGTTTTCATTTCCGGGCATCGATTTCTTGCGAATTTTGTATCTATCGATGCAAGCCGGGTGCCAGAACCAGGGTCCGTCGTTCACAGGTCGGCAAAGTGTGAAGCAGCGCAAGTTTTACCACTGTTCACGAAGCGTCGCGCTGCGCTGCAGCATGGACTTCGTGACGACGATCACAACTGCAGCGGGCCAGGGTAAAGTCCGGATTGTGATTGCTTTGGCAGACCGTGAGCGTTGCTCACCGAAGCGGTGCGGCAGATGTCGTTAAAAAGTGACGTCGCCAGGGGGCATCGAAGGCGTGGCCATGCCCGGACGGCGGGGATCCGGGGGATTCAATTTTCCTCCAGCGACGGAGGCGCTGCCGGAGGTTTAGACCGTCCGGCAGCTTGCAATGGCCCGGATCAGGTGCTGGTTTTGTCACGAACGCGCTGGATACCACCTTGATAGACGCCTTCTATCAATTTAATGGCGTCAGCTTCTGGCACACCGGCCGGCTCAAAGGTACTCGACCAGTCAACCGTGGTGCCGCCCGCACCGTCGTCGGAAACTTTGACTTTAGATAGGTAGTTTGCGACCGGAAGTGGGCTTTCGTTAATGATCGCGTAGCTGAATTCCCTAGTTCCTTCGTCGCAGGATTCCAGACGCTCGATGACTTCCCCGCCGCCAACCAGGGCGATCGTCCGTACGGCGCCGACGCCGTCGCCGTCCACCACGCAGCTGGCGATCATTTCATTCGGCTCGAGTCCGCCGAAATCGCTCATTACCGTCCATACGTCAGCGGCTGACGCGGCTACTTTTTCAGTTACTTTTACGGCTGTCACAGGTTTCTCCTCGGGATTATTCAATGCTGTTCAGAACCGCATTGTCACCGATTGCAGGCGTCGCGCAAATCGGATTCGGGATTTCTGTCAGGCAGCAGAGAGAAGAAAGCGTCGCGAACATGCCAGTCTGCGGTCTAGTCCGGACAGCTAAATCGAAAGCGCCCGGCCGCCGCGCTTCAGCCCACGGGACCGTCCTGCGCTGCGATGTGTTGCTGCCATTGCCACGCCGAGGACAACATGTCCGCGAGCGTTTTCTCCGCCCGCCAGTCGAGTTCGGCATTCGCAGTGCTGGTGTCAGCGTAGATCTGTTCGATATCTCCGGCACGGCGCCCGACGATCTTGTAAGGAAGCGGTACGCCCGCAGCAGCCTCAAACGCTTTAATGACCTCCATCACCGACGTGCCGCTACCCGTACCCACGTTGAAATATTCGTAATTCGCGGCGTTTGGGTGGTGCAGCGAACGCTGTAAGGCGCTAACGTGTGCCCGGGCCAAATCGACGACATGAATATAGTCACGTATCGCCGTACCGTCGGCGGTGTCGTAGTCATCGCCGAACACTTGCAGACGTTCGCGCAGGCCGGCGGCGGTCTGAGTAATAAAGGGCACCAGATTATTCGGCACTCCAAGAGGTAGCTCGCCAATCAACGCGCTTTCGTGGGCCCCGACGGGATTAAAGTAGCGTAGGGAGATCGCTTTGAGCCCCACGCCAGTCAGACTGTAGTCGCGCAAAATATGCTCGCAAATCTGTTTCGTGTTGCCGTAGGGTGAGGACGCTGGCTGGAATGGCGTACTCTCTGAAACCGGTAAAACATCCGGCTGACCGTAAACGGTGCAGGACGAAGAAAAGACCAGCGTATCGACCTTAAATTCAGCCATCGCGACCAATAAGTTCAGCAGAGAGTTAACGTTCACGTCGTAGTACAGCAGTGGCTGTTCGACTGATTCGCCAACCGACTTCCTTGCCGCAAAATGAATCGCAGCGTCGATGTCGAAGCGCCGAAACACCTGTTTGAGTCCATTCAGATCACGCAGATCCAATTTGACGAAATCAGGGCGCCTGCCACTGATTTCGCTGATCCGATCGAGAACAGTGACACTTGAATTCGACAGGTCATCGGCAATCACCACGTCGTGTCCCGCGGCGAACAATTCAACCGCTGTGTGAGAACCGATGTAGCCCGTGCCGCCGGTAAGAAGTACACGTTTACTCATTTACTACCTTGCAGTTCCGTCGTTAGTGGCTCGGGCGGTACCGCCGATGAGCTCGTTTGTTCGAATCACGCCGCACGCCAGCCAACGCTGTTCGAAACGCTGCCCGGCCCTCATCCGATCATCCACGATTGTCTGTTCCAATACTCACTACTGTGCGGCCTGTACCTTCACCGTTCTCAACCAGGGCAAGCGAAAGGTCACGTAGCAAATCGCGGCGCCCACGAGCGCCCCGAGCAAGCTATCATTACTGGCCATCAAGCACAGCCTGCCACGTGCAGAAAATAATTCGAGGGAAATTATGAATCAGGTCGTCATCGTAGACAGCATTCGTACCGGGCTTGCCAAGGCCCACCGAGGTACTTTCAACATGACGCGCTCAGATGAGCTGGTAGCGCATTGCATTGATGCCCTGCTGGAGCGCAATCCGGGCGTCGCCGCCGATGAGATTGAAGACGTAACGCTCGGCGCCGGGCGTCAGATTGGAGAACAATCGGCTAACGTCGCTCGTCATGCCGTGGTGCTGTCGAAATTGCCCATTACCGTCCCGGCTATGACCATGTCGCGGGCCTGCTCCTCCGGGCTCAACGCCATCTCCATCGCCGCGACACAAATTGCCAGCGGGAGTGCGGAAATTGCGCTAGCGGGCGGTGTCGAATCCATCACTGGCCTTGACCGAGGTACCCCGGCACAATTTGAGGAGAACGCGCGCCTGCTTGAAGAAAAACCCGATATTTTCATGGCGATGGGTAATACGGCAGAAGTCGTTGCGCGACGCTACAGCGTCAGTCGCGAAGCGCAAGACGCCTACGCCTTACAGAGCCAGCAGCGCTACGCGGCCGCCGAGCAAGCGGGCTTAATCAGCGATGAAATTGCACCGATGACGGTGAAGTGGCGCGAAGTCGTCGATAAAGAAAGCAAACAAACCGAGGTCGTTGAAGGCACTGTCGATCGCGACGAGTGCAACCGCGCCAACACGACTCTCGACGGCCTCGCGAAACTGAAACCGGTTTTTGATCAGGACGGCTCCGTGACCGCTGGAAATTCCTCGCAGTTATCTGACGGCGCCTCGATGACATTACTGATGTCGGAGAAACGCGCTGAACAGTTGGGACTAGAACCGCTAGCCTACTTTCGCGGGTTCGCCGTGGCTGGATGTGAGCCAGACGAGATGGGGATCGGTCCAGTGTTCGCGATTCCAAAGCTGCTTAAATATAAGGGCTTGAGCCTCGCTGACATCGATTTGGTCGAGCTCAATGAAGCGTTTGCATCGCAGTGTCTGTACTGTCGCGATCGGCTTGAGATCGACAATGACATCTACAATGTAAATGGCGGTTCGATTTCGATTGGCCATCCTTTCGGCATGACCGGTTCCCGTATGACTGGATTATTGCTGCGGGAACTTAAACGCCGCGACAAAAAGCTCGGCCTGGTGTCGATGTGCATCGGCAAAGGTATGGGGGCGGCCGGATTATTCGAAGCCTGTTAGCGGGCTGTCGAAAAACAACTGCGGCGCCCGTCCGCGGCGTCGCGTGCCCACTCACTCCCCGCCTATGTGGCTGTTAGGTTTCGTGAGAAGACATCGATGAATTGGGACGCGGCAGGAGCGGTAGGTGAAATAGTAGGGGCCGCCGCTGTTGTTTTATCGTTGCTGTATTTGGCGATTCAGTTACGCCAGTCCAACAACGTAGCAACTGCCCAGTACCACACCAACATGGTTGCATTACTCAGCCCGTTTCAGGATGCCAAACTAGACAATGTCGGCGTATTTAATCGCGGACTGTCGGACTTCCGGTCTCTAACTACTGAAGAACGCCTTATTTTGGACGGGATACTCGTTACCCTCGTTATGGCGTTTAAGGATGTATTGGAAGCACATGAGCGGGGATTTATGGGGGCTGATGACTATGACGCTTGGGAAGGGTATGTGGGTGCCCATCTATCTATGCCCGGCGCAGCCGTATGGTGGGAACAAGGCCGTGCGCTGTACATCAACAAATTGCAGCTGGCGGTAGATGTGGCTATCGAAAAAACACCGTCCTTTCGGGAAGCGATGCCTATCATTTTCGAAAATGAAACCTAACGAGGCAATGGAATCCGACGCTTGACGGCTGCGTCGCCGATGACGGCTGGGGGGCCACTACGATGCTGGTAACCTCGTCATGGGCGGGCTGGTGCCGTTTGAGATGGCTGCAAATCGCTCTTCGATAGCACCGTTCCAGTGTGGATGGGTGAGAATATAAAAACGCGCTTCGCGAATGGCCTCCACCACTAAATCGCCGACCGCACGCGGCGCCATGCCGCCGTCGACTCCGGCACGAAACTTGTTGCGGGAGCGCTCGTTCGCCTCGCTGAGCGCTGGCGCGTCGCTGCGATTGCGGTCGGAATCGACGATCTCGGTACGCACCCAACCCGGGCACAGCACGGAAAGCCCGATGCTCGCCTGGCGCTGAATCAGCGCGTTGTAAGTGCACTCAGACAGCGCCACAACGGCGTGTTTACTGACGGTATAGATCGGCGTCGCGGTGCCGGCAACGAGTCCCCCGACTGACGCCGTATTGACGACATGGCCGGGTTGCTCTTGCGCCAACATTCGCGGCATAAAACTGCGCTGGCCGTGCACCACGCCCATGAGATTGATGCCAAGCACCCAGTCCCAATCCTCGAGCGAGTAATCCCAAGCTGGCGCGTTGTTCTCAATCACTCCCGCGTTGTTGCACAGCACGTTGACGGCTCCGAACATGGCAAAGGCACGTTCAGCAAGCGCTTCGACCTCCTCACTTTTCGAAACATCAACGACTTGCGTCTCAACGCGCGTACCTGAACCCCGCAGTTCGTCGGCAAACTTTTCCAGGCGCTGTGCCTCGATGTCGGCCAACATCAGCTGCATTCCTTCAGCGGCAAAGCTTTCAGCCATACCCCTGCCGATGCCGCTCGCTGCCCCCGTCACTACCGCCACTCGCGCGTTCAGATCGTCCATGGTTGCTCCCGTATTTATTCGCGCTTGACCTAGTCCGCAAGTTTGCGGTGCGTCGATGCCTCACCAGTCGAACCACGATTGAGATGGTTGCGCGTCATGTCGCGTTCGTAAGGAAAATTCCAGCGCGACCACAGGTCGGGTCCGATCGCGGTCAGGCCACCATCGACCACGATGGCTTCGCCATTGACGAAACGTGAGTCGTCACATGCCAGAAACAGAGCCGTACCGGCAATGTCATCACCGGTGCCATGATCAGGATACGGTTGCGCGAGGTCCATGCGAGCTGCTGTTTCCTCGATGTCTTTGTGCTCCGGGTGGGTCAGGCCAGTGAGAATAAAGCCAGGACATATGGCATTCACCCGAATGCGATCCGGTGCCAGCTGCACGCTTGCGGCTTTGCTCAGGTTGATCACCGCGGCTTTCGCCGCAGAGTAAGCCAGCGGCCCACAACCACCGCTTAGACCGGCGACCGACGCTGTATTAATAATTGATCCGCCGTCATTTTGTGCGCGCAGGACACGCGAGCCATATTTAATGCCGAGCATGACCCCTTTCACGAGGACATCGAAAGTGTAATCCCACTCCTCAACATCCATCTCCCATACCGGTCCGATAGCACCGCCCACACCAGCGTTGTTAAAAATAATGTCGAGGCGCCCGAAGGAATCGGTCGCGCACTCGATCATCGCCTTGATATCAGCTTCCTGACACACGTCGGTACGCACGAATCGGGCGGACTCGGCAAAACCTAATCGCTCAATTTCGGCCAGCGTGTCGGCACCGGTCTGCTCGTTAAAATCTGCCACCACAACTTTCGCGCCTTCGTGCAGAAAACGCATCACAGTCGCCCTTCCCATACCGCTGCTGCCGCCCGTCACTACGGCCACCTTGTCCACCAATCTCATCGTTGTGCTCCTGCTTGTGTAAGCGTTATTGCTCGGCCAGCGCACAGAAATCGCGGCCGTTCACGCGAGCCATTGTAGAGCCAGCGCGCACTATCGCGCAGCATAAGCAACACTGTCGGGAACGCCTCGGGTTACTCGCAGGTGCAGGTCGCGCCAGTCAGCGTGAACACCGGCGTATTCTGAATGCCGGACGATCTATGTTTGCTAATTCGGAAAGCTCAGGGCGATGCGAAACAGGCGCGCTTTTTGGCGGATTTAAATGAGGGCGTTGGCACGATCACGAATACGCTCGCGCGCTGCGGGAGTTACTGCGCTCGCGCGCGCAAACCGACCCCGGGATTGACGCAACATATCGGCAGCTCTCCGCGTCGGAGGCGCTCGACATTCGCGGCGACCGCCTGACCAATGCCAGTCAGACTACGCTCCGTGGCGCCACCAACATGCGGCGTTGCGATCACGTTCTCACGCAGCAAGGGGTCATCCGGATTAAACGGTTCGTTCCAGAACACATCGATTCCGGCACCCGCGACGCGCCCTTCTCTAAGCGCTTTCAACAACGCGTCGTACGCAATCACAGGGCCGCGAGCGATGTTAACGATGTAAGAACCGGGTTTCATGCGCGCGAAGACAGCGTCATTAACCAAACCGATGTTTTCGGCTGACGCCGGCGCTGCCACCACTACGTAATCGGCCTGTGCGACAGCATCATGCAATCCGGCGGCGTCGACATGGACGTCAACGTGCACTTGTGGATCGCGAGCGCGCTGGCCATCGGGGCCGCTACGCGACACCGCAATGATCCGCGTCCCAAAGCCCCTGAGGCGGCGCGCGATTTCTTCGCCGATACCGCCGTAGCCGATGATGCACACCGTGCTCTGCCACAAACAGTTCCCCATCGGCGCCCCGACCCGACGCTCGCGAAAGCGCTCGAATGCAGTAGGCATTTCGCGCGACAACATCAGCATATGGGCGATCGCGAGTTCGGCCACCGATTCCGCATTCCCACTGCCAACGCTGGCAACATTAGCAACCAGAACACCGGCAGCGGTCGCCGCAGGAATATCAACGCTATCGAGTCCAACGCCGTATTGCTGCACCAGTTTCACGCGCGGGCTGTCGAACGCAGCCGCGGGAATGGGAGCCACAGTGGGCAGAAAAACGTCGATTTCGGGAGCGGCGGCGACGACTTCCGAAGCATCGATTTCGATGATCTCGTCGGCCGGCAATTCTTGTTTGAGAATTTCGAAAATGCGGGTAAATCCGCGAATGCATAGAGCGATGCGCATGATGGTCAGTTTGGTCCTGAATGCTCGCGGGTTGTTATCCTGGGTGGCGACTTTCTCTGTGGTAGCGGCGACGCTGGTTCTGGATGTCAGAGTGCCTAGGTCGCGCGAACAGCGCGACGCCCTCTAGCGCTTCCACCCCGTACCAGCGTCGTCTGCACGGCAACCGACGGCCAAGCAGCGCTAGGACACTACTCGCTGCAAAGCGGCGATGAGTTCGGCTGCGTTACGAAACCGATCTTCCGGATCTTTTGCCAATGTCTTGGCGATGATCAATTGATAGCGGCTATGCTCGTCGGGTAAAAGCGGCACGTCAGCGTACAAATGCTGATAAACCAACGCTCCCGGGGTCGTCGCGTGAAAGGCCTTTTTACCCGTCAACATTTCAAACAACACCATGCCGAGAGCATAAATATCAGCACGCTCGTCAATTTTCTTACCCAAGCCTTGTTCCGGACTGAGGTAACTCAGTGTGCCGATGACCGCGCCTGTTTTAGTGAGGTTCCACGAATCGTCAAGGTGTTTGGAAATACCGAAGTCCGCCAACGCGATGCTGTCGTCAGAGCGGAACATGATATTACCCGGCTTCAAATCGCGATGAATGATGCCAAGGTTATGAATCGCTTCGAGGCCGTAGGCGATATTAAGTGCGTACAGCGCTGCCGTACTCGCCTCGATGCCGTGCTCGATGCGCTCCTTCAGGTCGCCGCGAGTAAAAAATTCGACCGCAATATAGCCATAAGTCGGGGTAAATCCGTGGTCGAAAAATTTGATCACGTAGGGACTGTCAATACTGGCGATGAGTTCTGCTTCGCGCGCGAAGCGCTGAACTGCAGAGACGTCATCTATGGCATCGAGATCGAGCACTTTCAGCACGAGGGTCTGCTGGTCGTCATGTCGTTCCGCGAGGTACACCCGTGACTGAGCGCCCTGCCCGATTAAGCGTACAAACTTGTATTCGTCACTCTCGTGCTCGGGATCACCGCCGGACAACCGGCGCACGATCTCGGTATCGTTCTTGAACGCCATATTGGCCAGCGTTCTCGCAGCAGAACGGGTCCCTTGCGTAACCTCGAGTTTGTCGAGCAAATTGCTGAGGGATTCTTCGTTCAGATCTTCACGGAGAATTTGCTCCGTGCTCGGCATCTCGGTGATCTTTTCCGAGATGAAAGTATCCACTTTTTCCGCGATCATGATGGCCGGCGGCATTTTGGCGTAGAGGTTGAATACCGCCAGCCAGGCCAATCCTCTTTCCGAACCGCGCAGGCGATCCTGAATCATCAGCAGGTCGTAAACTGACCAATCGAACTCGGGGCCCGGCTGCCCCTGGTCTTCCGGGTCGTATTCGGTAACTTCAGCATGGATCATCAGACCGGCAACCATTCGCCGTATTTGCCCCATGTATTCTCGAGAATCGCTGATGATAATGACGCGCATCGTTTTCTGTCTCGTAATTTTTATTGTCGTCTGTAAGGCTGCCAGGCGGGGGTAGGGCATGGCGAGCACATGAACATTCTCGCCTATTTGCGCGGTCTTTGTCGCGGTTCGCATGCTGCCGGAGGTGGCGAATGTGCGACGACGTTCAAAGTTTGCCCTGATCTGCGCCGGTCGCTTTCCCGGACGATTGCCTGAGTCGACTTCCGGTCACGCTGAATTTCGCGAGCCCGCACCTTGACCCTCCAGCAACGGCCTTCTACTGTGGTCTCGTAGACGGCTGCCCGGGCAGCCTTCGCCGAGACGCGCTATTGAGGTGAGCAATGCAACACTCTGCAGCAGATTCGGCCCTCAACGATTTTCACTGGCCACGCGGGCAAGGAACCTGCGTGCCCTACGCCGTGTTTACTGATCAAGCTATCTTCGAGCGCGAACAAGCGCGCATCTATCAAGGACCAACCTGGCATTTTCTCGCGCTGGCGGACGAAATCGCTCAGCCCGGCGCGTTCAAGTCGACGTTTATTGGCACCACGCCGGTGGTCGTGACTCGCACCCGTGATGGTGAACTCGCCGGCTGGGTGAACCGCTGCGCTCATCGTGGCGCACTCGTGTGTCGTGAGCCGCGCGGGAATGCACGCATGCATCGTTGCGTGTATCACCAATGGACCTACGATCAGCGCGGACAGCTGCGCGGTGTGCCCTTCCAAAAAGGTCTGAACGAGAAAGCCGGTATGCCGGCGGACTTCAACGTGGCTGAACACAATCTTCCGCCGGTGCGGGTCGAGACTTGCCACGGGCTGGTGTTCGGCAGCCTCAGCGATGCAACGCCGGACCTGCGCAGTTACATTGGCCCACAGATGCTCCCATGGGTTGAACGGATCTTCCACAAGCCTGTGGAGTATCTAGGCTGTACGCGCCAATACGCCAAATCGAACTGGAAGCTCTACTACGAGAACGTCAAAGATCCGTATCACGCCAGCCTGCTGCACTTATTTCACACCACGTTCAATATTTATCGCTCCAACATGTTGGGGCGCAGCATCGCTGATTCGCGCCACGGTCTGCACTCTTTGATCACCAGCACGCCGTTAGACGATACCGAAACTGCAGGGGCATATAAGAAAGAGGGAATTTCCACCTACGAAGAAGGCCTGAAACTTGCCGATCCCAGTCTGCTTGCGACCCGCCCCGAATTCGCCGAACAGACCAGTAACAATATCCACACCCTGTTTCCAAGCACTGTCATCCAGCAAATTCACAACACCCTGGCGGTGCGCCAGGTGCTACCAAAGAGCGCCGCAGAATTCGAGCTCGTGTTTCATTTCTTCGGCTATGCCGACGATGACGATGAGCTGCGCGCAATGCGTCTGAAACAGGCCAATCTCGCCGGCCCGGCAGGCTACATTTCAATGGAGGACACCGCGGCGACGGAATTGGTCCAGCGCGGTATCAGTTCTGCGGAGCACGGTTCCGGTTCGTATATCGCAATGGGCGATGAAATTCAGGACCAGGGCTCAAGTTTGATTTCCGAGCACATGATTCGCAGTTTTTGGGATGGCTATCGTGAGTTGATGGGCTGGGCTGATTAATGGACGAGCAGACGCTTTATTTTCGGATCGAAAGGCTGTTCGCGCGTTATTGCGCCTGCATAGACGAGGACGAGCTTGATCAGTGGCCAGATCTATTCACCGAGGATGGTTGCTATCAAATGGTCGCACGCGAAAACTACACGCACGGTTATCCGATCCCACTGGTTTTACTCGACAGCCGCGGCATGATGCAAGACCGTGTTCATTCGCTTAAAAACGCGAATATTTTTGCCGCACATCGATATCGGCACGCACAGTCTGGTGTGCGCATCACTGCTCGCGATGATGACGAGATTAGCGTTTCATCCTCGTACATCGTGGTCCAAACACTCGACGACGGCGTCACGGAACTTTATCAGGCCGGTAGTTATTACGACCGACTGGTAGACAACGGTGACACTCTGATGTTTCGCGAACGACTAGTGATCTACGACACCTCGCGCGTGCAGACTTTGCTTGCGACGCCAGTTTAAATATCGTTTCGCGTTCTGCGCATCGGCACACCGTGACAACGCTGACGTTCAACCCAGACGCAATCTGATGACCGGTGCCTACCCTGCGAGTTTTCTGAGCGCGGACGAAGCAGCAATGTCGCCACGGTTCACAAAAGCTTCATGGTTGGCTAAGACCGTTTTGCGCTCGTAAACGTAATTCACCATAACGCCGAAAGATTGTCTGAGACCGTTGTCCGATACGTCGGCCAGCCAGTTGATGCGCTCAAGACGCGCGCCATTGCGCAGATGAAAGCGAGCAACCGCATCCAGAGGTTCCGCACCACGTTTCGCATGGATCAAGTAGTGCGCTGCGAGGCGCCGTAATATCGGTTCGAGGACCTTGCTGGCAGTCTCGTCTGCCATCCATTCGCTGGAATCCAGTAGCTGCAGCTCGTCACGCGCGCTGGCGCTGAGCAGCGCATCTCCTGTGTCGGCGTCGGCCAAAAAACCGCGCAGCCAGCGACTAAATCCGGGCAGCGGGGACAAAGTTGCGTAGGTTTTCAAACTGGGTAATTCGACCGCCAGCATGTCAACCACCTGCTTGATCAGGAAATTACCAAATGACACGCCGGTCAAGCCACGCTGACAGTTGCTGATGGAATAGAACACCGCGGTATCGGCAAGCGGTTGATCTAAATTTGGCGGTGCGAGCAAATCGCTGATATTGCCAGCAAGTCCTTTCACCAACGCAACCTGTACAAAGATTAAGGGTTCATCGGGTAACGCTGGATGAAAGAAGGCGAAGCAGCGCCGATCATCTGCCAGCCGCCGACGCAAATCGTCCCACCCGTGGATCTCATGCACCGCCTCGTAGGCGATGAGTTTCTCCAGAATGAACGCCGGCGTCTGCCAGTCGATTTTCTCGAGACTGAGGAAGCCGCGGTTGAACCAAGACTGAAAGACGTAGGAAAAATCGTCATTTATCGTGGCAAGCGCAGGGTCGACCGCGAGCTCATCGAGTAGATCCGTGCGCATGTGTAGCAGCGCTTCGGTACCACCGGGCGCGACGTTCAGCGCCCGAATCAATTCCCGTCGCGAAGATTCAGACGCTTGATTCAGGCGCAAGAGAGTCTCTGGGGACGGCGATGCGTGCCAATCTGCGATGGCAGCCTCAACAGCCTCGGTATCGGGCTCAAGGTGGCTGAGCAACATACGAAAAAATTCGCGACGCTGCTCGGGCTCAAGCGCGGCGTAGGTCGTATGAAAAGTGTCCGCGAGCGCGATGGCGCTCGCTTCGCCCTTTAGCTTCAACAAGGCACGGGACATTTCGGCGAACGCCGCGGCACTTGCCTGTCCGCCCGGTAGACCAAGCAGCTCGCGCCCGGCGTTAGCGATACCAGCAAGAAAATTTTTCATTAGCGCTGCGAATGCATATCAACCGCGAAACGGTCCGCAGCGAACATCGACAACTAAAAGGTACGCCATGGCATTCGTGCGACATTCACCGATCGGCACCATGACGATGTTGCGCTACGCTACTTAGCCCCCTGCGATACCGACCAGAAACGTGATTGTCTCACCGTCATCGAGCGTATCTTCCATGCTGATCCGCCGCCCTTTGGTATCGACGAACATGGTGCCCCGCTCGTTCAATTCGTGCGTTTCGGGATCGATCAACATCGCCTGCATCTTGGGGCCGTACTTGGCCCCGATGCGCTCGGCAAGTTCCGATACCAGCGGTTGATCAAGATCGAAAGAATCTTTGTCGGTTGCCGCAAGCTCGCGGAAATGGCTATGAAACTCGGTATGGACTGTAATCATGCTGCAGTTTCTCAGGCCAGGGCGCCATCTGCTTCGAGCACGTCGGCAACGTCGTCCAATCCGAGTTCGGTCAGCTTGGCCCGGGTCTGTAAACCGGACGCCTTATCCCAACCACGCCACTCGTAATAATCCGACAACACAGTTTCAAACATATCGGCCGCGACCTTACCCGGATAGATGCCCTCTTCGGTCGGCTCCCACATCCAGCGCTCGCATACCGTGTCATGTTCACGGCGCATACCGACGCGAGAATTAAACGCCTTCTCCAGGTTGCAGATACGCTCGCCGTCATGCATCAGTTCCTTAGGCGTGCGGTCGATTCCAGTGACTGCACCATAAGCCTTTCCGTAGTAGTCCTGCGGGGTATATCCGGCCGGATCGAGCATCCAGTGAAACATGCACACGCCATAAGAGTTCAATAGCGCGACCTGGTTTTCGACGACGGCAGTACAGGCGCCTTTGAGTTCAGTCGTGCTCAGATCCGCTGCTTCGATGCGCCCGTCGAAATAGATTTTCGACAAGTCCTTACGCTGGAACTTTTCGATCAACCCGATGCCTTTAAGGTGATCGGCACCGCGGGAAGCAACGGCCATATTGTTCATCCAGGTCGGGAAGGGGCGCATCTCCTCGGTAAAGCTCGCACCACCTTTGCCGTACATGGCGTACTTCATGAAGTTCTTGCCCATCATGGCGGAATATTTCAGCGCGCCGTGGTAGGGACCGTCGCGGAACATGACACCAAACGCGTTACGTTGAAAAACGACGTCTTCAACGCAGGCCTCGATATCTTCCATGTTGCCCCATTCGAGGCTTTGTTCGTGGCCAAATAATTCCGCGACATCGCGATCACTGATTAAATCGCGCTGTTTCAGTTCCATCAGAAAAGAGATGGAGCAGGACAAATCCTGGTTGTCGATACCGTAGTCATTGGTGAGCTTGCCCCAATGGGCGACTTCCGCCCAATCGCGCACATCAAGTGCGCCTGCCGCACTGCCGGTGGTGAGGTATTCGGGGCGACGGAAAGTTTCGCCAACGTATTTTTGCGCGGCTTCAGATTCGGTGCCGTCGATTTTGTATTTCGCATCGCAGGCGATAAAACAATCAGACGAGCAGACTTCGGAATACTTGTGGTACTTCTTCACCCAATTGTCGGAACGAATCTCGTCGCCGCGAAACATGTTGCCCTGGTTGTTACGCCAGAAATGGCTGCCGATATGTTGATACATCTCGACCGCGCCGAGCGTACCGCGACGCTTGAAGCCATACACGGCTTCGTTGGAATCGATTTTTTTACGGAAATCATCGGACCACGCGAGCATGTCTTTTGGCCGAGTTACCGGTAAGCCACCGCTGCCTTGTACCGCGATCGCTTTGAGATTTTTCGACCCCATCACAGCGCCACCGCCGCAACGTGCGTGAATGCGCAATGCATCGGACACGACGCCGGCAATCCCGACCCCGTTTTCACCGGCCTGGCTCACTGTGAGGGTGTGAGTTTTCGACGGGTAAGTACCGTGTTCTTCCTGCAACAACGCATGCGTCTCGGCAGTGTTCTTGCCCCACAGGTGTGCGGCATCGAGGATCGATACTTCCTGGTTGGAAATATGTAAATAGCAGGGCTTCGGCGCCTTGCCTGTGATGGCGATGTACTCAAATCCGGAAAATCGCACCATGTAAGGAAATTTCCCGCCGCCTGCCGAATCCCCGAACATGTTGTAGCACGGGCTTTTGAAAGTGATGCGCCCTTTAATGCCGCTGCCGGCTCCGGTGCCTGCCAAAGGACCGACGCCAAATACGAAAATATTATCCGGTCCACGCGGATCACAATTCACATCGTGGGTCAGGAAGTGCTCCCACATGATCCAGTTGTTAATGCCTGAACCTCCGATCCAACGTTCGAATACGCTGTGGGGGATGACTTCGCTGTTGCATTCCCCGGTTGTCAGATCAACGCGTAGTAGTCGGCTTTCCATGATGTCTTCCTCGTCAAATCCCTACGGCTCAAGCAGAACTTGAGATTTCTCCGCGTTCCAGCATGGCTTGCATCATGCCGACCTCGTCCTGCAATTCGGGTTTTTGCTTGGACGTCTGATTGAAATCCGGCTGCGTCTCGTAGAACAGGACTGGCAGACGCACGTATTGTTTACCCTCGTTAAGCATTTCCGGGCGCGCTGCGCACGCCTTCACGCAAACCGGATCACCACCGCACAAATCGCATTTCAGCAATTCGCCCTGGGGCGCCACGAAGACCACATCGAACGGACAACCAGGTACACATTCCATACATTGGATGCAGTTATCCTGTTCGATGACTGCTGCCTGCGTGTTGGGGTCGTAATAAAACGCATCGGTCGGACAGACTTCGGCACAGGGTGGCGGGTTACCGCAGTGATGGCAGATTTCAGCGATGAAGCCGATGCCATGGGGGCTGACCTTGGAGGGCTTTTCAGGCGCGTGCTCGATGCGCAGGCGCGACAGTTGCGGATTGATCGTACCGTCCGGCGAATGAACCAACGCGCACGCGATCTCACAAACGTTGCACTCCGTGCATTGATTGCGCAACGCAAACAGCTTGTGATCTACGTTAGGAACCTCAGCATCTGGTGCGTAGCGAATAGATCCGGTTACCAGTTCCTTTTGCGGGGCTGAAGACATAAAGTTCGTTCCTGTTTTCATTCGCGGCCGGCCGGACACACCGTCCGTCCGCAAGGACGCAGCACAATAATAGGCAACTTGGGCCTCGGAAGCACTTAATGTCGAACGAAATCTCCAGCTGGGTACATCACCCTGAACACGGCGAGCTGCCGGCGCACCGACTCATAGACTGCGTATTCGCGCTCGCGCCGAATGGCCGCATCCTGCATTTCCACGTCGAGCAGATGGCAATTGATAGCACAGAGAAGGAATGTCACTACCGACTGGGCGATACTCCGCCGGCGGCAGAACACTCCCGGTGTCAAATCATTCCGCCGTTTGTGAACAGCTTCCCACGGCGTCTGGCAGGGGGGAATTAGGATGGCATTGCCGGTTATCAGTCCACAGGGCAGTAGCGAGCGCATCGCCAGCGATGGCGACGCTACTTACGTGGATGTCCGCACAGTGGCTGAATTCGCCGCCGGACGCCCCAAGGGCCGGGCAGTCAATATCCCGATTGAGTTTTACCACCCCAAAAGTGGCGCTACCCACCCGAATGAAGCCTTCCTGTTGGTTGCGCGGCACGCGCTGGACACCGCTGGCTCGCTGATTATCGGGGCAGACGAGGGCGAACGCGCTGCCCAAGCCGCCGGGGCGCTGCTCGAAGCGGGCTTTGGCAGGGTTGAATTGATGCTCGGCGGGATGCCGAAGTGGGAAGCGGCCGGCCTTAAAGTGACCGGCGATAATCGCGATGGGGTCAGTTACGCGTCGTTGTTGACTGCGGCTCGCCGGGCTAAAGACTAGCCACGGGCGGCCGTACGCAGGGGCCTACCAGCGATTGCCGCGCATTGGTGCTGCTGTCGGACCACTTTTCAACCAGCGCGACCGATCCGCGTGGGCAGTCTGAATCTTGCCCAATGTGTCGTTTTTGTTGTTGACGTTGCCGCCCCCAATCAAGCGTTGCACGGCAGCGTCGGCAGGCGTATCACCGAGCTCGAGTTTCGCGTTCTCACACAGCTCACCCCAAGTCTCGTAACGCTCGGACATCTTGTGCACCACTTCGACGTAAAGGCCGTTGGCCTCACAGAGGTATTCGTACATTGGCATATTGGTTTCCTCGTCAACAACGGAATTTTCTGGGCGCATTATAGACACTGACAACGCCTGGGTTGCGCTTAGTTTGTGCCGAGCGCGCGAAGATTGGTTCAATGGCGACATCGGGACGCTGGAGTCACGCTACACTATCGCCCGCAACAGCTGCGCACCGGGGGGTCCGCAGCTAAGATCACCGCAGGTTCGCCCGGTCACTCCGTCGGCGAACCGGATTCTGGGGAGAATCTGGGCTATGAATACGACGTCCGAATCGGCATTACCGTTACAGCCGGGTTGGCAACGCCGCTACACGATTGTCTCGTTGTGCGTGTTGGCAGCCTTCGTGTGCTACATCGATCGGGTCAATATATCGGTCGCGGTAATCGGCATGCAGGAGGAGTTCGGTTGGTCGGAAACGACCAAGGGCATGGTCCTGTCGTCCTTTTTCATTGGCTACATGCTGTTTATGGCGCCAAGTGGCTGGCTGGCCAATCGGCTCGGCGGCAAAATCGTCCTCGGAGTGGCGGTTGCCTGGTGGTCGGTCTTCACCATCCTCACTCCTGCTGCAGCGATGCTCGGCCTGCCCATTCTCATCATTGCGCGCATTGCCATGGGGCTCGGCGAAGCGGCCATGTTCCCGTCGGCCTACAACCTCTATGGCCGGTGGGTTCCACCGGGTGAACGCTCGAGGGCTGTGTCCCTGCTGATTGGCGGGATCCCCCTGGGCACCCTGTTCGCGCTGTTGACGACCGGCTGGCTGGTCGAAACCTACGGCTGGCACAGTGTGTTCTACACCTTCGGCGTGGTCGGCATCGCTTGGTGTGTGCTGTGGTTTCTGAAAGCGCACAACGACCCGGCGACCGACCCGCTCTGTTCGGAGCCCGAACGGCAGATGCTGGCCTCACACGCGCCAGCACCGAAGGAATCGCAGGAAATTCCCTGGAAGCAGATGTTCACCACACCGGCTATCTGGGCCTTGATGATCAACCATTTCTGCAGCAATTGGGTGCTGTATATGCTGCTCGCGTGGCTGCCCAGTTATTTCCGCAGCACACTCGATCTGAGCATCATCAATGCCGGCATTTTTTCTGCCGCGCCATGGCTGTCAATGTTCATCATCGGCAACCTGGGCGGGCTGGTCGCAGACAAGATGGTCAGCGGTGGCCTGAGCCTGACGACCGTGCGCAAGATCATGCAGTGCACGGGGCTGATTGGCTCGGCCGTGTGTCTGCTCGCAGTGCAGAATGTCAGCGAACCCTATGCCGCATTGGGATGGATGTGTGGTGCGCTTGGCATAGCAGCACTGACCTGGTCGGGATTTGTGCCTAACCACCTGGATATCGCGCCGCGCTACGCCGATGTGCTGATGGGCATCACCAACACCGCCGGCACCATCCCCGGCATCATCGGGGTCGCCATTACGGGCTGGCTGGTCGACAGCACCGGTACCTATGCTTCGGCATTTGCGCTGTGTGCGGCGGTTAATATTTTCGGTGCGGTGGTGTGGCTGTTTTTCTCTACTGCTGAGCGGGTTATCGACTAACGGGCGGGCGTTCAAGCCTGAATCCTCGATGGGCATGACGGGCCCGGTGATTTGACCGACTGTAGCGCCGGCTGAAGTTATCAAGGTTTGCGAAAGCGAAGCGCTGTAGAGTCGCGCTGCAGTGGTCGGCGGACCGGCTAGTCTGATACATTCGCGCCATGCAGCGGCGATTCCGCCCGCTCACGCTCACGATTCGAGTTTTTTTAAGGAGAAGACAAAGTGGCAGAAGCCTACATAATCGACGCGGTGCGCAGCCCGACCGGCAAGCGTCGCGGTTCACTTCAGGATGTCCATCCCGCCGACCTTGGCGCGCATGTGATCAAAGCGCTTGTCGAGCGCAATCCGATACCCGATAACGAATACGACGACGTCATTTTCGGCACCATCGATGCGGTGGGTCCGCTCGCGGGCGACGTTGCGCGCACGTGTTGGTTGACTGCGGGTTACAGTGAGGACGTACCTGGCGTGACCATCGATCGCCAATGCGGTTCGTCACAGCAGTCGGTCCATTTCGCCGCACAGGCCGTGATGTCTGGCGTCAACGACGTGGTCATCGCCGGCGGTGTGCAGATCATGACCAAGATTCCAATCGGCGCTTCGGCGCAGGCGTCCGGAGCCTTCGGCTTCAAAGACCCCTTCACCGATTCCGAAGCGTGGGTCGAACGTTATGGTGATGATCCACCGACGCAGTTCAAAGGCGCACAGATGATGTGTGACAAATGGGGCTTTAGCCGCAAGGACCTGGAAGTCTTCTCACTCGAGTCACACCGTCGTGCCCTCGCTGCCATGGCTGACGGTCGATTCGATCGCGAAATTGTGCCGCTGAATGGTTGCACAATGGACGAAACCGCCCGCGAAACTTCGTTGGAGAAAATGGCTGAGCTCGATCCTATCTTTGGTTTGAAGAGCATTACTGCTGCTGTGTCCAGCCAAACCTGCGACGCCTCATCAGCCATGATCATTGCATCCGAGGACGCGGTGAAACGCTACAACCTCAAACCGCGCGCACGCATTCACCATATGGCCGTGCGTGGCGAAGACCCGATGATGATGTTGGCGGCACCTATCTGCACCACGCAGTACGCACTCAAGCGTTCCGGTATGACCATGAACGACATGGACCTGGTGGAAATCAATGAAGCCTTCGCGCCGGTGCCAATGGCATGGTTGAAGGAAATGGATTACCCGCACGAGAAAACCAATGTGAATGGCGGAGCGATTGCGCTCGGCCATCCGATTGGTGCGACCGGGACGAAATTGATGACCACACTGCTACATGAACTCGAGCGCACCGGCGGCCGTTACGGTTTGCAAACGATGTGTGAGGGCGGTGGCCAGGCCAACGTCACCATTATCGAGCGCCTGTAATTCCTGCCTGATTGTTGCGTCGCGGCATTTCATCGCCGCGGCGCAGCACTTTTCACGATCCCTCCAACTCCCCCACCCACAACGCCCTGACACTTGCCAGCGCACCAAGCTGTAGGTCAAGCTGTGTCCGTCTCTAATGCCCCGACATAAGGTCGGGCAACCTGCCCGGAGGACACTCTCATGACGCAGCCCAATGGTGTACATCACCTCGCCTTAATGACCGCCGACGTGAAATCGCAAATCGCGTTTTTCTCCGACGTACTTGGCATGAAATTGAAAGCCCTGTACTGGATGCACAACGTAGACGGCTACTTCCACGCGTTTATGGAATTAAACGCTAACTCCTCCGTAGCGTTTGTGTTCGCGCCGGCGGTTAAAGACATTCCGGTTGATTACGGCGTGTCACACGCCGGCAACCCGGTTAAACCTTGCGCCCCGGGTTCGATGCAACACATTGCGTTTAGCGTCGACACCGACGAGGAGCTGCTGGAGATGCGTGATCGCATTCGTTCACGTGGCGTGCGTGTGCTCGGCCCGCTCGATCACGGCTTCTGCAAATCGATTTACTTCGGCGGTCCGGAAGATCTCGTTCTCGAAGTATCCACCTCGTCCGAGGCGATTAACGCCGAGGCCTGGATCGATCCCGAAGTCGTCGCGCTGAACAACATTTCAACTGAAGAGCTCGCCGCCTATAAGAACCCCGCCGCGTATGCCAACACATCAGGTGTCCCGGTGGCGCAACCAACGGCCGGTAATGGCATGCCCGAGTACACGCAGATGGATCCTGAGTTCGCCGGTGCCTTCGATTTGCCAGACGAAGTCGTCACGCGCGAGCTGAGCGAAAATACACCGCCGGTGAAACTCGCCTCTGCAGGTTAAAGCCAACTGTTGGCGACTCTGGAGCGCGGCGGCGCTCCGGAGTCGCGATAACCCGCCTAAGTTTTCGATGGCACGCACGCTGAGTCTCGTCCGGGCGCCCAACAGCGTTCGATCTGATGACCGGTTGCCGGGGAAGCGATAGACTGAGCCTGCTCAGGGCGTGCCTCTTTTTCCGGATCATAAATCGTCCGTGGCAGCGCCTTCAGGCACCCTGATTAAAATTTCGAGCCGGACAGCAACACGTGAGTGACACAGCCGTTATTGCCGCCGACAGTCTTAATGCTGTCGATCTGTTTCGTGGCTTACCCGCCGACGACCGGCAAGCGATTGCCGAGCGCCTCAGAGCGCACCGATACCCGGCCGGCAAACACATCGTTGCGCAGGCCGATGATTGCGAAGAGGTGTATTTCATCCTGAGCGGATCGGTGCGCGTCACCTACAGCGTGCGCTCCGGCAAAGCTGTGCAGTTTCGTGACCAGCATGCCGGCGAAATGTTTGGCGAGATGTCGGCTATTGATAACCTGCCTCGTTCGGCCGAGGTCACCGCGCTGAGTGATGTGTTTCTAGCGACCGCCGAAGCCGGCAGCTTTCTGGATATCGCTTCCGGCTATCCGGCGGTTGCGCGTCGATTGCTTGGCCAACTGACGGCGCGAATCCGGGGGCTCAGCGACCGCGTGGTGGAGTTCTCGACGTTGGGCGTCAACAACCGTATTCACGCAGAGTTGCTGCGCCTGGCGCGCGAACATGCGCTGTCGGGCAATTGTGCGAGCATTAATCCTTCGCCCACGCACGCCGACATTGCGGCCCGGGTCAGTACCCATCGCGAAGCCGTCACCCGGGAACTGGCAGTGCTCGAAAAAGGCGGGATTCTGACGCGTGGGCGCGGAAGCCTCGAAATTACCGATGTCGCGCGTCTTGAAGACATGGTCTCAAACGTCTTTGGCGACTGAAACAGATAGCGCCTCGCCCGCTCTGCTGCAGCGCTTGTTAACGAACCACTAACCGCCCCATCGTGCCTGTAATCCGGGCAACTTTCCTCCGATTGAGCCACCGGCCGCGCTCTGCTGGCCGCGATTTCTCGCCATGACCGGCTTTCTTCGTCCCGCTGTGGGTTTTCTCACATCGCCCACGACCTGCCAGCCCGTAAGCTTTCTCTCAGACCAATTTGGAAGCACGCCCATGACATCAACAATTGACTACACCGCCGCGTTCAGCGCCCTGTTCGCAACTGCAGCGTTGACCGCCCTACTGAGCCACTCAATTGTGAGCGGATTGCTACCGCCGCTCATTTGAGTTCCCCCCCCCCCGACCCCTATTTACCGGGCTTCCCCAGCCCGGTTTTTTTTGCCCGCCAATAGTGCTCGATGGCCCAGGCATTCAACGGAGAAATCGTGGTTGTCACTCACGTAGCAGTGCAGACGATGTCCTCGAAATACTGCTGAGACGCGCTCGTCTCGCCCAAATCGCTTCCTGGATACTGACGTAGGTGCGCCTCGAAGGTTAAGGTACCGGGTCATTGTCTTACCGCGTTTGCGTCTCGCTCAGAGCTTCGCTACAAGCGTGGGGGACAAACCTGACAGCAGAAAACACTTTCGGAGATAGCTATGGAATTCGGCGTTACATTTACTTCTCGCATCGGCGATTACGACCTGGTTGCGCTGGCCGAATCGCTCGGATTCGATCAGGCATGGTTCTTCGATTCGCAAATGATCTATTCGGACGTTTACGCCACCATGGCTGTCGCTGCGCGTGAAACAAAGCGCATCCGCCTGGCCACCGGCGTCGCTGTACCGAGTACGCGTATGGCGCCGGTCATCGCTCACTCGATTGCGAGCGTCGCGCAACTTGCGCCCGGACGCGTGGAACTCGGCGTCGGTAACGGCAACACCGCACGTTTAACAATGGGTTTACGGCCAGTTCCTTTGGGTCGCATGAAACGCGAGATTCGGGTCATCCAGGAACTCCTGCGCGGCGAGGAAGTCATGCACGAATGTGAAGGCGAGTCGCATCTGATTCAGCTCCTGCATCGCGACCACGACTTTATCAACCTTGATCATCCGATCTCATTAACGCTATCAGCGTTCGGTGAGAAAACCCTGGCTTTTTGCGGCGCTGAGTGCGATGCCCATTTGTCCTGGGGTGTTTCGCCCGAAATGCTGACCGCTAACCGAGCCGTTATCGATAAGGCGGCAACAGCAGCTGGGCGTGAACCGGCAAGCATTCCAAGCAAGGCCATCGTGCCCCTGTGTATATTGCGCTCCGGCGAAACTTCTGCCAGCGAACGCGTGCTGAAAAGCCTCGGTCCGTTTATTACCAACCTGTTGCACGTATTGTGTGAATGGGACGAGCAACTGTTGCCCGGCGATGCCAAGATCGCCGAGTTCGTCGAACGCTATCGAAATTACGAGGCTGGCCTGCCGGCCGAACGTCGCCATTTGATTCTGCATGAAGGCCATCTGGTCTATACGCGACCGGAGGAATACGCCTACCTGGCACCGGAAATCGCGGAAGTTGCAGCGATGATTGGCGACCCGGATCAAATCATCGAAAAGATTCGTGCGCTGGAAGCGGCCGGCCTGGAGCACTTTGCGTTTCAGGTCACAGACGATCCAGTCGGGCAAATGCGGGCGTTCGCTGAAACAGTGATGCGCAGATACTAGAGCGCAGTGGTGCGGCGAATTCACAGGCCGTTGGTTGTCGGGTTGAGCGGGTTGGTGCGCGCAGCAGGGTTTGCTTAAGGGTCCGCGTGCCCGAAAAAAATCACCGTCGTGCGCAGCCCGCACAACCGAACCAGATGACCACCCCGCCTGAATGATGCAACGTTAGCATCACACCGTGATGACGATTCTGGCATCATTCCGCAACAAATTTTCTATCAATCATCCTGCAAGGAGTACGACATGGCCGCGAAACGGATTCTTATGACTGGTGCATCATCTGGGATTGGCGCCGCAACGACTGAGCTTTTCGCTGCGGCAGGCGATGAAGTCATTTCTCTTGATGTGCAGGCCGCGCCGCCCGGTGCCCATACCCATATCCATTGCGACATGTCTGACCCGGCTTCCATCGATGCAGCGGTAGCGCAACTGGAAGGTAATTTCGACGCCCTTTTGAACATCGCCGGGGTCCCGGGAACAGTGCCCGCGGAACTCATCATGCGGGTGAATACCGTTGGCCTGAAACACTTTACCGAGCAAGTGGTGGGTCGGATTAACGATAACGGTTCGATCGTAAACATTGCTTCGATTGCCGGCTTCAACTGGGCTCGACATCTCAAAGACATCAACGAATTGCTTGCCATAGATGATTACGAACAAGCGGCCGAGTGGTGCAAGGCGCGCGATATGGATGGCAACACGGCCTATCATTTCAGCAAAGAATGTGTGGTGGTCTACACTATGCAGCTCGCCGGCCGCGATCTCAAACGCGGTCTTCGCGCGAACAGCATCAGCCCCGGACCCGTAGCGACACCACTGCTGCCGGACTTCAAAGAACAGGCTGGCGGCGGCCAACTTGATTGGGTTATCGACACCATCGGGCACGCGGCCGAACCGGTCGATATTGCTAACGTAGTCAAGTACCTCGCGACCGGAGAGTGTGCTTTCGTCAATGGCCAGGACATTGTCGTCGATCGCGGATTCTCCGCTGGGCTCGCGATGGGTTGGGTCGACAAAAACGAATCCCCGTTAATGAAAGCGCGGGCTGCCGCCAAATCATGAGTTGGGAGGGCGAGGTCGAAGGGATTCACCAGCGCCGGGCGCTGGTAGCGGCGCAAGGTGGCGCGACGGCGGTCGAACAACAACATGCGCGCGGCAAACTTAGCGTCCGCGAGCGCGTAGAAACATTGCTCGATAAGGGCAGCTTTCGTGAGTACGGCCGCGTCGCTGGCGGCGCGGTGCTCGACGATAGTGGCGACATCGAATCGTTCACGCCCGCTAACTACCTGGTCGGATTCGGCAAGATTAATGCGCGCCCGGTCGTGGTCGGTGGCGAGGATTTTACTGTTAAAGGTGGTTCGCCAAATGCCTCCGGGTTGCGCAAAAGCGTATACGCCGAGCATCTTGCCGTCACCTATCGCACACCGTTGTTGCGCTTGCTCGAAGGCGGCGGCGGCAGTGTCGGGTCGGGCGATGAAGATCCGAAAAAGCCGCGTACGGTCGGCGAGCCGGTCTACAGTGCGCCACGCTTTGCGATCATCGCCGACGCTATGAGCAAAATACCTATCGCTTCTGCCGCGCTTGGCCCGGTCGCGGGCTTTCCGGCGGGGCGGTTGGTGGCCTCGCATTTCTCTGTGATGGCCCGTGGCACGTCGCAAATCATGATCGGTGGGCCGGCGCTGGTGAAACGCGCGCTGGGTCGAGACCTCAGCAAAGAAGAACTCGGTGGCGTTGCCGTGCATGCCAAATCTGGCGTCGTCGACAATATTGCCGAAGATGAATACGACGCCCTGGTACAGATGCGCCAGTTCCTGAGCTATCTACCGCAGAACGTATGGGAGACAGCGCCGCGCATAAGCTGCACCGATCCCCTCGATCGCTGCGAAGACGCGCTTGCGAGCATCGTGCCGCGCAATCGCCGCCATCCTTTCGACATGTTTGCGTTGGTCAATCATGTGGTCGATCGCGACTCGTTTTTCCCGATGACACGCGCGTTTGGGCCGGGATTAATTGTCGGACTTGCGCGCGTCAACGGTCAGCCGGTTGGCATCACGGCGAACGACTGTCGCTACTACGCGGGTGCAATGACCGCTGAAGCAGCCCAAAAAATGCGGCGCATGATTGAACTCTGCGATACCTTCCATTTACCCATCGTCAACTTTGTCGACGAGCCGGGCTTCATGATTGGACCTGATGCGGAAAGTGCCGCGACAATTCGCTACGGCATGGCGGCTGTTGCTGCAGCCGCGCAAGCGCAAGTACCGTGGGCCTCGATCCGCGTGCGTAAATCGTTTGGCGTCGCGGGCGCGGCGCACTATGGCCCGGACGCGTATATCCTCGACTGGCCGTCGGCGGAGTCCGGTGCCTTACCGCTGGAAGGCGGCGTGGCAGTAGCATTTCATCGTCAAATCGCCGCAGCTGACGACCCCGATGCTCTGCGTGCCGAACTCGAAGCCAAATTTGAGCGCAGTCGCTCACCGTATCGCGCCGCCGAATCTTTCGCCGTGCATGACGTTATTGACCCGCGTGAAACGCGCCCACTGTTGTGTGACTGGATAGAACTCAGCCAGGCCAGGCTCGCCGGGCTAACTGGCGAAACCCGATTCGGTATGCGCCCGTAAGCTAAACACGATCAGTCCACCCCTACGGCAGCACCGAGGGTGTCGCCTATGCCTTCGTGAATCACGAGGTCTGCACTGCCGTCGAGCTCAGTTGCATCGCGATTGATGATGACCAACCGGGCGCCGGCATCTTTCGCTAAACGTGGGAAACCGGCCGCCGGGTAAACCACCAGCGACGAACCCAGCACTATGAACAAATCGCAGGCGAGCGTGGCACGCTCAGCACGCTGCATTTCGGCCTCTGGCATCGCCTGGCCAAATGAGATGGTGGCACTCTTGATCAAACCGCCGCACACCTCGCACACAGGTAGTGTTTCGTCACGCTCAAACGCATCGATGATTGGCTCGAGCGCGTAGCGCTTGGCGCAAGTCAGACAGCGGGCGTAGGTCGTGTTGCCGTGCAATTCGATAATTCGCTCGTCGTCGATGCCGGAAGCCTGGTGCAGACCATCGACGTTTTGCGTGATCACCTCCGACATGCGACCCGCTTCGATCAGCGCGGCAACAGCGCGATGCCCACGATTCGGCGTGGCTTGCTTGAAGTCACGGTCAATAACGATTTTTCGCCGCCAGGCCTCGCGGCGCATATCTTCCGAATTAACGAAGTCGTCAAACATAATCGGCTGCATCTTTGACCAGATCCCGCCAGGGCTGCGGAAATCGGGAATGCCGGATTCGGTGCTGATACCTGCGCCAGTAAACGCCACCGCGCGTTTGCTGTCTTGTAGAAGTGCCGTCAGGGCAGTAATCAAAGCGGACATTGAGGCCTCCATACAGTCCAATTTTTGCAGCGCTGTCACTCATCAGGCCATCGGTTGCTGATAATATGAAATTCAACACCGCGATGCGCCCGTGTCGTAATCAGCCCACACCTTGGGTGGGCCACCAACCGGACCGTGAGGCTTTCGAACAATTAATCCTATGAGTGATCAGGCAGAAACGCGCATCCCACCCGAATTGCGGCCCGAACAGGGCGAACTTGGCTACAAGCTGGACGATGCACTCGATGCTGTCGTGTCGCTACAGGCACATATTCCCGAAGACGCGTTTACTGCGTCGATTCTGGGTACCGAGCGGGCCGGGCACGGCGTCATCATCGGCGACACCGGGCTTATTGTCACAATTGGCTACCTCGTCACTGAGGCGGATCAAATCTGGGTGGTCACGAATGCCGGACAGGCCGTCACCGGACATCTGGTCGGTTACGACTACGAGACCGGCTTCGGTCTCATTCAGGCCTTGGGCCGGCTTGATGCGCCAGTAATGGAGCTCGGCAGTTCCGATGCGTTGCAAGTCGGTGAAGAACTGGTCGTAGCCGGCTGCGGCGGTGTCGAAGAGGCTTTGAAAGTCCACGTTGCCGCACGCCGCGAGTTTGCGGGCTATTGGGAATACGTTCTCGATGACGCCTTGTTCACGACGCCGGCACATCCAAACTGGGGCGGCGCAGCACTGATAGGCGGCGACGGACGCTTGTGCGGGATCGGTTCGCTCTATATCGATCAAATCGTCCCCGAACTACCGAACGTAGACGGTAATCTGAGCGTCCCCATCGATTATCTCAAACCCATTATGGAAGAGCTGCAAATGTACGGCCGAACGCTCAAGCCGGCACGACCGTGGCTGGGAATGTTCGTTTCCGAAGTAGAGGACCGCTTCATGATTGCCGGCGTGTACAACGACGCGCCAGCAACCGCTGCAGGGTTGCAAGCCGGCGACGTGGTCCTGGATATCGGCGGGCGCCCGCCGACGGATTTGTCGGGGCTGTTCCGCTCCATGTGGGCAGTTGGTCCGGCCGGCTGTGATATTCCCTTTCGCGTCGAGCGGGATGGTGAAACATTGGAGATTGCCGTGACCTCTGTTGACCGACGGGATTTCTGGAAAGCGCCGAGCTTTCACTGATTCGAAGCTGACGGCGTGGTACCGCGCCCGGTGCCAGGCTGGTGGCCAAGCCAGGTAGAACCTGAGCTTTAGAGTGTCTTTGCCAGCGCAACAGGTGTGTCTGGCCACTGATTAGGAGCTTCCATGTCAGACAAGCCCGCCGTTCCCGCCGCGTCGCTCAATGAACTTAAAACCGCAGCGAAGCAACTTCACTTCAACATGGATGACGATGAACTCACCCTCTACGGGCAGTTCATGGGCGGTCTTATCAGCGACATGAATTTGATCGATTCGCTGTCCGCACCGTCCTTGCCGGTCCGCTATCCGCGCGGCGAAGTAACGCGTCCTGATCCGGACAACAATCCTTACAACGCTTGGAACTGGCAGTGCGTTATTGAGGGCGCGAGTAGCGGCTCACTGCGCGGTAAGCGGGTGGCGATTAAAGACAATATCGGTGTCGCCGGCGTGCCAATGATGAACGGCTCAGCAGTCTACGAAGACTTCGTGCCCGGCGAGGATGCCACGGTGGTGACTCGCGTACTTGACGCGGGCGGCACTATTTTGGGTAAGGCAGTCTGTGAGAATTATTGCTTTTCCGGCGGCAGCCACACCACCGCTACCGGGCCGGTGCGCAACCCGCATAACGAAAACCACATGACCGGCGGTTCTTCGAGCGGCTGTGCTGCACTGATCGTTGGCGGTCAGGTGGATATGGGCATCGGCAGCGATCAGGGAGGGTCGGTGCGCATACCCAGTTCATTTTCCGGTTGCTACGGCATTAAACCGAGCTACGGGCTGGTGCCGTACACCGGCGCCGCGCCAATCGAGCAAACGGTCGATCATCTCGGACCGATGGCGGGCAGCAGCGCTGATTGCGCCCTGTTGCTGGAAGTCATCGCTGGCTATGACGATGGCCTGGATCCCCGCCAACGCACAATTCTACAGCCCAAGGCCTACTGCGGTGAGCTCGAAAAGGGCGTCAGCGGTCTACGCATAGGCATCGTAAAAGAGGGTTTCGGCATTGCCGGTTCGCAACCCGACGTCGACGCGATGGTCCGTGAAGCTGCCGCGCGCTTCGGCACCGCGGGAGCCGAGGTCAGTGAGGTATCTATCCCGGAACATCACCAGGGTGGCGCAATCATGATGTCGAGTATTCTCGATGGCACGCTCTCGACCCTGACCGATCTCGGCCCCAATGGCCCGGTAGGCGGGGGGCATTCGATGCTGGAAGCGATTCGCTTCTACTACGACGCACAGCGCGATCGCGCTGATCTCATGCCAGTCACGGTTAAAACTGTGCTCTTGTGCGCACGCATTTTGCGCAGTCGCTACGGCAACTATTATTCGGCCAAGGCGCAGAATCTGGTGCGCACGCTCCGGGCGACGTATGACCGCGCATTCTCTGAATATGACCTGTTGGTGATGCCGACTACGCCAATGAAGGCACATAAAATTCCGCCGCCGGACGCAACGCTCAGCGAGGTGCTCGGCTGCGCGTTGGATATGCTCGGTAATACCGCACCATTCGATTCAACCGGTCACCCTTCCATGAGCGTACCGGCAGGCATGTCCGATGGTTTACCGGTTGGCATGATGCTGACTGGCCGCTACGGCGAAGACGACATTGTGTTACGTGCGGGACACGCTTTCGAAAAACTTGGCTAAGACGATTCAGATCGAAGTGGCCCTGTCGTGGTTTCATCAGGCTGCAGGTGGTTCGCGACAGGCAACCTGCGTGCTCCTGCCTCACACTGCGAGTTGCGCCTAGTCGATGTGGATCAACATGTTGAGCCCTAGTCCGCTTCCGATTAGCAGCACTTGTACCACCGTCTCGCGTAATCCCACTTTGCGATTCAATGCGGGCATCAGGTCGGAAACCGCAACATAAATGAAGCTCGCCGCCGTGAAGGCCAGCAGGTAGGGAATCAGATCTGTCAGCTGGCCGAGGCCGAACCAGGCCAGCGTGGCGCCAGCAACCATCGCTGCGGACGACAAAAGATTCACGATGAAGGCTTTTTTGCGACTGTAGCCACTGTGTAGCAGGATCGCGAAATCGCCCAATTCCTGCGGCACTTCGTGGGCAATCACAGCCAATGCGGTAACCACACCGAGGGAGCTGTCGGCAAGAAATGCAGCGGCAATCAAAATGCCATCGAGAAAATTGTGCACTGAGTCGCCAATCAAAATGAGAGTGCCGGCCGGACCCTCGACGTTGGCATCGTGATCATGTCCGCCGTGATGATGGTGATGACGCCAAATCAGCCCTTTCTCAAGGATAAAAAACACCAGAATGGCAACCAGAGCGGTGCCCATAAGGCCCTGCGTACTGTCGCGAGCTTGCTCAAGCGCCTCTGGCAACAGATGCAGAAATCCAGCGCCGAGCAGCATGCCAATAGCGAAACCGATCAGGTAATCGACTGATTTTTCGCGCACTTTCTCCGGCAACAACAGATAAATGCCGGCAGCAGAGACGCTGAGCACGCTGCCAGCCAGACTGAAGGCCAGAACAGTGGTGAAGGAACTTTCCAAAGACGTATTTCGTAAACGGGAATTGCTGTTACATTATCACATAACATTCATCTTCCGCGCGCTGCGCAGGGCCGCACAAAGGCAGTACACTTCTTCACTATGAGCCGATCAGTCATCCAGGACTTCATCGCACCCGATCACGACCACGTGACCTGCATCGACGATGCATTGCTACGTGCTGAGACGCTGTGCCGCGAGCGCGGCGAACGCCTGACACCGCTGCGCCGGCAGATTCTGCAGCTGGTTTGGACCAGCCACTTGCCGATCAAAGCGTACGACTTACTCGATATGTTGTCTGATGGACGCAAGCGGGCCGCGCCGCCGACGGTCTACAGGACCCTCGATTTCCTGCGCGAGGCGGGGCTGATCCATCGCCTCGAATCGCTCAATGCCTACATTGGCTGCGCGCGCCCGGAAAAGCGTCATTCGGCGCAGTTCCTGATCTGCACTCACTGCGGTGCAGTCGCCGAAATGGACGACGTCAGTCTGAGCAACAAAATCTCTGTCACCGCGCGTGGACTAGGATTTACCGTTAGCGAAGAAAAAATTGAAGTCGCTGGGCGGTGCCGCGATTGCCAGGCCGTTCCCGCTACAGGCTGAAAGGACGACCGCCGGATTTCCGAGCTTCGCAGGCGCTTCTCGGCGCCCGTATCGACTCCCCGAGTTTTTCTACCTCTGCCCGGCGGTTGCGTAATATCTAGCTGTAGGGCTTGGCTGCTTTTACCGCGGCCCGAACCACAGGCACGTCCTGCTCAGCTAGGGGCTGCATAAACTGTTTGCGCGCCATCGCTGCAGCGATAAAGGGCTCGAGTTCTTTCTGTTTACGGGCCTCGCGCTCGGTCACGTCAACCGTGAACTGTGGCATGACTGTGCCGGCAAATAGCTCCAGCGATTCACATATGTTGCTGTGCGAATTGCGCCCCGCCTGCTGCAGAAAAACGACCTGATCGACACCCGCTTCCTGCATATTGCCGAGGTGCTTGCGCATATCCTCCGGCGTACCAATGCCGGCACCATCGTATTCACCACGTGCGAGTGCAGCCTGAATCAGCCGATCGGAGGCATCCCCGCGCTTGTCCATAAACTCTTCCCACATATTGCTGTAGCCCGGCACGAAATCTTCAGCCACGAGTTTCTGCTGCGAGTAGCGAAAGAATTCAAAATTATCCTGCCCACGTCGAATCGCCTCGGCGCGGTCGTCATGCATGGAGAATGCCGAGACCATCGCGAGGTTGGCATTCACTGCCCAACCCAACGGCACGCATTCCTCGCTCTTGATGATGTCGTAGTAAATGCTTGCCCAAGTGCGCGCCTCCTCCGGATCGAGAAATGCGAACGCCAGGGCGCCGATGCCGTTACGAGCGGCGACTTTGATGGTGTCCCGATTGGTGCATGCCATCCACATCGGCGGGTGCGGTTGTTGCAGCGGTTTAGGCAACACGTTGCGGCACGGCATCGAGAAGCCTTCACCTTCGTAGCCGGGGTACGGGGTCAACGCGAGCATGTTGCAAATCTGCTCGGCAGCTTCGAGAGATAACGCGCGTTTGCGTTTGGCCGGAATGCCGAAGGCGCCCAGTTCAAGGCGCGTCGCCCCTTCGCCGATACCAAAATCAACACGTCCGTCAGAGATCAAATCGAGCGTTGCGATGCCTTCTGCGGTGCGGGCAGGATGATTGTAGTTCGGGATCACTTGGCGGATGCCATGCGCAATGCGAATGTTCTCAGTCTTTGCCGCGGCCGCTGCTAGGAACACTTCCGGAGCCGAGGAATGTGAATATTCATCGAGGAAGTGATGCTCGACTTCCCAGGCGTAATCGAAGCCAAGCCGATCAGCCAACGCGACCTGCTCCAGCGCATCTTTGAACAAACGGTGCTCGTCGCCTTCGGCCCACGGCCGTGGCAGCTGTAATTCGTAGAAAACGCCAAAACGCATATCGATTTCCTCAGTCCATCACTAAATCCGCATGGGCATGCGGGGTGCCTTGTGCGCTTGATGCACCGGGCAGGTTCATCTGCCGACAGCGCGAAACTTTGTGCGCAACGGAGTTGCATCTTATACCTGACCTGCCGGTGAGCGCGCTGCACGAGCAATAGAGACTCGAGCGACGGTTCAGGTTCTACCGTTCGGTCCGAGCCGTCGGTGGGTGCCTCGCCGCTCATCAGATTGGCACCTGTTGAGCGGATGGCGCGTAGTGGGGGAACTCGTCGTGATCAGCACGAAAGGCGCAGCGGCCGTCGGCAAACTGGCGCGCCACATTGGGCCGAATGCGGTTGCCCTGACAATTTTTCTAATCACCCTGGTCGACGCTGATGCCGGCACGCAAAAGCCGGCCAACAGCCTCGGACATCGAATATGTTTCGACAATATCATCGGCGCTTGCGACGCCGTCAGGACCAAGAGAAGTCAGCGTGAATGCCACAACAGCGGGGCCAATCGCACCCGAATACACGCCATCCGTGCCAGCGGGCGTCACTGATGCGCCATTATCTAATGGGTCGTAGATGAAATTTGTGCCCCAAGCGTCCTGCACTTGTGTCAACAACAGACTCAGATCCGTATAGGGCACCCCGTCAGCATCGACGCCGTCACCAACGCCGTCAAACGGATTGCTGTCAGATTGTGGAATACGGCGACTCCGCTCGCGCGTACCGGTGTCGCAGGTGTACGCCAGCTGCAGAGCCGGGAAAAAAGAGGTCAGTACGGGCCCGCCAGAGCCCACGCGAATAGCCGGGTCGGCAAAACCGCCACCGCCGGTATAAGTCGCCCCGCCATCCGGGTCATCACTTTGCGCAGCGGCGTAGGCAAAAATCGCGTCAACGATGCGCTGCATGCGCTCGCCGGTAAGCTCTGCCTTAGTCTGCAGCTCTCCCATGTCGGCCAACGGGGCGATGATGGCGTCTTCGGTAAGGACTTCGACCAAATCATCGAACGGCGTGGCGGCGGCGTTCGAATAGTTCTTCGCAACGAGAAAAATATCGGCGTCCTGATTATCGTTCTCTGCCAGCGCGGTGGCGATGGGCGTGGTTAATTGCGAACCTTCAAGCGTATAGGCACCGCTGGCATTCGCACCGGCCGAAATGAGGGCGACGACGCCCCGATTGGTTAGTCGCTGGCGGGCCGGTAGGCTGGCATCGGTGTCCGCTTTGTCCCACAGCTCGACTTCATTGACGCCATCGTCACGCGCCCACACGCCATTGGTCACGGAGTTGTTCAGCGTTGATGAATTAACCACGACGTAAAACAGCTGATTGTCCCAGCCATCGGCGATTTCGCGCGGTGGTGCGCCCAGATCAATTGCCGGGAAGGTCCCCCAATAAACACCGGTAGCGGCAATTTGGCGATCACCATGACAGCCCGCGCCAGCGGCGCCGGCGCTGGATTCGCGCGCATAAGTCGCCGCCTCAGCGCTCACGTTCGGATTCAGGACGGGGTCTGCAGGACACGGCAGGCGATTGTTACGAGCGACGTAGCTCTGCAACAGCAACTCCGCGGAATGCATCGCGCGCTGGGTCTCCTTAATCTTGGTGTTGATGCGAATCGAACCGAAACTGGCCACGGCACCCGCTGCCAGCAGGCCGATAATAGCGGTCACGACAGCGAGCTCGATCAGGGTGAATCCGCGCGAGGTCCGATGCTTCATAGGCTCAATAATGCGTCGCTTGACGGCTGAATGAAGCCCCGAATATAACCGCAGGGGCGCAAAATTTCGCGGATCTGTGCCCGGGTAGACACCGGACTGCTTCTCCGCCACAGAACGGACGCACTATACTCTCGTGCACCCCCGGAGCTATAAGAATTCGCCATGCAACATTCCACTCAGTTACGCATACTCGATGAACTCTTCGAAATGCTGGATGCCGGTCGCACTGTGGATGCCGGACAACAATTACTCAATCCGACCTCGGCTTACACCGACCCGGCTCTCGCCGCGCAGGAGTGGCAGAGATTTTTTCGTGAACATCCTCAGCTCATTGGGCTGAGCGGCGATTTGCCGGGCCCTGGCAGCTACCTCACGCTCGACGATTTCGGCGTACCGATTCTTGCCTGTCGGGACGAAGATGGGCGATTTCGCGCGTTTGTGAATGCCTGTCGCCACCGCGGCACACGCTTGACTGAAGACGAGCGCGGCGAGCAGAAGCGCTTCACCTGTCCATTCCATGGCTGGACCTACGCCACCGACGGGCGCTTGCTCGGTGTGACCGAGAGTGAACAATTTGGCGCTATCGACCGTAATTGCCATAATCTCATCGAATTGCCGACCGCAGAACAATACGGCCTGCTATGGGTGCACCCGCAACCCGCAGCCAGCATTGATGTCGACGCGCTGCTCGGTGGTCTGGCGCCCGAGATTGCCAATTGGCATCTCGGCGACCGCGTTCACTGCGGTGGCCGCTCACTGAACAAACGCATGAACTGGAAACTCGCCAACGATACGTTCGGCGAGACCTACCACTTCGCGCGCCTGCATAGAAAAACGCTGAATAATATTTTCAACGGCGAGGCGCTGTCCTACGAAACGTTCGAACGTAATCATCGCGCGGTGTTTCCCGCGCGTTCCATGACCCGTTTGCGCAACAAACCGCGCGATAAATGGAGCGTCAACGGCTCTACCACAGTCCTCTATTATCTGTTTCCGAATATCCAGCTGACTGTTTCCGATCGCCAGGTAACATTGTTTCGAATTTATCCTGGTGGCGCCGATGCCAGCCGCTCGGTCACCTGGATGAGCCACTACTTCAGCCAGGCGGCTCTGGATCTGATGGCGGATGGCAGCAAAACCGTGATCGACGACAGCAACATTTATAGCCGGGAGGCGCGCGACGGCAACGCCATTGTCACGCCCGAGGGATCGATGGAGATTATCGACAGCACGCTGGAAAATGAAGACTACCGCATGGGCGAAACCACTCAACAAACCGCCGAAAGCGGGTTGCTCGAACATATCGTGTTCGGGCGCAACGAGGCGCCCTTGCAGCACTTCCACAATACCTTTCGCGCGGCGTTGGATATGCCACCTTTGCGGTCGTCCTGAAGCGTTTTTTCAAGCAAACGCCGCCCAGTAAAATTGTCGAGGTTCGCGCTAACTCGCTAGATGACTTGATTACACGGCAGTCTGCGTGCGCCCGTTAGTCAACGTTACCCACTCAATTCGTTTTTTTTGAACTATCCAGAGGACTACTGTGAGCAACTTCGAAGAACAGAAAAACAAGATAAAGACCCAGGACGGCTATATCGCGGCACTCGACCAGAGTGGTGGCAGCACGCCGAAGGCGCTGGCAATTTACGGTGTCACCGAGGACGCGTGGTCAAACGACGAGGAAATGTTCACAGTCGTGCACGCCATGCGCACGCGCATCATGACGAGCCCGGCCTTTAGCGGCGACAGAACGCTTGCCGCGATCTTGTTTGAAAACACTATGGACCGAGAGGTCGAAGGCAAGCCAACCGCAAGCTATTTGTGGGATGTCAAAAACGTCGTGCCAATCCTTAAGATCGACAAAGGCCTCGCCGACGAGAATGACGGCGTACAGCTGATGAAACCCAATCCCGGGCTCGGAGATTTGCTACAAAAAGCACGCGGCAAGGGCATCTTTGGTACCAAGATGCGCTCAGTCATCAAACAGGCCAGTGCTGCGGGGGTCAAAGCCGTTGTCGCGCAACAATTTGAAGTCGGGCGCGAGATTATTGCTGCCGGACTGGTACCCATCATCGAACCCGAGGTGGATATTCACTGCCCCGACAAAGCCGAGGCCGAAACGCTTCTTAAAGCGGCTCTGCTTGAGGAACTAATTAGTCTCAATCCCGATCAGTTGGTGATGCTGAAACTGACTTTGCCTGAAGTCGATAACTTTTACGCGGATTGTGTAAAACATCCGAACGTATTGAAGGTAGTCGCACTCTCGGGGGGCTATAGCCGCGAGGAAGCCAACGCTCGCCTGTCGCGAAATAATGGCGTCGTCGCGAGCTTCTCGCGCGCACTAAGTGAAGGACTGTCAGCGCAACAGAGCGATAGCGAATTCAACACTATGCTCGACGCCTCGATTGCAGATATTTTTGCTGCCTCGAAGACCTGATTAAGCGTCGGCTGCTGCGGCTGCATTAGCGAGATAGATTGTGCAGCTCGCAGTAGTCTGGGTATACGGATTGGGGAACTCGATTACCGCTGCTTCAACATCGAGAAACACGCTCTCCAGCGCGTTAACGAAGTCGTCATCGGGCGGGTCGTTAGACCACATCGCGAACACGCCCCCCGGCAGTAAATGTGCACTCAGGCGACGCAATCCGGCAGCATCGTAAAACGGATTCTGGTCAGCATCGAGACGATGACGGGGCGAGTGATCAATATCGAGCAATATTGCATCAAAACGTCGTGCCGACTCACCGACATCGAATCCATCGACGGACGTTGCAGCAGCAAAAAAGTCCGCGCAGATAAACCGACAACGCGGGTCCTGAGAGAGGCCTGGTCCCAATGGAACCAAGCCTTGTTCGTGCCAGGCTACTACGGGTGCCAGCGCCTCGATGACTAATAGCTCGGCGACCTGGCTGTGAGCGAGCGCAGCGTGCGCTGTATAGCCGAGACCAAGCCCGCCCACCACCACGACACAAGAACGATCCAACCGCTCCAACGCGAGGTCAGCGAGGGCAGTTTCTCCGACAGTAAACAGGCTCGACATCAGGAACTCATCGCCGAGCTTGACCTCGAAGACCGTCGCGTCGTTCAGACGCGGCTCGCGGCGCCGACGCAAACTCACTTCTCCGATTTCCGTTATCTGAAAATCGAGTTCTTCAAAAGCAAGGGACATGACATCAGCTGCCGAGTAGCGCTAAGGGAACGTGACGCTATCAGAATAATTCGATCGCCGACATCGGATTGGTTGTTGTACGGAGCATAAATAGCCTCATGGCGCATCCGTGACTGCTGCCGGGGTTGATTCACGTCCCCCAAGGGTACGAATGCGACGCAACACGGCCGGGTAGTAGTACCACAGCGAAATGGCGCGCACCGCATAGTGAAACGATAAAGCTGCCCACAAGCCATGGTTGCCAAAAGGTCGCGACAGCCACCATGCGCATACGAAGGCCACAAACGAGACGAGCATGCCCTGGCGCATTTCGGCGGTCGCTGTAGCACCAATAAAAATTCCGTCCAGTTGATACGCCCACACGCCGAGCAAGGGAGCCGCTATCGCCCACGGCAAATAAACGCGCGCCGCAGCGCGGGTCGTGATGTCGATTGTCATCAAATCGATAAAAGTGCCGCCCGCTATGGCAATGACCAGACTTGCGACTACCGCACAAGCCACAGCCCATATCGTAGTCATTCGCACTGCAGTTCCGACGCGAAGGTGATCGCCGGCCCCAATCGCACGGCCAACCAATGACTCGGCGGCATGCGCCAGCCCGTCGAGGATGTAGGCACTAGCTGATACCAGGTGCATGAGCACTGCATTCGCTGCAAGCGCGGTTTCGCCCTGGCGGGCACCGTCTGCCGTGAACCAGAAAAAAATCGATACCAGTGCCAGCGAACGGAGCATCAAATCGCGATTAATCGCCAGCATGCGTCTGATTTTGCCGGCAACCAGAATCCGTCCGCGTGCGCCGGCGATGCCACGGCCTTGCAACGCTCGCCAAGCCATTGTCAGGCCAACAATAAGCGCCAGGGCCTCGGCAACGACCGTTCCGGCTGCGACGCCGCGCACATCCCATTCGAAGACCAGAACGAACAGCGCATCGAGGGCGATATTGCTGAGATTCAGTACCAATTGCAGCAACAAAACGATGCGCGTGCGGCCGATGCCAACGAACCAGCCAATCAGCGCGTAGTTAGCCAGGCTAAACGGGGCCGCCCAAATGCGAATGTTGAAATAGTCCTGCCCTAGTTGACTGACCCGCTCAGTGCCACCGACAAGCCCGAAAGCCGCCTCACGAATCGGCCACTGCAGAGCAATCAGCAGACTTCCGCAGAGGCCTGCGACCAGCAACGCGCGCAACAACACGGCGGCCAATTCATCCTCGTCGGCGGCGCCTGCGGATTGTGCGGCGAGGCCTGTCGTGCCCATACGCAAAAAGCCGAAAGTCCAGAACAGCAGCGAGAAAATCAGTGCGCCGACCGCGACCGCACCAATGTAGGACGGATCGCTCAGCTGGCCGACGACCCCGGTGTCTACGATGCCGATCAGGGGCGTGGAAATATTCGCCAGCATGATCGGTACCGCGAGGGCCAGCATGCGGCGGTGGGTTAAAGCTGTGACTTGCGGCATGGGATGAATTAGCTGACCGTTCCGCCCACAGAATACGATCGGCGACCGGACTCGGGCTTGCTATAGTAGACACACACATCATCGAGATGAACCTGGGAGTTCGAGTTCATGGCTTTACCGACAACTGGCACGCAGGCACCTGCCTTCAGCCTGCCGAATACCGATAGCAAGAGCGTCTCTCTGGACGATTTCTCCGGCCGTTACGTGCTGTTATGGTGGTATCCGAAAGCCGATACACCAGGCTGAACTATCGAAGGCAAAGGGTTCCGTGATCGAATCCAGGACTTCAACGACAACAACGCAGCTATTGTCGGCGTGAGTTGTGACCCGGTGGCAGCAAATCGAGCTTTCAGAGAGAAATTCGACTTCCCTTACGATTTGCTCAGCGACGAAGACATGAGTATGTCCATCGCCTACGGCGCCGCCAGCGCCGATGCAGCCCGCAGCGCACGCGTATCGGTGCTGATTGGCCCAGATGGCAAAGTCGCCGCCACTTACGCGACAGTATCTCCGGCCGAACACCCGGATGCGGTGCTGGCGGATTTGAAGGGGCTCACCTGAGGGTAAGCAGGTGTCCTGAACGCAGGACGCAGGCGTCCTCGTGAGTGCACCGCATAACAGGCAGTGACGTGAGCAGCAGTAACGCTATAATCCTCCCACCAAAGGGAAGGCGCTGGGGCATCTGCGTGATCGCACGAGCTTCGATATCAACGACCGACACGAGTGACAACGACCATGAGCGATGACGACGAAGACGACGCCGACAAAACTCAAATCTTCCTGCCTGGCGGCGCCAGTCCCAAGCCCCCTGCCCATGCGGCACCACCAGCGCCCCAGGCCTCGCGCGCTCCAAGCTCTGAGACGACTGCGGTTGATTTCGACATCACCGCGGGCATGGACACCGACACGACCGCTCCGGCAGCGACCCCCGCACCGGCGCAGGACAACGCGAACGCTGCCGCTGCCGCAATAAAAGCTCGCGCTAAACCAGCCGCTCGACCGCCTCAGCCAGAGTCGTCGAGTATGACCACCATATTAGTGGTGATCATTATCGTGGCTATCGGATACATCCTGCTGCGCTAGCCCTGTTCCACAAGCGCCTGACTCAGGCGCTCGGAATGTCTCAATGTCCGTCGCATGGTTGCCGTACGGTATGTCCGCCTACACGCTGGGGTACCCTCGGCCGCGTTCAGTTCAGACCGGCAAGAAATTCGCTGACATGACTGTCAAATATTCCCGGCTGCTCAGCGTAGGGCCAGTGACCCGCCTGCTCGATGATTTTGAGCGTGCAATCAGCCATGCGCTCCTCGAAGAACGTGTGATTGCGTAATGGCGTCAGTTGATCTTCGCGACCACAAATCGCCAGGGTCGGTACATCGATAGTCGCCACGCGGGACATAAAGTCGCAGGTGTCGTCCGCTATCCAATCCTTCACCGTCACTTCCGCTCGGCAATCTGCAGTGAGTTGACGAACCCCCTCGACGATACTGTCTGGTGTCGAGGCGGCAAATCCAAGCCGCGGGTTGGTTGGTGCATCGCGGGTACCTTGTGCAATAGCCCGCGCGCCACGGATGATCTCCGGGGCGACTCGCAAGCGCGCCCCGGTATCGATGAGCATTAGGGCTTGCACGAGTTCCGCGTCGTAAATCGCCAGCGCGAGCGCAATACCGCCACCGAGCGAATGTCCGGCGACAACGCAGCGGTCCCAGCCGAGATCATGAATCAGTCCGGCACAAATCGCCGCATGGTCGGCGACCCCGCGGAACCCATTCCCAGCAGAAGCGCCATGACCAGGCAGATCAATCGCAACCACTTCATGGTCACTACCTAACACGTCCATATGCCGTTCAAAAACGCGGCCGTTACAACCGGTACCGTGAATGTATAACACCCGCTGGCGGCCCAGCCCTGCGGCAGGTTTTCGCGTCAGATAGTGAATCTCTGTTTCTTCGATAATCGTGACTGGCATGCGTATAACCAACTTGAATAAATCAGCGCCACTCGTGCACGAGTCAGCGTCCTTCAATGGTGCCGCATGTGCCAGATATGCGCCACCCGACCATGCACCAGCGATCACCAGGATAGGATACCGACCCCAAAAACGAGCCGGACTCGAAGGGCGACATAACGTGTCGTGCGGCTGTGCTGCATGTGATGGGTTCGTCTCTCCCTTGCGCAGAGTCGAAACCGATTGTCGTCATGGAAATCGAACTTGATGTACCTGACGCCGGTGGAATGTTGATCAAGATTGCCGCTACAGAATTGAGTCACTCGGACTTGTCTGTCGAGAACAGCTCGCGGTGGACGAACTGATGAGCGCCAAAATCAGCCTGGACAGAGTCAACGAAGACTTTGACAAGCTCACTTCGGGCGAAACAGTCCCACAGCTCATCTGGTTTGGCTAATACGCCACTGAAAAAATCCCTGGGCCGCACGCTAACTACGTCAGCCACCCCGCTAGAGGCGGTTGATCGCTATCGCTGACTGATCAGATAGGTAGCGAGAAACGCTTCGAGCCGGGCACCGTCTTCGAGCGGGCAACGATAGCCGATATACCCATCCGGGCGGATGAGAACGAACTCTCCTGCCGAGCTCGTATTCAGCAACGAAGCTACCCGGCCATGCGGATCAGCGATCGGCAATATTCCCGACCACGGATGCGGTATGTCAGGCGCGATCAATTCGACGCGAACCGACCACGGATAGCGGGCACTCAGCGCCACGGCAACCTCGGTTGCGCTGCCAAGCGCTTCGTCGCTGCATACCGGTAAGACGATGAGTAAGGTATAGCGGGTATGTGCGATCAGTTGATGGAGTCGCAGATGTGGAGAGATCTCGGTGTCCGGCAGGCGGTCGCCAATGGCGGGCTCGTAATCGGAGCGCGTGCCGTCCGGCACCTCAATCAGGTCGCGATAGTTGTAACTCAGCCCGGATATACGCGCGACCGCATCGTCCTGCCAGCCGTCGGTTTGCGTCAAGGCCATGCGTTCTTCGAGGCCGCCGCCATGCGAGAGAATGATTTCGTGTACAGCCGTACTGCCGGCGATTACTTGCTCGGTAACCGGCTCACGTTCACGCTCATAAGTGTCGAGTAATTCCGGGCGCGCGCGCTCGTCGATCACCAGCGCAAGCTTCCACGCCAGATTGTAGGCATCCTGCAGACAAACGTTCCAGCCCTGGCCGCCGGCAACCGAGTGTACGTGCGCAGATTCACCACACAGAAACACATGGCCTTTACGATAGGTATCTGCCTTGCGGATCCAAATCTCCCAGGTCGTTTTCCAGTCCGGCTCACCGATCTCGACGTCCGGGAGGTGCAGTTTGACGATTGGCGAAATCAAATCTTGCTGCTCGATCTCGCTGACATCACCCTGCGCGCTGACTAAAACGCGATGATTCGGACCCGACAACTTACCGATCATCAGAAAGGTGTCTTTGCTGATGTGGTAGTGCAATAGATGATCAGTGCCGGAAAAGTTTCCCAACTGAACGTCGATCATCTGCATAACCAACCCGTCGTATTCGGAGCCCTCATATTTAAACTCGAGCGCCTCGCGCACCGGGCTATGAATACCATCGCACCCAATCACCCACAACGGGCGAATGGTTTCCGTCCCGGTACCCGCACTTCCGCTGCGTTGCACAGTAACCGTGACCTGATTATTGCTGTCCTGCTCAATGGCGGTCAGCTCCGTGTCCCATTCAATCGCCAGCCCCAGATCATGCTCGAGATGATCGCGCAGGATTTTCTCGGTTTCGTTCTGATTGAACATGCACACGTAGGGATAGCGAGTCGGTAGCCGTGTGTAGTCGAGATTTGGCTTCATGTCGCTACCGAGAAAATTGAACTGGTAGCCGTCATTGCGTACGCCGCCATGCAGGAAGCGTTCAACGACCCCCATATCTTCCAGAATCTCAAGGGTACGGGCGTGCACGGTAATCGCGCGCGACGTATCCGACGGGCCGCTGCGTCGCTCGATAATGCGACACTCAATCTGGCGGCGGCGGAGTTCAATAGCGAACGCAAGGCCGGTCGGCCCGGCGCCTACGATCAATACTGCGGGTTGCGATGTACTCATGCCAGTGCTCCTGGTCGTGGCGGTGCTGTTGTTGTCGCGGCTACGCTCGCGGTCGCTCAAGTTTGTAACGGCAGAACGGCGTCGGCGAGCCAGCGAAGATCATCCTGCCACACTTCAGGCGCGTTCTCGCCAGCCATTGTTCGCACCACAAACTTGCTCAAGCCCGCATCTTGATGGGCCTCGATGAGTTGCTTCAAGTGCACGTCACCCACGGCCACAACCTCGCTTAGATCGCGATCCTCGCGCCGCACGCGTAGCGCCGCAACGGCGGATTCCGGCGGTGCTTGTCGCGCGCAGGGAATACTGATTCCAAAATGTTCGGCATCTACTTCACGTCCGAACTCAACAGCGTGGCGCTCAATCGTGACGCGCGCACGTTCGGCTTCCAACGGCGTTATCACTGACGTCAGCCAGCCATCTGCGATGCGTGCAACTCGCTTCAAAGCTGCCGGTGCCTTACCACCTAACCAAACCTCGAGCGGTTGTTGGGCCGGCAAAGGTTCCAGAGCTATCCCTTCAAACGTCAAACCGCAGCACTCCTGTGTGACAGTTTCCCCGGCCCACCAACGCCGCATCAATGTGATCATGTCGTCCACGATCTGACCGCGGTTAGCAGTGGGGTAACCCAGCGCTGCACGCTCGGCTGGTGCACCCAACCCCGGTACAAAGGACAACAACAGACGCCCGTGAGACATGCGGTCGAGCTGCGCGAGTTGCTTCGCGAGCCACAACGGATTGCGCCCAAGCGGCACAATGTTGGCACCAAGTTTCAATTTACTCGTCACCGCAGCGGCGTAAGTCAGGCTCAAAATCGGATCACCGAACGCACCGAGCGGAATATCCGACAACCAGACCGTGTCGAAGCCGAGGTGTTCACATTCGCTCAGGTAATCTCCAAGCACATCCTCATGCAGAGCAGAAGACGGCGGCGACACAGCAATTCGTGTTTTCATCGGCTCATGATAAACGTAATTGGACGAGCCGCGTCGCGCACTGGCGAGCCGGGTAGATGATTGGGTTATGCTCCTCTACCGACCGTACATATCGCATCTCAAGGAGCAAAAACAGTGACGACATTGACCGACAAAATAATTCTGGTCACCGGCGGCAGCACCGGCATCGGCCGCGCAACAGCAACTATTCTCGCCAAGGCTGGAGCGAGTGTCGTTGTGGCCGACGTGCAAGACAAAGAGGGCGAGATGACCTGCGCAAACATCGTCGAAGCCGGTGGCAAAGCTGAATATCACCACGTCGATGTCGCCGATTACGACGCTGTTAGAGCGCTGGTGAAGGGCATTGCATCGACTCACGGGCGACTCGACGGCGCATTCAATAATGCGGGCATCGAAGGTCCGACTGCGAAAATTATGGATGTCGCGGTGGCGGATTGGGATCGCGTCATTCGCGTCAATCTGACCGGCGTATTCATTTGTATGAAATGCGCAATCGAGCAAATGGCCACGCAAGACGAGGGCGGAAGCATCGTGAGTACAGCCTCGGCTGCCGGACTCATCGGCATACCTGGTGCGGCGAGTTATAACGCGTCAAAACATGGCGTGGTCGGGCTAACTAAAACGGTCGCGCTGGAATACGCCTCGCGCAACATTCGCGTGAATGCGGTGTGCCCAGGCTTCATTGAAACGCCCATGCTCAATCGGGTCACAGACGCAAGTGTAAAAATCCGCGATCAATTAATCTCGACAGTACCGATGCGGCGGGTCGCACAACCTTCAGAGATTGGCGATGCGGTTGCCTGGCTGATGTCAGACACATCCAGTTACGTTACCGGGGTTGCGCTGCCGGTTGATGGTGGTTGGGTTGCGCAGTAAACGGGAAGATAGGCTGATTTGAGCCGGACTCATGATCGCGCGTGCGTACCTCGGCGTGTTGCACGCTCGTATCAGCCGATCGCATTGACCTGGGCAAGTACCGTATCAACGCTGATATCTGCGAGCACCCCGTTGGCGACGTCGCGCGCGTGAATGATGAACTGGTCACAATAAGGCGATCTGAATTTCACCGAGTTGGTATGCCCGAACAGGGTGATTACCGGCTGCCCACCGGCGGCGAGCAAATGGCCACCGCCTGAATCGTTGGTCACCGACAGCGCCAGACGTTGAGCAAGGGCGATGGTCAGTAATGGCGACCCCGAATCCGTACCGCCACTGGCAAATTCGGGGAACAGGGCTTGCGGCACCTGCGCGCGGATGGAATCGACCAGATCCGCTTCTTCGGGGCCAAGAAAGAATACCGGGGTGAAACCCCTTGATGCGATTTGGTCAGCGAGCGCGATGAATTTCTCGAATGGCCAGCGTTTACTCTGCCCGCCGGCACCAGGGCACAGGCCGAAATAGCGCGGCCCGGATGGCAGCAAGCTAGCGGCGAGTTCAACGTAAGCTGGCTTGAGGGGCATCGTTGTATCTGGAATCAGCGTGTGGCCACACGCGAGCGACATCAGGCAATTAAAGTGGTCGACAACAGAATCCTGCGGTGTTGCGGCACTCGGTCGTTCTGCTGAAAACAGAAAGCTGGCCGCTGGCGAGATAAATTTCGCCGCGTTCAGACGTCGCAATACCAGCGTTTCGCGCAGACGCGCTTCAGTTGACACTACGACATCGTAGCGGCCACCGAAGTGCGCTGGAATCGCGCCGAACCAAGACAAACCGAAGCCGGTTTCGGCGTAAACCTTATCAATCAAACCGGCACTGAGTTCCTTAAGCCGGCCAGCGAACACCGAGGGGCGCCGGGCGGTCACCCAGGTGACGTGTGCATTCGGCGTTGCCGCTCGGAAGGCGCGTAGCGACGGCAGCTTCAACAGCGCGTCGCCGATGCGATCGCCGGTAACGTGGACTAGAACTTTCTGTGGGCCCGGGTCTGTCATAGCGGCAACCGTGCTGCCCGTCCAATGCACACGAGGCTGCACTCGAAATGAAGAGACGTCGCGCCGGTCGCTGCATGCTTGTTATCTGCTTGCGGCACAGCTAGTAGGGTGCGTAGTGCTTCTCTTCGACGATCGACGAGCCCAGCAATTCGTTCACACGCCGCTTTACCGCCGCACGGCGGTCATTCGTAATATAGACCTGACGCGCCAATTCGATGAACTGATCATCGAAACGTCGTGCTGACTCATGCTTGCGGATGTGGTCTTCGATGTCCCACAGAATCTCATTAATCTCACGTAACTCACGACGCAGGTCGCGCAGATCATCACGCTCGGAGTTTGTTTCGTTCCAACTTGCTTCCAGCGTAGACAACTCATGACGAATATTTTCCAGCTTGGCAACATCATCCACACGCTCGGATTTGATCTCAAGAATGGTGATTTTGTCGAGCAGTTCGCCCGGAGAAACGCGGATCGTTATTTCCATAGCTGAGTATTGAATAGCATGTTGTGACCGTTAAGTTGAAACACGAGCGACGTCATCTTTGGCGACAATAAAGCCGATTACGCCCCGAGCCCATTGTGCGGATCTTCAGATCTTCGATAAGACCCAACTCACGCAGAGGGGTGACGAGACCCTGTTCAATGTCATCATCAGAGCGATGCTCTACTTCCATCATCACACTCTCGACGCCTGCCAGGGTCCGGCGTGCGCCACGCAAAATGTCCGGCTCCAGACCGTCGACATCAATCTTGATGTAAGTGGGCGCAGGCAGCCCAAATTTATCCACGAGTTCGTCAAGCGTGTAACAGGTGATCGCTTGTGAAAACCCGGGTGCCGCATCGTACTGCTGTGCAAACGACGCCCCGAGCGAGCTACCGCCGGCCCCGGATACGACCTGTTTAAGGTGCAGATGTTCCAAAGTCGTCGCGGCACCCAAAGCCAGGCATAAAGGACTAATACGATCGTCCATGGCATTCAGGGCGATGTGCTCTACCAGAGTCCCAAAGCTGAGGCCGTTCGGTTCGACTGCGATCACCCTGGTGGTCTTGTTCAGTGCGGCATACAGAGAAAATACGCCAATACTCGCCCCGATATCGAAGAATACTGCGTCGTTCGCAAAGCCGTCGATCCAGGCCAGAGTTTCCGGCTCGTCGCTAAAAAATCGTTCGGCCGCGCTCGCGCAATGAGCGCTGCGGTACGGATTGAGGAGCAAGGTTCCGCGCTGGCAACTTAGCCGCGCCGCGCCACTGTGCGATAAATCGTCGATGACTCGCGCATAGGTCCTGCTGCGCTGGCGCGAGCTGGTCAGAGCAGTCGTCATTTTGACCAGAGCGCCTGCAATTGCGGCGAGCTTTCGGCTCATCGATGTCGTGCCTGTGTGCGGTGGTGCCGGGGAAGCCCCGACGTGGGCGAGATTATAACGAACCGGCAACCCATCGATTGCAGCGATAGACGGTCCGAAGTCCGCCTGCATCAAATTACCGACGACGCCGTGCCGCTGTTTGAGTCGAATGCTGAGAAAGATGTCACTCAACACGGCTTGCGGACCGACCGCGCTGGGCGCCGCGCAGTCGCATAGCTGGTGCGACGACCATCTTAGTCCGTCGACTCGGGTTCTTCCCCCCCTAGGGCAGTGCGTCGGGCGGTAACCGATGGATTGCGCCGCCAGCGTCGAGCAATAAAGCGCGCGCGCCACTGAATTGCTCAACAATTTCACGGGCGCGGGTAGGCGCAGCTACTGCCAGTGCCGTGGAAAGACCGTCGGCGATCGTCGCGTCCCGGGCCATCACAGTCACGCTCGCCCAACCCTTGGCGCTTATGCCACTGTGCGGGTCAAGCAAATGGTGCCAGTCGAGATTGGTGCTGAAAGGTGTGCCTGCCGGTGCCGATGTCGCGACTGCCATCCCGGCGGCAAGTTCAAAGTCGGCGATAGTCCGCCAAGGAATACCAGGGTGATTAAGTGCGATGCGCCACGGCCGGCCGTCGCCACGCTGGCCCAGGGCACGGTACTCACCGAGATTGATTAACGCACTGGATAAACCGTGCTGGGCGAGAACGTCACGCACGCGATCAGTTGCGTAGCCTTGCGCGATGCCATTCAGGGTGATGGCCATGCCGGCCTGCGCGAAGCGTAATCCGTTCGCGTCGCGGACGAGTTTGTTGAACCCGCTCAGGCTGCGGATCGTTTCGAAGGTCTCGGGCGGCGAATTGCTATCGGGAGCGCTAGCAAAATGGTCGTTAAGCAGCGACCACAGCGGCTGAACGGTCGGGTCAAACACGCCACCGCTGGCCAGATGGATGGCCTCGCAGGCATCCAGGATCGCGATGAAATCTTTCCCTGGAGCGGCTAACGCGCCGACGCGATTGAGCTGACAGATGGCCGAGTTCGACTGGTACAGACTGAACAGCGCCTCTAGCCGCGTTACTTCAGCAAGAGCGGCCTTTAATGCGACGTCGACTTGATGCTGTGAATGGTGGTGCAGCCGGATGCTCACCGGCGCCCCAAAGGCGGTTCCCTGCCAGTCCCGTCGAACGAATGTGTTATTGCCGGCTAACACTGGATTCGCCAGCAACCCGTTGGCCATGGCGGCCGAGGAGCCCGCAATGATCGCAAGTGCACGACGGCGACTCATTTTGTGATGCGGCGAGGTCCCGGATGCTTGTCGTTGAGTGTCTGAATCTGGCATCAATAATAGTCGTATTGCAAATGAGAGTGATTCTCATTAATATTTGGGTTAATAGCTAGGCAAATCTTACCCCTAATTTCTAATCACAACGAAAACTCAACAAGTTAAAGGACCTTTCGCCATGATTACCTGCCTGCCGGGCCGTACCGCGAGCCTGTTTATCCTGCTACTTGCAAGCTTTGGCGCCGCCGCCGAGGGAAGTGACTTCGAGCAATTGCGCGATATGGTCATGAAGCAGCAACAACAGATCAACGCCCTCACCGAGGAGTTAAAGAAAACCCGCGCTATGCTGGAGGCCAACGCGACCGAGGCAGCGCAAAGTGCAGAATCGAATGCGGCCAAAGTGGCCGAGGTCGATGCCAAGCTCGAATCAGCCGCCGATGCGATTGAGCAGGTTGCCGCGGGCAGTCTGGGTGGGGATGCATTCGCGACCACCAACGTTCCGCAGTCACCCAGCAGCGTCGGAACTGCCGCCGGTCGCTGGGGACCGATCAGCGGGCGTACCACAGCCGGCGCCGGCACCTGGTCGAAACGCACTTCGCTCGGTGGTTATGGCGAACTCCATTACAACAGTCTCACCGACAACCAAACCGCCACCGACGGTGAGGCGGACGACCTCGATCGCGTAGATTTTCACCGCTTCGTATTGTTTGCGGGCCATCAGTTCAATGACTGGATGCGATTCGCTGCGGAACTGGAAGTTGAACATTCACTCATCGGCGATGATCAGCCGGGCTCGGTAGCACTGGAGCTCGCTTGGCTTGAAATGGATATTAGTAGTCGCCATCACATACGTACCGGCATCGACATCCTACCGGTGAGCCTACTCAACCTCACGCATGAACCGAACACGTTCTACGGCGTTGAGCGCAACCCGATCGAAACTGAAATTGTGCCGTCGACCTGGACCGAAGCGGCAGTTGCGTTATGGGGCGACCTTGGCCATGGCTTTGCTTATAGCGCCTACCTGCACTCGGGGCTGGTTGTACCCATCACCGGCGGTAGCGCGTTCCGCCCCCGCAGCGGTCGGCTTAAGATCGCCGAAGCTGACGATCAGGACGCCGCGCTGCTGGGACGATTGCTCTACGCTGGCGTTCCGGGGCTCGAGATCGCTGCAGTGGTGGATTATCAGTTCGACTACACAGGCAGCGCTGACAATGTCGATATCGACGCCTGGCTGTTCGAAACCCATCTCGACTATAAACATCGCTCCGGATTTGGTTTACGCGCGCTTTACGCGCGTTGGGACATCGGCCGTGACCGCAGTGCGGGTGTGGATCCGGCCGCTTTCAATGCGGATACGCTGGTTGGTTGGTACGTCGAACCAGCTTACCGTTTCGGGCTGGGTTTTATGCCCGGCGAACTCGGGCTTTTCGGTCGCTACCATCAATGGGATGAACGCAATCGGTTGGCTGGCGCGCATCGCTTCGAACAACGCGAGCGTTTGACCATCGGTATGAACTACTGGCCGCATCCGCAAGTCGTGTTTAAGCTCGATGCCCAGTGGGAAGAGGCTGACGGGCCGGTAGACCGCGAGCAGGACGGGATCAATTTAGGCCTGGGTTACCAGTTCTAATCGGTAAGCGGTGACGATAGATGCTCTGCAACAGTATCCGGATGCGGTTCGCGGCACTGGGCCTCACTTTGATGCTCTCAGCGCCGAGTCATGCGGTGGACATCTACCAGGATCCCGCCGCGTTTCTCGGTGAGGTGTTCGCCGGCGAAGTGCCGGCACCGCAGCGATTGTGGCTCACACCGGAGATAAGCAGTGGGGTACGTAAAATTCTTGGCTACGATCTCGGCGTGCTGCGCGTACGCTTCTGGACCGCGGCTGGACGCACGGCATGGATACTCGATGAAATCGGCAAGGACCAACCCATCACCACGGGCCTGGTCGTCAACGATAATGCGATCGAGCAGGTCCGCGTCTTAATCTACCGTGAAAGCCGTGGCAGCGAGGTCCGCCACCCCGTGTTCACCGAACAGTTTCGTGGTGCCCGAATAGGCGATGAGTTAAGCGATTTCGTACTCGACCGAAAAATTGATGGGATCTCCGGCGCCACGCTATCTGTGCATGCCTTAACTCGCCTGGGCCGCCTGGCATTATTTCTCGACAGTCACGTTAGAAGCTAAGACGGTCGCTGAAAGTTAGCAGTGATAAGCGCTTGGTCGATACGCAAGGGCCGTCGGAAAACGCTTTGACAGATGCGATCGGCATAACGTCGAAAACGTGAGCAGACGTTCCGTGCCGAGCGGAGCGCGCGGCTAGAGACATTTAGAAATGGTGTCGTGACGGCGCAGTTGTCTGCGTGCGAAACGAATCTCGACGCCACAACTTCCCTCCAATAGACGCCTCCTCCGCCACCTAGCCGACAACCGACATTCTCTCGATCTGCTCGAAAGTGCCCACTGTCTAATCGATAGCACGCCAGGTTTATGACGCTCGGTCCACTAGCACTGGCTTAACGTTCTTCTCCGCTTGTCTATGAGGCCGAGGCTGCTGGACCTCCCCGGGGTAATTGTGGACACGACCTGGCGGCGCAGCAGCGCAAGCTGGCCCTACAAGCTGTCAATCACGCACCTGCACCTTGGGAACCTCCCCGGTTCTAAGCAGACCGCGGGTAAACCCTCCGCTCGAAAGACATGGACGTCTTTAGCAACCGATTCCGTGACACGTGCGTTGAACAAGGAAATGTGATCGGTGGACTTGCACCACGATGAGGCGAATTCCGTCACCAAAAACCTTCGACGCACTCATTCGGCGCGAAACGGGCCAATTGACGCTAGAGGTTCGACTTGAGTTTTTCGTGAAGTGGCATAAACTATGTTTAATGTAATTTATAGAAAATACCTCTTAATTATTGATAAATAAATAGAATATGTATCAAAATAAGACCTCGAGAAACGCAGAACACCGCGATAGCGGCGCAACTGGCGCGGGGATTGCACTACCAGCAATGACTTGTGCGTCTTATTTGACACTAGCGCGAGCTATTTACAGCACTCATTAATGGAGTTCATGGAAAATGAATAATTTGCTTACAACGACTGTCGCCGTTGTCGTCGCTGGCTTGTGCAGCACAGGCGCAATGGCAGGCGATTTCACCGCCAATGCCTCGGTTTCAAACAACTATCTATGGCGCGGTCTCACCCAGACGCAAAATGAACCGGCTGTTTCGGGCGGCATCGACTACGGACACGAGTCTGGCTTGTACGTCGGTACCTGGGTTTCCAATGTTGAATATGGCGACTCGGACAGCTACTCATACGAGAACGATATCTATGTCGGCTATGCCGGCGAGTACGAGGGTATCGGCTACGATATCGGCTATCTGTATTACAACTACGACGAAGACAACGACATTGATTTCGGCGAGGTCTATGGCTCTCTCAGCTATATGAACTTTTCAGTGACTGCATGGTTGTTTGCCCATACTGAAGCTAACGAAAGTATCGGTGTCGGCGCCACTGGTTCTGACTACGACTTTGATTTTGGCTCGGCTTACTATCTCGAAGGCAACTACGCCTACGAAATCAAGGAAGGCCTCGAACTCGGCTTGCATGTGGGTTACCACAACGGTGATTTCGTTGATGCGTTTAACTTCGCTGACGGTACGGATGACTACGTCGACTGGAACGTTTCGATTTCCAAAGCCGGTTTTGGCTTTGTGGTCAGTGGTACGGATCTCGACGATTCCCCGTCAGGCTTGCAGAACGATCAGATAAAGTATGTCGTTTCCTATTCGTTCGACATCGACCTCTGAGACCCGCCCTACGGTCTGAACCGGCGCCTGAAAAGGCGTCGGTTTTTTTCTACCGTGTGGCTTAGGTCAACGCGGCATATCGCGGCGAACGCGCTCGCCAGGGAAAAGAAAGGTTCTCGCTACTGAGTCTTAAGACGACGCAAACGTTCGTTACCCGGTTTGCGGTCGGCTTTCCTGTTCAGGAAATCCCAAATATTTTTCTCTTCTTCTGCGGCTTCTGGGACTTCAGGGGTTTCAACACTTGTTGCAGCAATCTTGTTTGTTTTCTCGTCCTCAATGGGTACGTTTGTCGCAGTAAGGCCTTCTCGTGCGGCTGTACAGGCGCGCCGCGCTGCGATTACAGCAACACGACTTTGGTCATCACCGATGATTTCGTCGGCTGCGCGCATGGTGGCCGCCACAGCAGCAGCGACGCCTCGACACTCGGCGCTAAGATCATCGGCCGCAACGGCTGGTAGAGACAACGGTAGTGCGAGAACGAGTACGACGATAGTAGGGGATAAATGACGCAATTCCTGTTGCTCCTCTGATTTTTAGCTAGCAGAGAGTCTAGCATTGACGGCAGCGAGGTGGCATGACGCAGGAATGATTAGAACTACTTCCGCACAACCGTTTCGCAACACCTTAATTGGTCACCAGAGCACCGCGAAAGTCTGCCATTGCACATAGATGTCCGGAGACAAGACGCAAGAAAGGAATCTTGCGTTCAAACGATTTCACCGAACCGCACCTGGTTCGGCGCACAAGGCTAGCCTCGTCGATGCGCCATGCAATCGTCGGTCAGTCCGCGAGACAAGCTCAAAATGCTGCTGCTCAGAATGATCGAACGTTCTGATAACAGCGTGGCAGGTATCGCTATTTTCGAATAATTGAGCACTTGTGCCGCGAGGCTCGAATAGATTCTCTGCGTTGATGCCCTTCATCTTGCTACCGGCATCGCGAGATGCAAAGCAGAATCACCGCCGCAGGTTGTCATAAACCTGTCACATAATCCCCTCAAACTTGCCCCGATACTGAAACGTTCGTCGTGCCTCACATACCCATTGTCAGGTCGTGAGCGACGAACATTAGAAAACAGATAACGGAGAGCCAGGTGAACGCAATGATCAACAAGACGCTTCGAGCGGGTCTGACAGCAGGTTTGGGAGCGGGCCTCCTTTTCATTAGCGTGGCTGATGCTGGCGCAGCAGATAAAGCGTTGCTGGATATCCTGCTTGGCAATGGAGTTCTGACCCAGGACCAATATGACTCGCTGATGACCAAAGAGTCCTTGACCAGCGCGGACATTTTGGGTGCTCCAGCGGAAAACCCAGCGACAGCGCGCGAAATCGATAGTGCTGTGGAGAAGAAAGTTGCAGAGGCAGTCGAGAAACGCATTGACGAAAGTGTTACCGAGAAAATCGCCAAGACAATCGAGGACGAATTCCCGGTTAAAGCGAGCTATGGAAAAAAAGGATTTCGTCTTGAGTCGCGCGATGGCAATTGGCAAACCAACTTGCAGTGGCGCGCGCAGCTACGCTACACCAACCCGACTTCCGGTGATCCGCGCCAGCTTGGCTCCTTCGAATCTGAAGATCAGAGTACATTCGAGGCGCGTCGCCTGCGTATGAAGATTGGCGGCCACGGCTACCGCCCCTGGCTCGGCTACTACTTCGAAGTTGATTTGCAGCCGAGTCGGGACGTGGACGACAGCAGTTCTTCTGCCAGCGCAAGAGTGATCGACTGGCGAATCACAGCCGACAAGTGGGATTGGGCCGCACTTCGCGTCGGGCAATGGAAAATAGATTACAACCGCGAGCGGGTTGATTCATCAGGCCGTCAGCAGTTCGTCGAGCGTTCAATCGTTAATCGCATATTCACCGTTGACCGTCAGGTTGGTGTGCAGTTACGTGGCCATTTGTTTAAACACACCGCTGCCGACATGCGCTATTGGGCAGGTATTTTTACTGGCGAAGGTCGCGGCGTGAAGAACAATGACGAAAGCATGATGTATATGGGGCGTTTGCAGTGGAACTTTCTGGGTCGCGACCTTGCTTGGAAGCAGACTGACGTTGAGTTCACGGAGAAACCGACCGGCAGCGTCGCGTTTGCCGCCGCGACCAACAAAGGCAGTTGCACCCGGTGGTCATCGTCCGGCTGTGGCAACCTGGATGGGTACACCAGCGCCGCCCTGGCTAATGCCGGGCAGTTCGATGTTGACCAGATGATGCAGGAATTTGCGTTCAAGTGGCGAGGGTTCTCAGTGCAGCAGGAATTTCACTGGAAAACAGTTGAAGACAGCGTCGCCGACACCAAGAATGATTTTATCGGCGCTTATGCGCAGGCTGGGTATTTTTTCCACAACCTGTTTCCCGTTGTCCCAGCTCCCCTCGAGCTGGCATTTCGTTATGCCTTCGTGAACGAACCCAATCGACTTGATCGCGCACAGGATAACGAACGTCAGGAATTCACCCTGGGCGCGAACTGGTTTTTCGCCGGACACAACAATAAATTCACGGTCGATTATTCCCATTTAACGCTGGACGACAATGTGCTCAATCGCGAAGTCTCCGACGATCGTGTGCGGTTCCAGTGGGATGTGTCGTTCTGAGACGCACTTGGCCGGCGTGAATCCCCTCGCGCCCGGGGTATGCGGCGGGAGGCGTTCGTCTCTCTTAGTGGCGTTCTTCCAGAGCTTTTCTACCAAAGCTCAGCCTTTGCGCTGAGCGCCTGGCTACTGTCCTCAGTTCAATGCCAGCGTCCTCTTGCGCTCGGTGCGATGGGTACTGCAATCATAGGTAACACGTAGCATCAGGCCGGGCGTAACCGGGGCCTTCGGTTGTCCGAATGGCACTCGGGGACGGGCTTGGTGGGTGGTAAAGCTGAGGAACGTTTTGCGCCTCCGATATATCAGAGGGGATTCCTGACGGGAAGTTGAAGGGCGCTCACTGGGCTAGCGTTGTGAGCAGAGCACTGGCGATCGCCGTATTGAGGATGACTCGCATGTGTTTTGGCACGAACGCGGCTGTCGATACATTATCGCCAACGCCGGCCGAGCGTATTCACGGCATCAACACGGAAGCAACGGTGGGTTTGGAGGTTGGAGAGCGCTCGTGAGGTCTAACTAAGTCCGCGCGGCCCCGGAGTGGGGCCGCGCGGTTTTTCAGTCGACTACTTGAGCTGTCGAGCCGTCAGCTCAACGCGGCGGTTCTTTGCCCGCCCAGCCTTGGTTTCATTGTCGGCTACGGGGGTACTCTCGCCTTTTCCGTCAGCACCGATACGGTCGGCAGCAATTCCTTGTGATTGGAAGAAATTGCTCACCGATTCAGCGCGGAGCTGAGATAGCTTTTGGTTGTATTCGGCGCTCCCGGATGAATCGGTGTGGCCGACAACTTCAACCCGTACGTGTGGATTGTTCTGCAAAATGCCAACAGCAATGCCCAACTCGGCTTTCGCCTCTGCAGTGAGCGTCGCTTGGTCGTGCTCGAAATGCACACCCGTCAAATTCGGTATTTCCGGGCAACCGTGCTCATCGACCGGAGTGCCTTTGGGCGTTCCGGGACATTTGTCCAAACGATCGACCACGCCATCACCGTCTGTATCCGGATCCGGAATAGGCTCGGGCTTCGGTTGCGGTTTTGGTGCAGGCTTGGGTGCCGGTGCAGCCGGCTTGGGTTCTTCTTCTTTACAAAAGATCGCACCCAACAGGGCGCCACCGGCGGCACTCGCGGCTGCAGCGCCATCATCGTGATCCGTGCCGTAGTAACCTGCAGCACCACCAACCAGCGCGCCGCCGATCATGCAGGCAACGGGATGAATATTCTGGCCTGCGCAGCCCACCAGAGTAAGTCCTAAAGCACCCAAGCCTAAAGTCCGGGAAATTCTGTTCATTCAATTCGATCCTTGGAGAAAACGTGTATTCAATTGTTATGGCGCGCAAACACCAAACTTTCGTTTGGGCGATTTGCGAGGGCGGGAGTTCACAAGGTTGGGTGAGCTTCGGCAGCTGCCCGACCGCTTCCAGCGTCGCCAATAGTGCGTGCCAGGCGCAAGTACAGGTACCGACCTACTTTAATGCAGTTCGTCAAGGGTAACATTATTTCGGTTCGAAAGTAGGTTCTTGGGGTGAATGCATGAACGTCGGCGCCATCGAATTTTCTATGCGGACGCACGGCGCGTAGAGATGTACCGATGTTGAAAAGGCAGGATATCGAGAGCGGTCGCCCTGACTGGACCAACACGGGTCCTCCACCTCCCGAGGTTGATGCGACCTAAATGGACCTGGAATCTTGGCCATTCACGTGAACCGGACGCCAAAGGTTTGAAAAACGGGCTTCGGCCGCTGCACTGTGGTCGTGGCGGCCCGGCGTTTGATTGGTGCTGCGCTGTCCGTCTCTTCTGGCATATGGGCGTTGTTGTCCTTGTTGCGTTTGCCGGCGTAATCCGCAGCTTCGGCGCCAGCCCGACCCATCGCGAAATAAAGTAGTCCGAGGATCCTGGCGACCGCCCTCCGGATGTTCAGAATCGCAGCAGGTGATTTTCTCCAGTGACGACGCGACGCGCTACGGCGTGATAGGTCGTGTCGCCGCTGCGCACGCTAGCGTAATGAAGCCGATCGCGCCATAGCAAATCGCCGGTGATTAACAGCGATAACGGGTTTCCCGGCACGGCAGGGCGCAGATGTATTGACCGCACCTGTTCGGGTCGACCGCCGTAAATTTCGGCGACTCGGGACGCTTCAGGTTTCGGCAATGCAACGACGCCCTGTAAGCGATGTAAATGTACCGCATTGCAACGACTGTCGGCCAAAACGGGTTAGGTCCTTCCCGATGTTATGGCCGGGTTTTGGCCGGCAATGACTTCTCGGTTGAGAATTCTAGGCACCCGTTGTCGCTAAACCGTCATCTCTGGAAGGTTTGTTCGCGATACTGGCAGCCGCTGCATGCAGGGCATCAATACGATTCTCATAGTAGTTGTCATCTAGCAGATGTTGGTCGACATTAAGTCCACTCAACGTCTCGCGGACATCGTCCCGCATCCCGGTGACATAAAGCGTCGTATTCGACGATCGGGCGTCGGCCGCAATTGTGTCGACCGCCCTGGCCGCAGAGACGTCGATAAACGAGACTCGCGAAAAATCTAAAATCATCGCGTGCGCTTCCTTCGGCACCAACCCACGAATGTGGTGGCCCAAATCGGCAGCCGCACCAAAGCTCAACGGACCACTAAATTCGAACAACACGATTCGGTCGCCCAACTTATCGATCAAGGGCCGTTCTTCGGGTGTAACCGCTCGTGGATCGCCGGCCCCGAAAGCTAGCAATTGATCGTCGGCCAGCATCTTAACGAAAGCCAAAGCGGCAAGGACTACGCCAACCAGCACGGCGGTAATTAAATCGACAAACACGGTCAGCCCGAGTACTAAAGCCATTAACGCAAGATCCCACCTCGGACCCTTGTGCGCATGCTTAAGGTAGGCAAGGTCGACTATGTCGTAGCCGACTTTAATGAGAATCCCGGCGAGGACCGCATGCGGAATCTTCTCAGCAAGCGGCGCCAGACTCATCACAACAGCGATCAGTAACAGCGCGTGGATCATGCCGGAAATCTTCGTCTTACCGCCCGTTCGTATATTCACAACGGTCCGCATCGTGGCGCCTGCGCCTGGGATGGCGCCGAAGAACCCAGCGACGGTATTACCTATGCCCTGGCCAATTAGTTCGCGATTCGAATCGTGTCTCGTGCGCGTCATATTGTCCGCAACGAGCGATGTCAGCAGACTATCTATCGCGCCCAGCATAGCGAGAATGAAGGCCGCTTCCACGATGATTGTGAGTGTATCTTGAGTAAACGACGGCAACATAAATGCCGGAAATCCCGTTGGGATATTACCGAGTACTGGGACGTCCGCGAGTCCGAGACTAAGCAGCGTTCCGATCACTAATGCTGCCAGAGCTCCCGGGACGTATTTAGCCCAGCTCGCTGGCCATTTAAATATTAAAACTAAGGTTACGACGCCAAGTGCAAGCGCGGCGAAATTCGGATCCATTACCGCACCAGGAACGGCCTGTAATGCTGGGATAGTGCCACGTTCCTCGGGTTCGTGGCCGAAAATGCGCGCGAGCTGCAACGCGATAATGATGCACCCGATACCACTCATAAAACCCGAAATTACCGGATACGGGACGAGCCTGATGTACTGCCCGAGTTTTAGAACCCCGAAAGCAATCTGAAATACACCAGCCAGGACAACGGCAGCAAATATCAGCGGCAAATTGCCATGCAATGACGCAAACGCGCTTGCGAAGACAACGATCATCGGCCCGGTCGGACCAGATATCTGAGAGCCGGTTCCTCCGAACAGTGCGGCAAAAAAACCGACAATAATTGCGCCCCACAATCCAGCAATAGGGCCCGCACCAGAAGCCTCACCAAAAGCGAGTGCAAGCGGCAAAGCGACGACACCGGCGGTTACACCACCGTATATGTCACCGCGCAAGTTCGACGTATCAAAGAACTTCATTTACCTGCTCCAGTTGGTATGAACGATTTACGCCAGGGCCGCGATGGATTCAACGTAGCGTTCGCTCACTGGGATAAACGTATTTTGTTCCTCGTCGTACGCATGAACTTCTCCCGTTGCAATATCGTAGACCCAGCCATGTAGCTGTAATTCGCCTAGTGCGAGGCGCATGGCGACCGTCGGATGGGTCTTCAAATGTTGCAACTGCAATACAACATTCTGTTCGAGTAGCATCATCATTTTTTCCGCATCGGTTTTGCCTTTGCCGAGCGCTGCCACGATGTCTACCGCTGCCTTGGAGTAGCCCAGCCATTCCTTCATATGCGGTAAGGCATCCAATGCGCCTTCTTCTATAACCCCTTTCATAGCACCGCATTCAGTGTGGCCACATATCACGATATGCGGCACCTTAAGGGCACCAATGGCGAATTCGATCGAGGCCGTCATCGCACCCGTATGATTAGTATGTGGCGGCACAATGTTTCCGGCGTTACGGCAAATAAACAGTTCGCCCGGATCCGTTTGTGTGATCATCGCGGTTTCTATCCGCGAGTCTGAACACGTTATAAACAGGGCTTCTGGCGACTGGCCCAGGCTGAGTTTTTGGAACATCGCTTTCTTTTCCGGAAACACTTCCTCTTGGAAACGAACAACTCCAGCGGCGAAATGTGGCATAGATAATTCCTTGTATTCGGGATATGAACTTTGTGATTAGCTGTCCGACCACAACCGGCGGGCGGCATTTATTTTCGATTTGGGAACGGCGTTAGCGCGGCCTTCAACAAATGCGATGCCGTCGACTATCCACCGCGCTATTTCGGGTTGGATCAGCTTGTACAGATGGTGGCGTCCATCACGTCTTTCTTCGACGATTCGATGTGCTCGAAGTAGGCTGAGATGTTGCGACATTCGCGGGCCCGGCAAGTTCAACGTTTCCGCCAGTGTGTTGACGTCCATTTCGCCGCGGTGCAACTCTTCGATTAGACGGATGCGGTCTGCGTGCGCAATAACCTTGAATACTTCGGTTAGTTCTTTGGCAATGATTTGACGACTAGGCATAACTAACTTCCCGCTTCTCGTACATTGAGCACATCGGCCAATCAGCGAACATTATAGTATCTTATATTCATATCTGCATGTAATTGCAGATGCGAATTGTCATTGTAACTAGAAACAACTACATTTGCTTTGTTCCGAAAGGATTTTTTTGGATGCATCAAGGGTTAGTTCGTGGATGGATCCATAGGCATTTTGAGCGCGATACTCTGGGCGCCGTTGCTTTGCGCCGTGCCCATTTGCCTGCTACCGAAGGCACAGCTTAAGGCGATACAGAGCATTGCCTTACTGGGTTCGGGCATCAGCTTCGTGCTGGCTTGGTGGCTGCTGGGCAGTTTTGCGGCCGGCTCCGGAGAATTGCAGTTCGCCGAAACCGTTGCATGGGTGCCAGAACTGGGGATGACCTACCGCTTGGCGGTCGACGGATTATCCCTGCCGATGGTGTTGCTAACGACTCTGACCACACCCGCCTGTCTCATCGCCTCGCTCGGAATGAAAGAGCACATGAAGGCCTACTTCGCCTGGTTCATGCTGCTCGAATTTGCCGTGCTTGGCGTGTTCATGGCGCAGGACTGGTTCCTGTTCTACATGTTCTGGGAAATCACTCTGGTGCCGATGTTTTTCCTGATTGGCGTATGGGGCGGTGAGCGTCGCGGCCCGGCCAGTCTGTCGTTCTTCCTGTATACGCTGGGCGGTTCGGTGTTCATGTTGCTCGCCATTATCGCCGCTTACGTTAATTCGCCCGGACACACTTTCCACTTCGCCGCACTGATGCAGGCCAGTTCCGACTGGAGTACCGAATTCCAGATCATGGTGTTCGCCGGCTTCCTGCTCGGTGTCGCGGTGAAAATTCCCGCCTTCCCCCTGCATGGCTGGCTGCCGCTAGCTCACGTCGAAGCGCCAGTCCCGGTGTCAATGTTCCTCTCTGCCGTGCTCCTTAAGATGGGCGCTTACGGCTTGATTCGCGCTGGCGTACTTTTGCCCGAGGGCATCGAATGGTTCGCGCCCATCCTGTTCACGGGCGCCATGATCAACATCACTTACGGCTCCTTAATGTCCTGGCGCCAGACCGATCTGAAAGCCATGGTGGCGTTCTCTTCAGTGAGTCATATGGGCTTCGTCCTGTTGGGAGTTTCCGCTCTGACGGTGACCGGATTTACGGGCGCAGTCATGCAAATGGTTACCCATGGCATCATCACCGCCGGCCTGTTTCTGCTTGTTGGTGTGATCTACGAGCGGGCGCATACCCGCGACATTACCGAATTCAGCGGTCTGGCGCGCAACATGCCTGCCTATGCAGTGTTCATGTCCCTGGCCCTGCTCGCATCGATGGGATTACCGGGCCTGGCCGGTTTTATCAGCGAGTTCCACGCGCTGATCGGGGCCTATGAACGCTTCGGCCTCTATTCCATCATCGCCAGTGTCGGGGTTCTGGTGACGGCGGCTTACACGTTCCGCACCATTGGGCGGATGTTCACCGGTACGTTCAATCCAAAATGGGAACATCTCACCGATATAAATGCTCGAGAAATGATCCCGGCGATCGCACTAGCCGCGCTGACTGTAGGCATCGGCATTTTCCCCGGCCCTTTGCTTAATCTGATGAAGGCCACATTGAGCATCTCCGCGGAGGCTTTCCCATTGCCATAACCGATAAGGTCACTCCGGCTCCGGCCACTGCCGCACATGACGGTACCGCAACACTCGCGGCGCACGGTAGTTTGAACATCACCCGCGAAACGCGGGAGCAGTTCAAACATCGCGTCGAACACTACTGCCATATGCTCTCGGAACAAGGTCCGATGAGCGTTACCTTCGTACACAACAACACCTTGTTCGGCTTGCAGAACATGCATTTCGAGGAAGCAATCGAACACGCCGAGTCCTTCCTGGGCGCACAAGGCTACGTGCCCAACGACATGAGCCGAGAACACTACATAGCTGGCCGCATTACGGATGGCGACCTCGACTGGGCGTTGGCGCGCCGCAAGAATCTTGATCAGGCAAGGGTTGTCGCGAGCATCAACGGCCGAGACGTAGAGGCGGGCGAGATCTATCGCGCACACATGGTTCGCGGCATCGATGCTTTAAGCCAGTCGCGGATGCAGTATGCGGCGCGGATGGAAGGCGCTACCCGCAGACTTCACACCGATCTGCCCGAAGCAACACGAGCGCTGCTGATAGAGAAAGGCAAGGCCGATCTGGTCGCATCGAAAGCGCGTGTCGGTATCGATTGGACGCTGTCCGATTGGCTACAGCAACATCTGCGCCTGGATTTTTCGGATCACGCGCTTACCCAGGTACGTTTGGGGCTTGCCCAAGACATCCAGATCGTCGAGGCGACCGACGTGTTGTTGCACAGTCAGGGAATTCCGGTCGAACTTTGGGCAGGTTACCTGGCTTGTGTCGACCGGAAACCGGCGGGCGTGTCGGATGCCCCGTCTCAATGCGAGCAAGCTCGTCGTTTGTGGATTCGAGCGGAACGCTATGGCATCGCGAACGTCTTGCGCCGCGAATACGACATCGGTGGCAGTTACCCTGAGATAGCCACCTACTTTGAAGACAACATCGAAGAATATGTAGCTAGCGCACTATGGGGTGCGGCGCTCGGGCTGCTCGGCTTAAACGATCCGTTATCGAATACCAACGTGCGAACGCTCGATGCCACTGACAACGATGCCCGCATGGTCGAAGCGCTGGCAGAGCAAAGCCGCTCCATGGAGCGCGGGGGTGGGCCGGCGATCAATCTGAACCCAAACGAGCGCACTGACCTCATGCGCTTGGTGGGCGCAGAGTTGGAGGGACTGGAAACGGGAGAAGCAGCCAAGCAAGTCGGCGCAATCGATCTCGCCCACTTGTGCTGGGTGGTACTGCACGATTTGGGCGACCATCAGATCAATCGCCGGGGCTTTGCCGCGTTGGAGGCGTTGGTCTCGTTGCGCGCGGAGCCACTGGAAGCAGATCTCGCACTGCTGCAAAAGCTGCGCACCGGCGATCCGCGCCTGGCCATGCGTTGCCACGCCGAGCAATCTCTTCGGCAGGATGTTGCCGCGCTCGGTACGGGTTCAACGCACGCCGATTTATTACAAGCGCTAACCGGCGATAACGTTATCGAACGTGTCAACCAGTACATGATCCGAGTCTGCACAGCCTTCTTTGATGAAGGTCTGGCGGCGTGGCATTTACCGGGGCGGGCGCTGGGTTTTTATGATGCCTGGCGCAATCTGGTGTTGAGCGACAGTAGCTTCGATTTCGATGGCGTGACCGACTGGAAACACGCTGTGCAAAATATGCCGACGCTGGCCGTGGATCAGGTCATACGCCAGCTGCAACAACTTGGCATCGCGGAACAGAAGTGGGCGGATTACTGCGCGCCATTGCTCTCGGAATTGAAAGGTTGGGCGGGCATGACCTATTGGCGGCAAACTCACCCGGATTATCCGCAACAGGCGGCGCGGCCAATCGACGTAATGCAATACCTGGCTGTGCGTTTGTTCTTTCAAACGCTGCTAGTTGATCGGGGTTTCCGCCTGCACTGGCAAATCCACCCAGGGATTGCCGACATCAAACAATATTTCACCGCGCACTTGCACGAGTATTTCGTACGCCGCGAGCTCCACGCCGGCGAGTTGCCCGACCACCTGGCCGAGCGTGCGCGCCGGTTCGCCGAAGAAACCAAAGGTCCAAGCGCCCACGCAGATGACCGCTGGACAGCGCTAGCGGATCAAATATGGGCCTATCACGGTACCCAAAAAGAAACGCGCCGCGCTGCCGACGAAGGGTGGCGGCTGTATAAGTTAAGCCAGTGTCTGGGTTTGGTGGCAGCCGATCTGGGCCATTGCAGCGAAGCTGATGTCTGCTCCCTGTTAGCAACCCTGGAAGACTTCCCGTCCAAAAAGCACCGCGCGGTCTGGCTGGTCGCGTATGAGTATCACTACCGTACCGAGATTCTCAACCCGATCCGACAAAATGTCGCGCGCACCAAGTGGCGCAAGCGCGATCATCGACCGAAGGCACAGGTATTGTTGTGTATCGACGAACGCGAAGAGAATCTGCATCGCGCGCTCAGTGAGATTGAACCGGAAATTGAAACCCTGGGTGCCGCCGGCTTCATGGGCGTGGTCCACGACCACCAGGGCGTTGACTCACACTATCCCTTTCCCTTGTGCCCGGCGGTACGCACGCCAGCCCACCGCACCTTCGAAGTGCCGCGCGACGAGGAGCTGGAAAGCACCTATCCCGTGCATCAGCGGCGCGTGCGGATGCTCGAGGCCCTGCGCGATGGCCTGTGGGAAATCGAGCGCAACGTAGTCGGTTCGTTCTTTATGATCAACCTCCTGGGTATTCTGCATGGCATTCCCCTGATTGGCCGGCTGTTCTTCCCGCGCACCTGGGCATCCGCTGCACACGCGGTGCACTCTGCGTTCGTACCCGCAGTACAAACCCGCCTGACAGTTACACGCGTCAGCGAAGCGGAGGCGAATACGCATCATCTGCCACTTGATGGCAAGCCAATCGGCTTCACCATTGAAGAGCAGGTCAACATGATGGAGGCCTTCCTGCGCGGTCTCGGGCTGACGCACAACTTCGCGCCCATCATATTTACCGCCGCGCACGGCTCTAACAGCGCGAATAACCCGCACGAGAACGCGCACGACTGCGGCGCGTGCAGCGGCAAGCACGGTGCGCCCAACGCTCGCGCACAAGCGGTCATGTGCAACAACCCGCAGGTGCGCGCCGGGTTGCGAGAACGTGGCATCGATATTACCGACGACACCTGGTTTGTGAGTGCAGAGCACAACACGGCCTCTTCGCTGATTTCGGTGTACGACGCGCAAGACATTCCCGCGCATCTGCGCGAGCGCTATGACTATGCGTACCGGACCTTTGTGCAGGCTGCGAAACTGGCCGCGCGCGAGCGCTGCCGCCGATTCGGATCCGCGCCCAAAGACCAGTCGCCCGACGTCTCGCTCAAACATGTGCTGGGCCGTTCGCACGATCTCAGCCAGGTGCGTCCGGAATGGGGGCATTGCACGAATGCCTTCGCGGTAGTGGGGCGGCGTTCGGTATGCGAAAGTATTTTCTTCGATCGCCGCGGTTTCAATATTTCCTACGATCCGACGCAGGACCCGGATGGCACGATTCTCGAACGGACCTTGCTCGCGGTCGGCCCGGTGGGTGCCGGTATTAACCTCGAGTATTACTTTTCCACTGTCGATCCGAAGTCTTTCGGCTGCGATACCAAGGTGCCCCACAACGTCACCGGCCTGTTCGGCATCATGGAAGGCGCGGCGAGCGATCTGCGTACCGGCCTGCCCGCACAAATGACTGAATTGCACGAGGCCATGCGCCTGCAACTCATCGTCGAGACCACCACGGAAATTGCTGGCGCAATCTACGCCCGGCAACCCGCACTACAGGAGTTGCTCGACGGCGAATGGGTTCTGCTTACGTTGGTCGATCCGGACACCGGTGAGTGCAGCAGCTTCGTGCCGGGCGTGGGTTTCGAGAAGCGCGAAGAACCACTGACACCGATTGCGGAGTTCAGCGATTCCTTCGAGTATTACAAAGGCAAGTACGAATGTTTTTTGCCGCCGGCGTTTATCAAGCCCGCCGACCGCTCCTGGCTGCAATAGCCGAACCGCAGACGCACAATGACGTTCGAAACAATCGTTATCCTCATCGTTGCCCTGCCGCTTCTCGCGGCGCTGGCCAATGGTGCACACCTGCTCGCCGGCGAAAAAATGTGGGGTTGGCGCACCACCCAGCGGATTACCTGTAGCGCCGCCTTCCTCTCGTTCATAGGCAGCGTCTGGGTATTTACCCGAGTCATAGCTGACCCCACGCCGCGCGAAGTCACCGCCTACGAGTGGATGGTCTCCGGCGATTTGGCAGTGGACGTCGCCTTCCTAATCGACCCGCTTTCGGCCGTCATGATGCTGCTGGTTACCGGGTTCAGCTTCATGATCGCCATGTTCTCGCGCAACTACCTGCACGGCGATTTCAGCTTTACACGCTATTTCGCGGTCTTGGGGTTGTTCGTGTTCGCCATGCTGGTGCTGGTCATGAGCAACAACTTCGTGATGCTGTTCCTTGGCTGGGAATCGGCCGGGCTGTGTTCCTACCTGCTAATCGGCCACTACTACGACCGGATAGCCGCAGCGCGCGCCGGCACGCAAGCTTTCCTCATGAATCGCGTCGGCGACGCCGGTTTCCTGATGGGTATATTTCTGATCTTCCAAAACTTCGGTTCGGTCGAATACGCCACGGTATTTGCCAACGCGGCGAGTCTGGACCGCGCGTCGGCAAACGCAATTTGTCTGTGCCTGTTGCTTGGCGCAATCGGTAAATCGGCGCAGCTTCCGCTTGGCACATGGCTGGCGAAAGCGATGGAAGGACCGACGCCTTCCTCCGCGCTGTCCTATGCAGCGACGATGGTGACCGCGGGCGTTTACCTGCTGGTCCGCGCCCACTCACTTTACGATCAAGCGCCGGAGGCCATGGCGGTGGTGACCATCGTCGGTGCGCTCACTGCCGCCTATGGCGCGACCGTCGGCCTGGCGTTGACCGACATTAAGGGCATTCTTGCGATCTCGTCCACAACCCAGCTCGGCCTGATGTTTGTCGCCTGCGGTCTGGGGGCCTACCCGGTTGCGATGTTCCATCTCGTGACGCACGCGTTGTTTAAAACTTATCTGTTCCTGACAGCGCCCTCGATTCTGCATTATTTCCATCTCTTTCCTGAGCCCGATGCTGCCGACGCGAAGAACTCGCCGGTACCGGTCGGCTACTGGCTTGTGCTGATTGGCTCGGTAGGCATCGCCGCGTATCCCTTTGCCATGGCATGGTCCGAGGACCAGGCTGCCGGTGGCCTTGCGGCGTCTTACTACGTGTTGATGGCGGCTGGTGCTATGGCCCTGTTTGTCGCTTTGTATTTCGTGCTGACCATTGCGCACCGCATCTTTAACCACGGTCACAGTGCGAACACGTCGGCGCCTTTCGTTGTTTCAGTAATCGGCGTCGCACTCGCGATCGTCTCGGGGGTCTGGTTTGGCATCCTGCCGGGCGGCATGCCCGGCACCTGGTTCGCAGACTACCTGGCCCCGATTGTGACGGTGAGCCCAACGGTGGCTAGCCAGTCAGTGTTGAGCTACGCCGTGATTGCCGCGCTTTCGCTGCTGTTCGTGTCGGCATGGACAACGGCGAACTACATGGACCGTTTCAAACCCGAGATGCCAGGAACAGTGCTGCTCAAGGCACGCGGTTTGTACAACCTTGCGCTGCACCGCTTCTATCTTGATGAGTGCTACCGCAAGTACGTGGTGGATCCGACCATGTGGCTCGGCAAACTCTTCGATCGCTTTGACACTCAAATTATCGATCGCGTAGTAGGCGCACCGGTTCCCGCGCAGCGCATCCACGGCGCCGCCGCGACATGGGAGTCCTACTATCTTGCCACCCAGACGTCGGCCGGTGCCGGCTCGGTCCCGCAACATAGTGGTGGCATGCTCGACTGGTTGACCCGAGTAAGCGCGAGCCATCCGGTTCGCGAGGAGAACGAAGTAGCAGCGCGCGAGCCCAACGTCGACGGCGCTGCGGCCCTCCCGACAGGGCCCACGCGAATTTTTGAACAAGCGCTTGTCTCGCGCGGTGCCGGCGTTACAGACAGCAAGGTTTCGGTCGCGTTGCACACGTCGCAGGTGTTGGAGAAGGGCACCATGTCCGGCGCCGCCGGTGCGATTGGCGCATTGACCGATGTTACCGCCTCGGTATCGGGGTGGGTTGAACGAGCCGCCGGTGTGATTGGCGTATTGACCGACGTTGCGGCGTGGGTATCCAGCTGGGTTGAACGAAATGTATTCGATATCGGCGTAACTGACGGCGTACCGCAAGGCAGCGGTGTTTTGGGTAAGGCGTTCAACAAGATTGAGGAAACGATCGCCCGACCATGGGTCTCTAATACTATTCTTGCTGCCGCGATTCTGGCGTCATTTTGGGGCGCGACGCCATGACCCTGACTGAGATACCCGCGCTACAACAGCTTGGTTTTCCGGTACTGAGCACCCTGATATTCCTCCCGCTAGTGGCCGCGCTGTTATTGCGGGTTATCCAGGATCGCAAAACTGCCTATTCGCTCGCGCTGGGTGTGAGCATCGCCGAACTCGCGCTAGCCGTACTGGTGTGGGTGCGTTTTACCCCGAATGTTTCCGACATGCAGTTTGTCGAGCATCTGCCGTTGATACCGGCACTCGGATTCAGCTACCACCTGGGCGTAGACGGCATCAGCGTATTATTCCTGCCGGCCACCGCGCTCCTCGGTGTGCTCGCGGTGCTGTATGCCGAAACCAGCTCGCGCGAAGATGCTGGCGGTTACCTCTCAGCGATGCTGATGTTTGAAGGCATCATGATCGGCGCGTTCGCAGCGCTCGATTTGCTGATGTTCTGGTTCTGGTTTGTTGCCGAGTTGTACCCAAGCTGGTTGCTCATCACACGCTGGGGCACGGGCGAGAAACGCTTCGAAGCTGCGCGCGCCTACGTCACAATGATGCTCGGTGGTTCGATGGCGATGCTGGTTGGCATGATCATGCTGGCCACCTGCTACGCCAGTGTGACCGGCAGCAGCGTGACTTTCGATTACGTGCAACTCCTTGGCGCCGAAATCCCGGCGCCGGCCCAGGCAACGATGTTCTTTCTAATCTGCATCGGCCTTGCCGTGAAGGCACCAATCTTCCCGCTGCACACGTGGATGCCCAAAGTACTGGAGCAGGGCCCGATAGTCGGTATGAGCATCTTTCTGGTCGGCATCAAATTGGGTACTTACGGACTATTGCGCTTTGCCATTCCGCTGTTCCCGCAAGCGGCGGCAGAATGGTTCTGGCTGCTCGCCATGCTAGGCGTGATTGGCATTGTCTATGGTGCGCTCATCGCACTGGTACAGACGAATCTGCGCCGGTTGCTCGCCTTCGCCAGCCTGAGCCACGTAGGCGTTGTGATGCTCGGCCTATTTTCGCTCAATTTCGAGGGCTTCCAGGGCGGACTGATGCAGATGCTCAATCTGGGCGTCACCGGCGCCGGCCTGTTCTTTCTTGCGGGTTTCCTGTTCCAGCGCGTAGGCCAACCTGATCTGCGCAGCATGGGCGGCGTGCAGGAATCTGCGCCCTACCTCGCCATGGCTTTCCTGATCATCGGCCTGGCCGGCGTCGGTATGCCCGGCACCAGTGGCTTTAATGGCGAGCACTTGATCATACTGGGCGCGTACAAGGTCACTCCGTGGATGGCAGGCGCTGCGGGTCTCGGGACCATGCTCTCGGCAAGTTATTTCCTCTGGTATTACCAGCAGGCTTTTCTCGGCGATGCCCGTGACGCCAAAGGGCCGGTTGCGGGTGATCTTGGCAAACGCGAGCTCGGAATCGCAGGTACCTTAATCGCTTTCGTTATCGTCATCGGCATGTACCCCACGCCCTTCTTGAACACCATGAACGGCTCGCTGCGCGCGATCGAAGCGCACGTGAACAAAGCGACCGCGCTGGCGCAGACCAAACCCGTTACTTCGCCAGCAGGTCGCGTTGCCTACGCGGCCACGGAAGAGCAATAGGGAATGAAAGAAATCTTGGCCGCCGACCAGCTAGGCTTTCCGCTGCTCAGCGCACTCGTTGTGCTACCGATCGCAATTGCAATTTTGCTGCAATGTCTGCGCAGCGAAAGCGCACAACGCCAAGCGGCTGTCGGCGGGGCAATCCTGGAGCTCGCGCTGGCGGTGTTCTTAGTCATTGAGTTCGTGCCTGGCACGGCCGATATTCAGTTCGTTGAACGGATGACATGGATGCCCGGCCTCGGTGCATCACTGCACTTCGGGGTGGACGGCATAAGCGTCTTATTCGTGCCACTGACCGCGCTCGTTTTTCTGATGACGCTGATCTGTTCACCACCTGCCGGCGGGCGCAGCAGCGGGCGCTTCTACCTGACCTGCATCATGTTGTTCGAAGCCATCACCATGGGCATTTTCGTTTCACTCGATCTGCTCTCCTTTTTTGTGTTCTGGGAGCTGGCGCTGCTCCCGTCCTACTTTCTCGTCCGACTCTGGGGGGTGGGGCCGCAACGTCAATACGCCGCCATGAAATACGTCATGTACATGCTGGTCGGATCGGCGCCGCTGCTGATCGCGATCATCATGCTCAATCTTAATTACCAAGATGCTGTCGCGGCCGGTAACGCGGTCGCCGGGCAAGGCTTCGACTTCCTGAGCTTAATGAACGTGCCGATCAACCCTGAGAACCAGACCCTGCTGTTCTTCCTGATGCTCGCCGCATTCGCGGTCAAGGGTCCAGTGCCGCCGTTCCATACCTGGATGCCAACGATGCTCATGGAAGGTCCGATCGGCATGGCGATAGTACTGGTCGGTCTTAAACTCGGCACTTACGGCATGCTGCGTTTTGTTATTCCAATCATGCCTGAGGCGAGTTACGAGTGGTCCAGTCTGATGACCTGGCTCGGTGCGGCGAGCGTGCTCTACGGCGGCGCCATCGCGCTGGTGCAATCCAATCTGCGCCGTCTGATGGCTTTTGCAAGCGTCAGCCACGTTGGCCTGATGGTGCTCGGTCTGTTCTCACTGAACATGCAAAGCGTCCAGGGCAGTTTGATCCTGATGCTGCATGTCGGTCTGACCTCAACCGTGTTGATGTTTCTGGTCGGCGGGCTTCTTTGGCGCACGGGCTCAAGTGAATTGTCTGCATTCGGCGGCATCGCCCGCCAAGCGCCGCGTCTCGCAGCCGCCTTCTTCGTTATGGGCATTGCCTCTATTGGCATGCCCGGCACCAGCGGTTTCCTCGGCGAGTTCATGGTGCTCATCGGCTCGTCGTTACGCGACTGGCGAGTCGCTGCGGTGGCCGTGCTCGGCGTGATCTTAAGTGCCGGCTATTTTCTCTGGTATTACGAGCGCGCCTTCTTCGGCCCGCCGGGGAAAAACGCTTTTAAACTGAGCGACCTCATGCCACGCGAGTTTGCGCTGGCTGCTGTCATGATAGCGCTGGTATTTTGGGTCGGAATCTATCCGGCGCCGTTCCTGAGAATCACCGGTGCTTCGGTGGCAGCACTGGTTGAACATATCGAACGAAGAGCCGTTCTACCAACGCAGGCTGGCATCATCGAAGAAAGTGACGTCGCTCGGTTGGAGGCGCACAGTGATCAGCATGAAGAGGTCCGATAACAACTGACGCGAGCGGCTTCGGCGAGAACGGAGCGGTGTCGTTGGTGGCGCAGCCGCAATTCGCCATTTAGGAAGTTCGTCCGGTCGAACGCCTTGATGCGAATGCGTTTCCGAGAGCCGCGCCTGGACTTATTGAGAAGGTGTCTGTGAAGTTTTGGCAGCTCCGCTGTTTTCGTCTCGCGCGTCGTCGCCGAACCAGCGGTATTTGATGTTTCCGATCAAGCCCGAGATAGGCCGGGTGACCCCGCCTTTTAACGCGGCATCGCTGGCCGTCGAGACGATGGATTCAAGGTTCGAGGTATTGTTAATCGCGCTGCCTGTGAAGCGAATTTGCGGACCCTTCCAGTAATTTTTTTCGTCGCGAGTGTCCTGTAAGAGATTGAGGTCGTACATGATGGCCGCACCGCGGCCGAGAAAATTGAGCTGGCCTTCGAGCTCTAACGGACTGCTCGCCACATCGACGCCGGGCTGATACTGAATACCCCCGGTTGCAGTCATACGCAATTCTTTATTACGCACTTCGTAGCGTTCGACTTCGATGTCTTTCGAGAGTCCGCGGATAAGGTGTACGTCAATCTCGTCGTAGTCGATGACTTTTATGTACTCGGCCAGGCGCGCGGCGGCACCCAGTCCGAACAGGCCTGTAGGTACATACGAGATCCCCTCGCCAACTTTACCAAGAAGCTCTGTGCTGCCGGCGACCATGGCGCTATCCGGATTCAGGAGTCGGAACTGGCCATCTTCGCTGCGAAGTTGCACGTCGAACGAAAGACGATTGCGATACTCACCAACGTTGGGTGATTGCCCGCTTGCTTGCAAATGCATGTTAAACAGACCGACGGCACGTGGCGTCGACTCGGGCTCGAGTTCCTGTTGGAAGGTAGCCAGATCGAAATCCTCAATGCTCCCGTTCATAACCAGCGAGTACGGTTCCGTTCCGGGCGTGAACGACAGAGCGATATCAAGCTTCATCGGACTTTCGTGAAAATGACTTTCAAAGCCGCTTAACTCGAGCTTGTCTGATGCCAACTCAATGCGACCATTGATGTCACGAATGATCAGGAACTCCGTGTAGTGCAGCTGATCGATACTGAGGTCTGTGACCGTCGTGTAAGGAATGAGATCCCAGAACGCCTGCTCATCTGGCTCGAGATTCCCGTTCTCGATCGCTACAGTCGGAGTCAACTCTGCATCTTTTTCTTCAGCGCCAGTCGGCACCGCTTGTTCCGGCGCGATTTCGCTTATAAAACTCAGTAGGTCGTTCAGGTACAGGGCGGTGCTTGTAAGCGACGTGTGGAGCACGTTTTCGTCGTTTTCCTGTGGTGCGTAATCTACGTTCACGGCCATATCAGAAGTCCCGGTAACGCCCACAATCGCCAGCGGACCAGTGACCGAGAAACCGCCATCAGAGACCAGGCTCCCGCGGACATCGATGGTCAGATGGTCGATCGGCAACTTGCTACCGGCCATCAGCTGATCAATACGCACGGTTGAAATCAGATCGTGTTCGCTTGTGAGGGCGACGTCTGCGTTCAACGCGCCGCTCAACATACGGTGCCCTGGCATGATCTGCAGTTGTTCAAGCATCACGGGCAACTGCACCGTCAGTGCCGCCTTCATGTTCTTTAGCGATGGCTGTTCAGCGCTGTTTTGCACTGTCGCGCTCAATTGCAGACCGATTGCTTCGAGCTCGGCCTTCTCGACAAAGCTCAAACTGGCTGGAGCCAGGGCGAAGACAAGCTCGTCGGCCGACAAGGTGGTCTTCAAGGTGGCGCTCAGATTAACCGGTGGCGCGATTTCACCTTCTTCACCGCTGATGCGAATGTTCCGCACGGTCAGGCTCTCTGTACTTTCGAAACGCAGGGAACCATCGGCAGAGGTAAGCACAGCACGCCCATTGGCGTCGCCGAACGAAACCCCATACTCACTGAGCATGCCGGCAAATGGACCGGGCGTCAGGTCATTAACGTTGAGCGAGAGTTGGCCGCGCGCCCGGCCAAGTTCAGATTGACCAGCGTCAAGGGCCGTCTGGATATGGATGCCGGAATCTGTTGCCAGCGACACGCGCGGTTGCTCGTCGTCGTAGTACACGTTTGCCTTAAGGCGACTGATATCAATCCCGGACTCGCTGTATTCAAGGCGGTATTCGGCATCGAGGCTAAGTCGGCCATCGAGTGTCGCCTCGAGTTGTTCAGCGATGACCGGTTGTTGCGCCACGGCTTCAATATCAATACTGATCTTCCCACTTGCTGCGAGCGCAGTCGTGTCGGCCTCGTTTAGCGTAACGACACCTCGACCACTAACGAGTGTGTTGCCAGCGCTCGAAACTCGCAGTCCTTTGTAGCCGATGCGGGTGCCCGATTCGGTCAACACTACGTTAGGGCTAACCCTGATATCGAGGTTGTTCAGCGTGCGGTTACTGCCGGTAGTCAGGTTGAAGTTACGCAGACGCAAGGGCTTGCTCGCTTTGATAACCGGTTCGCCGGCCGGTGCCACCGACAGGATGAATTCGGCGCTTGTAAGTCTGCCCGCTACTCCCATGTCCGGTATGAAGGCGGAAAACCAATCGAGCTCGATGGCAGAAATCGCGAGACGCGCGATATCGCCACGGGCATTTTCGAAGGTCTCGTTTGCCGCCGGAAGAGGTTGCAACAAGGCGGCCTGCAATAATTGGGTGCCGTCAGCTTCGGTGATGCTGGCATTGAGGGCTGTAACCTGTGTTTTCGTTTCGCCCTGACGAACGATAGTGTTCAGATCAAGTTTGAGATGCTCGGGAATTTTCAAATCCGTCAGCGCCACGACATTCAATAACGAAATCAGTTCATGAACAGCGAATTCGCCGTTTAGCGCTGCAATTGTATTTCCCGCTTGCGAACCTTAGAAAAAGACCGTGGCCTGCGCTTGCAGACTCGCGAGTTCCGTGTCGCCGGAGAGCGCTTTCAGGTCGTCCAGTGTGACTTGCAAAGACGCCCGGTCGTAATGGAACGACGGATTCACCCGTGCCTCTAGTTTGTCGACGATAATTTGGTCATCCGCGACAATGCTCAACTGTTCAATCTGCAGTGCGCGCTGCGGCGTGAGATGCAAAACGGCGTTTTCGTCGGTTGAAATACTGAAGCCACCGGTTAATAAGCCGGCGGTGATTTCCTGGTCAGCGAGAAGGAAATTAAACCAGCGCAGCGGGATCCCCGGCAGATCGAATTCCAATAGAACGACATCCTGGTGCAGGAAACCGTCGACATCGTTCAGTGGAATCTGCAGATCGTCGGTAAGTCGTGCGGAGAGCGCACGTGAGTTCGCATCATCACTCACGCGACCGTCGAGTTGAGTGACCCGAATTTCTGCGTTCGGAAGTAAATAAATATGCAGGTCATTGTGCAGCGTCAGGAGCTGCGGCACCGCCTCGCTGGCAGCGAGGTCCCGTAAATCGTCAACCGTAAAGTCACTGGCAATCGTAATATCGCCGGTCAGCGCCGCGATGTTGAAATTGAGACTCCCGCTTAAATTCTGCGTGAACGCCGGTATCGATTGCTCGCCGACGTAGCGCTGCGCAAGGCGCTCGTTGGTTTCCAGCTCGTAAGTGCCGGAAAATTCGCCGAGATTGCCGTCGTAGGTCCCATCGAGCGTGGTTAACATGCGGTCCAGACCGTTGCCGTCAAACTGTTCGAGCGTGATCTGGACGGATTCTGGCGACAGGCACGCGGCCGTCGGTTCGTCCGTCATAGTTTCCGGATCAGCGGCGCAATGCGACTCACCCCGCTCATCGCCGGATGCTTTCACCAACACATCGAGCGATAGCACTTCCGGTTCGGGCAGCCCCACCAGCGCCGCATTAATATCGGTCAGCACGCGCAATGACGCGAATCGCCCGCCGCTAAGCTGGGCAAAGGAGACCGTTGCGTCCGAAGTCACGGTGCCAAAATTGTCGCCACCTTCGAAGCGGCTGCGTAGTTTGAGAGAGCCGCTCGCGTCAGGTTCGATGTCCCCGCCTGATAACGTGAAGTCAACTCGTTGTTGGTTCGGCAACGCAATGTTCGCGCTGACGTCGGCGCTCCCCAGGATGAAGCCGAGCCCGTGGTCGAGTGCATTGAGAAGTCCTGGGAAAACCGTATCAGTCGGTTCGCCCGGCGGTGGTTTGAACTCGGAACCGTCAATCTCTGCGCCGCGTACGACGAGTAATTTGATATTCGCGTTCCCGAACAGCAGCGAAGAAACGCAATAGCTCAGGCGCGTCTCGGGCAAGCTGAATTGGCCACCAGCGTAACTAAATTCAAGGCCGTCAATTGCGACCGACCAGGGGGTGATGTGGATAGATTCAAGACTCAGCGAGTCCATCAGCGGCGCGACGTGGTCGAGCACCATTTTTCGTTGAAAAGCGGGATGGAATAGCGTACCCGTCACCATCAATAAGAGCACCACCAGGGCCAGCGCTATAGCGTTACGGGGGCGCTTCAGACTTCTTAGTTTCATTACGTATGTGTTTCAGATCAGGTTCAGATTATTTCGATGATCTACAGCTGGAATAGAACGGCCCGCGATTCCAAAACGCTGGCACAAAGCAAGCAGCCTTCCGGCCATCATCGCTATCGGTCATTGGGTGGGAAAGAATTTCAGCATGACTATTGACGAGACTAACGCCTGGCGGGTTGGCGAGCGCGTTAGTGTGCTGGGGATCGGCTTCTGTGTACAGATATCCGCAATGACCTGAGCGGATTTGGATGAGTCCGTTTAAGTCTGCGGCTGCGCATTACGGGCGCGGCCAGGGAGGGTCTCGAACCGCCCCGACCGTCGGTCGGTGGTTCTCGCAGTCGTCGAGCTTCGCTACGGGAAACGGCGCGTTACAAAAATGGTGGCTATGGGTGGACTCGAACCACCGACCCCAGCATTATGAGTGCTGTGCTCTAACCNNTGCCGCGCTCTAACCAGCTGAGCTACATAGCCAGGGGAGTGCCGTTGCCGGCGACCGCTTCGGATCCCTGCATGGCAGGGAGCGCGATCATGGTGTTTCAGGGCCGGGGTGTCAAGATTCGACGCTGGCGCGGGTTCTTCTACAATATCGTCCTTTGCACGATAGCCACGACTCATGAGCGCACTCCCGATTCCTGCCCGCGGTATTGTTATTTCACACTGCGAAGTTCTGCCCGCGTGGCTGGACTACAACCAGCATATGAACGTTGCCTACTACCTGGTGGCCTTCGAGCTGGGCATCGATGACTACAAGGCAATCGTCGGACTGGATTTGGCCTATATCGAACGCGAACTGCGCTCAACAGTCGCGCTTGAATCCCACATTACGTTTCAAAACGAAGCCTCGCTCGGCGAAAAGCTCCGTGTCGAAACTCGCATCATCGACTTTGATGGCAAGCGCGCGCACATTTATCAGGAGTTGTTCCGAGGCGAGACGTTGTTGGCAACGCAGGAAACACTGTCGATTAGTTTCGATTTAAAGGCGCGACGGAGTGCGCCGTTCGAAGCCCATATTGCGACCGGATATCGTGAATTGATGGCGGCCCAAGCGAATCTTGAACGTCCGAAATGGGTCGGTCGCTCGATTGGTATTGGGAAAGGGAAGCCGGGCCAGTCGGTTAGTTAGACAGCGGCTGGTTAAAAGGAGCCGGAAATGTTCGTGAACGGGGACCGCTAGCAATCTTTTTCAGAAGCTATCAGCGCCACGACGGATTTGCTCCAGTTCGTCTATGACGCAATCCGAAACCGCCTGATTCCGCGCCAGTCAAAACCGGCGACGCGGACGGAACTGCAAGTAACTTTCATCATTTTGCTCGGCACGTGCTCGCCTTAAGGCTAGCCACTGGCTGACGGTTATCCGCGCCAGACTCACTAAGAGGTCAGAGCGACCTCGCTAACGGACACCAAAAACGACGATGGTCTTGCCGCTGACGCTGATCAGGTGCTGCTCTTCCAGTGCCTTCAATACGCGCCCAACCATCTCACGCGAACAGCCGACAATTCGACCCAACTCCTGACGGGTTACACGAATTTGCATCCCATCGGGGTGAGTCATCGCGTCGGGCTCTTTGCACAAATCAAGCAGCGTACGGGCAACACGACCGGACACATCCATAAATGCGAGATCGCCGATCTTGCGATTCATTTTGCGCAGGCGGTTAGCCAGCTGCGACGAAATGGCGAACAATAAATCAGGGAACACCGTCGACATGCTTTTGAGACGATCGTAGCTGATGGTCGCTACTTCACAGGTCGTTTTTGCGCGTACCAAAGCACTTCGATTGACGTGCTCGTTGAACAGACCGATCTCGCCGAAAAAGTCGCCGGGGTTGAGATATGCCAACACTAATTCGCGGCCTTCGTCGTCTTCGAGCATCACGGTGACCGAACCCTTGACGATATAAAACAACTCGTGCGATGGGTCTCCCTGGCGAATGATGGTGCTCTTGGCCGTATATTGTTTGCGGTGGCAATGCTCCAGAAAATTTTGAATGTATTGGTCGTTGGTTGGGCTCACGGGCTGCACGGCGCTCATGGCAAATTCCTTTTTGGATTTACGGACACTGCCCAACGGTCTTCGTGTTCTTTTTATGGTTTATCGGCCGCCGGTTGTCAAATTCTATTAAAATTCTTCAGAAGATACTAATCATTCCGCTCCTAACTGTTTATTCTATATAGATCATAGCCGTCGATTTAGCCAGTACAACCGAGGATCAGCAGGACATGAAATCAACCATCAAATGGGTCGACGGGGCAATGTTCGTCGGTGAGTCGGGTAGTGGTCACGCCATCGTCATCGACGGCCCGCCCGAAGCCGGCGGGAGAAATGCCGGCATTCGTCCGATGGAACTGGTCCTTACTGGCCTTGGCGCCTGTAGCGCTTTTGATGTGGTGTCGATTTTGAAGAAATCCCGCCAGGCCATCAGCGATTGCAGGGTTGAGCTCGAAGCAGAGCGCGCCGAGACCATTCCGAAAGTGTTCACGCGTATCCATCTGCACTTTGTTGTGACTGGCGTGGAGTTGAAAACTGCGAGCGTAGAGCGCGCCGTCAAGCTGTCAGCAGAAAAGTACTGTTCGGCGACAATCATGTTGCGCGATGTGGTGGAAATCACCCATGACTTTGAAATCGTAGATAATTCTTCTTAATTAGCGTTAGTTAAACGGCTCTCTCTCAACTTTGTCGAGTGCGACTGCGCACTCGCGCTCAATGCGTCTCTCCACAGTTGTCATCGTGTGCCCAACGAGACCTGCTGGGTCTCAAATGTGCCGCTCGAGTTCATGCGTGAGCTGGATCGACGAGATTTAAAAACGCCTGCTCGAGCGATGTCGCAGCACGTTCGGCTATGAGCTGTTGTGGCGCACCGTCCCACACTACCTGTCCGCCGTTCAGCACCACGATTCGGTCGCATAGCGAATCAACGTCGATAAGTAGGTGGGTGCTGAAAAACAGCGTCACTCCAGCGTCTTTCAGGCCACTCAGTCTGCGTTTGAACAGCGCCCGCGCGAGGGGGTCGAGCCCACTCATTGGCTCGTCGAGAATGAGCAGCGGACAGTCCGGCAAAATGCACGCTATCAGCCCCAGCTTCTGCATCATGCCCTTGGAATATTCCCGCGTCGGACGAGCCAGCATAGCGGGGTCCAGCCCGAGCGCCCGTGCTTCCTCCTCGACACGCCCGACCGTCGCTGCGGTTCCGTGCAAAGCGAGCAGGTGGCGAATCAATTCGTACCCTGTCGCGAAGGTTGGCGCGCTAAAGCGCTCTGCCAGATAGGTCAGAGCTTGACGGGCGGCCGTGTGCGTTTGCGGCAGGCCGTTAATCAAAATTGTACCGTCATCGATCCGATTCAGATCGAGCAATCCACGAATCAAAGTAGTCTTGCCGGCACCGTTGACGCCGACCAATCCGACCGCCTCGCCACGCGCGACGGTGAGCGACACGTTCGACAGAACTGGGCGTTCACCAAATGATTTGCAGACCTGGGTGAATTCGAGCAAGTTCGACATAACTGGGCGGTCACCGATAACGTCGACAAAGCAAAAAAAGCCCGCGCAAGGCGGGCTTTTATGATCTCAGCGTGAACTTAAACGCCTTAATAGAGATATACGGCGTTACATAACTGTTGGTTGGTCGCGATATCCCAGCTTGGCGGGGTTGTGGTCGCCGCAACGCAATCTGCAGATGATTGTGACAGCGCATCAAACGTCAGCCCGGCAGTTGTGAGGGCGTGGCGCAATACACCTGACTGAGGCAGACCATCGTCAATCTTGCGATCAAGTTCAGCCAGCACATTAACCGGGATGCCTGCGCCGAGCACGAGATTCAACTGTTCGGTTGGCGCCGCTGCGGTATCGAAGTAATCCGAACTACGGAACAACATCAAGAAGCCATTAAAAGCGTTTCGCGGCGCTTTGTCGGTCGAGTCAGCAGTCGGTTGGCCTGTACCGCCGACGTAGTTCCCCTGGATAAAGCGCGACTTGGACAAGTGCTCCCACAGGGCCAGCCCCTCGACCCAATCGCCACTCAGCCGTCCATTCGCGTCACCTCCGGTCAACACACCCGGTATGGCCTGCACGGCATTAGCCTGGCCCCAATCGCCCGGCACCTGTCGATAACGATCAATAAATCCGTAATAGGCTGCTTGCACACCGCTGTTTTGATCGGCGATGTTACGCACACGAGCACTGGTAATCAGTTCCTGACCTTTCAGGATGCCACCGAGTAGCAATCCGATAATGACCAGGACGATGGCCATTTCGACCAGGGTGAAGCCTTGTTGGCGGTTGATGGGGGGCATGATCCTCTCCTTTAGGGGATTCTATTTGCACAAATCAATGCAGGAGCCATGCCAAAAACGTTAAGGTATTGATTGTTATGGGGCGTAGATGATCTGGCACTCGGGTGCCCTGACCCAATAACCGCGTAGCTGTCGAGATTTCAACAACAAAGCGTTGAAATCTCGACACTCTCGCCGCTTAAAAAATATCGTCCGGTGTCGATTGGCGGCCTGATAGGCTAGATTCGATAACTCGAATATAACCACTAAGAATCTCGCGAACGCCTCATGATGCTGCATTTTCCAACCGGTGTTTACCGACTCCAGTCCCTGCTCATATTTCTGGTGTTCGGCGTGTTTGTCTTCAATGCCCTCGGATTGACTGATTTTCGCTTCATGCTCGGCGGGCGCATCGCGATAAATCCGCAAATTTTCACCGATCTCAAAAACGGCCTGATCCCGCCGCAACTCGTGTAGCTCGATTTCCTGGTGTTCCTCGCCGTTGGTGCACTGCTCGCGGTGCTGCTGCCCTCGCTGCCGCCGATAGCCGCGTCGTTACTTACGCTGTCAGCGATGGCGCCACCGTTCTACATCGCGTGGGCCTATCCGGTGCCGCCGCCACTGGTTCCGCTTGAATACACGCTATTGGCCATTTTGATTTTATTTTCGGTCAACGTGCTGTCCAGTTATTTTGTCGAGACTCACGAAAAGCAAAAGTTGGTGGATGCCTTCGGGCACTATGTCCCTCCGGCTCTGGTTGCAGAGCTTAGTCGTCAACCCGAAGCGTTTTCGATGGCTAGCGAGGCGCGCGATCTGTCGGTTATGTTTTGCGACATCAAAAGCTTCTCGCGGATATCGGAGGAGCTCGAGCCGCGCGAACTGGCTGAGATGATTAACGTATACCTGACCGCCATGACCGACGTGCTGCATGGCTACGGGGCCACCATCGACAAATATATCGGCGATGCCATCATGGCTTTCTGGGGCGCACCGGTTGCGCAAGATGATCACGCAACACGAGCCGTCAATTGTGCGCTCGCGATGCAGCTACGTATGAAGTCGCTACGCGAGGAGTTTTCTCAGCGCGGATGGCCGGCCCTTGAGATCGGCATCGGCATTAACAGCGGTGTGATGAACGTCGGCAACATGGGCTCGCGCTATCGAATTGCCTATACGGTTCTTGGCGACGCAGTAAATCTCGCGGCGCGCCTGGAAGGTCTGACGCGTGCTTATCGGGTCGCGATTCTGGTCAGCGCGGCGACCAAATCAGCTACGCCAGACACTCGCTTTCGCGAAATCGATCATGTGCGGGTAAAAGGCCGTGGCATGGCCGGCCGCGTGTTCGAACCACTTACGGCGACGACCAGCGAAAGTCCACATTTACAAGATGAAGCGTTAGCGCTGGCGGCTTACTACAGCGGCGACTGGAAAACGGCTGTCGGGCGTTTTCAAAACCTACTCGAAATCGATTCGTCCGTATTCTGGTACGAGGTCATGCTGTCACGTATGGCACGCGATACCCTGCCATCTGATTGGGACGGGATAATTACCTTTGGTGGTGAGCTTAATTATTCGATGGATGCGCCGACTCAGCATGAGCGGTTATAAAGTTTCACGCGCAGACGGCTACAACTAGTGGCCTTCGGAGCGCTGTTCGAGTTCGTGTAATCGTTGGGATAAAAACCATTGTTCGTGACGGTCAGTGATCTCGCCACTTTCGAGCAAACCGCCGAGCAGAACCTTCGCACTTTCAAGTTCACCCATATCTTCGAGCACGAAAATATGCATTTGGCGCACCCACGACGGGATGGCGTCTGTCGCCGGTAGGGCGTGCAGCTCCCGGGCCAGGTCGAGTGCCAGATCCAAATCTTCCAAACGATGCTTGGCGATATATACCGCGTGCGCCATCCACTGCCAGCGCACCTGCGGATCACGACGGAACTGACGCGCGGTAAATTTGAGCATGCGCCGCTGCTTCACTTCATCGGCAACCTCACCGTACAAGCGTGCAGCGGCAAGCAACGGGTATTCGAACTGGGGATCGAGTTGCAGGATGCGCTCGAGCCAGACTTCGAGACGCACATAGTCGAGATCTCTGAACGCGATACTGACACCGGGCTGATAGTCAAAGGCCTGCAGCCACAACATCAGCACGCGCGCGAGAACGTCGGGCTGCCCAAGTGCCGCAACCTTGAGAATACTCGCTGATGGGGGGGTCGGTAGTGCCGTCACCGTTACGCTTGGATCGCTGAGATAGCGTGACCAGATCCCTTGCGCGCATAACGCGGCGACCAGAAACAGCAGCAGCAGCGGCGGAACTGAACTGATTTTTCTTTCGTCGCGCGACATGGACACTCAGTCATTCACGCGATAAAGATCGAACAACCCAATCGCGATTAACAGGCTGGCGTAAATGCCGCTTTGCAACAACACGTTGCTAAGGTCGGGCGGGACCGCATTAACGCCTAACCAGGCACTGTTGGTGAAACGATCAAGGGCCGGCACGGCGAGCGCGATTAATTCAACGCCCTTCGCGATGACCTCGGAACTTAACGCCGTCGGATCGACAGTCGGGCCCCGACTCATGAGCACCACAGCGTCGATGCTCCGCGCGAGTAAATAGAAGGCACCCGTCACCATCACCGCCAGAGTGACCTGGCGGAGCGTGACCACACATGTCAGGCAGGCAATCGAAAGCAGACATAGCTCGGCAAACAGCGAGATGGCCCAACACCCTGTTTGATAGGGCGTTGCGCTGAACAACAAAGGCAACGCCGCGAGACTAGCCATGCCGAACGCCAGAATACAGAACCCGAACGCCCGCCCCAGGTACCAGCTCGTACGCGAGACCGGTCGCGACAAGGTTAAATCAAGCATCCGATCCTGCAGCTCGCGCACCACACTACTGGCGACAAATAAAACGGCCACGAAAACCAGCGCTAAACGGCTTAGCGCCGCGTAGACACCCGTGCGGTAGGATTGACTGTCCGTTAGGGCGAGCCCTGTGCTGAACTCTGCCGCCAGCACCGCCAGAGCAAGTATGCCAACGGTAACCGCGCCGATGTGTGTACGGACACCCTCGATGAGGGTAAAGCGAGCAATACTCAAGACTGCGTAGCGCATAAACTGGTCCGGCGTTTGCGTCGGCGCAATGATAACTTTGGATACTATAGCGCTGGAAGCAGTTGGAACTTTACAGCCCAAACATTAAACCCGACACAAACCACAAGTTGGTTTGTCCGCGAGGACCGAGCGGTGCCTGACCTGCGAGCCTATTTTAATCGCCGCCACGAGAACTGGGTGCTCGCGTGCATGCTATTGGTGTTGCATGCGGCTCTGGATGCCGGTCTCGACTCGGCCCTCTCATCTGCTTTGATGACTGCCCATCTCGGCTTGTTCTTCATGTGGCAACCGATCTGGCAGCAAGACCAGCACCTGCAGCTAAGTAGTGTCGCACTGATCGCGCTACTGGTCGTTGCGCTGGTCGCAACGCTCAGTTGGTGGAGCGTCTTTGCGTGGATGATGCTGCTGATCGGGATGGTCGCCGGGCGCTCGTTTTCGACTCGGCAAGAACGCTTCGTGTACATGATCACGCTGGCTTTTCTGATTTCCGAGTTTCTGATCAGTTGCACATCGTCACTATTTTTAGGCGGCGTTCTGGGAGGCGGCATCGGCAAAACTTTTCAGTTTGGTCTCTATCTGTTGCCGATGGCATTGTTCGCTTTCCCGGCAATTTCAGCACCACAACGAGATCCGTTCGCAGTCGATTTTTTTCGCGGTATTACCTTCACCCTGTTGACTGCCTTGCTCGCCGTTTTCAGTGTATTGATGACCTTGCGTCTGAACATTGCCTACCCGCTCGCACTCGTCGCGATCCTAATGGCGCTGAGCATGCTGTTGTTCTTTCTCAGTTGGATGACAACGCCTGGCCAGGGCAATATCGGCCTGTTGGCGGTGTGGGAGAAATCGGTACTCAATATCGGGACACCATTCGAGGCGTGGCTCGGGAATATCGCCAATCTCGCTGCGCAGAGTGTCCGAGCCGACGATTTTCTGGCCGCCGCTGTAGCACAACTCAACGACATTCCATGGGTTTGCGGACTGGAATGGAGTACGGGATTTTCACATGGCATCGAGGGCAGACGCTCGCAGCATTACCTTGATGTTGAAGCCGGCGATCTCAAAGTCACGCTGTTCGCTGAGCGCGAATTCAGCGCCGCGCTGCTCATTCACGGCGGCCTGCTGATTCAGGTGCTGGGACATTTTTATGCCGCTAAGCGCCGCGAGAATGAAGAAGCCAGCGAAGCGCATTTAAGGGCCATTTACGAGACCGGTGCACGCGTTACCCACGACGTCAAAAACCTCCTGCAAACCATGAATACGCTCGCTGGTTCTCTGCAGGTCGCCACCACCGACGAGCAAAAACGTCGCGGTTTCGATTTGCTCAAACGCCGCTTGCCAGACATAGCGAGGCGTTTGCAGTTCGCATTGGATAAGTTGGAACGGCCGGAAGCCAACGCACCGCTGTGGGTTGACGCCCGCGTCTGGTGGGACTCGGTTATCGCACGGGTCACAGCCAACGACGTTCACTGCGCAGAGACTCTCGGGCCATATGAATGGACCATTCCGGCCGACTGCTTTGATAGCGTGCTGGATAATCTGATCGACAATGCGCGGAATAAAATCGCGGCGGGCGACGGCTCCGGCATCAATGTGAGCATTGAAGCCAGCGCGACCGGTGTGACCGCGACGGTGACCGATGATGGTTCGGCAATCAACGAGCGCCTGGGTAAGCAACTCTTTCGCGGCCCGGTTGAATCCCGCACTGGCCTCGGCATTGGCTTATATCAGGCGGCCCGCCAAGCGCAGTTGAGCGGTTGCGAACTAAACCTCAACGAAAACCGCGATGGCGAGGTGGGTTTTGCGCTTTTTTGCCCAGCCACCGGGCGTTCGAGCGGCACTGGCAACTGACCCGGCTCAGTCCGCTCTGGCCTGGCGTCACCGCTACGCCCTAGGCGCCCGCTAGTGACCTTGACCGCGTGTGTAGTGAATGGAGGGTAGGGTCATCGATGGCGTAAGACACCACCTTCAGCCTCACGGCAATTGGCCCGCACTAACGAGACGGTTGTTCAGAATCGTTGGCGACAGCCAGCGCAAAATGTCGTCGAATTCACACATCGCGACTGACTCGTTTTCGTCGTCGTTACATGGCGATTGATCGGCGGCGTAGATTCGCGCATAGAAAACCGCATCACTATCGACGTTCTCGGACTCGTCGCGATTTCGCGCAGGAACGCGTGCACGTGGGCGTCCCTGCTGGCTAACAGCCCCGTATCCGTTCGCCCCATGCGATAACACCACGGCGGGCACGGCGTTGGCCTGAACAAAATCGAACTCCCCCTCCGCCAATGGCGTGGCAGGATTATCACCACGGGTACGGATCTCTACGTCGCCCATTTCGCACAGATCGAGGTCACCATCGTCCGAACGGCAAATACCATCATCAGTAGCGGCGAAATTAGCGCCACTACCTGGCGACAGTGACGTTGCCGCTGTGACTCGGTAGCGGACACGGTTTCCCCAGGCGTCGTAGCCCGGAACACCCAGGTCCACATAGGGAAGAAAGCCCTCGTTGGTTAGACAGGCGCGCGTTCCAAGGCGGTCTTCACGACCATTGCTACTCTGCTCTGCGTCCGGACATGGCAAACGAGCGAAGGCAAGCGCGAAACCGTATAAACCCTCCACGGACTGCTCGAGTATCACCTCGGTGGCTCGCCGCGCGCGCGACTCCAACTGGACTCGCAAAGGCGTGAGTGTGGCTGCGAATAGTGCGCCAGCAATGAAGAGCACAACCGCCATCTCAAGCAAGGTAAACCCACTATTTTTGCGATTCATGGCAGACGTTCGATGATGCGCAGTCTGTCGTTAAACAGCGATGATGCGGGTGCAACGGAGAACGGCTCGTTGCGATCGCCTGCCCGTCGATTACCCTGCTCCAGCCATGCAGCAATGTCACTGTCAGCAGCGCGCTGCATAAATCCAGGCAGAGCCGGGCCCGCTGCAATCGCCACTGCTCGCACGTTTCCATGCATCGTGGGCGAGCGCCCCGCGCGCGAGATCTCGACGCGTAGACATTCCAGACGCGCCAAGCAATCGGACTCGGCGAAGGCCAGAAACACGCGCTCGTACCATCCGTTGCGAATTAACCAGGCCGGCAGTTCACCGTGATTAACGTCTGGCGCGTACGGAATACCATGCACAGCAAAGAAGCCCTGCGTGGCTGCGTTGCTGCTCAGACTCATGTGAGCGCTGCGGCCATCGAGGTGGCTGACGGTGAGCGATATTTCGATAAACAGTCCCGGCAGCGCGCCGAGTTGACCCGGCTGATTGACGACGACGCTGCGGGTGCGCGCTCGCGCTAAGGTCGGCGGAGAGACGCTCAGGTTTGGGGCATCATTGCGAATTGCGAAACTCACTCGGTAATCGAACGCCCAGTCGCCATCACGCTGGGCGCGCTCAAGCTCACAACGTGCCACTTCGCGCGGCGGCACCAGCTCATCAGGGGACCACCACAAGCAGGTTGCCTGGCCAGCCAGAGCGACAGCTAACTCCATGCCGGCAAGTGCTGTGCAGGGCAACCGAGACAGACACCCCTGCGGTATGAGACCGTCGGCGTCGTCGAGCGAGACAGTCGCGTCGTTAAGCTCCCAGCTAAGCGCAATATCAGCGGCGAAGCTGTCCTGCGCATCGATGGAGCGCTGAGGATCGAAATAATGGAACGGTAGCCATCCTTCTCGCTGACCGACTTCACTGAGCCGCGATGCCGATGCTGCGGCACGTTGGGGGGACAACCAGGGGTAGCGTCCGCCGTTAAGCGAGGCGAACATATTCAGGCGTTGCGCCAATTCCCCGAGTACTCGGGTTTCTACCGCTGCCATCAAATCGCGACGGGTGAGCAACGCAGTTTGGTCGTTGTGCGCGGGCGTGGTGAGCGGGTTGCGCGTAAAGCTTGCTGCGTTACCGTCTGCGTTCTGATGTTCCAGGAATTGTTCGGCAGCGGCCGGGACCCACGATAGTGTTGTTGTGCAAGTGGCGGGCCGGGCGCAATCAGCACGGCGACAGTCTGTTCGCCGTCGACCATCACAAGCCCGGCTACGTCACTATTCAGGGGCTCAAGTTTTGGGTTATAGCGGTGTGCCTGGGATACCGCGTACCACAACGCCTGTCCGCTCGAATCGCGAATGTCATTCGTGCGCAGCGTGTGCCATGGGAATCGTCCGAGTGTGGATCCGGTCGTCACCGAACACGCCGAACCCGCTATGCCGCGCCGGTTACGAGCGGGGCAAGGCAGATAACCGGGGCCGAAGCGCGGATTGACTCGATCAGGGTAGGCGGCGGCGTAACCGAGCAGCGCCTGGCGCGCCTGGTCCAGAGCTGCCTTCGTTGCCGCGCTCTGATGTCGGCGCTCGCCCGCACGATCTGTGAAGTGTCCAGCGAGGTAGACCGACGACGCCGTGAGCATGACGGTCATGAGCGCCAGGACAGCGAAACCGGCTTCGCGCGCGGATGGGAACGGCGTTTTCATTTGGCAAACTCCTTTTGCCTGAGCGCGCTTCCTGCGCGCTTTTTGTCATGGCCCGGTTAGTCGTCCGTGCCCTCGCCAGTTGCTGGTCGCGCTATTTCATAGGCGTCACTGACTTCATTTAAAACTGGATCAAATGATTGCCCCGGTTTGAGCAGGATCCCACGGGGCGCATCGCCCAGAGGTAACCTGACACGAGCGGATTCCAGGGTAACCTGGTGGGGGTCAAGGCCGATGTCGCCGAAATTACCCTGATGGGAATCCATCCCGTTCACCCACACCGTTTGCGGGCCGTCCGAACGCGATACGTATCCGTCGACGCGCACTGCGTTCGAACTCGTCACTGGCAGGTCTTCTGCAACCAACGATACGGAAGCTTCTCCATCGTCGTGTCCGTCCGCCGTTGACGCCGTTTCAACGTAACGAGCGTGGTCAAGGGCGGCGCGCTGCTCAGGGGTCAAAAACAATCGCCCAAGCTCTTGGGCGCTGGCCGGGTGTGCCAGCGTGAGCGCACCAAGCAGCACCATCCTGACCACATATTTCATAACGACAGCTCCGCAGTACCACTCAGATCAAGCGTCAACCAGTCCAGTTTGCAATCGACCTGCACGTTAGGGCGCGTCGCATCGAGGTCAAATTCCTTGTCAACAATGCTGAAGTTACATTCCCTGACCGTGTATTGCCCCAGGGCGTCGCGATCGAGTACGTCTAATAGGCGCAGGATGTCGCCTTCATGTATTAATCCCAGGTGTAAATCCATCGCACTGGCGCGCACGATGTAGCCGCCGATGTCCAATTCGTATTCGAGCGTCGTTTCACGTTGCGCTTCAAGTTTGTAGTTCAAGTCCGGAATTTTTATCGCGTCACCTGCGCGACGCAATGTTTCCAGCCAACTGAGACGGCGTTCCTGGCCCAACAGGCCGGCCCGGAACAGGCGTACGAATTCGGGATAGAACTCTTCGATGATGCGCTCTTCCTCGTCGACTGCCAGGTATTGCTGACTCGCGTTGCGGAAGAGCATGTGGTTGGATTGATATTCGCGCTGCATGTTCTGTTTGAAGTAGAAACTTGCAGCGAGCATTCCAATCGACACCAGCACGCAAACCGTAAACACGATTACCGTGCCGCGCAAAATACTCCAATCAACTTTCTTGGCTGCCATCGCTCACACCGAGTACGAGTTTCAATCGGAACGCTGCCACTGCTCGATCTTCGTTGATTGTCGTTGAGCCACTCACGCTGGCATCGGAGCGAACATCGAGCGGGTATTGCAACACTTCAACCGACTCCACGTTCGGTCGCTTCTCAAGTTCACCAGCCAAGCGGTCAATGATATCAATAGCGCCGCGGTAATCGCCGGAAAAGCGCGCCAGGTGCCCATTAAGTTCTGCGATCTGAAAGTACGCGTAGTTGCTGGCGATAGGAAGGCCGTCAAGTCCAATCCCGGCACCGGAATCGTCGGCCTCGTCATCCAGCGTTACTTCCGTACTCCAGCTAACGGCGTCCAGTTGGACGGCCTGGTTGTGGTCGAGCGCATCGCCGAGCAATTGCAGCATGGGTTCGGGACTGCTTTTGTAACTGCGTAACGCCTGGATGGCGTCCACCGCGGTTTTAATCTCGCGCGGTTCTACTGGCGTAGCCGGTAACTTGCTGCGCGCCATCTCGAAACGTTGCTGATAGAACTCGGCCTTTTGCGCGGCATCGAGGGACTGCTGTTTCAGTAGCACACCTTCAATGAAGCTGAAGCCACTCCAGCCGGCACTCGCGAGCAATAGCATCAAACTTGCAACCGCGAGTCCGATGCGAGTGCGATGCATGGAATAAAACTGCGTCTCTTCGGGCTGCGCGTAATGGTTTCGCGGAATCTTGCTCGCTAGTACTTTGGCAAATATCAAGTCCGAGTAATGCGACTCGCCGGTCTGTTTCAGCCCCAGACGCGAACCAACATCGTCGACATCGAGCAGGTGGAACTTCTCCTGGTCGGTGTCACGACAGTGTTGTTCGAGCTCGCTGAGAAGCTGCCCGTAACTAAGAATATAAATACTCAACGGGCTGTCACGGGAAATTAGGGCGAGGCTGTTCAGGTAGCGGCGCAGTTTCTCAACCTCGCCCATCAGGTGGGCGGCGAAAGGTACGGAGCCGAGACGTGGCATGTGAGCCAGGCGGCTAATCTTTAAATGACCATCACGGAAAAATGTTTGCCGCAGGCCACTCGCCTTTTGCAGACTGATGAGCAATACATTCGGACCGGTAGCGCCGATTTTCTTCAGGATTCGCTCGCTCAGAATCGGCAAGGAATAGATTCCGGCCAGCGGCACCTTATGTGCGCTCAGGATATCCAGCCATGGCGTCAATACTTCCGGACGCGTGATTGCGGTCAGCAAAACTCTATCGTCACGACGATCGCCGCTTTCACGCCCCTGGCGCAACGCGTGATGGTAACGAGTGCCCCGAAACAGGCGTGCGTACTTACGTTGCAGGACCGCTTTGCGATCCGCGCCGCTGACGTGCGGGATGGTATCGGCCCGATATTCTTCTTCCACCACATCGACAAGGATGCAAAGCGGGCCGGGTTCGAGCTCCGTCATGCAACGTTCAAATGAGGCCAAACCGGCATCATCAGATCCGAAGATATAGGCTTGCGTGATCTCACCAGAATCAAACAGGTACAGGATCGCGCGCTCCGCGGCGATCATAAGCACCCGGGTATCGGCGCTGCTAAAAGTCGATTTGAGTAAAGAGGTCATATATCGGTCCCAGTACCGATGCCATAATCCAAAACAAGATGGAACCAAGGACGAGCGTAATTGCGGGCATAATCATCGCTTGCAAGCGTCCGACGGATTCGCTCACGTCGCGTGCGTAGAAGTAAGTGACGTTGTCGAGCGCCTCTTCAAGTGCGCCGGTGTTCTCGCCCACCCGTAACATGCGCACCACCAGGGGTGGAAACAGGCCGGTGTCGCCAAAACTTTTCGAGATACCTCCACCGTCAGCAATTTGACGACCGGCTTCGTTAATCGCTCGCGCTATGGCGCGATTACCGGCGACGTTCTCTGCGTTACGAATACATTCAAGCACGGTTATGCCAGAAGAATACATAATCGAAAAAACCGTACACACCCGCGTCACGATGAGCTTTTCGAGTACTGGCCCCACGATCGGTACGTGCAAAATCCATTCATCAACTCGCTCGGCAAAGCGCGGGTTTGTTTTGAAAGCCGCCACTGCGCCCGTAACTGCGAGAATTGGGCCGAACAAGACGACATACCAATACTCGGTCATGAATCCGGAGGTCGCGATCAACGCTTTGGTTTGCAAAGGCAGTTCCTGCCCCATCGTGGCGAGAAATGAAATAAGTTGCGGTACGACGTACATCATCAGGAAAAACAACACGGCAATAACGACAACGGTCACAACCGCGGGATAGATCAACAGCTTTTTAGTGATCGCAGCCTGCTCATCCTGCCATTTGAGATTCTCAATCACTTTCGCCAGTACCCGATTGAGTTGGCCGCTTTCTTCACCGGCCTTAATCAAACTGACAAACACGGTTGGAAAGACGAACGGGAAATCAGCCATCGACGAGGACAAGTTTTTGCCGCCCTCGATCGATTCAATTAAAGCGGCCGTAACCTCGCGCAGACGCTTGTTGTCGACGGTGTCACGCAGGTCGGTCAAGCCCTCAAGAATCGGTACCCCGGCGCGCACAAGATGTTCGAGATGAAAACAAAAGGTAATCAGGTCAACGCGTTTAACACCGCGACCGGTCACATTCTTGTCGTTCGATGGCATCTCGCGAAAATTGACAAGGTCGAGTCCCATGCGACTGAGGCGGACTTCAAGATCAGCCGGGTTGGCCGCATCGACACGGCCCTGCAGGATGCGCCCGGTGGCATTGATCGCTTTGTAGCGGTACGCCTCCATCAGTTGAGTCGCTCGGTAAGGTCGACGACGCGCGTGACTTCGTCGAGAGAGGTTAGTCCGGCCGTCACGAGTTTAATCGCAACATCTGCCAACGTCTGAAAACCTTTCTTGCGTGCCACCTTGGAAAGTTCGTTCAAGGTGGCATTTTGCGCGATCAATTCATCGATCTCTCGATCAAAGCGCAGGACTTCGAGCAGTGCCGCGCGGCCTTCGTAACCCTGGTGCTGAGCGTGGCCGTGCTCTTCAGCAACGCGATAGATAGCATCACCACGATAGGCCGGGTCGAGCCCGAGAATTCGCCGTTCCAAATCGCTCGGATCGTACGGTTCACGACAATCAACGCGTAGCTTGCGGACCAGACGCTGGGCCAGAATTCCAATAATGTTGCCGGCCATGATGTCGGAGTTGATGCCCATATCCGATAGACGCGGAATCGCCGCAAGCGATGAATTGGTATGCAGGGTGGAAAACACCTGGTGACCTGTCATAGCCGCACGAAACGCCATCGCCGCGGTGTCTTCGTCGCGAATCTCACCGATCAGAATAATGTCGGGATCCTGACGCAACAGAGCCCTGACACCGCCGGCGAAGTCGAGTCGCGAAGCCTCGTTAATCGACGTTTGGCGGATCATCCCCATCGGATACTCAACCGGATCCTCGAGCGTCATGATGTTGACCGATTCGGTGTTGAGATGGTTGAGCAGACTGTACAGGGTGGTTGTCTTACCGCTGCCAGTCGGCCCGGTCACGAGTAGTAGACCTTCCGGGCGCGCGACCATCAGCTTGAGGGTCATGAGGGTGTCCGGCTCCGGACAAACGGCCTCAATCGGCACGATGCCCTTTTGGCGGTCGAGCACGCGCAGGACGATATTCTCGCCGTGTACAGTGGGAATAGTTGAGACACGAAAATCAATCTGGCGCCCGGAAAGCGTGAGCGTGATGCGGCCGTCCTGGGGTGCGCGCGTCTCGGCGATGTCCATGCCCGACATGACCTTCACTCGGACCGCAATCGCTGACCAGTAATTTTTGTGCAGGGACCGAATCTGGCGCAGCACACCGTCGATACGGTAGCGAAAGCGCAGGAAGCCTTCTTCAGGCTCGAAATGAATGTCCGAAGCATTACGCTTTACAGCATCGGCGAGTAGAGCATTCACGAGCCGAACCACTGGTTGGCTATATTCGGCGCTTTCCGAATCGAGGCTTTCATAGTCGATTTCGCCGGTTTCGATTTCACTCAGGATGCCGTCGACAGAAAGTTCGAAGCCGTAGAACTGATCAATCGCCTTTTCAATCTCGGCCTCACCCGCCATCAGCGGCTGCAGTTCGACGTCGCCACCGACTAACGCCGCGATCTGGTCAAGCGCAACAACGTTAAACGTATCGGCCATCGCCAGGGTCAAATGGTTACTGTTAGCGTCGTAGGTGAGCGGTAAGATTCGAAAGCGGCGCGCCATATCTTTTGGGATCAGGCGAATAGCTTCTGAGTCGACAACAACGCGACTGAGCTGGGCTTTTTGCTGACCGAGCGCGCCACCAAGAACATCAAGGATGATGGCTTCGGTTGCGAAACCCAGCCGAACCAGGATTTTGCCGAGGTGATCGCGGTTCTTGCGCTGCTCGGTTAGCGCGATGCGAATCTGGTCGGAGCTGACAACGCCTTTTTGCACCAGCAACTCGCCGATGCGTAGCGAACGTTTCGGCGCGTTAACAAGCTCTGCTTGGACGGCCACCACTAACGGGCTTCTGGCGCAGATGAAAGCGTGCTGATGCGTTCAAGAACGCTGTCGGTAGCGAAGTTGCCACTCCGCATTTCGGCCAGCGTGACGCTTTTACGATAGTGCGTCAGAGCGGCCTGTGTCTTGCCCAGATGATCGAGGCTGACGGCCAGATTAAACGCGTAGTCGGCGCTTGTCGGATCGAGCCGCGCGGCGTCGAAATAAGCTTGCTGGGCGTCGCCCCAGCGACGCTGGAGAGCATACCAATTGCCGAGTGCGAAGCGCAGGTAAGGAGAATCCTGGTGGCGGTCGATTAGCATGCGCAGGCGTGCGGCGCCGGCATTGTCCTTGCCGCCACTCATGCCAAGCAGGCTCGCAGTTGCGACAGCATCACGTGGATTCTGTTTGAGCACAGCAGCGTAATGTCGATACGCGGTTTCGTCATCGCCCCGCGCGAGTGCCGCTGCGCCGAGGCCAAGGTGCGCATCGCGTCCGTTCGGATCACTCGCTAGCGCCGCTTCGTAGTGTGTTTCTGCAGTCGCGAAATCACCCGCAGTAAACGCAGCGTACGCGTCCTCCACATCGCTATCGACGGCGGCAGGTTTTCGCGTCCTGGCAATTGTCAGCTGACCGACGCCGACGCCGTACAGACTCTCCTGCGCGGACGCTACGGACGGATTTGGCGCCGCTTGAGGTACTGGGCGCGCAACATCGACGTTTGGCCTGGCAGCGGGCGGTGCCGCATCCGGCACCTCGAGTTCGACTCGTGGTGCGAGGGGTTCTGCTCCCGCAGTCGCGAGCGTGGGCGACGGCTCTGGCACGGGTAGCGGTGCGAAAGGAAATTCAGCGTCGGGTCCGTCAGTTGTATTGGTAGGCAGCTCAGCGGCCGTTTGTTTGGCGGCGATCGCCGACGGCGAATAAGTCTCGACTCGAACCAACTCTGGGCTCGCCTCGGGTACGGCCGGCTCGATCGGCACCACGGGCAATTCACGCACGGGCGCACGCTCGACGCCTTCGGCGACGGATGGTGGTGGTACGTAGCGCGGGGCTGGATTTTGCTGTGCGTAAAACAGACCCACCACGCCAATAGAGAGAACGATGACGATGGCGACCACTGTCGCAATGATAAGTACGCGTTTAGAGCGGGGGCGTTCGCCGGCGGCAAACACCGTCTGGGCGCTCACCACAGTATGCGCGGCAACGTCCTCAAGCGTCATGTCCGCGCTCGCCGAGCGGCGTGGCATTTCTACCGATTGCGACTGATCGAAATACGCACTCAGGTCGTTCTCAACGGCACGGGTCGAAGGCATAGTCGAAGTCTGATCGGCACGGCCACCCCCCCGACCGTTGTACCACCCGTCGCGTCATTCGACACGTCGGCGGTTTCTGTGTAGGTGTCGTCGTGATCCAGAGCCGCACCATCCATCGGCTCGAGTTCGAGGTTGTCCTGCAGCGTTAAGGCCTGACTAACATCGTCATCAAGGGTGAATGCGCGACTGTCATCGCCATCGTCTTCGACTTTGGTATTGAGGGCACTGGCAACCGCAGTAGCATCGTGCTCGGCGGTTTCGCTCGCCCGCTCAAGTTCGGCCGGCTCGATTTGCATCGTGACATCTTCGGGACCGGCGAAAGGCGACTCGACGGTCTGCGCGGCCATCGCCGTAACGTCCATAGCGTCATCGGCTGTCAGTGTCGATTCGGCCTCAGTTGCCCCACTTTTCTGCTGCTGTTTCTTTTCCTGCTCTGCGCGGCGCAGGGCATCCATTAGCAGGCTCATGTGTGCAGGTCTCGCATGTGTTCCGTCACAGACCTGCGGGACGATGAGCGTTTCGGCCGAGATATTCCCGATAGGATCTCAGATCAGAGTTCAGACTGGGTTCGCGAACAACCACCGGTCGCAGAAAAATCACCAACTCGGTCTTGCGGCTGATAAATTCTGCCGTTACTGACGAAATCGCGTTATCGATAACGCCGTCCGTAATTTGACCGAGCAGGTTTTGATCGACTGTGAAACCGGTTTCGCCGTTTTGCAGAAACAATGTCCAATCGACCCCGGCCTGATATTGATCATTAAGAGAGACTTCAACGATGGTCGCTTCAATCAATACCTGGCGGCGCGCATTGACCAGAACATGGTCGACAAATTCTTCAATCATTTCGTGCTGCGCACTATTCGCTTTGACGGTCAGCAAGCCGGCCTCGGCGTTGACGATAACCTTCTCGGAAATATCACCGTCTTTCTGCTCGACCTCCGCCCAGCATCGCTAAAATATTTTCGTTGAGCGTTTCCCAGAAACGGTTGTAGGTGCGCGATTCAAGCCGGGTTGAGGAGGTGTTGTCGCCAGCTCCACCGCCGCCGCCACTACCGCCACCGCCGCCAGAATCATCAACTGAACCACCGCCAGTGGTTGCGACGCGCGTCGCAACGTTCACAGTGGTGTCGACCTCACGCGAGAGATTGACATAACCCACGTCGTAGGTTCGATAGAAAGGCGCGTCTGGGGTTATAACGACCGTGTCGCCAGTGAATTCGTAGCGCAAATCAACCTGTCGCGCGATCCGATTAAGAATCTGCGGCAGCGTCTGGTCAATCGCGTTCAGCGTGACCCGCCCCACAACATCACCGCCTATGTCGATGTTCAGTTCGGCATCACGCGCCAAAGCGAACAACAATTCGCGTACAGGTACGTCATTCACCACAACGGTGTAGTGCTCGCTTTCGGGGATCGGTTCGGGGGTCGGCACGAAGGGTGCCTGTTGGACCACGTCGGGGATATTCGGCGCCACATCCGCCGCCTCAGTCAGGTGACCACTACCGACTTCCGGTAGCGGCGGTCGCATTTGTGCGCAGCCAGCTGTGAGCCCCAGGAGCACGCAAATCACAATTCTGAATTTCATTACATCTCGCCCGCGCAATTTACCGAGTCCTTTGACGATGCAAGATAACACATGATAATAATTATGCAACTATCTAATATCAAAAGAAATATTTGGTTATATACCGTCCCCGCAATGAGTTCTTTCTGGTCCCCAATCACGCTCTCTTATCAGTCCCCGGGTGATGCCTGCCGCAGACTCGCTGACGGCTCCAGGCGGGGCAGCAAATGGGCGCTGGTCACCAGCCCGCTGCGCGGTGATATTTCCGGCAGGCGTGGCTGATTATCAACCAATTCGGGCACGATTAAAGCTGTGGAGCGAGAATCTGCGCCGGGTTCCCGAATTTCGCCACCCGGGCTGTCAATCGTAATCTTAGCCGCGCCGGGTCGCATCGATTGCGTTTGGACATCCGCCGACGGGGATAGCGGGACGATTTCCCGATTGTTCATCAGGGTGACCGCTGCCATCCCTGCGCCAAATAGCGCTAGTGCAGCGACAGCCAGCACCCATCGGCGCCCGCCATGAGCGCTTTTGATGAGACTCTGGAATTCACTGTCGCGCGCGGCCATACGCATATGAGCCGGTTTTACCGTCGCTTCGTTGGCGGCGAATGCGGCCAGCAAGGCCTTGTCTGAAAGTACGTTAATGCGCCGCAACAGGCCTTCTGAAACGCGTTCGAGTTCGCGAATAGCGGGCGGACTGAACAAGGTGTTACCGCGATATCCGCTGGCGCGGACCCGGGCATTGACGTATTCACGCACCTGCTCCCGGTCAAACGGCGCAAGGTCGAAGCTGTGTGAGATTCGCTCGCGTAGTTGGCGAATCTCGTGAAGTTTAAGCTTCTCATCGAGCTCCGGTTGTCCGAATAAGACGATCTGCAGCAGTTTCTCGCTGGTGGTTTCGAGGTTACTCAGCATCCGAATCTCTTCCAGAGAATCGAGCGGCATGCCCTGCGCTTCTTCAACAAAGATAATGACGCGACGATTATTCGCATGGCGGTCGAGCAGACACGCCTGCAGCTCGTTGAGAACTTTGAGCTTCGGATCGGTTGCCGATACATTAAGTGCCAACTCGAATGCGATGGCATGCAATATTTCTGCGGCCGGCAGGCGCGGATTTGCGAGATAGACGATTTCGCAGTGCTCGGGCAATTCCTGCTCAAGCATGCGGCAAAGCATCGTTTTGCCGCTACCCACTTCGCCGACCACCTTGACGATGCCTTCTCCGCGAGCAATGGCGTAGACCAATGCTTCAAGTACGGCCCCGCGATTGCCTCCTGGGAAGAAAAATTCGGGATCAGGCGTAATCCGGAATGGCGGCTTGTTGAAACCGAAGTGCTGCTCGTACATGGTCAGGCGTCTCCCGCCGACGCGTCGAGCCCGAGACGCGCCAGCCGACTATACAAAGTAGTTCGATTGATGCCGAGCAGGCGGGCTGCCTTACTGAGGTTACCCGAACCAAGTCGCAACGCAGTCTTGATGTAGGCACGCTCGATATCTTCGAGTTCCTCGTCGAGGCGGAAACCGTGTTCGGCCAATCGAGAGGCGACATCCGAAGCCGCGCCTGCGCCGTGCTCAATCGATCCGTCGAGCTGTTGATAATCCATTTCCAGCTCGGTACTGATTTGCGCCGCATCGACTTGCCCCGCCGGAAACTTGGCACCGAGACGAATGACGATATTGCGCAATTCACGTACATTTCCCGGAAAGCTGTAAGCCGCCAGGGCCTGTTCTGCATCAGCGGTGAGAACGAATGGCACCATGGTGTCGGCATACTGGGCCTGAAAGCGTTGCATCAGCACTTGCCAATCACCTTCGCGATCACGCAACGGTGGCACACTTAAGGTCAGCACGGTGAGCCGATGGAACAAATCGGCGCGAAACACACCGTCGCGCACGCGTTCGCGCAGATCGCGGTTGGTCGCGGCGACAATGCGCGCGTGAGAACGACGCTTTTCGGTTTCCCCGAGGCGATAGAACTCCCCATTTTCCAGAACCCGTAAGAATTTAGCCTGCAAATCCAGGGGCATCTCGCCAACTTCGTCGAGGAACAGCGTACCGTCACTGACTTCTTCGAAAAATCCGGTGCGATCTTTTTCCGCCCCGGTAAAAGCACCGCGGGCATGTCCGAATAATTGCGCTTCGAGCAACTCCGGGGTGAACGCAGCGCAATTGATCGTCAACATCTTCTCGTCGCGTCGACTGCTAGTGGCATGTAAACGTTCAGCGACAAGCTCCTTGCCGCTGCCCGATTCGCCTTCTACCAGGACCGGGAAAGGCGTTTCGGCAAACTGCTCAATAAGGGAGCGCAAGGTCGCCATGGCCGGGCTGTCGCCAATAAGAATATCTTCAGCGACAGCCGAGGCCTGTTTGGCGGGCTGTTCCGCGTCCAGTAACAACAGCTGATGATTCAAACGACTTTGCAACAGTCCGGCGTCACAGGGCTTGGCCACGAAGTCGACCGCGCCCAGAGTCAGGGCATGCTGGATATTGCGGCATTCGCTTTGCCCGGACAGGATCAGCACTTTCATATTCGGATTGAAAGCGAACAACTCACCGATGAGCCGGAACCCTTCGTCGGGGGCGTGCGGCGTGGGTGGCAATCCCAAATCGATCAGCGCCAGTTTCGGTTGTTCGGGGGCCGCTCTTAAACAGGCATGGGCTGCGGATCGGCTCTCGGCGCTCAGCACTTCGAAGGTCTCGCTAAGGGCGAAACTCAACGATTCGACGATGAGTTCGTCGTCGTCAACCAGTAGCAGCAGTGGCCGATCTCCGTTATCAGCCATGCAATGTCCTCACTTCCCGGCCAAGCCGAGATTCGAACACACGGCGATGCAGGCTTGCGACTGATTCATTGAATAGAAATGAAACCCGGGCACAGGCGCATCCATCAACCGCTCGCAAAGCGCCGTAGTGACGTCAATCCCGAATGCCTGCAGAGACTCGCGATCGTCACCAAAATCCTGCAATCGCTTCAGCATCCAGCGCGGTATTTCTGCGCCGCACATATCTGAAAAGCGCTTGAGGTTGGTGTAGTTGGTAACCGGCATGATGCCAGCAATGATGGGGATGTCGATGCCGGCGGCACTGCAACTATCAACGAAACGAAAATACGCGTCCGGGTTATAGAAGTACTGGGTAATCGCGCTATCTGCGCCGGCATCGACTTTCTCTTTAAAGTGGTCGAGATCGGCCTGGGCTCCGGCGGCCTGTGGATGGACCTCCGGATAGGCAGCGACTTCAAGGTGGAACCTTGCGCCGTATTCACGGCGAATAAACGCCACGAGTTCGCTCGCGAAGCGCAGTTCGCCGAGGCCGGTGGTGCCGGAAGGCATGTCTCCCCGCAAGGCGACCAGCCGCGTTATCCCGGCCACGGAATAGCTCTCAAGAGTGGCGCGAATATCGTCCAGTGACGAGCCAACGCAGGACAAATGCGGTGCAGTGTCTACGCGGGTCTGGGTCTTAACGCTGAGCACCGTATCGAGCGTCAAATCACGCGTGCTCCCGCCCGCGCCGTAAGTCACTGAGAAAAATTCGGGCTTTAAGGCAGTCAGCTCACTGCAGGTGCTGGCCAATTTCGCCACCGCTTCCGGCGAGCGCGGCGGGAAAAACTCGAAACTCAAACTGGTCTGCGCCGACTCAGTCTCGTGCATGTCAAAGAACCTTTCTTGATGTTAAGGCGTTGCAACACTTCCCTAAGTAGTTGCTTGAAGAAATCGTCGCTGATTATCGCTGAGGCGCGCGCAAACACCTAACCGACGAGACCCGCATAAAGTTCACAAAGTGACGCCGTTGTGAGTTTTTTCGCGCCTGTTTAGCGGGTAGAATGGCGCCTCTTCCGGGCTTGAATTTTGCCTTTTCCGCGCTGCCGGACTCCTCTGGCGTGGGCGTCGGACGGCCGCAATGAAGGCTTTCGCGGATGCTTGAACAGCAACATCCGACTCCGGGACCTTGTAACTCAGGCGAGTCTCCGCCCAGCAGCCAACCGGCTGGGGCAGCGGTGCCTCGCCAACGCCACCGATCGAGGTTGTCAGCGATGAGCGAACCGCAAATTGTGCGGCGCGACGCAAATTCTGTGTCGCCACGACGCGAGCTAGCGAACGCTATCCGCGCACTGAGCATGGATGCTGTGCAAGCAGCCAATTCGGGACACCCGGGCGCACCAATGGGTATGGCGGACATCGCCGAAGTCCTGTGGCGCGATTTTCTCGCTCACAATCCCGCTAATCCGGACTGGTTTAACCGCGACCGTTTTGTACTCTCGAATGGCCATGGCTCGATGTTGTTGTATTCATTACTGCATCTGTCCGGTTATGACCTGCCAATCGAGCAACTCAAGAATTTTCGTCAGTCAGACTCGCAAACCCCGGGTCACCCTGAATATCGCGAAACCCCTGGGGTCGAAACAACCACCGGGCCACTTGGGCAGGGACTGGCCAACGCGGTCGGGATGGCGCTCGCCGAATCGCATCTTGCGGCGCGCTTTAATCGGGACGACCTCTCGATCGTGGATCACTACACCTATGCGTTTGCTGGCGATGGCTGTTTGATGGAAGGGATTTCTCACGAAGCCTGTTCATTGGCCGGGACACTGGGACTCGGCAAATTAATTGTCGTATATGACGACAACGGTATCTCGATTGATGGTGAGGTCGAGGGCTGGTTTAGCGACGACACGCCAGCGCGCTTTGAAGCCTACGGCTGGCAAGTGATTCCAGCCGTTGACGGTCATGATGCGAACGCCATCGCCCAGGCCTTCGACACCGCGCGTCAAAATATTCAACAGCCGTCACTTATCTGTTGTGAAACCGTGATTGGCTGGGGTTCTCCGAACAAGTCCGGCACATCGGGCGTTCACGGCGCGGCACTCGGCGCTGAGGAAGTCGCCGCAACACGGCAAGAGCTCCGTTGGACGCACGACCCGTTCGTTATCCCGCCCACGATCTATAGCGCCTGGAATGCGCGCGCAGCGGGCGCCAGTAGAGAAGCGCTGTGGAACGAACAACTGCAAGCGTATCGCGGTCGTTTTCCTGAACTAGCCACAGAATTTGAGCGCGTTACCGGCGGACGACTACCGGGCGACTGGCAAGACACGGCCGCAAACTGCGTGACCGATATGCTCGCTGCCGGTAAGGAAGCGACACGCAAATCATCCGAGCGGGTACTCGATAGTCTGGCTCCCGGATTGCCGGAGCTGATCGGCGGCTCGGCCGATTTAACCGGCTCAAACAACACCTGGCACAAAGCCAGCAGTGTGCTGAATGCCGCAACTCCTCAGGGGAACTACGTCTATTACGGCGTACGCGAGTTCGCCATGAGTGCAGTGATGAACGGCATGTGTCTGCACGGCGGCGTGGTGCCCTACGGCGGTACGTTTCTGGTCTTCTCGGACTACGCGCGCAATGCTGTGCGCATGGCGGCTTTGATGGGCCTCGGTTGTATTTATGTCTACACCCACGATTCCATCGGACTGGGTGAAGATGGTCCCACGCATCAGCCGGTTGAACACGCCAATGCGCTGCGCTTGATTCCTAACCTCGATGTATGGCGCCCCGCCGATGCTGCCGAAACTGCGCTCGCATGGGTCGCTGCTGTTGAGCGGCGCGATGGTCCGAGCTGCCTGCTGCTGACACGACAAGGATTACCCGCACAAGATCCCAACGAAGCGCGCGCAAAAGACATCGCGCGTGGCGGATATGTTTTGCTCGACCCACCCGGGACATGCGACGCAGTCATTATCGCCACCGGCTCGGAGCTTGAAGTCGCGCGCGCTGTTGCCAGCGAACTGAATGCCAACGGGCACGCGATACGGGTCGTTTCAATGCCCTGTGCAGAAGTGTTTGCACGTCAGGACAAATCATGGCGCGAAAGCGTGTTGCCACGTGAGGTCACCCGGCGTATTTCGATCGAAGCTGGCAGCACGGATTTCTGGTATCGCTATGTCGGCCTCGACGGACTCGCCATCGGACTTGATCAGTTTGGCGCCTCGGCGCCGGCCGGCGAGCTGTTCGCCAAATTTGGTCTGGACGTCGCTGGCTGCAAGGCACGTATCGGCGCATACCTGAGCTAAACCTCGGGTCGCTGTTGTGTCTCGGTGACCCTCGGGCTTCACGTTACGGTAATAGGGCGCGGATCGGTGCGGTTCAGTACCGTACTTTTACGACGTCAGAACTTAGGCGCGCACGACATTAAAACGGACAAATCTCGAACCCACGGTGGTCCGCGTGGCACATTATTAACATGACGTTTTTAGGAGACCACACATGACTATTCGAATTGGTATTAACGGTTACGGCCGCATTGGACGTAACGTACTTCGGGCACTATTCGAATCGGGTCGCGAAAACGAGATTGAAATTGTTGCGGTTAATGATCTTGGCGATGCCAAAACAAACGCCCATCTGACTCGCTACGACAGCGCACACGGTCCCTTTCCCGGAACCGTTGAGGTCAATGATGGCGAGATGATCGTGAACGGCAAATCCATTCGGGTCCTGTCGGAACGCGATCCGAGCAAACTGCCCTGGGGCGAACTGGGTGTGGATGTGGTGCACGAAAGCACAGGCTTTTTCGCGAGCAAAAGCAAAGCCTCGGCGCATCTGCAAGGCGGCGCCAAGAAGGTGTTGATTTCGGCACCGGCCGGCACCGACATCGATGCGACTATCGTCTACGGTGTTAACCACCAGATTCTTAAAGCGAGCGACACGGTCGTCTCGAACGCCTCGTGCACGACCAATTGTCTGGCGCCGTTAGTGAAGCCACTACACGACAAGATCGGTCTCGAGAACGGCATCATGACGACGATCCACTCCTATACCAATGATCAGGTCCTGACCGACGTCTACCACACCGATTTGCGTCGCGCCCGCTCTGCCACGCAATCGATGATCCCGACCAATACCGGCGCTGCTGCGGCCGTCGGCCTCGTCATGCCGGAACTGAATGGCAAGCTCGATGGTTACGCCGTACGCGTCCCGACCATTAACGTATCACTAGTCGACCTAACCTTTACCGCCAGCCGCGATACCACGGTCGAGGAAATCAACGCAACGATCGTCGAAGCTTCGAAAGGGCAACTCGCCGGTATCCTCGCGTATAACGATGAGCCACTGGTGTCGATAGATTTCAATCACAATCCGCATTCATCAATTTTTGAATCGAGTCAGACCAAAGTGATCGGCGGCCGCATGGTCAAAGTTCTGAGCTGGTACGACAACGAATGGGGCTTCTCCAATCGCATGCTTGATACCACTGTTGCCATGGTCAACGCCGGAGCCTGAGCCATGATCGCGATGAGCGACGTCGATCTGCGCGGCAAACGAGTCTTGATCCGCGAGGATTTCAACGTCCCGATGAAGGACGGCGCGATCACGGATGACACGCGCCTGCGGGCCGGCTTACCCACCCTGCGCGCGGCCCTCGAGGCAGGCGCCACGGTTATAGTGATGTCCCACTTGGGTCGTCCGGTTGAAGGCGAATGGGACGCCAGCTTATCGCTGGCTCCGGTCGCCGAAGCCTTGTCTGCACTGCTCGACCTGCCCGTCGGGTTCGCTAAGCAATGGATCGATGGTATCGATGCTGCTCCAGGCAGCATCACCTTGTGCGAGAACGTGCGTTTTCTGGTTGGCGAAAAGCGTAACGATCACGCACTTTCGGCACGCATGGCGACACTGTGCGATGTTTTTGTGAACGACGCCTTTGCAACAGCACATCGTGCCCAGGCTTCGACTGAAGGTGTTGCGCGCGCCGCGCCAGTGGCCGTTGCCGGGCCACTTTTGGCGGCGGAATTGCTCGCATTGGACCGCGCACTCAGCAATCCTCGGCGACCGCTGGTTGCGATCGTCGGCGGCGCGAAAGTGTCCACCAAGCTCGCATTGCTCGAGTCTCTGGTCGATAAAGTCGATCAGCTCATTGTTGGCGGTGGCATCGCGAATACATTCCTATCGGCAGCCGGTCGAGCGGTTGGCGCATCGCTGTGTGAGAACGAGATGACCGATATCGCCGCACGCCTGATTGCATCAGATGCCGACATCCCAATCCCGACGGACGTGGTGTGCGCGAAACAGTTTTCAGCCAGCGAACCGGGTGTCGTAAAAAATGTGGCAGACGTTAGCGCCGACGACATGATCATGGATTTGGGTCCCGATTCGATCAAAGTTATCAGTGCCGCAATCGAGAACGCTGGCACGGTCCTGTGGAACGGCCCACTCGGTGTATTTGAATTTTCCGGCTTCGCTGCCGGTACGCGCCAGTTGGCCGAAGCGATTGCTGCCAGCAACGCGTTTTCGGTTGCTGGCGGTGGCGATACCTTAGCGGCCATCGCGACATTTGGCGTTAGTGACGATATCTCCTACATCTCAACTGGCGGCGGCGCTTTTCTTGAGTTCATCGAAGGTAAAACCTTGCCGGCAGTAGCCGCCCTCAACGACCGCAACAACAGCTGATAATAAATGCGCCGCACCAAAATCGTCGCCACCCTCGGTCCGGCCACGGACGCCCCCGGGATGCTGGCACGCTTAATCGATGCCGGCCTTGATGCAGCGCGACTGAATTACTCACACGGCAACCACGCTGAGCAAGCGCGGCGCGCGCGCGAAGTGCGTGAAGCAGCTACCCCGGCAGGACCTGAAATCGGTCTGATTGCCGATTTACAGGGCCCCAAGATTCGCCTCGAATGTTTTCGCAATGGCCCGATTGAATTACAACAGGGCCAGCGCTTCCTCATCGATGCCGAATGCGCCAGCGACGCTGGCACGCCTGAACGAGTCGGCCTGACCTATAAAGATTTGCCCGGCGATGTCCATACTGACGATACCCTGCTGGTCGACGATGGTCGCATCGTCTTGCGGGTCGAGAACGTGGTCGAATCAGTCATCGAAACAACCGTGCTTACCGGCGGCCCGCTGTCCGATCACAAAGGCATTAATCGACAGGGCGGTGGCTTGTCAGCACCGGCGCTAACGACGAAAGACCGTGAAGATCTGGTCCATGCCCTGGCGAACGATGCCGACTACATCGCCGTGTCATTCCCGCGCAATGCTACCGATATCGACAACGCGCGCAAGTTAATTCAGGAAGCTGGCGGGCACGCTGGCATCATCGCGAAAATCGAACGCGCAGAAGCGCTTATCAACGCCGACGAGATTATTGCCGCCTCTGACTGCATCATGATTGCGCGCGGCGACCTCGGCGTAGAAATCGGCGACGAACGTTTGCCGCCGGCGCAAAAAATGCTCGTTGCCCGTGCACGCGCACAGCACCGTAGCGTGATCACCGCCACACAGATGATGGATTCGATGATCGAGCGCTCCATGCCGACACGTGCAGAGGTATTCGATGTCGCCAATGCGGTGCTCGACGGTACGGATGCGGTGATGTTGTCCGGCGAGACCAGCATCGGTGCCTATCCGGACTTAGCCGTCGCGGCCATGTCGCGAATATGCATGGGCGCGGAAGACGAATGGAAATCGCCGCCCGGGGCCCTCGAAACGAAAAGCGACTACGAGCGCGTCGATCAGGCGATTGCGATGTCTGCAATTGATTGCGGCAATCGCATCGGCGTAAAAGCTATCGCCGCGCTGACCGAATCGGGTGCAACCGCGTTGTGGATGTCTCGCGTGAATACGGATATACCGATTTTCGCGCTATCGCGGCACCCGCACACCTTGCGCAAGGTCACCCTTTATCGTGATGTCTACCCACAACATTTCGACATTACGCCGCTGCCGCATAGCGAGGTCACGCGTGAAGTGTTGAACGTGATAAAGCAGCGCGCAGGACTTAACGATGGCGACCGCGTGATGATCACCAAAGGTGATTTGCATGGTCATTCAGGCGGCACCAATGGCATGAAGATCGTCAGCGTTGGCGACTTCGTCGAACATGTGGAATAGTTGTTAAACGGTACCCGACGATAGGGCGCACAGCCGCCCTGAGGCTGCTTTAGTGCTTCCTGCTTAGCAGGCTGTTGAAGAGCAAGCGTGAGGATGCCGGACTGCAAGGCACTGCGCCGCGAACGACGAGACATATCGCATGGGTAACCCGCTCTAACACGCCAGGTTGATCCACCCGCTAGCCGAATGTACTACGACTTCAGAATAGCCTGTAGAAACCTTGAACCGTCCGCTGTTGTTAGCCAAAACAATATCCCACAATTGGCCAGAACGGTAACCCAGAACAGGGACCGGAACGCTTCCTTTTTAGTTTTATGCCGGAACCTGTTCTGAGCCATAAGTGCTCCGGGCCAACCGCCCAGCAAGCTTAGTACGTGTAACGTGTTCTCCGGTGTACGCCACCGACCGCTTCTGGCCGCGGCTTTATCAAAGCCGTAGGCCAGAAAAGAAATGCCTCCGAATATCACGTAGACCAATAGAATTTCGAACGGGAGTTTTCCTGAGAATGCTGCCGCCACAATTATGAATCCAAACACTCTGACGGTGACATATTGTGCGCGCGTACCCGTCTGTTTTTGCTTCTTCGACGCCGTGTCACCCGGATAACGAACACTCACTGCGTTAGCTCTGTTCTTCGAGTCATTCGTCACTTCATAGGTAATAAGGTCACCGTCGACTGGTCGACGCCCTCGCCGAACAAACGATTTGACGTGAACGAACGCACGTGTGCCGCCTCCATTTGGCATGACGAAGCCGAATCCCTTTGCATCATTCCAGTCGGTTATTTTTCCTTGATATCGCACGATTTCTCTTCAGCGGCGAAACGAATAGATAGATGGGCCGTGAGCGAACACACGACGCGGGCCGCCGGGTGCCGCAGCAGTCTTTCAACCGCCTGCGCTGCTAGGCCGTCAACCGGGTCAAGGCCTCACGATATTTATCCGCCGTTTTGCGCAGGATGTCAGCGGGTAAATGGGGTCCGGGCGGTGTTTTATCCCAGCTCAGCGTCTCGAGGTAATCACGCACAAATTGCTTGTCAAAGCTCGGCGGACTAATCCCGACCTGATACTCATCGGCCGGCCAGAAGCGCGAGGAATCTGAAGTCAGCACTTCATCGATCAACACCAGCTGGTCGTTGTCATCCAGGCCGAACTCGAACTTCGTGTCAGCAATGATGATGCCACGCGCCAGCGCGTACTCTGCGGCCTCGGCGTAAATACGCAGCGTGAGGTCGCGCACGTGCTCGGCACGTTCTCGCCCGATTAAGTCACAGGTAGTGGCGAAATCGATATTCTCATCGTGATCACCCACCGCCGCCTTCGTAGCTGGTGTGAAGCAGGGCTCTGACAGCTTCTCTGCCTGGCGCAAGTCGGGCGGCAATGTAATCCCGCACAAAGCCCCGGATTGTTGGTAATCCTTCCAACCCGAACCGATCAGATAGCCACGCGCGACCGCCTCTATGGGTAGCGGCCGCAGTTTACGTACCACTATCGCGCGACCTTCCACTTGGGCCCGTTCGGCGGCGTCAGGGAGCACATCCTCAAGCGTGACAGGAGCGAGATGGTTAGTGATGAGGCTGGCTGTTTTGTCGAACCAGAAATTACTCAGGGCCGTGAGAATCGCACCTTTCTCCGGGACCGGATCAGGTAGCACGACGTCGAACGCAGATAATCTGTCGGTGGTGACGATCAGGAAATGATCATCGTCGACGGCATAAATGTCCCTGACCTTGCCTTTCTGGACCAGAGGCAGTGAAGTCAAGGTGGATTCGAATAAAGCGTTTTCCATGAGGTCGTGATCGGTCGATTTTTAATTTAAAGATGGGCCGCTGTGAGCGATGTTTATCTATCAGCGTTCGCCGGCAAACTCGGCAAATCGCCGCGCGTACCCATGGCATATTCGGACAAGCGCCGCGTGAGTCGCGTTGAGCCCGCCGTCAGGCGCATACCCAAACCACGCACCGCGTACGGCAGCGGGCTACGCTCGGAAAACAAATGCTGCAACACATCGATCACGCTGCCGAGACGTAGCGCTTCGCTTTTGCGCCAGCGCTCATAGCGACGCAAGGCACTACGCCGCGGCCATTGCGCGGTCGGCGCGATCGGGGTGAGGCATTGGCTCAACGCTACGGCATCCATGATGCCGAGGTTTAGGCCTAATCCGGCGAGTGGATGTACAACGTGTGCAGCGTCCCCGATCAATGCGCAGCAATCTTTGCTCCAGGCTTGCGCATGCAGGCGTTCCAGTGGGTGGGCGACGCGTGCAGATACGCTGGTCACCACGCCAAGACGTTGCTCGAATGCCTCGCCAAGACGGGCCGCGAACGCATCATCATCAAGACTGTCGAGTTGCCCGTGCAAAGGATCGGTGCAGCTCCATACGATTGATGAATGATGCGGATCGGCAAGCGGTAGAAACGCCAATGGACCCGAGTCGAGAAAGCGCTGGCGCGCGACGTTACCGTGCGCTTCGCTAGTCACCACATTCGCGACCCAGGCATGCTGTCGATAGCTGTGACGCCGGCAGTCGATTCCTGCCGCGTTGCGTACAGGCGAGTTAGCGCCGTCTGCCCCGATCACGAGACGTGCCTGAACCTGTGCGCCATCGGCAAGCGTGATGCGGTTTGGCTGTGACAGCTCGAGTGTCCCCAGCGCGCCACGAATCGCCGTGCAATCGGCAACCGGGCCGGATAGCGCGGCGAGCAAGTTCTGATGCTCGACAATCCAGCCCATCGCGCCGTCATAGGAAGCCGGCGGCGCAAAGCCGATTTCGCCCGCAGACTGGGCATCCCAGACTTCGAGTGCGTTGAATGAACCAAGGCGGTGCAAATCGAGCTTCGACCACGCACCGAGCTCCTGCAACAGACGCTGCGCGCCCGGCGCGATGGCGTAATTACGTAAAGCGACTGGGCCGTGCGGCGCATGCCAGTCGAGGCTCGGGTCGATTATGCAAACGCGCGCGCCGGCGCGTGAAAAAATCGCGGCACTGACCATGCCGACAATGCCAGCGCCGACGACGGCAACGTCGTACTGATTCGGGGCGTTCATGTGCGCACTGGCCATCGTCCTGGTCAGCGCCTGGGGGCATCGTGCGCAAGGGTCGCCAGGCCGCTCGCTTCAAGCATCACCCGCCGTCGTAGCGGCGCAACATAGCCAGCCGCGGTCAGCGCCATGCGGCGCAGCCCGGTCACAGCAGCCAATGGCGATCGGAACGCCTGCGCAAGTACATCCGTGAACGTGCTAACCCGAACATGGTCTGCACGCCGCGCCGCACTATAGGCGGACAAAACGGCTGCCTTACCCGGATCGGTCTGACCCGTGCAGCAGTCGATTAATGCGGCCACGTCACGCAAGCCGAGGTTGAGGCCTTGGGCGGCATTGGGGTGCACCGCATTCGCCGCGTTACCAATCACTACGGTACGCGGCGCATAGAGCGTTTGCGCACGTTGACGAGTTAGCGCGTAGCTATAGCGTGGCCCCAGATCCGTAAACGTTCCGAGTCGCGTACCGAACCGCCGCGTCAGCATAGCCGCGTAAACATCCGGTTCGTCGTGTTGGGCAGCATTCGCGCACGCAGTGTCCAGGCATTGCACGCTCACGTAGCGCGCGCCGCCGAGGGGAATCAGTGCCAGCGGACCGCGACGGGTGAAATGCTCAAAGGCCGTCGCCGATTGTGGGCGGCTGACCGAGAGATTGGCGACCAAAGCGCGTTGGCCGTAATCAAACTGGTCGACGGCGATGCCGCAGTGAGCCCGCACTGCCGAGTCGAGACCATCAGCAGCGACCAGTAATTTCGCGCTCGTGTTGGTCTTCGTGGCGTGCGATTCGCTGGTGATTAGAATCTGGTCTGCTTCGGCTTGCGCGCTCACAAAACGAGTTTGCCAGTGCACCGAGATGCCGGCATGGTCGAGCATTGCGAAGGTCAACGTGCGCAGCAGATGATCTGCCGGGCAGGCCCAGCCCAATGCGTCGAGGCCAATTTCTGCAGCGCACAGTTCGGCACTACCAAAGCTGCCGCGTTCGCTGATACGCACTGTCGTTATCGGGTTGCTCGCTGCTTCCAGGGGCGCCCAAAGATGGTACCGCTCAAACAGTCGCCGCGAGACGGCCGACAGTACAAGGCCGCGTGGATCGTTAACTGCGTTAGCGTCGATTGGCGCGCGTTGTTCGATGACCGAAACCCGCAAGCCTTGTGCGGCAAGCGCAAGTGCGGCGAAACTTCCGACCAGCCCTGCTCCGACAACGACACAATCACAGTCAGGCTGCACGAGCCTTCTGCATCACGCTCTCGACGTCTTCGATGGTTTTCGGCGCCTCCTTGGTTAGCACTTCGTGGCCGGTTTCAGTCACCAGCACGTCGTCTTCGATGCGTATACCGATATTCCACCACTGCTGTGGCAGGTCCTTCAGGCTAGCGGCGAAGTACAGGCCCGGCTCAACGGTCGTTACCATGCCCGGTTCGAACACGCGCCAGTCATCAGCAACCTTGTAGTCGCCCACGTCATGCACATCCATGCCGAGCCAATGTCCGGTTTTGTGCATGTAGTACGGCCGATAAGCCTCGGCGTCGATCAACTTGCGCAAGCGTCCCTTGAGTATGCCGAGATCGATTAAACCGCGAGTGATCACTTCAACTGCGGCATCGTGAGGCTCGTTCCAGCTGTTGCCCGTACGCACCTCGGCGATTGCTGCTGCCTGGGCCTCAAGCACCACGTCGTAAGCGAGCTTTTGCATTTCGCTGAACTCGCCACTGACCGGGAAAGTGCGCGTGACGTCGCTCGCATAACTATCGTATTCAGCACCGGCATCTATGAGCAGTAAATCACCATCTTTGAGCGTAGCGTCATTTTCGGTGTAGTGAAGGATGCAACTGTTGGCACCACCGCCGACGATAGACGGATAGGCCGCTGAGCGTGCGCCGTTGTGCATAAAGCAATTCAGTATCTCGGCCTCAACCTGGTACTCACGCATGCCGGGACGAGTGATGGCCATGGCGCGCTGATGCGCTTCGGCCGCGATGCTCGCCGAACGTCGCATGGCTTTGAGCTCCTGACTGCTTTTGAACAGCCGCATCTCGTGGAGAATGTGTCCGAGCGAGACGAACTGATCTGGCGCGTGCACTCCCGTGCGACCCTTGCTGGTTACCCGATTGAGCCAACTGACCAGCCGCTGGTCGAAATCAGCGTAGCGACCCATGGTGTAGTAAATGCGTTCCTTGTTCTCCAGCAGGCCCGGCAGGATGTCGTCCATATCTGTAATCGGGAACGCGTCGTTGGCGCCGTACTCTTCGCACGCGCCCTCGAGCCCGGCGCGGCGACCGTGCCACGTCTCTGCTTCTGGATCTTTTTCACGACAGAAAAGGAGGTACTCACCTTGCGGTCGGCCCGGGACCAGAACCACGACCGATTCGGGCTCCGGGAAACCGCTCAGGTAGTAAAAGTCGCTATCCGGACGAAATGGGTAGTGAACATCCCGATTGCGAATGCGTTCAGGCGCATTCGGCTGAATAATGATGGCGCCCGAATCGACACTGTCCATCAGGCGTTTGCGACGCCGGGCGAATTCTCTCTTTTCCATGCTTCCGCGACTCGTTAGTTTAAGATTTGCGATGCGTCGCGCCCGAGGTCACGCGCTTCTTCACGAACAATCAGCACGCCCATACGGGCGAACTCTGTCAGTTCAAGCAGGGCTTGTTCGTCTTCCTGGTTGTCGTCGTCACCCAAAGCAATGCTGCCGAATCGCTCCAGGTCGCGCAGAAACCCCCGCGCATCTTCGCCGAGCTGGTTCAAATCAACAATGCCCGAAATGCCGAATCCGGACAGAAAACCCCGGCTCCAGGCGGCAAACTCACGCGCTTGGACACTCAAGTTGACGCCGTCGTCGGGCAACAACAGCGAAAAGCTGAGATCGTCGTCATCCAGACCAGCAACGGTGGCATCCACGAGTTCATCAAAGGTCTGTTGCGGCTCTGCGCTTCGGTACGCTTCGACCTCTTCGCCGCCGCTAAGATGGATTAGCCAGCTATTCTGGTCGAACAGCGCTGGCCCGCTCAACGCGCCACACAACATGCCATGACACTCAGAGGCGCCAACGTCACAGCTGAGCGCTTGCAGCGTGGCCTGTAATTGCGCGTGAAATTCGCTACTTATGCGCATATTCGCCTTCCGTCGATGTCTGACGGTGATTATCCCACGACCGCGTAGTAGTCTGAAGCGACTGCGCTTTGAGACACAGATCGCAGCGGCCACGGTTGACCGTCTGCGCCCTCGCACACTATATTGGTGAGTATCCTCCCTGCCCATGCGGAAAGCACTTTTTACACCATGACCGAAGGCAACAAAGACCGCTTGGAACTGGCCACGCTTGAAGAGCGAGTCGACGAATTGATCAAGACTGTCGAAGGTCTTGCGAGCGAAAATCAGGCCCTGCGCAGCCAGCAAGCGACGCTGACTTCCGAGCGCGCTACTTTAATTGAAAAGACCGAACAGGCGCGCAGCCGCGTTGAAGCGATGATAGCGCGTCTGAAAGCGATGGAGACGCGTTGATGAGCGACGACGTCAAGCCGATCACGGTTACTATCTTCGACAAAGAATATGTCGTCGGCTGCAAGGAAGATGAACGCGAAGCATTATTCGCGTCCGTGCAGTTTCTGAACAATAAAATGATTGAGCAGCGCGACAATGGCAAAGTGATCGGCAGTGAACGTATTGCGGTGATGTCTGCGCTCAACATCTCGCATGAATATCTTGAGTACCGCCGCAATTACGAATCGATGACATCGGATATCGATGAAGGCATCGCCCGTATGCAGTCGAAAATCGCCGAAGCCTTGACCCGCGGCGCAGCCTTCGAGTTGACGAGCCCCACAGATGCCGAGGCGCTGAATAACGACGCCGCCTGAACTTACGAACAGGGGTTTTCTAAAGTTCGCGGAAAATTGTACGATAGCCCCAAGGTGTTCTCTGCCTTGTGCGCCCACTGACCTCACAATCTTTGAGCCTATATTGCACAGCCCTGGAACTGATCAGCCGGCGATGTTGAGCATGTCCGTGTCATTGCGGAAAGCCTGATTCTCCTTGAGACGTTCCACTCTTGAACCTCTGGTTCAAGATTACGGTCAGCGACGGCATCGTGGAGGACACCTTACTTTTTCTTTAGGCCCTGAAGTTCAGGGCCTAAAAGTTTGCCTGCGCGAAACGCGCCTTCAGCGCGTCGATGAATATCACAAACCCGCCTCTGTCGTTTCGAAACTGCACAGTGCGCATAGGCACGCTGTTCATCACTGTCGCCGCGCTATGCGATTCGGCGCACGCATTCACACCGCATGACACAAAGATCTGGACGCGTGACGATCGATAGAGACGATCCTTGCGACTTCGCGTTAGCTTGAAGCCAGAAGGGGGCGCTGGCTGTGTGAGCGTAGTCGATCGGTTAAGTCCGGGTCCGGGTGGGCGAGGGTCGCAAAGATTCACCGAGCCTGTTACGCAAAACCGAGAAGTGCGCGGTCACGATGGCGGGCGGAAGCTGCCCTGCCCACAGCGTGGAACTATTCCGCGTACAAACGCACAAAGGATACACATTTGATTGCGAGGGCACCGTACCTATGATCTCCCGCCGAAGTTTCGTCCGGACCGCGTTGGCATACCCTTTCCTCTCCTACGCAACCTCAGCGTGGGGTGCGGGCAATATTCAAAAAGTCAGCGGCGCTGTTTATGTCAACGACCAACGCATCAGTCCATCCGCTGAGATTCGCGCGGGCGACTCTATCGTGGTGTCACACGACGGCGAACTCGAATTTGTCCTCGGCGAGGATGCCTATCGGCTGGGCCCGCGAAGCGTGCTGACATTAGAGCGAGCGGGTGGTGGTGCAGTTAGTGCGCTGCGCTTGTTAACCGGTGCAATTCTTGGCGTTTTCGGACGTCGTCATCAACGGCTGCCAGTGCATACCGCATTTGCGACGATTGGTATTCGCGGCACCGGCGTGTTCGTCTCCACCACCCCTAGCCAACTGTATACCTGCACCTGCTACGGCACGACCGATCTGTTAGCAGGGGCGCACAATGAAGTGTTCTCCGCCACTCATCACAACGCGCACATTGTCGACCGGCACGGTGACGGCACGATGACTGTGAAAGCCTCCAGCATGCAGGGGCACGATGATGAGCAACTACGCCGGCTGGAAGCGTATGTAGGGAGGCGTCCTCTGTTTGATCACACCTAGCAGGGTATTGAAAAACTACTGCGGCGCCCGTCTACCGCGTCGCGTGCTCGCTCTCTCCTCGCCTATCTTGATGATATGTCTTGTCGTTCGCTGCGCGGCGCCTTGTAGCCGGGTATCCTCGCCACGTTTTTCAACACCCCGCTGCGCATTCGCTATATAGAACTACTGCGGCACCGGGCGGCATGCGTCGCGTGTTTGCTGCGTTTTTGGATAGCCTGCGATGAAAAGTCGTACGCCCGCAATTCACGCACAGACGGCTTCCGTTGCTGATTGACAACCGACCTCTTTGCTCGAAAGATGAGGCTTGGTCACGACAATCTGGCTAAACCATCAGGAGTCCTGTGTGAAGGGCGAAAACATGGGCAAGACGACTGATGCCCCAAGCCGCTCAAATGCGGCGAAAGATGAACCGCTCATAGAAGATATCCGCATGCTTGGGCGTATCCTCGGAGACGTCATCCGCAACCACGACGGAAAAGATGCTTTCGAATTAATTGAGCGCGTACGCAAACTCTCGGTCGCCTATCGTTTAAAGGCGGATAAAACAGCTGGACGCCTCCTCGACCGCATGCTCAAGAATCTGAGCGCAGATCAAACTGTGTCGGTCATTCGGGCGTTCAGCTATTTCTCCCATCTGGCCAATATCGCCGAAGATCAGCATCATGCGCGGCGACGGCACCTGCACGAACGCGCAGGCGATTTGCAGGAGGGTTCCTTAGCCCTCGCCTTCAAACGTCTGCATGGTGCCGGACACAACTCTGGCGACATCGCGGCGCTGCTGCAAAACGCCTACATCTCTCCCGTGTTAACTGCCCATCCGACCGAAGTTCAGCGCAAAAGTATTCTCGATGCTGAGCGGGCGATTGCCGATCTGTTGGAATCCCGTGACGCTCTGGCAGGTAAGGCACAGCGAGACGACAACGAAGCGCTCATACGTGCTCGCATCACGCAGCTATGGCAGACCCGGTTGTTGCGCACCAAGAAGCTCGCCGTAAGCGACGAAATCGCAAACGCGCTGTCGTTTTATCCGGCCGCATTTCTGCGCGAAATTCCGCGCCTTTATCGCGATGTAGAGCAAGCCCTGGATGGGCATGACGTCGCGCCGTTCTTGCGCATGGGTCATTGGATGGGCGGCGACCGCGATGGGAATCCGAATGTGACAGCGGCGACGCTGCGCGAGGCACTCGCCCGTCAGAGCGAAGTAGCGCTTCGTCACTACCTTGACCAGGTTCACGAACTTGGCGCCGAATTGTCGATTTCCAGCGGCTTGGCGCCGGTAACGTCAGACATGACCGCGCTCGCAGAGCGTTCGCCGGACGACAATGCCCACCGCCATGACGAGCCTTATCGGCGTGCACTGATCGGGATTTATGCACGTCTCGCGGCGACGCTCACTTTGCTGACCGGAACTAAAGCGCCGCGCACAGCGGTGGAACCGCAGCTGGCCTACACCCATGCGGCTGAATTCGATGGTGATTTGGAAGTTATCTCCAGATCGCTGGACTCACATCACGCTAGCGCCCTTATCACGCCCCGCCTGGCGCCATTGCGCCGTGCGGTGCAGGTGTTTGGTTTTCATCTGGCAACGCTCGATCTGCGGCAAAGTTCGGATAAGCATGCCGCCGTAGTTGCTGAATTATTGAAGTTCGCACAGATTGACGGCGACTACCTCGCGCTTCCGGAACAGGCCAGGGTTGAGTGTCTGTTAGCGCTGTTGAATGACGCCCGCACCCTGCGTGTTCATGCCGCCAATTATTCCAGCCTGGTCGTTGATGAGTTAGCAATTTTCGAAGCTGCGCTCGAGGCACGCAGGCGCTACGGCGACAACGCGATTCGTCACTACATTATTAGTCACAGCGAAGAAGTCAGCGATCTGCTTGAAGTGTTGTTACTACAGAAGGAAGTTGGCCTGCTGCGCGGCACACTTGCGCAGGAGGCAGTCTGCGACCTGATTGTGGTACCACTATTCGAAACCATCGCGGACCTGCGCCGAGCAGCGTCAATCATGCGCAACTTTTATGCGCTCCCCGGCGTGCTCACAATGATTCAGCGCAGCGGTGCCGAGCAGGAAATCATGCTCGGCTACAGTGACAGCAACAAGGACGGCGGCTTTTTTACCAGTAACTGGGAGCTCTACCGCGCCGAGGTCGATCTGGTGGAACTATTTGAGCCGCTGGCAGCGTCGCACGGCATGACGCTGCGCCTATTCCATGGCCGGGGCGGCACTGTTGGCCGCGGTGGTGGCCCGAGCTACCAGGCCATCCTGGCGCAACCGTCGGGTACGGTTAAGGGTCAGATTCGCCTGACCGAACAAGGTGAGGTGATCAGCGCGAAGTATGCTCATCCCGATATCGCGCGCCGCAATCTGGAAACGCTCGTCGCTGCCACCATCGAGGCGACGCTGTTGCATGAGACCAAACAGGTGCCATCTGCATTCCTTGATGCCGCAGCGGTGATCAGTGCAGCAAGCATGGCTGCGTACCGCCAGCTCGTTTATGACAACGAGCGTTTTAGCGAATACTTCGCCACCACGACGCCGATCCGCGAGATTGCCGAACTCAACCTCGGCTCGCGCCCGGCGGCACGTAAGGCGACGCTGGAAATCGCCGATCTACGTGCGATTCCCTGGGGGTTTTCGTGGGGTCAGAGTCGCGTCGTGCTACCAGGTTGGTACGGATTTGGCAGTGCGATCGAATCGTGGCTTGACGAGGGTGCGGGTGAGCGCGACCAGCGGCTCGCACTGCTACATCGTATGGAACAGGAATGGCCCTTCTTCCGCACACTACTCTCGAATCTCGACATGGTGCTGGCCAAGGCCGACCTCAGTATCGCTGCACGCTATGTCGAACTCGCGGGCAGCAGTCATCATGCGCAAAGCATCTTCGCGACTATCAACGAAGAATGGCAGCGCACCAACGCCGCCCTGGCGATGATCACCGGAGAGACTCAGCGGCTTGCATCCAACCCAGCGCTCGCGCGTTCCATCGAGCATCGTTTCCCCTATCTCGATCCGTTGAATCACCTGCAGGCAGAACTCCTGCGCCGCTATCGCGAGGACAGTGCATCGGAACGTGAAATCGAGCGACTGCGCCTGGGGATTCATCTGTCCATCAATGGCATCGCCGCAGGGTTGCGCAATACAGGCTGATGACGGTCTGCTCGATCCCGACAAAGCGACGATTTGGGGGGGTCCTTAGTCGCGTATCCGACCCTTCGCCCCGACCAATTTGGTCCGAACATTACAACTGGATGTCGCCGTGATCCGATCCTTGCGTAATTGCTGAACGATCCAAGTCTGACGCGAGAATAAGGTGCTGTCCGCGGGGGGGCGCAACGCTTCGTAGTCAAACGCTACGCAGGCGGCTTCCGTCAACCTGCTCCGGTCCAATAAGCTCGGTAGCGCCGAATCCGAACCCGCGATTTAAAGTTTTAACTCGGACACGTCGTGCCCTGCGTCGGCACAGGCCTTCACAATCAGTTCTCGGTTTGTACCGTTGCTTTCGGATAATGCCCAGAGTGTCGCCGCGCGCTTCCCGGTGCGGCAAAACCCCAGCACCGGTCCGGGTATTTCGCTCCGTGCCGCGATGAAGTCTGCAACGTCTGCAGGCGCAAGCTTGCCCGGGATCACGGGCACGTGCCGATATTCAAGACCAGCCACCGATGCTGCTTCTCTAATCGCCTCAGAAGACGGTTGATCGGCAGTTTCGTCGTCCGGGCGATTATTGATAATTGATTTGAAACCCTGCCGCGCGAGCTCCGCGAAATCGGCTAGCCACACTTGCGGCGATACCGAAAAGTTGTCGTTCAATTTCTTGATTTCCACCCGTCTTAGCTCCTGAATAAATGTTTCATGTGTTGTTACTTTGTCGTACGCGATCATGAGTGCGGCAGCGCACTATTCTTATTACCGCCAAGCGCATTCATCGGAAGCTTCAAGTAAGTTGCGCCGTTCGCTTCGGGTTCGGGGAATGTGCCAGCGCGAATGTTGACCTGTAGTGCCGGCAGGATGAGTGCAGGTGCGTCCAATCCCGCATCTTTACTTTTTCGGAATGCGACATACGCGTCTTTGGTCGTGTGCTGATTTATTTGTATGTTGTTGCGTTTCTGTTCTTCAACAGTTGTTGCATAGGCAAGCGGACGATTGTTAGGCATATAGTCGTGGCACATGAACAATCGTGTTTCGTTCGGCATCTCGTACAGCCGCATAATCGAATCGTAAAGGTCAGCAGCTGAGCCGCCCGGAAAGTCGCAGCGGGCAGAACCGTAATCGGGCATAAACAAGGTGTCGCCGACAAACACCGCGTCGCCGATTTTCCATGCCATGTGCGCTGGGGTGTGTCCAGGGGTATGCAGGGCCTCGACTTTCAGATCACCGAAGCCGAGCTGGTCGCCTGCGTCACTCAGTACATCGAACTGACTACCGTCGACCGCAAACTGCGGGTCAAGATTATAGATATCGCGAAATGTGGCCTGGATTTTTCCGACGCCGGCACCGGTCACGCTTTTGGCACCGAAGCGCTCGCGAAAAAATGGCAGGGCAGTGATGTGGTCCGCATGCACGTGCGTATCAATTACGTAGGGGACATCCAGTTCGTGTTCCTGAATGTAGCGGGCGATAGTCTCAGCAGAATGCCAGGACGTTCGCCCGCTACGAGGTTCGTAGTCGAGCACAGGATCGATAACGATACCGCTGTGCCCGTCATGGACGACGTAGGACAGCGTAAAGGTCGCGGGGTCGAAAAAGTGTTGAATATTCATTTCAATGTATTCCAGTGTCGCGCTGCTGAAATACGTTGCACAACGTATGCCAGATTTAATGGCAGCGTTTTTCCCCGAAATTCCGCGGACCAGAGCGCCCGACGCGCTTGTTTCGTTTCATATGAAACGTCTTTATGATTTCAACGATTGAAACATTGAAACACTAGAGCTGCGTATGCCTGATGACTTCCGCGACCTCGACGCGGTACTCGACAAGTTCGGGCCGCGGGTCGCATTTGAGACCCTGACGTCCCTGTTGCCTGACATCGCGGTGTTCGTCGTAGACGGCGACCGCAACATCGTTCTATGGAGCGATGGTGCCGAACAGGTGCTGGGGTTTTCGCGCAAAGAAGCGCTCGGTCGGCTCTGCCTTGGCGCGATCCGCTGCCGCACGTGCATGCTTGGCTGCGGCCTCGCCGAGCGCGGAACCATCGAGGGGCATCCGCTCGACCTCTACCGCAAGGACGGGCAAGTCACGCCAACTCGCAAATACGCCAAGGCCATCTACAACGAAGACGGTACTTTCGCCGGCGGCATCGAAGTCCTGCTACCGACCGACTCATCGTTTGTCGAGGAACAACCGGCACGGGGCGTGCCGGAGGATGTGCAATATTTCCACGGACTGGTCAGCCGCGATCGTGGTATGCATCAGGTTTTCCAGATTGTTCGCAACATTCGCGAAAGCGACGCACCAGTACTCGTGCGCGGTGAAAGTGGCACGGGAAAAGAGCTCATCGCACGGGCCGTGCATGACGAGAGCGAGCGTCGCGCGGGCCCGTTCGTCGCGGTCAATTGCGCAGCCTTAACGCCAAGCCTGGTTGAAAGCGAGCTTTTCGGGCATAAGAAAGGTGCTTTTACCGGCGCCATCGCCGACCGTGCAGGATTGTTTGCGCAAGCCGCGGGCGGCACCCTGTTTCTCGACGAAGTAGCGGAACTGCCTTTAGAAATTCAAGCGAAGCTGCTGCGTGTGCTGGAGGCGGGCGTGGTCACCCCGGTAGGATCGAACAACGAAGTGGTCACCGACATGCGCATCATCACCGCCACCCATCGCTCATTACGTGACGAAGTCGAAAGCGGCGCGTTTCGAGCCGATCTGATGTACAGGCTGCGCGTAGTGCCGATATTTCTGCCGGCCTTGTGCGAACGCACAGGTGACGTCGAACTGCTGCTGAACATCTTTTTGAAGGAGCACAACAAGCATAGTGCTCACCATATTGACAGAATTGCGCCAGACGCTATGCGGGCACTTCTCGAACACGACTGGCCGGGTAACGTGCGCGAGTTGCGCAACACCATCGAATACGCATTCGCCGTCGGTCAAAGTAGCGAGCTTCACCGCACCGATCTGCCCCCCGAATTTCGGCAGTCCGCAGCGGCGGCACCCGAAATCGCGCGAATTCAAACGCCCACAGCGCCTGCCGACGAAGCTGCCCAAATCGCCGGGGCCCTCACAAAGTGCGACGGCAACGTTGGCCAAGCCGCGGCGTTGCTCGGCATGAGTCGTCCCACTTTCTGGCGCAAGCGGAAAAAATACTCGCTGTAAGTCGAGTGCAAGTGTGGTTGACGCTTTTGGTACGGATTGTTGAGAACATGGCAGCGAGATTGCGCAGCTTTCCCGCTCACCACATAGGCATGTTTCAACGTTTCATGAACCCGTGTATTTCGATCAGATACTGTTTCAAATGAAACAGTACTGTGAAACGATCTAATGTAACGTGTTGATTCTATTTGTATGTAGCTTGATTTTTGAACTGGCATGCAATCTGCATTTGTTCACTTCAGGTAGGCGTACATAAAGGGCGGCGGTATCGCTTCGGCTCTTTTTATCGCCCTCGACCACGCGCCGACACGAACACGTCGGTGCCCGATTTCACTAGGCAAGAGGATGTCTGACACATGGAAACAACATTCACCCCGCTACTGGGTCTCACCGGCGGAGCCCTCATCGGCCTCGCCGCTGGTCTGTTTTTGCTTCTGAACGGACGCGTCGCCGGAATTAGCGGCGTTCTCGGGGGCAGCATTTTCTCTGCTCGGGGCGATCGGGCCTGGCGCTTCACTTTCATTGCCGGACTGCCGCTCGGCGCAGCACTCGGCACCTGGCTGACAGGCGACGCGCTCGGCTTCGCTATTGCGAGTAATCCCGCGCTGCTCATTGCCGGCGGCTTACTGGTCGGCGTTGGTACCCAGCTTGGCAGTGGTTGCACCAGCGGCCACGGCGTCTGCGGGATGGCGCGCGGTTCGCGACGCTCAATTGTGGCGACAGTGACGTTCATGCTGGTAGCTGGTTTAACCGTCTACATCGCGCGTCACCTAATCGGAGGTCTGTGATGAAAAATATCTATGCGCTTATTTGCGGCACCACGTTCGGCGTTGGCCTGGCGGTATCCGGGATGACGAATCCGGCCAAAGTGCTCGGCTTTCTCGACGTTGCCGGACATTGGGATGCGACGCTTGCCCTGGTTATGGGTAGCGCGCTGTTAGTGAGTGCGGTGGCAGCACGCTTTGCGCGCCAACGCGGCAGCACCTTGCTGGGCGAGTCTTTTGCGCTGCCAACCCGTAGAGACCTCGATCCGCAGCTCATTACCGGGGCGTCATTGTTCGGCATCGGCTGGGGATTAGTTGGTTTGTGTCCCGGGCCAGCGCTCGCGGGTCTGGTTCGGGGCAATGTCGAATTACTTATCTTTGTCGGCGCGATGATCACGGGTGTCATCGGTTATCGCCTGGCGATGCGAATTCTCGACCAGGGGCCCCGTGACGCAGGCGGCGTGACCGGTTCGATGGCCAGCTAGCGCAATCAAGGCAGTTACTCAGCGGCTACACTGCTCCAAATAAGGCCACAAGGGTCTCACGGCAATGCATGACAGAGAATCAAAGCGCGCGGATTTAGCGAAATGGCTGCCGGCGCTGACGTGGATGCGGGTATACGATCGGCTGGCGTTGACCGACGATCTCATTGCCGCTCTCATCGTCACTGCGATGCTCATTCCACAATCGCTCGCCTACGCGATTCTGGCTGGCTTACCGCCGGAAGTCGGGCTTTACGCCAGCATGACGCCGCTCATTGCCTATGCGCTGTTCGGTACCAGCCGCGTGCTCGCGGTCGGGCCGGTGGCGGTGGTGTCTCTCATGACCGCCGCGGCAATCAGCCAAATTGCTGAACCCGGATCGCCAGATTATGCACTGGCGGCATTAACTCTGGCCGTGCTGTCGGGCGTGATGTTGCTTGTGCTTGGCTTTTTGCGGCTCGGCTTTCTGGCTAACTTTCTCAGCCACCCCGTCATCGCCGGGTTTATCACCGCGTCCGGGATTCTTATCGCCTCGAGTCAAATGAAACACTTGTTTGGTGTCTCTGCGGGCGGCCACAATCTGCCCGAAATCGTAACCGCCCTCGCCGCTGAGATGACTCGCCTAAATATCTTTGCGCTGCTCATTGGCACCTGCTCGATCGCGTTCCTGTATTGGGTACGCAGCGGCCTGAAACCGTTAGTGATGAAACTCGGAGTGAGCGAACGTGCGGCAGAACTGACCAAACGCGCAGGCCCGGTCATGGCCGTCGTGGTGACAACCGGCCTGGTTGCGATTTTCGATCTTCACGACCACGGAGTCGCGATTGTTGGCGCCGTACCGCGCGGTTTAGCACCGCTATCAATGCCGACATTTGACCCGGTATTGTGGTCGAAGCTGGCTGGGGCGGCGTTGCTGATCAGCATGATCGGATTCGTCGAATCAGTCTCAGTTGCACAAACGCTCGCAGCCAAACGCCGCCAACGCATCGACCCGGATCAGGAACTCATCGCACTTGGGGCCGCCAATATCGCTGCTGGTTTGAGCGGTGGCTATCCAGTCACCGGCGGCTTTGCGCGATCGGTAGTCAACTTCGATGCCGGCGCGCGGACCCCGGCCGCTGGTGCCATGACGGCTGTCGGCATCGGTCTGACTGCGATGTTCCTGACGCCACTTTTGTACTTCCTGCCTATCGCTACACTCGCGGCGACCATTATTGTCGCCGTGCTGTCGCTGGTCGACACACACGCCATGCAACAAACCTGGCGCTATTCGAAAAGTGATTTCTCTGCGCTGGCTGCAACCTTGCTAGGGACCTTGTTACTGGGTGTGGAAATAGGTGTTGTCACAGGTGTCGTGGTATCCATCGGTTTACATCTCATCCGGACCAGTCGCCCACACGCAGCAGTCGTGGGACAAGTTCCCGGCACTGAACATTTCCGCAACGTCGACCGCCATACCGTGGTAACCAGCAAGCACGTGGCGTCGGTGCGCATCGACGAAAGTCTCTATTTCGCGAATGCGCGTTTTCTCGAAGATCGGCTATACGGACTGGTTGTCGACGGCACCGAGTTAAAGCACGTCGTGTTGCAGTGTTCAGCGGTGAATGACATTGACGCGAGTGCGCTGGAAAGTCTGGAGGCGGTCAATCATCGTCTCGGTGAGGCCGACGTGCGCTTTCACCTATCCGAAGTCAAAGGACCGGTGCTCGATCGTTTGCGGAATACGAATTTCTTACGCGATTTAAGCGGCGAAATATTCCTCAGTCAGTTCGATGCGATGCAGGCGCTGGATGCGGACTCAGTCGCGCGCGCGCGTGGCAGCAATGCCGCAGATGCGGAAAAGTTACACAACGATGCTCGCATCATCGCCGGCAAGCATGGTGAGACCTAACTCATCCCAAACGATCCGCGAGATTGATTCGAGCGCACAGCGGAGCAGATCGGAAGCAAGGATTTGCAGGCTTCCGGTGCAAATCAATAAACTAAACGACCGGCGACCCCGGATCCATCCCCAAAGCAAGCCGCCCATATAACTCAGTAGTCGGTTCGTATTCGAATGCGGCGTGAGTGCTCAAGACATTGATGTCGCGAAAATACCGTTGTATGGGCGAGTCGTTCAAGAATGATTTTCCGCCGGCGCCGAGCGCAATATCATTCACGGTGTCCCGAGCGGTTTTGGTCACCAGCGAGGCACGCATTCTGACCGCGGCGCGTTCATTCACAGTCATTTGTTGCGTTCCGTCTCGAGCGACCACGCGCGCGGCGGCGGCGTTGATCATGTCGTCGACAGCTTCCGTTGTTGCCAACGCACGGCCCGCGCGCATCTGCGCGCTTGGCTGTGTCGCGGCCCCGCTACCGGTGTAGGAGGTAATGCGGGCTTGAGTCATGTCGACAAAGCTCTCAGCAGCCCCACGCAGGATGCCAGCCATGACCGGCATCACCTCGAAATACAGAACCGCCGGGCCAGGCAACGCGTATAGCGGCCCTTTGTGCACGCTGGCGCCTTCATGCGAACCGTCCATGAATGACAGAAACGGCAGGGTGTGATGTTCCGGCACAAAGACCTTATCGACGGCCACATCACGACTGCCGGTGCCGCACATGCCAGCGATGTACCAGGTATCGATCACCTCGACTTGATGACGCGGCACAAGAAACAAACGCGGTGGCTCTTGCGCGTCGCTTACCAGACCATTGAACAACACCCACTCGGCGTGTGAGATCCCGGAACTCCAGGACTGCTGCCCGCTCAGTTCGTAACCGCCGGTAACGCGCTCGGCAGTCATCGTCGGCGCGATTTGGCCAGACATTAAGGTGTAGGGTTGATCGGCGAAGACTTCATCCTGCGACGCCTGCGGGAATACTGAGTGAAACCAGTTATGACCGATATAGAAAGCGGTCACCCACCCCGTTGACGGGCAGGCCGCAGCAATCTCGCGAACCACACCGACCATGCTGTCGACGTGCAGCTCATGCCCGCCATAACGCTTGGGTGAGAGGATGGAGAAAATCTCTGCGTCTCGCAGCGCCGCGATATTCTCGTCCAGCGGGCCGCGGTTCTTTTCCGTCGCGGCTGCGCTTGCCGCAATCATCGGCCTTAACTCGCGCGCACGGCCGATCAATTCTTCTTTGAGTTCCATATCCACCCTCCTTTGCTACCACCCAACTATCCACTGAGTCGGACTAGCAAACAACCGTCTTGCAGTCGGTCATCGTACGCCTATCCGGATAGAGGCAACGTGATTTCCCAATGGTTAGACCGAAATCAGTCACCCCTGCGTGTGAGTCTTAATCCGTTCTCACGCCAGGCGGTTCGCTGGATTTAAAGCTGAAGGGCCCATCAGCATGGGCTTCGCACGGAGAGGCACTTTCCCACTCTACGACCTGAGCTTCAAAGTGTCGTGTTCGTGTCGCCGATATCATTAGGACCCCGATTGATAAACCGAAAACGAAGGTAACAATCACCCACTCGGGCAGGTGCGTTGAAGCGTTTGCCGAGTCTCGGGAAACGGGGAATTCATAGGGACACTTTCGAGGCGGCGCGGTTTGCCTGGCCAACAGTGATTTGGCGATCGTCTAAGCCCGGGTGCGCGCAGTGCTTGCGCTCAGCATAAATTCACCTGTGCAGGGCGCGGATCCGAAGTCGATGAGGAGCTGTTTAGCCTCGTATTCCTCGCCGAAATCGAGGAAACAGCAGGCGTTTTCAATCGTGACCGTATGTTTTGTCTCGACTTGTAACTGGGCGCCACCGCGCCTGATAAGCACCTTCCCGGGTAACGTGTTCTCGATTTGGCAGTCCGGGTGCAGCATTAATCGTGCGACGGCCTTCTGTCCTTTGCCACCCGTAATAAAATCCTGGATATTGAGTTGGCGGTCGCGCAGGGTAAACACGCGACGGTGAATCGGCGCACCGGCGAGACGCGTATATCCGTCGTGACTGGCGTCGATTGTTAAGGTACCCGCTTCATTTACAACCTTGCGATCTATGATTCGTGCGCGTCTTCCCACACGGAAGGCATGCCAAAACTCGCTTTGATCGAGATCGTCCAGGCTCACTGTGCTGTGAGCCCGCGTTGCACGCGAATACTCGCGACGCGCACCGGCGTTGTACTCGTAGACTCCAGGATCGACAATCATTCGGCAGCCATCGACACACCATTCGAATGAGAGCGCGTCACCGTGGCCGTGAGCGGGTAAAAAATCTGGCGCGAGATTACCGGCATCGACCAGCAGACTGTCCGTCTCCCCATGCGTACCGAAATAGCCGGCATTCGGATAATCGACAAACGTCGCCTGTTGTACGTGGATGTTCAAAGCCTCAGCGGCGACGGTTAAGCATTCCTCGGGCGCATACGCCATATGCAGGCCAGCGTCATTGAATAAACTAATGGCGCCGTCAGCGTGGGTGAAATCGCAGACAACTTGCGCCATCTTTTTTAATTTCTTCGCGAGTAGGCTGCGACAGTTGCCTTCATCCAATACGCTGTAGCACTCAAGCAGATCGGCGAGTACCTGGCAGTGATAGGCAGGGCTAAGTTCGTAATGCATCCCGTCATCGAGAATCTGTTCATCTAATGCGGTGCTCAACAGATCTGTTCCGATCTCTTGCCATATTCGCGCCTCTTGATGTTGCGCGAAAAAATGCGAAGCCCATAAGAGCGCTTTGATATTTTTGATTAAGTGGTTGCCGCCGATGTCCAGTTCAAGGTTATTCGACAGAAAACGGATCTGGCCGACGAGTGAGCAGTGAATGCGTTCCAATGTCGACGAATCGATATTCAATTCGCGCTTTGCCAGTTGCTGCATCCAGACGACGACCCGGATTGATAACGAATAGGAATTCCAGTTATCTAGCCAATAGCCTGGTTCATAGGGGCGATTGTTTGCGATCCAGTCATCGGTGACTGCAACAAACTGAGCATCATCCAGCGACTCGAGGAATTCCATATAGTGCAAATTCAGCAACCACAGCCGCGTGCCGAATCTTAGATCTTCCGGTCGCCAGTCAATTGGCACCGCTATCTCACGCGTTTGATTCAGGAAGCGAAGCGTAAGCGGCGAGACTCCACACAGATGCTGCATGCGCGGCGCGAACAGCGGCTGAGGCGGACTTGCAGCGGGGCTAAGCGTCACCTCGGGCGGCAGCGCGGTTGCGTATTTGCGTTTCGTACTCGCGTAGCGGCTCAGTAGGGCCCGTTTTATTTTTAGGCGTAGACGCGCAAACAGCTGTTTGCGCCGCGTATATCGAATTGAGAAAAATAGCAGCCGAAGACGGCGTAATTGCTGGCGCATCTGGACTTTGACTCGTCGCTTCAGCGAGAACTCGACGTCGAGTTCAATCGCCTGAGCTTTCTTTCTGCCAGCTCGCGCAACACGGACGTCATCACGAAGCACTGCCGGCCGGGGGGGGGGCATTGACGGTTTCCAAACTCGGAAAGGAATCGAGGCTTCCGTGCGCGGATAACAAACGCGCAAGTTCCTTAATTCCGCCCACCACCGCGGTGCCACGCAGTTCTTCGATGGTTGTGACTCTATCGGTATCCAGGGCGACCCGAGACACAATCTCCCCAGTGTCGATCCCTTCGTCAATGTAATGAACGGTAATTTCCAGTGGCTTGTCCAACAATAAAGCCCATTCGATGGCGTTCATGCCGCGAATCTCTGGCAGTGGGCCACAATGGGGATTCAGCACCTTGCGCCCCGTTGCCTCAATCAGGCGCTTGCGCAAAATCCCGCCACCGCCGTAGATCAACGCATCGCAATTCGACTTTGTTACAAAGTCGACAGAATTGTCCGAATTGAGATCGGTTACGGTGAGCAGGTCCACTTGGTTGGCTGCCGCCCAATCCGATAAAGATTGGCTCGGCAAGTCGAGTTCGTCGAAGTACGTCTGCAGTTGATCAGGAGTTGTCGAGGTTGCGCTCGGTGCCAGTTTCTTGATCGCCGCACGTAAACCCGCCATGCCACGCTGTACGACAAGCTGGCGCAAGCGCCGAATGTTGTACGGCGACACGACCAGTATTCCCGCGACCTCATGTCCGCTACGTCGCACAATCTCGCAGATGGCGATAGCCGCCTTCGATTTGTTATAGCCGGCCGATACGAGAATTCGCACTATGATTCTTGTTGTAGGCGATGAAGCAAGCGCATTAGCGCATCGCAATGGTATTTCGCGGCCCCGTTGACCAAACGCAAATCCGGTTCCCGTTGTTCACGTAATAACAGACAGATGGCTATTTGCGCGTTGCCAGTTAAACAGACATAGCTGGCGGTTGGTTTCATCATCTCATCAAAGGCGCCGCTCAGCGCCCCGCCCTTCAATTCCGCGATGCGCAGTAACGTATCTAGCGCTTGCTCGACCGGAGCGCCGTAGCGTTCGTAGTCATCCAATAAACTCGCGCTCTCCTGGAAGCCACGGATGGTATAGGCGATGGTGTGAGTAAATGCCGGGCCACTATTGCCAAACCCCCAACGACGAAAAACGCCGTTGTCCGTACGGCGTTGTAGAAAATTCTCGAGCACCGCGATCGCTGCCGCTTTAATCGCTTCGTCACCGCTCGCCTGCCAAACCTCAAGCATCGGCCAGGTGACGTGGGTGTAGTAGGAAGGCGTTTCGTTCGCCTGGTAATCGCCGGCCGGCCACAAACCATCATCATTCACACCGTTGGCCAACCACCGCGCACCGGCTAAGGCTGCCGCCAGATAGCGTTCCTCATTCGCATGGCGGTATAAGGCCGTCATGCCTTTCAATATTTGCCCCGTATTAAATACCGACCCGTCAGGTTTTTTGTTCGGATGGAGGCCCCCGCACCAGGACCCGTCTGCGTTTTGAATACTCAACAGCCAGTCACCCACGCGCTGCGCAGCCGCGACGTAGGCCGGCTGGTCAAGGTAATTCGCGAGTTTTAGTAAGGTCGGGACGAGATACCCGGTCGTTTCCGGATACGGATTCGACCAACCCAAAAGCGGCGAATAGTGCGCACAAGAGCCGCCTTTCCCTTTCGCCACGCTCGCAAGTAGCCACTGACCGGTTTGATCAAGGCTCGCGCGGTACCGGGATTCGCTCGATGAGGACGCTTCGGACAATCGTTTGGATTCCGTATTATTTGGCTATTTCAAACCAGAGAAACTTCGGCACACACGTAGCTCACCACGAAACCTTAGACGCTATCTGGAGGCGTAAAATGCCACAACAGCAATCAAAAGAAAAATTCGAGCATCAAGGTTTGGAGACTGTAGACGTTATTCGCGATGGCACGAAGTTTTATGAATTTTCGTTGCTACGGTCTGAATCCGATATGGAATATTTAACGCGACAGGAGATGGCTTCAAGACGCTCTCACGACGCATCCTAAAACATCGATCACGTCCAAGTTTCAGTTGCGAGATTCAGAACTGTTGAGCGATTGGACCAGTCGACAGAACCTCAGCTGCGGCGGATTCAATCGAGGTCGCTTGCGCTGCGGTCAGACGTTAAAGCGGAAATGCACCACATCACCATCTGCGAATACGTACTCTTTCCCTTCAACCCGTAGCTTACCCGTTTCGCGCGCCTTCACTTCACCACCGCATTCGATGAAGTCGGCGAAGTGGATCACCTCAGCGCGAATAAATCCGCGTTCGAAATCAGTGTGGATAACCGCCGCGGCCTGTGGTGCGAGCGTGCCCTGACGCAGGGTCCAGGCGCGGCATTCTTTGGGGCCGGCCGTGAAGAAGCTCTGTAATCCGAGCAGCTGATATCCCGCGCGGATGACCTTATCCAGCCCGGCTTCTTCGAGGCCAAGGTCGTTGAGAAATTCAGTGCGTTCATCTGCCGCAAGTGTGGCGATTTCTGCTTCGAGCGCCGCGCACAGAACTACGCATTCGCTGCTGTGTTGGGCTGCGTAGGCGTGCACTGCTTCCGAATGGGCGTTACCTTCCAGCTCGCTTTCACTCACGTTTGCGATGAACAACACGGGTTTTGCGGTCAGCAGCGCAATTTCCTTAACCAGCGCAGCAGTGTCGTCATCCAGATCGAGGGTCCTGACGGGCGTGCCTGCTTCGAGGGCCGTCAGCAATACTTTGTAGCTTTCTGCACGCTGGCGTTGTTCTTTGTCGCCCGATTTGCCTTGTTTCTCTGCGCGCTCCAGACCGCGAGTGCACGCCTCCAGGTCGGCAAGCGCGAGTTCAGTTTCGATGATCTCGATATCGGCGAGCGGATCGATCTTGCCGGCAACGTGGGTCACGTTGTCGTCTTCGAAACAACGCACGACATGCGAAATCGCCTGTGTCTCACGAATATGAGCGAGAAATTTGTTACCGAGCCCTTCGCCTTTTGAAGCGCCTTCGACGAGACCGGCGATATCCACAAACTCCATCGTCGACGGAATGACTTTTGCGGGATTCACGATAGCGGCGATTTTGTTCAGTCGTGGATCGGGAACAGGGACGATACCGACATTCGGCTCGATGGTGCAAAACGGATAGTTTTCGGCTGCGATTTCTGCGCTGGTGAGCGCGTTGAACAGCGATGACTTGCCGACGTTCGGCAAGCCGACAATGCCACATTTAAATCCCATCTCGTCGTCTCCTGCGAACCGGCCCGCTAGGGCTGCTTGCTGCGCCGGTTCAATGTATTCATGGCGCGATCAAACTCACCCGCCGCGATCAATTTAAAATTCTTGATGACGCTATCGATAACATCGTCAATCGCTTCGCGTTCGGCGCGCGCTGGCTTGCTCAACACGTAGGGACTCACGTCGCGTGCGTGGCCCGGGTGGCCAATGCCGATGCGTACGCGAAGATAGGCGTTGCTGCCGAGCTGACTATCGATGCTGCGCAGACCGTTGTGGCCACCGTGGCCGCCACCCCGTTTGAGACGAAGCTCGCCCGGCGCAAGATCAAGTTCGTCGTGCACCACGACGATCGACGACGGAGGGATGCGAAAATACTTCGCACACGGTGCGACACTTTCGCCGCTTAGATTCATGAAGGTCTGGGGTTTGAGGATCCGCACCCCTGAAGCGCTACGCGCAAGTTCGCCTTTAAATCGCGACTCCTCGCGAAACTCAGCGTTGAGGTCACGGGCCAACCGTTCGACCAACCAGAAACCCGCGTTGTGCCGGTCATCGCAATGACCGGCACCTGGGTTACCGAGGCCGACAACGAGCTGGATTGGCTCGGCGGTTGCCATGACTAGCTAACGCTGAATGCCGCCCCGGTTCAATCTTACTCGTCGTCGCCGGACGGTGCTGCTTCTTCTGGTGCGTCAGCAGCAGTGTCTTCAGCATCGTCTTCAACCTGTGCGGCTCTCGGCATAACGACCTGCGCAACTGCCAAGCCGTCATCGCCACCGTGCGTGAGCGAAGTGATTACGACTCCCTCAGGCATGACCAAATCCGCGAGATGCACGGACTCGCCAACATGGACGTTAGCTACATCGACTTGGATGAACTCGGGCAGGTCCTTCGGCAAACAAGAGATTTCCAGATCGGAAATCAAATGCGAAACGATACCGCCATCCTGCTTAACGCCCACACAAATGTCTTCGTTAATAAAATGAAGTGGCACACGTAGGCTCAGCTGTTCCGCTTGATCGATACGCTGAAAATCCATGTGCAGAATGAACGGCTTGTACGGGTGGCGCTGCATATCCTTGACGACAACTTTCTCGGGTTTGCCGTCGATCTTCAGATCAAGGATGTGCGAATAAAATGCTTCATGCGCAGTGTGCAAAAGCATGTCGTTCTGCCCAAGCTGGATTGAAACTGCGTCTTCATGCGCGCCATAGACAACACCGGGAAATTTTCCATCACGACGCAGGCGGCGGCTCGCACCTTTACCTTTGACATGACGGGTCTCGGCTTCGATTTCGAACTCATTCATTGTTCGTATCTCCAAGATTAACTCGTTAAAAAACTTGTCCTGCCGGAACCGCGACCAGACTCCGGCTGACTCTTACAGATTGGCGCGCGGTCTGACCCGCATAGCCAATTCATTCCTCACCGCTAAGCGGTATTTGAGGCGGATGATTCCGTCTCGCTCAATTCAATTCGTCACACATCTGCGAAGCAAGGCCCCAAGGCCCTACGGGCGGTTTCCTAGTCGACAAACATCGAACTAAGTGACTGCCCGGAAGAAATTCGGTTGATACTCTCGCCAATCAACCCGGCAACCGACAGTTGGCGAATTTTCGAACAACTGCGCGCTTCTTCGGAGAGGGGAATAGTGTCGGTAACGACGAGTTCATCGAGCGTCGATTCGTTCAGATTGTCCAGCGCATTGCCGGACAGTACCGGGTGGGTACAGTAAGCAACGACTTTACGCGCGCCGTCTTCTTTCAACGCTTCGGCAGCTCGGCACAGGGTCCCTGCAGTATCGACCATGTCATCGACCATGACGCAGGTGCGGTCGTCGACGTCACCAATAATGTTCATCACTTTCGATACGTTCGCGACCGGACGACGTTTATCGATGATGGCGAGATCGGCATTGTCGAGTCGGCGCGCGATGGCACGAGCGCGCACTACACCGCCAACGTCAGGCGATACGACCATCAGGTTTTCGTATTCATGCTTCCAGATGTCGCCGAGCAGCACTGGTGAGGCATATATATTGTCCATCGGGATATCGAAAAAGCCCTGGATCTGCTCAGCGTGCAAATCAACGGTAAGAACGCGAGTGGTGCCGACGCTCGTGATCATGTTGGCAACGACCTTGGCGGTGATCGGCACGCGTGCCGAACGTGGTCTGCGATCTTGGCGCGCGTAACCGAGGTAAGGGATCACTGCGGTGATGCTCTGCGCCGACGCGCGTCTGAGCGCATCAATGAGCACCATCAGTTCCATAAAGTTGTCGTTCGTCGGCGCGCAGGTCGGCTGAATCACGATGGCATCACGACCGCGGACGTTTTCCTCGATCTCGACATTGATCTCGCCGTCGCTGAAGCGCCCCACTGACACTTTGCCGAGCGGAATAGTCAGATGTCGTGCGACGGCATTGGCCAGTTCACGATGGGCGTTGCCGGTAAACAGCATCATCGAGTCTTCTCGCATCGTCGCCTGCTCCCTCGCTGGCACTGGGCGGCCGCTATCCAGTCTTCCGCTCGATGATTATGACGCCGCGCATCCGCAGCATTCTGTGGGTCGAAGCCCATGGTCAACTTTTCGTGAATCGACCGCACTTAATGGCTGGGGTGCCAGGATTCGAACCTGGGAATGCGGGGATCAAAACCCCGTGCCTTACCTCTTGGCGACACCCCAAAACTGTTTTCGTAATTCCTCTTGCTCAGATTTCCGTTTGAGCCTGCGCGAGTCTGTCCAGCAATGGCGAACGATTAACGCGGTTGCCAATAAACTGGCTCCATTGTTCCGGAACCCGGGCTGCAACCACCGCGGCTTCGGCGGACGTATCGAAAAACGCGAATACACTGGCCCCGGTTCCGCTCATCCGAGGCGGCGCGAACTGGGCCAGCCAATCCAGCGCCTTGCCAACTTCGGGGTACAAACGCCGCGTCACAGGTTCGCAATCGTTATGCGAGCCGGCGAGTGAAAAGGCGTGCATTTTGATGGGCGGGGTATCACGTGTCAAATCGGCATCATTAAACACCTGGGCGGTTGAAACAGCACAATTTGGCGTAATTACGAGCAACGGCGATTCGTCCAGCTCGAAGGGCTGCAATAGTTCTCCAACCCCTTGTGCCCAGGCACATTGGCCGCGCACGAAGACGGGCACATCGGCACCCAGGGCCAAACCCAATCGCGCCAGCTCATCGAGCCCGAGGTTGAGCTTCCACAGTACATTCAAAGCGACCAGAACAGTCGCGGCATCCGAACTACCACCACCAAGTCCGCCGCCCATCGGGAGTCTCTTCTCGAGCTCGATATCAGCACCCAGCGCCGTCCCGCTGTGGCGTTGCAAAGCCTGTGCCGCGCGGACCACCAAGTCGTCTTGCTCGGCCAACCCAGGGACTTCCGACAGACGTCGAATCTGGCCATCCTCGCGCACCGCGAAAGCCAAGTCATCGCAAACGTCGACAAACTGAAACAGGGTCTCAAGCAAGTGGTAGCCGTCAGCTCGGCGACCGGTGATATGCAGAAAAACGTTGATTTTGGCCGGTGCGGGCCAGTGACGGGAGACGGGCACTCAATCACGCTCCCATTTCCTGACTACCATGCGCACTTTCAGGTTTGCACGGTTAAGAAAGAGTTTTCTTGGCAACTGAGGATCCATATCGTTGAAATAATCGAGCATGCTGACCCGCCAGCCTTGTTGCTCAAAGTCGGTAAATTTGCCGTCCTCGTCGAAACGCTGCTGGTTAGCCGCCGTGTCTGGGGCGGGCATGCCGCGAATCCAGTAACGCACGCCGCGTAATGGAATGGCCCAACCCAATTGGGCGGCGAGCAATGCTTCGGCGCTCGGCGCGCTAAACGTTTCGCCCTGCGGCGTGAGTAAGGTCGCGCTGGAATCGGAACCACGCAACGCGAACGTCCCACCGTTAAGCGGGGCGATGATCCGTATATCGAAAGACTCCCCACGCTGGCGCCAGTCGAGATTTGCTGTCACGCCGTTATCGTCATGCTGGATGGCGATTCGGCCACTCAAGCGCCAGGTATCGTAACCCGCCAGTACCGCGATTCGGGCAGACGGATCGATCGTAGGCGAATCCGTCGTGTTGCGGTCGAATGTCGAACAGGCCGATAAGAGCACGGCAAAAACCGGCCATATCAGGCGTGCCCGTACACGCCGGGAGCCCGGTTTTCCTCGCGTCATCGGCTCAGGCGGTTGATAACGTCAAGCAACTTTTGGTCGTCTGGTGTGTCGCGGAGCGCTGAATCCCACACGTTCCGCGCGGCGTCGTGGCGCCCGAGCACCCACAGCACTTCGCCAAGATGCGCGGCAACTTCCGGGTCATTGCGCAATTGCCGGGCCTTCTCCAGATGCGCAACTGCCTCATCGAGACGACCGAGCCGGTATAAGACCCAGCCCATACTGTCGAGAATGTAGAAATCGTTGGCACTGATCGCCATCGCGCGCGCGATGAGCTCGTGAGCTTCAGCGTAGCGATCGGTGCGATCAGCAAGCGTATAACCCAACGCGTTGAGCGCCTGCGCGTTTTCAGGTTCGGCTTCGATGATGGTGCGCAAGTCCCGCTCGAGCAAATCGACGCGACCCATTTTTTCCGCGAGCATGGCGCGCGTATAGAGCAACTCACTGTTGAACTCGCCGTTTGCGAGGGCGCTGTCAAATATCGAGAGCGCTTCTGCGTAGCGCTCGTGATCGGTCAGAATCTCGCCTTTGGCACGCGCGAGGTCATAGATCTGTCGGCCCGGCTCGATAGTCACCGAATCGAGCAACTTAATCGCCTCGTCGACTTTATCCTGCGAGGACAGCACCAACGCGTGGCGTAACTGGGCGGCGAAATAGTTCGCACCGCCTTCGACTGCAAGGTAGTGCGCAATCGCGGCGGCTGGATGCTTGCGCGCCTCTTCCACTTCTCCAAGATAAAAATGTGCTTCGTCACGGCGCGTATCGAGTTTGATGAGATGCTCGAAATTGATCGCAGCGTCGTCGATACGGCCAGCTTGCAGGTTGAGCAAGCCGAGCGCAAAGGCGATATCCGTGTTGTCCGGCGACTCTTCCGAGAGCACATTGAACTGGATGCGCGCCTCTTCGTAGCGATTGCCGTCTGCGAGCAGGCGCGCATAGATCAGACGCAGGCCGAATTGTTTGGGATTGATCGAGAGAATATGGTCGAGCCAATCAATCGCCTCAGGCAGCTTCTCCTGCTTTTGCAGGACCGCGAGATAGGCCATCGCGACATTCGAGCTCAACTCGGTGCGCTCGGCGATACGAATCATCGCTTTGCGCGCGAGATCAAGCTTCTCGGCGCGAATGGCCAGTAGTGAATAGGCCAGCAAGGCGTCCATATCGTCATCGAACTTCTCGAGCAATCGCCCCATCACCTCCAGCGCGGTATTGCGATCCGCTTCCCGGCCGAGCAGATTGGCGATCATGCGCAGCCGGTTGCCGGGTTCCTCATGATCGTGGGCGAGGATGTATTCGAGGTGTTGCAGCGCCGCGTCTGCGTCACCGTGGCGAATGAACATGGCAGCGACAATTTGACGCGCCTCCATATCAAGGGGCGCCAGCTCAACCCACACCGATGCGGCCGCCAGCGCGGCCCCGTCGTCACGGCCGAACACGGCAATGCGGGTCGCGCGCTGTGCGAGATTAACGTCGCGCAACGACTCGGCGAGCGCCATGTACTGGGCGACGGCAACGTCAAGGTGCCCGCGTTGACCGGCGAATTCGGCGATCAACAGTCGGTAAATCGGGTCCTGTTCGTACTCAAAGACGGGCGCTGGCGCAACCACTGCACGCGGCACGACCGGGGCCGGCGAGGAAACCAGCGGCGCGCGAGCGGGTGGTGCCGCACAACCGGCGACGATAGTCAGCATTACCATCACGCCGATCAGCGGCAATGACTTAGTCGATAGCTGGGGGACAATTCGGTTCAATGTATTGATTGGACTCAACGGGCGGTCGCGGCGCGGGCGGGTAATTGCGAGTTCGTTAGTGGTTTGGGCCTTCTCTGATTAAACTATATCGCAGTTCGCTGACAATCATAGCCTTGAAAGCACGTCTTGCGATGCGTTCCGGTACAGTGCCCGACCACCAGCCAGCGATGCGCTTCACGAAGGCGGCTCTTGAATGATGCGTGAACAGGCCCGAGCGGCTGTGCCCGAGATTTCGTTGGGGGCAGTCCATGCGGATATATGCGCAGCGTAGAGGAACGTGCAGAGCCACAAACCGGCTGCACCAGCCCTATTGCAGAGCGCCCCTAACCCTGTGACCTTGCCGAGATCATGGCCCTTTTTATACTCGGACTCAGCCACAAAAGCGCACCATTGGAGCTGCGCGAGAAAGTCGCAGTCGACGCGGAGCAGCTACCGCGCGCGCTCGATGAGCTGAATGGAGCAACTGGGGTCAGGGAATCGGTCATTCTGTCGACCTGCAACCGAACCGAGCTGTATTGCGACGTCGAAAGCGACGGTGCACGCCATCTGGAGACATGGCTGCAACAACACGGCGCTATTGCCCAAACTGAAATCGAGCCGCACCTGTATCGCCTCAGCGACGAGCTGGCAGTGCGCCACGCGCTACGTGTTGCCAGCGGCCTCGACTCGCTCATCCTCGGCGAGCCGCAAGTGCTGGGCCAAATGAAAGAGGCCTATCGTAGCGCGGTATCAGCCGGGACAGTTGGCAAGTTCCTCAACCGCCTGATGCAGTTCTCATTCTCGACCGCAAAGTTGATCCGGTCTGAAACAGAGATTGGCAGCACACCAGTGTCAGTTGCCTATGCCGCGGTTAAGCTGGCGCAACAAATCCATGGCGACCTGGAACCGCGATCGGCGCTGTTAATTGGTGCCGGGGATACGATTTCGTTGGTCGCGAGCCACCTCGCCGGCGCCAACATCGGCCGTCTGGTGATTGCCAATCGCTCGTACGACAATGCGGCGACGCTGGCATCTCGTCATGGCGGCGAAGCCATCGAACTGACCGACATCGCGACCTATCTCCCGCAAGTCGATATTGTCGTGTCGTCGACCGCCAGTCGCCTGCCGATTGTGACCCGGGGAATCGTTGAACTGGCTTTACAGAAACGCAACAACGAGCCAATGTTCATTGTCGACCTCGCGGTCCCGCGCGATGTCGAAGCAGCGGTCGGCGAATTGGACGACGCTTATTTGTACAGCGTCGACGATCTGGAAAATGTCGTGGCAACGAATATGCAGCTCCGCCATGAGGCAGCGGCCCAGGCCGAGGAAATGGTTCACCTGCAGGTCCAGGAGCACATGGACTGGATGCAGGTGCAATCGAGCAGCGCGACGATCGCGGCGTATCGTGCGCAGGGTGAGAGCACGCGCGACGAGATTCTTGGGCGGGCGTTGAAGCGCATCGAAAAAGGCGACCGGCCGGAGGCGGTTCTTGAGTACCTTGCCCATACGCTCACCAACAAACTCATGCACCATCCGACCACAAGCCTGCGCAGTGGCGCCGGCGATGAAGAGGTCCTGCGCGTGGCACGGGACCTGCTAGGATTGCGCAGCAAATAATCTAAGCCATGAAAGAATCACTCCTGCAAAAACTCCAGAACCTCGCCGAGCGGCGCGAAGAGCTCGACGGCATGCTCGGCGCGCCAGAGATTATTTCCGACCAAACTCGTTTCCGCGGCCTGGCCAGAGAACATGCCGAGATATCACCACTGGTCGAATCCTTCTCCCGTTACAAAGAAACGCTGGCAGTTATTAGCGGCGCGCAAGAACTCATGCGCGAAGACGATGCGGAGATGCGAGCCCTGGCCGAGGATGAATTGAATACCGCGAGCGACTTGCGGGATAGCCAGGAGCTGGAACTTCAGACGCTACTGATTCCGCGCGATCCCGATGATGATGCCAACGTGTTCCTCGAGATCAGGGCCGGGACCGGCGGTGATGAGGCCGGATTGTTTGCCGGCAATCTGCTGCGCATGTACCTGCGTTATGCCGAATCGCGAGGCTGGAAGACCGAGGTCATCACTGCACACGAAGCCGAAGTCGGCGGTTACAAAGAGGCTATCGTACGCATCACCGGCCAGGGCGTGTATGCACGCCTGAAATTTGAATCGGGCGCGCATCGTGTACAACGCGTCCCGGAAACTGAATCACAGGGACGCATTCACACCTCCGCATGCACGGTTGCGGTGCTGCCCGAGCTCGAAGAAGTTGAGGCTATCGCCATCAATGCGAGTGATTTAAGAGTTGATACCTACCGCGCTTCGGGTGCTGGCGGCCAACACGTCAACAAAACTGACTCGGCTATTCGGATTACCCATTTGCCGACCGGCGTGGTGGTCGAGTGTCAGGACGAACGTTCGCAACACAAGAATCGAGCTCGTGCCATGAGCCTGCTGCAAGCGCGCCTGTTACGTGCCGAACGCGACCGGGTTAATTCCGAGCAGGCCGACGCGCGACGTAATCTGGTTGGCAGTGGCGACCGCTCGGAACGCATTCGAACTTACAATTATCCGCAAGGCCGGGTGACCGATCACCGTATCAACCTCACCTTATACAAACTCGACGAAGTGATGCAGGGCAGTGTCGATCTGGTCATCGAGCCGCTGGTTACCGAACACCAGGCAGATTTGATGGCGCAGCTTGCCGATAACTGAGTTGGCTGACGCTCGGGCTAGCGTCGGCACGTTGCTGAGTAGCGCGACGCACAAACTCGGCAACGCCCCCGGCGCGCGTCAGGATGTAGAAACATTGCTCGCCCATGTGCTCGAGGTGCGCCGTACAGCACTTTATCTGGCTCCTGAACGACCGCTCGACGAGAACACCAGCGCGACTTTCGAACAGTTGCTCGATGCCTATATTGATGGGGTGCCAATCGCCTATCTGACCGGCTGGGCAGATTTCTGGTCACTGCGGCTAGAGATTACATCCGCCGTGCTCGTGCCGCGCCCTGACACCGAAATTCTGGTCGCCAGTGCCCTCGATCTGATCCCGTCCCAAACTGACACCACGGTGATTGATCTTGGCACCGGCAGCGGCGCCGTCGCCGCTGCACTCGCGCAGGAGCGACCGCAGGCATTCGTACTCGCCAGCGACCGGAGCGCGGCAGCGTGTGCGCTCGCGCAAAGAAATTTCAAACGCCTCGAGTTACCCAACGCCAACGCCATCAGGGCCGATTGGATGCGCGCGATTGCGGTCGGATGTGGGGAATTGATCACAGCTAATCCGCCGTATATCGGCCTTGACGAGCGCCCATCTCTCGATAGCGGGCTTCGCCATGAGCCTCAGGACGCGTTATTTTCCGGTCGCGATGGACTACAGGATTTGCGCATCATTATTAGTGCGGCCGCCAGTCGTCTGCGCAAGGACGGGTGGCTACTGGTTGAGCATGGTTACGAGCAGGGGCGCGCAGTCAGGGAACTGTTTAGGTGCCACGGGTATGCGCGTATCGAAACATTGCGCGATCTAAACCAGCACGAACGGGTAACGCGTGGCTGCTGGCCCAAATGACTTAGTGAATCTCTGCAAAAGCTGCTGCGCCGTACGGCGTTCTGCAATACTCATTTACCATCGATCAACTGCTCGATTGATTCGCCACCACACACCCTACTTTGCGGCGTGCGCGCTCAATTTTGCGGGACGTGCGTAAATTAGCGCGCACATCGCGGCAAGACCCGAGTACGATCTGTGCCGGGCGATCCGCTGAATCGGTAATAGCTATGGACGATCAACTACTACTGCGCTACAGCCGGCAAATTCTCATGCCGGAAATCGATATCGATGGCCAAAACCGCTTGCGTGAGGCGCGCGTGTTGCTCATTGGGCTCGGTGGCCTCGGCTCACCAATCGCGATGTATCTGGCTGCGGCAGGGGTCGGGAAGCTGGTGCTGGTTGACCACGATGTTGTAGAGCTGTCGAATCTGCAGCGTCAGATCGTTCACTCAACGGCAGACCTCGAAAGACCGAAAGTGGAGTCCGCGCGCGACCATTTGCTCGCGCTGAATCCGCACTGCGCTGTCGAAGTGATCGATCATCGCCTCGACGAGGCCGATTTCGATCGTTTGTTACCGGATGTGGATGCGGTCGTCGATGCGACCGACAACTTTGAAACTCGCTTTTCGATCAACCATCACTGCGTCGTTCATCGCAAACCTTTGATCTCTGGCGCAGCGATACGCTTCGAAGGTCAGGTGACGGTGTTTCACCCAGCCGATGACGACAGCCCGTGCTATCGGTGCCTGTACAGCAGCGACTCGACGGTCGCGCAATCGTGTTCGCAAACGGGTGTGATCGCACCTCTTCTCGGCATTATCGGTAGCGTGCAGGCGCTGGAAACATTGAAAGTCCTGATGGGAATCGGACAGGATTTAAAAGGGCGTTTGCTGTTGCTCGATGGCTTCAGCATGGAGTGGCAGACCATGCGCTTCAACAAGAACCCGAAGTGCCCTGAGTGTGGTGGTTAATCGCGCAGGATCGAGATTCGTCGTGGTGCTCGCGCGCCTTGGCGAGCATTATGGCGGCGGATTTGGTCCTACCCGCCTAGGCGCGTTGCCGTTCCGCTTAAACTTGAAATAGAGATACACGCCACTGAGGGCGAGTAGCAGCAGAGCAACCGCGGCCGCGTCGACAATCCACACCCCCCAACGACCGAACAGTCGCCCGCTGTGCAAATCGAGCATGACGCGTTCGGCCGTCACTCCCTCACCCGCGAACTGGGCGGCGACGTCGCTCGCTATCTCTGCAGGCAATGCGTCCTGTTCATTCCAGCGCGGCGGCGACGATGCCGCATAAGTGCCCCATGTAGCGGTAACCGGGTCGAGTTCCATCACGCCGCGAGCGGTTTCAATAACAACACCCGAGCCGGCGAGACCGATGCGCATGAGAGGTGCGGCGAGACCGTCCAGGGACGTGTATTGGTCCAGCACCGTCAGCTTCTTATCCAGCTCCAGCACATGGTCGGCGCACAAGACGTACAGCACCGTGCCGTTCCAGAGCGCGCCACGCAAGGGACTGACGTCGCGACGAAACTCGCGCCCATCGAAGAACAGCTGCGACCCGATTTGACTGAACCATCCCACCGGCGTCTCGAAACCGTGCTCGAGCGTCGGCGCGGCACGCCCATACCATGCGTTGATCCAGGTCGGGCGCAGATGTTTGCTGCCAAGCTGCAGTGCGTCGGTGTGATTGAGGATCAGACCGGTCGCAATCGTGATTACCACAATCATCGCGCTCCCAATGCCGAGCAGACGGTGCAATCGGGTGACCGGGTGAACGCGTGGGGGCGTCGCTCGTCTGACGACACGCGGCGGCGAAGGTGGCGCTTCAGAGGTCAAGGGCGATCGCCAGGCGGGAGCGGGCGGGTTGGAAAGTTGGCAAGAAAGAGGTTCGAGCCGGTGCGGCTAGCCGCGCTAGACGGCGGACCTTAGCGCGCCAGCTGTAACCCAGCCTCGTGACGCGGCGTTGAAGCCCCGACAGTGGTGAGAGCAATTTGCAGACATTCGTCAGCGTAGCAGGCGCATTGGCCGCAGCACGTCGACACCGCAAGGGTGTCGGCCAGGCAATCCAGCGTGCAGGCGCCGGCTCGAACGGCGTCTTCAATGTCGCTTTCGGTCACGTTATTGCAGATACAAACGTACATCTGAGGTCTATTCGTTTGGCTTAATCGTAACGGTAGTACAAATGAGAACCATTAGCAACAATCTTAACTGACGCCAACGAGGCGTCGGCCAATAGCTCATGATGGCGCTTAAACGGACTACGGATGGGGCGGTGTTGAGGATCGCCCAGACTGGCTCTAGAGATTTGCGAGCTGGTAATTTTCGAGCCCGATTCGGCCTATCAACTCCAGTTGCGTCTCCAGCCAATCGACGTGTTCTTCCTCGCTCTTCAAGATCATCGCAAACAGATCGCGCGATACGAAATCGCCACTCTTCTCGCAGTCTTCGATGGCACCGCGCAGATCGGGAATCGCACTGTTTTCGAGCTCGAGGTCAGCTCGAAGCATTTCAAGCGGGCTTTCACCGATGCGCAATCGCCCCAGATCCTGCAGGTTAGGTAACCCTTCGAGAAAGAGTATGCGCTCGATCAACGCGTCGGCATGGCGCATTTCGTCGACTGACTCTTGGTATTCGTGTTCATCGAGCTTGCTGAGTCCCCAGTCCTTATACATACGTGCGTGCAAGAAATACTGATTAACTGCAGTTAGTTCATTCTTGAGGACTTGATTAAGGTGTCCGATGATTTTTTTATCACCTTGCATAGAGGTTCTCCTGGCGGGCACTCAAGTTACCACGCTCGGGACTGCAGGCGCTTTTGCTGTAGGGTCCGAATCGCAATAATACGATCGCTGAGATAACGGTCAGGAGAACGTGCGAAATGGATATTGGCTCGATAATTGTCCTGGTTGTAGCCGCCACCGTGCTGGTTTACGGGATTTTGATTTACAACGGCCTGGTCACTCTGAAGCACAACGTCGCCAAGGCATGGTCGAACATCGACGTTGTGCTAAAACAGCGTCACGACGAGCTCCCCAAGCTGGTCGAGATCTGCAAACAGTTCATGGCGCATGAAAAGGACACACTGGAACGTGTAGTCAATGCGCGTTCGGCAGTCTCATCGGCTCGCGAGGCCGGCGACATCTCGAAATTAGGACCTGCTGAAACGCAGCTGAGGCGCGGACTTGGCAACTTGTTCGCGGTCGCCGAGGCCTATCCGGACCTCAAAGCCAATGCCAACTTCAAACATCTGCAAGAGCGCATTAGCGCGCTCGAAAATACCATCGCCGACCGGCGTGAGTTTTACAACGAAAGCGTCAATCGCAATAACGTGCGCATTGAACAGGTGCCGGATTTTTTCGTCGCTCGCTGGTTTGGCTTCGGACACCGCTCGCTATTGGAGTTCTCGGACACGGAAAAAGAGGATGTGGATGTTAAGGCGCTCTTTGATTAAGGCGCAGTGGAACCCAATCTCAAAGCCGCAGCGGCCGTCTAAGGCGAGCTCATGAGGACGCACCCCGACGTGCATGGCCCGCACGGCGTTGCGCGAGCCCCGGCATGTTGAGCGAACTCGCGCTTTGGACCCGCCAGGCGTCACCGACCGAATTCTGGTGTTCGGCGGCAATTGCGTTAATCGTCGGCGCGGGCCTGGCCTGGTGGGTGTTGGTTTTTCTTAATCGCAGACGTGTCATCGAGGATACCCCAACGGCGCTTATTCGCTCAGCCGCGCAGGGCTATCTGGAATTGCAGGGACACGCGGAGTTAATGGATGGCGACAGCCAGCTCGCGCCGGTGTCGTTGCGAACCTGCGTCTGGTACAGCTACGAAATCGAGAAGCGCGAGCGCAGCTTTAATTCGCATGGGCGAGATGCCCGCTGGAAGACTGTTGAAAGTGGTACCAGCGACAGCATTTTCTATCTGGTGGACCCCACCGGTCGCTGTGCCATCGACCCCGATGGCGCTGCGGTCACACCAAAAAACGACAACACCTGGTACGGCAATAGCCGGGTTCCAGGCGGCTTCCATGCGACGGACGGGCGCTGGTGGGCACGCGCAAAGGGTGCTGTAGGCACGCAATCCTATCGCTACACCGAACGCTGGATTGAGCCCGGCGAGGAACTGTATGCGATTGGCAATTTCACGACCCATGGCGGCGCTGCCGTCCGCTTCGACAGCGCGGGTGCGCTGGCGGACAAATTGCGCGAGTGGAAGCGCGACCAGGGGTTCCTGCTGGATAGGTTCGATGCCAACAAAGACGGCAAAATTGATCTCGAAGAATGGGACCAAGCTCGCGAACAGGCGAGGCAACAGGTCGCGGCCGAACAACACCAATCGACAACCCCGCCGCCGGTCGACCTGCTCAGCCACACAGGCGATCGTCGCCGACCATTTATTATCCACGCCGGCAGCGAAGAGCAAATCCTCGCGCGCTATCGACGCTACTGCATCGGACTACTCGCACTCAGCTTGCCGATAATCGTGGTCACGCTTTGGTCGGTAGCGCTGCGTCTGGGCACAAGCTGAAAACAAAAGGTGCACACCCATCGAAGCAGCCTTTAACGAATTGTCTTGGGCGACCTCGCGGCCAGCGGCATAATGCGAGCGATGCTGAACTCCGAAAATATCGAAACCACGCTCGCCCGCCTGCCGGATTTTACTGCAATAAAACCGGCCGACATCGTTGCGCAATTCAAACGTTTGTTAGCCGAACAGCGCAGTAAAATTCGCGGTCTCGCGCGACATCCGGAGCAATGCACATTCGAATCCCTAGTGCCTGCGCTCGAGGCCCTGGCTGACGAATTGCACCGGTTTTATTCACCCATTAGCCATTTACACAACGTCGCGGATACGGCCGAACTTCGCGAACCGTATAAAGAATGTGTCGCGTTGATTGCCGAGTTCGCCAGTGAGCTCGATCAGGACGCGGCATTATTCGCCTGCTACACCCACATCGCTGCCCAAGACGACTTTCCATTGCGCGACGAGGTGGAGCGCAGGGTCGTGAATAACGCGCTACGGGATTTCCGTCTCGGCGGCATTGCGCTTGCCACCGACCAGCAAGCCGAGGTCAAGCAGCTGCGCAGCGAGCTGGCCAAGCTGACGACTGCTTTCGAAGAAAATCTGCTCGACGCGACGCAGGCATTTCGATTGCACATTACCGACCTTGAGCGACTCGCTGGACTGCCTGCCTCGGTCATCACGATGGCACGCGAGAATGCCCACTCAGATGGCCAGACTGGCTGGACGCTAACCCTGGATTTGCCTTGCTATGTGCCGGCGATGATGCACTTGCAAGATCGGGAACTGCGCCAGGCCCTTTATCGCGCATACGCAACGCGAGCCTCGGACCAGGCGCCAGCAGACGCCGCCGGTGACAATTCGCAGGTCATGAATGACATTGTTGGCCGACGCCAGACGCTCGCCAAAGCACTCGGCTTCGGCAACTTTGCGGAACTCTCGCTGGCGACCAAGATGGCGCCCTCCACCTCCGCAGTAGTGGATTTCCTGCACCAGCTCGCCGATCGCGCGAAGCCATCTGCAGCACGAGAACTCGACGAGCTGAAAGCATGGGCGCGCACCCACCTGGCTCTCGAGGACATCGAGGCCTGGGATTTAGCCTACTGTTCGGAGCGTTATCGGGAACAGCGGTTTGAATTTTCTCAGGAGGACTTGCGACCCTATTTTGCCGCCGGGCGTGTTGTCGACGGGCTATTCGATGTCGTCGCGAAGTTATTTAATGTACATATCAAAAAACTGACGCAGCCGATCTCGAGCTGGCATGAAGACGTCGAATTCTTTGCGTTGAGCGACGGCGCCGGTGACACGATTGGGTACTTTTTTCTCGATATTTACGCACGCGCCGGCAAGCGCTCCGGCGCCTGGATGGACGAATGCCTCGTGCGCTGGCGCAGCGACGCCGGAACGCAGTTACCGGTCGCCTATCTCAACTGCAACTTCACACCGCCACAGAACGATGAGCCGGCGCTGCTCACACATAACGAAGTGATAACGCTTTTTCACGAATTTGGTCACGGTCTGCACCACATGTTGACCCGGATCGATTATCGCAGCGTCGCCGGCATCAACGGCGTGCCGTGGGACGCCGTTGAATTGCCGTCACAGATTCTCGAGAACTGGTGTTGGCAACGTGAAGCACTGGATTTGATAGCAGCTCATTACGAGGACGGGAGCCCCTTACCCGCACAGCTCTACGAACGGTTGCAGGCGGCCAAACACTACCAGGCGGCATTACAAACACTGAGGCAGGTCGAGTTTGCGCTGTTCGACTTCCGCTTGCATATGGAATATCGGCCAGGATTTAACATTCAGCAATTGCTGGACAACGTTCGCGAGCGCGTCGCCGTCGCGACACCGCCGGCCTGGAATCGCTTTCAGCATTCGTTTGCGCATATTTTCGCCGGGGGATACGCGGCCGGCTATTACAGTTATAAATGGGCCGAAGTACTGGCTGCCGACGCTTTCGCACGGTTTGAGGACGAGGGCCTGTTCAACTCCGCCACGGGCTCCGCATTTCGTCAGGCCGTTCTCGAACAAGGCGGCGCGGAAGACGCCATGACGCTGTTCAAACGCTTTCGCGGACGCGAGCCAGAGGTCGAGCCGTTGCTGCGACAAGCTGGACTGATCGCTTGAACAAGCTTGATAATCGAGCACTTATGCACCCGCGCCTAGCCCTAGTCCTCCTGCTCGCACTGTTCGCAAGTGCCTTCCCGGCGCTCGCTGAGCAAAGCTACGTCATCGACAAATTGTTGGTCGGGGTCCACGCCGACAAGAATCTCGATAGCGCCATCATCAAAGTACTGCCGACAGGCACACAACTTGAAGTGCTTGAACGGGATGGCGAGCTCATCTATGTCGAAGATCCGGATAAGGTGCGTGGCTGGGTCGACGGTGCGTACCTCACTGACACTGCCCCTGCATCGGTCCGACTCGCCGCCGTTGAGCGCGAAAAGAACGCGTTGGAGAAACAAATGCAGGCGCTGCGCGCGGGTACCAATGACGAGGCCACCGGCAGCGATGCCGGGCAAGTCAATGCATTAACTAAAGAAAACACCGAGCTCAAGGGTAAGTTGTCCGACGAGCTTCTGCGCGCCGGCAAGTTGCAAAGCGAGCTGGCCGGCCTGCGGGCGCGCGTCGTCGACAACACTGCGCCTCCGGACGCACGCATCGTCGAACTCGAACGCAACAGAGAAAAACTCACCAACGCCCTCGATGAAGCCGAGGACAAAGTCGCCGAACTATCTGCGCGCGCCTCGCTGACCGCGACCTCAGCCTTAGTACCACTGGTCGTCCGAGAATACTTACTGACTATCGTGTTCGGGGTGTTGGCACTGATCGCGCTGGGTTTTGGCGCGGCGATATATGTCGTTGACCTCCTCAATCGCAAGCGTCACGGCGGCTTCAGGGTCTAGCCCCAGGGACCGCGGATCTGCGGTGGGTCATCCGGTGCAGCGCAGCGCGCCTGGCCAACCGCGAGATCGGCGCTGGCACTTGCATTAGCAGGCCCCGCGACCTAGAATCCCGGCCCCTTCGTGAGCCACTCGAAATCGCCGCATGAAACCCGAATTACACCCGACCTACCAAGAGATCTCTGTCACCTGTAGCTGCGGCAATAAGTTCGAGACTCGCTCGACTTTTTCCGATCAAGAGTTGCATCTCGATGTGTGCTCTGCCTGCCACCCGTTTTATACCGGGCAACAGAAAATCGTCGATACAGCCGGCCGCATCGATAAGTTCCAACGTAGATTCGGTCGCTCCTGAGCCTGTCCACAGGCGCACCGGCGCTGTCGTGAAATCCAGCCGCTATAGTGCGGGACTGATTCCGGCATGCCGGAATCCCGCAAACAGGGGCGTTTTCGCGCTCCTGACGACATTAATAGTCCTCGGCCTCTCAAGTTGCGCCACCAATCCTGTTACAGGCAAGCAGGACTTGGTTTTCATGTCTTCTGCGCAAGAACTTGCACTCGGCAAGCAGGCACATCAGCAGACCCTGCAACAATATCGGACCTACAACGACGCCGCGCTCGCACAATATGTCGACTCGGTCGGTCAGCGTTTGGCCGCGCAGAGTCACAGGGCCGATTTGCAATACACCTTCACGGTTCTCGATAGCGACGAAATCAACGCCTTCGCGTTACCCGCAGGTTACATCTACATCACTCGTGGGCTGCTGGCTTATCTGAATTCTGAGGCTGAACTGGCGGCCGTGTTGGGGCACGAAATTGGTCATGTCACTGCTCGTCATGGCGTGCGCCAGGCGTCTTCCGCACAAGCCGCCAACATCGGCAGCGGCATGCTGGCCGTTTTTTTCCCCCAGTTACGCAGTACCGGCATGAGCCAAAGTATCGGGTTGCTCAGCAAAGCCATGCTTAGCGGCTACGGGCGCGAGCACGAGCTTGAGGCCGACCGGCTTGGTGCGAGCTACATCGGGGCGACTGGCTACGATTCTGGCGCCATGTTTGACGTGATACGTGTTCTCAAAAATCAGGAACTGTTTGACCGAAAACTCGCCCGCGCAGAGGGACGGGAACCGCGGGCCTATCACGGCTTGTTTTCGACCCATCCGGACAACGACACCCGATTAAAGGAAATCATCGCCGAGACCCCTGCTAACAGTCGCGGCGAACGTCACCGGGAGCGCTTTCTCAACCACTTGGACGGGCTGATATTCGGCAATAATCCGAACGAAGGTGTCATCGTTGAAAACCGCTTCATCCACCCGTCTCTCGGTGTTGCTTTCGATATTCCAGCAGGGTGGCAAAGTCAAAATCAATCGGAACAGCTGATTCTGGCCGATCCGAATCGCAAGGCGGTAATGCTCGTACGCCTCGCAAAAACCAAGGCCGGTTTAGCACCGACAGAGGTCATCAAAAAACTCGGTATAGGGCCACTCAGTCAAGTCGAGGCGTTTAAACCTGGCGGCCGGAGAGGTGTTCGGGCGCTCGCACAGGTCGATATTGAAGGTACGCGCCGTCCAGCGCGCGTCGCCGCAGTCATTTCTGGCGACTATGGCTATGTTTTTGTTGGGTTTACTGTAGATGGGCAGGCGCTCGGCAGTTATGACTCGGCGTTTTCCGCCGTTTCTGCCAGCTTCCGGGGCCTCTCGGCAGCGGAAAAAGCGGCGGTAAAACCTCAAGTGCTGGCAGTGACACGCATCAAAAACAGTATCAGCTGGGCGACGCTCGCTAAGGTTTCACCGCTCAAAAAGCTAGCGGAAGCCCGTTTGGCGCTGTTAAACGGTAGCGACGCAGCTGGTGCGGCCGCCGGTTCACGCATCAAAGTCGTGAAATAGAGGCACTTTGCAGGGAACCATTGCCGAACTGCTCAGTCATAACTGATACGTTCGCCAGAACGAGTCCACCACCCCTCCCAAGGTGGGCGCTGCTCGCCATCCCCAAGGCGGGCGCATAGTGGCCCCGGTTCCGTAAATCCCCCAACAACTGTACCGGGGCCCTTTTTAACTCTCCACAAGCCACTTACCGAGTACGCCCCAGGCCGTTTCGCAGCCCCTTCGCCGCAGCGCTGAAAATAGCTGTGCAGAGGCCACGTGCGCAGCAGATTTCGCCAGATCCCGCTGCAGCTGAAGCAACGTTGAGTTAGCCGCACCTCGACTCAATTTATCGGATTTGTTGAGTAGCACGTGGACGCGGACGTCTGCTTTGGCGCACCACGACACCAGCATCTCGTCCTGCGGTTTAAGCGGATGGCGGATGTCCATGAGCAAGATCAGGCCGGCCAGCGAGCGGCGACGCTCGAGGTATTCAGGCAGCGCTCGTTGCCAGTGGGCCCGCAGACTTTTGGATACTTTGGCGTAACCGAAACCCGGCAAGTCAACGAGGCGCCGCTGCGCCGCGAGCTCGAAGACAACCAAATGCTGCGTCCGCCCTGGCGTACGACTGGTGCGGGCCAGGTTGCCTTGCGCGCAAAGCACGTTAATGGCACTTGATTTGCCGCTGTTCGAACGACCCGCGAAAGCCACTTCGACACCCACGTCCGGCGGTAGTTGGGCGGGCTCCGGATAGCTGCTGTGAAACTGCGCGTTTTGCAGCAGCTTGCGCGCCGACTCGGTCGTTTCACTGGTATCTATCGTGGGCTCGGACATGTCTGCGCTAATGCTCAATGGTCGGGTCGTGAAACGGTGAAGAATACCTCGCCGCACGCGTATATAATCTCGGCAACTTTATCTAATTCGAGATCCAGACGATGACTTTGAGGAAGCTGTTCCTTTTCGCAACCTTGTTCGGCCTGCCTTTGGTGATGACCGCGACAAGTGCCGAAACACCTGCGGCAGCAGCCAGTTGCGTAGCCTGCCATGGTGCCAACGGTGTTAGCCCGGCGCCAATCTGGCCTTCGCTGGCAGGGCAAGGCTCGAATTACATCGTAGCGCAGATCAAGGCCTTCAAAGCCGGTGTCCGCAGCGATCCGAGCATGTCGCAGATGGTAGCCCAGTTATCGGACAGCGATATGAAGGTCGTTGGCGATCATTTCGCGAGCCTACCTGCAGAAATCGCGCCGATGGGCGACGAAGACTTCAGCGCAGCTGAAAAACTCTTCCGGGGTGGCGACGCGGCGCGCAACTTACCCGCCTGCATGGCCTGTCACGGACCCAGCGGCGCCGGTAACGCCCCAGCCGCATTTCCTGCGCTGCGCGGACAGCATCCGACCTACACCATCAGCCAATTGAAAGCCTATCGTGACGGCAGTCGAACGACTGATGCCCAGGAAGTGATGCGGGATATCGCTGCGAAAATGACCGATGCCGAAATCGAATCCCTGGCTCGCTATGTGTCTTCACTTCACTAAGCTGCGATTTGGTTCTCGATTCTCAACGGAACCCTGCAGACATTTGAACGCCTAACAGCCTGGTAGCTAACTGGTAATCATGATGATGTTTCGATTCGTTCTCGTTGGACTTCTCTTCGCGCTGTCGGCTCACGCTGAAGAACAGCCATCTTTCGTCGCCGGCAAGCACTATGAAGTCGTTAAACCCGCCGTGCCAACGAAAGTTGCGGAAGGCAAAATCGAAGTCGTGGAGCTGTTCTGGTACGGCTGCCCGCATTGCTTCAAATTTGAACCCGCCATCGACGCATGGCTGAAGGAGAAAGCGGACTATATCGAGTTCGTGCGCGTCCCCGCAGTGTTTGCGAAAAATTGGGAAGTGCATGCCCGCGCCTACTACGTCGCTGAGCAGCTCGGGGTGCTCGATAAAACCCACGGAGCGCTGTTTCATGCCCTGCACATTCTCAAACGGAAAATTTTCAGCGAAGATGAACTGGCCGCTTTCTTCGCCGAACACGGCGTGACCGAAAGCGCGTTTCGTGAAGCTTTTAACTCCTTCGACGTTGACAGTAAATCACGCGCGGCGATTTCCCTGACCCGCAAGTACGGCATTACCGGCGTACCGGCTGTCATCGTAAATGGCAAATACCGCTCCAGCGCCCGGCGTACTGATACCTATGAGAAGTTGATGGAGCTGGTCGATACCCTCGCTGCTGCCGAAGCGGGCGTCGAATAGCACTCACAAGCTACCAAGGCGCAGCAGCAGGTACGTTACGCGGGAATTCCTACTTCGGCCGACAGTCCGGTCTTGGCCACCGCTGACGACGCGCCTGGGCTATGGCGCCCTGTTGCATACGCAGAAGTCCGACTACCCACCTCTCCAAGCTGCCGCTATGTCGCACGTCGGGATAACCCGCGCGCGGAAGCCCCGCCAAGCTTGCGCCGGTTTTCCGACATCGCAACAACGAAGAAACGGCCGCGCAGGGACCTAGCTTCTAGCTCTATGCGTGACAAGGCCCTGTCATCGAATCGTCACAATCGTCTCCGATAATGCGCCGCAAGGTCACGGGACCAAGCCTGCATTCAGGTCAATTCAAGGAGATTTACGTTGCTGAACAAACACCTTTTCGCCTTGCCGCTGGCCGCGCTGCTCAGTGCCGGTCCAGCCGCGGCTCTGGAAGTAGACCCGGACTTGGCGGACTACGAGAAAACCAGCCGCATTTCCGGCAATTTAAACAGCCTTGGGTCGGACACGTTGGCTAACCTGATGACCTTGTGGGCTGAATCGTTCAAGCGTTTCTATCCCAGCGTGAATATTCAGATTCAGGCCGCAGGCTCATCTACCGCACCACCCGGATTGACCGAGGGCACGTCCAGCCTGGGGCCGATGAGCCGGAAAATGAAATCAAACGAGATCAAGGCATTCGAAGATAAATTTGGCTACAAGCCAACTGCCATACCGGTCGCAATCGACGCGCTGGCTGTCTACGTCCACAAAGACAATCCACTTAAGGGCATCAGCATGCCGCAGGTCGACGCGCTATTTTCGGCGACGCGTAAATGCGGCTACAAGAGCGACATCGTGAACTGGGGACAATTGGGATTAACTGGTGAGTGGGCCAGCCGCCCGACGCAACTTTACGGACGCAATTCGGTCTCCGGGACCTATGGCTATTTCAAAAAGAAGGGTCTGTGCAAAGGTGACTTCAAAAACAACGTCAACGAACAACCGGGTTCAGCATCCGTTGTTCAGGGCGTGACTAAATCCCTTAATGGGATTGGGTATTCCGGCATCGGTTATCGCACCTCAGGCGTACGCGCTTTGCCGGTAGCGGCAAAGGATGGCGGTGAGTACGTCGAAGCCTCTCCGGAAGCTGCCGTATCGGGGCGCTATCCGCTGGGCCGTTTCCTCTACGTCTATGTGAACAAGCACCCGAATAAGCCTCTCGCCCCACTGGAACGAGCGTTCATGAAAATGGTGCTCTCGAAAAGCGGCCAGGAAGTTGTCATCAAGGACGGCTATATTCCGCTGCCGGCCAAAGTGGCCAACAAGCAAGTTGCCAAACTGCTGGGCGATTAATGACGACCGCGGCGTGGGTCGACCACTCGACTTCACGCCCCGACGCTCGTCAAGCGTCGTTCCGGGAACGCGCGCACCACATAGCGCCAGCGCGTGCCGGGACTAACGGCGACGAATGGATAGCAAGTCACGAGCCACAAACTATCGCTGTCATCGCTGAGCATCTGAGTTGAGCTCTGATCGACGACGAACATTTCTGCGACCCGAAAAACCTCCGATTGGTGGTCGCGGTCGAGGCGAATGCGATCGCCGATTTTGAGATCGGCGAGCACAGCGAAATGCGTATCTCGATGGCCGGCAATCACGACCGCGCCGACGGCTTCAATTCCCTCTTCGCCCTTTACAACCACCGGGCCGAACGCAAGGTTTCGCAGCGACGCACCGTCCAGAACAATCAACGATCTGTTGCGCTCTGGAAATGACAGGCGCGCTACCGGCCACGTATCGGCGGACGGCCACGGTCGCACCGGTTGTTGTGCGGCGGCTGATTCCTGCCACGCGTGCTCAAGGAGAAATTGCGCCACATGCGCTTTCCCCACGATGTGCAATCCGCTGCCCGCCTGATAGAGCGCCGCTAGCACCAACAGTAGCGGCAACCAGACCCGTAAGACAGGCCGACTCATGAGCGCAGCGCGCGTCGTCGCGCCCACCACGCGCCGAGGCCAAGGAACAAGCTACACAGTCCATGCAGAGCCAACGGAGTCGCAGTTTGCGGCAACCGCGCTGCAGGTGCGGACATTTGCCAACCTGCGGGCATCTTATTCGGAACATGACTATCGCGTGCCTGCGCGGCGCGCAGCGGTGCTGGCGTTACATCGACCGCAACAAGACTGGTGTGACGCGTTATTAAGTGATGCTTGAGACCCAGAGCGATGATCGCCGATGTCACTTCCTCGCGATTCGCACCGCGCGCAAGACTACGTTCCAGGCCGGCAATGCGGGCGCGAGCCCAAGCGACGTCGAGACCAGCAGCCTGCCCACCGTTAGTGATTGGCACGCGAGTCGACCACGGTTTACCGGCGAGTAGTCCGTCAATCTCAAGCGCCTGTTCGTCGCCCAGACGCAGATTCACCAGTAACGGTTCGTGCACATAAAGATCGGGCAGCGGATTGGGCGAGCTAGCGAAATCGGCGCTCGCGCCGCGCACCCGAATGTCCGCCAACACCGGGAACTCGAGCTTCTGAACGAGCGCAGCTATCTTCTCCTGCACTTCAGCGACGTCGCCAATATAGGTGAAGGTGCCACGACCGATGTGTGCCGCTTCGCTCATGAAATAGCTGTTCGGGGCAGATCCGATACCGACAGTGAACAGACGCGAAGCGCCAAGTCGACGATCAATAATCTTGAACAACTCTGCCTCGTTACCCACACTGCCGTCGGTTACGAAGATGACCTGGCGAATGCGTTCGTTTTCGCTGCGGGCGTCAAGCGCTGTGCGCAACGCGCCGGCCATCTCGGTACCGCCATCGGCGTGCAAGGCGTCGATGTAGGCTGCTGCTCGGGCGAGATGCGCTGGACTTGCAGGTAACGCGGTGGGGGCGAAACTCTCGGTGCCCGAGTTGAATTGAATAATGTTGAACGTATCGCTGGGACTCAGGCGCGCGAGGGCGAAACGCAGGGTGGCCCGAGCCTGCGTTATCGATGTGCCGTGCATGGAACCCGACGTATCGACTACTAACACCAGTTCGCGTGGCGGGCGTGCGTTGCGAGACCAATCTGCCTGCGGGGGTATCAGCATCATCAGGCCATAGGTTTCACCGTTTAGTTCCTGACGGAAGAATGCCGCGCGTGGCGCATGCCCGGCAGCGGGTTTGAAGCGCAGCACGAAATCGCGGTCAGCCGCGGTGGGACCATCGTCAAGCGACACGCGATACCGTTGCGGCCCGGGTTCGGAAGTGATCACGGGATGGTAAAGACTTTCAATCCCGGCCAGAGGCATACCGGGATTGAGGTTGATATCGATGGTGACGGGATTATTGTGGCCTTCCCCAGCCGCACCGACGGGCGGCGTGATGGAACTCGCGTCCGGTACCGCATTGGTGTTGTAGGACCAGCCACCACCATCAAACCCGGTTACTTTTTTCGTGCCCGGAATGTAGCGAACGCCGACGGTGAGCGGAAACCGCAGAGAGAACCAGCCCGCCTCGTAAGCAAGCGTTTGCTGGTACTCGATCTCAACCGTGACGGATTCCTGCGGGCCGATGTTGGCAACGCTGGTAGTAAACAGATTCGGCCGCTGCTGTTCGACCAGGGTCGCTTTGCGCCCCGCTGAGCGGGCGGCTTCAAAAATTTTTCGAGCGCCGGCGCGCGGCTTAATCTGACCCTCGATTACACGTTCGCCAATATGCATACGCAGGCGATCAACGGCGGAACCTTCCGGCAACGGAAAGACATACACACCATTTACCGGATCCAACCCAACGTGGCGAAAAGTCTGGCGCACCGTCACGCGCGCAATCATGGCCGTGACGTTAATTGCGACTTCCGTATCGAGTAGCGGCGCGGACAGGAAAGCCCGGTCCTGTCCATTCCGCAGTAACAGGCTGCCGCGTTCAACCTCATTTACGGAGTGCAGTATCGACGGTTCCGCTCCGGTTTCGGCTTGTGCAACGGGCGCCTGCGTGGCCCACAGCAGGCATAGCGCAAGGCACATTGCGCGGGTGAATAGGCGTTGAAGATGCATGGCAAAACTCCGCTGGTAGAACATGAATCCATGCTAGGTCGGCACTTGCGACACGGGCGGCGGGAAGGGGAAAGTCGCCGGAAAGGCCGGCACCGCGAACTGTCGCAAAGTTACCGCTGGTGTCCTTGCTGTCCTACATTCGGGGGGCTGATAGACTGACTAATCTCCCCAGACGGATAGGCTCTGGCCATGTCGAACGCGGATTGGAAGCGCATCGCCGCGCAGCTGAATGACCATCTGACACGATCGCGTTTGTCATCCGCCGACGTGGCAAAAAAAGCGGGCGTCGATCGAAAAACCGTCGAGCGCCTGCGCGCAGGCCGAACGGTGCGGCAACAGACGCTGCAGTGGATTGAGCAAGCCCTGGGCGTCCAGTTCAATACCGACGAGCCGACCGACGCGAGTCGCTCACCGGCGCGCTTCGGCGGCTATCAACGTGAGGCCGTAGCGGCCTATATCGGCGAGTACGTCGCCTTTCGTCGCTCCTTTGATACCGCCGCGCGGATTATTGCGAGCTACCTGGAGGTCCGCTGGGACGACAGTGAAAACGCGCTCCGCTTTCGCGAGTCGCAGGACAATCGTCACGCCTCTGGTCGCAACTACGCCTATCGCTTCGGTGGCGACGTGTTAATTCCACCGAACCTGGGGGTGATGAATTTTGTGGTCCATTCAGAAGATGGGCGGGTACGGCTGATATCGACGTCGATGCCTCGCGAAGATGGCGGCACGCTAATTATGAAAGGCTTCATTCTGACCCTGAATGAGCTGCGTGATATTGGTTACTACCCGGTGACCTCACCGATATTCCTCGCGCGGGTGGGTGACGCCGTGGCGCTTAAAACCGGCGTGCTCGAGCAGGACGATGAGCGCTTCGACTGGGCCGACGACATCCTGACCAACATCGAAGGTCGCTTGCTACCGCCGCGACTCAACGCCTGACCGGACCAGATCCTGACATGTCTCAAGCCGAAACCAACCCACAGCGGCGCATGCAACTTGGCCTGTTCATGCCTAACTGCAGTAACGCTTATTCGATAAGTACCTATAAACCCGACCCCGGTGACTGGACGTACGAGAGCAATCTGAAAATAGCGCTGGCAGCCGAGGCCGCTGGCTTCGATTTTCTATTTCCGGTCGCCAAATGGCAGGGCTACGGTGGCGAGACGGACTATCTCGCCAATTCACTGGAGACATTCACCTGGGCTTCGGCACTACTCGCCAATACGAGCCGTATTCATATTTACTCAACGGTGCATGTGCCCGTGTTTCATCCCGTTGCGACAGCGAAAATGGGCGCAACACTTGATCACATCGGCAAAGGGCGCTGGGGCCTGAACATTGTCAGCGGCTGGAGCGAACACGAATTCGGCATGATGGGAATCGATGTCATGCCACACGCCGAGCGCTATCAGCGCACCGCAGCGTATATCGAGATTCTTAAAGGCTTGTGGACGGAACCACCCGGCACATTTAATTTCGAGTGCCCCTGGTACACCATTACCAACGGCAACGTGCGACCGCAGCCTACTGCCATGCCGCACCCGACGATTGCCAATGCTGGGGTCTCTGAGGATGCCAAGGATCTTGTTTCCAAGTGGTGCGACTGGGCCTTCATCAGTCCACCTTCCGTGGCCGAGGCGCCGGCGGTAGTGGCGGACATCAAGACCCGCGCTGCCACGCAACAGCGTGCAGTCCAGTGCGCGTGTTATCCGTTCGTGTTGTGGCGAGATAGCGCGGAGGAAGCTGAACGGGAACGTCGTCGCGTGGTCGAGAACATTGACCGGGTCGCGGTTGATAACTGGGCACGTGGTCTGAATATCCAAAGTGGTTCGTTCGATAATTTCACGGCCGAAATGTACGCGTTTGGCGGTGGTGCGTTACCGCTAGTTGGCACGCGCGAGTATGTGGCGGAACAACTAAAGGTGCTTTATGACGGCGGCATGGACGGCTTTTTGATGGTGATGCTGGATTACTACCAGGATACGCTTCGGTTCGAACGCGAGATCATGCCGCTGTTGCGCGAGATGGGCGTCCCGCTGTAGTGACGACACTTTTTATACTCAAGTCCGCCCCGCGGCATGCAATAGAAGTGACATCGCCATGCAGAAACTGATCATCGAAGCGCGTATCAACGAGTACGCGAACCGCAAAGCCAATCCGCACGTGCCATGGAGCGCGAGTGAGATTGCCGAAGATGCGCGACGCTGCCGTGAAGCCGGTGCAGCAATCGTGCATTTCCATGCTCGTGACGAACGCGGCCAACCCGAACACAGCCGTGCGGCGTACGCGGACATTATTCGCCGGATTCGCGCAGATTCTGATGTGCTGATTCATCCGACGCTTGGAGCCGCGTCACACGATGCGCCTGCCGAGCAACGCATTGAGACTGTTTTGTCGCTCGCACGTGACGACACAACGCGCGCCGATTTCGCGCCGATGGACATGGGCAGCGCGAATCTCGACTTTTACGATCCCAAATCGCGACGCTTTCTCAGTACCGATACTATCTATAAAAACAGTACGGCGACCCTCCAGCATTTCGCCGGCGCCATCAGTGCAGCCGGCATGAAACATTACGTCGTCTCGTGGAGTCTTGGCTTTACGCGTCAGGCATTGGCGTTCATGGATATGGGGCTATTACCCGAGCCGCTGTTTTTGTTGTTCGTGCTGACCGATGGCAATCTACTCGCCGGGCACCCCGGCACGGCGGCCGGCCTTGATGCGCATCTGCAGATGTTGCCGGACGATCGCCACATCGAATGGGCGGTGTGTAATCACGGCGGCGACATCCGCGGGTTAGCTGACAAGATCATCGACGAAGGCGGACACATCGCGCTCGGGTTGGGCGATTATCCCTGCAGCGAAAGCGGTTTACCGGACAACGCGGCTTTAGTTGCCGAAGTCGCCGCCCGCGCAGCAGTTCTCGGGCGCGACGTGGCGTCACCCGATGACGTTCGTCAGTTGCTGGCTATGGCGTAAAGATCCCGGGACCAGGCGAGATTTGAACGTTGACCTCGCGCCGCCAAAACTCAACCATCGTCAACTTCGAAGCCATCCAGGCTCAGATGGTCGGGCGCACGCTCAGCGGTGGCTGAATTGTCCGGGCGCATCATAAAGCCCAGCATGTCGAGCAATTTCTGCTCGAACTCGGAATCTGCGATGAGGGGTAGAACGACCGGGAAACTGACTAGTTCGAGATAGGTATCGTCGATTAACACGAGTGGAACTCGACCTTTAACGTTCATCACGGTCTGAAAGACGGAGTAATAACTCCCGACCAGGGCATATTGTTCGTCACGACCAATTTGCTCGAGCTGAGCCTGGTGGGACAACGACGAGATGTTCTTGCGAATGCGGTAGCCGGGATCCGTCTCGCCGATGGCGTCGAACCATTTACCGTAAAACGCCAGGCTGTTCTTCCACGGTATGCCGAGCACTGGATCGGGCAGACCAATGCGCCCGATGATCGGAATGTGTTCGGTGTTGAAAGTCCCCTGCGCGGTTAAACGGACGCCATCGCCCTTCGTCTTGATGCGGCTCACCGTGTACTCACCGCCGCGTTGCACCGCGACGAGTGTATTACCCAGACCCAAGGCGACCAAGCGTTCAGCGACCATCATGCGATTCGGCGTACCCATACCTTAACTGTAGCCGAGAACGCGGCTGGCGACATGAACACTGTGCGGAAGGTCTGAAGCGCCGGGGCGCCCCATGGCCGATTTGAGCAGTGTTCAAAGTCGAATTCAGGCCGCAAACAATGATTTACTCGCAAAACTTTTCTTGAACTGAATGAAATAGACACGTCCTGCCGTCCCGACTAGACGAACGCCGGCGACCGTATCCGGTAACATCACCCACTCCGCTATATCTACAGGGGCGTGCGAGATGGCAAAACGAGGGCCGCCGTGTTTTCCCTGCGTGTTCAACAAGCGTGTTATCGATATGCCGACGTTTCCCCAGGAAGCCCATCCCGAATGAATAACAACGACATCCTCAGGCGAGTGCGCTACACGTTTGATCTCGACGACAATGAAATGATCACGGTCTTTGGCCTTGCGGATCACGAGGCGACGCGCGCCGAAGTGAGCAGCTGGCTGAAGAATGAAGACGACCCTGAATCGATTGAAATGAACGACTATGAGTTGGCGACGTTTCTCAACGGCTTCATCATCAAGCGACGTGGTCCCCGTGACGGGCCGCCGGCGGTGGCCGAAACCTCGCTCACGAACAACGTCATCCTGGTTAAACTGAAAATCGCGCTCGACCTGAAGGCAGATGCGGTGCTCGACATGATTTGTGCGCGAGAGCTCACACTCAGCCGCCACGAGTTGAGTGCGTTCTCTCGTAAGCCCGGACACAAGCACTATCGGCCGTGCCTGGATCAGGTCCTGCGCAACTTCTTGCAAGGCATGCAGGACACCTACCGCCCCGACAATTCAACCATTGAGTAGCGAATGAGCAGGCTTATTCGTCTTATAGTCGTAAGCAAAGGAGGATGTATGAAAGTACTCGTAGCTGGTTTTGTAATTTTGTTTCTGACAGCTTGCGGCGATGGCGACGGTAGCAATGCGGTACTGGATGACAGTCCTTCACCAGGTGCTTTCGAAGCGACAGTTGGAAGTACGCACTTTGAAACTAGCGGTCGTTGTAGATTTATAGGTAGCGAGGAAGAGTTCTTTTTCGTAAACGATTTCGAAGACACCCCAGGCTCAATAAAGTCGGGGGTTCAATCTAATCTGGAGCCGGGTGAAAAACTGGATGTTCTTTTGACGCTGAACAAGGTGACAGAGGATGGGTACATCAACATAGAGATAGAAGAATTATTAACGTACACGGTTCATCAAAGTGGTGCGAAAGGGTCTGGTACAGCGATTGTGTCGCAAAAATCCGGTGGAAAAATGGATGTAGATTACACGCCCAAAGATTTCGATTTTGAGGTGACCTGCAGGTAAAGCGACGGAGCTCAGTACCTGCCGACGGCGATAGGCCACACGCCGATTAAGCTGCCAGTCCGACAGCACCGTGATGCAGACCATCCGGGATCCGTCGGCCTGACAGTTGGTGGCACGGCACTACGTTGTAAAATCTTAAGTAGACGCCCGACGGTTCTATGACTAAATCCCGAAACAGAAATGCGAAACTGGGATGACCGGGAAGGATTGGGTCGTTTTCGTCTCATCATCTTTGCTCCAAGCCTCGACCATTCATATCGAATGGTTGCACAACTGGAATACCGGAATATTACGATAGTGAGGCAGGCTTAATGGGGATAGATGGATCTCGTATCAGAGTTCGCACGTAGGACTAGGTTAAGCACCAAAAATCATGCGCTGACTACATGAACGCGATTGCTAGAACGGATAGCGAATTGATAAGTAAGTGGGCAATGATGGCGCGCCCGACAGGATTCGAACCTGTGACCTTCGGCTTCGGAGGCCGACACTCTATCCAGCTGAGCTACNNGACCTCTGCCTTCGGAGGGCAGCACTCTATCCAGCTGAGCTACGGGCGCGTGGGCAAATTATAAGCTAGTTGGCGCGAACGATTGTGCTCGATTCACGATCTCGCGGTGCGCAACGGGGAAGCCCGGCGCCTGGATTCCCTGCCTGCCGTTCGCGAGACCACGAAGTGTAGGTGGTTTCGCGCGCCGCCAATTATCGTCCAATTATGTCCGCGCGCCGTGCGGACATAATTTTGGCCAGGACCATCGGGGCCGGTCGAAAACCGTGCCCGCCGAAAGGACCGCGCCCAAGTCTAGAGAAAGCGAGCATTTTCGCTATAATGCGCGCGGGTTTGCGCGGCGACTAGATGGCGTTTTCACCGGCCTGCACTCCACTTCGACTCAACTCGAGAGACAATCATGAGCAATCACGACGACGACGTATTCGTGCGCAATTTTTCTATGGTCCTGGTCGGGCTGGCCGTCATCGGCATTACCGCGTTCATTCTGGCCAAGATCGTCAACCGCAGCTTCCAGGAAACTCAAAACGCGAGTGAGACGGTCGCAGTCCGGATCGCGCCCATGGGCAAGGTTAATACCAGCGAGAAGGCCATCGCGATGGCCAAATCCGCAAGCGCGACTGCCCATAGCGACGGTGGCAGTACTGAGGCAGCCCCGACCGCAAGCTCCCCGGGAGAAGCGACCTACAACAAAATTTGTTTTTCTTGCCACGCTCAGGGTATCGCTGGTGCACCTAAATTTGGCGATATGGCAGCCTGGGAAGCGCGCCTGAATAACGGCCGAGACAGCAATATCGCCAATGCAATCAATGGCTTCACCGGTTCGACCGGCATGATGCCGGCACGTGGCGGCCTGCCCTCGTTAAGCGACGAAGAGGTGACGGCGGCGGTCGATTACATGCTGCAGGCCGTCGGCGGTAACGGCAGTGCAACTGAAACCAGCAGCGAGGAAGCTGCACCCGCTGTTGAAGAACAAGCGCCGCAAGCAGCCGTTGAGGACGCCGCGGACGCACCTGCTGCGGCCGACGAAGTCGCCGATAACGGGCGCGGCAAAGAAGTCTACGATGCAGCATGCTTTGTGTGCCACACGCCGGGGGCCGCCGGTGCGCCGAAGCTTGGCGACAACGAGGCCTGGGGGCCACGAGTTGAAAAGGGCATCGATACGCTCTACCACAGTTCGCTGAACGGCTTTATGGGTACGACCGGCATGATGCCGCCTAAAGGCGGGCGCCCGGATTTCTCCGATGACGACGTTAAAGCGGCCGTCGATTACATGGTTTCCGAAGCCGAATAAGCCTGTCAGCACAGCGGTAACGACTTCGCGCCGGGGTTCCTCGGCGCCAGGTACAGTTTGCTTTCGGACCTCTTAGTTCGCACGTTTTGGCGGTCCCTTGGGCGCTCGGCCGTGCGCGCCGTTTCGACGCTTATAGCCTTCTATAGCTGTGTCGCAGGGGACTAACGTCCGTTCTGTCGGAGCGGATATTCTGCCTCGCGTGGCCGCAAATCAGGCTTTTTCCTACACCACTTCGAGCCCAGCGTAGGCCGCGACCAACCACTTGGTACCCTCGGCTTCGAAATTGACCTGCACCCGGGAATGCTCGCCATGCCCCTCGAGATGCAGGACCACACCTTCGCCAAAAATACGATGCGCGACGCGCTGGCCGAGTTGGAGACCATAGGCGTTCTCGGCGTCGTCGTTTGCGAGGTAGGAAGAGCGACCACTTGAGACCCGTCCACCAAGGCGCACTTCGTCGAATAACTCGGCCGGGATTTCACGCAAAAATCTGGAGGGCTGCGGATAGTAATCCGAGCCGTGCAGGCGGCGCGACTCAGCGTGGGTGATGACGAGTTTGCGCATCGCGCGAGTAATGCCGACATAACACAGGCGCCGCTCTTCCTCGAGCTGGGCCGGATCTTCACTTGAGCGTTGATGAGGGAATAGACCTTCTTCAACCCCAACCAGAAAGACCTGCGGAAATTCTAGGCCCTTGGCTGAGTGCAGAGTCATCATCTGTACGCAATCGGTGTGTGCGTCCGCCTGGCCCTCACCACTTTCCAGCGCCGCGTGGGTCAAGAACGCTGCGAGTATCGGAATCTCGTCGTCTTCGGCGGCCGGCGAGAAGTCGCGCGCTGCCGTGACAAGCTCTTCCAGGTTCTCGATACGGTCGAGCCCGCGCTCGCCTTTTTCTTTCTTGTAGTGATCGATTAGCCCGCTCATGCCGATGATATGTTCCAACAACTCAGGCAACTCGAGCGACTCGACCGCGACACTCATGCGATCGATCAAGTCCATAAAGCGTTGCAGCGCACCGAGTGCGCGCGCAGTTAATTCCCGTGTCTCGATGAGCTGGCGCGCTGCTTCCCACAGGGTAATACGCTCGCGCCGGGCAACGGCCCGCACTTCCTCGATGCTGCGCAGACCGATCCCGCGGGTCGGTACGTTCACGATGCGTTCAAACGCCGCGTCGTCGATACGCGAGGTGGCCAACCGCACATACGAGAGCGCATCCTTGATCTCGGCGCGTTCGTAGAAGCGAAATCCGCCGTACACCCGATAAGGTAAATCGGCCTGGCGCAGGGCATCCTCTAGTACGCGCGATTGCGCGCTGACTCGATAGAGCACTGCACATTCGGACAGACGTCCGCCGTGGTCACGCCATTGCACGGTACGGTCAACAACAAACCGGGCTTCGTCGAGATCGTTGTAAGCGGCGTACAGCGTAATCGGCTCACCCTTGCCAATATCCGTCCAGAGCTGCTTACCGAGTCGGGTCGGATTATTGGAAATGAGTTCGTTGGCGGCACTCAGAATCGTCGAGGTCGAGCGATAATTCTGTTCCAGACGGGTAATTTCGTGGCGCGGAAAATCATCCTGAAAGCTCTGCATGTTCTCTACGCGAGCGCCGCGCCAGCTGTAGATCGATTGGTCGTCATCCCCAACAACGAAAATGATGCCGTCGTCACCCACAAGTTGTTTGAGCCAGGCGTACTGCAGGGCGTTGGTATCCTGAAACTCGTCCACCAGGACGTGCCAGAATCGCTCGCGATAGTGACGCAGCAAACCAGGCGTCGACTGCCACAGTTCGTGGGCACGCAACAGCAGCTCGGCGAAATCGACCAGTCCTGCACGTTCACAGGCTTCTTCATAGGCCTGATAGATATCGATCATGGTGCGCAGGCTGGCGTCGCCATAGTCATCGATATGGGCGGGGCGCTGGCCGTCATCCTTACGCGCGCTGATAAACCATTGCGCCTCTTTGGCTGGCCACTCGTTGTCGTCCAGATTGAGTCCACGAATAACCCGCTTGACGACCCGCAACTGGTCTTCGGAGTCGATAATCTGAAAATGCTGGCTAAGCCCCGCTTCGCGCCAGTGTGCGCGCAAAATACGGTGCGCGATGTTGTGAAATGTGCCGACCCACATACCGCCTATGGGACGCCCGGTCAGGGCCTCGATACGCCCACGCATTTCTGCCGAAGCTTTGTTCGTAAACGTAACTGCAAGAATGCCCAGCGGCGACGCCTCGCCAGTCTGCAATGCCCAGGCGATGCGATGCACCAGGACGCGGGTCTTGCCGCTGCCGGCGCCTGCCAATACGAGGTTTTGTGGCGCAGCTGAAGTGACTGCGAGACGCTGGTGCTCATTTAGCGGAGCGAGGATCGAATCATCTTGCATATTTGGCTTGCTTGACCTGTTGCCTGAAGAACGCGCAGTGCTAGCAGTTTATTGGCCGCGCCACGGACAACTGAGTAGCGACGAGTTCACTATGGGGAGCTCGTTTCGTCCCAAGGGCAACGGGACATTGGGTGCTAACTCAAAACGTCGCGATGTGCCGCGTGGAGTTTTATCTACAGTTTGGCTGACTCAGCTAGTGTACTCGCCAGCGCAGCCAGCCCAAAGGCCACCATCAGCTTCGCCAGTGCCAGGCGAAGCGGTTACGATACCGCCCATGAATGCACCTGTGACAACTGACTTCAATCACCCCGAAACACTCGATCGGATTGCCTGTGAGACGCTGGAAATGGCCAACGCCGGTGGCCCGGCGGAAGTCGAGATTGGCGCCTCGGCCGGAGAAGGTTTCAGCATTAGCGTGCGCGGCGGCGCGGCTGAAACGGTCGAGTATGAGCGCGACAAGTCACTCGCCGTGACGATTTACCTCGATGGCCAGAAAGGCAGCGCAACGACTTCGGATTTCAGTTCCAAAGCACTTGCCGAGACGGTCGCTGCGGCACGCCGCATTGCCGAGCACGGCGAGAGTGATCCCTACGCTGGCCTGGTAGAACATAAATTTCTCGCCACCGCAGTGCCCGATTTGGATCTCGATCACCCGTGGGATATGGATGCCAATGCGGCCATCAAACTCGCCATCGACTGTGAGCGCGCCGCGCTCGACTTTGACTCGCGCGTTAATCAATCGGATGGGGCCAGCATCAATCGTTATCGGGGTACGCGCGCGTACGCGAACAGCCATGGATTTCACGCCGCCTATCGCGGTACGCGCCATGGCATCAGTCAGGTCATGATCGGCAGCGACGAGTCCGGCGCGATGCAGCGTGGCTATTGGTTTGCCAATGGCCGCGATGCAGCACAGTTTGAGGCCGTCGAGTCGATCGGATTAAGGGCGGCAGAACGGACGGCCGCGAAAATTGGCGCACGAAAAATCGCGACGACAGAAATGCCGGTGTTATTCGAACCGCGCCTCGCTGCGGGATTGATCGGTCATTTACTTGGCGCGATTTCCGGCGGCGCGCAGTATCGCAAAGCGTCCTTCCTGCTCGATGCCCTGGGCGAAGCTGTACTCCCTGCGCAACTCGACTTGGTTGAACGGCCACATATTCACGGTGCCACGGCCAGCGCGCCGTTCGACGGCGATGGCGTTGCGACTTTCGATAAAACCATCGTCGAGGGGGGGCGCCTGGCGAGCTACATACTCAGCGGATATTCGGCGCGTCGTCTGGGTCTGGAACCAACTGGCAATGCCGGTGGTACACATAATCTCCTACTGACACCGGGTACGCGTAGCTTCGAAGAAATTATCGCTTCGCTGGATCGCGCGTTGCTGGTCACCGACCTGATGGGTTTTGGTGTCAATGCCGTGACGGGCGATTATTCGCGTGGGGCAAGCGGGTTTCTTGTCGAAAATGGCGAGATAGCCTACCCGGTTGAAGAGATCACGATCGCCGGGAACCTGAAAGACATCCTGCTCGGCATTGTTGAGGTCGGGGCCGACGTCGACAACAGCCTCAGTTTGCGCACCGGGTCGATTCTTGTCGACCGCCTCGCGATCGCAGGCAACTAGATTTTGTCAGCATCGTTATCAGCGATGCGCACCGGGTCGATTTTGCACTTTTGATCCGGGCAAGATAACGACTCCGTAACTCGGACAGGCAACTCACAATTACCTTGCTGGAGTGTGGCGCGAGTCGTGATCTCTCCTGCCAGGTAGTACGCAATCCGAGGCGTAGCGACTCGCGCTCTGCATACGCGTTGGTTAAGCTTCGGGCTTCCTGCGCGCGCGGCGCAAAGAAATGCGATCCGCGAATTACGCTGGCCTGGCCTGCGCGGCAAACGATCTGGAACTGGCCGCCGCAAACATTAGCCTAAGCGGTCGCGTGCACTGTTCAACCAATGGATGACCACTACCGTGACAGTTCTTGAGAGCCGAAACCCAGCTGCCGGCAGCGCCCTCGACACCCGCGATCAGATTCAGAACGCTATCACGCAGGCGGGGCGCGTGGTGGTCGGGAAGTCGAACGAGATTCGTCTGGCATTAACCTGCCTGCTCGCGCGGGGACACCTGCTTATTGAGGATCAGCCTGGCGTCGGTAAGACCACCCTCGCGCATCTGCTTGCGCGGCTCCTCGGGCTCGATTTTCAACTTGTGCAGTTCACCAGCGATTTGCTGCCCGCGGACGTCACCGGGGTTTATGTCTACGATCGTGACAGCAGCAAATTCATTTTTCACCCCGGGCCGATATTTACTAACGTTGTTCTCGCCGACGAAATCAATCGCGCTACGCCGCGTGCTCAAAGCGCGCTGCTTGAAGCGATGGAAGAGCAACAGGTCACAATAGAAAACGAGACTCATTTGCTCGCCAAGCCGTTCTTCGTCATCGCGACGCAAAACCCCGTTGAGCAAGTGGGGACGTTTCCGCTACCAGAATCGCAACTCGACCGCTTCCTGATGCGCATCTCACTTGGTTATCCGGATTGGCGCTCCGAGCGGGCGTTGCTGACCGGCGAGGATCGACGCGCAATGCTGGCCGGACTGGCGCCACTTCTTGATGCCGGTTCGCTACTTGCCCTGCAAGCCCAGGTTCAACGCATTCACCTTTCCGATCCGCTGCTCGATTACGTCCAGGATTTAATCGCCTATACGCGCCAATCCGGAGCGTTCGTTACCGGGCTGTCACCTCGCGCCGGGCTCGCCCTGATACGTGCGGCAAGCGCCTGGGCTATGGTCGACGGCCGCACCCATGCTCTACCGGACGACATTCAGGCCGTGCTGCCAGCAGTGATCGAACACCGTCTGCGTACCGTCCAGGACCAGCGCACCCGCGAGCCAGGTTATGTGAGCGAGACCCTGCTTAACGCAGTGCCGATCCCGTGAACGCCGCAGCCGCGCCAGCGAGCGAGATCCAGCTTCTCGACCGTCGACGTGTGTATATTTTTCCAAGCCGGCCGGGCTTCATTCTCGCGCTGATGCTGATCATCATCCTGCTCGGCGCGATCAACTACGACAACGCACTGGCCTATCTGCTGGCATTCCTGCTCAGCGGCCTCGTCATGGTTGCCATGCTACATACTTTCGCCAATCTGGCCGGGTTGCGTTTCCTTGGCGCACGGGCAGAACCTGTTTTTGTCGGCGACCGGGCTCAGTTCGAATGTCTGTTGGACAACGATAGTGGACGACACCGGCTACAGTTATTCCTCAAACATTGGCCGCGCAAACTCAATCGCCATCAGCGCCGCTACCTTCGCCAGTTCGAAACTCGCTTCAACATTTCCGCCCGCACGCTCGGTAGCGCCAGTGTTGCGGTCGATGCCGAGCGTCGTGGCTGGCTGGCGCTCGAGCGCGTGACGCTGCACAGCCAATTTCCACTTGGCATCCTGCGCGCTTGGGCTTATTTCCAATCGGACGCGCGCTGCCTGGTTTATCCGCTGCCGCGCGGCGATCTACCGCTACCCGTGGCCAGCGCTGCGGCGACGGGCAGCGCCGCCCAAACGGATCTCGGCAACGACGACTTTGCCGGCCTCAGACCGTATCGGCCGGGTGATCCGGTACGCGCGATAGCGTGGAAAAGTCTGGCTAAAGATCAGCAATTGATGGTCAAACGATTTCACGGCCAGACCACCGCGCGTTTATGGTTGGAGTGGTCCGCCGTCTCTGCGATATCGGGGACCGAAGCACGCCTGTCGCAACTCACTGCGTGGGTGCTAGAGGCGGAACAACGAGGCTCGAGTTACGGTCTCGACATCCCTGACATCCACATCGAATTCGGCTACGGGCAGCAGCACCGAGACGCTTGTTTGCGCGCGCTCGCGTTGTTTAAACCGCGGGTATGAATTCGTCAACGCTGTCATCGCGAGAAGTGCTGTGGGCCGCCAGCGCGCTTCTGTTCGGATTGGCACCGCATATGCAGCGCTTTCCGCTGGCCTTGACGCTGATGTTTATTGCGGCGGTGTTGTGGCGCGTACTCGGGTCCATGCAACGTTTGCCGTTGCCGGAACGGGCGCACTTGCTACTTTGGCTGACCAAGCAAGGGTTCGCGGTCGCCGCGTTTGTATCTGTCTACATCGCCTACCACGGTCAGCTCGGCCGCGAGGCCGGCGTTGAGTTGCTGGCCGCACTGCTCGGCCTGAAATTACTGGAGATGCACAACGACCGTGATTACTACGTGGTGACATTCCTGTGCTATTTCCTGGTCGTGACGAACTTCTTCTACTCACAAACCATGCTGACAGCGCTGTACATGCTGGCGCTAGTCATTTTTATTACCGCCACACTGATTCAGTTCAACACACCCGTCGGGTACCGCAACAACCGCACCATCGCTCAGCTCGCGGCGCTCATGACGGCTCAGGCGGTGCCGTTGATGCTGGTCAGTTTTGTGTTGTTCCCGCGCATCCCCGGGCCAATCTGGGGCCTGCCGCAAGACGCTTTTGACGGTGTGTCAGGGCTGAGTGAAACCATGCAGGTCGGCCAGATTGCGCGCCTCGGCTTGTCGGACGAGACTGCCTTCAGGGTTCGCTTCCTGAACGAGGAGCCGCGCGCGCGTGATTTGTATTGGCGCGGCCCGGTGTTGTGGAATACCGATGGCGAAACGTGGACCGCCGGCGATGCCGGTGATGGGCCGCGGACAGATGTCGAACAACTCGGTCCGGTATACGACTACACCATCACCCTTGAACCGCACCGTCTGCACTGGCTGATCGGTCTGGAAATGGTTGTGGCGAGCAAAATCAACGCACGACGCACCAGCGATCACCGGCTCGTATCACCCAAGCGCGTGCGCAGGCGGCTGAATTATGAACTGAGTTCGGTGGTCGATTTCCGCAGCAAAGAGATCAGTGACCACGAGCGTCGCGTTGCGTTGGCCTTGCCGCCCGGATGGCATCCCCGTGCGCGCGAAATGGGCGAGCGGTGGCGCGCCATCGACTCGACACCGGCGGCAGTGGCTGCACGGGCGCTGGACTTTTTTCGTCAACAGGAATTTTACTATTCACTGACCCCACCGCTGCTGCCGAACGATTCAGTAGACGAGTTTCTGTTCGACACGCGCGAGGGGTTCTGCGAACACTTCGCAAGTAGCTTTGTGGTCCTGATGCGCGCGGCCGGCGTCCCCGCCCGCGTTGTCACCGGCTACCAGGGCGGTGAACACAACTCCGTCGGTGATTACATGATTGTGCGGCAGCGCGATGCCCACGCCTGGGCAGAAATATATGACCCGGAGCGTGGCTGGCTGCGCGTCGACCCGACCGCCGCAGTTGCCCCGGAGCGCGTATCGCTCGGCATCGATACGACGCTGCCGCGCCGCTCAGGACTGGCGGCAATCGGGCGTGATGGTGTGGCCTCGGCGTTTTGGTTACGTCTGCGGGATTCATTCGACGCGGTCACTTACGGATGGAATCAGTGGGTATTGGGCTACACCCCGCAACAGCAGGAGCGCTTACTTGAGGATCTCGGACTGGAAGATTGGGATTACGGCAATCTGGTCTTCGCGCTAACCCTGACACTTGCGGCTGCGATGCTGATTCTCGCCTGGTTGTTGATTCGCAGCGAGCGCATGAAACACGATTTGGCCCAGCAGGCTTGGCTGCATTTCTGCGCTAAACTCGCGCGGGTCGGATTATATAGACGTGCTTCGGAAGCGCCCCTGGCTTACGCGCATCGGGTCAGACGCGAGCGTGCGGATCCTGCTGGGGAGGTCACGCAAATCACCCGGCTTTACACCCAAACTCGCTATGGCAGAGTCCCCCTCGATGCTCGCCAACTGATGAGCCGCGTGCGACGCTTCAAGCCTTCTCGCCCATCGCGTGAGTAACGCTAAACTTATCGCGTCACTACATTGCATCGAAGCCAGCGGCATACAACCGCGCATAGGCTCCGTTAGCATCGACTAATTGCTGATGCGCACCCGTTTCAACAATACGGCCGTTTTCAAGTACGACAATACGATCCGCCTGCACAATCGTCGACAATCGGTGGGCCACAGTCAGGCTGGTGCGCCCCTGGCGCAAGGTCTCGAGGGCACCCTGTACGAGGCGTTCGGCCTCGTTATCCAGTGCTGCCGTTGCTTCATCGAGGATAAGAATGGGTGCGTTTTTTAACAGCGCACGGGCGATCGCCACGCGCTGCCGCTGGCCACCCGACAGACGCAGCCCGTTTTCGCCGACCGGTGTATGCAAACCCTCTGCTAAATCCGCCGCGAATGCCAACACCTGCGCTTGCTCGGCTGCCGCCTCAACTGCAGCAGCCGACGCGGATGCATTCGCGCCATAGGCTATATTGTTGAATATTGAATCGTTGAACAACACGATGTTCTGGCCGACGTAGGCGATATGGGCGCGTAAGGCCGGTAACGACCACTCACTAATCGGACGTCCATCGAGTAGCAACTGGCCGGCGGTCGGCTCGTAGAAGCGCGGTACAAGATTCGCCAGGGTAGTTTTTCCTGCCCCCGATCGCCCAACCAGTGCGATGCTTTCACCCGCCTTGATGTGTAAACAAACGTCGCTGAGTGCCGTACGCTCACCGTAGATAACGTTTATGTTTTCGAAAGTCAGATCGCCACGCGGGCGATCGGTACGGCTGCCGCCATCGCTTTCAACCTCCGCATCGATCAGGCCGAACACCGATTCTGATGCTGCGATGCCCCGCTGCAGAAATTCGTTCACCGCGGCAAGCCTTTTCGTCGGCGGCAGCAATAAGGCGGTCGCGGTCACGAACGCGATGAAATCGCCGCGCGTCATCCCGCCGGCGGCAGCCTCACGCAGGGCGAAGACGATCATCATCCCGATCCCGAGCGCAACAATGAGCTGAATCAAGGGGACCATGATCGCGCTGGTCTGAACGACCTTCATATGAAACTTGCGCGCGCCATTTATTGCGTCGGCAAATCGCGCCGCCTCATAGGCAAAGCCATCGAATACCTTAATTTCGCGCTGGCCGCGAATTGCCTCTTCGGCAACCTGATTAATCTCGCCAACAGAATCTTGCAGGCGCCGACTGGTGTCGCGCATGCGTCGCGATACCCGCCCGACGATAAAACCGATGGGTGGTGCAAAAAACAACAGAAACAGAGCTAGCCGCCAGTTGAGGTAGAACAAATAGCTGAGTAACACGACGATAACCGCCGAATCCTTAATCAAAACAGTCAACACACGGGTCGTTGCCTGGGCCAGTTGGGTCACGTCAAAGGTAAATTTCGAAATCAGCTCACCAGCGCCGTGAGCGTCGAAGAAGGGTGCCGGTAATCGCGCTAGGGTTTGGAACATGCGCGCACGCAAATCCATGATGGTGCGCTGGGCGACCCAATGGAGGCTCACGGTGCCGGCATAGCTGAGCAGTCCGCGCAGAGCGAATAAACCGACCAACAGAACTGGGGTTAGATACACCTGCGTGCCACCCGCCAGTTCAAAGTCTCTATCGATCAGCGGTTTAAGCAGCGCCGGGAGCATCCATTCGGTCGCCGCGAGCGCCAGCATAGCGACAATCGAAAGCGTAAACAGACGCCAGTACGGGCGTACAAACCCGAGTAATCTCAAATAGATACTGACGGAATGGGGATCGCGTAGAAGCATCCGTCTAATATGCCCGTGGCGCGGAAAATTTGCACCACGGGCGATTCGGGATGCGTATTCTGGTGGACCCGGTGGCGGCACTTTACAATAGGGCCAACCGCGCCGCCGAGCGCCCACAGGATTCCTACTTTATGTCAGAACGCCATCCCATCGTCGCCGCAACCGGCTCATCGGGCGCCGGAACCAGCAGTGTGACAACCGCGTTCGAGCATATCTTCCGTCGCGAAGGCATTAATCCCGCGATTATCGAAGGCGACAGCTTCCACCGCTTTGATCGCGCCGAGATGGAAAAACAGGTCGAACAGGCGGAGCAACGAGGCGAGACGCTGACCCATTTTGGCCCGTCGGGGAATTTACTCGGCGAATTGGAAACGCTGTTCTGCACTTACGCCGAGAACGGCAGTGGTAAACGGCGCCACTATGCCCACACCAATAAAGACGAGCGCTTACACGGTGCCAGACCGGGCGAATTTACTGATTGGGCGCCGCTACCGCGCGATACCGACTTACTGTTTTATGAAGGCTTGCATGGTGGTTTTGCTGGCGGCGAGGCGGATATCGCCCGCTATGTGGATTTGCTGATCGGTGTGGTGCCGATTATCAACCTCGAATGGGTGCAGAAAATTCACCGGGACAGAAAGGTACGCGGCTATTCCATCGAGGCAGCGACACAAATGATCCTGAGCCGCATGCCCGATTATGTGCACTACATCTGTCCCCAGTTTTCCCGCACTGACGTCAATTTCCAGCGCGTCCCGACTATCGATACCGCGAATCCGTTCACGCTGGAAGAAATTCCGTCCAACGATGAAAGCATGGTGGTGGTACATATTTCGAATCGACGCAAAATTGCGCCGGATTACCGCTATCTTCTCGAAATGTTGCAAGGGTCGTTCATGTCCAAGCCAGACACCATCGTCGTTCCGGCCGGCAAGATGGTGTTCGCGATGGAATTACTCTTGAACCCAGTCATCGAACGAATGATCGAACGCCGTGATATGGTCCGCAAACCCAGCGCCGCGTAAGCATAGGGCGGAACCCGCGCTGCCCGAAATTGCATGCGACGCCGTTATACTGACGCCGGCATACTGTCGCAAAAGGTGAGGTAGATGCGCTCAATTCTGGTTTTAAACGCAAAAGGTGGCAGCGGCAAGACGACCGTTGCGACAAACTTGGCCGGATATTACGCCGCAGAAGGCACGAAAGTCGCATTGGTTGACTGCGATCCTCAGGGATCGAGCCTCGACTGGTTGGCGCAACGACCGGCAGACTACCCGCCGATTGCCGCCATCGAAGCGCCGGACATGCGGATTCGGGTGCCGCGCAAAACCGATGTTGTCATCATCGATGCGCCGTCCCGCACCCACGACGAGGAGCAACTCGTCGCCCTGTTACGCCGCGCGCAGACCGTTGTCATCCCGGTTGTGCCGTCACCCATCGACATCCGCGCAGCCGAACGTTTCCTCGTCGAGCTAGGGGAAGTTCGGGCACTGGTGAAAAATGACATCAAAATCGCGACCGTCGCCAGCCGCGTCCGTGACAATGGGCATATTACGGACGCGCTGGAAGACTTCCTGTACGCCCTGAAACTGCCGTCTGGTCGACGCTTTCCATTTCTGACCCTGCTTAAGCAAAGTTCGAATTACATGAAGGCGGCTGAACGCGGGATCTCGATCTTTGAGTTTGCTCCCCTCGCCACTGCCGCAGACCGCGAGTACTGGCGGCCACTATTACGCTGGTTGGCGAGTTCGCGCAGCCTGCCGGCGAAGGTCGCGGAGAAGAAGAAAAGGCAGGGACGGGTACCGGCAAAAACGCGGGCAAAAAGAACCCAGACGCCGGAAAAATAGTCTTGCGGCAGGCAGCACCGCCGCGTCCGGCGGACAGCTAATCTGGCCGCCGGGCGCTAGGTTGCCGGAGATGCCAGAGCGGGCTCCGGGGCGGACAAAAGTGGCAGGCTACGAGCACCTGTGGCGAGCTCAAGGCCTCGGCGTCGGTGCGCTAGAGCTGCGTCCGGATCGTTCGTCCCATCGGCGATTTCAGCCAGTAACTGGTGAAGCAACGGACTCGGCGTAACCGTCAGTAGCCCTTCGAGCTGTTCGCGAGCTTGGCCCCACAGCTCCGCCCGGATTGCCTGCCGGGCGCGCGCAAGCCGCAATCCTGGGTCGTCACCACGCGTCACTGACCACGTTTCGAGTTTAAGCAGCTGCCGCGCCGGTGGGTCACAGGGAATTTCACCGTAGAGTTCGACTAGCTGCGAATCCCACGCGCGCTCAAGTTGTTTGCGTACCAGGGTTTCCGCTTCATCAACGGCATCATGTCGGCACAAACCGCGCACGTAGGCTCCAAGAACGACGCTCGAGCTCCGCAGATTCTTGCTCAATCCGCGCCAGCGCGCCTTCAATTGCTCGATATTCTGGCCGCGCGCATCGAGCAGGTTCATCGCGCATTGACGCTCCAGTGCATTCACCTCATCAAGACCCAGCACATGATCGCGTCGCAGATCGGGGATCAGGGCTAATAAGGTCTCGTCGTCACGTTTGTGCCGACAAATAGCCATGTGTAATTTGAGCACCTGAGCATTGCCGATTTCACTGGCACGTAGTTTCTCAACCAGGGTGGCGGCGGCATCTACCTGGCCGTCTTCGAGTAACCATTCCGCTCGTTTGACGTCGATCGCATTGCGAATCAGCGGATTGTTCTCTTGTGCCAACGACAAATAGTTTTCGCGCCGAGCCGATGCGGACAGCGACTCCGCCGCATAGGCTGCGGCGAGATAATGAACTTCGGGTTGATGCTGGTCGTCGATATTGCGCGTAAACAGCCGTTCCGCGCTGGCAAAATCGCCACTCGCCATCGCCACAATGCCACGCCCCAGGCCATCGCTGGCGCGCTCATGACGCTGACGCTGCGACCACTGCTGCCAGCGTGTGCGCAATCGGCTGGTGCTGCCGAGGACTTTCAGCAATACGAACAATGCGCCAACCGCGACTAACATCACGAGAGCAAAAAACGCGAACGTGGTGCGCAGGACCTTGCCACCGTAGCCAATCACAATAAAGCCAGGATCGTCGGCCACGTAGTGGCCAGCGACTACCGCAACAATCAGGGCAAGCAGGGCGAGCAGCAGGAGCTTCATGTCGCTGCTGGCGCTTCAGATGTTTCGCGGACCGTGTTGCGTTTCGCACGCACTGCATCAAGGCTGCCTGAGACCGACGGAATGGGCGGCGCCAGTTGCAGGCCTAACTGCCCGTCGAGTCGTGAGATCAAGCTGCTCACCGCACCGTCTTCGGTGTCGTAGTACGTGTTCAACAGATTGATGGCGAGCGATATGGCAGCCTGAAAGTTAGCGCTATCGCGCCGCAAAATAGCGAGTCTTGCGCTGGCCAGTTCGAGGCGCAAATTCTGGCGCAGAAAGTAACGTAATTCCGGGTCAAACAACACGCTGTCCTCAAGTTCGCCATCCTTGATTTCAACCAGGCTGCGCAGATCCGTCCACAACGCACGCGCAACACCTTGCCAGTTTTCGGCACTTACCGATTCGGTGCTGGTTTGCGAAAACGACATGTCGAGATCAGCGATGGCGCGAGTCGGTAAGCCATCGACCATGCCCACCGCATTGGCAAGATATATGGCCAGCCCTTCGGCATCAGGCTGCTTGACTGCCTCTAACGCCGCGATGTCGCGACCCAGCTGCTCGCGCAGGTCGAATACGTCCGGATGCTGCGCGGCGCTGAGTCGTTGATCGGCCGACCTGAGGGCCGCCGCTGCTGTCGCTACGTCACGTTCGAGCACCAGCCTCTGGCTCGCGGCGAAAATCAGGTACTCGACTTCGGCGAGCACCCAATCAAGCGAGGTTTGGGTTTGTTTGGCGTACAGGCCACTGACCGCATCGTGCAGTTGCTCTTGCGACTTTCCCAGCTCCTGTAGGGCGGCGGAAGCGGCCTGTGCTTGCGCGCCGAATGTCTGCACCTGTGCGAGCTGTTGTTCCATTTGCGCTTGTTGCGCCCGCAGCTTTGCGTTGTCTGCAGCGAGCCCGGCAATGCGGTCGTCTGTGACCCGGTGAGCCGGTTGCGCGATGAATGCTACCCAATAAGCAACGCCACCGATTAACACGATTAGCAGCAATAATGTCCAGATACGGCCTGTCCGGCGCGCGGACGCTGGTGCCAGCGAGTCGGCGTCTTCGGTCGTCTGGTCGGCCGCCAATGGGGCCTCTTCGGCACTCACGTCGGGTAGCGCCTCGTGCTCTTTATCAGTCATGATTCATCCGCAGCCCACAATACCAGTTGCTCGGTTATGCCCTCGTCGGAGGGGTTTTCAACGACAAGTGCGGGGCGTGTAAAACCGAGCGACTCAACTTCCCGTCCCACCCGTGAACCCACCGCCAGCATCTGCATACGGAAAAGCAGATCCAAGCCCTCGTCTTCTATCTTTTCAATTAAATTGTGCAGCGATTCTATGCTCGTCGCGAGCCCAACGTCCGGCGATTTTACCCGATGTGCGGCGAGAACCGCGCTTAGCTGAAAATCTGGTTTGCGACGTTCGTAGCAGGCTTGATATTGCACTTTGGCACCTCGCTTACGCAACGTCTCAGCGAGTAACTCGCGACCGCCGACACCGCGAAAGATAATTATCTGACGACCATTGACCGCCCGCTCGCTTAAGCCGTCGAGCCGTAACAATCCTTCCGAATTGAAGCCGTCGCCCGGCACGCTGACCTGAGCGATGCCGTGATTGGCCAAAGTTGCGGCTGTACCCAGCCCGACCGCATAGACGGCCTTATCGGTCAAACTCACCGCAGTCCCGGCGGCAGAAACGCTTCGCAAGCCATATTCAACGGCGTTCTTGCTGGAGAAAATCGCGATATCGAAATCCGCTGGTGCTGGCTTGGAGCGGTTGTTTGGATCGCCCGCACTCAGATCTGCGATGACAATCATCGGCGCCCGAATGGCGATGCCTCCGCGTTTTTCAATCGCGGTGGCCAAGCCGACGGATTGTTCGATTGGGCGTGTGACCAACACCGAAACACCCGCCAACGAGGCCGTTGCAGCGCGCACAGGTTCAGTCGGGGGCGGACAGTGCCAAAATTCGCCCGGCACCAGCGGCGAGCAGCGTTTCACCGAGCTGTCGGCCGATTTGTTTGGCCTGACCACGCGGGCCGACCGCTTCGCGGCGAATAATTTCCTGACCGTCGTGACTGGCCACGAGAGCACGAATTTCGATGGCATCACCGTGCAGTTGTGCGTGCCCGGCAATCGGGACTTCACAACTCCCGCCGAGGGTACTGTTCATCGCTCGCTCAGCGCCGACGGTGGCATCACTTTGCGGGCAGTGGAGCGGTGCCAGCAGTGCACCAATCGCACGATCGCCGCGGCGGGTTTCGATACCAATCGCACCCTGCCCGACTGCCGGCAGGACCTCATCGTGGCTGAGCGCATGACAGCGTGCGTCGAGCAAGCCGAGTCGCTTGAGACCTGCCGCGGCCAGCACGATGGCGTCGAATGCGCCCTCGTCAAGGCGTTGCAAGCGGGTCGGCACATTGCCGCGCAGGTCACTGATGACGAGATCCGGTCGGCGCGCCAGTAATTGACTGCGCCGGCGCAGGCTGGAAGTACCAACATGACTGCCCGGTGGGAGATCGCTGAGTGCGAGGCCCGCCATGCTGACCAGCACGTCATCCGGGTTTTCTCGCGCGAGAATGACTGGCATCTCGAATTCTGGCGGTATCTCGGCGGGCACGTCTTTCATCGAATGTACGGCGATATCAGCCCGCCCATCTAACATCGCAACTTCGAGTTCTTTGATGAACAAACCCTTGCCGCCGATTTTCGCTAGCGGTTTATCGAGGATTCGATCACCAACTGTAGATAGCGGGACGAGTTCGACGACCAGATCTCGATGGTGAGATTTGAGTAGCGCCGCGACGTGCTCGCTTTGCCATAGGGCAAGGCGGCTCGCACGGGTGGCAATGCGGATGATGGTCGGAAGCGACTGCGCCATCGGCGGTCACACCCGGTGGCGCAGCAAGGCACCAGCGGCGGGCGCTTTGAGATGAGAGAAAATCGAAGCCTTGAGCGCCATGTTTCGGCTGTGAGGTTCCCGCGCGAGGTAACATTCGGTGCGCAATGCTAGCAGCTTTTCATGTGGTAAGGTGTGTCCCCGTTAGGTCTCCAATGAGTCGTTACGAATGGCCCGACGCCTAGGCGTAATCATGGATCCCATCGCCGGGATCAACCCTAAAAAAGACACCACTCTGGCCTTGTTGCTGGCCGCCCAGCACGAAGGGTTCGAGCTCGTTTACATGGAAATGGCCGACCTGGCCTTGCGTGACGGTCGCGCGTGCGCCCGCATGCGCGCTTTGCGGGTGATGAACGACCTCACCAACTGGTACGAGCTTGAAGACAGCAGCGAGGAAAACCTGCGGCCGATGGCCGAGCTCGACTGCGTATTGATGCGCAAAGATCCGCCGTTCGATATGGAGTTCGTGTTCGCGACCTACATGCTCGAACGGGCCCAGAGCGAAGGCACCCTGGTCGTCAACGATCCGCGCGGTGTACGCGATTCCAGCGAAAAATTGTTTACCGCGTGGTTTGCCGACCTGTGCCCGCCCACGCTGGTCACGCGCACCTACCGCGACCTGCGCGGTTTTCTCGAATTGCACCGGGACATTGTCGTCAAACCTCTGGACGGCATGGGCGGTGCATCAATTTTCCGAGTCAGCGCCGGCGACAGTAACGCCAGCGTCATCTTTGAAACACTGACCGAGCTACAACAACGTTACTGCATGGCGCAGCGCTACGTACCGGCAATCACCGCAGGCGACAAGCGTATTTTGATGGTCGATGGCGAGCCTGTGCCTTACGTGCTCGCCCGCATCCCGGCGCCCGGAGAGTTGCGAGGCAACCTGGCGGCCGGCGGTAGCGGCGTCGCACAGGCTCTAACGGACACCGACAGGCGCATCTGCGAGCGGGTTGCACCGGAACTCAGAAAGCGCGGCCTGCTGTTTGTTGGTCTGGACGTGATTGGCGACCGCCTGACTGAAATCAATGTCACTAGCCCCACCTGCGTGCGTGAGATTGAAGCCCAGTTCGATGTCGACATTGGTGCTTTGCTGATGGCGGCAATCAACCGGCGCCTGGGATAAGCTCGGTCACCGGCCTGCACTGCAACACGCTGCGACCTGCGCCATGACGACTGCCGCGATTCGCCCGAAGATTGGCCCGGACGATCGTCTCGGGCTGACTATGTTCGTCGCCGTCATCGTGCATACGATGGTAGTTCTGGGCGTTAGTTTCGCGCCCGAACCAATCCCGGAAGCGCGCTTCGAAGCGTTAGAGATAATCCTCGTTCCAGAAAAATCCGACCGCCCGCCCGACGACGCGGACATGCTCGCCCAAGCCAATCTCCAGGGCGGCGGGGACGCCGAAAAAAGCGATCCACCTGCGGCGCCGGTCAAAGCGCCGATTCCGGCCCAGAATGCTGAAATAGCTTCTAGCCCGGCACCCGCAGTTAAGGCCGTGCCGGCACCGATGCCGACAATTGCTGAGCCAGCACCGCAAGCGGAAACCTCGCCAGCACCCCCTGCCGCGGGCCTTGCACAAGTCCACAAGCGCCTCGTTGAGGAAGTCACTCAGGCAGATTTAGCCGTGGCCGACAAACGCCGCGAAGCAAAAGTCGAATCGAGCGCAGTTGAGCAACCGGACGCCGAACCGCTGACCCCTCAAAAGCCGATTGATTCACCGCCACTACCCACCGCAGCGCAGCTGTTGACTCGCTCCTTCGCCCTCGCGAGCCTGAACGCCGAATTGCAGCAACGATTGGATTCCAAAGCCAAACGCCCGCGGCGCAAATATATTTCTGCGAATACCCGCGAGTATCGCTATGCGGCTTATATGGAGGCGTGGCGGGCCAAAGTTGAGCGCGTCGGCAACATTAACTATCCGAACGCAGCGCGCGAGCGGCGACTGTCCGGCAATTTGCTGCTCGATGTTGCGCTCAGTTCTGACGGCGCGGTGAAAGAAATCACCGTACGACGCTCGTCGGGGCACAAAGTACTCGACGACGCTGCCATTCGCATCGTTGAGCTGGCGTCGCCGTTCGCGCCCTTTCCCGACGAAGTTCTCGAGGAAGTGGATGTGCTGCATATCACCCGCACCTGGAAGTTTGTAAACAACCAGGACTTCAAAGCAAACTAAGCTGGACCTTGAATCTGACCAATCGGGCAGGAATACTGGCCGCATGAGCTTCGACCTCACCAACCAGTTTCTGATCGCGATGCCGACTTTGCTCGATCAGAATTTTGAGCAGACCGTCACCTATGTGTGCCTGCATAACGACGAGGGTGCCATTGGCATCGTCATCAATCGTCCGCTGCAACTGCAACTTGGAGAAGTCTTGAAGCAGATGGATCTGAATGCCGACTCGGACGAGATTGCTGACCAAGTTGTCTATCATGGCGGCCCGGTGCACGGCGATCGTGGTTTTATATTGCATCGCCCGGCCCGCGAATGGGATTCAACGATCAAAGTGACCGACGATGTGGCAGTGACAACCTCGCGGGACGTACTCGAAGCGATGTCTGCTGGCGAAGGACCACGCGAAAGCCTCGTCGCGCTCGGCTACGCCGGCTGGACGGGTGGTCAATTGGAACAGGAGATTGCCGCCAACGCGTGGCTTAGCGGTCCGGCCGACCTCAGCATCATATTCGCGACGCCGGCTGCACAACGCTGGCAGCGCGCGGCAGACTTGATCGGCATCGACATCAGCGCGATTTCGCACGATGTCGGCCACGCCTGACCGGTCCTGCGCGCTGATTGCGCTGGGATTCGATTTCGGACTGCGACGCATCGGCGCGGCGGTCGGTCAGCAGATCAGCGGCACCGCTCAGGCACTCGAAACGATTGCCGTAAACAATCTCAGGCCGGATTGGGATGCCATTACCAGCCTGGTCGAGGTTTGGCAGCCGGACCTATTTGTGCTCGGTCGGCCGCAACACGAGGATGGGAGCGACACAACACTCGGGCGGGCGATCGATAAATTTGCACGCCGCCTGCAGGGTCGATATCACAAACCCGTTTCGTATATAGATGAACGACTGTCATCATATGCAGCACTTAATGACGGCACTGAAGTGCGACGTAGCGGTCTTGATGCCGTAGCCGCACGGATTATTCTTGAAACCTGGCTAGCTGAAAACGCCCCCAAGTGAAAGCAACCATGGCAGACATTGCCGAGATAAACGTCGACACGTTGATTACGGATATTGCGTCTCGTGTCGCCGAACGAATCGAATCCCACGGACTAGCCGATCCTGCAATTATTGGTATCCGTACGGGTGGCGTGTGGTTGGCGGAGCGTTTGCAGACGCTGCTTGGTATGACGGGACCTGTGGGTGAACTGAATATTGCGTTTTACCGCGACGACTTCAGCCGCATCGGTATTCATCCGACGGTGGAGCCCTCGCAACTTCCTTTTGCGATCGATGATCGCGATCTGCTCCTGGTCGACGATATTTTGTTCACCGGCCGGACGATTCGGGCAGCGATGAACGAGATATTCGATTACGGCCGTCCACGCTCGATCACGCTAATCGTTTTAGCCGACCGAAGTGGTCGTGAATTACCCATCGACGCGAACATTTACGGCACGCGAATCACGCTCGAGCCCGACCAGCATGTTAAACTCCTCGGGCCCGATCCATTGCGACTCGAGATTTGCGCGACCAAGCCCTGAACACCTGGACGCTCACCGTCCGCCGCTCCATCGCGGCGCCGCCGCGCTTTCCTATTTTCGAATCCGCGGACCGTCCAGGGTGATTTCACACGACGACATACAAGTCGACGACAACGGCCGATTGCGGCATTTCCTGTCGATAGAACATTTACCGCGCGAGCTGTTGGTAGAAATCCTCGACCATGCAGAGGGATTTGCTGTCGTCGGCGACCGGGCAGTGAAAAAAGTACCGTTGCTGCGCGGCAAGACGGTGGTCAATCTTTTTTTCGAGCCGAGTACCCGCACACGCACCACCTTTGAGCTCGCAGCCAAACGTCTGTCTGCGGACGTCCTCAATCTCAGCATTGAAGCGAGCGCGACGCGTAAAGGCGAGTCGCTCGCCGACACCCTCAGCACGCTCGAGGCAATGCAGGCGGACATGTTCGTGGTGCGGCACCAGGATAGCGGCGCACCCGAGTTTATTGCGCGCCAGGTGGCGGCCGGCATCAGTGTCATTAACGCGGGCGACGGCAGCCACGCGCATCCGACCCAGGCGATGCTCGACATGTTTACGATTCGGCGCCACAAGGCGCGGTTCGAAGGCCTGATCGTCGCCATTGTCGGCGACATCGCGCATTCGCGCGTCGCGCGTTCAGAAATTCATGCATTAAAGACGCTCGGAGTTGAACAAATTCGTGTCGTCGGACCACGCACACTGCTACCAGCGGACGTTGAGCAACTCGGGGTCAAGGTCTTTAACTCTTTCGACAGCGGCATCGATCAGGCGGATGTCGTGATCATGTTGCGCCTGCAGCAAGAACGCATGCAAAGCGCTCTGCTGCCGAGCGGACACGAGTATTTCCATACTTACGGCCTTACGCCTGCCCGCCTCAAGCGCGCGGCGCGCGATGCCATCGTGATGCACCCCGGCCCGATTAATCGCGGTATCGAAATCGACTCTACGGTAGCCGACGGTCCGCAGTCGGTGATTTTGCAGCAAGTTACTCATGGCATTGCCGTGCGCATGGCAGTGATGTCGATGACCATGGGGTCGCACGTCCCAGCATGAAACTACGCATCACAGGCGGCCGCGTCATTGATCCGGAAAATCACCGCGACGAGGTGGTAGACCTGTGGATCGATGGAGACCGGATCGTTGGCGTCGGACGCAAGCCAGGTGGCTTCGCTGCGACTCGTGAGATTGACGCCTCAGGACAGTTGGTCTGCCCCGGATTTGTCGAGCTCGGCGCGCGCCTGCGTGAACCCGGAGCGGAGCACAAGGCCACCATTGCGAGCGAATTGCGTGCGGCGGCGAGCAGTGGTTTCACCACCGTGTGCTGCACGCCGGACACCGATCCGGTTATCGATACGCCGGCAGTCGTTGAGCTTGTTAGCCAGCACGCGCGCAACGTGCGGGGCGCTCGGGTGCGCTGTATCGGTGCACTGACCCGCGATTTGGACGGCGAGATTCTGGCAGAGATGCAAGCGCTGAAAGAGATCGGCTGTGTCGGGGTGTCGAATGCCGGTCGCGCGATCAGGGATACCAGCGTGTTACGCAATGCGTTGGCCTACGCCGCGACGCTCGATTTACTCGTGCTGCTGGATGCCGAAGATCCGTGGCTCGGTGCGCGCGGCGTCATGCATGAGGGCGCTGCCAGCACCCGCGCGGGTCTGCCCGGGGTGCCGGCGGCGGCCGAGTTGATCGGACTCGCGCGGGATCTGGCGGTCGTCGAGCAAACCGGTGTGCGGGCCCATTTCAGAACGCTGTCTGCGCGCCAATCAACAGCGCAAATTCGCCAGGCGCGACGCCTCGGTCTGACGGTCAGCTGCGACGTCGGCATTGCGCATCTTTACCTGTCCGATAACGACGTCGCTAATTTCGATTCGGCGCATCATGTGCGCCCGCCATTCCGCAGTGAACGTGATCGTAACGGTCTGCGCAAAGCACTCGCGCGCGGATCGATCAACGCCCTGTCTGCGCATCACGAACCGCACGACGCAGACGCCAAAGCGGCACCATTTGCGACTAGTGCGGCGGGTATATCCGGTCTCGATACCTACGTGCCCTTACTGCTTGGGTTGGTCGAAAACGGCGACCTCGATCTCACCGGGGCGATTCGCGCAGCAGCGGTTGAACCGGCACGCATCGTTGGGCTTGAGAGCGCAGCTCTCGGCGTGGGGGCGATCGCGGATATCTGCGTTATCGATCCACAGCGTGAATGGCAGGTCGACGAAACTTCGCTCGTCAGTCAGGGTAAAAATACTCCTTTTATTGGCCGCACTATGCGCGGCCAGGTCTCCACCACCCTGGTTGGCGGTCGCGTTGTGTTTGAACGTCGGCGCTGACATGGCAGGACAATCCAACCCTGCTTCAATGCCCACCAGCGGCGTCAAGCCCAACGCACATCGCGGCACCATCAAGTACGCTAACGGCACCATCCTCAACATCGATCGCCACGATGGTGCTCAGGTCGTGATGCGCATCGAGTGCCCGCCACTTGCGACCCACGCGCGAGCTGGCTCATTCGTCCATCTGCAATGTGATGACGAACTCGCGATGCGCAGGCCAATGTCTGTCATGCGTGCTTCCCCGCGAGACGGTTGGTTCGACATGCTATTCAAAGTGCACGGCCACGGCACAGCGCGCCTGGCAAACCGACAGGTTGGTGATGTTGTCAGCGTGCTGGGGCCGATTGGACGACCGTTTAGGGCGAAAGATTATCGCCCGCGGCCATTGCTAATCGGCGGTGGCGTTGGCATCCCGCCAATGATTTTTCTCGCCGAGTCGATGCGCAGTTTGCGACCCCAGGTCGAACCGCTCGTGTTGATGGGTTCTGAGGTGCCATTTCCGTTTCGCGCCCGACCGTCACAGATTATGCTGCCGGGGCTGCCCGCAGACACCATTGCAGCGATGCCACTACTCGATGATTGGGGCATCGCTTCCCGGCTGGCGAGTACCCAGGGCTATGCTGGGTGCTTTGATGGTTTGGTGACCGAGCTAGCGCGTCAGATCGTAGAAAATTCGCCCGAGCGTGGCGATTTCGAGATATTTGCCTGTGGTCCAACGCCGATGCTACGCGCGGTACAGTCTCTCGCGCTGGCGTTGGGAATTCCCGCGCAGTTGTCTCTGGAAGAGTTCATGGCGTGCGCGGTGGGGGGCTGCGCCGGGTGCACAGTTCGGGTCAACACACCGGCCGGCCCGGCCATGAAAAGGGTCTGTGTCGACGGACCTGTATTCGAAGCCGAGCAAATTGTCTTCCCTGGATAGTTCGCCTGCGCGCGGCGTTTCGTCGAACCAACTTACTCCCCATCCGCGCTTGGCCGAAGTGCTGACGCGTCACCGCAACACGCCTTTCCGACGCCCCATCGCCGCCCATGCCGTACGGCCATTGGAAAAACTGAGTGCCGCACTGGATGCACACGGTGGACCACTGATTCTCGACAGTGGGTGCGGCACGGGCGAGTCTACGTTCGTGCTCGCCGAGCGTTATCCGCTCGCGTTGGTCGCCGGGATCGACAAAAGTACCGCGCGTCTGGATATCGCGCACAAGCGCGCCACGCCGCGCGCGAATATGATTTTTTTGCGCCTGGATTTATGTGATCTTTTTGCGCATGGAGCGGCGGCAGGTTGGCATGTTGAGCGCCACTATCTGTTGTATCCGAACCCGTGGCCGAAGCAGCATCAACTGATGCGTCGTTGGCACGCGCATCCGGTTTTGCCAAGCATGCTGGAACTGGGTGGTGAGATTGAGTTACGCACGAACTGGCGAATCTACGCCGAAGAGTTCGCGTTTAGTCTCGACTTTCTGAGCAACTCGCCCGCAAGCGTTCAGGCATGGACACCCACCCACCCCGAGACGGCCTTCGAGCGCAAGTACCGGGCCAGTGGGCAGCCGCTTTACCGCGTTTGCGCTTCGGTCAGGCGGTCGTAATCTTCGAAATCGGCCAGCCCGTTGGTAATCAGCGTTTGCGACAGCTCCAGCACATCAAAGCCAACCAGTGTGTCTTTACCGATATGGATGATAGGAATCACTTTCACTGGCGTTTGAGAGAATCGGCGCCGACCCTCGTCGGTCGTCTCGATATCGTATTCGCAGTGGGCGATTTCCCGCTGCTGAAGAAATTCGCGTGCGCGACGACAGTACCCGCACCACGACGCTGAAAGCATCACGACCGTGTCGGCTTGCGGCGCAAAATCGACATCGCACATCACGGGTCGCACAGAAGCCGGCGAGCGCACGATGAGGACCAGCGCCCAGGTACATACGATGACGGCGAGGACGGCACCCGGTTTGCGGAACCACGGCACGCGCAGTTCGCTGCGCGACTCAGACACCGTAATCCCACTCGCAATCTTGCAGTCGAATGTGGCCCGAGGCGTCGGCCTGCACGCCTTCGAGCGCGAGACGTTCGTACTGCTCGTTAACGCGCCCGTCACGGCCACGCGGACTCACCTTACCCTGGGCGTTAATCACCCGATGCCAGGGAATATCATTGCCCGGCTTAAGCGCGGCCAGTGCGTAACCGACCTGGCGAGGGCCGGTCGAGCCTTCGATCTGCGCCAATGATGCGATCTGTCGGTAGGTCGCAACCCGACCCATGGGGATACACGAGACGATTTCCCAGACGCGTTGATTGCGACCCGCTCCGCCAGCCATTACGCCACCGCTCGTCGCACATTGCTCGAACGCTGCGCACCAGGCCGGTCCATGACAAATGAATAAATGTCCATAGTGGAACTAAGCATAGTTCACTTGCGCGGGGCACGGGGTATGCGCAGTTGGCGGTGTTCTCAACCTTGTTCGATCTCGACTACGCGCAGCAGTGGGGTGGTTACGATGCGCATGCCTCGACCCGGCAAATCCATTGTGTGCAGGCGAATCAGGGTCCTGTCGCTATCCGTCCAGCCTGCCACGATATTCGTCATCAAGCTGAGATTGTCACTGGCACTTCACCACAACCAACTCGCGCTAGCTGGATGGTGCCGGAACATCAGCAGAAAACCTCGGCAGGCTGTCACTAATCTGATACCACGATGCCGCCGAAGCACAGTAACAATGAAAACTGTCGGCGACGTCCAGTGGATCGTCGAACAGGCCAGCCGCGATTCGAATGAGTTCCGGTGCATGGCTAGCCGCATAACTCAATTTGCTCCCGCACACGCGACAAAAATGTCGTTCGTGATCGGGCGACGATGCGAAACGTTCGATAAGCTCGGCGCCGGCGCTGATGTGCAGGTCAGCCCTCGCGATTTGTGCGTAGCTCGAAAACGCTGTGCCGTGCTGGCGGCGACACATAGAACAGTGGCAGTGCCGAATTGACTGCACGGGCCCGGTAATCTCAAAGCGAATTGCGCCGCACAGGCAACTGGCTTTGAAACACTCAGCTGCTGCGTTCGTAGCTGCTATCCAGAGTCGTGAGCCAGGCATCCCAACGTGTGCCATCGGACGGGAATTTGGGATGATCAAAACGTGTGGCGAGAAAGTAGCCGTCGGGTAGCGCGTAGGCCACGGCAGCGACAAATATCAGGCCGGCTTTGTAGGCATCGCGCTGATCGTCGGTGACATGCTTTTCGGCGTCAGACGACCATAAACCTGCAGCTCGCAGCAGTTCCATTTGCTTACCCACCTCACGAGCGCCGCGCATTGTAGCCAGGTAGAGGCTACCGTTGGCCTGGTCACCACCATCGAACGTCAGTTCGTAATGGTCAACAATGCTGGCGGTGGTAAACGGTTGCGGTATCTCCATCATCGAACTCATCCTTAGTCTGCGCCTGCGCGCGATTGAGGCCACGCAGAGTACTGATAAAAAATCTCAAGCCACAGCACGCGAAATTGAGATTCGTCACAACGTACCTACCAACAATCGGTCACATCCACGGGCGCGCCGAATGGTGAGGCGCTAACGCGAACTGCCCTCCTGTTTGATCGTGGACGGTCAGGCTTTGAGCTCAAGCTCAACGAATGCGAACTCAAAATTGTTAGCGTTAATTACATTATGCTCTACGCCTTGCGAACGATTGTACGATTGGCCGACCTTCAGATCGGCCGTAATATCGCCATCGCTGGTCTCTAGCAGCAGCTGCCCGTCACTTATCGGAACAACAACATAGTCATGAGCGTGCCGATGCCATCCCGTTTCCGCACCCGCAGCAAAACGCCATTCCGTCACGATGACCCGCTCGGTCTCGATTTGCCTGGTCGCTATTGCTGAAGGTCGAGAGTTGCTCATCGCCGTCTGCCCGTGGTGCCGCTAGGGGACATTGATTATCCAGTTTCTCGGCACATTTTCATTCACGCGTCGCGTAGAGCTGATTCGACTCGGCCATAGTCACTCAGTTCAGCGACGGTCGATTGAGTTCAATAATGGTTGTGTAGCCAGCGCTGTCCCACTCCCCGCTTGCGCGACGAATCGAGATATTCGGATACTTGTAGTAGTCCCGTTTCCACAAAAAATCCTCGATCGAGGCTTTGATAAATAGCAAGTCACGTTCCGAGCGATACTGTACAAAGGTATCCAGATTGGATGCGTACCACGCGGCGACCTGCGTCTCATCATCAACCGTAGCCAGGACCAGGCTGCCGAGATCCTGCCAGCCATCGCGACGTACACACAAAGGCTTGACGCGGCCCCAGTTGAGTCCGATTGCCACGGCAGCGGGATAAACCGGCATCGTCACCTCATCCGAGGCGGGCAGGCAGCGCGAACGCCGTAAATGCTGCAGCTTGATCTTCATCGGTTTCGACAAGCCGGCCAGTGGCGCCCACTGCAGTTGCGGTGCAGCTTGCAGCACTACGATGAAGGCGAAGAATAACAACATTGCGCGCCACCACATGAGGTTAGATTCTCCGCGACGACAGTAACGGTACGGAATTAGAATTTGCTGACATGAGCGTGTGTTTATGAGGCGTGTCTGATGCGCACATCGGCTGTCGGAAGTGCCGTGCGGAGCGCGCGCGGACACAATCCATGTGCGGGTACTTCGGCGTCGGGCGTGGGTTCAGTCGCTCGCGGCAAGTGAGTCGCTATCCGAAGTTAATTTTCGCCTCAAGATTCGTCCTCGAATCGGCATTGCTGAGCGCTTCTTCGAGCGAGATACGTTCTTCCTTGAACAAGGTATGCAGCGCCATATCAAAGGTCTGCATGCCGCGCGTACCACTGCCCTCCATCGCTTCCTTCAGTTCATGAAGCTCGCCCTTGAGGATCAAGTCCGCAATGTGCGGCGTGTTGATCAACACCTCGATGGCGGCGACGCGCTTACCGTCCGCCGATTTAACCAGGCGCTGGGACACAACCGCGCGGATGTTCAGGGATAAATCCATGAACAACTGTTTGTGTAAATCTTGTGGAAACAGGTTAATGACGCGCTCCATAGCCTGATTCGCATTGTTTGCGTGGAGCGTCGAAATCGCCAGGTGCCCAGTGTTGGCGAGCTCAAGAGCCGCCTCCATCGTCTCGCGCTCACGAATCTCACCGACCAGAATCACGTCGGGTGCCTCACGCATGGCCGCTTTGAGCGCATTGCGATAGCTCAGCGTATCGACGCCAACTTCGCGCTGATTCACGATGGACTTCAGATTCGGGTGGGAAAATTCGACCGGGTCCTCGATGGTCAGGATGTGTCCGGTCATGCTCTTGTTGCGCTGATTGAGCATCGCAGCGAGCGTTGTCGATTTACCCGAGCCGGTAGCACCTACCATCAGGATCAGGCCGCGCTTGTTCATTATCTGCTCAGAGAGAATATCGGGTAGACCGAGCTGTTCAATGGTCGGAATCTCAGCAGGAATGCGCCGTAGCACCATGCTGACTTCACCGCGCTGGCGAAAAATATTGACGCGAAAACGTGCCGATTTGTCCGCCAGTGCGATGGCGAAATCACATTCCAGGGTTTCCTCGAAACCCTTTATCTGGTGGTCATTCATGATGCCGTAGGCTGCTGCCTTAACCAGATCGCCAGTCAATTCAGTTTTGCCGACCGAATTGATAGTCCCTTCGATCTTGATCTTGACTGGTGCGCCGACGGTGAAAAACAAATCGGAACCGCTTTTGTCTCGCAGTAGATTGAGGTAGGGCGTGATATCCATTCTTTTTCCTGGCGCTGTGCTAAAAAGCTAGCGCAGCATACCTGATTCTTCCTCTTCTTCTTCGAGCGACAAACCGCCTGCCTCGTCCAGTATGTTGCGCCCTTTGGCCGCTTTTCCTTCGAGCTTAATGCGTAAACGCAACTCGTTTTGCGAGTCCGCATTGCGCATTGCGTCATCCATCGAAATGGCGTCGGCTTCATACAAATCGAACAGCGACTGGTCGAATGTTTTCATGCCCATTTCGTTCGACTTCGACATGATCTCCTTAATACCGTGCACCTCGCCTTTCAATATGAGGTCAGAGATCAGTGGTGAATTGAGCAGAATCTCAATGGCGGCGGCGCGCCCTTTGCCATCGGTCTTTTTCAACAAACGCTGGGAAATCACGGCGCGCAGGTTGAGCGACAAATCCATTAGCAACTGAGTACGACGCTCTTCCGGGAAAAAGTTAATGATGCGATCAAGCGCCTGGTTAGAGCTGTTCGCGTGCAGTGTAGCCACGGCGAGATGGCCGGTTTCAGCAAAAGCGATTCCGAATTCCATGGTCTCGCGATCGCGAATCTCGCCGAGCAAAATCACATCAGGCGCTTGGCGCAACGTATTCTTCAATGCGATGTCCCAGTCGTCCGTATCGACGCCCACTTCGCGCTGCATGATGATGCAATTTTTGTGGGGGTGGACGTACTCGATCGGATCTTCGATGGTAATGATGTGGCCGTAGGAGTTTGCGTTGCGGTGATCAATCATGGCCGCCAACGAGGTCGATTTCCCTGAGCCGGTACCGCCGACCATAATAACGAGACCACGTTTAGCGCTGATGATTTCTTTCAGTACTTCCGGCAGTCCGAGTTTATCGAGGTTCGGCACTTCGGTTTCGATCACACGCAGTACCAGACCACAGGCACCTTGCTGAATATAAGCATTGCAACGGAAGCGACCGATGCCGGCCGGGGCGATGGCGAAGTTACATTCCTTCGTCGCCTCGTATTCCTTAATTTGGCGATCGTTCATGATCGCGTAAGCGAGCGCCTTGGTGTTGTCGCCGCTGAGTTTGGTTTTGGAAACCGGCGTGACTTTACCGTCGAGCTTCATCGCCGGTGGAAAGTCCTTGGTGATAAACATGTCCGAACCCTTTTTCTCAACGATCAGGGTTAACAGATCCCGCATGTATTTAATCGCTTGTTCGCGTTCCATCTCGCACCTCCGGTTCAGCTCGATATTTTGCTGCGGTCTAAATCTAAAACGGACCTAGAAGTTGTCTTTATTCGCTGCCTTGAGGCGCGCCTCGTTGCGAGTCACCAAATTCTTGTCGATCATTTGCTGCAGATTCTGGTCGAGGGTCTGCATGCCGTACTGTTGGCCAGTCTGAATCGCGGAATACATTTGGGCGATTTTATTCTCGCGAATCAGATTTCGAATTGCCGGTGTCCCGAGCATGATCTCGTGGGCAGCAATACGGCCGCCGCCAACCTTTTTCATCAGTGTTTGAGAAATAACCGCACGCAGAGATTCCGACAGCATCGCGCGCACCATGTCTTTTTCTTCAGCGGGAAAGACGTCGACGACGCGATCGATGGTCTTTGCGGCTGAGCTGGTGTGCAGAGTACCGAATACCAAGTGACCCGTTTCGGCCGCGGAAAGCGCGAGGCGAATGGTCTCCAGATCGCGCATTTCACCGACCAGAATCACGTCCGGGTCTTCGCGCAAGGCGGAGCGTAGCGCCTCGTTGAAACCGAGCGTATCGCGGTGCACCTCGCGCTGGTTCATCAGGCATTTCTTACTTTGGTGAACGAACTCAATCGGGTCCTCAATCGTGAGGATGTGGCCATATTCCGTCTCGTTCTTGTGATTGACCATAGCCGCTAGGGTGGTAGATTTGCCGGAACCCGTCGGCCCGGTTACGAGCACGACCCCACGCGGAATATCAGCGATTTCCTTGAAAATTTCTGGGGCCTTTAAGTCTTCCAGGCTCAGAATCTCAGATGGAATCGTCCGGAACACGGCACCTGCACCGCGATTCTGGTTAAAGGCGTTGACCCGGAAGCGAGCCAGCCCGGGAATCTCGAACGAGAAATCACATTCAAGAAATTCCTCATAATCCTTTTGCTGCTTGTCGTTCATGATGTCGTAGACCAGATCATGAACGGTGGTGTGGTCCATCGCTGGGACATTAATACGGCGCACGTCGCCGTCCACCCGGATCATCGGTGGCAAGCCAGCCGACAAATGCATATCCGAGGCACCGTTCTTCACGCCAAACGCAAGTAGCTCACCGATATCCATAACCTTTTCTCAAGACAACTGATAAATTCATGCGATTCGGAAGCGGCACCGAGCACAGTTTGCAGGCTTGGGCTTGCCAGTATTAGTCTGGGGCAATAGCCTGCGATAACACCGGAAACTTTACCAAGAACCGTCCTTACATACCATGTACCAACTGACCCTGTACGCGTTGCCCTCGAGCCGTGACTGATATCGCTGAGAACCTGAGTGTCCTGAAACAGGACATCCGCACCCGTGAGCTGGAGTACGGTCGTGCGGCGAACAGCGTTCGCCTGCTGGCGGTCAGTAAACGCCAGCCCGCCAGTGCGATTCGCGACGCCTGGGAGGCTGGCCAGCGTGCCTTCGGTGAAAATTTCCTCCAGGAGGCGCTGGACAAACGGCGCGAGCTCGCCGAGCTTGATATCGAGTGGCATTTCATTGGCTCGATACAAAGCAATAAAACTGCCGACATCGCGCGCGCCTTCGATTGGGTCCATACCGTCGACCGCGTCCGCATCGCCGAACGCCTTAACCGGCAACGACCGGCTGAACTTGCACCATTAAACGTGCTGATTCAGGTCAACATCAGCCGCGAGACGACCAAGAGCGGGATTGCGCCCGAGTCGCTGGGTGAGCTCGTGCACGAAATATCCGCACTGCCTCGTCTGAACCTGGTCGGATTGATGGCCATGCCGGCCCAGGTCGACGGACTCGCCGGGCAACGTGCGCCGTTTGCGCAAGTCGCTGCCCTCGCGCGCAACTGCCAGTCGGCACTTGAGACCTTGTCCATGGGCACTTCGCTGGATTATGTCGCTGCGATTGCCGAGGGTGCCTCGCTGATTAGGCTCGGCACGGCGGTTTTCGGTCCGCGCGTCCAGGGGGCGTGATAAAATCGCCGCCCATTCGAACGATACACTCGCTATGCAGCCCACTTTCGCATTTATCGGTGGCGGCAACATGGGCCGCGCCCTGATCGGAGGTCTGCTGCAGGCAGGACATGCGGCGAGCAAGATTCGTGTGGCGGATGCGTTCGCGCCATCGCGCGAACAATGTCGTGAACTGTTTTCCGTTCAGGTGTACGAACAGAATCTGGACGCGGTAGTCGACGCGGACGTGGTGGTATTCGCAGTTAAACCGCAACAATTGCGCGATGTTGCCGGGCAATTGGCAGACACGGCGAGCGACTCTGTCCTCTATCTGTCGATCGCAGCGGGTATCACCATCGAACATTTGCAGCGCTGGCTGGGGCCCACACGTTCGATAGTTCGCTGCATGCCGAATACACCGGCGCTGGTCGGCAGTGGCGCGGCAGCACTGTGCGCGAACGCTCGCGTTAGTTCGCCGCAACGCGCATTAGCCGATAGTCTGTTGGGCGCGGTTGGTAGTGCCCAGTGGCTGGAAGATGAAGGCCTCATGGACGCCGTAACTGCGGTGTCCGGTAGTGGGCCGGCTTATTTTTTCCTATTTATAGAACTGATAGAGAAAATTGCCGGCGAGCTTGGACTACCGCAGACCTTAGCTCGCTCACTGGCTATAGACACCGCATTGGGTGCGTCGCGGCTGGCGCACAGCTCCGAGCAGGCGCCGGCCCAGCTACGCGAACAAGTCACTTCCGCCGGCGGCACGACTGCCAGCGCATTGGCCGTATTTGAACAACGCGGCCTCGAAGACCTTGTCCGCGAGGCCTTGACCGCGGCTCGTGATCGCTCGATCGCGTTAGCCCGTCAGGTCGAATCGTAATGGGCGGGGGCTATGTCTCGAATGCCGGCGTCTTCCTGATCGATTTCGTTTTCGGCCTGTACATCTTCGCGGTCCTGCTGCGTTTGCTGCTGCAACTCGTACGCGCGGATTTTTATAATCCCTTGTGTCAGGCAATTGTCACCATCACAAACCCGCCACTGATACCGATGCGACGGGTGATCCCATCCATCGCTGGCATCGATACCTCGTCCATCATCCTGTTGCTGGCGCTGCAGATGATGAATACGGGCGCAGTCGCCATGATCGTGGGCGCAAGTCCTAACGCGCCGGCATTACTGACGATTGCAGCTGCCGAATTGCTCAGTAAAGTTGTCTGGACCTACATTGGTGCGATTATTATCCAGATCGTCATGAGTTGGGTCGGGCAGGGCGTATACAACCCGATCATCTCCCTGATTCATGCCCTGACTGAGCCATTGCTCCGACCAGCGCGCCGCGCCATTCCGTCTCTAGGCGGTCTCGATCTGTCACCAATGCTCGTGATTGTCGGTTTGCAGTTGTCTTTGATGCTCGTCGTACAACCACTGCGGGATCTCGGTCTGTCGTTCCTGTGAGAAGCTCGATGGGCAACAGCGGTGATCGTGCTTTAGTGACCGTTTCGTCGGCTCGCTCAAAAGCAGGTAGCAGCCTCCAAGCTGACTTGGTGAACCCGACAATGAGCCGCGTGAGCTGCGCGCAGGAGCCCCCGGTTTGCTCAGCCTCCTAAGTCTAATTAGACTCTGCCCCCCAGCAATCAGGACCAACTCCGTCCATGCTTGACCCGATACCTGCCGACAGTGTCGGCCTGGTGTCTCCCAGGACCCAGCACTTCGACACGCCTCTAGCACTTGATTGCGGTGTTGTGCTCGACGGCTACGATATCTGTTTTGAAACCTATGGAACCCTGAACGAAGCGCAAGACAACGCTGTGTTGGTCTGTCATGCGCTGACGGGGGATCATCATGCAGCGGGGTTTCACTCAGAGAACGACCGCAAGCCGGGCTGGTGGGACAATTGCATCGGGCCCGGAAAGGCTCTGGACACCGATCGTTTCTTTGTCGTTTGCCCAAACAATCTGGGCGGCTGCGGCGGCTCTACCGGCCCGCTGGCAATCAACCCGCAAACCAACAAGCGTTACGGACCTGACTTTCCGATCGTGACTGTCCGTGACTGGGTCGAAAGTCAGGCACGTCTGGCAGATGTACTCGGAATTGAAAGTTGGGCGGCCGTCATGGGCGGCAGTCTCGGCGGCATGCAGGTACTGCAGTGGGCCATCGACTATCCGGCGCGCATCCGCAACGCGCTGGTGATTGCCGCCGCGCCTCGGCTATCGACGCAGAACATTGCCTTCAACGAAATCGCTCGGCAGGCTATTCGCTCCGATCCGAACTTTCGTGACGGTCATTACTATGAACATGACGTCGTACCGGAACACGGGCTCAAACTCGCGCGCATGGTTGGTCACATTACTTATCTGTCCGATGACGTACTTCATACGCGCTTCGGTCGTGAGTTAAGCGGCTCTAAAATCGGTTTCGGTTTCGGGGTGGAATTTGAAATTGAATCCTATCTGCGCCATCAGGGCGAAGCGTTCGTCGGGCGCTTCGATGCCAATACTTATTTGTTAATGACACGTTCGCTCGATTATTTCGATCCCGCACAAAAATTTGACGGCGACCTGACTGCGGCGTTGAGGGAATGCCAGGCGCGCTTTCTGGTTGTCTCTTTCACCAGCGACTGGCGGTTTTCGCCCACCCGGTCACGCGAGATCGTGCGCGCGCTGCTCGATTGCGATCACGATGTAAGCTACGTCGATATTGAATCGGAACTTGGCCACGACTCATTCTTATTACCCATTCCTCAGTACCACAAAATCCTGCAGACCTATTTCAACCGAATTGAGATTGGCACGTGAGTGAACTCGATCTGCGTGCCGAACATCGGCTAATCGCCGAATGGATCACCGAGGGCTCCCGCGTGCTTGATTTGGGCTGCGGCGACGGCGGCTTTCTCGCCATGTTGCAGGCAGAAAAAGGCGTCACCGGCTATGGCATCGAGATTGCATCCGACAACATCGTAGCCTGCCTGGAGCGCGGCGTGAATGTCATTCACACCAACCTCGACGAGGGCTTAAGCGACTTTGACGAAGACTATTTTGACTTCGTCGTTATGACCCAAACTGTGCAGGCCATGCGCTTCCCGCATCGGTTAATCGACGAAATCCTGCGCATCGGACGGGAGGGTATTGTGACGTTTCCCAACATGGGGCACTGGAAATGTCGCATGCAATTTGCGCTCGGGCGTATGCCGGTCACCAAGCATCTGCCGAACACGTGGTACGACACGCCGAATATTCATATGTGCACTATCAAGGATTTCGATGATTTGTGTCGAATACAGAGCACAGAGGTCGTAGAACGGGCGATCGTAGACTCACAACACCATGCGCGCCGCGGCATGCAATGGCTGCCGAATTTACTCGCTGAGATCGCGATTTATCGGATTCGGCGACGCCAGTAACGCGTCGCGGCTCCGTCCGCCTCGCACGCACAGCAACGATTCAGAAAGCGGTGATGTCGCCGTCGTAGTCGATGATGAGCGGTGCATGGTCGGAAAAACGATTCTTCTTATATATGGATGCCTTACGCACTCGTTCCGCGAGTCCGGGCGTGATGATTTGGTAGTCGAGCCGCCACCCCACATTGTTTTCCCAGGCCTGGCCTCGATTTGACCACCACGTGTACTGCTCTTCCTGCTGGTTGATTTGCCGAAACGCGTCGACATAACCAACCTCGTCAAACAGACGGTCCAGCCAGGCACGCTCTGCAGGCAGAAATCCGGAATTTTTTTGATTTGAACGCCAGTTTTTCAGGTCGATATTGCGGTGCGCGATATTCCAATCGCCGCACACGATGTATTCGCGGGAATCTTTACGCCGCTTGGCAAGCCAGGGCATAAATTTATCCATGAACTCGAATTTAACTTGCTGGCGGTGATCGCCAGAAGAACCAGACGGCAGGTACACGGACGAGACCGACAATTTGCCGAAATCTGCCTGAATGTAGCGACCTTCCCGATCAAACTCGTCGAAGCCGAAGCCAGTGGTAATTTTGTCCGGTTCCTGGCGACAAAACAGCGCAACGCCGCTGTAGCCCTTCTTTTCGGCATCCGCATAGTAGGTGTGCCAGCGACCGGGTGAGCGAACCTCGTCGGTTAATTGCGCGACCTGTGCTTTGGTTTCCTGCAGACACACGACATCGGCCCGCTGCTTGGCCAACCAAAGGTGAAATCCTTTGCGGTGGGCAGAGCGGATGCCATTTAGGTTGGCTGAAATAATGCGCATGACGATTCTCGATAGATTTCCGGGTCAGGAATGTGCAGGCTGTTGTCGGCGCGGATATGATACCCGCTTGCCGACGGGAGACGAGTAATCAGCACCACGATACACCTTTATCAACGCGAGTTTATTGAGTTCGCGTTGGCCAATAACGCATTGCGTTTCGGTGAATTCACGCTGAAATCGGGTCGTTTGAGTCCGTATTTCTTCAATACCGGTGCGTTCGATTCCGGCGCGGCACTGGCGCGCCTCGGGCGCGCGTATGCGGCGGCAATCGTCGGCAATCGTCTCGAATTCGACATCCTGTACGGCCCCGCTTACAAAGGCATACCGCTTTGCGCCGCCATCGCGATTGCTCTGCATACCGACCACGGCCTAGACGTCCCGTTTTGTTTCAATCGCAAAGAGGCGAAAGATCATGGCGAAGGCGGAACGACGCTCGGCGCGGCACTGCAAGGAAGAGTGCTCATTGTTGACGACGTTATCTCGGCGGGTACGTCGGTCAATGAATCGACGACCCTGATTAGTGCAGCCGGCGCGCAGGCCGTTGGTGTCATGATTTCTCTTGACCGGCAGGAACGTGGTCCTGATGAGCGTTCTGCTGTGCAAGCAGTCGAGCAGCTCCACGGTATCCCGGTACACAGTATCATCGGTCTCGCCGATATCGTTACGCATCTTCAGGGCGTCGGTGGTTTCGATGAAGAAATTAATCGCATCGAAGCCTATCGAAGCGAGTATGGGATCTGACCAGTAACGCCCCACGGCGTTCGATTCAGGCCAGATTCAGTCTGCGATAATATAGTCTTGTCGACGCGGCAATCTCCGTCTGCCCAGCGACATGTTTCGGGAACAATCGAATAAGGTGACTTATGAACACGCATTACGTAGCTGGAAGATCTTCCTTGTTGGCGAGCATTACCCTCGTCATGCTGATCCTTTCAGCACCCTCGCAGGCCGCCTATAAGTGCTGGAAGAACGCGGAGGGTGTACGTGAGTGCGGCAATGCCGTACCTCCTGAGTACGCGCAACAGGGCCATGAAACGATCAAAAAGGGCGGTCTGTCTGTACAGGCGCAGGGGGCCGCAAAAACCGTCGAAGAGCTCAGGGAAGAAAACAAGTTAAAGGAGCTCGAAGAGGTCGCCAAGTTGGAAGAGAAGAAGCGCGAACAGAAGGATCGTGTGTTACTCGATACCTTCACATCCGCGGACGACATGGAACTCACACGTGACGGGCAAATCGCCCACCTCGACTCGCAAATTCGCCTCACTCAAAGCCATATCGATAAGCTGCAGCTCAACCTCGACAAAATAGTCGACAAGGCGGCGGATGTAGAACGCAAAGGTGACAAGCCAGGCGACGATATGGTCGCAAATATAAAGAGCGTGCGTAATCAGATTACTGAAAACGAAGACTTCATCGCGGCGAAAAGGAATGAGCAAAACGATATTCGCGAACGTTTTGCGGCAGACATTTCCCGCTTTAAGGAACTGAAGGGTCAGCGCTAGACAGCGTCTGTTGTCGGCGTGGCAAAAATGCCGCGGCAAACCAAGGTCCATTGCAGCTCCCAATCCTGCGCAGGAGATGCAGCGAAATCATCGCGCACGAATTGATCGAGACGGCCAACGACTACCGTTAAAAGCAATCGCGCAATAGCAGCCACTTGCGTGGCATCGAGTTCCGCGGATTGGTGCAAATTGCTTTCACGCATGACCTGCTTGAATTGAGTTTCAACTCGCGCGAAAAACTGCGACACGCGAGCGCGAAGACGTTGCTGCTCACCGACCAGAATATCCCCCAGTAACACGCGCGTAATGCCTGGATTTCGCTCCGCGAAACGCAGCAACGCGGTCGCCATATGGTGGCACCGTGTTTCCGCCTCGGCTTGTTCGTTCATGATCTGATTGAACACACCAAAGATGGTCTGTTCAGCGAATTCGATAAGTGCTTCGAACATCTGCGCTTTGCTGGCGAAATGACGATACAGCGCGGCCTCGGAAACACCGACAGCCGCCGCAAGTGAAGCGGTCGATATCCGCGAACCAGGTTTGGTTTCTAGCTCGCCGGCCAGCACTTCAAGAATTTGCTGACGACGGTTAAGTCGCTCTTTTACTCGATTAATGTGCCGATGCCCTCGTCTGTAAACAATTCCAGAAGCAACGCATGCTCGACCCGCCCGTCGATGATGTGAGCACGCCGGACACCACGTTCTACTGCCTCAAGCGCGCTGCCAATTTTCGGTAACATACCGCTGTGAATCGTTCCGTCAGCGATCAATTCGCGGACTCGTGAGGCACTTAGCCCGGTTAACAAATTCTCTTGTGCATCAAGCAAGCCGACGGTGTTAGTGAGCAAAATAAGTTTTTCTGCCTGCATCACCTCGGCGACCTTTCCTGCCACCAGATCGGCGTTTATGTTGTACGAAGCGCCGTCCTTACCAACTCCGATCGGCGCGATAACCGGTACGAAATCGCCGGCCGCAAAGTAATCGAGGACTTCTCGGTGAACGTGTTCTACTTCACCGACGTGCCCAAGATCGGCGGCATGCGATGCCGAAGAGCCGGTTTCGCTATTCGCCAGTATCATCTTGCGCGCTTCAATGAGGGGCCCATCTTTCCCGGTCAGTCCGATTGCGCGTCCGCCGTGGGCATTGATCAGATTGACGATGTCTTTGTTCACCAAGCCACCTAACACCATCTCAACCACATCCATGGTCTCCGCGTCGGTAACACGCATACCATCGATGAACTTCGACTCCTTACCGACACGCTTCAATTGCTCGGCGATTTGCGGGCCGCCGCCGTGCACGATAACAAGACGAATGCCGACCAGCTTCATCAGCACGATATCGCGAGCAAAGCTCTCTTTCAGGTGCGCGTCAGTCATCGCATTACCACCGTATTTGATTACGATAGTTTTGCCTTGATAGCGCTGGATATAGGGCAGCGCGGCAGTCAGCACGTGGGCTGTGTTGTGGGCGCGATTTGGGTCAAGTGCCATGGAAGTTCCGGAGCAGAGGACGCCAGCTAGGGAAGAAAACAATTGCAGGGCAGCGGATGCTTCGAGCACCGCCCGATCGCAGGCAACAGCATCAGAACGGCAGGCTTAACGACGCATCGATGCCGATGAGGAGCTCGCGAAAACGCTCTTGCACGGACGCCAGTGCCGCCGCGTCGTCACCCTCGAAGCGCAAAACCAGACAGGGCGTTGTATTCGATGCGCGGACCAGGCCCCATGAATCGGGGAAGTCGACCCGCAGGCCGTCTATCGTGCTGATTGCGCCGTCGTCGAACTTCGCCGCGTCGAGGACTTTTTGCATAAATTCCTGGTGCGCTTCTTCCGGCATATCGAGGCGCAATTCAGGCGTCACGACGCCGCTTGGCAAATCTGCAAACAATTCCGCTGGCGATTGCGAACTATTGACCAGAATTTCGAGTAGGCGGGCTGCCGAGTATAAGGCGTCGTCGAATCCGTACCAGCGCTCCTTGAAGAAAATGTGCCCGCTCATTTCTCCAGCCAGAAGGGCGCCGGTTTCCTGCATCTTGGTTTTAATTAGTGAATGCCCGGTTTTGGTCATAATTGGCTCGCCGCCGTGGGCGGTAATGTCGGCAGCCAGAAGACGTGAGCACTTAACGTCGTAGATTATCTTCGCGTCCGGATTGCGGGACAAAATGTCGCGCGAGAACAAAATCATCTGGCGATCTGGCCAAATCACATTCCCCTCACTATCAACAACGCCCAACCGATCGCCATCACCATCAAAGGCCAGGCCGAGATCAGCGCCTTCGTCGGCGACGGTATCAATCAAGGCTTGCAGATTTTCAGGCTGCGAGGGATCCGGGTGGTGGTTCGGAAAATCGCCGTCGACATCGCAAAACAGTTCGATGACATCGTGTCCGATGGCTCGCAGAATATCTGGAGCGACCGTACCCGGAACACCGTTTCCGCAATCGACAACAACCTTCAGGGCGTTGCCCAAAGTGACCGGAATGTCTTCGCTGATACGGCGGATATATTCAGCAATAATGTCCGTCGACTGCATCGACCCGGTGCCTTCGATGAAATCCTGTGTTTCAACGCGCCGCCGTATTGCCTGAATCGCATCCCCGGACAGGGTTTCGCCGTCCAGCACGATTTTTAGGCCATTGTATTCAGCCGGGTTATGACTGCCGGTGATCATGACACCGCTACGGGCATCCAGATGATGGGTCGCAAAATACAGTACCGGCGTCGATGCCAGCCCGATATCCAAGACTTCGCGTCCGGATTCAAGCAATCCCCGTGACAGCGCTTGTAAAAAGGGTTCGCTCGAGTGACGGCCATCACGCGCTACAACGACGGTCTTCTGACCGCGCGCGTCTGCTTCGGCGCCCAGTGCACGGCCAATTTGATAAACGCCTTCTTCGGTCAGGGTCTCGCCAACAATGCCACGGATATCGTAGCTACGAAAAATTGACGCAGGCACTTCAGGCACGGCTTCTGTGGCACCCGACTTTTTGCCGGCGGCGCCGGGTATGGTCGGATCATCAACCGTACTGCTCGCCGCAGATAGTGCCGCGATGTCGCCCTCAATTGTCTCGTCCAGGGCGGCGACGTCGAAATCCGTTTTTTGCGCTTTTGCTCCGGGCATCAGTTGCTCGAGGCCAGGATGAGCACCATCAAAAATGGCTTTTATCGCGCCTTGATAGATGATCGTGTCGGCCGCGACAGACGCCACTCGGACCCCCTGGCGCTGGCTAAAATAGAAGACGCCGCCAACCAGTAAACCGACGACAAGTGCGACGCCGGCAACTATCACCAGCGTCGGTACGCCCTCTTGTTCGGCGGCCGGCAAGGTTCCCCGAGCCGTGTACTTGACCGACATCGAAGTACCGCCAATCCGCGCTAGCGTAGACGGCGCGCCACCATCTGATTCGGTACCGAAACTGGCGATTCGGATCCGTGCGCCTTGGCGAATTTCAGCAAAAATGCCGCTCGGCGCACCGTCCTCAAGAATTTGCCGCAGGTTGTCTGGGTTCACGCTCAAATGAACAAACCCGAGTAGCTGCGCCGGGGCAGCCTCGGCGTTGGCGTCGTCGCCTGCTGCATCGCTGGCGGCGGGCGCAGCCTCAATCTCGACGGGGTGCATCAAGACGAGATGCTCATCTTCGTGACCGACCAGATGAACCTCCGCAGCAGGCACTCTACGGTCCTCGCGAGCTTTTCTCAGCATTGATATAGAGGCAAAGGTAAGTGGCGGGCGCGCTTCCAGCTGCGGATCGCGGATTGCAGCCGGCAGCAGGCGCAATCGCAGTACACCGGCTAAAGGCGGCTGGATCCGCTCAGCCAGGTTATCCATCCCGGCCTGATCGTGTGTCTGCAGGACGGCCCTGACGTCGCCATCAGTTGCTATTTCACGGACCGCATCGGCGTAAGGCTCTAACGAGTCCGCAAGGATTTGCGCCATCTCGTCGGCTAATTCTTCGTAGGCGGCGTTCCACGCTGTCTGGCTTGCTGAGGCGTGGTCCCCACGCAGCATGTTGAGCGTAATTAGTGCGATGGCCGCCGCCCCGATGACCGCCACAGCGATGATCAGCGTGGTACGCGGAATGCGCTCGAACAAGGCGCGCAGATCGTCTCCACTCAGGGGAAGTTTCTTCATTTATCTTTTTGAATTCGCGACTTTACACGGGACCTGTGACCGCCGCTCCAAGTGTACAAGCTAGGCGCGGCGAATACATCTTAATTCGAACCGGAATTACGGCTCTCGAAGCGCTCGACAATCACCTCGAGCAGGCTTCTCGCCAAGCGCAATTTTGGCGCGCGTTCGAGAACTTTTGAGCTGCCTGGCCAGAGCACTGTCAGCTCATTATCATCGCTGTTAAATCCAATCTCGTGTCCGCCAACCAGATTAGCGGCAATCATGTCGAGTTTTTTCCGTTGCAACTTGGATTCGGCATTGGCGATGAGATTATCGGTTTCCGCAGCGAAGCCCACCGTAAAAGGCGCATTCGCACTGGCAGCGACTGCCGCAAGAATGTCGCGATTGGGCACCAAACGCAGTTCCAGCGCGGAACCATCGCGCTTTATTTTGCCGGCGCTGGCGAACTCGGGGCGATAATCAGCGACCGCCGCAGTACCGACGAAAATTTCTGTAGTCTCCAGCTCCTGCATGACAGCGCTGTACATTTCCGCGGCTGTCTCGACACTTTTGACTGTCACGCCCTCGGGCTTGGTCTGTACCGTGGGGCCGCTGACAAGCGTCACCAGGGCGCCAGCTTCGTGCGCAGCAATAGCCAACGCATAGCCCATCTTGCCGGAACTGTGATTAGAGATGTAGCGCACTGGGTCGATCGGTTCGCGGGTCGGACCGGCGGTGATGAGCACGCGACGCCCGGCGAGGCGTCCAGTTGCGAAAATCCGGGCCACAGCACTCACGATCTCGTCGGCCTCGGCCATTCGCCCGGGCCCCACTTCGCCACAGGCCTGACTGCCGCTGCCAGGCCCACAGATAATCACGCCGCGCGCAGTCAGCGCGGCCAGATTCTCGGCGGTCGCCGGATGCTGCCACATTTGTTGATTCATCGCCGGAGCGACCAATACCGGTGCGGCGCTTACCAGACACACAGCGGTAGCGAGATCATTAGCCTGGCCAAGGCGCAGGCGCGCCAAAAAATCCGCCGTCGCAGGAGCTGTCACCACCGCGTCACCCCAGCGTGCGAGCTCGATGTGTCCCATGGCGGCTTCCGCAGTTGGGTCAAACAAGTCGCAGCGGACCGCGTGACCGGATACCGCCTGAAGCGTCAAAGGCGTAATAAACTCGGTGGCCGAGGGCGTCATGATCACACGCACTTCGGCGCCGGCATCACGTAATCGACGCACAACGTCAGGTGATTTATAGGCAGCAATACCCCCGCTGACGAGCAACAGGATGCGCTTGCCGTTCAGGCTAATCATGGGCTTTCTTTCACCTTAATTTACGGGTGGTGGAAAGGATATTACCTGACCCGACCGCGCAGCCGTCAGACGCGTTACGCAAATTTCGGCATGCTTTGTCCACATTCGTCGCCGGCCTATACTGCGAGGTACCTAATTCGGAACCCATGGAGGGGAACCGCATGTCTATCAAGGATTGGCCCGAGCGAGAACGGCCGCGTGAAAAACTGATTCATCAGGGCACCGGCGCGCTCTCCGATGCCGAGGTGGTCGCCGTGTTGCTACGCGTCGGCACCGCGGAAGTTGATGCAGTTGGACTTGCGCGGCGCCTGATTAGCGAGCATGGCGGCTTGCGTGCGCTGCTGGAAGCGAGCCTGACGTCGGTTAGCACGAGTCGTGGTTGCGGTCCTGCAACCTTCGCCACACTTCACGCCGCGCTCGAATTGGGGCGTCGTTACCTATACTCCACACTGGAGCGAGACGGCCCTCTGGAAAGCCCCGACGCAGCCGGTAACTATCTGGTTTCGCGGATGAAAGGGTATCGACGCGAAGTTTTTGCGTGTCTTTATCTGGATACGCGCCACCGCGTCATCGCGTTTCGCGAGCTCTTTCTGGGCTCAATCGACAGCGCAACCGTCCATCCGCGCGAAATAGTTCAGTCGTGCCTGGAGCTTAACGCCGCCGCGATCATCCTTGCCCACAATCATCCATCCGGCGTCGCCGAACCAAGTACGGCAGACGGCGCGCTGACCCGGCGAGTCGTGGAAGCGGCCCGCCTTATCGACGTGCGGGTCCTGGATCATCTGGTTGTTGGGGAGCAGGAGGCGGTTTCCATGGCGGCGCGCGGGCTGTTCTGACACCGACGCTTGGCGAACGCACGGAAACGAGCTAGAATCACGCGCCTTTTCCGCGCCCTTAATAGGATTAACAGCATGTCTCGGGTATGCCAAATAACCGGCAAACGACCGGTCGCCGGTAACAACGTTTCGCACGCGCACAACAAGACGCGGCGGCGCTTCTTACCGAATCTGCATAACCATCGCTTTTGGGTTGAAAGCGAGAACCGTTGGGTTCGGCTTCGCGTGAGTGCGAAAGGATTGCGGGTTATCGATAAAAAAGGTATCGATACTGTACTTAAAGACATTCGCGCCCGCGGCGAAAGAGTTTAGGAGACTGTCATGCTGGATAAAATCAAACTCGTCTCGAGTGCCGGTACCGGGCATTACTACACCACAGCGAAAAACAAGCGCACGCATCCGGAGAAGCTTGAACGTCGCAAATACGACCCGGTCATTCGCCAACACGTGATTTACAAAGAAGCGAAGATAAAATAGCGCTTTGATACCGATAAGAAACCCCGCCTCGCGGGGTTTTTTTTGGCGCTCAGTTCTTCACACTCAGACTGCTGCAGGCGTGTAGCCGCGCAGAATGCGTGCATAGTCCTGCAGCGCCTGTATGCCTGTCGTTTCGGCTTGCTGACACCATTCCTGGATGAGACGTAAAAGCGCTTCTCGACTTTCGCTTCGCTGCTCATAAATAGCCTGCAAACGCTGGCGAAAGCTGTAAACAACCTCCAAACGTTCGCTTTGCCGCAGCGCGTCGCGCAATGCACCGCGCTCCGCCTCGTTCAGGCGCTCATCAGCGCGTACCATCAACGGTACTAATGGTTTGAGTTTCCAGCGCGCATCATGGGACGCGTTGCGAACCTCTTCGCGATGCACCCGCTTGATAACCATGCGACTGAAATCCGCCATCACGTGCAAGCGGCTACCGACGATTGCTGACAAAGTTTCAAAATCGGCGGCGGGCTTGTCGGTGTCGACAGCCGGGCGCGGCGGGGCGACCTTGCGAACTTCGGCGAGCCCGCACATTTCCATCAACCGGATATACATCCAGCCCAAATCGAATTCCCAAGGACGCACGGAAAATTTGGCCGAGCTGGCGAATGCGTGATGGTTGTTATGGAGTTCTTCGCCGCCAATCAAAACACCCCACGGCACAATATTCGTAGAACAGTCGGAAGTTTCGAAATTGCGATAACCGCGCCAGTGGGCAACACCATTGATAATGCCGGCTGCAAAAATCGGGATCCACATCATCTGAATGGCCCCGATGGTTACGCCCAACGGTCCGTACAAAATAATATTACTGGTAAACATCAACCCAATGCCGAGAAAGCTGCGTCCGGTATACAAGTGCCTCTCAACCCAATCGTCCGGCGTGCCGAAGCCGTACTGGTCGATGATGTCCTGGTTTCGGGCGTTGCGTTGGTAGAGTTCGGCACCGGTCAGCAGAACTTTCTTGATGCCGTGCACAACCGGGCTGTGTGGATCTTCGGCAGTTTCCACCGCAGCGTGATGTTTGCGGTGTACAGCCGTCCATTGGCGTGTGTTCATGCCCGTTGACAGCCACAACCAGAAGCGGAAAAAGTGTGCCACAACAGGATGCAACTCGACGGCCCGATGGGCTTGGTCGCGGTGTAGATAAATTGTCACCGCAGCGATTGTTATGTGCGTGTAGACAAGCGCGACGACGACATAGCCCCACCAGGGCAGCTCAATCAAACCGTGCTGCATGAACTCCTCCTTGAAGCTCTCGAAGGTTTAGCACTTTAATCCGGTTCTTTAGGCTTGAAAGCGCCACGATCGTTAAACATCGTGAAGCGGGACCAGATTAAGCGCCCTTGCCCGCAGTCTACCGCAACTCGAGTATGAGATTGCCAGCGTCATCGAGGGCGCAGCACCAACCGGCATCGACAAATGTTGTCGCGATGTCGTCACAAATCACCGCAGGCCCGCTGATCTTTTCCGCCTGCGCGAGTTGCGAACGGAACAACAACGGAAATCGGCTTTCACCAGCCGCCGGATGTTTTGCCACAGATGCTGGTGGCAGCTGGACTGGCGCGCGGACAACGTCTACGGCAACCCGCAGATTGACGAGTTCGACGGGGTAATCGAGCCGATGGCCGTAACGCAGCTCATGTTCACCGTGAAATTGTTCGGCGACGTCGCTGCCGTCCCAGGAAATATTGAGTGCAAACGATTGGCCCTGGTAACACAGGTCTAGCGTATTCCGGCAGATCATGTCGCTCTTTGCATAGCCCTCTCGTTGTAAATCGGCGACCGCCGGCTGCGCAATATCGCTGAGTAATGATTCGATCGCTAACGCACTAACGTCTCCAAGCGGACGGCGTATGGTTTTCGACAATCGGCGCCCAGGTTGTCCAACCACCATACCCAGCGCCGACAACACGCCCGCGTGAGCTGGAACCAGGGCGCGGCGCATCGATAAGGCTTGCGCCAACGCACATACGTGTAAGCCGCCGGCACCACCGAATGACACCAAGGTGAAGTCACGCGGATCGATGCCGCGTTCGACTGAAATCACGCGCAGCGCCTGTTGCATGTGATCGTTGGCGATGTCGACCACGCCCTGAGCGGCATCCTGTAGTGGAATGTCTCCCATCGCCCGCGCCAGGTTCCCGATAACCGCCACTGCCGCCTCTTTGCGCAAGGCCATATGACCACCCAGACGAACGTGGGTGGGGATCCGCCCCAGTACCAGATTGGCGTCGGTTACGGTTGCCAGAGTTCCGCCAGCGCCGTAGCAAGCCGGGCCTGGTACCGCACCCGCCGATTTCGGCCCAACGTGCAGCAAGCCGCCCGCGTCGACGCGCGCGATCGAACCACCGCCAGCGCCAATGGTATGGATATCGACCATTGGAACACCGACCGGGTAGCGGCCGATTCGACCATCCGGCGTGAGTCTTATTTCACCATCGACCAGCGCGACGTCGGTTGATGTGCCACCCATGTCGAAGGTCAGGATACGTTCAGCTGCCGCTTCACGGGCCACATGGCGGGCACCCAGTAAGCCACCCGCCGGTCCCGAGAGAAGCAAATTTACGGCGTGACTGGCGGCGAACTCCGGGTCGCAGGTCACCGCCGAACTTTGCATGACAGATAACGCGGCCGGTTTGAGTTGCTGTGACAACCGGTGTAAGTACCCACTCATCACCGGACCCGTGGTGGCGTTCAGCCAGGTCGCGATACCACGCTCGTACTCACGGTACTCGGGTAGAACATCACTCGAACAGGTGACAAATACGTCGCCCGAAAAGGCCGCAGCAATTTCACGTTCGAAACGGTCGTCCATGAAAGCAAACAGCAAGCTAATGGCGATCGCCTGCGGTTTCAATTGCGCCACTGCTTTTTGCAACTCCGCAATGTCCTGACTCGACAATGGCTCGAGAGTTTGCCCATCGGCTCCAAGGCGACCGCCAGTTTGCAGGCATAGGTCAGGTGGTACCGGTGGGACGGGCACCGGCGGTGTAAGATCGTACAAGCGCTCACGCGCCTGGCGGCCGATGGTCAGTGTGTCGGAAAATCCACGATTGGTGATGAACACCGTGCGGGCGCCGGCGCCCTCCAGCATGGCGTTGGTCGCGACCGTCGAGCCGTGCACAACTGTCAGTTCATGCTTGTCGATAGCCAGCGCGGCCAGCCCGGCGGCAATCGCACGTTCCGGTGCATCGGGCGTAGAAAGCGTTTTATGGACCCGAACTGAGGTGCCATCGTAGACCACGAAATCGGTAAACGTGCCGCCTGTATCGATGCCGATGATATTCATGAGCGATACATTATCACTGCGCGACGGCCAATCGCGCCAAGACGCCGCAGCGTGCGTGCGCGCGATGGTTGGCACAAAGACAAAGCTCCCCAATAATAGCGCCCCATGACTGAAGACATGCTGCTGGCGGCGACAGATCTAACTCGCTCATACGGCCGCATTCGAGCGGTGGACGGCGTACAACTGCAAGTCGGTCGCGGTGAAACGCTTGGCTTGCTCGGTTTGAACGGCGCCGGCAAGTCCACCACCCTGCAGATCTTGGCCGGGGCGCTCAACGCAGACCGGGGTAAGGTGAGTATCTGCGGCCATGATCTGGCCGGCGACGGGCGAGCTGCGCGGCGGCTGATTGGTTATCTGCCCCAGACCCCGCCGCTTTACGACGACATGAAAGTTGCCGAATATCTCAACTTCATCGCCCGCATCCAGGGCGTGCCACGTTCCGGACTCAGCGACACCGTGCAGCGCGCCACCGCGCGATGCGGTCTCAGCGACGTGGTGGGACGCTTGATTCGACATCTATCACAAGGCTATCAACAACGGGTCGGCATCGCCCAGGCTGTGTTGCACGAACCTGCGGTGCTACTTCTTGACGAACCCACAAACGGACTCGATCCGGCGCAGATTCGGGACGTACGCGAACTCATCACAAGCCTCGCCCCGCAACGTGCGACCATTGTGTCGACACACATCCTGTCGGAAGTTCGTATGCTTGCGACGCGCATTGTCATCATGCACGAGGGCCGCGTTGTCCACGACGCGCCCAATGGGTCCGCACTGGACACACTCAGGGTAAGTTTCGCGCACCAACCGCAAGTCGAGGCGCTCACGGCTATCGATGGTGTGGTCGCTGCAGAGTGGCACGAACAGGGTTACTGGTTGCTTCGTTGCGATGAAGATTGCTCGCCGCGAGTCGCAGAATGTGCGGTCCGCGCAGGTTGGGGTATTGCCGAAATGATCAAAAACTACGATGCGCTGGAACATCTCTTTTTACGCCTCACTGCGGGTGATTCGGTCGTAGCAGCCGCATGATGTCTGGATTCGGCGCCGTCGCAGCCTATGAGACGGCACGTCTGTTCAGACGCCCGTTCGGCTGGTTGGTCCTCGCTTTTGGTCAAGGCCTGTTGGCCCTGTACTTCTTGTTACTGGTGGTCCGCTTTCTGGAGAATCAAGGCGATTTGCAGACAACTGGCGTTACGGTCGAAATTATCATGCGCTATTTCAGTGTGGCTTTCGTCAGCGTAATCCTGTTAACGCCGCTGCTCACGATGGCGGCCATCGCCGGCGATAAACGCAGCAATATGCTGCGTTTTCTCTACGCCACACCACTATCAACCAGCGCACTGGTGCTGGGAAAATTTGCCGGCGTGTTGAGTCTCTCGATGGCTCACGTCGTGCTGCTCTCACTGATTCCGCTGACGCTGTTATGGGGAGCGCCAATTGATCTCGGGGTCTATGCCACCAATGTGATCGGGTTGGTGCTGTTCTCTTTGATGCATAACGCCCTTGGGCTAATGGCTTCGGCGCTGACCCGTGCACCGGTCGCCGGTGCGCTGATAGCGCTGATGATCTCGCTTTTGCTGTGGTTCGCAGAATGGGGAGCCCGGCTGGATCCGGAAGCGTCTATGATCGGTCGCTGGTCGACGTTGACTCGTCTACGCGGTTTCGCCGAAGGCCTGTTAGTGAGTGCTGACATCGTCTACTTCTTTGCTGCCACTATCTCTTTGCTGATCATCACCGCTGTGTTGGTGAGCATGGATCGCGATTTGGCATGAGATTTTCGCTACGCGCACGCTACTTGTTCATCATCGCGCTGGTCGCGACGTGCACTTGGAGCCTCATAAACTACGCCAACCAGCACAACCACATCACGGATTTTTCGCGCGCTGCACGCAACTCTATCGACGCCAGAAGTGTCGAAGTCCTGGGATTGTTCGACGGCGAAATTACGCTCACCGCCTTCGTACCTGATAATCCGGATCTGCATCGTGGCGTGGCAAGTTTCTTCGCGCGCTTTCAGCGCCACAAAAGTGATTTATCTCTCGCCTTTATCGACCCGCGCGCGGACCTGCATAAGGCGCGCAAGTTCGGCGCACGTCTGGGCGAGATTGTGCTGAGCTTCGAAGGTCGGCACGAACGCATCACCCAACTTAGCGAAAGTGAGGTCACCAACGCACTGGCACGCCTGCTGCGTGGGCGCGACCGCTATCTGACGTTCTTAGCGGCCAACGCCGAGCGCCAACTCGGACGCGCCGCCAACCATGATATTTCTGAGTTCGCAGCCTACCTTGAACAACGCGGGCTCAACGTCCGCGGGCTGAACCTCGGTGAGCACGCGAGCGTTCCGGACAACACCGCGGTGCTCGTGATCGCGTCACCCGGAGCAGCCTACGCACCGGGTGAGCTTGCGGCCATTACGCGCTACGTCGCACGTGGCGGTAACCTGTTGTGGCTGGCTGAGCCCGATCAGCCTGGCGAGATGTCGCAGTTAGCCAGCGCCCTCGGCGTTGAGGTGCTAACGGGCACGGTAGTGGATCCGGTCGGGCTGACAAAGTTTCAGAACCCCGCCTATGCGGTCGCACTCAACCATCCCGATCACCCGACTGTGGCTGAGTTCGAACAGACGGTGGTGTTCCCCTATGCGGCCGCTCTGGTCGCGCGACCTAACATCGATTGGGACGCCACAGTCATCGCGAAAACCACAGCACAGGCATGGAACGAGACGGGTACGTTCGAAGGCAATGTAGGCTTCGATCCCGAAAGTGAAATCCAGGGCGAGCTGAATCTGGCGCTGGCGTTAACCAAAGCAGCGGCGGACGGTGTCGAGCAGCGCGTGTTGATTGTCGGAGACGGCGATTTCTTATCGAACAGTTTCGTCGCCAATCTCGGCAATCGGGAATTCGGCCGACGACTGTTCGAATGGCTCGCCGCTGACGACAACTTGATCGACATCGCAGTGGCCGAAATACCGGATGGGACGCTCGACTTAGCCATGTGGCAGCGCATGGCGATTTTTCTGGTTTTCGTGGCCGTCGTGCCACTCGGTCTGTTGTGTAACGGTTTATTGATTTGGTGGCAGCGGCGTCATGCCTGAACTACCCGAAGTGGAGACGACTCGGCGCGGCGTGCAACCCCTGTTACGTGGCCGCTGCGTGCGATCGGTGACCGTGCACGATGCGCGCTTGCGCCGCCCGGTAACGGATGATTTGGCGCAACAGCTGAGCGGCCTTCGCTTACGCGAGGTGCGGCGGCGCGCAAAATACCTGCTGTTTGATTTCAGCGCTGGCACCCTATTAGTACATTTAGGCATGTCCGGTAGCCTGCGGGTGGTACAAGCAAGCGAACCGGCGCTAAAACACGATCACGTGGAAATCGATTTCGGAGCGCGCCAGTGTTTACGCTTTCGTGATCCACGCCGCTTTGGTCTGGTGCTGTGGACCCAGGCCGACCCGCTTGAACACGAATTATTGTGTCATCTCGGTCCGGAACCCCTGGCGAACGAATTCACTGCCACCTACCTGTACCAACAGGCGCGGGGGCGGCGCGTGGCAATCAAGAACTTCATCATGGACGGCCACGTAGTCGTCGGAGTCGGCAACATCTACGCGAGTGAGGCGCTGTTCCGGGCAGGCATACATCCGGAACGTGCTGCCGGGCGCATCAGCCTGGGGCGCCTGGACAAGTTGGTTGAGCATATTCGGGCAGTATTGGCGGAGGCCATCGAGGCCGGTGGCACCACCTTGCGCGATTTCGTTCACAACGATGGCGAGCCAGGCTACTTTCGTCAGGAGCTGTTGGTCTACGGGCGTGGGGGAGAAGCGTGTGTGGTGTGCGCCAAGCCGCTCACGACACGCGTTATCGGACAACGCTCAAGTTTTTTTTGCAGTAGTTGCCAGCGCTGACCCGGCGCGCACCCTCACGGTTGCGGGCGCCAGACCTGGGCGCCGCCCTCACCACGGGGGTCACTGGCGGCGTCGACAACGCCAGCTCGTTTGTCCCACAACACTGCGTGCATATTGCCGTAATTGCGCGTCAGCTCTTTCAGCGAATGGCCTTTCGCAGCGAGCGCATCTTGTAAGCCCTCGCTTAAACCGCCTTTCTCATATTGCACTTCATCGGGCAGATACTGGTGGTGGAAACGCTTGGCGCTCACCCACTCAGACGGCGGTAAATCACGCGCAAATTCCAGTGCCCCGATCAAGACCATGGAAATAATTCGACTCCCACCGGGTGTACCGATGATGCCAATTCGTCGCGGCGTTATCAGGAAAGTCGGGGTCATAGACGATAGTGGGCGCTTACCTGGGGCGATAGCATTTGCGCCGGCGCCGACCAGCCCGTAGGCGTTCGGGGTCAGCGGGCGGGCGGAGAAATCGTCCATTTCGTTGTTCAGCAACACGCCCGTACCCGGCGGGACGCTGGTCGCCCCAAACGGATAGTTGACGCTGAGCGTGGCGGCGACTCGATTTCCGTCGGCATCCAGCACGGAGAAGTGTGTGGTGTCCTCCCCTTCTGGTTTGATGCCGATGGCCGGTAGCGCGGCACTCGGTGTGGCTGTTTCAAGACTCAGGTCTTTTGCCAGCGAATCTGCATACGCTTTGGCCAACAGTCGTGCAGTTGGGATTGTCGTGAAATCCGGGTCGCCGAGAAAATCCGCGCGATCCCGGTAGGCCCTGCGCATTGCTTCAATCACGACATGCACTCGGTCGACTTCGCTAAGTGCCGCCAAGTCGTAGCGTTCCAGAATATTAAAAGCTTCTGCCAGCACAATTCCGCCGGACGACGGCGGCGGCGCCGAGACGACCTTGATGTCGTGATACATGGTCACAATGGGAGGACGTTCTTTGACTGCATAACCGGCGAGATCCGCGAGCGTCCAGATACCGCCGGCAGCGCGCACGCCTGCTACCAGCCGCTCAGCCAAAGCACCCCGATAGAAGCTTTCGGCGCCATCACTTGCGATTGACTCCAGAGTCGCGGCCAGGTCGAGTTGGACGATACGCGCGCCCACTTCCGGGGCGACGCCATCGCGCAGGAAAATTTCCGCAGCCGCAGGAGAAGCGCTGAAGGCTTTGGTTCGAAACCCGGCCATCATCTTGTAGCGTGGGCCTATCGCGAAACCCTCTTTTGCCAGACGAATTGCGGGCGCGAGGCTAGTGGTTAACGGCAACTTACCGTAGCGGGACGCGAGATGCGCGAGCGCGGCTGGCACGCCGGGAATCGCCGCAGCGAGCGGTCCATTCAGCGCTCGGTCGCGAACAAATTCGCCTTGCGCATCGAGATACATGTCAGCGGTCGCCGCGGCCGGTGCGGTTTCGCGGGCATCAACAAAAATGTCAGCGCCACTGGCCGCTCGGTGGAGCAGAAAAAACGCCCCGCCACCAATGCCAGAGCTGTAGGGTTCCACGACCGCTAGTGCCGCGGCCACCGCGATGGCCGCGTCGAAAGCGTTGCCTCCGCCGTCGAGAATTTCACGGCCAGCAGCTGTCGCTGCCGGGTGGGCTGATGCAACAGCGTGTTGACCCGGTTTGTCGCCGTCCGTGGCCGTGACGATGCTGACCATCGCCAGGCAGGTAATACCGAGCGCTAAATGCACAATAGGACGCAACATGCTTAATCCACCTTCAGAGAATCTGCCGGAGCCGACAGCAGTTGATATTTGCGCATCAGTTCGACGGTACTCTCGACGCGTTCAGGATCTTTCGGGATGCAATCGACAGGGCACACTTCGACACATTGCGGGGTATCGAAATGCCCGACACATTCCGTGCATTTGTCGGGGTCGATCAAGTAATGCAGCTCACCATCGAAAATGGCTTCGTTCGGACATTCTGGCTCACACACATCACAATTAATGCATTGCTCGGTGATTTTGAGAGCCATTAAATCTGCGACGCTAAATCAGCTAGCGCCGGTCTTCTTGTGGCTACCGACGCGCTCGTCGAGGGCATCCTTGACCAGCGGGTGTACGAAGTCGGTAATGTCGCCACCCAGTTTCGCAATCTCTCTAATCAACGATGACGAGATGTAGGTGTGCTGTTCAGAGGTCGGCAAGAAGATCGTATCCGCTTCCGGCATTAATTTTCGATTCATCCCGGCCAACTGGAATTCGTACTCGAAATCCGTGACCGCCCGCAGCCCGCGTAACACCACGGTTGCGCCATTCTCACGCGCGAAATCGACCATCAGACCGTCGAAGCGCTTGACTTCGACGTTGGATAAATCGGCGAGGATCTCGGTGGCCAGGTGGACTCGCTCCTCGGTGGAGAACACAGCATTCTTGCCGGTGCTCCCGGCGACACCAAGGATCAGTCGATCGAACAATGGCGCTGCACGAGTGACGATGTCGCAATGACCAAGCGTGATCGGATCGAATGTCCCGGGGTAGACAGCTGTGGTGGCCAATTGAGTTCCTCAGTTTGCGCGACACCTCGCGACTGTGATGTATCTATAGGCTGCCCTGATCTATTAGTCACGGCGCGGAGGCACATTCTAAACCTAACCGCTGACTAATCGGGTGGTGTTGAAAAGTCGCACCGGCACCTTATGCGATTTCGCGACGAGGCGGGTTGCATTATTTCAGGTCACATCATCGGCGCGGGCGACTGATTTTTCGAGCAGGGCGTAGAAAACTTGTTGCGTTTGCGACGATTTGACGATTTGCCAGGCCGGGCCGAAGTTGTTATTGCCGCGCTGGGTTTCGATATAAATCAAACCACCCGGCGCCAACCAGCCATCGTGCACGCGTGCCAGACTCAGTTCGAGTAAATTGCTGGCGAACGGTGGGTCGACGAATACGAGGTCAAATGGATGCGGTGGATTCGTCAGCCAACGCTTCGAATTAGCCAGAACTATGTCCGCGGTGCTTGCTTGAAGACGACCCTTAAGCGCCTCAAGCCCGGCATACAGCGTGGCATCGTTTTCGATCAGGGTCGCTGCGGCTGCGCCACGGGACAAGGCCTCGAATCCGAGCACCCCGCTACCTGCAAATAGATCAAGGCAACGCGCCCCGACAATTCTTGGCGCCAACCAATTGAACAAGGTCTCACGGACGCGGTCGCTGCTCGGCCGCAGTCCGTCGCGGTCGGCAACCTGTATACGGGTGCCACGCCAGCGACCGCCGATAATACGGACACCGCTGCGGCTATTTTTCACTTGGGTCAGGAATCGTCACTCGCTTTTGCGCGACCCACGATAACCGTCACCAGTTGGTCGAGCACCAATCGACGTTTGAAGGCGTCGCGAACCGATTCGGACGTCACCGCTGCCACGCTGGTGGTAAAGGTATCCAGGTAATCGAGAGGCAATTTGTAGAAGCCGATCATCGCGAGATATTCGGTGATCTTCTGGTTGCTATCGATGCGTAGTGGAAAACCGCCGACCAAGTTTTGTTTCGCCGCTTTGAGGGCATCATCGGGGGGCCCATTGTTGACGAAATCTGCGAGCGTTTCGTTTAGCACTCGCACCGCTTCGTCCTGTTGCGAACGATCTGTCTGTAGGGTCGCAACAAACGGTCCGGCCTGCGCCATCGGCGTGAAATGACTGGAGGCGCTGTAACTCAAGCCACGCTTGGATCGAATTTCTTTAAACAACAGCGACACCAGCGAATTGCCGCCGAGTGCGTGATTGCCGACCAGCAAAGGAAAATAGTCAGCGTCCCCTCTACGCATGCCGGGCAAGCCAACTCGTACGTGACTTTGTATCGACGAAAATTCGATGTGTCGCGAAGCGCCCGTGGTAGGCAGCACTTCTGGCAAGGCAGGAGCCGCTTCACCCTGAGGTAATGCGGCACTTAAACGGGTAGCGATACTTTGAGCGCGATCTTTGTCGAGCGCCCCGACGATGGCAATAACCATATTGCGCGCAACATAGTGGCGTTGATGGAAAGCCGAAAAATCGTCGCGCTTTAACGCAGCAACACTTTCCTCATTGCCGTCGGGCGGCGATCCGTAGGGATGTTCACCGTAAACATCAGCATAAAAAGCTTCGTCGATGATCGCTCCGGGGGACTGCTGTTTGTGCCGAAACGCGATCATGGCACGTGCCTTCAGACGGTCAATCGCATCAACCGCAAAGCGTGGCCTGGCCATCGCCGCCTCCATCAGGGCGAGTGCCGGAACCGAATACTCTTCTTGTGCCATCGTGCGCAGCCCTAAATAGGCCATATCGCGCCGCGCGCCGGTCGACAACTTTGCGCCGGTGGCGCCGAGTTGGTCGCTGAAGGCGTTCGCGTCGAGTTCATCCGTACCCTGGGTCAGTAAGGCACTGGTGATATTTGCGACGCCCTTTTGCTCACCATCGCGAGCGCTGCCGGCTGCGAAAGTCACACGCACGTCGAACATCGGTATTTCCGGCGCTTGAACGTACAAAACCCGAGCGCCGGCGTCAGTCGTCCAGGACTCAATACTCGGCCCTGCGATTGAATCGACGGATAGCACGAGGCTGCCCAGCACGAAAAGGAAGCGATTTATTCTTGCAATCATTGTGCTGCCTCCGGGAGCAGATGAGCGACGGTCAAAGATTCCGGGCGCAGGTATTTTTCGGCGACAAGGCGAACCTGTTCGCTGGTCACCGCTTTGATGTTGGCGGTATAAGCGTCATTCAGGCGCCAATCCAACCCGACAGATTCAAGGCTGCCGATGATGATGGCCTGATGCTGCATGGAGTCACGCTCGAAAACGCTGTCGGCGACAACCTGGGTTTTTATACGCTCCAACTCGTTCGCAGTCGGCGGAACCCGTTTAAGTTCGTCGATTTCCGCAAGAATTGCTTTTTCGAGTTGCTCAAGCGACGTGCCGTCGCGCGGCACGGCGCTGAACTGGAACAAGGTCGTCATGCGTTGCGCAGACGAATACCCGGCGCTGACGTGGGAAGCCACTTCCCGGCCGCGGACCAGGTTGCGCTGCAGTCGCGCACTGGCGTCGCCATCGAGTGCCTCGGACAGCACATCCAGAGCATAGATTTCCCAGCTTTCGATGTCCGAATCTGCGACCGCCTGCAGCAACACCGGCGCTTTGTATCCCATGACGAGGAAAGGAATCCGCGCTTTGTCGCTGCTGAAACTAACCCGTTTGATGCCCCGCTGCGGGACCTCAGGACGCGGCTTTGGTGGTGCGATGGTGCGCGCCTTGATCAGACCGAAATGCTCCTTGGCAAGTGCCAGAACCGCTTGCGCGTCGACATCGCCGACCACAACGACAGTTGCGTTATTGGGTCCATACCAGCGGGAATACCATTGACGTAAGTCATCGCCAGTCATGTTTTGAATGTCGGATTCCCAGCCGATGACCGGGTATCGGTAAGTGCTGGTTTGGTAGGCTGCAGCACGAGTTGCCTCAGAAGCAAGCGCTTGAGGATTGTCGTCCGTTCGCAGCCTGCGCTCCTCCAGTACGACGTTGATCTCTTTGGCGAATTCAGCGTCATCAATAACGAGGTTTTGCATGCGATCGGCTTCGAGCTTGAAACTCAGGCTGACATTCTCGGCCGACCATTGTTGGAAGTAAGCGGTGAAGTCGGAACTGGTAAAGGCGTTTTCTCGCCCGCCGTTTGCCGCCACGATCGCAGAGAATTCCCCGACTCCAAGCGTTTTCGTACTTTTAAACATCATGTGTTCGAGCGCGTGGGAAACACCCGTAATGCCGTCGTACTCATACGATGAGCCGACCCGGTACCACACCATGATTGCCGCAACCGGAGCTCGATGGTCTTCCTGAACAATCAGCTCAAGCCCGTTATCGAGAGTGAATTCGTGGGTGCGCTCAGATGCAGCCAGGGCCAAAGGCGATCCACTGGACGCCACTAAAATCGCGATCATCGCAAACGTTCGCAAAACTCTCTCTCCTGTAAAAACGTGCTGCTGGTTCAATCGACTGCGGAGCAGCGATTTCGTTCAGTCGCACGAGTGGATCGGATGCCAGACGGCTGGCTGGCCGCAGGTGCCCGTTTATAATTCAACGGAACTCGTGTGGTTCTGGCCCGCAATAAGTAGCTGACATCGAAGCGACGTCGATGCTAACAGTCCGCCGGACGGCGGGACAATCGCTAGTACGCTCGAGGTCTGTGCCAGGTAGCTACCAATCGCTGGGCAGTGAGCGATTGCCTCTCGCCGCTAGGCTGCTAGGATAGCGCCTGCATAAATTTGCCGACCGCCGGACCCGCGCGATGCGGAAAGAGTAACTATTTCATCGATGTTTTCCCGCCTTAAAGCTGGCATAGCAAAAACCCGTGCGGGCCTGGTTAGCGGCATCTCGCGACTTGTAGGTCGAACCGACCGTCTCGATGCTGCAACTCTCGAAGAACTGGAGACCCTGCTGCTGTCGAGCGATGTCGGCGTAGCAGCCACTGGGCGACTGGTTGAACGGGTGCGGACGATTGATAGCAGCATCACGCCAACTGCTGCCATCGAACGAGAAATGCTGGAAATATTGACGCCTTGTGAACAACCGCTGACATTCGAGAGTCAGGAAGCTGGCCCGTTCGTGATCCTTGTCGTGGGCGTCAACGGAGTCGGCAAAACCACCACCATTGCCAAGATTGCGCGACAGCTCCAAGCGAACGGTCGCACCGTCATGCTGGCGGCCGGCGACACATTCCGCGCTGCGGCCGTCGAGCAACTCAAAACCTGGGGCGAGCGTCTGGATATACCGGTCATTGCACAGGGCGCGGGCGCTGATTCTGCTTCAGTAATATTCGATGCTTGCGCTGCCGCCAAGGCTCGTGGCATTGATGTGCTCATCGCGGATACCGCTGGGCGCCTGCATACCCAGGACAACCTGATGGCTGAGCTCGGCAAAGTCCGCCGGGTGATTGGCAAACACAATGCGGCCGCGCCTCACGAAACACTGCTCGTGCTCGACTCAACGATGGGACAGAACGCTATCAACCAGGCAGAGCAGTTTTGCGCTGCTGTCGACGTCTCCGGGGTGGCGCTGACCAAGCTCGACGGCACGGCCCGCGGCGGAATGATTTTCGGCCTCGCCGAGGTTCTCAAGTTGCCCATTCGCTACGTAGGGGTAGGAGAGCAAGCAGACGATTTGCAGATTTTTCGGGCTGCTGATTTCGTCACCGCGCTACTGGAAGATTTTGGCGGCGGCAAAGATTCCGATTCGTGATTCGGTTCGATAACGTATCCAAAGTTTTTCCGGGCGGGAACGAAGGTTTACGCAATGTCAGTTTTTCTGTTGAGCCCGGCGAGTTCGTTTTCCTGACCGGGCATTCAGGGGCCGGAAAAAGTACCCTACTGCGCTTGATCGCTTTGCTTGAACGCGCGAGCCGTGGGCAGGTATTGGTGGATGGACGCAATCTGGCGCGAGTGGAGACCCGCGATATTCCCGCCCATCGGCGCGCGTTGGGGATGATATTCCAGGAACATCACCTGCTCGCTCGCCGCAGTGCTTTCGACAACGTAGCTGTACCCCTGTGGGTTAGCGGGATCGGCCCATCAGAAATCCGCAAGCGGGTCCGTGCGGCACTCGATAAAGTAAGTTTGCTGCATAAGGAACACGCCATTGCGAGCACGTTGTCGAGCGGCGAGCAGCAACGCGTCGGCATCGCACGCGCCGTCGTCAATCGCCCAATGATGTTGCTCGCCGACGAGCCGACCGGAAATCTTGATCCGACGCTGTCCCGCGAGATTATCGGCTTGTTCGAGCAGTTCAACCGCGTTGGGGTCACCGTTGTAATCGCAACCCATGACACCGAAGTGCTAAGGCTGCATCCGCGCCGCACCATTGAGCTGCGTGAGGGTAGTGTGGTTAGTGGCGCTGGTGAATCCTGATGGCGCGGGGTGCAGCGAGCCTGACAGGCGCCCGACGCGGGCTGCGCAATCCGTGGCTGCTGGCGCACCTGCGGGCACTTCGCGATGGCTGGTCACAATTGGTGGCGAACGTACTGCCAACCGGAGTCAGTGTCGCGGTTATGGCCATCGCGATTGGCTTACCAGCGACGCTATTTGCGCTTCTTGATAACCAACGAGCTTTGTTCTCGGAATGGGGCTCGCAACCGACGCTGTCGGTCTTTCTCGCCCATGGCAGCCCCGAGGGAGAAGCCCTAAGAATCGCCGGAGAGTGGCGCAAACAGGAGCAAATTGACGCCGTTGAGGTCATTTTTGCAAGTAAGGCGTTAGCGCAATTCAGTGCCGCTACTGGATTTTCGCAGGGCTCGGACGACGCACCGAATCCGCTGCCGAACGTGTTGATCGTCACGCCCGATCCGTTGACCTGGAATCATCGAGGAGACGGTGAACTACTCAAGTTCCTGCGTGCCGAACCGCTGGTCGACTCTGTGTTAGTTGATTTCGAATGGATCGAACGGTTGCGCAGTTTTAGTGCGCTCGCCGAGCGCGGGGTCTGGATACTCGGCGTCACGTTGCTTCTTACGATCGTGCTCGTGATCGGCAATACGGTGCGCTTGCTGGTCCAGGAGCAGCTTGCGGAGATTGAGGTCCTGAAGCTGGTGGGCGCCACGGATGCTTTCGTGCGCCGACCTTTCCTATATAGCGGCGCAATTCACGGTTTGTTGGCCGGGATTCTGGCGGCGGCCATGCTTGAGGTGGTGTTCGCCGTGCTGGCAGGACCGGTTGCGGATCTTGCGAGCGCTTACGTCAGTGAATTCCGACTCGACTCGCCTGGATCCGGTTATCTCGCCGATTTGATTGCGCTGTCCGCAACTATCGGGTGGCTTGGAGCGTGGCTGGGTACTTTGCGGACTTTGCATCAGTTCGAACCTGTCACTGAATAATTAGCACGCAGCAGGTATTTCGAGTCGGGGCGGGAACTCCCAGGCGCGTTAGCACTCTATTCGATGGAGTGCTAAAATTGAGGTATTGATTCTTGGAGAGGTGCGCACGATGACTACTGCACTGAATTTACGTCTGCCTTCGACCGCCGGTTCGCTGGAAAGCTACTTTGACGCCGTGAACCGAGTGCCCTTGTTGACCCTCGAACGCGAGCAGCAACTGTCGCAGCGGTATCGCGATGACGACGATATCGAAGCCGCACGCGAGTTAGTGCTCGCTCACTTACGCTTTGTGGTTAAAGTGGCACGCGGCTACGGCGGCTACGGGCTGCAGCAGGGCGATTTGGTCCAGGAGGGCAATATCGGCTTAATGAAGGCCGTGAAGCGCTTTAACCCGGAATTCGGGGTGCGCCTGGTGTCGTTCGCCGTGCACTGGATTAAAGCTGAAATTCACGAATTCATATTGCGCAACTGGCGCATTGTTAAGGTCGCGACAACGAAAGCACAAAGGAAGCTCTTTTTTAATCTCCGCAGTGCAAAAAAAGCGCTCGGATGGATGGGCACGACTGAAGTTGATTCGGTCGCGCGGGAGCTTGGCGTCGAAGTCCGCGAAGTATTAACCATGGAGCAACGCCTGAGTGCCCACGATGTTGGCTTTGACGGTTATGGTGATAGTGATGAGGACGCGTTTGCGCCATCGGCTTACCTTGAAGATCGACGCTTTGAACCAGCGGCCGCCTATGAGCGGACACAGCATAGCGAGCAAAGGCTGGGCCAGCTCAGCGACGCTATGGAATCGCTCAACGAACGCAGTCGGGACATTATCGTCAGCCGTTGGCTGACCGAACCGAAAGCGACGCTTCACGATTTGGCAGGCCGTTATGGAATTTCTGCCGAGCGCGTTCGACAGCTGGAAAAGAGCGCATTTGAGAAAATGCGCGGGATTATTCCGGAGCTTGAATTAGGTGCGGTCGATAGTTGAGCGATTTCGGCAGCGTTCAGGCGCTGCCGATTAACTGCACCGCTAGTGGCGCGTAGTGATCGAGAAAAAAGAAGACGAATAGCAACGCCAGATACACGATTGAGTAGCGGAAGGTCCGCATAGCCAATTCGTCATCATGATCGCTCTGCATACGGACAACGTAATACAAAAAGATCGCATCCAGTACTAGCGCCCCTGTCAGGTAAATCTCCCCGCTCATATAGGTCACGTAAGGGAGGAGCGTGGCGAGTATCAGGATCACGGTATAAAGCAGAATTTGTTGCCGAGTGAATTCAACACCGTGCGTAATCGGCAGCATTGGAACTTCCGCTTTCGCGTATTCCTCACGCCGATAAATTGCGAGCGCCCAAAAATGCGGCGGCGTCCACGCAAAAATAATCAAAAATAACAGTAAGGAATGCGGGTCTACTGTGCCGGTCACGGCGGTCCAGCCAAGTACCGGGGGTGCGGCACCGGCAGCACCTCCGATCACGATGTTCTGAGGTGTTGCGTGCTTCAGATAGCGGGTATAGATCACCGCGTAACCGATAAGTGATGCAAAGGTCAGCACAGCGGTCAACAGGTTAACGAACGCGACCAATACATACATCGAGATGCTGCCAATCAGCAGCGCAAAGCCGAGCGCCTGGTTACGCTCCAATCCTCCTTGGGGCAGGGGCCGGTCGCGGGTTCTGGCCATCAACGCGTCAATTCGATAATCGGCGACGTGATTCAGAGCGGCAGCGGAGGCGGCAGCAAGGCCGATGCCAACGGTCGCCGACAGGAATAAGGTCCACGGCACGCCATTCGGAGTCGCAAGAAACATTCCGATAATGGCAGTGAAGACGATCAGAAAGACAACTCTCGGCTTGCATAGCGCGGCGTAGTCGCGCCACTGGCTGAAGGCTGATGTGACGATGAAATTAGAAGTCATCAGAAATAGTGTCTTTCAAGGTTCCGCGGGTCGCATGCAGTAGCGTGAGCACGCTCATGAGTAAAACGGCTGCGCCGGCGTTGTGAGCGATTGCGGGAACCAGCGGCAGACCGGCAAGTACGTTGGTGATGCCGAGGGTAATTTGCGCAGCGAGCGCGCCGAGTATACACCAGCCAAGACGTCGTAAAGATGGATCCACGCTGCGCTGTGCGCCCCAAATGAGGCACGCAATGACAATCGTTGTGGCCGCCGCACCGATACGGTGAGTAAGGTGAATGGCGGTTCGGGCAGGTGTATCGAGAACCCCGAATTCATAATTTACACCGAGGCCGCGCCACAGAATAAAGGCCTCCTCAAAGTCCGCTTTCGGCCACCATTGCCCGTGACAAGTCGGAATATCGGTACACGCGAGCGCCGCGTAATTCGCACTCGTCCAGCCACCAAGAAAAATCTGCACAGCCAACATCCCGAGGCCAACCCACGCCATGGCGTGCAATCCCTTCTGGCTGTTACGCGCTTGCGCCGCGGTCTCGACGTTTAGGAAGTTCCACCACAGCAATGCAAGCGTCGTCAGACCTCCCAATAAATGGGCGCAAACGATGGCAGGTTTCAGCAACAGCGTGACTGTCCACATGCCCAACATCCCTTGGAAGACGACCAAAGGAACGAGCCAAAATGCAGCAACTCGGGTCGCTCGTGGGTGTGGTCGCCGCCACGCCATCCAGGCCAAAACGACAATACCGAGGCCCAGGGCGCTGGCGAGATAGCGATGAATCATCTCGCGCCAGGCCTTGCCAGCCTCGAGCGGGCGCGTCGCCCAGTCGGGCTGCTGCAGATGCACGTCGGCTACATCCTGCGGTACCGACAGGCGACCATAGCAACCTGGCCAATCCGGACAACCCAAGCCGGCGTCGCTGAGGCGGACGTAAGCGCCGAAGACAATGACCAGCAAAGCCAGAGCCGGCAACATCCAGCTAAGAGCGCGATACAGATTCATCCTATTTTATTTTCGATCCGCGCAGCAGACGCTTCAAATCTTTCTTTATGTGTACCGATTCGGTGTCCGCAGCGTAGAACATCATGATTTGTCCTCGCCAGTCCAGAAATACCATCCCCTGCTCAGGTGCGGTGGTGCCGGTGCGTTCCGCAATTGATCCGGCCAGATGGCCTCGGGCGGCAGGGCTCGCCAGCATCCACCACGGGCTGCTGGGGTTATCAACATCGAACAACGCGGCAATGCGAACCCGCGTACTGTCGTGCCCGAGGACATCATGAATGACCTGGAGGCGTCCCAGAGTCTGCATGCATTGCTCGGCACAAGCGGCGGCTGTGAAATAGATTATGGCCCACTCGCCGGGTGCCAGGGGTATGTCCTGCAACGGGCGTAGAGGCGTTTCACGCTGAAGGTCTACCGGGGGGACCAGAAGAGTCCCGCGGTTCAGCAGCGCACCTTCGGTCATGCTCGGCCGCGCAACAGCCAGCCACCAGGCGAGCAAAATAGGGCCGACAAATAGCGTGACCACGAGTGTAGCAATCAAACGTGGGTGATTGCCGGAATTTCGCTCTTTTTCAGTCATGCTGGCCGCTACTTCTGCGCAGGTTATAAAGGCCAATCATGGCGAGAACAACAGCCATGGCAAACCATTGCACCGCGTAGGCCGTATGGCGGTCAGAACCATCGCCGGGTAATTTCCACTGCGGCGACAATGCGCCTTCTCTATCCGCGTCGAGATAAACAACTGCGGGCCACACCGGCGTGTCGATAAGGGCCGACACGGTCTCGAACTGAATGCGTTGCAGGCGCCATACGCTAGCCGATAGTGCCTCTGTCGTCACCGTGCTTTCGTCAAACGTCAAACCGACAACAGGTGGGGGGCCAAGGTATCCTGACACCGTAGCGTGGCTGGTGGAGACGTTAACGTCGGGTATCACCTCGCGGGCACCGAGTAACGCGACCCAACCACGGTCGACCAGAATGGTCCGGCCACCGTCCGTGCGAAAAGGGGTTAAGACCTCATAGCCAGGACGCCCATTACGGATGCGGTTGTCCAACAAGATGTGTTGGCCGCCGTAATGGCCCTCCGCCGTGGTCTTCCTCCATTCGTTTCCGACCGCTTCAACGAGAGTGTCGAAAGATAACGCTGGCTGATGATGAGCAGAGAGAAACGCAGCATGACGGTCACGCTTAACTTCGGCTCGCTGAAGTTGCCAGAACCCAAGACTCGTCAGGCCTGCGCACGAAACGCCGAATAACAGCACCAAAACGATTCGGCTATACATAACTAATTGTGGATGTGCGGGTGAATCCTGATAATGCTGCAGGCTTTCGTTTCCGGCGAATCACATGACTGACTCTTCATTTTTTAAAGCGATCATCATCGCCATCTTTGTCATGATCCTAATATCACTCGGATCGGCTTTTCTGAGTTTGTTCCGCGGCAAAAACCCAGACAGTACCGCGACCGTAAAAGCCCTTACGGTCCGGGTAATACTGTCAATTGCGCTGGTTCTGGCGATTGTCATACTCAACGCACTCGGCCTCATCACACCGAACTGAAAACGAAGCCGCGGGGGTTTGCTGCCGGCGTTTTTATGCCTGCGGAAAAAAAGCGCCACTTGTAAAGTGGCGCTGACTGTCTGCGTGAGAGGCTTGGACTAGATCCAGTAAACGAAAATAAACAGACCAATCCACACGACGTCGACGAAATGCCAGTACCACGCCACCGCTTCGAAACCAAAATGATGCTTGGGCGTGAAATGTCCCTTGATCGAACGGCCGAGGATGGTGGCCAGCATGATCGTGCCCATGGTCACGTGAAAGCCGTGAAATCCCGTCAACATAAAAAATGTCGCGCCGTAGATTCCGGAATTCATGGTGAGTCCGAGTTCGTGGTAAGCATGGCCATATTCCTGCGCCTGAAACCCAACGAACAGTGCGCCCAGTGCAACTGTGACCGCCAGGCCGGCGATCAGGTGTTTGCGGCTGCCAATCTTCAGGCCCCAATGAGCCCAGGTTACCGTTGCGCCACTGGTCAGCAAAATAGCGGTGTTCCAGAACGGCACGCCCCACGCCCCGATGGTCTCTTTAAAATGATTGAAACCGTGATTGGAGGGTGCTTCGAAAAGTGGCCAGGCTGCGGCGAATTCAGGCCACAAAAACTGGTTCGTCGCAGCGCCGGAACCTTCGCCGCCGAGCCACGGTACAGAGTACATACGCGCGTAATAGAGCGCTCCGAAAAATGCAGCAAAGAACATTACCTCGGAGAAGATGAACCAGGCCATGCCCATTCTGAAACTGACATCGACCTGGTCGTTATAAATCCCACCTTCGCTTTCCTTGACCACAACCCCGAACCAGCCGAACAGCATAAACACGAACAGCAGGAAGCCAAGACCCAGGATGTACTGACCAACGTCAGCACCATTCAGCAGCGTCGCGCCGCCGACGAACATCGTGAAGATTGACAATGAGGCGGTTACCGGCCAGTGACTTGGCTCGGGAATATAGTAATCAGAGTGTGCTTCGGCCATGACTTGTATATCTCTGTTTAGCGTTAGTAAGTAGGGTTAGGACGGCGGTGGCGTTGCGAGCTGCGGCGCAGTTTCTGCCGTGTTCAACGATTCAAAAAAAGTGTACGCCAGCGTGACGACCTTGACCTTTTGGGGCAATCCCGGATCGACAATAAACCTCACCGGCATCACTTTAGTCTCGCCGGCGGCGAGTGATTGCTGCGAAAAACAAAAGCATTCGGTCTTATTAAAATACCGCGCTGCCGCACTTGGCGCGACGCTCGGAACGGCGCTGCCGGTGACCTCGTATTGAGCGATGTTTATCGCTTCGAACTCGACCATGGTTTCTACGCCCGGGTGTACTTTTATAGTGCTCTGCAAGGGGCGGAATTCCCACGGCATGTCCGAGCTGACATTGGTCACAAATTCGATGGTCACTTCGCGGGACATGTCTACCGTTGTTTCGGCCGCCTCAACGTCGGTTAAACGGCCCGTTTTACCGTTTAACCCGGTAATCTCGCAGAACACGTTATACAGCGGCACCAACGCATATCCGAAAGCGAACATCAAAACCGTCGTCGCAAGCAATCGTCTCACGACGCGGCTGTTGGCTTGCTTAAGTTTGGCGTCTGACATACCGCTTACAAATGCGTCACGATTGCCCAAATGTAGACCGCAACCGCGACCACTCCCAGCGCGAGCGCCGTGCGCACAGCCGACTTGCGCTGCGATTCCCGCTGGTCATTCAACTGCGACATGCCTGGAGCCGCGCTTAGCGCATGCCGCCTTCAATGCTTGAGGGTTCCGGCGCAACGGTGAAGCTGTGATAAGGCGGCGGAGACGGCAAGGTCCACTCCAGACCGTGGGCCCCTTCCCAGACCTGGTCCGTGGCCTTTTCACCGCCGCGGATGCATTTGACTACCACCATGACGAACAGCAATTGCGACAGGCCAAAAACGAATCCGCCGATGCTCGAAACCATATTGAAATCTGCGAACTGCACAGCATAGTCGGGAATTCGACGCGGCATGCCGGCTAATCCGAGGAAATGCTGGGGGAAAAACAGCACGTTCACGGAAATTGTGGACGTCCAGAAATGCCATTGGCCGAGTTTTTCGTCGTACATATTGCCGGTCCATTTCGGCAGCCAGAAATAAGCGCCAGCCATGAGCGCGAAGACAGCGCCAGTAACCAATACGTAATGAAAATGCGCGACGACGAAATACGTGTCGTGATATTGGAAATCGACTGGTGTGACACCGAGCATAAGGCCAGAGAATCCGCCGATCGTGAACAGCACGACGAATGCCAGTGCGAAGAGCATTGGCGTTTCGAACGTCATCGAGCTTCGCCACATGGTCGCAACCCAGTTGAAGACTTTCAAGCCAGTGGGAACCGCGATCAGAATGGTGGTGTACATAAAGAACAGTTCACCAGCCAGCGGCATGCCGACGGTAAACATGTGATGCGCCCACACGATGAAAGACAGGAATGCAATCGCGCCGGTCGCGTAGACCATGGAGCTGTAACCGAACAGCGGTTTGCGCGCGAACGTTGGAATGATCGCCGAGACGATACCGAACGCAGGCAAAATCAAAATATAGACTTCAGGGTGACCAAAGAACCAGAAAATATGCTGGAACATAACCGGATCGCCGCCGCCTGCTGCGCTAAAAAACGCAGTGCCGAAGAACTTGTCAGTCAACAACATGGTCACGGCACCGGCGAGAACCGGGATTGAGGCGATTAGCAGGAAAGCTGTAATGATCCAGGTCCACACGAACAATGGCAACTTCATCAACGTCATACCGGGAGCCCGCATGTTGAATACGGTCGCGATGATATTGATGGCGCCCGCGATGGATGACGCACCCATGAAGTGGACCGCGAAGATCAGGAAAGGGAACGCGGCGCCAGTCTGAAGGACCAGCGGCGGATACATCGTCCAACCACCGGCGGGCGCACCACCCGGCATAAACAGGGTGCTCAAAAGCAAGGTGAACGCGAACGGCAAGATCCAGAAGCTCCAGTTATTCAAACGCGGCAGGGCCATATCCGGGGCACCGATCATGATCGGAATCATCCAGTTTGCGAACCCTGTCCAGGCCGGCATAACAGCGCCGAAAATCATCACCAACGCGTGCATGGTGGTCATGGAGTTGAAAAATTGGGGATCGACGAATTGCAGCCCGGGCTGAAACAATTCGAGACGAATCACCATCGCCATGATGCCGCCAATGAAAAACATCGTCAGCGAGAACAACAGGTAAAGCGTACCGATGTCCTTGTGATTGGTCGTTGTTATCCAGCGCATCAGGCCGCTTGGGTGGTGATCGTGATGATCATCGTGATGGTCGTCGTGGGTCGCTGCCTCACTCATGATTTAACCTCTGCAATTGAGACCGCTTGTGGACGCGGTTCCTTACAAAAAAATGGCGAACTTGTTTTACGCACGAATGCTGACTAGTTGTGTTCGATGTTGAGAGCGACCGGCTGATCCGATTCGCTCTTTTGCTGTTCGATCCAGGCGGCGTAGTCACTTTCACTTACCGCCTCGACGACGATGGGCATGAAACCGTGGTCCTTCCCGCACAGCTCGGCGCATTGGCCGCGATAAACGCCGATCTCGTCGATCAGCGCCCAGGACTCATTGATAAACCCGGGTACCGCATCGCGCTTCCATCCGAGTGCCGGTACCCACCAGGCGTGGATAACGTCGCCCGCAGTGGTCAGGAACCGAATCTTTTGGTTAACCGGGACGATCAGGCGATTGTCCACGTCGAGCAGATAATTCTGCACCGTGTTTGGGTCGATTCCTGAGTCGAGGCGACGCGCAACGTTACTGTCGCTCGATATCGTGCTGTACAGTTCGACGCCTTCCTCGATGTATTCGTAGTGCCATTTCCATTGGTATCCGGTGACTTTGATGGTCATGTCTGCACCTGAGACGTCTTCCATCATGATGAGTGCCTTGGTAGCGGGCACCGCCATGCCAACCAGGATCAGAAACGGCGCGACTGTCCACAGCATTTCTACGACTGTGCTTTCGTGCCATTGCGCGGCTTGTGCGCCCTTGGACTTGCGAAAGGCGACGATGGAATAAAACATCACGCCGAACACAGCAACGCCAATCACCACGCAAATACCCAGAATGAGCATATGCAGGTCGTAGATTTCACGGCTGAACGGCGTTACGCCTCGCGGCAGATTCAGACCCCATTCGGCGCTCGCAGACGCCGGCAGAGCCAGCATCGCGGCGACCACCGCCTGTTTTGTTCGGGATCCGAAGATTTTTGAGAATGTCATGCTTCTAGCTCTCCGTACCGCCAAGCCGGGGCGGACTGGTGCATATTCTGATTGCGAATTTATTTGTGTCGTTATCGTCTGACGTTGGTCTGGCACACTAATCAGTAGCTGCGCGCGACCCGGCGGGCGAAACCGCGTGGCCCACACGTGGTTCTACCGGCTTTGCTGTCGGGACAAGGGCGGTAGTTTACCGTTTTTTTTTCAGCGCGTTAATCAGCTTAGTCGCAAATGATTCGCGTTCGTCGTCAGTAAGAAACTGGCCAAGTTCCAGGGAGCGTCCCTGAGCGACAATTAATAACCTTTGCGGGTGGAAACGGTTGACGGGCGCACGCAGTTCGACGCGAACCCAAAAACGATTGAATTGCACGCGTTCCTCGAGCTCGCGACGACCCCGTTCTACGATCAGGTCATGCCCCTCGAAGCGAACGATTTCGCGACGTTCGCCGCTTCTCATCACCACATAAAAGGCGCCGGCCACCGCGAGCGCCTCCAACCCGGAAAACGGCAACACATATGGCGCCCCGAGGACGAAAAAGAAGCTTCCGATGGCGGCGCTGATGAGCGTCACGCAGATAATCAATTGGCGGGCCTCGGGCCACGTCATCGAACGGGTAGGCCGCAATTCCCAAACCTCGCTACCGTCCGGGCTGGTGGGTAGTTCGGTGACCAAACTAGCTTCGAGCGACTGGCGGCGGCACTGGACTCGCTTTGTTTGCCGCTAAGCGGGCTGCAATTTCGGTCAGGGCGCCGGTGTCGTTCCAGGCAACCGTACCGAGTAAGGGTGCTTCGATTCGCCTCGCCACGGCTTCGATAACCTCGTCGCACGCATAGATATCCGGTTCAACAATGTTAGCGACCCAGCCAACGAACGGCAGGCGACTGGCAGTGATTGCGTGGGCACTGAGAAGAGCATGATTAATGCAGCCCAGACGGACCCCGACTACGAGCAATACCGGTAGGCCCAGTTTCGCTGCCAAATCGGCAACCGTTTGGGTCTCGTTAATCGGGACTAGCCAGCCTCCGACACCTTCGACCACGACAAAATCGGTAGCATCGACACACGCACGGAAAGCACTCGTAATCACGTCAAGCTCGATTTCAACGCCGCTCTGCGCAGCGACGATATGCGGAGACGCCGGCGGAGCAAACAAATAGGGATTGCGCACAGAGGCAGGCAGATCTGTATTGGAAGCGGCCTGAAGTGCATCAACGTCTTCATTTCGTAATTCGCCGTCAACAGCTTCAGCACCGGTCGCCATCGGTTTCATCCCGATGACCTGGCGACTGTTGTCGGCAAGCGCGCGCAGGATACCGCAGCTGATAAAAGTCTTGCCACAGCTCGTATCGGTGCCGGTGATGAAGATGCTCATCGGCGGCGACGCAACTGCTGGAGCGGGAAAACGTGCTCAGTGCCAGATTGGAGAACCGGGCCGGCGGTCACCCAGGCGTGACCGAATATGACCTCGTAGGTGGCGGGCAATTTACCGTCACGACGGTGTTGTTCATAGGCCGCGATAAGCGCCTTGAGATGCGCTTTTCCGAGTAGGCCGCGGCCGCGCTCCAGCGCAGCATTTGCCGCACCGAGACCTTTTAAATCGCGCATTAATGTCATGACATCGTCGTACTCAACGGTCAGGTATTCGGTTTCCATGACCGGATCAGCAAATCCGCTGCCGCCCAGAAGATCACCGATATCATGCATATCGATGAAGGCATTCACATGTTCGCTGCCGGACACCGTCGCAAATGCCTGACGCAATTCCTTCAACGTATCGGGCCCCAGCGTGGTAAACATAAATAGACCACCGGGTTTCAGGATGCGACGAACTTCGTTGAAGGCATTTTCCAATCTTAAGCACCACTGCAGACTCAGACTTGAAAAGGCGAGGTCGAAACAATCCTCTTTGAAAGGTAGCTGCTCAACGTCTGCACACACATATTGTTGGCGTGAGAACCAGCGGGGCGCGAGGCTGCGAGCGCGGTCCAGCATTGACCACGCGAGGTCGCCATGAGTGATGTGGGCTTTTTTGTAACGTTGCGACAGTTCGCGTGCACAGCGCCCGGTGCCGGAACCCAGGTCGATCGCTTTTTGAACGTCGACCGTAACAAAATCAAGGCGTTCGAGCGCGCGCTTGGCGACTTCACGCTGCAGGAAATCGTGGGCATCGTAGGTTGTGGAAGCTTTGTTGAAGCGCGCCCGCACTACGGCCTTGTCGATTTGATTGAGTCCGTCTTGTTTCATAGGTTGCGAGTCGCGAGCAACGCCGCCACCAGATTTTCCAGTTGTACAGAGGTATGCGTCGCGGTCAAAGTTATACGCAGGCGTGCGGTTCCGCGAGGCACCGTGGGTGGGCGGATAGCACGAACATAAAAGCCTTGTTGGTACAGTTTTTTCGACACCTCCAGCGCTTGCCGATCATCACCGATCATTAGCGGTTGGATGGGTGTGGTGCTATCAAGCAGAACGAGCCCAGCTTCTTTGGCGAGGCTGCGGAAAGTTGCAATATTGGTCTGTAACTGGCGGACAGGTTGATTATCAATCGCCATGATTTCAAGCGCTTCCAGCGCTGCGGCTGCACACACTGGCGGCAGAGCGGTGTCATAGATGAACGTGCGCGCGCGCTGAACGAGGTATTCCCTAACCGACGCCGGCGCCAGTACAACCGCCCCGGCGGAACCGAGCGCCTTACCGAGCGTCAGCATGATGATAGTGGTCGGTCGACGATTTCCGGTGCGACCGAGAATGGCGGACGCGCCGCGGCCGTCGCCCGTGACGCCAAAGCCGTGCGCATCGTCAATATAAAGAACGGCGTTATGTTCTGCCGCCGTGGTTTGCAGTTCCGGCAACGGCGCTTGGTCGCCATCCATACTGAACAGAGATTCGCTGACGAGAAAATTTTGACCCCGTGAGCGCCCCATTGATTCGGTAACGGTGGCGGGTTCTAAATGGGGATAACGGCGATGGGCGGCCTTGCTGGACAGGACCCCATCGATTAAGGAGGCGTGGTTGAATCGGTCGTGAGCGACGAAATCCGATTTACCGATCAGGGCCGGCAATGTACCGGTGTTGGCCAGGTATCCTGAGCTGAATAGGAGTGCGGATTCAGCACCGGTGTAGGCGGCGATCTCACGCTCTAACTCGGCTTGGAGCGTGCTACGGCCGGACAATAACGCGGCGCTACCGGCGCCAAAGCCGTGCCGGGAAACTTCGCTTTGTACTCGTTTTATTACACGCGGATGGGCTGCCATACCCAAATAATCATTACTCGTGAAATTGATTACGCGGCGACCTTCAACCTCAATCTCGGCCCCCTGCGCCGACATTCGGCTATCCAGCGTACGTAGGAGGCTGGCAGATTTCGCGGCACTGACAACATCGTCGACGCGTGCCAGAAAAGCTTCACTCACGATAGCTTGCGAACAGACTCAGCTATGTAGAGCTTGCGTAGCCGAGATACCCAGTCGTGAGAACAGTTCCTGGTCAGCGGCGACTAATGGGTTTTCGGTGGTAAGCAGTTCTTCGCCGTAGAACATGGAATTCGCGCCCGCGAAAAAACACAATGCCTGGAGCTCGTCGGTCATTGCGCTGCGCCCGGCAGACAGGCGGACCCACGATTCGGGCATGAGGATGCGTGCCACAGCAATCGTACGAACAAAGTCGAACGGGTGAACCGCACCGGCTTCCGCCAGCGGGGTTCCCTCAACCCGGACCAGGAGGTTGATTGGCACTGATTCGGGGTGGCTGGGCATATTCGCCAAAGTGCGGAGCAGTTCCGCACGATCGTCTGTACTTTCTCCCAGACCGACGATGCCTCCGCAGCAGACTTTAATGTTCGCATCACGGACGTTTTCTAGGGTATCCAGGCGATCTTCGTAAGTTCGGGTAGTGATGATTTCCCCGTAGAACTCAGGCGATGTATCAAGGTTGTGGTTGTAGTAGTCGAGACCGGCATCAGCGAGGCGGCGGGTTTGAGCGTTATTGAGCATGCCAAGGGTCACACATGTTTCTAATCCAAGTTCACGTACCCCCTCGATCAGTGGTATGACCTTGTCGAGGTCGCGATCCTTTGGTGAACGCCAGGCTGCACCCATGCAAAAACGTGTCGCGCCGGCGCTTTTAGCCGCTCGTGCAGCGCTCAATACGGCGTCTAAATCAAGCACCGGCGTGGCGGTAACATCGGTATCGAAGCGTGCACTTTGGGGGCAATACGCACAATCTTCCGGGCAGCCGCCGCTTTTGATATTGAGTAGCGTACTGAGCTGAACTTCATTAGGGTTGAAGTTCGATCGGTGGGTACCTTGGGCGCGAAATAGGAGTTCGTTGAACGGAAGTTCGAATAATAACCGAACCTCTTTAAGCGTCCAATCATGGCGCAAGTGGTTATTGAGTTCAGGCGCGATGGAGGTCGTAGCGTGCATAGTCTGTTGATCCTGTGCTCGAGGCCTTAAGCCGCGACGAAATATTATGGGGGCTGGCATCATGGACGATGCATACGAGCTGTCAACTTTATGTGAGTTGGCGAAACTGTACAACGTAGAAAGCATAGCCCGGCCGGGGCCGCCTTGTTTCCTGTGCAACGCCAGGGGTTTGTTTTTTGGGATCTGCAACGGCTGTTTTGGCGATTTGCCTTGGCGCAGGCAGAGCGGGAATTCTTTTGATTTCCCGTTTATACAAACCACGCTGGTCGCCTTTGACTACGCCTATCCACTTGACCGGATCATTCGAAGGGCGAAGTTTTCAAGCGATCTGGCAGCCTTGAAACTTTGCGGCACTTTGCTTTCCTCGAGAGTTAGTAATCACTTACCAGAATTGGATCTGATCGTTCCGGTACCGTTGAGCACGCGGCGCTACATCTCCCGGTCCTACAATCAAGCGGTAGAGATCGCCCGGCCGCTATCGATAGCCAAGGGTATTCCTCTTGGCCGCGATGTGGTGCGTCGTTGTCTTCATCGCCCAGCACAATCGACACTGCCTGCGGCGGCCCGCGCAGGAAATGTCCGCGGTGCTTTTTGGTGTACGGAAGTGGTTGAGGGGACCAGAATATTAATCGTAGATGACGTCATCACGACCGGCGCAACCGTCGTTGAACTAGCACGATCGTTATCAGCAGCTGGCGCGGCGGAAATTCACCTCGCCGCCTTCGCCGCCTCGTGATGTGGAGTCCCCTGCGCTGCTAGGTGCTAGGTATCCAGATTCGTCACGGTTTGGGCATGCTGCTCGATAAACTCGCGGCGTGGCTCAACCTGATCCCCCATAAGCGTCGAGAAAATTTGGTCTGCCGCAATACCGTCTTCAATGCGGACTTGAACGAGGCTCCGGGTTTCCGAATTCATGGTGGTGTCCCAAAGCTGGTCGGGGTTCATTTCACCGAGACCTTTGTATCTTTGTACTGATGTGCCACGCCGTGCATCGCCAAGTAATTTAGTGAACGCACTAGTTAAGTTGTTGATAGGACTACGTTCTTCCCCTTTTTCTATGGCAGAAACTGGCGCTAAGGGGTCATCAAACAGACGGCCAAGACGATTTAAATGCCGATATTCAGAGCTTGCGAAAAACTCGCGATCGAGATTTGCTACTAATAAAGAGCCGTTACTGGCCAATCGAATCTCGACATTCCAACGCTCCGGGCCCGTAAACGAAACATCGACCCCGAGCACATTCCGCTGCCCCATTTCATTGCCCAAATGGGTTTTGATTCGTTCGGCCCAATCGGAAACAGCATCTCTATTCGTTTCCGTAGGATTCTCCAGGGCTGAGCAACGCCTCAACGCGCTGAGGACGATGCCCGGATAACGGATTTCCAGACGATTATTGATTTGTTCTAACAACAGGAACTCGCGGCCCAGCTCAATAAGTTTTTCGCCCTCAACCTGGCTATCACCAAGATCCAGCAAGGTGCCGGCGGTGGCGACTTCCATAAAATAATCGCCCAGTTCTGCATCGTCTTTCAGGTAACGTTCTTGCTTGCCTTTTTTAACTTTGTAGAGCGGCGGCTGAGCGATATAAATATGACCGCGCTCGATGAGTTCGAGCATCTGGCGAAAGAAAAAGGTCAGCAATAAGGTCCGTATGTGAGAGCCATCGACGTCGGCGTCCGTCATGATAATGATGCGATGGTAGCGTAACTTTTCCGGATCATACTCTTCAGCGCCAATGCCGCATCCGAGCGCCGTGATAAGTGTGCCGACCTCGGTTGAAGAAAGCATCTTGTCAAACCGAGCTTTTTCGACGTTAAGGATTTTCCCTTTCAGCGGCAAGATGGCCTGATTGCGGCGATCCCGACCTTGTTTGGCAGATCCGCCTGCAGAATCACCCTCGACGAGGAACAACTCTGACTTTGCTGGGTCACGCTCTTGGCAATCTGCGAGTTTGCCAGGCAATCCCGCTACATCGAGTGCCGTTTTCCGTCGGGTCAGTTCGCGCGCCTTGCGAGCCGCTTCCCGAGCGCGGGCCGCGTCTATGATTTTGGCCATGATCGACCGTGCTTCCTGCGGATGTTCCAGCAGGAACGAATTCAGTTTGTCGTAGACAACGTACTCGACGATGCCCTTAATCTCGCTTGAAACCAATTTATCTTTAGTCTGCGAAGAAAATTTTGGATCCGGGACTTTCACCGACAACACAGCGGTTAGACCTTCACGTACGTCCTCGCCCGCGACCGTGACTTTGTTCTTTGCCGCAAGCCCTTCGCGGTCGATGTATTGATTCAGCGTGCGGGTCAAGGCACCGCGCAGTCCGGCAAGATGGGTTCCACCGTCCCGTTGAGGAATATTGTTGGTGTAGCAGAATATGTTTTCCTGATACGTATCGTTCCACTGCAGGGCGATTTCCACCCCGACATCATCTTTTTGAGAATTTATGTGTATAACATCTTGATGTAACGGCGTTTTCGTCTTATTAAGATGTTCAACGAATGCCGCAATACCACCTTTGTATTCGAACGTATCAGTCTTATCGCTGCGATCATCGAATAAAACGATTTGCAATCCGGAATTCAGAAACGATAGCTCTCTAAGCCGTTTAGCGAGGATATCGTAGTGGAATTCTGTATTCGTGAAGGTTTCGGTGCTCGGCAGGAAACGGACCTCCGTGCCGGACGTCTCAACTTCGCCGACTTCGGCCAGCGGGCTGACGGGGTTTCCATAGGCATACTGTTGGCGCCACAACTTACCCTCGCGACGAATCGTCAGTGTCAATTCCGATGACAAGGCATTAACAACAGAAACGCCCACGCCATGTAAGCCCCCTGAGACCTTGTAGGAATTGTCGTCAAACTTACCGCCCGCGTGCAGGGTCGTCATTATTACCTCAGCAGCGGAAAGTTGTTCTTCCTCGTGCATATCTACGGGTATACCACGACCATCGTCGATAACAGTGACGGAATCGTCTGTGTGAATTCGAACCTCAATGTGAGAGCAATGCCCAGCCAGGGCCTCATCGACACAGTTATCGACAACCTCGAACACCATATGGTGAAGCCCGGTACCGTCATCCGTATCGCCGATGTACATGCCCGGCCGTTTACGGACCGCATCCAGCCCTTTTAGTACTTTGATGTTCTTGGAATCGTAGGTCATCTTTCTCTCCACAAGTCAGGCGGTAACAACCTGATTGGCCTGTTCCACGTGGAACACTTTGTTAGTGACGTCACTAATTTCCGGAATTTCGCTGGCCTTGATAGCAGTGAAAATCCGCTGTCCCCCACGCTGGTTAACCATTTCGACCGCGCCAGCGCGCATTTTATCATCGAGCTCTGCAGCAAGATCATCAACCAGGATAATCGAAGCTTTCGCGCTTTCCGCCTTTACAAAGTCGGCTAGAGATAAAAGCAAATTACATACGATAAATTTCGCTTGACCCCTGGATAATCGCCTCGCGATACTTCGCTCGTCAGCCTTCAGCGTTAAGTCCGCTCTGTGGATGCCTAGCGACGTATGCCCGAACTTTAAATCTCGACCCCAGGATTCATCCAATTGCTCTCGATAGGACTTACCTCTATTCCAACCTGGCGCGTAGTTCATTCTTAAAGGGCCGAGAATTTCACCTAACGGACAGGACTCAAGAGCCTTATTCATTGTCGATACGACGCGTAGACGCTTCTCGTCAATCGCTTCTGCCAATTCGGCTAACGTATCGTGCCAAAAGCCTGTTTCTGATCTTGGTGCCTTATTCTTCAACAATTCGTTGCGCTGCCGCAGCGCCTGACGATAGCCTTTCCATGATTTAACGTAGGCTGGTTCCACGTGGAACATCGTTCGGTCAACGAGCGCTCGACGATTACTGGGATTCTCACCAAGAATATCGGCTGCTTTCGAATTGATCACCACGAGCGGGACCCGCTGTGCCAGGGCCGACGCTGCCATAATTGGCATCCCATCAAGAGAGATAGACGTCTCCCCTTTTATCTTCCGGACCGAAACGTCAAACGGGCCGCTGTCGGGATCACTAAGCATCGCGCGGACAGAAAGCCCCTGCGCGCCGCTCCTGACAATATCCGAGGAGCGATTAGATAGAAAAGATTTCCCGAGGCTCGCCAACGCGAGCGCTTCCAATACACTGGTCTTACCGCTTCCATTCGCACCTACAATCAAACTCGTACCGGCATCTGGGACGAACTGGATGTCTTGAAGACACCTAAGGTTGTGGATGTCTACCGAATTAAATTGCATCGACAGAAATTCCGGATGCCGCGGCTAAGCTGGATTCGACAACGACTCCTCAAAGGCGCATCGGCATCACAACGTATCGGGACCCCTCCTCGTCAGGTACCCGAATCAAACAACTGCTATTGGCGTCAACAAGATCAATCCTCACGACGTCTGATCGCATGACGCCCAAAACGTCGAGCAGGTACGAAACATTGAAGCCGACCTCCATAGAGCTACCGGAATAGTCGATCTCGATCTCCTCTTCCGCTTCCTCCTGCTCAGGATTGTGTGCGACGGCAGTCAGAAGACCTTCCTTTAATATGAGTCGGATCCCTCTGAATTTCTCGTTTGAGAGTATTGAAGCTCTACTCAAACCTGATTTGAGGACTTCCCGATCGGCCAAGATAGCGTGGTCGCTCTCCCTCGGAATTACACGCTCGTAGTCCGGGAATCGCCCGTCAATCAACTTGGTCGTCAACGATTGTGACCCACAGTCGACTCGCATATGGTTTTCGCCAATAGAGACTTTTACGGATTCACCGGCAACGTTAAGCAGCCTGTTAATTTCCAACACCCCTTTGCGGGGCAAAATAAACTGCTTGGGCGCATCTAACTCCAGATTGATGACTTTGTCCGTTAATGCTAATCGGTGTCCATCCGTTGCGACAGCCCGGATGCGGTGATTATCCAATTCCAGCAAAAGTCCGTTCAGATAGTAGCGAACGTCCTGGTGGGCCATTGCGAAATGGGTGCTTTCCAAAAGATCACGAAGCAAGTCCGTTTCCATCTCGAAATCGACTGACGCGTCGAAAGATCCAATTGAAGGAAACTCATCTGCCTTCATGCTCACCAGGGAAAATCGACTTCGGCCGGACGATATCTTTGTTTTCGCCCCTGAACCTTCGATGAGTAACTCGGCTTCCGATGGAAGCGCTCGACAAATATCGAACAGCTTGCGTGCAGGTAGCGCGAGGTCACCGTCGGTACCGGGGTTGGCGTCGAGTTCGCAGGCCAATTCAACTTCCATGTCCGTTGCGGTGACCTGCAACGCTGAGCCTTCGAAGTGAAACAGCAGATTACTCAAAATCGGTAACGTCTGCCGCCGCTCAACAACATTATTCGCTGCCTGCAGCACAGGTAATAATAATTCTCTTGAGAGTTTGATCTTCATCTGTTGTATCTATTAGTCGCCATGGAAACGGGTAAAACTTATTTATTCTTATATTTCAGATATTTATGTGACTATTTTCGACTAAAAAAATCGAGCAAGCTGTCTGCAAGCTGTGGACAGTTTAGTCTCTTACGAGCGTGATCACTTATCCACAGGTTGTTTGCACTTAGTTTGCAGTCAAGACGTCAATATGCGCTCCAGATTTGCGTAATCTTCCTGTATTCGGTTGTCACTTGCCTTCAGTTCTATGACCTTCCGGCATGCGTGGATAACTGTTGTATGGTCTCGCCCACCGAAGGCATCACCAATTTCTGGAAGACTGTGATTAGTCAATTCTTTCGACAGTGCCATAGCTACCTGACGTGGTCGTGCAATGGACCGATTGCGGCGCTTGGACAACAGATCGGCGACACGGATCTTGTAGTACTCAGCGACCGTTTTCTGGATGTTATCCATCGTGATGAGCCGGTCTTGTAATGCAAGCAAATCTCGCAGCGCTTCTTTAGCAAATTCCAGAGTAATCGGATTACCTGTGAAGTGAGCGTTCGCTATCACCCTATGCAACGCCCCCTCAAGCTCCCTGACATTAGACCTGAACCTTTTCCCAATAAAGAAAGCGACTTCATGGGGTAAATCGATATTGTCCTGGAAAGCCTTGCGCATCAGAATGGCGACGCGGGTCTCCAGCTCCGGCGGCTCAATTGCCACGGTAAGTCCCCAGCCGAGTCGAGATTTCAAACGCTCTTCTACGCCGGGTACTTCTTTAGGATATTTATCGCAAGTCAGCACAATTTGCTGTTGGCCTTCCAGCAGTGCGTTAAAGGTATGGAAGAACTCTTCTTGAGACCGCTCCTTACCTGCGAAAAACTGAATGTCATCAATAAGTAACGCATCGACGGAGCGATAGAATTTCTTAAAATCGTTAATCACGTTGTGCTGTAGTGCTTTCACCATGTCAGCGACAAATCGTTCGGAATGGAGGTACACCACTCTCGCGTTTGAATTCTTGCTGTAAATAAGGTTACCCACAGCATGCATCAGATGGGTCTTGCCCAGTCCGACACCCCCGCAAATGAACAAGGGGTTATACGCTTTTCCATGATTTTCAGCGACTTGCAGAGAAGCCGCTCGAGCGAGCTGGTTGGATTTCCCTTCCACATACGACTCAAAGGTAAAGTCGGCCTTGAGACCACTACCCGTCTGTCCACCCGGAGCAGCTGGTTTGCTCACTTTACTTTCGGTTACCACCACCGGCGCGGAAACAACCCGTTGAGGTTTCGTTCCAACACCAATAGTTAAAGCGATGCTGTCCGTCGTACACAGGTCATTGAGGATCAGCTGAATGCGATCGCTGTATTTATCCCTAATCCAATCGAGCACAAACCGGTTGGGTGCCAGGATCTCGACACTTTCCAACTGCTCCACAGCCTGTAGTGGCCGAATCCAGGTGTTGTATTGCTGCGGCGAGAGCTCGCTTTCGAGCCGCACCAGGCACTGTTGCCAGATTGAATTTTGCACCGCGTGAGGTTCTTTATAATTGTATCGGTGAGTCGGGTCCGAGCGAGTGTATACGCGATCCTGAAACTTATCCACAACCCCTCCCCGGTGCTAATACGAACCTGAAAAGATTGACTTTTTTCGACGTGTCGGCCTACTATCGCGGCCCTTTTTTAGGGCGCTGCTCCGCAGTGCCGACGGTAACTCAACTGAGCATCATTTGAATCATGAAACAGACATTTCAACCCGGCCGACTGAAACGCGCGCGCAAACATGGTTTTCGGGCACGGATGAAAACGAAGAGTGGCCGTCTCATACTCAAATCACGACGGGCTCGCGGACGAGCCAGACTGGCCGCCGATTAATCGACCGTTCTCAGTCCGATACGCCGATCGCCACTGCCCGTCTGAAACGTGGGCAGCGATTGCTGCGCGGCTCAGAAATTATTCTTGTTATGCGTCAGGGTCAGCGCTTTTCCGTCGCACAGTTTACGGTTCATTACTATCGAACGGGTGCGACTCAAGCGCGCCTTGGCATCGCGGTTGGTAAGCGAGTTTCATTACGGGCCAACCGCCGCAACACTGTAAAACGAATCATTCGTGAAGGATTCCGCCACTCAGCGGCCGGCCTTCCGGCCTTCGATATCGTCATCAATGCAAAGCCAGCCGCAGCATCAACTACACGAACTGATCTAGCGTCTGTGATAACAGCTGTTTTCAAACGATTGGGTCGCGAATCTAATTCGAGCCAACCCACCACCCGCGCAAAAGATCAGGCCTAATGGACAACATTCGACTTTTCCTCGTTGCGACGTTGGCCTTTCTCGCGTTGTTGCTTTGGCAGGCGTGGCAGAAGGACTACCCCACCGCGCCCCCGGTTACACAAGTAACGAATACGACATCGTCCACCCCGATGCCTGTTGACGCGCCGGAAATCCCGTCCCCACCACCCGTGTCGTCAGTGGCGCCTGACATTAACCCTCCGGCCGCAGAAACAATCCTTAGCCCGCAAACAGCGCAACCACAAACGATAGCTATCGAAACGGATCTATTCTCCATTGACGTTTCCACTGTTGGCGGGAACATGGAACGCGTAGCTCTGAAAGCTTATCCGGTCGATCCAAAAGCACCGGACGTCGCAGTAGAACTACTCGCCGAGCATCCGCCAAAAATATATGTCTACCAAGGTGGATTGGCGGGGGCTGGTGACCTACCGACTCATCATGCTAACTATTCCGCCGCTCAAACGAGCTATTCAATGTCCGGCACGGACGAGCTTGTTGTACCGTTGAAATGGCGCAACGACAAAAACGTAACCGTTGAAAAACGCTATCGATTTAAACCTGATAGCTACTCAGTCGATGTGGAATATATTGTCAGCAACGGTTCTCCCGAGGAGATCACCGTTCATCAGTACGAACAACTCAAGCGCAATGAAGAATCGTCGCGCCAGGGTATGGTCTATACGTTTACCGGTGCGGCCCTCTCGACACCAGAAAAGCGTTTCGAGAAATTCGACATCGATGATCTAACTGACCAGCCACTGGCCGAGACCGCTCGCGACGGCTGGGTCGGCATCATTCAGCATTACTTCGTAGCTGCATTAATTCCGCCCGTGGGACAGGCCTACCAATACTATTCAAAGGTCCTCGATAACTACATTTATCTGGTCGGTTTTTTGAGTCCGGCCACGACTCTCGCTCCCGGGCAATCGCACACCTTCACCAGCCAGGCTTTTATCGGACCGAAACGACACGACCGTCTGGGTAAAACAGCAGAGGGACTCGAGCTCGCCGTCGACTATGGCGTTTTATGGTTCATTGCCAAACCCTTATTCAGCGTCCTTCGATATATCTATGACATGACTGGCAATTGGGGCTGGGCCATTATTCTGTTGACCATCGCCCTGAAATTATTTTTCTTCCCGTTATCCGCCGCGGGCTATCGGTCGATGGCCAATATGCGCCAGGTGCAGCCGCGCATGTTGGCCTTGCGCGATCGATACGCAGACGACAAAGCACAACTCAATCAGGCCATGATGAAGTTGTATAAAGACGAGAAAATTAACCCGCTCGGTGGCTGCCTGCCCATCGTTATTCAGATCCCGGTCTTCATCGCACTGTATTGGGTCCTGCTGGAAAGTGTTGAGATGCGCCAGGCACCTTTTATTTTGTGGTTGGACGATCTCTCAACGCGCGATCCGTTTTTCGTTTTACCGCTACTGATGGGCATCAGTATGTGGGGGCAGCAAAAGCTTAATCCCGCACCGCTCGATCCGATCCAGGCGAAAGTCATGCAGATTCTGCCATTTGTCTTCACGATATTTTTCGCGTTTTTCCCGTCCGGTCTGGTGCTCTACTGGCTGGTTAACAATATTCTTTCAATTGCCCAGCAATGGCAGATCACCCGTGCAATCGAGAAGGCGGCTGCCTAGGCCCTTCAAGCGCCTTACCTGGATCGCATGTGTTTAATGACACTATCGTTGCGGTATCTACCCCCCCTGGTCGCGGCGGCATTGGCATTGTTCGCATTTGTGGTCCGCTAGCTTCAGAACTCGCGCAACATATCACGGGCCGATCCTTATCCCCGCGAAGTGCGACCTACTGCGGTTTTACCGGCGACGACGGTGAGTTCATCGACCAGGGCATTGCAGTTTTCTACCCCGGTCCCCATTCCTATACCGGCGACGATTGTGTGGAGCTTCAGGCGCACGGCAATCCCCTGCTTCTGGAGCGTCTGATCAGTTTTTGCTGCACTTTAGGTGCGCGACTGGCCCGGCCCGGGGAATTTACTGAGCGCGCGTTTCGCAATGACAAGCTCGATCTGGCGCAAGCCGAAGCCGTTGCCGACGTCATCGCGAGCCAATCGCAGCGTGCGCTGCGCTCCGCACAACGCACGCTCAATGGCGATTTTGCGCGGTTGGTTAACGAGCTTATCCACAATGTACAAATCGCGCGCGCCGAACTCGAAGCAAGCATCGATTTTGCAGACGACCTTATTGCCGATCATCTCCTTGCCCAGCAGCAATCTCGGATTCAAGAAATTACCGAAACGATTCAAAACATCGTGAATCGTGCCAAGCGCGGATCACGCTTGCGTAGTGGAGCGTCTATCGCCATCGTGGGCGCACCCAACGTCGGGAAATCTTCGTTGCTTAATCGCCTCGCCGAGCAGGACAGGGCTATCGTGTCTGACCAGCCGGGTACCACGCGTGATCTTTTGGATGCCGATATCGTCGTTAACGGTCTGCCTATTCGTCTCATCGATACCGCCGGGCTCCGGTTGACGAACGACGACATAGAGCAGCAAGGAATTGCCCGCGCTCACGCAGAACTCAAGACCGTGGATCTCGCCTTGCTGGTCGTGGATCAACCCGGACCAATCGACGCCGTCCTCGCTTGGCAGGAACTTGGACTAGACGTAAGGCCGTCTTGTGACGTCATCATCGTACACAATAAAATTGACGCACATGCCGTGCTGCCCCGCCGCGATCACCTCCTCGACCCGGTACGCGTCTACGTTTCAGCTTTAACCGGTGACGGTGTTGATTTACTTGCTGAGGCGATAACGGACGCTATGGGTTTAGTCGACGGGGCGGAGAGCGATTTCAGCGCGCACACCCGACACCTCGATGCGCTTAACCGCGCGGCGCAAACGCTACAGGGCATCGCGCCAGAAATCCTGGTCAGTCATCCCGAGATCGCTGCCGAGCACTACCGCGAAGCGACCCTGGCGCTGGAAACCATTGGCGGACGTTACAGCAGCGAAGATTTGCTCGGCGATATCTTCTCGCGTTTTTGTATCGGCAAGTAACTACGCGGCGAGAAACTTTTTGCAGCAAGATGAACGCATTCTGGTCGTGACTCTGAGTAACATCGGTGATGTCGTCATGACCACACCGGTACTCGAAGCTCTCGCTCGCCACTATCCTGACTGCAAGATCGACATCGTCGCCGATCGGCGCTCGTCGTCGTTGCTGCAGTCTGCGCCTTATACCGGTCAGATTTTCCATCGCGAAAAAGGTGCGGGTTGGCGCGCACAATGGCGCTTGCTCAGAGCGCTTCGACAACACCCTTATCGGGTCGCCGTTGATCTGCGCACCAAGATGATTCCGTGGCTGGTTCGTGCGCAGCAACGGGTCATTAATCGGCGCGGAGGCGATCCAAATAGACACGCTGTTCAAACGCATTACGCCGTGCTCGAGCCGCTCCTGGACATCGCGTCTCCGCCGCCATGCCGGCTCTATCTTGATCCAGACAGCGTTGCGCAAGCGCGAGAATTGTTACAGTCCTTGCCCGGCCGCCAATGGCTGGCTGTCGCGCCCGGTGCAAACTGGCCGGGTAAGCGTTGGCCAGTCGAGCGCTATCACGACTTGCTTAAAAGCAGCGCAGGGCTTTTTGACGGCATCATTCTGCTCGGAAGCGGTGCCGATACGGCACGTCCTGTGGATGTTGCCGAACTCAACCTGCCGTGCCTCGATGTCAGTGGCCGCACAACGCTCAACACGGCGGCGGCGTTGTTGGCGAGGGCAAGTGTATTCGTTGGCAACGACTCGGGCCTTGGCCACATGGCTGCAGCTCTCAGTATTCCAACACTGACCCTATTCGGCCCGGGCGAACCGCAGCGCTATCGTCCGTGGGGACCACACGCTCGCATCATGCTTGCTCCCAATCGGAATTTAAACGAGCTCAGCGTTGCAGCTGTCGCGACCGAGCTCGAAAAACTTAGGCTCGAGGGCGAAGCGATCGATAAGAGTTAGTCGATTTTCGACCTGCTCAGGACGCGGTCATCGCGATAAGTCGCCTGGCACGGTCGGGTCGTCAAGCAGGCGCTCGTCAAGCAAACGTTGCCAAACCTCATCGACCGGTATGTTTGCAATATCGCCACCGGTCGAGGCGACCGAAGCAGACCCCGTGTTGTCTGGTGTAATGACACGATTAGCCTGTCCGAGCGCGTGATTTCTACGCCAGTCACTCGGCCCGAACAGACCAAAAACCGGAATCCCCGCTGCCGACAAAACATGCATCGGTCCAGAATCGTTGGTGACGGCAAAGCGTGCTGAACGTCCAAGCTCAGCGAGTTCGACAATCGTAAACGCACCGGCCGCATCGATGCCGCCATTGCGCGCAAGGCGTCGATTCAGATCCCGATCGGATTCACCGCCGAGCCACACGACCTCAATACCGGCTGCCAGTAAACGCTGTGCTAGCGCATCGAAATACGGCCATCGTTTACCCGGCCGCGTGGGACTTGCACCGGCATGCAAAAGCGCGAATCTGCCGCGTGCGAGAGCATTCTTCTCCAGCCACTGGGCGACGCGCGTAACCATGGCGTCGTCCACCAGCAGCACGGGTCGATCGGACACGTCGCCCACCCCCGCACTTTCCAGTACAGCGCGCATGCGCGAAAAGATATGCGACTGACCGTCCCATTTCTCATCCGGATGATGGGTATAGGGGAAGCGCGGATGAATGCCGACCTTCTCGCTCCGCCCCGCCAAGGCAAGTAACAAGCCACTGCGATCATTGCCTTGCAAATCGTAAATGCGCTCGAATTCGCCAGCACGGATAAAGCGCAACATATGCCACAGATTCCTCAAGCCATGCCGGTCAATAGCAACGACGTGTAAATCTTTCCAGCCGGAAAATAGTGGCGCGAAGGCCGGCGTCGTCAGCAAACTGCAATGGGCATCGTCATGTTTGGCACAGATCGCAGCTACCAGCGGCGTAGCCATCACTACATCGCCAAGCGCGCCGAATTTCAGGATCAGAATTTTTCGCACAGGCCAATCGTCAGGTTTTTTCGTCTGAAATACGTATCGATAGCGACCGCTCTGACAAAGCACGGGCGGCAGTTCAGGAGCGGATTGCGCGCGACCCTAATCTCACCTGGCCGCGATAGAAAATCCAAGTCCTGCCCTCAGAAGAAACGACACCGTCGATGCACGGCATAATAGCGGTTGCCGTCGCAGCGCCGATTAAAGAGTCGCCATGTCAATGAACCCCAGCCCAGCGCATTTTCGCTTTCATGCCTGGCGTCGCGCTATCGGCAACTTCTCGTTGATCAGGCATCGGCATTGCGACGGGCAGCTGGTCAGCATGCACCAGTCCGGAACCCATTGGCTAAAGTTCATGTTGGCCAATGCACTATCGTATCAATACGAATTGCCGCCGCCGCGCTTCAATCACGCCAACGATTATATTGGCGGACCCAAAGACCCGCCATGCCACGCACCACTGCCACATTTGCTAAGCAGTCACAGTATCGCCCATCCATGGCTCGGGCAGCGCTGGCTGCGCTTACCCCGTTACGTCGTACTGGTGCGAGATGTACGCGTCGCGCTGGTGGCCAACTACGCCAAGTGGGCAACTCGGTACGGGGTTGATTTCGAAGAGTATCTGCAAGGCGATCCGCATGGTCGACGTTATAACAGCGACGTATGGTGGTGCTTCCGTTTTTTAAATAGTTGGGGTCCGTTGCTGACCCAATCCGCGAGCGCTACCACCCTGGTACGTTATGAGGATTTGCAGAGCGATCCCTATCGCGAGTTGTCTCGGGTCAACGTGGCGTGGGAGTTGGGGCTCAAACCAGAGGCGCTCGAACACGGCATTGCCGCATCGGACAAAAGCGCCATGGCAGCAAAAGATGATCCGGCCCGTCCCCCGGGGGCGGTGCGCACGTCAACGCAGGCGCCGCTTGATCATTTCGATGGCGCGGCACGCGAGTGGTTTAGCGACTTGTGTGCTCAACACTTGCGCTACCCACTTGGCTACGACTACACCCGTTGGTGAACCATCGCGTGCGTTCAAGCGATCTCAGTTAGTTGCGTTAGCAAGTTCGCTGTACAGCGCCAGAGTGCGAGCCTGCATCTGCGCAACGCTGAAATCCTCAGACTCGGCGACCCGCATATTGGCTGCCAGCAGTTCGACGCTACGTTCAATAGCGGCATCGGTATCAGCGAACGGTACCAGTCCGTCGCTAAACATCCGTCGCAATATTTCTCCGGTACCGCCGTGATCGTAGCCGACCACCGGCGTACCCAGACTTAATGCTTCCAGCGTCGTGCGACCAAAAGCTTCCGGTTCGCCAGTCAGCGAATACGCAAGACTTGAGACAGCCAGAATCTCGCGCAAATCGTTGCGATTGCCCAGAAATGTGATGTCATCAGCGACGCCCGCTGTTTGTACAGCTGCACGCAATTCGTTAGCAAAGTGCGGCTTGCGCCGATGAGCTCCGCCAACGACCAGCCCATGCACATTCAAACCTCGCTGCCGCAAACCGGCCAGCACAGCGATAAAATCCAGTTGCCCTTTCCAGCGCGTCAAACGGCCGGGCATGGTCAGTAATATTTTATTCAGGGTTCGCGGTTGCGCGCTGTTCCACTCGCGTTGCCATTCGGCAGCGGGCGTAAAGCCGGTATTGAAATACGTGCGGTCGACACCCCGCGCAATGATCTCGATACGCCCGTCCGCATAGCCCGGATAATTGCGCGTCATGTAATCGCGAATAAATTCGGAGATCGCAATCACGCGCTCGCCACTCAGCAGAATGCGACTGTAGCGGTTGACTGAATACGGACCGTGTACCGTCGTCACCCAGCGGGGTATTCGTGAACCTCGATAGCGGCGCCGTGCCCACCACGCAATCCACGCAGGCAAACGCGATCGCGCGTGGACAACGTCGACTTCGTGTGTCGCGTAAAGGTTCGCCAGCGTTCCGACATGTGCCGCACTGGTGATACTTTTACGACCCACATCAAGCTCAATATGCTCGCCGCCGCAGGCAATCAATTCCTCGACCAGGCGACCACCCGCCGACACGACCAGTGCGCGATGGCCCGCTTTCACTAGCGCGTCAGCAATTTCAAGCGTGCCGCGTTCAACGCCACCAACTTCCAGTTCCGGCAACACTTGCAACACGGTCAGCCGAGCGGTCATCGGGTGTTCCCCACACGGTCCAGATCGGGCCAGCGCGCGACCAATAGTTGTGCACAGCGTTGCGCTTCTTTTAGCTCAGGCGCACTTGCCGCCGGAGCACCCAAGCGGCCAACCCAACCACGCGCAACCAAGTCGCTGGCCACCCGCGAGATACGGTCATCGCGTTGCACGGGCACCTCGATGAGACCGACTCGGGCCCCGGCGCTGAGTGCTTCGAAGATCATCGCAATGCTGTCAGCACTTACCCAGGCTTGGCTCGCTCGCGCAAGCGTCACCTGCAACCACTCTGGCCCACACTCGTTAACCGGTTTGAAACACGTTTGGATTACCGGTGAGGCACGCGCAGCGGCAGCGAACGCAGCTGGCGTGCGCCGCGAGTCAGTGACCTGCCAGCGGATACTTCTATCCTCGCCGATGATGCGCTCAATCTGGCTTACCACGGCGGCGGTGTCCCAGCCATAGTGCGCCGATGGGCCGCCGACCAGAATCATGCCGAGCGTCGCGTCTTTAGGCTCGCTGGAGCGCATCGGGTTCAGTGGTCCGGCGCTGACGATGACGTGGCGATGTGGTGCGGGCTGGTCGTGTGCAGGGATGACACAAACATCAAACCAGGCGCGTGGGAGTAACGGGCGCATCAAATAAATCGAGCGTCCACCATAGGCCCGCCGAGCTGCCAGTAACGGCCATTGGCAAGCACTGCCAGCAGCGACAATCAGTGCTGGTGCCGGCAGTGCTGCGCCGGCGGGGAAGACAGAACGCACTGCGTCGATGGCCGCGCGCATGCGCGTCGTCGTCACCCTGATGCGGTGGCATTCGAGTGCGACGAGCTCATCGAGCGCGGTGATGAGTCCTTCGCACTGGCGTTCATGCCCGCGCTTGCCGTCGCTCAGCTGCCACACCACGAGACGCTTGTCAGTCATCGTGTTGCGGACTTGCAGCTATCGATTCAGCTAACGATCGTTAGCCAATCGGACGGGCAGGCACGTCGTCCGGTGACGAGATCGAGATAGGCCTGTTGCAGCTTTTTCGTGACGGGCCCGATAGAGCCCTGACCAATCTGGCGATTATCGAGCTCGCGGATTGGTGTGACTTCAGCGGCGGTGCCGGTAAAAAAGCATTCGTCGGCAATGTAGACCTCGTCGCGAGTAATGCGTTTCTCGACGACTTTCATGCCTTCCTCTTCGGCGATCAGCATGATCGTTTCACGCGTTATGCCTTCGAGTGCGGAAGTCAGTTCCGGTGTGTAGACCACACCCTTGCGCACGATAAAAATATTCTCACCACTGCCCTCGGCGACCATCCCTTCAGCGTCCAGTAACAAGGCCTCATCGTAACCATCGCGCGCCGCTTCCTGCAGCGCCATGATCGAGTTGATGTAGTTTCCGCAGGCCTTTGCCCGGCACATGACGCTATTGACCATATGACGGGTATATGAAGATGTCTTGATACGAATACCTTTCTCAAGCGCTTCGGCACCCAGGTAGGCACCCCAGAACCATGATGCAATCGCGACATGTACGGAGAGGTCGTTCGCATGCAGGCCCATGCCCTCAGAGCCGTAATAGACCAGCGGTCTGATGTAGGCCGTATCGAGCTTGTTGTTCTTGACCGATTCCACGCACGCCTGGGTGATAACGTCAGCGCTGAAAGGCACATCCATCTCGAGAATATGCGCCGTATCGAACAGGCGCTGAACGTGATCGTCGAGTCGAAAAATCGCCGTGCCTTTGTCGGTTTCATAAGCACGAATGCCTTCGAACGCGCCCACACCGTAGTGCAACGAATGCGTTAACACGTGCACATTGGCATCGCGCCACGGCACGTTTTTTCCATCCATCCAGATCACACCATCGCGGTCGGCGTAACTCATCGGTTCAACTCCTGCCCAAAAGGGTTAACTAAATAGTGTGTTCCAGATCTCGATGACATGCTGACGGTGTTGGCGGTATTTTTCGTCGTCGACCACACTATCGCGTTGCTGTAATGCGCAGCGATGAATGTCGGCGCGATACGCAAAGTAGGCGTCGTGCAAACGTTCGCACGCTTCGCCTGGCAGCAGCTTCAGCGTCGCTATTGTCTCGAGCAAGCGCAGATTATCCGTCCAGTCGAGAAGCGACGGATGCGCGCTGCCTCCCCGGAGGACCGCGTATTGCACCATAAATTCGATATCAGTCATACCGCCGGGACCACGTTTGAGGTCGAAGCCTGAGGACTGGTCAGTGCCATGTTGCTCAAGTATTCGCGCCCGCATCGTGGCGATCTCGTGCTTGAGTTCGTGGTCAATGCGAGGCACGGCCAGAACCTGGTTGCGCACCTCTGTGAAGCGCGCCATGACACGCTCATTACCGGCGATGGCGCGCGCGCGCACTAGTGCCTGATGCTCCCATACCCACGCATCGTGCAGCAGATAATCGCTGAACGCGCCGAGCGACGGCGCCATCATGCCGGACTCGCCATTCGGGCGCAGACGCATATCAACCTCATAGGCGCGACCGGTGACCGTTGTGGTCGACAGAATATGAATGAAACGTTGCGCCAGCCGGGTAAAGAAAACATCGTTCTCGATTTGCCGCGGGCCATCTGTATAACGTTCCGCGCCGCTGCTGTCATGAACAAAGACCAGATCCAAATCCGAACCGTAACCCAACTCGAATCCACCGAGTTTGCCGTAAGCGAGTATTGCCAGACCGGCCGGGCGTAGCCCGGCGCCATCATCACAATGCGGCTCGCCGAAGCGGCTGACTAAATCGCCCCAGGCCAGACGCAAAGCGCTCTCCACGCACGCCTCGGCAATGCTCGACAGCTGGTCGCTAACCCGCGCGACCGGAAATTCTCCGCTGATGTCACTGGCAGCTACACGCAATACTTGTTGGTTTCTGAACGCGCGTAGATTCTCCATGGCCACTTCGAGACCATCCTCTACGCGTATACGGTTACCGGCCAGAGCGCGCAGTTCGCTTTCTTCGGGTGGCGTAAACAAAGTGCGCTGGTCAAGTAATTCATCAAGTAACAGCGGCTGCGCAATAATTTGCTCCGCGATCCAGGTGCTGGCATTGAACAGCTCCAGCAGGCGTGTCAGTGCGCCCGGGTTGTCGGCCAGAAAAGCCAGATAAACACTGCGTCTGACGATGCCATGGGTCAGCCGAAGCAGGTGTTGGATAGCGGTGTCCGATAGTTGCAAGCGATCGGTCGCGGCAAGTAACAGCGGCGCCAGTCGGTCCAGTCGTGCGCGGCTCTCGTTGGTCAGACGATTCAGTTCGCGGGCTGATTTCAGGCCAACAAATAGTTGCTGCTGCGCCGCTTCGAGCGTAAGAGCAAGGCCACGAGCATCTTCGCCGAGCGTTTGTTCGTCGTCGCAACTTTGCCACAGGGTCTGCCAGGGTGTGGGCGGTCGGTCGTCATTCTCGTCACTCGCTTGCGAGCCCTCGAGCAAGCGACTGAATGCGGTGCGAACGACTGCCCGGTGAGCTTCCATGTGGCGCGCATAGTGTGCCCAATCCGGAAACTCAAACGCATAGGCGAGGCGTGTCCGGCCGATGTCATCGTCGGGGAGTGTATGCGTCTGGGCGTCGTTGACCTGTTGCAAGCGATGCTCGCTAACGCGCAGGAATTCGTAGGCCGCGCACAACGCTGCCACTTCATCGTCCTCGAGTAAGCCAAGCTGCACAGTCGCCGACAGCGTGTCAAACAGCCCCCTATGCCGCAGGGTCGGTTCCCGACCACCCCGCACGAGCTGATAAAACTGCGCAATGAACTCGATTTCCCGTATGCCACCGGGGCCGCGCTTAACGTTATCGGCCAGGGCGCCAGCGCCCGCCTCGCGATGGATGCGCTGCTTCATGTCGCGCAAGGCATCGAGCGCACCAAAGTCGAGATAGCGTCGATACACGAACGGTCGCATCAGCGCCGTCAGCGCCTCACGGCTGGCCGGATCACCACAAATGCTGCGCGCTTTAATCGCCGCGTAGCGCTCCCAGTCACGCCCGTGCACAACGTAGTAATGTTCGAGCGCGTTCAGCGATACGCTCAACGGCCCACTATCGCCAAATGGCCGCAAGCGCATATCCACGCGAAACACAAAACCGTCGGCAGTGATGTCATTCAGTAAATTGATCAGCTCGCGCCCAAGCCGGTCAAAATAATCCTGGTGTGCGACTTCCTTACGCCCGCCGCGGGTCGTGCCACTCGCGCCAAAGACAAACAACAGGTCGATGTCGGACGAATAGTTGAGTTCGTGCCCGCCGAGCTTGCCCATGGCAACAACAACCAATTCCAGCACCTGACCGGCATCGTTATAAGCGCGGCCAAAACGCGCCGCCGCCTGCTCGTGTAACCAGCTCACCGCGCCACTGACCACGGCATCAGCGAACTCCGACAGTTCCCGCATCACCGTCGCAAGCGGCGTGCCGCAGACGATGTCGCGCCAGGCGAGACGCAGCATTTCAATCTGCCGCAACTGTCGCAAAGCCTGTTTGGCGAGGGCCAAATCCGTGCAGTCTTTAAACACCTCGGCGACCGCGGCGGCGAATGCCTCGCTGTCGCGCGCGTGATGAATCTGCGGCGAGTGAATTTCCTGCCAGAATGCTTCTGGCCGCCGAATGGCGAGCTCCGCGACGAACGGGCTGGCGGTAAAAACCTTGATCACCTCCTCGCTAATCTCGATAGCAAGGCCGTTGTCACTCGCCTGCTGAGCAAAGCGCTCGAGCAAAATCTCGACCTGCGGACGCAACGCGGGCGGCACGTTCGCAAGTCCTGGCAACACGGTTGACGAAGTCATCGAATCATCATCCCAAGCGTGGCGCCTGGTTGATCTCTGGTACAGCGCCGGTAACACTCACGGCTCGCTACGGGCCGGGCGAATAATGAGCCGGCGTCGTGGTTGAATATATTGGGCCGCGCGCGCGCGGCGCTATCCGAGTGTGACATTTTTGACTGCATTGGTTGACCCATTCCTATGAGTATTCGCATCCCCAGCCTGCAGAGCAAGTTGCCTGATGTTGGCACGACAATATTTACCGTTATGTCACAAATGGCACACGATTATGGGGCGATAAATCTTTCCCAGGGTTATCCGGATTACGACGGGCCTGAGCTATTGCGCGAAAGACTGAGTTGGTACGCCGGCAACGGCCATAACCAATATGCACCGTTAGCGGGGATCGCCGCCCTGCGCGAGCAATGTGCAGCCAAAATCGAGCGTTTTTACGGGCACACAACCAACCCCGATACCGAAGTCACCATCACGCCGGGCGCGACCGAAGCGATTTACTGCGCGGTTACCGCCGTGATTCAACCCGGTGACGAAGTGCTGATGTTCGATCCGGTCTACGACTGCTACGACCCGGCTGTGCGTCTGAGCGGGGGCATCCCGGTGCACTTGCGTCTTGCAGCACCTGATTACCGTATCGATTGGGATCAGGTAGCGCGTGCGGTAACGCCGCGCACGCGCATGATCATGATCAACTCGCCACATAATCCAAGCGGCAGCGTGATTGATGAACAGGATATCCGCCAACTCACTACACTCGCTGAAGCGCACGACTTAATCGTGGTGTCGGACGAAGTCTATGAGCACCTCGTGTATGACGGCCGCGAACACGCCAGCGTACTGCGCGAACCACGCCTGGCTGCGCGTGCGTTTGTGGTCTCCTCGTTCGGGAAAACGTTTCACGTGACGGGCTGGAAAACCGGTTACGTGGTGGCGCCGGAGGCGTTAACGACGGAGCTGCGCCGAGTCCATCAATTCGTCGCTTTCGTCGCCTGCACGCCAGTGCAATATGCGCTGGCTGACTTCATGGCTTCGACCCCGGAACATCTCGATCAGCTGCCCGCGTTCTATCAACACAAGCGCGATCTTTTCAACGAAGCGCTCAGTGCTTCACGTTTTCGTTTTACGCCGAGCGCCGGTACGTTTTTTCAGTTGGTCGACTATTCGGCCATCAGCGATGACGATGACCAGACTTTCGTGCGTTGGTTAACCCAGCAGATTGGCGTGGCAGCGATCCCGATGTCGGTGTTCTATCAGTCGCCGCCGGAAGAACGTTATATCCGCTTCTGTTTCTGCAAGGAGGACGCGACGCTCCATAAGGCAGCGGGCATTCTCGTCGCACTTTAATCAGCGCTCGGGATTGGTCGCCGGGATTCAGTCGCAGGGCTATTTCAGTAAATCGTTGCCGTCGTTGTTGTCGACCTTGAATTCGCCGTCGAACGTATGCGGGCCGCCAGCAGGGCCAGCGCCTGGCGATCTACCGCGCTGCCCCGCGTGACGCACGATCATACGCTTGGCGAAACCAAGCGCGAAACGCCGACGGACAGGCGGCAACAGCATGAGGAACCCCAGGGTGTCGGTAATAAATCCCGGGGTTAACAGCAAAATGCCGGTTAGCAGGAGAATCAGGCCCTCCATCAGTTCAACGGCTGGCAATTCGCCGGCATTCATAGACGCTTGTGCACGCGCGATGGTCGCCATGCCTTGCTGACGCAGTAACCACGCCCCGAGTACGGCGGTCAGGATGACCAGGCTGATGGTCGACGCGGCACCAATCGACCCGCCAATTTCAAGCAACACATACAGTTCCGCGAGCGGAATACTGATCAGCCCGATTAGCAAGATTAGAAACACGGGCACTATGGCAATTCCTGCTTGCGTGTAAAACAACAACTACCGCGGCCAGGTTGTCGCAGCGAAGGGTTCAAAATATTCAAGTCGGGGCTCATGGGCGGCTTACAATATCACGGACGATTGCGTGGATTGAGCTGCCGCCGAGCGCCGCTTGCGCCGTGCTGGCGAGATTAAGCAATGGTACTGGCATGGTACTATTTCTCGATGCCGCCGAAAATCAGAGAACTGCTAAGCGCGCTGAAATCTGCGGGATTCATGGAACGCAGTGGTAAAGGCAGCCACCGCAATTTCATACACGCCAGCGGCGCTCGTATCACAATAAGTGGCGCTACCACTTCGGACGCAAAGCTGTACCAGGAGAAAGCAGTGAAAGCTGCACTCGAACAGGTGTCGAAATGAAGAAATCCGCTCAATATCTCAAAATCGTTGAATGGTCGGACGAAGACAATTGCTTTGTCGGTCGTTGCCCGGAGCTGATGCTAGGCGGTGTACATGGGAAGAACGAACAGAAAGTATTCGCAGAATTGTGCACAGTAATCGAACAATGGATTACTCAGGCTGAGAATGACAACGAGCGCCTCCCGCCGGGTATGGCCGGAAAAAAATATTCCGGAAAGTTCAATCTACGTTTGAACGAAACCCTTCATGAAAGGCTGGCGATAGAAGCGGTGAAACACGGTAAGAGCTTGAATGCATTTTGTGCTGAAGCGCTCGAAAATGAAGTATCTCGCTAACACGAGGTTCAACCGAACCGTGGAGCGCGCAAATTTGATTGCGGGCAGGAATCCGTGTGGCAGACTTTGACCCTGGCGGCACCTGTGCCCGCATCCGTGGCACATCCGAGTCAGTCCAGGAACCGCACGCGTATGAACTCCCAGAGCTTATCGAGGTCCGTATCGCATATGGCTAACAAGCGTACATCGCATGCATAGCGTCCGCCCTCGCCAGCTGGTTGGTGTGCTGGTCGCGCTCCTGCTGGTCGTCTGCTGCTCCCACACGGTCGCAGGCGTGCTCGAGCAGCTTGAGCGCATTGGCGCGCCGGTCAAACTTGGCGGGCAACGAGACTTTCTGCCCCCCGATCAGGCTTTTCGTTTAAGCGAGCGCATCAACGCAGCAGGTGAACTCGAGTTTCACTGGCAAATCGAGCCGGGTTACTACCTGTATCGCGACAAGCTTGTGGTCACGCCGCTGACCGCCGGCGTCGAATTCGGTACCGCACAGATGCCGGCAGGCGAGTTTAAGGATGATGCGGAATTCGGCCGGGTCGAAGTCTACAAACACGACTTGACCGTTAACGTGCCCTTCACGACCGGCGCGCTTGCCGGCAGCTTGCTGGAAACCGAGGTGCGCTACCAAGGTTGCGCGGAGGACGGCATTTGCTACCCGCCCATCAAAAAAACCGTCGGGTTCTCTCTCATTAACGCAGCGCATGCCGCAACACCGCTCGGCACGCCGGCACCGACCGGCGGTTTGTCTGCCAGTGACCGTATCGCTCTCGAGCTTGGTCAGCGCTCTCTCGCTGCAACGCTGGTCACCTTTTTCGGCCTCGGCCTGTTGCTTGCCCTCACACCCTGCGTGTTGCCGATGGTGCCCATTTTGTCCGGCATCATCGTCGGTCAAAAGCAACCCGCCAGTACCGCCCGCGCGCTGGGTTTATCGAGCATCTACGTACTTGCGATGGCGCTGACCTACACGCTGGCCGGCGTGGTCGCCGGCCTGGCCGGGCAGAATCTGCAGGCAGCGTTCCAGCACCCGGCCGTTATCGTGAGCTTCGCAGCGGTGTTCGTCGCGCTCGCGTTTTCCATGTTCGGATTTTATGAGTTGCAAGTACCTGCGGCGCTGCAATCGCGCATCGATAAGCTGTCGCGCCAGCAACGCAGCGGTAGCTACACCGGCGTCGCCATTATGGGCGTGCTGTCGGCCATTATCGTTGGCCCCTGCGTCGCCCCGCCCTTGGCCGGCGCGCTGGCTTATATCGGCCAGACCGGTTCGCCATTGATTGGCGGCGCAGCGCTGTTTGCACTGGGTCTGGGGATGGGTGTCCCGTTGATTGCGATCGGCACTTCAGCAGGTGCTTTCCTGCCGCAGGCCGGGGTGTGGATGATTCGCGTGCAACAAATTTTTGGCGTCGTATTTCTTGGCGTCGCGGTGTGGTTCCTGGAACGGGTTATCCCGCCGCCCGTGGCGTTAATGTTGTGGGCGGTACTGTTCATCGGTAGTGCCGTATTTCTTGGTGCACTAAGTAGAGTGGACAACGATGCCGGCGCGACTCACCGCCTGGCCAAGGCGCTCGGCGTGGTTTTGCTCGTCTACGGCATTATCGTACTGGTCGGTGCCGCGGGAGGTGCAACGCGCTTACTCCAACCGCTGGCGCCATTGGCTGGCGCGCGTTCGCACACACCCACAGCAAGTCCGTTTGTCGCGGTTAAAAGCGCCGACGAATTGCAAGCCCATCTGCTCAGCGCCCAAGCAAACAATCAGCCCGTCATGCTCGATTTTTACGCGGACTGGTGTATCGAGTGCAAGCACCTGGAAAGCCAGACTTTCACTGCCCCCACTGTCGCGGCACGTCTTAATAAGCTGTTGTTGCTGCGCGCAGACGTGACTGCCAACGACGACATCGACAAGGCCTTGTTACGGCGCTATGAGCTATTCGGTCCGCCCGCTGTGCTGTTCTTTCGTGGCGGTGAAGAACTGCGCGAACGTCGCCTCATCGGCTTTGCCAATGCCGACACGTTCGCCGGACTGCTCGACGCTGTGACCGGCGCGCCCTGATGCGTTTCTATCCCATCCTGCTGGTCGCGCTCGCGATGCTGGCTGGCAGCGCGGGATACATTACCCACCGCGGGCTCGCCAAACCCCCCGCGCCGGCGCCGCTGGTCACGGCGACACGTAGCGAGGCGCCGGCGACACCTGCGAGCGCCGAGAATGCGCTCGATTGGACGTTTAAATCTCTCGCCGGTCCGCCGCGAGCGCTGCGCGAGTGGGCTGATGATGTCCTGGTGGTTAACTTCTGGGCCACTTGGTGCCCACCTTGCCTGCGCGAAATCCCGGCTTTTGTGGCCTTGCAGCAGCAATACGGCGAGCAGGGGCTGCAATTTGTTGGTGTCGCTCTCGATGAGGCGGCGGCGGTGAAGGGTTTTGTCGCGGACAATGACGTGAACTACCCGGTTTTGGTGGGCGATCAGGCCGTCGTACGCTTCATGCAACAGCTCGGCAATGACATCGGCGCGCTGCCCTACACGGCGGTGCTCGACCATCACGGCGAGATTCGCTATACCCATCAGGGCGAGTGGGACGCCGATGAAGCCGAGGCGTTACTCCTCAGTTTCATGAAATCACCACAAACCTCCAAATAACACGATAATCTGGCGTCTAAAATCGGGAAACGTGTTTTCGCCTAACGCGCTTTGTGGTAGTTTGCGCACACCACAACTCACGCGCCTACGGGATTTTCATCGTGTCCAGACTGCTGTTTATCAACGGCCCCAATCTCAATCTCCTGGGCCGTCGCGAACCCGAGATTTACGGTTCATTGACGCTGGCAGAGTTGGAAGCAGATTTAGTCGCAAAAGCATCGGCAGAAGGTTTCGCCGCCAGCTGCTATCAGAGCAACAGTGAATCAGGCCTTGTTGAGCGAATTCATCAGGCCAGCGTCGACGCCGTCGATTTCGTCATTATCAACCCCGGCGCTTACACCCATACCAGTATCGCGCTGCGCGACGCCTTTCTTGGGGTCGCCATACCTTTTATAGAAGTACACATTTCGAACGTATTCGCCCGCGAATCGTTCCGCCATCAGTCCTATTTGTCCGATATCGCGGTTGGCGTGATATCCGGCCTCGGTGCGCTCGGCTACGAACTCGCCATCCGTGCCGCCCACAGACACCTTAACTAGCTAACGAACACTAAGTCGCGGCTGCAGACCGCGCCTGGAGAGACGCTTGGATATCAGAAAAGTCAAAAAACTCATCGAGCTGCTCGAAGAGTCCGGCATCGCGGAAATCGAGATTCACGAAGGTGAAGAATCGGTACGCATCAGCAGAGGGCCGATTGCGAGCGCTGCACCCGCGCCAGTCGCTGCGGCTCCGGTCGCTGCCGCACCGGCGAGCGTGCCGGAACCGAGCGCGCCCGAGGGTCAGGTGGTGAAATCGCCCATGGTCGGGACCTTTTATACCGCACCGTCACCCGAAGCCGCGCCGTTCATTTCAATCGGCCAGACAATTAGCGTTGGCGATACGGTATGCATCATTGAGGCAATGAAGATCATGAATCCCATCGAGGCTGAGGTCGGCGGCACGGTGACGTCCGTGTTGGTCGAGAACGGCTACCCCGTTGAGTTCGATCAACCCTTGTTCATCGTTGCCTGATGGTGCGCCATTTCGGCGCGCGAACCCAGCTGCGAACCTGACTTTCGCGCCGCCGCGTTCGCGATACCCGCAGCCACTGGCGGGCGTGAACGCCAGGCGAAGATAGAGACGCCACCATGTTCGATAAAATCGTTATTGCTAATCGCGGCGAGATCGCGCTGCGCATACTCCGCGCTTGCCGGGATCTCGGCATTAAAACTGTGGCGGTGCATTCAGCCGCCGATCGGGATCAAAAGCATGTGCGCCTGGCTGACGAGTCGGTGTGCATTGGTCCGGCTGCGGCGTCCGACAGCTATTTGAGTATCCCGGGCGTGATCGCGGCTGCTGAGGTTGTCGATGCGGTGGCTATTCATCCCGGCTACGGATTCTTATCCGAGAACGCTGATTTTGCCGAGCGTGTTGAAAAGAGCGGCTTTGTGTTTATCGGTCCACGCCCCGACACCATGCGTTTGATGGGCGACAAACTTTCCGCGATCGCCGCGATGCAGGAAGCTGGTATTCCCTGCGTACCCGGTTCGGGTCGACCACTCGGCGATGATAGTCAGGAAAATATCGAAATCGCGCGGCGCGTCGGTTACCCGGTAATCATCAAGGCCTCCGGTGGCGGCGGCGGACGCGGCATGCGTGTGGTGCATAGTGAAGCGTCTTTGCGCCACGCCGTCATGCTTACCAAGCGCGAAGCCGCAAGCGCGTTTCAGAACGACAGCGTGTATCTCGAAAAATTTCTCGAACACCCGCGCCATATCGAGTTCCAGGTGCTCGCAGACGAACACGGCAACGTTGTGCATCTCGGCGAACGCGACTGCTCCATGCAGCGTCGCCATCAGAAAATTATCGAGGAAGCACCGGCACCCGGCATCGATGACGCCACGCGCGACCGTATGGGCGCTTTATGTGTCGATGCGTGTAAACGCATCGGTTATCGCGGCGTCGGGACGTTCGAATTTTTGTTCGAGAATGGCGAGTTCTACTTCATCGAAATGAACACGCGCATCCAGGTCGAGCATCCGGTCACGGAAATGATTACCGGCATCGATCTCGTGAAGCAGCAATTACTCGTGGCGGCCGGCGAACCGCTGGCTTTTCGCCAGCAGGACATTCGCTTTTCCGGGCATGCGGTTGAATGCCGCATCAACGCCGAAGACCCCTACACCTTCAGACCGTCACCGGGTCAGATTTCGGTCTACCATCCGGCCGGCGGCCCTGGCGTGCGCATCGACTCGCACATTTATGCGGGTTACTCGGTGCCACCGTATTACGACTCTTTGATCGGCAAACTCATTTGCCACGCCGAGGATCGCAGCGCCGCCCTCAAGCGCATGGAGAATGCCCTGACTGAACTCGTCATTGAAGGCATTGATACCAACATCCCGCTGCACATCGACCTGGTCTCCGATGCGGCGTTCCGTACCGGCAGTACCGACATTCACTATCTGGAGCGTCGCCTGGGGCTGGCCTGAACGATGTTTGCACTCGAGTGCGAAATCTCTGTTGCCGAGTGGCCGCAATTCGAGGCGCTGCTGGAAGCGTTCGGCGCACTCGCCATCACCCAGAGTGACGGCGATGTGGACGTTTTCGCCGAGCCCGATACGGTTGTCGAAACACCCTGGTCGCGCTTCAAAGCCGAGGCTTTATTTGCCGATATCGCCGAGGCCGACACCATTGAACAGGCCTTGCGTCAGGCGTTACCTGGCATTCAACTCGCGCGCCGTCCGATTGACGGAGAAGCGTGGGCTGAGCGCTGGAAAGAAGGCTGGACGCCCTTGTCGTTCTCGGGCGGCGTGTGCGTGTGTCCGAGCTGGCTGGAACCACCCCCGACGGCCCGCCATGTGGTGAGTCTCGATCCCGGTCAGGCCTTTGGCACGGGCAGCCACCAATCGACCGGCTTATGTATCGATTGGCTGGTTGCGCAGGCGCCGTTCGGCGATCGGACGCTGCTCGACTATGGCTGCGGTTCCGGGATTCTGGCGTTGGTTGCCGCGCGGCTCGGCGCGCGCAACATTAAAGCGGTCGATATCGATGCCAGGGCCGTGCTGGTAACACGCGAAAATATCGAACTCAATCACGCTCAGGATGACATCGAGGTGTCACTGCCTGGCGAGCTGGCCGCGACACCGGTGCAGATGCTGGTGGCGAATATCCTTCTCGGCCCGTTGTTGAAACTCGCGCCCGAATTCGTCGCGCGTGTGGCGCCCGGCGGGCACATTGCTATGGCCGGTCTGCTGCAAACCCAAATTGATAGCGTCCTCGACGCCTACACGTCAGATTTTGAGTTTGAACCGGCGGTCGTGCGAGATGAATGGGCGCTGCTCGCGGGTCGCCGCCGACCCGCGCAGGCATGAACGCCAGGCAGCGTGTGTAGTGCGCGAGAAGTAGCAGCGCGAGCACTGTTCCACCATAACGCAAGCCACTACGTTCACATTGCCCAAGGTCTTCGGTGCTATGTCTTGGCCGTGTGCTCTGAGTTCGGCGGCAACCTGAGACTTTTCCGACAGCCTGCTAGACTTTCGCCACCGACCTAGCGAGGACACTGGCTTTGATAACGCGATGCCCAAGTTGCCAGGCCTGGTTTCGGGTTCGTGCCGAACATCTGAGTGCGGCTTCGGGCTATGTCACCTGCGGCCAATGCGATACGGTTTTCAACGCCCTTGAAACGCTGGTCGAAGAGCGCGTGCCGCCCGTGCTGCAGAACGCTCCCGCTGCCGCGCCGCAAGCAAGTCCACAAACTGAGTTGTCGTCGTCCGCGCAAGCGGTCGAATCGCCGCCCGCGATATTGGCCGCCCAACCCCCGCCCGCAAGCACCGAAGCGTCTGCTGCCACGGCTACGATTGCGACCCCGAGCGAACCGGCGGCAACGCCGACAGACGAACCATCGCCATCGCCATCGCTCGCGTCCCCAGCGGCGCCACAGCCACCGGCTGCGCCTCGCCGCCCTTCCGACGCTGCGTTATCCGGCCAATCGGACGCCCGAATTTTGCCCAGCAACGCTACCTCTGCAAGCGCTTCGCCGGGCACTGCAACGACGACATCGAAACCAGCGCGTGACGCGCAAACGCAGACCGCACGATCGACACCAGCGCCCGCGCAGCACGACGATTCTGCGCAGGGTTCCGTGTCAACAACGCCACTCGCACCGGCAGTAGCCGCACCGCCCGCAACCGCGACACCCGCAGCAACCACCTCACCCGCCGGCACGAAACAGGTCGTTGACAGTGCGCCACCCGCAACCGAGCCAGGCGCAGGCACCCCAGCCCCGCTCGACTTACCCGAGCTGGTTCCCGACGCATCGCTCACGAAACCGGCCGCCGTCGCGATGCAAGCCGGGCACACGTCGCCTGATGATCCCGCAGAGGACCTGCGTAAGTCAGAAACGTCCACCCCGCCCAGCGCAGCGTCGGTCCTAGCGGCCGGCGCGGGTACAGCGAGCGTCGGCGCGACGGATTCAAATATCGACACTGCGCCGACGGATACCAGCATCAAGCCGGACGTCGAAGTAGCGCGTAAGGACGCCGAACACGCCGTCGACACGTTGGCCGCTGAAGCGTCGACAACCACCAGCTTTGACGAAGATCTCTTTGACGATTTCGATTTCGGGTCACCGCCAGATGACCCCAACGACAGCCCGGCTGCCCCGCCCGCTAAATCTGGTTCGACACTAAGCGCAGCCGATCACGCCATTCTTTTTACCGAACCCGGCAGTGATGGCGACGCGGAGCAGTCGAAAAATGATGTCCTTGCTGCGCCAGCCGAAGACGAGGTGGCGCAGGACTACACTGTACCGGATGCGGTTCCGGTAGCTCTCGAAGACGACCTGGCGGCGCTCGCCGGCGCACCACCACCCCGCCCGGCACTCAGGGCACTATGGACGTTTGCAGCGCTGGTGCTACTGCTCCTTGGTGGTTCGCAAGCTGCGTTTGTATACCGCGCAGAAGTCATGCTCGCGGTGCCGGAAAGCACTGCGCTGTTTGCGCGCGTATGCGAGGAAATCAAATGCCGGGAAGATACGCCGGCGGTTTCGGCGGTGCAGTTGCTCGCCCGCGATGTCCGCGATCACCCGCAGTATCGCGAGGCCTTGCTGGTCAACGCGACCATCATCAACAATGGCGAGCGCGCCGAGCCCTATCCGATTATCGAATTGCGCTTGCACAACGGCGTCGGCGAGCTCGTCGGTGCGCGACGTTTTGCACCGGCGGAATATCTCGATGGCAGCATTGCACTTGAAAACGGCATGACGCCTGCGCAACCGGTGTTCGTGGTGATGGAACTCGGCGGCGACGCGACGCGTGCGACCAGTTTCGAGTTCACATTCTTGTAGCACTCGCCAGGGTCAGCGGCAATCACGGCAGTGCCGTGAGCAATATCATTCAACATCGCGGGACTGTCTCGAGACGATTGCATTACCCGAGCCGGCCAAATTGGCGCACGCGTGGGCAGCCAGATCGCGGCCCGTCCGATAAAATTCAAAGGCTTGCCGAAGCTCTTCGGCCAGCCTGAGAAAAAAAACGTCCGGGGTTACCGGATACCCTTTCAGCCTGACCGCAATCTGGCTATTATCGAGCCCTCTCATCCATGCCCCGGGGGAACATTCGGGCATGGGTTGCCCGACGACACACCGCTTCGCAGCGAGGGTCTCTTCGCTGCGACGGGGTCTTTGAGACTTTGGCGATTGTTTCTGACATGAATTTCGGTGATTTGCTTTCTCGACGGCCGCTTGCTCTGGCCCCGATGGCGGGTGTGAGCGATCGGCCGTTTCGCATGCTCTGCCGGCGCCTCGGTGCAGACTACGCCGTATCAGAAATGATCACCTCGCAGACCTCGTTGTGGTCGAGCCGCAAGACCCGTACCCGACTGAACATGCACGCTGAACGCGGGCCGCTGATCATCCAAATCGCTGGTGCTGATCCGCACGCCATGGCAGACGCGGCACAACGAGCGGCGGCGCACGGCGCGGACGTTATCGACATCAACATGGGTTGCCCCGCCAAGAAAGTCTGCAAGCAACTGGCCGGCTCTGCGCTGTTGCGCGACGAACCGCTGGTCGCGGCGATTTTGAGCGCCGTCGTTAACGCCGTTGATATTCCTGTCACGCTGAAAACCCGTACCGGTTCGACGACCACGGAACGTAATGGCGTGGCGATTGGACGCCTGGCTGAGAATTGCGGCATCAGCGCGCTGACCATGCACGGTCGCACCCGCGCGTGCGCTTTTCGCGGCACGGCTGAATACGACACTATCGCCGCAGTGAAACAGTCACTGAATATTCCGGTCGTTGCGAACGGCGATATCACCAGCGCCAGCGAGGCGCTCGCGGTCCTCGATTACACCGCCGCCGACGGCCTCATGATCGGCCGCGCGGCGCACGGCAATCCGTGGCTATTTGGTGAAATTAAGGCGGCTCTCGCCGGCCGCGCATGGCACGCACCAACCTGGCGCGAGCGCGTCGCGGTGATGCGTGAACATCTCGAAGGACTGCACGAACATTACGGCTGTGCGGCAGGTGTGCGCATTGCGCGCAAACATATTGGCTGGTATCTCGACGGACTCAGTGACGGGCGTGCCTACAAGGCCAGATTTAACCGCCTCGAAGACACTGTTACACAACACCGCTTTCTCGACAGCCTTGATTGCGACATGACGTTGAAAGCAGCGGCATGACAGCACCTAAACAAAAGCGCGCGCACGAACCGCTGTGTGAGATGGTGACCCAATCGCTCGATCGCTACTTCGAAGATCTGAACGGTGAACCTGCCGTTGAACTTTACGATCTGGTCATCTCGCAGGTCGAACGTCCCCTGCTCGAAATCGCATTGCGCGAAACCCGCGGCAATGTTTCACGTGCCGCACAAATGCTCGGCATGAATCGCGCCACCCTGCGCAAACGATTGCAAAAATACGGCCTCAATACAAAATAAATGGTTGCACCACCATCTTCGCCCGCGGCTTGGGCATTAATCAGCGTTTCGGATAAACAAGGCATAGAAGGACTCGCGCGCGGCCTCATCGCGCACGGTTTCGGCGTGCTCTCGACCGGCGGTTCGGCAAAACTGCTGCGCGACGCCGGCCTTGAAGTTCGCGATGTTTCCGAACACACCGGCCTGGCGGAAATGATGGACGGCCGCGTGAAGACTCTGCACCCCAAAGTGCACGGCGGCATTCTGGCGCGCCGCGGTACCGACGACGCTGTGATGCATGAGCACGGTATCGAGGCCATCGATCTCGTTATCGTCAATCTCTATCCGTTTGAGCAAACCGTCGCACGCGCCGATTGCAGCCTCGACGAGGCAATTGAGAATATCGACATCGGCGGGCCGGCCATGCTGCGCGCGGCAGCGAAGAATCACGCGTACGTCTCAGTCGTTTGCGATCCAGGCGATTACCCGGACATTCTCGATGAACTCGAAAAGGCTGGTGAAGTCAGCGCCGCAACCCGCTACCGACTGGCGACCAAAGCCTACGCGCATACTGCGCATTACGACCATGCCATCAGCACCTACCTGGCCGCCCGCGCTGGTGACGCTGACGAGACCTTCCCAGCCCAGCTCGATGTGCGCGTTACCCGTCGCCAGCTGCTGCGCTATGGCGAGAACCCGCACCAGCAAGCCGCCTTTTATGTTGATGCTGCGCCGCCTGCGGCAACGCTCGCAACCGCCGAACAAATCCAGGGCAAAGAACTGTCCTACAACAATATTGCCGACACCGATGCTGCACTCGATTGCGTGCGTTCTTTCCAGGACCCCGCGTGTTGCATCGTTAAGCACGCCAATCCGTGTGGTGTAGCCGAGGCACAGGATTTAGCGAGCGCCTACGAGCTGGCCTATGCGACCGATCCGACGTCAGCGTTTGGCGGCATCATCGCGTTCAATCGCACGCTGGATGGCACGCTCGCCAGCGCCATCATTGACCGTCAATTCGTCGAAGTGATTATCGCGCCGAGCATCGATGACACGGCTCGCGAGGTATTAAAGGCAAAACAGAACGTCCGCGTGCTCGTGACTGGCGAATGGCCGCAAGCCCCTGTGCGCCAACTCGAATTTAAACGCGTCATGGGTGGCCTGCTGGTACAGGACCGCGACTTCAATGCGCAGATCACCACAGCAAGTAGCCTGAAAACGGTGAGCAAACGCGCGCCTAGCGCCGACGAGTTACGCGACCTGCTGTTCGCCTGGCGCGTCGCCGCCTGCGTGAAGTCGAACGCGATAGTCTACGCACGCGACCGCCGCACCATCGGTGTCGGCGCCGGCCAGATGAGTCGCGTGTACTCCGCGCGCATCGCCGCGATCAAAGCCGGCGATGAGGGACTTGAAGTGGCGGGATCGGTGATGGCATCTGATGCGTTCTTCCCATTTCGTGACGGGATTGATTCGGCGGCAGAAGTCGGTATCCGGGCGGTGATTCAGCCAGGCGGTTCGATGCGGGATGAAGAAGTGATCGCCGCGGCCGACGAGCATGACATGGCGATGGTGTTTACCAATGAACGACACTTTCGCCACTAATCGAGCCTAAACCTCCTGTGCGCGCACATGACGGCGTTAAAAATACTTTCTCAATGCTCACTTACTTTATGTAAGCTGCGCTTGAGAAAGCAATTTCGCCTAGTCCTGCACGCGCACAGAAGGTTTATCTCTCGATTAGAATCGGGCTAAACGACGCGTACCGGCACATGGCGGCCTAATAAACAGCCCTTAACATTCACGGACGCCGAATCGCTGGAGTGCATCAATAGTTGGGTAGCAGCGATACCTTCGGCTTCTTTTTATATTTCAGCCAGGGCAGTCGCAACGGGTCCGTTGTGCCCCATTTCGTGCCCAGCCTGAATTAGCAACAGAGCTATCTATGAAAGTACTGATCATTGGCGGCGGTGGTCGTGAGCACGCACTGGCATGGAAGTGTGCGTTGTCCGAGCAGGTCACGGAAGTGATCTGCGCGCCTGGTAATGCGGGTACTGCGCGCGAACCCGGTGTACGTAATGTTGCGATCGCCGCAGAAGACATCGAAGCGTTGGTCGAGTTCGCAGCCGCTGAACAAATCGGCCTGACAATTGTTGGGCCCGAAGCACCGCTCGCCGCGGGTGTTGTTGACGTCTTCCGTGCACAGGATCTCCATTGTTTCGGGCCTACCGAAGCGGCAGCTGTACTCGAAGCATCAAAGTCATACTGCAAAGATTTTCTCAAACGCCACAACATCCCTACTGCTACTTACGAAAAGTTCGCGGATCTTGATAAAGCGCTGAGCCACCTCGAAACCTGCACTATCCCGATTGTGATCAAGGCCGATGGGCTTGCGGCCGGTAAAGGCGTGGTTGTTGCTACAACACGAGACGAAGCCGTCGCCGCCGCCCGCGCGATGCTCGGCGACCATGCTTTCGGAGAGGCTGGCGCGCGCATCGTCGTTGAGGAATTCCTGGCCGGCGAAGAGGCGAGTTTCATCTGCATGTGCGACGCCGACACCGCTATACCATTTGCCAGCTCACAAGATCATAAAGCGCGCGACGATGGCGACCGCGGCCCGAATACCGGCGGCATGGGCGCGTATTCACCTGCACCGATTATCGATGACGCCATGCAAGCCACGATTATGCGCACGGTAATCGAACCCACACTCGCAGGTATGCGGAAAGACGGCCGACCCTACGGCGGGTTTCTTTATGCGGGCCTCATGATCGGCGCGGATGGTGTACCGAAAGTGCTGGAGTTCAATTGCCGTTTTGGTGATCCGGAAACGCAACCGATCATGATGCGCATGAAAACCGACTTGGTCGGAGCCTGCCTCGCGGTGCTCGACGGCAACGCGAGCAAGGTGGTGCTTGAATTCGATACTCGCGCGGCACTCGGGGTCGTACTTGCCGCCGGCGGGTACCCCGCAGACTACGCTAAAGGTGCCGTTATCCACGGTCTCGACGGCGACAGCGAGAGCGCACGTATTTTCCACGCGGGTACGGCGCTCAATGATTCCGGATGCGTTACCAGCGGCGGGCGCGTGCTGTGTGTCGTTGGCCTTGGCGACAGTGTCAGCGAAGCGCAGCGGCGAGCGTATGCGCGCGTTGACCAAGTCCACTGGGATGGCATGTTCTGTCGACGCGATATCGGCTATCGAGCGGTGGCGCGTGAGTCCGAATAAACAATCATTCGCGGCCCGTGGGAAAGCCAGGATGATCGGGTTCGCTATCGTCCGAATACGGCGTGTCATCGCTGGGCGGCAATCCAAGGATTGATCCCAGCGGGCTTTTCACCGCAAACCCACCGCGCTTGATGACGTGGGTATAGATTTGCGTGGTGGAAACATCCGCGTGCCCCAGTTGTTCCTGAACGGTACGAATATCTGCGCCCCGCTCGAGCAGATGAGTTGCAAACGTGTGTCGAAGGGTGTGGCAGCTGATACGCGTATCCAGTCCAACTTTAAGCACCGCGTTTCGCAAGGCCTTACGCATCGCAGAGTCGTGGATGTGATGGCGTCGTTCCAACCCGGAGCGCGGATCGACGGTCAATTTGTTCGCAGAAAACACGTACTGCCACGGCCACTCGATACCTGCTGTCGGATACTTTCTCGACAACGCATAGGGTAGGTAGACGCCAACAACGCCATTGTTGCGATCGCGCTCCCAGAGGATTCGGCGTTTCGCCAAATGGCTTCTGAGCGGGACAACGAGTTCGTCGGCGAGGGTCACCACCCGATCTTTTGCGCCTTTTCCGTCGCGAATCAACAAACAACGATGGCCGAAATCAATATCCCCGACGCGCAGCCTCAACGCTTCCATGACGCGAAGCCCTGACCCGTAGAGCAAACACGCGATTAACCAGTAGTCGCCCTCAACCGCACGCAGCACGATGGAAATCTCGTGTTCAGACAAGACTCGGGGTAGGCGTTGCGATTGCTTGGCCCTGGTGATATTCCTCATCTCGCCAAGAGGCCGGTCGAGCACGTTCGAATACATGAAGCTTAAGGCGTTGAGGGCCTGGTTCTGAGTGCTCGAGGCAACTTCGCGCTCAACCGCAAGGTAAGTCAGGAACCGGGAAACTTCTTCCTCCCCCAGGTCACGCGGATGCGCGTAGTCATGGAATCGAATAAATCGTCGAATCCAGTCAACGTAAGCCTTTTCTGTGCGGATCGAATAGTGGCGGACACGAATTGCATCGCGAACTTCGTCGAGAAAGGCGGATCGTCCTGATCCCATGGCATGCCTCCTTGCATAAACCCACGTCTAAAACGGAGCCTACGTGGTAATCGTTTTCGGCACAATTGAGAAACCGTGCCAATGGCACGCTATTACCGAGCCCAAACCCCAACGAAAAACCGCGATCCACCCCAAGTTCCGTTTGACAGCATAGACTTACAACAGCTATACGAAACCAACGCCAACAAAAAGAGACCGGATTAGTGTTCCAACGTCCCGCTTTAGCCCGAACCAAAGTTCGCTCTGACCCGTGCTACAAGAACGCTACTAGCTGTTAGATTTTTCGACATCTCATAGATGAATATTGTGCTCCTACCGGGTCTCGACGGAACCGGTCTACTTTTCGAGCCTCTCTGTCAGTCATTCTCCACCGACGCCCAGACAGTAATTTTCGACTACCCACCGGACCGCGAGACGACCTACGACGACTTAGCCGAACACATACTGCCGCAACTGCCAAAGCACGAGCCCTACATTTTGCTCGGCGAGTCATACGGAGGGCCACTTTCACTCAAGCTCGCCGAGAACAATCCCGCTGGGCTTCGTGGACTCATTTTGTCCGCATCATTCGTAACTTGTCCTCACGGCTATATCCCCGCTTGGTCGGCAAACCTAATAGTCCCCGCTATGTTTTACCCTGCGCCATCTTTGGCAAAACTGAAATCACTGGTTGGCCGTTACTCCACACCAGAAATTCGAGCACTAATCAGCCGCAGCCTGACTACCGTTGCTCCTGCTGTAGTTGCTTCACGAGTTAAAGAGGTGATAAACATCGACGTGACAAGGGAATTGGTGGCGTGTCCAGTCCCAATCATGTACATACAGGCTATGCACGATTATGTGGTGCCTTCAGGTAACCTCGAACGAATTAAGGAGCTGCGTCCCGACGTTGAAGTGGCTCAGATCGAGGCTCCACATATGATCCTGCAGACACAGCCGTTGCTTGCTGCCGAAATAATCGAGAAATTTGCGAATGCACAAGAAAAAATCTAACAAAACGATCGAGTCCGACGCTTGACCGCTCTTTTCACTGCGCTGTCGCTTCGTTCGGTCGCCGTCAAGCGCGGCTCATCGTAGCGTTAGCCATTAGGGAAACACCGTGCCAATTCCAGACTACCAGTCAATCATGCTTCCTCTTTTGCGGCTGGCGTCCGATGGTGAAACTCACCGATTTCGTTCAGCGGTAGAGAAACTTGGTGAAGAGTTCGGGCTATCCTCCGAAGAGCGGCGCGAGCTTTTGCCAAGCGGGAAGCAGCCTACTTTCGACAATCGTGTCGGCTGGGCTCGAACATATATGACGAAGGCCGAGCTGCTCGACTCCCCGAAGCGTGGTCTGTTCCAAATTACTCCTCGCGGCTCGAAGGTTCTTAGTGAAAACCCGCTGTCGATAAACGTTTCGTTCCTCGAACAGTTCGATGAGTTCCTAGCATTTCGGACCCAACGAAATCCGAAGAACGAATCGAGCGCCGCGCCACCCGTAACTTCGTCAACGGACGATTCGACGCCTGAGGAGACATTAGAGAGCGCCTATCAGAGCCTGCGCTCCGATCTAGCGACTGAAATCTTGGAAACGGTTAAGGGTTGTTCACCGGCATTTTTCGAAGATTTGGTTGTCGATCTCGTCGTAAAAATGGGATACGGAGGTTCCCGAAAGGAAGCGGGCCAAGCGATCGGTCGATCCGGTGATGAAGGGATTGACGGAATCATCAAGGAAGATCGGCTCGGCCTAGACATTATTTATATCCAGGCTAAACGTTGGGAGGCGGTCGTAGGCCGCCCAGAAATCCAGAAATTCGCAGGCGCGCTACAAGGGCAGAGAGCCCGAAAAGGAATCTTTATTACAACGTCGTCGTTCAGTCGCGAAGCCACGGACTATGTTAAAAACATTGATACCAAAATTATCCTGATAGACGGTCCGACCCTGGCCGACTATATGATCGATAACAATGTTGGCGTTTCGCTAGAAGCAACGTATGAGCTCAAAAGAATTGACAGCGACTATTTTTCGGAGGGCTGATGGCTAACAAGGCGCTGCAGCTGACCCGATAGTTCCTACGGTTTAGTGGA
>DBBP01000013.1 GCA_002292285.1 Proteobacteria bacterium UBA981
CGTTGTCTGCGAGAAATGCGGCGTCGAAGTAACGTTGGCCAAGGTTCGTCGCGAGCGGATGGGGCATATCGACCTGGCAAGCCCGGTTGCGCATATCTGGTACCTGAAATCCTTGCCTTCGCGCATGGGGTTGCTACTCGACCAAACGCTTCGGGAGATCGAACGCATCCTCTACTTCGAAGCGTACGTCATCATCGATCCTGGCATGACCGACCTTGAGCGAGGCCAACTACTCTCTGAAGAGTCCTACCTGGATGCCATCGAGCAATACGGAGACGATTTCGACGCGCGTATGGGCGCCGAAGCTATTTATGAACTGCTGAAGTCAGTGGATCTTACGGAGCAGGTCAATACCATTCGCGAAGAGCTTCCGAAGACGAATTCGGAAACGAAAATCAAGAAGCTAACAAAGCGTCTTAAGTTGATGGAGGCGTTTTTGCACTCAGGTAACCGTCCGGAATGGATGGTCCTAAGAGTGTTGCCGGTATTACCGCCCGAGCTGCGACCGCTAGTCCCGCTTGACGGCGGGCGATTCGCCACTTCGGACCTTAACGATCTCTATCGGCGAGTAATCAATCGGAACAATCGCTTGAAGCGACTCCTCGATTTGAATGCACCTGACATCATTGTGCGCAACGAAAAGCGCATGCTGCAAGAGTCGGTCGACGCGCTGCTAGACAACGGCCGTCGCGGTCGGGCAATTACGGGTACTAACAAGCTCCCGTTGAAATCCTTGGCGGACATGATCAAAGGCAAGCAAGGTCGCTTTCGCCAGAACCTGCTTGGCAAGCGTGTCGACTATTCTGGCCGTTCCGTGATTGTCGTTGGTCCGACATTGAAGCTTCATCAATGCGGATTGCCGAAGAAGATGGCGCTCGAGCTTTTCAAACCCTTCATCTTCAGCAAGCTTGAGCGGCGCGGTATGGCGACGACGATTAAGGCGGCGAAGAAGCTGGTCGAGCGCGAAGGTCCCGAAGTCTGGGACATCCTGGAAGAAGTCATCCGTGAGCATCCCGTGATGCTGAACCGCGCCCCGACCCTGCATCGTTTGGGTATTCAGGCCTTCGAGCCAGTACTTATTGAAGGGAAGGCCATACAGCTTCATCCATTAGTCTGCACCGCGTTCAATGCCGACTTCGATGGCGACCAAATGGCTGTTCACGTGCCATTGTCGATTGAGGCGCAGCTTGAAGCTCGCACGCTCATGATGTCGACGAATAACATTCTTTCGCCTGCAAACGGCGACCCGATTATCGTACCGACTCAGGACGTCGTTCTCGGGCTGTACTACATGACCAGGGAATCTGCCGATGCGAAAGGCTCGGGCATGTCGTTCACCGACATCGCTGAAGTGCATCGTGCGTTCGAGACTGGCGCGGCGTCATTGCACGCTAAATGCCGGGTCCGGATGGATTTAACTGACACCAAGGACGGCGGTGAGGTGGTTGAGCATCGCGAAGTTGTCGAAACGACGGTTGGCCGGGCACTCTTGTCCGCGCTGCTGCCACATGGCCTTCCATTCGCGTTGGTCAACCAGGTTCTCAAGAAACGTTCAATTTCGCGCCTGTTTGATACCTGTTATCGCACCATCGGCCTGAAAGATACGGTGATATTCGCGGACCGGTTGATGTATACCGGCTTCGAGCATGCCACACGGTCCGGTGTTTCGATCGGCGTGGACGACATGGTCGTGCCGGATGAGAAGCCCACGATTATCGGTACCGCTGAGCGGGCCGTGAAAGAAATTGAACAACAGTATGCTTCTGGCCTTGTGACCACCGGCGAACGCTACAACAAAGTTGTTGATATTTGGTCTCACACCAATGACCAGGTCGCGAAAGCGATGATGGACAAGCTGGGCTCGGAATCGGTTGTTACGGCCAGTGGCGAGGAAGTCCGTCAGGATTCTTTTAACTCGATTTTCATGATGGCCGATTCTGGCGCTCGCGGCTCAGCCGCACAGATTCGCCAGCTCGCCGGAATGCGCGGCCTAATGGCGAAGCCCGACGGCTCAATTATTGAGACGCCAATCACCGCCAATTTCCGCGAGGGGCTTAACGTCCTGCAGTACTTTATTTCGACTCACGGCGCTCGGAAAGGTTTGGCGGACACCGCTTTGAAAACCGCTAATTCCGGCTACCTGACTCGACGCCTTGTGGATGTCGCCCAAGATCTGGTTGTGACGCAGGAGGATTGTGGCACCGTTGGTGGTCTGGTGGTTACACCGATAATCGAGGGCGGTGATGTCATCCAGGCACTCGGAGACAGAATCCTTGGGCGTACTGTAGCTATCGACGTTGTGAAGCCCGGCTCAGACGATGTCATTTTGCCGGCGGGAACGCTTATCGACGAGAAACTCGTTGAGTTTGTGGATGAACACGGTGTAGATGAAATGACCGTGCGGTCGGCGATTACGTGCGAGACTCGATACGGCATATGTGCCGCATGTTACGGACGCGATCTTGCTCGCGGCCATCGCGTAAACGTCGGTGAAGCGGTCGGTGTCATCGCCGCACAATCCATTGGCGAGCCGGGAACACAGCTGACGATGCGAACGTTCCATATTGGTGGTGCAGCATCGCGGGCGGCTGCCATTAACAGTATCGAAGTTAAGCAAACTGGCAAAATTAAACTCGTCAACATGAAGACACTCGCCCACGAGGACGGTACCTACGTGTCGGTGTCGCGATCCGGTGAATTGGTTGTAAACGATGAGACTGGTCGAGACCGGGAGCGCTACAAAGTGCCCTACGGCGCAGTGCTCAACGTGGGAGATGGAACCGAAGTTCGGGCCGGGCAATCGGTTGCGAACTGGGATCCCCACACCCACCCAATTATCACCGAAGTCGCTGGCATCGCGCAGTTTCAGGACATCACTGAGGGCGTCACGGTTGCCAAGCAAGTGGATGAAATCACTGGGCTCTCGAGTATTGTCGTGATGGATTTGAAGCAACGCGGTAGCGCTGCGAAAGATATGCGTCCGATGCTCAAGCTCGTCGATGCCAACGGTGCGGAGCTCAAGATCCCGGGCACTGATATACCTGCACAATACTTTTTACCGCCAAATGCAGTGGTCACAATTGGCCACGAACAAGAGGTCAGCGTCGGTGACGTGTTATCACGGATTCCTCAGGAATCTATGAAGACACGCGACATCACAGGCGGACTTCCTCGTGTTGCCGACCTGTTCGAGGCGCGGCGGCCGAAAGAGCCCGCAATCCTGGCTGAGGCGTCCGGAACGGTGTCGTTTGGTAAAGACACAAAAGGTAAACAGCGACTTGTTATTACCGACTCGGATGGTGAGCAAACCGAGAGCCTGATTCCTAAATGGCGTCATGTCGGTGTGTTCGATGGCGAGCACGTGGAAATGGGCGAAGAGGTCTGCGATGGCGCACCGGATTCGCACGACATTCTGCGTCTGAAGGGTGCGCACGAGCTGACACGCTACATCGTCAATGAAGTGCAGGAGGTCTATCGTCTGCAGGGCGTCAAAATCAATGACAAGCACATTGAAGTTATCGTTCGACAGATGTTGCGCAAGGTCGAAATAGCAACGCCAGGAGAAACCCGTTTTCTTAAAGGCGAGCAAATCGAACGCGAACGCCTCATGGATGAGAACGACCAGGCAACCGCGAATGGAAAAGAGGAAGCGGTTGCTCAGCAGTTGCTGCTCGGGATAACCAAAGCGTCCCTGGCGACCGAGTCGTTCATTTCGGCGGCATCATTTCAGGAAACGACGCGCGTGCTCACTGAAGCTTCTGTCACGGGCAAACACGACGAACTCCGTGGGTTGAAGGAGAATGTCATCGTCGGCCGTTTGATACCTGCGGGAACAGGGTATGCCTACCATCAGGACAGAAAACGCCCTGCGCCGCTCAGCCTGGACACCTTAGCTCCGCCACCAGATCTTGATGCCGATTTGATGGCTGAACTCCGTCAGGCCGACGCGCCGGAAGAATCCACCGAGTCGAGTACAAAAAGTGCTTAGCGCCCGTTGACACAATAGGGCGCAGGTTCTTATAATTCCGCTGCTACGACAGGCCGGAGCAATCCAGCCTGTCGTTTTTTTGCGCTGTCGTTTCTTCCGACTCGTCTGAGCTTAGCCCGACCGCGGTACTACACCGCACGGTCGACTGTCCTTCAGAGTCCACGAAAGGATTGCGTAAATGCTGTTTAACAATCGGGTTTCACAAACGAACGCTGCATATCGTTATGGCGACAATTAATCAATTAGTGCGTAAGCCGCGAAAGCGCCAGCGCAAGAAAAGCAACGTGCCAGCCCTCGAGGCTTGCCCGCAAAAACGTGGCGTGTGTACCCGTGTTTATACGACTACTCCGAAAAAGCCTAATTCCGCACTGCGCAAAGTCGCACGCGTCCGGCTGACCAACGGTCAGGAGGTCACCACCTATATCGGTGGCGAAGGGCACAACCTGCAAGAACACTCAGTCATTCTGATCCGTGGCGGCCGCGTCAAGGATTTGCCCGGTGTTCGATACCACACTGTTCGCGGAACGCTCGACACCTCCGGTGTTGGAGACCGCCGTAAGGGCCGGTCGAAGTACGGCGCCAAGCGCCCGAAAGCCTAGTCTTCCAGATATCTCAGAGCCGAACTCATGTCCAGACGCCACGTAGCCGCTAAACGAGAAATTCTTCCGGATCCGAAGTACGGAGACCGCACGCTTACGAAATTTATCAACATGGTGATGTCGCGCGGTAAGAAAGCAGTTGCTGAAAAAATTGTTTACGGCGCTCTGACGGAAGTCGAAGCGCGTGGTCGGGGAACTGCCATCGAAGTGTTCAAGACGGCTCTTGAGAATGTAGAACCCAAAGTCGAAGTTAAATCTCGCCGTGTTGGCGGCGCGACCTATCAGGTTCCAGTTGAAGTACGCCAAAGCCGTCGGATGGCGCTGGCCATGAGATGGCTCGTAGACGCAGCTCGCAAACGCAACGAGAAGTCGATGGGCCAACGTCTTGCAAACGAAATGATGGAAGCGTACGAGAATCGCGGCTCGGCGGTTAAAAAACGCGAAGAAACGCACAAGATGGCAGAAGCGAATCGCGCTTTCTCTCATTACCGCTGGTAGTCGGGACCGGATTCGGATTTGCTCTCGTGCCACGCACCACGCCCGTCGACCGCTACCGCAATATTGGCATCATGGCCCATATTGATGCAGGTAAAACTACGACTACGGAACGTATCCTTTACTACACCGGCGTGTCTCACAAAATTGGTGAAGTCCACGACGGAACGGCCGTTATGGACTGGATGGAGCAGGAACAAGAGCGCGGTATAACGATCACATCCGCAGCAACTACCTGCTTTTGGTCCGGGATGGAGAAACAGTTTCCGGAACATCGAATAAACATCATCGACACTCCTGGCCACGTCGATTTCACGATTGAAGTCGAACGTTCATTGCGAGTGCTCGACGGTGCGGTCGCGGTTTTTTGCGCCGTAGGCGGAGTAGAACCGCAGTCGGAGACGGTCTGGCGCCAGGCTACGAAATACCGCGTCCCACGGCTCGCATTCGTCAATAAGATGGACCGAGCCGGCGCCGACTTCTTACGGGTAGTCGAGCAGGTAGCTGGTCGGCTGGGCGCCAACGCAATTCCAATCCAGCTCCCCATTGGGGCGGAAGGTGCTTTCGAAGGCGTCGTCGACTTGGTGCGGATGAAAGCAATCTACTGGGCGGAGGAATTGCAGGGCACGAATTTCGAATTCCGCGAAGTTCCGGAAAATCTTCGCGAAGCGTGCGAGGCGCTACGCGAGAACCTCGTCGAGGCGGCAGCAGAGGCCTCCGAAGAACTTACTGAAAAGTATTTGGGCGAATCTGATTTAACCGAGAGCGAAATCCGGTCCGGCCTTCGCAAACGGACGCTCGAAAACGAAATAGTTCCCGTGCTGTGCGGGTCTGCCTTTAAGAACAAAGGCGTTCAGGCAGTTTTGGACGCCGTGATTGAATATTTACCAGCGCCCATTGACGTCGACGCAGTCGTTGGCCTGCTTGAAGACGGCATGACAGAGGCCGCGCGCGAACCGTCCGACGATGAACCGTTTGCTGCGCTTGCTTTCAAGATCGCGACCGACCCCTATGTTGGTAGCTTATCTTTTTTCCGTGTGTACTCAGGGGTCGTAAAATCTGGTGACAGCGTTTACAACCCGGTAAAAGGGCGAAAGGAACGATTCGGTCGAATTCTGCAAATGCATGCGAATTCGCGAGAAGACATAAAGGAAGTCCGAGCCGGCGACATCGCCGCCGCAGTCGGACTGAAAGATATAACGACCGGCGATTCGCTGTGTGACGTAGATAAAGTCATCACGCTGGAGCGAATGGATTTTCCGGAACCCGTGATCGCCGTCGCGGTGGAGCCCAGGACACAAAGCGACCAAGAGAAGATGGGTGTGGCGCTCATGAAGTTGGCGGCGGAAGACCCGTCCTTCAGAGTATCCACCGACGAGGAATCTGGTCAGACGATTATCGCTGGAATGGGTGAGCTTCATCTTGAGATCCTCGTTGATCGGATGAAACGCGAATTTAACGTTGAGGCAAATGTTGGTAAGCCGCAAGTTGCATATCGCGAAACCATCACTGCAGCAGTAGGAAAAGCGGAAGGAAAATTCGTGCGACAAAGCGGGGGTCGCGGTCAGTACGGCCACGTCCTCCTCAAACTAGAGCCCGCGGAACGTGGTGCCGGATTTACGTTTCTCAACGAAGTTACCGGCGGGGTGGTTCCGAAAGATTATATCCCCGCAGTCCATAAGGGCGTGCAAGAGGCTTTGGCTAACGGCGTGTTAGCTGGCTACCCGGTGGTAGACGTAACCGTAACGCTTTACGACGGTTCCTATCATGATGTTGACTCAAGCGAGGTCGCATTTAAGATTGCGGGATCTATGGCATTTCGAGAAGGCGCAAGCAACGCAAAGCCAGCTCTTTTGGAACCAGTCATGCACGTTGAGATTGTGACCCCGGACGATTACATGGGGACTGTTAACGGCGATTTGAACCGACGACGCGGCGTGTTGCTGGGTAGCGAAGAGTCGCCAGCTGGCGCCATCATTCGGGCCGACGTGCCGCTTGCTGAAATGTTCGGATATGCGACAGATCTGCGCTCTGCGACACAAGGACGAGCAACCTATTCGATGGAGTTTTCCCGGTACGTTGTCGCACCTAATAACGTCGCTGAAACGATTATCAAGAGAAGCTGAAGCCCGAGCGGCTTCAGAGTAAGTAACTAAGAGGTTAAGCAGCCATGTCCAAGGAGAAATTTGAAAGGTCGAAGCCCCACGTGAATGTGGGAACGATTGGTCATGTTGATCACGGCAAGACGACGCTGACAGCGGCGCTGACGATAGTGTCGGCGAAGAAGTTTGGCGGCGAGACAAAAGGATACGACCAGATAGACAACGCGCCGGAAGAAAGAGCGCGTGGTATCACGATTGCGACTGCGCACGTTGAATATGAAAGCGAGTCTCGTCACTACGCCCATGTGGATTGCCCTGGACACGCGGATTATGTGAAGAACATGATCACGGGCGCGGCGCAGATGGACGGAGCGATTCTGGTGTGTAGCGCGGCGGATGGCCCGATGCCACAAACGCGCGAACACATTCTTCTGGCCCGTCAGGTGGGTGTTCCGAAGATTGTGGTGTACCTGAATAAAGCGGACATGGTCGACGACGCTGAGTTGCTGGAACTGGTTGAGATGGAAGTTCGCGAGTTACTGGACATGTACCAGTTTCCCGGGGATGACACGCCGGTTGTGATTGGCAGTGCGCTGAAAGCGGTTGAAGGTGATGAGAGTGAGATTGGAGTGCCGTCGATAGAGAAGTTGGTGACGGCGATGGATGAGTTCATCCCGATCCCAGACCGACCTGTCGATTTGCCCTTTTTGCTCCCGATTGAGGATGTGTTTTCGATCTCAGGGCGAGGCACGGTGGTGACGGGTCGCGTAGAGCGCGGCAAAGTCATCGTTGGTGAGGAAGTACAGATTGTCGGCATTCGTGACACCCAGACGACGACGTGCACGGGTGTAGAGATGTTCCGTAAGTTGCTTGACGAAGGTCAGGCTGGAGACAATGTTGGCGTGCTGTTGCGAGGCACGAAGCGCGAAGAAGTGGAACGTGGCCAGGTGCTGTGCAAACCGGGTTCGGTGAATCCGCACACCCACTTTGAAGCTGAAGTGTATGTGCTGTCGAAAGACGAAGGTGGTCGTCATACGCCATTTTTCAATAACTACCGGCCGCAGTTTTATTTCCGTACGACGGACGTGACAGGCGCGGTAGAGCTTCCTGACGGCGTTGAGATGGTGATGCCGGGGGACAACGTGAAGGTGACGGTGAAGTTGATCAACCCGATTGCGATGGAAGACGGACTGCGTTTCGCCATTCGTGAGGGTGGTCGGACTGTTGGTGCCGGCGTCGTCGCGAAAATAATCGAATAGTTCGAAAATTCTGATAATGACCTATCAGGTGTTAAATCCAGGCCAGTAGCTCAATTGGCAGAGCGGCGGTCTCCAAAACCGCAGGTTGGGGGTTCGATTCCCTCCTGGCCTGCCACTTGCTGGCAGGCTAACGAACATTGAGGAAGCGAGTGGACACAGGTCGACTGAATTTTATCGGGCTGGGGGTATCGAACACAGATACACCTAAGCCGGAAACAACGGACAATGAATTGAGGTTACCGCTCCTTTAGCCACCAACTATGAATACGAAAGCATTACCCGAACAAAGTTCCTGGGATATCGCAAAACTCGCCGCTGCGTTGCTCGTATTAATAGGTAGCGTCGCAGCTTTCCATTATTACGCCGACGCATCGAAGTTAGTCCGAGTCGTCGGGATGCTTGTCGCCGTCGGCGTCGCACTTGCTATCTCTCTGCAAACTGACAAGGGCCGTCAGGTTTCGTCGTTTATCCGCGACGCGCAGATTGAAGTGCGCAAAGTGGTGTGGCCGACTCGCCAGGAAACTATCCAGACAACCATGTTCGTCATGATTGTGGTGGTGGTTTTCGGCATTCTCTTGTGGGTGTTGGATTTGATGCTAAGTAGCTTGGTACAGACCTTAATTGGACGTGGAGCCTGACGGTGAGCATGAACTGGTATGTCGTACACGCCTACTCTGGTTTTGAAAATCAGGTAAAGCGCTCGCTTGAGGACAGAATTGAACGCAACAGTATGGGCGATAAATTCGGCCAGATTCTGGTCCCGACGGAAGAGGTCGTAGAAATGAAAGACGGCCAGAAGCGCAAAAGTGACCGAAAATTTTTCCCAGGCTATGTGTTGGTCGAAATGGATATGGGCGACGATTCATGGCACTTGGTTAAAGACTGTCCCAAGGTCATGGGTTTTATTGGCGGCAGCAGCGACAAACCTGCCCCAATATCCAAGAAAGAAGCACAAACGATTCTCGATCGAATCCAGGAAGGAGTTGAGAAACCGCGTCCGAAAGTTCTGTTCGAGGTCGGTGAACTCGTGCGCGTCGTCGATGGCCCGTTTACCGACTTCAACGGGGTTGTTGAAGAGGTCAATTACGAGAAAAGCCGTCTACGTGTTGCGGTTTCTATTTTTGGCCGCTCCACTCCGGTCGAGCTCGAGTTCGGACAAGTGAGTAAGGACTAGATACCTACACGTTCAGCTTTAACATGGCGCGATGCGCCAATCACACTCAACGCGCGGGGAGCCGTCAGGCGCTTGCACCCGAGGAGATGCTTAAGTGGCAAAGAAAATCGATGCGTATATCAAACTGCAGGTAGCAGCAGGGCAAGCTAACCCAAGCCCGCCGGTCGGACCCGCTTTGGGTCAACGGGGCGTTAACATCATGGATTTCTGCAAGGCATTCAATGCCCAAACGCAGAGTCTGGAAGCCGGTCTGCCGATTCCCGTAGTTATCACGGTTTTCAGTGATAAGAGCTTCACGTTCATCACTAAGACGCCGCCGGCATCCGTATTGTTGCGCAAGGCTGCGGGCATAGCTAAAGGGAGTAGTACGCCGAATTCAAACAAAGTTGGCAGCGTCGACCGCGCTCAAATAGAAGAGATCGTCAAAACAAAAACCCCGGATCTGACCGCAGCGTCCATGGAGGCGGCAGTTCGTTCGATTGTCGGCACCGCTCGGAGTATGGGCATCGACGTGGAGGGCGTTTGAAATGGCTGGTACTGGAAAACGTATACGTTCAATTGATGAAAAAGTTGGCGACCGGAAGGCACCTCGGCCGCTCAATGACGCGATCGCTTTATTGAAAGAATGCGCCTCAGCAAAGTTCGACGAGTCGGTCGATGTGGCTGTCAATCTGGGTGTTGATCCGCGTAAATCCGACCAGGTAGTTCGGGGATCTACGGTCCTGCCTCACGGTAGTGGAAAGACGGTAAGGGTCGCTTTGTTCGCCGACGGCGCGGACGCTGAGGCCGGGCGCGAAGCCGGCGCCGACATTGTCGGATTGGATGATCTCGCGGAGGACGTCAAGCAAGGCAAGCTCGATTTCGATCTGGCCATCGCGACGCCCGCGTCAATGCGAGTTGTTGGGCAGCTTGGACAGGTTCTTGGGCCGCGTGGGCTGATGCCTAACCCTAAAGTGGGCACCGTAACCACAGACGTTGCGACTGCCGTACGAAATGCGAAGGCTGGTCAAGTGCAGTTTCGTACCGATAAGGCGGGAATTGTCCATTGCCCGATCGGCAAAGCTTCGTTCGATGCTGATGCGTTACGTACGAATCTCGCCGCGATCCTGAGTGATTTGCACAAAGCCAAACCGAGTTCATCGAAAGGTGTTTACCTCAAGTCGATAACGCTATCGACAACGATGGGTCCAGGCGTTGCAGTCGACAAAGCATCTGTTGAGTAATTCGGCTCGATATCAAAATCTTGAGGCTGCGAGCTTCAATATTGAACTTTGGGTTACCGGCGAAAGCCGGTGGCCGTCAAAGACCGCGGGTCCGCATAAAAAGATGCGGTTAATCGGCTCCGGCCCGCGTAGACGGTGGTTTCCCATGGGCGGAGTTAAATCCGGCCAGGACGCCGTAAATTGTGGAGTCCCTTACTGGGGCGACAGTAATCGGTGCGCACGAGTCTTTCGACTCGAGCCTGACCGGGAGAAATGACCAAATGAGTCTTACGTTTAAGCAAAAACAAGCGGTCGTTTCAGAAGTGAGAGAAGTAGCGTCGAACGCGCAAACCGCAGTAGCCGCCGAATACATCGGCCTCACTGTGGCAGACATGACTGATCTGCGAGTCAAGGCTCGCGAGAGCGGTGTCTATTTGCGTGTGATTAAAAATACGCTCGCGCGCCGTGCCATAGACGGTACGAGTTTTGAGTGTTTGAACGAAACGTTGTCAGGACCTCTGCTGCTGGTATTTTCCGGGGAAGACCCGGGAGCTGGTGCGCGACTGGTCCGCGACTTTTCCAAGGACAACGACAAACTCGTAACCAGGGCAGTCGCGTTTGCCGGTGAACTAAGGCCTGCTGAGGATCTTGGTCTGCTGGCAAGTATGCCGACGCTCGATGGCGCACGTGCGACTCTACTCTCAGTTCTGAACGCGCCGCAGACGCAACTGGTGCGTACGTTAGCGGAACCGGCCGGACAATTCGTCCGACTTTTGGCCGCCTTTAACGACAAGCAACAATCCGCCTGATCGCTCCGGCGATCACAATATTTGGAGAAAACCGAAATGGCAGTTTCAAAAGAAGAATTAGTCGAAGCGCTGAGTAGCTTGACTATCCTGGAAGTCACCCAGCTTGTATCTGAGTTGGAAGAAAAGTGGGGCGTGTCAGCCGCAGCAGCAGTTGCAACAGTGGCTGTCAGCGCAGACGCCGGAGCTGGTGCAGTTGAAGAGAAAGATGAGTTCGACGTCGTGATGTCGAGTTTCGGCGATAACAAGGTCAGCGTCATCAAGGCTGTTCGTGCAATTACCGGTCTGGGCCTGAAAGAGGCCAAGGATATGGTCGAAGCTGTGCCGTCTACCATCAAGGAAGCTGCGCCAAAAGCTGAAGCCGACGAAATTAAGAAGCAGTTGGAAGAAGCAGGCGCCGCAGTCGACCTCAAGTAGTTCCGCGCTTGAATCTATTTCGGAAAAGTCGTCACGCAGAGTACCGCGCGGTCAAGTTATTGGCGCGCGCTGGGCTCTCGTCGACGACTCTTTCCGGGCTACGCAGAAGCGGCATCGACTCTCCCCGCACTGAACTCGCATTCGGTCTCACAGGACGGTAATCACCATGGCCTATTCATATACCGAGAAGAAACGGATCCGAAAGGATTTCAGCAAAACGCCGCCGATTTTGGATGTGCCGTACCTGCTGGAAACTCAGATCGAGTCGTACAAGCGATTTCTGCAGGAAGACAGCGATGTCGGCAGCCGCAATGAATACGGCTTGCATGCGGCGTTCAAATCAGTATTCCCGATTGAAAGCTATTCAGGCAACGCGATCCTCGAATACGTGAGCTACCGCTTAGGTGCGCCGGTCTTCGATGTAAAAGAATGCCAGGTCCGAGGTCTGACATATGCGGCGTCGCTGCGGGTGACCGTTCGTCTCGTCATTTACGATAAGGAGTCGGGCGCCGAAAAAGCGATAAAAGACGTTCGCGAGCAAGAAGTCTACATGGGTGAATTGCCCTTGATGACGACCAACGGAACGTTTGTGATTAACGGTACAGAACGAGTCATCGTCTCGCAGTTGCACCGTTCTCCGGGAGTCTTTTTCGACCACGACCGGGGCAAGACCCACTCATCCGGAAAGCTACTTTTTTCTGCTCGGGTAATTCCCTACCGTGGTTCGTGGCTAGATTTCGAATTTGACCCGAAAGATCACGTTTACGTCAGAATCGACCGCCGTCGTAAATTGCCTGCAACCGTTCTGTTGCGAGCACTCGGATTCAGCACCGAGCGGATGCTAGAGACCTTTTTTGAACGAGATAATTTCGTACTTGATGGTGAACAAGTCCGTGTCCAACTGGTCGCAGAACGGCTTCGCGGCGAAACGCTTGAGTTCGATTTGGTTGACGCAGACGGAAACGTCCTGGTCGAAGCAGAGCGCCGCATAACTGCGCGACATGCTCGTGAAATTCAAGAACGCGGAATCACGGAAATTACGGTTCCGCGCACCTTTCTTATTGGTAAGACGCTGGCACGCGATTTGCCGAATCAAGAAACCGGCGAGTTGTTGGCTTCCGCTAATGACGAAATCACTGAAGAGTTGCTGGAAGGCTTTGTTGAGAACGGTATTACCGAACTTGAAACGATCTTCGCTAACGATCTCGATCATGGCGCGTACGTATCAGAAACACTGCGCGTAGACCCAACAACGACGGCTTTGGAGGCACAAGTCGAGATCTATCGCATGATGCGTCCAGGCGAGCCGCCGACTAAGGAAGCCGCAGAAAACCTGTTTCGGAACCTGTTTTTCACCGAGGACCGCTACGACCTGTCTGCTGTCGGACGCATGAAGTTCAACCGTCGTGTCAGACGAGAAGAAGTTGTCGGCAGCGGTGTTCTAGATGAACAGGACATTACCGAGGTCCTTAAAGTACTTATCGATATTCGCAACGGTAACGGTACGGTTGACGATATTGATCACCTCGGCAATCGACGTGTCAGAAGCGTCGGTGAAATGGCGGAAAATCAGTTTCGGGTCGGGTTGGTGCGCGTTGAACGCGCGGTGAAGGAACGTTTGAGCCTCGCCGAATCCGAAGGCTATATGCCGCAGGAGTTGATCAATGCGAAGCCTGTGTCCGCAGTAATCAAGGAATTCTTTGGTTCGAGCCAACTTTCGCAATTTATGGACCAGAATAATCCGCTGTCAGAAGTAACGCACAAGCGGCGCGTATCAGCTCTTGGGCCAGGCGGGTTGACCCGCGAACGCGCAGGATTCGAGGTTCGCGATGTGCACCCGACCCACTACGGTCGCGTATGCCCAATTGAAACACCAGAAGGCCCGAACATTGGTTTAATCAATTCTCTGGCAGTTTACGCTCGCACGAACGACTACGGCTTCTTGGAAACGCCTTATCGCAAAGTCGACAATCAGGTGGTCACCGACAAGATCGAATACCTTTCTGCTATCGAAGAAGGACAGTACGTCATCGCACAGGCGAATGCGGCGCTGGATGAGAGCGGAAAACTAACGGACGATTTGGTGTCTTCTCGGTACCAGAACGAGTTCACATTGGCAGGCCCTGAGCGCGTCGAGTACATGGACGTATCGCCCCGGCAAATCGTCTCTGTCGCTGCAGCGTTGATTCCGTTTTTAGAGCATGACGACGCAAACCGGGCACTCATGGGTTCGAATATGCAGCGTCAGGCGGTACCCACGCTACGTGCCGATAAACCGCTCGTTGGTACTGGCATCGAACGCTCGGTTGCCAAGGATTCCGGAGTGACATTTATTGCTCGACGGGGTGGCGAAATTTACGCAGTTGATGCAAGTCGGATCGTGGTTCGAGTCAATGACGCCGAAACGGTAGCCGGTGAGCCCGGTGTCGATATTTACAATTTGACCAAGTACACGCGTTCCAATCAGAACACCTGTATTAACCAGCGGCCGCTCGTCAGACTCGGTGACAAGATCGCTGCGGGCGACGTGTTGGCTGATGGTCCTTCTACTGACCTAGGAGAGCTTGCTCTTGGTCAGAATATGTTGGTCGCGTTTATGCCATGGAATGGTTACAACTTTGAGGACTCGATCCTCATTTCGGAACGCGTTGTTAAAGAGGACCGCTTCACCAGCATCCACATCGAAGAGCTAACCTGCGTCGCACGTGATACGAAACTGGGGCCAGAAGAGATCTCGAGCGATATTCCGAATGTAAGTGAAGGCGCCCTGTCGAAACTGGACGAGTCGGGCATCGTCTATATCGGAGCAGAGGTTCACCCCGGCGATATTCTGGTCGGCAAGGTAACGCCCAAGGGCGAGACACAACTGACACCGGAAGAAAAACTCCTGCGGGCGATCTTTGGCGAAAAGGCCTCGGATGTAAAAGATACCTCGCTACGCGTTCCATCAGGAATGAGCGGTACGGTTATCGATGTGCAGGTCTTTACGCGTGATGGCATCGAGAAAGATGCGCGGGCCCGAGAAATCGAAAATGCGGAGATCGCGCGGGTCAAAAAGGATCTGGACGATCAACTAATAATTCTTGAAGAAGACATTTTTCAGCGTGTTGAGCGAATTGTGATGGGCAAGAACGCTGAGAAAGGGCCTGGACAGCTTAAGGGCGGCATTAAGGTTACCAAACAGCTTCTTTCCGAAGTCGAACGGTCGAAGTGGTTTGATATCCGCCTGAAGAACGATACTGCCAACCAGCAGCTCGAGCAGCTGGCCGCCCAGATCGAAGATCACCGTGAAGATTTCCAACGCCAGTTTGACGAGAAGAAAAACAAACTCACTTCCGGAGATGATCTTGCCCCCGGTGTATTGAAAATGGCGAAGGTCTATCTGGCCGTTAAGCGTCGTATGCAGCCTGGTGACAAGATGGCCGGCCGCCACGGCAACAAGGGTGTGGTATCCATGATCGTACCGATCGAGGATATGCCGCACATGGAAGATGGGCGTACGGTTGACGTTGTGCTTAATCCGCTCGGTGTTCCGTCGCGAATGAATGTTGGTCAGGTCCTCGAAGCGCATCTGGGATGGGCTGCGAACGGTCTGGGACAACGTATCGGTGAAATGATGGAACGCGCAGCGACAGTAAATGAATTGCGCACATTCCTCGATAAAATCTATAACACCAGCGGCCAGAAAGAGGATCTCGATTCACTGACAGACGAAGAGATTCCGCGCCTTTGTGAGAACTTGAAAGGCGGCGTGCCAATGGCCACACCCGTCTTCGATGGGGCAAATGAAGACGAGTTGAAAGGTATGCTTGAGCTTGCAGGTCTACCCATTTCCGGGCAAACCACGCTCTATGACGGGCGTACCGGGACCGCATTCGATCGTCAAGTGACCGTCGGTTATATGTATATCCTGAAGTTGAATCATCTGGTTGATGACAAGATGCACGCGCGCTCGACAGGTCCATATAGTCTGGTTACCCAACAACCGTTGGGCGGCAAGGCGCAGTTCGGCGGTCAGCGCTTCGGCGAAATGGAAGTTTGGGCGCTGGAGGCGTACGGCGCTTCCTACACTCTGCAGGAAATGCTGACGGTCAAATCGGATGACGTTAATGGCCGTACGAAGATGTACAAAAATATTGTTGATGGCGACCACAAGATGGAAGCGGGAATGCCGGAGTCGTTTAACGTACTCCTGAAGGAGATGCGCTCTCTAGGCATCGATATCGAGTTGGAAAACGAATAACTGCGTTCAGACATTCGGCGCGAACCTCGCGTTAAGGAGTATTCATTGTGAAAGACCTACTCGATTTACTAAAAAGTCAGGGCCAGGTTGAAGATTTCGATGCCATTAGCATTGGCCTAGCTTCGCCCGAGAAAATTCGCTCTTGGTCATATGGTGAAGTTAAGAAGCCTGAGACCATCAACTATCGGACGTTCAAACCAGAGCGTGATGGATTGTTCTGCGCCAAGATCTTTGGCCCAATTAAGGACTACGAATGTCTGTGCGGTAAATACAAGCGGTTAAAGCATCGCGGCGTTGTCTGCGAGAAAT
>DBBP01000009.1 GCA_002292285.1 Proteobacteria bacterium UBA981
ACAACTGGTTGCGGTGGAGTTCGGTGGTGCGCTGAAGGCCGAGCATGGTACCGGCCGTAACATGGCGCCTTTCGTCGAGTTGGAATGGGGTCACGAGGCGTACCAACTGATGTGGCAGATCAAGCGCCTGCTGGACCCGCAAGGCATCCTCAACCCGGACGTGGTGCTCAGCGAAGACCCGCAGATACACCTCAAGTACCTCAAGCCGATGCCGGCTGCCGACGAGATCGTCGACAAATGCATCGAGTGCGGTTTCTGCGAACCGGTGTGCCCGTCAAACGGACTGACCTTGACGCCGCGCCAGCGCATTGTCGTATGGCGCGATATTCAAGCGAAGAAGCGGGCCGGCATCGACACAAGCGAGCTTGAGCGACTCTACGACTACCACGGCGTCGAGACCTGCGCCGCGACCGGGCTTTGCGCGCAGCGATGCCCGGTCGGTATCAACACGGGCGATCTGGTTCGCAAACTGCGCGGTCGTAAGGCAGAGAGTACTCGCGCCGCCAGCTGGCTGGCCGAGCATTTCAGCACCGCCGTGCAAGGCGCACGGTTCATGCTGCATGTCGCCAACGGTGCACACCTGATGATGGGCACCCGCCTGCTGAGCAAGACCTCCGCAGCGTTCACCAACGCCAGCAAAGGTCGTGTACCGCAGTGGACGCCAGCTACACCGCAACCCCTCCAACGGCTTCATCTGCCCAAACCATCGACGCAGGACCAACGTCCGCGCGTGGTTTACCTCGCCGCCTGCGTTTCGCGAGCCATGGGTCCCGCAGCACGCGATCAGGAACAAGAGCCACTGCTCGACACCACCCGTGCACTTCTGGAGAAAGCTGGCTACCAAGTCGTCTTTCCCGATGAGCTAAACAACCTTTGCTGCGGCCAGCCATTTGCCTCCAAAGGCTACGCCGAACAGGCCGAACAAAAGCGTCAGCAAACGCTCGATGCCCTGCTCAAGGCCAGCCGCGGCGGGCTCGATCCGATCTACTGCGACACCAGCCCGTGCACACTGCGCCTGGTTCAAGACCTGGCGGATGATCGTCTGCAGGTTTTCGATCCAGTGCGCTTCATCCGCACGCATCTGATCGACAAGCTGGATTTCGAGCCCCAAGACGCGCCGATTGCTGTGCACGTCACCTGCAGTACCCAACACCTCGGCGAAGCCCAGGCCCTGATTGACATCGCACGCCGCTGCGCCAAGGAAGTGGTCGTGCCAGAAGGTATCCATTGTTGCGGCTTTGCTGGCGACAAAGGCTTCACCACCCCCGAGCTCAATGCCCACGCTCTGCGCAGCCTGAAAGACGCTGTGCAGATCTGCGAAGAAGGCATCTCCACTAGCCGAACCTGCGAAATTGGCCTGTCACAACATGGCGGGATCGACTATCACGGGCTGGTTTATCTGGTTAACCGAAACAGCCGGCCCAGAGCGGCTACAGCACAGGTATGAGAGGTTCTCAGCGCCGCAGCGGGCGCACATGAATGAAACGCTTCAGCGCAGCCGCAGTCGGAAGTTAGGAGCCCAGTTTCAACAGAGGCTCACCCGCTCGGCGCCGCCGCGCAATTTGCAGAAACAGGCAGGCCCGCCGGGAAGTTAACTCCCTGGAGGACTTTATGAAGAAATTTGCCCTACTTGCCGCCGCTGCCCTGATCGCCAGCCCCGCCGTGTTCGCCGACGACAAGAACCTATGTCAGTTGAACATGCAGGAAATCGAAGACGACATGGCCACCAACAGTGCCACGCTCGGTGAGCCGGCTCGCAGCGAAGTTCAAGAGCTGATCAAGCAAGCGCGCCAGGCGCAGCAAGCTGGCGACGTCGAAAACTGCATCGTGCACACCACCCAAGCACTGCGCAGGCTGGAAGGCCCAGGCAGCTCCGGCAGCACAGGCACCAGCGGCACAGGATCGGGCACCGGTAACTGATACGCCCGCGAGGCAGGGCCGCCAGCAGTTGGCCCTGCCGATTCTCTGTTTACCCTTGAATTTCGACGAACCGCCCTAATCTAGGGAATCAAGCGTTCGACGCAGCCAGACCTTATGGCGTACACTGCGCAACACATGAGGCATGCGACACGCTTCATGGGGCCGATTAGGATTCGACGCCGGTAACAAAGCTCTAGGTGCATGCCGAGTTGGTAACAGAACTCGTAAATCCACTGTTGCAAACTTATAGTTGCCAACGACGACAACTACGCACTCGCTGCTTAAAACCCAGTAGGGTGCCGTCTGACTGGAGCCGTGCTTGTGCGTTCAGTATCAGGCGTCATATCTCACAAGATCGCGGTGAAGTTCGTTCGGGGCGGATCCGTTAAAACATACCGAACTCGCTAGACTGTCTTCCCTGCCAATCGGGTAGTGGTCAGTTAAAAAAATAGATATGGCTAAGCATGTAGAACCGACGGCAGAGGACTTGCGGACGCGGGTTCGACTCCCGCCGCCTCCACCATTTTCTTGCTAACCCCCTGTATTTTAGGGGATTTTGCGCATATCTCGGGCCTCGTTCGACTGGCAGGTACATCTGCCAGGTACATCGACGAGGCTTGACGATGACGCGCTACCCCCACTATTTGCAAGAAAAAGCCCCCGGACGCTATCACTTCCGCATGGTTGTACCGCCGGGCCTGCGCGCCTATATAGGACAACGGGAAATCAAAAAACGCCTTCCCGCTAACCGGCTGGCCGAGGCCCGCGTGCAAGCGCAAGCACTCGCCGCCCAGGTGCAACGTGCGTTTGAGGGCTGTAGAACGATGGCAAAACGACACTCCCCCGATCGATTCGACCTGATCACACTGACGATTCGCGATGGTGTGACCAAAAAGGAAGTCACGATTGAGCGCGACGATGCCGGCGAAGAAGCGGCCATCGCTGCAACCCTGCTCGAACCCGACACCGCCAGCACCAAGGCAGCCAAGACGGCGGCACACGATCTTGCAACGCTGATTGCCGACTATTGTCGGGAGAAGGCCACCGAGCAGGCGTGGACCGCCAAGACCACCGCTGAAAACGAGGCCATCTTTGACGTCCTGCGTGAGCTGGTGGGGGATGTCCCGGTGGCCGCCATCGATGCGGCTATCGCACGCGAGGTCAAGCAAAACCTGCTCGCTCTCCCGCCCAACCTGAACAAGCATCCGCACTATCGCAACCTCACCCTAGCCGACATCATCGCCCTGCAACCGGCTGAGACCCTGTCCCCGAGCTCGGTCAACAAGTACCTCAACCGGATCAGCTCGTTGTTCGATTGGGCCTGTCGCCATGGCTATACCACGCGCAACCCGTTCACCGGCCTCGGCCTGCGCACACGGCAGCGGCCGGCTGATGCGCGCGCCGCGTTTGATGATCACGATTTAGATCGGCTATTTGCAGGCGCCGTCTACAGCGAGGGCCGCTTCAAACATGCGTACGCTTACTGGCTGCCGTTGTTGGGACTGTATACCGGGGCGCGCTTGAACGAACTCTGCCAACTGATCCTCGACGACGTGCAAATCATCGACGGCGTCCCCTGCCTAAGCATCAACGACCGCGACGAGAAGCAGCTCAAATCACCCGCGGCACAGCGCGTCATCCCCCTCCACGCGCAGTTGCTCACACTCGGATTCACAGACTGGTGTAGGGCCCGACAACAGGCCGGCGACACCCGCGTATTCCCGACCCTCAAAGCCGGTCGTGACGGTTACGGGGCGGCCGCCTCGAAGTGGTTTGCGCGTTATCGCCAGCGCGTCGGGATCACCCAACCAGGCAAAGTCTTTCACAGCTTTCGGCACACCTTCGCCAATCGTTTGAAGCAGGCCAATGCGCCCCACGCACACATCGAAGCCCTGCTCGGCCACGCCGATCCCTCGTTGGCAACAGGGCGCTATGGCAAAGCGTATGGCGTCGACGTGCTCGTGCCGACCGTGGCGCTGCTGTCATTCCCCATTCGGCCCAAGCCCTTCCCAGCGCCGGCCGGAGACGACAACGTGAGGCGTTGAGCGCTGCAACGGCAAGGGACACAATGACCCACGCGAAGACCCACTGGTTTGACGACGCGCGCTGTCGTCCGCTCGACATCCATGTGACGAGCTACAACCCCATCGTTGACAGTTGCATGTATGCACTCATCGACCTGATGGACGCCAAACTGGGCCCTCAATGGCGCAGAGGCCATGCCAACAGAGACCAGGTCCTTGAACACCTCAAAGTAGTAACACTGGAACTCTTTCGTCGCCGCAATAGTAACGGCTTGAAGTTTGGTATTCGCTATAGTCGAGATAAACGCCGGTGGAACAAGAAACAACTACCTGCGCGCTACAACGCACTGGGACTGAGACGGGTAGTTCTGGTTCAAATTATTGACGGACTGACAACCTTGGGGTTCATCGAACATTGGGGAGGTCGAACACACCCAACCAGACGTTGGCAGCAATCCAGGATGCGAGCTAAGGCACCGATGTTGAAACTCCTCAAGGACCACGGCGTCACGGTCATGATGATTGAACGTGCTCGTAACGAGGAGACGGTCTTCCTCTCCGAAAAACGAAAGCTCAGCGTGACTACGGGTGCTCGCTTGAAGCATCCGGTTAAGCAACGTCTTACTTACACCGACACACCACAAGCCGTAGGTATGCGTAGCGAGATTGACCGGTATAAGAATCTGCTAGCTGCTCACCGAGTTGAGCACCCAAAAACTACATGGCCACCAGCCGACGTATTGAACTTGTACCGAGTGTTCAACAACTCTCCCGCCTTTGATTTAGGCGGTCGATTGTACTGGCCACCTTGGCAACAACTATCAGAGAAAGAGAGAGCTAAGGTGCTGCTAGATGGTCAACCCACCGTCGAGCTGGACTTTTCGTGCTACCAGATACGACTACTCTATGCCCGACATGGCATCGACTATGCTGATGATGGCTACAGGCTCCCTAGATTCTCAGGAAAGCTAGATAGGCAGATATGCAAGAAGCTGGTGTTAGCAGTACTGAATGCCGACTCGGAGCGGTCAGCTTTACAAGCAGTCCATAAGTGGTTCCGGCAGGAACCTAAATACAAACGCCATTGGAAAGCCAAGGGCATCAAGCTTCGCGTCTTGTTGGACGCACTCATCGATAAGCACAAGCCAATAGCCACTGACTTTTGTACCGGCATTGGACTAAAGCTGATGAAGCAGGATGCCGACATTTGTATGGCTATCATCGACCAGTTCGTTAGACAAGATAAACCTATCTTGACTGTTCATGACTCGTTTATCGTTAAGCAGCAAGACAAGGGCCTACTGAAACAGACGATGAAGACCCAATTCGAATACAAGACTGGCATTACGGTCTCGGACTTGGATTGTCTGATTCATTAACAGCGAGAACTCGTCGCAGAGACTCTGCTTAATTGATGGCCGTGTTGGGCCATCAATTAAATTGAATACCCCACATCGAATAGGTTTCTGATTGGCTTTTTTATCGTCCCTACTCTCTGGACTTATTAATTACAGACAACAGAACCACGACGTAATTAAGGCTAATCAGAATTACAGTCAGTAAGGCATTTGCAGAGTCCCTCAAGGGCTCTTGTTAGACCTTAAAATTCGACTTAGAGCTGCCTTCTTCTCTCTATACTAGGGTCCGATTTATCCGCCATCGACGACCAAATAAGCTTTTGAAAACAGTCGGTTAGGGAACGCGCATTTCGAATTAACGATTTCTTTTTGATTTATTCAGACCGATACGCCGGGCGTTTTTATCGCCGTGACGATTTGAAGCGTGCAGTTGGAAAATCAATGGCAGTAATAACAATGTCACGAGGGATGCCCGCAAAAGACGAAGATACTCATTAGTTGTTGCTAACGGATTAAATCCCCCCGATTGTCCCCCGGAAGTATGTAGGAGGCAGCTCATATATAGCACTTATCAATCCAGTGCCCCCGGCCCCTTTGGGGATTACTGAAGACTTAACGGAATAGCCTCTGAGACGATCTGTATTGATCTCTAAGAGGACTTCTCTCTTTGGTGATCTCTAGGTACGAATCAGAGAAAAAAAGATCGTAGAGATCCTTACAGAAGATCTGATCACTACTTAGCCATTGGCCAACCTTTTTAAAGCTGTACCGACTCGGACAATCTAGCTAAATAGAATTGGGCGAATGGCACGACGAAACCTTGTCTGGTGCCTACACGCTGCCTACAATTTAGGTGTCGCGACATTAGAAGTTGATGTAAGTAGTTCAACGCTCTCGACTTCCTGACTTGAGGTCAGGGGACTCATAATCCCTTGGTCGTAGGTTCGAGTCCTACCGGGCCCACCATTCTTCTCATGTGTTTAGTTCGATTTCGGATCTTTTAGATTCGGTTGTACATTGGTCTACACTTCCTGAACCGCAGATTGCAGCGAAACCACAAAGTCGTGCCTGCGTTTTAGACCGCGGACTGAAAATCCCTGCGTCGGCGGTTCGATTCCACCCCGGGTCCACTATCTCTTTTCGAGTTTTTAGTTCGATTTCGAATTTTCTAGATTCGGTTGTAGACCGTTTTACACTTTGACGGTCGTGAAAATTGGTTAGGCCTTGACGGGTACAGAATTCGGTGAAGTCCGTGGCGACGGGGGTAACCCCGAGATCTAACTAGAGACTATTCTATGTTCGAGTGGCCCTAGTTTTGACGACAGATAGCGGATCACCACTCCGATACAGAGCGGAATTTCCCGAGCGCTTTGATGATCTGGTGGCTACGCCTCGTACCGCCCTGCCCTCGGGCTACCGGCATACATGGAAGTGGACTTTCGTCACACTTGGATACGGCGCGACAAACTAGAATCAGTCCGTCATCAGTCACAACATCGAATTGGCGCGCGCGGCACTTGCGCCTGTCCACACGATGCTCATTAGGTCGGAGTAACCGCGCATGAAAACTGGAAGAAAGCTATATCTGTTACTGCTTGTCGTAGGTCTCAGCGCCTGCACTGGAATGACACAGAGCCAACGCGACACGACGACTGGAGCTGGTGTAGGCGCAGCGACCGGTGCGGCGATCGGCGCGATCATCGGCGGCGGTAAGGGCGCAGCTATCGGTGCAGCAGCCGGAACGGCCGTGGGCGCGGGCGGTGGATACCTCTGGTCGAAACATATGCAAGAGCAAAAACAGGCCATGGAAGCGGCGACCGCCGGCACGGGTGTCGACGTGATACGGACTGCAGACAATCAGCTCAAAATCGAGATCCCGAGTGACATTTCGTTCGAGACCGGAAAAGCTGGCATCAATCCGGCACTACGTCCGATTCTGGACCGCTTCTCGCAGACCCTGGTCGAGAACCCGGTGACGACCGTGATGGTCATCGGTCACACGGACGCCACGGGTACCGATGCCATCAACGACCCCTTGTCATTCCAGCGGGCCCAAAGTGTGCGCGACTATCTCTCGCCGCGAGGAGTCGCTCCGACCCGCGTTACGATCGACGGTCGCGGATCGAGGGAGCCCATCAGCGATAACGGCACCCTAGCCGGGCGTGCGATGAACCGTCGCGTCGAGATCTATGTAGCCGAAGCCGTGCCGCCGGCGCAGTATTAGGAAGAGGGGTCAAGTCTTCACATTTCACACCCGGATTCGGGAACGGAAAAACAAGTCAGACGGAATGTTCTCTCATATTGGATGAACGTGCTCCTCAACTCGGAGCTATGGTGGCGGTTCCCGATGGCGTCTGTGGGACTCGATTTTTTGAAATGCGAAGACATGACCCCGTTCTGCGCAAGTCCTACCGGGCCCACCATTCTTTTCAAGTTATTAGTTCGGTTTCCGATCTTCTAGATTCGGTTGTACACCGTTCTACATTTCGGGACGCGAACCGTGTTCTGCGGATGCGGGACTGAACTCGAGCTATTTCGACATAGGCATTGCGTCCCTGGAATTCCAAGTCTCGATAGCCAATGCAGATAAAAGCGCTGACGAACTAAATGAATACGTCCCTTTCTCGGCTTTTAGAAAGTGACATTGTCCCCGCTTGAACGGCGGAAATTGGCCGAGGTTCCCGTGCTATCCGCCCGCGGCCTGCTTCGTCCAGTCCGGCTCGCGTTTATCGAGGAACGCCGCGATACCCTCCGTGAGATCGCCGTTCGCGACGGTAAGGATCTGATTGCGATCTTCCATCGCGATTGCCGCATCAAGGCTCTGGGCATCGACATTCGCCCAGTACGCTTCCTTTGTCAGACGCAAACCGAGCGGCGCCGTAGCCACCATGTCGTCGGCAAGCGCCTTGCCGGTTGCGACTAGCTCCGCCTCCGGTACGACATCGCTGATTAATCCCGTGCGCAGCGCGCGGTCGGCGTTGATGAAGCGCCCGGTGTAGAGCAGTTCAGCGGCGTTTGAAAGGCCAATCAGTCGCGGCAGGTGATAGCTCGAGCCCATTTCGCAACCGGACAGACCGATCTTGATGAAGGCGCAGTTCATCTTCGTACCCTCGGCGGCGATGCGCACGTCACAGCCGAGCGCGATCGAGAAGCCGCCGCCAGCGGCGTAGCCATGCAAAAGGCCGATCATCGGCTGTGGTGCGCGGCGCATCTTCATGACTAAACCCGAAAAATTGCGCTGACCGATCATACCCTCGTCTGTACCCGTAGCGGGCTGCCGCCCGTGATCCTTCATGTCCAGGCCCGCGCAAAACATCCGGCCTGCGCCCCGTATCACGACCACACGCACGTCGTAGTTATCCTGAAGCCCGTCGAAGTAGTCGTGCAGCTCACCGACCATGCGGAGGCTAAGCGAATTCAGTGCGTCCGGCCGGTTCAGGGTAAGCCAATCGACCGGCCCGTCTTTCTCCACCAATAGCGTTTCATAACTCATCGTTGATCTCCGGATTCAAGGCTAAATAGGTCGCCGCAAGCCTACCTGTCTACCGACAGCAGGTTTCCACTTTGGGTGGTCCACTGGCACGTGCAAGCGCAAAGGTCAGCGAGGGTTGAATCTAACTGAATCGTCCAGGCGCGGCAAAGGCGAGCTCGACGTAAAGCGGTGTGTCGTGCCAGCAAGAACAAAGTATTCCGCGGAGTTCAAGCGCGAACCGGTCGAAATAACGCTGGTAGAAGGTGTCACGCTGACACAAATCGCAACAGAATGGGACATTCGAACTCATGTGCTTGGCCGTTAGCGTCGTAGATTAAGCGACGCGAACGAGAAGGCGTTTACGCGTCAAGGCGAGCGGCGCGAGCCCAGAAGGGACGCGATTTATTGAAGAGCACCGGCAGCGTTCGTCGCGAAGGAGTCATCATGAAATATCGGACGACCGAACGCTGTCGCGAGGCTTTCCCAATCGCCTTGAGGTGCCGTTATTTGAACGATGATGGCGGGCTGCGATTTATCAAAGATATCAATCTGAAATTCAAAACATTTGACCACGATGACGATACTAGTCTGGGGATGTCGTTTGATTATGGAAAGATGCGGCAACTGTGACCGAACCTGAGGACATCAGATGGTCGAAAATCGGCCTTGGGGTATGGGGTTCACGTCGACGGAAACGTGGCATTTGAAAGCAACGTTAATCCAACTGATTTTATAAACGCCCGTGTAAGCCTAGACTACTTTTCGTCCAAAGACGGATCGAAAGGCGCACGCGGCCCAGAGCAGAAGGCCCGAGCTGCCCAGCTCGCCCTAGCGCTGGCAAAAATCAAGGGATATGACTCAGTAGTGAGCAGCGACGATTAGAAAGAGTTAAAGCAACTTTCTCGAGACGTATTGTCTACTCAGTTCTATTGGGATTTTGACTTCGATGCTGGCTTCGAAAGTGATCAAGAATTCGAATCCAAAAACTATACGTTCGGTGCTCATTTCGCGCTAGAGGTGAAAGCTTGGAACGACCGCTCAACACTCGGGATGTTGAATGTCCTTGACTACCCTGCAGCACTTATCAGAGTTCTTACTGGATTCGACAAAGAACTGCGCCCGCGCGGCAGCGCGATTCCTACCGTGCTATTGCGTCTCGACCATGTTGGGACTGACGGCGATGGGCCGCGCGCTATGGTCGGTGACAAGTCGTCTTATCTACGTTTCCGTTCCGAAATTGTATATAAGTCCCCGATCGCCCAGATCGGCGGAAAGCAATACAGCGTTGTCGCCAGCTATCGGTCTTTTCATGAGGTTTCTCCGTCACGTGCTGTACGCCGTACCGGCCTAGACAATTACAACTATCTAGCGCTAGTTTTCGAGTCGAATGAGGGACTATTCGCCTCTTTTCCTAGCGGACGGCAGCCATTCGACGAGGGAAATTCCGATGCTTATCAGCTTGGATGGAAAGTCGATTTTTGAACCGGAAAGGAACGATCGAGGAACTCGATGAAAGAAGCGCTTGCGTCCACTGTAATCTACCTAACCACTTACGGATTGTGATCCATGCTTACCAGCTTGCATGCGCTAGCTGCTGTTGCAATCGTCTTGATGGCTTTCGCAGTATTGGTAACAGCGCTGCTCGAAATTGGCTCCAGAATTTGTCAGCGGAGACACGTCTTCTCGAAATGTTGTTGGAAGAAGTGCTCAAGGAATCAATGCATACACACGTCGTGATTTGGACGGCTGAAGATAAAAAAGCGACTCCAACAGATGAAGATGTAGCCGATAAATTATCTGGGGTAGTGAAATCGCTGGTGGCTGTTCCCATCACATCGAAAAACCAATTCTTAACATATTTGGACGCAGCGAATTCCCTCGGGATGCCTGTGCAGGAATTTTTTCGGCGCCTGGCGCGAAATGATCTCGGAAGCTACATATTCAGAACCTTCGACGAAAAACCATCACAGTCGCCCGTGACGGAAATAGAATAAAAGTTCGGGAACTCACAGACACCATCTACAGAAAATTCGAAGAGAAGAGTGATGCGGTGTCGGAATACTTTAAGAGAAGTAGTGCATTGGACTCCGCGATAATCGCTATCTTGCTGGCACAAGCTCTAAACCTCAACGTTTTCGAGATTTACGCGTATTACGTTCGGTTTCCGACCGACGAAGTTGAACGACTTAAGGTCGCCGACGAAATATTGCTGGAAGCTAAGGAAATCATGGATGAGTTCGACGCTGCATATAACGCAACCAGAACGGCTGGTGACCAACTAGACGAAATTGTCGCCGATTGGAAAATCATTCGCGAGGAAGCAAAGACGTCCATGGCGGATTCCCTCACGCTGCTAAAAACATTGCGCACCCAAAACAAGAGCGGAAATAAAACAACCGATTATGAAGAGCTTGAGAAATTGCAGAAACGAATCGGCGTGCTCCCTGTCCATCCGCTTGAATTCTCAGTTCCTCAGTTCGAAAGCGCATCCTCAATGTTAGCGAAATATGCGGAGAATGCCCTGCAAGACAGCTTGTTGATGGATGAAAGAGCCGTCTTCTTGCGGACGGCTCTCTACCTCGAAGAGTTAGAAAAAAAGCAAAAAAAATTAGATCGATACGCAGGTGGCGACGCACTCAAAAAAAGTTTTCCTTCACTCTTGAAGGCTAAGGAGGCACTCGACATTTTTCCCAAGAAAAGTGAGGAAAACCTGCGAGGCGCCGTGCCAATTGGGTATGGCCGTAAATTCGCTCGCGCGATATTTACGAACGGTGTGTTTTTCACCTCCATATTCGGGACAGAGCTTGAAGCCGGCACGAATGCAAGTAGCGTAACATCAGATTTGGCGTCTAAAGCTCGCAATTTTATTTTGTGGTTCGCGTCAGTCCTAATTACCGGTGCTGTTATTGGCCTCGGTTCTCCGTTTTGGTTCGATATCGCTAAGAAACTGACGGCTGCCGCAAACTCAGTAAGAACAAGTACAACACAAGCTGGTGCGGTCCTCCCCCCGCCGGTGTCTGGTTTGCCACTTACGCTGGCACCTGCGTCACCGACACCCTCTTACGGCGAGGACGAAAAGATGAAAGATCTGGTATTCGCGATCTTTATAGACCACGCACGAAATTCGATGTAGCTAGCTGGGAGAGTTCGCCATTTCATTAAGGCGACAGTTCACTTATATCCATAGGGCGATCGGGCAAACGGTGTTAAAAAAACATTAGGCCGTCCACGCCAATCGCCACGTCGCGTTACCCATGCTTCGAATTAGGGAACTTCTGAATAAGTCAT
>DBBP01000021.1 GCA_002292285.1 Proteobacteria bacterium UBA981
GTCCAATTTTCGGGGTCCACTTCTCAGTGCCGAACACTTACACGTCGATTTGTTTGCCGGCAACCGGTCTGCCTTAGCGCGCATCTGGACTGCGGGAACCTTTTCATCGTCTTGAGCCTTTCAATTAGTAGAAGTGGCTATAGTATGGGGCGCGAGCTGACAACTGCGGTGTGATCATTAACACATAGTCGTACCCATAAGTACGCCTTAAGTCATGTGTGTCAGCCAATTAGTACTTAATCTTTTTGTTTGGACAAGACGAAAACAATCGTGGGATTTTCAGTGGCAACGTGGGCTCGCAGCCATACAGGCATGGTGTGCCTATCAATCATACTTTGCACGTTTGGCAGTACAAGCTGCATGGGAGACTCCTATGCCGTCCTTATTGGCATCAACCAATACCAGGCGCTACCGGACCTTGCCGGTGCGGTTAACGATGTTCGGCTTATGCGAGGGCACTTGCTACATCGCTTTGGGTTTCCCGAAAACAATATCGTCGTTCTCGAGGACGGAGCAGCGACACGCAAAGCAATCCTAGAAGCGCTGGAGAAAATCACTGCCAAGGTGCAAAAGAACGACAACTTATATATTCACTTTTCGGGTCACGGATCTCAAACGGAGGATCTCGACGGTGATGAAAAAGCCGATCAATGGGACGAAACTATCGTGCCCCATGACGGTCGGACAGCCGAGGTGCGCGACATTACCGACGACGAAATTCGTGCGCTACTTGATGGCGTAAGCTCCCGGCAAGTCGTAATTGTCTTTGATTCGTGCCATTCCGGAACCGCCACGCGCGGTATTTCTGAATTACGCTTACGTTGGGTGCCGCCCGACAACAGAAAAGAACTCTATGCGCAGTCGTCCATGTCCATACGTGGTGTTGTGCCACTGGCCGAACAACGCCATATTTTATTCACCGGAGCGGCATCGACGCAAAGCGCACTGGATGCCCCGATTAACGGTCGCAGCTACGGCATGTTTACCTACGCGTTGGGACGCGCGCTATCGTCGCTGCGAGAACATTCAACCGCACTCGAAATATTTGAACGCGTAGAACAGGAACTAAATCGACTAAAAAGCGGTTTCGCGCTTAGCGATTTCCCAGAGCCACAACTGGAAGGCCCTGCGGATAAGCTACGACTTCCGTTGTTCAGCAACGCACCCGCTACACGCGCGGCGCGACGCTTGTGGCTGAACATCGAATCACGCCCACAAGCGACAGCGGCCCTGTTGGATGGCCGTACTTTTGGCGTTCGCCCCGGGGCTGTATGGGCAATTTATCCGGCGGAAGATTCAGATTTTCGAGGTGGTACGGCGCTCGCGAGACTGCGCGTCAATGGGTTTGACGGCGCTAATGCTCATGGCAAGCTTGAACCATCGGCGTATCAGATATCCGCTGGCGATCGTGCCGTTGAAGTTCTGCCGGCGCCACCGTCACAGAAAGTTCTTATCCGTTGGCTTGGTGCAATCGATTCCGATCAACCGGTCGTCGAGAGCAGGCTTCGCGAGCGCTACAAGTTCGTAAACTTTGTTAGTACTGAAAGCTTTTCTCAACTGGCGCTCGAACTGACGGCTGATGAAATGATTGTTTTTGCTGCCGACGGATCGACTGTTAAAACCCGCACGTCGCGCACGAACGTGAAAGATGTCGCCGACTTTTTAGCGCCAAGTATCTTCCGGGTCATCACCACCGGCGAGCTATTGGCGCTGGGAAATCCCGGATCGGAACTGGTGCTTCGACTGGAGGTAGCGACAAAAGCTTCATCGACGCAGCGGTTAGAGGGCACGCCGGCAGTGCGTATCGTTCCTAACACCAACTCCACGCGCTACACGATTCGGCGCGAAACAGACGCTCGGACGGCAACTAACAGTCTTCAATTCCGCGTCTCAGCCAGCTCAGATTGTTACGCTACCCTGATTGATGTCGACGCGATAGGAAACGTAGCAGTGATCTTTCCGAACGCAGTATCGGAGGCGAATGGCTTTCTACGCGATGGCCTTTTGAGCGCCGGGGAGACTTTCCTAATTCCAGACTCTCTAAGGCCGCAGAATAGTGCAGGTTTCCATTTGGATTTGGTACCGCCCGCAGGAACGGACACGGTTATGGCGGTATGTGCGACGAACCATGACACAGCGCGGAAGTTGCGCACTCAGTTTGAGTCATTGCAAAGTGGAAATATCGCTGCAGGTCGGACACGTGCGGCCACGCGGAATGTCTTGACGGAGCAAGTCAGAGAGGAACTAGCTGGGATGTCAACGCGTGGCATAGCAATAGTTGCGACTACCGGCGCCGGAGATGCATCGCGAATAGAGGACGATGTTACGTCCGTCAATGAATCGGACACGGACCAATCCAGCGACTGGGCATCCGCGTCAGTCACGATAAGCATCAGCGAGACTGCCTTGTAATTCGGCATTACGCCGCGAGCGTGATGGCGATGACGATTAGGGTCTGAATGATGTACCAAATTCCACGCTTATGAAGAAATAGCTCAAGGTAGACGCTAAGGATGCTAATCGCTAGCGCTCCTGGACTATTTGAAGAGAACTGCCAAGGCAGGGATCGTGGATGAAAGCGGTGGATTATCCTTCGAATTCAAACTAGCTTGCGAACAAGCAGAGCAGGAGTTCATTAAGTTCGCACGAATCGACGCGAACATAAGCAATCTGAAGAGCATAAAGCGTTACTTCGACACGGAACCTTTAGGACCCCATCTCAACTCGAAAGAAGAATCCCGTAGTTTCGAATTATCGATCAGGACTCGAATTCCATGAATATCACAGGAAATCTGAGTTTCCACGAATGAAACACCTGCACCGACCGTCTGTAACGTCACAGGCCTGCTCACACATCTCCTATCGGTCTGCTCAGATCTCGTCGTTCGCTGCGTAATACTTTGCAGTCGGCCACCCGCGCGACGTTTTTCGAGAGCCTGCCGGTGGATACTTTGTTCATTACAGTTGCAGCCGCATTTTTCGATGCGCAATACCGGCATCCATAAACTCCTCACCGAAAGCCCGGAATTCGAAGTTGGCGTAGAACGGCGTGGCGTAGACTTGCGCATCGAGAACTACCTCGGTCAGGCCGTCGCCGCGCGCGATAGAAACCATGCGCTCTAACAGCGCGCTACCAGCACCGTAGCGACGCCAGGATTTTAGTACCGCCATGCGACCGATCTTGCCAGCTGCTGTCATGCGGGCCGTTCCCACAGGCTGGTCGTTGTTGTAGGCAAGCAAGTGAATGCAGTGCTCGTCCAGCCCATCCCACTCCAACTCGACCGGGACCTGTTGCTCGTCGATAAACACCGCTTGGCGGATAGGACGAATGTTTTCTGCGCAGCTCTCCCAGCTAACTTGTTCAACCGTGATCGTTTTCAAAATACAGATGACCTTCGTTGTACAAATCACACACCAGCGCGGTGCAGGCCTGGTGCTCTAGCAATGAGCGCCAATCGACAAACGTGAGGCGACGATGATCGCAAAGTCTGTGGACGCAGGCGGCGAGTGTGCGCGGCAGCTCTTGATGCTGACCTGCGACAAATAGCAGAATCCTATCGCCCTCCTCGATGCAGGCGAACCGACTAAATTCGTTTCGCCATAGGTCCTCGCCCCCAGCTAGTCTTGCAATCAGGCGTCCGACACCAACGGGCTCGTCGCGCGGCTCAACCTCATCGCCACTTTTCGATTCCGTAACAAATTCACCGAACCACCGTGCGATAGCGCGATCGTTCACCGGTAGCTGTTCGATGATGGAACGCACCCGCTGAATTGCATCGGCGCTGATCTCGCCAGGATGAAGTTGCGCACTGAGATCAGGATCGCCGTAGTGCTTAGCGGAAAGATAATACTCGGCCTGGTACCCCACGAAACTCACCGCGAGATCGCGCTCACTCGGCGCGCGAAACCCAATTGAGTAGGTGATGTTGTCGTCGAGCGCGACGCCGTGATGAATAATGCCCGGCGGCAGATAAAGCATATCGCCGGGAGCCAGGACCCATTCCTGTTGCAGCTCAAATTCGGCGACGATACTCAGTTCAAGATCTGGGATGAGGTCGCCTGGGGCGACCTTCTGGTCGCTGATCCGCCAACGTTTGCGCCCCGCGCCCTGCAGCAGGAATACATCATAGTTGTCCACATGCGGCCCGGCCGAACCGTGGACTGGCGCGTAACTCGCCATGATGTCGTCGATGCGCCAACTAGGTATGAAACGAACCGCGTCCAACAATTGTGCAAGTGACGGGACGTACTTGTGCACCTCTTGCACGAGCACTGTCCAATGACTGGCGGGTAAATCAACGAACTGCTCAGTGCTGAAAGGGCCATGCCGCAGCCACCACGGCACGGGGCCATCTTTTTCAACGATCAGGCGCGCTTCGATGCCGTCTTCGCACGCCATCCCGGCGAGTTCCTCAGCGCTCAAGGGGTTCTCAAAATCCGCAAACGCGGCGCGTATTAACAGCGGTTTCTTCTGCCAGTACTCGGCCAGAAAGGTCGCTGCATTCAGACCCTCGGGCCAACTCAGGATGGGCGTCATTAAAGTGTGCTCAGTAGCCACGGTTCCGGCCATCTGCGAGTCATGATCGCGACCGGTGGATTTCTATGCTGCTGCGATTGATGCCAGCGTGTTCTCGAATCCTGCGCTAATCACCCAACCCGCGTCGCTTCAACTAACAGGATAGGTGACTTGGGTCCGATGCAACAAGACGGATTGGGAGCATCGGCAGTCCAGGGCAATCGCAGCTCTCACTTGGTAGGCTGCCGACTTCGGGAACGCCGAGCTGATTGGCGTCGAAAGAGCGTATCGATTTCGGCATCTTTATCGACGCCCAAACCGCGCATCGAATCTCCTAGAATATGCACTCGATGACGTTTGCTATGACCAAGGACTATCCACATGGCCAAACCCGAATGCACGCCCGTGCTGATCGGTATCGGCGTTGCCAGCCGCCGCGAAGAGGATCCGGAGCAAGCGCTCGAACCGCTGGATCTGATGCTCGAGGCGGTCAACGCCGCCGGTGCAGATTGCGGTAATGCCGTAGCACTGCGTGGCACCCAATACATTGGTGTGCCACACGGTCGCTGGAAATACGCCAATCCGGGCGGTGCAGTAGCGACGGCCATTGGCGCCGAACAGGCGCGCTCAGTCTTTGCCAGTGTCGGTGTGCTGCAACAATCGCTGCTCGGAGAAGCGTGCCAACTCATTGCTAATGGTGAAGCCCATACCACGCTCGTGACTGGCGCTGATTGCGGCTACCGTTTGCTACGCGCGCGCATCGCCGGCCAACGCATGGTCGACAGTCAGCAGCGGGACCAGCCGCACGTCCGTCTGGAACCGAAAGAAGAGTTGTTTCATCCGGTCGAAAGCAGTCTCGGCCTGACCATGCCGGTCGGACTGTACGCAATCATGGAAAGCGCGTTGCGCGCGCGAAACGGCTGGACGGTCGAGCAACATCGTGACCGGCTTGCTGAGCTCTATGCCGGCTTCAGCGCAGTCGCTGCGGACAACCCACACGCCTGGAAGCGCGACCGCCTTGATGCTGTGGCGATCCGCGAGCCCTCGCGCGCCAATCCGATGCAGGCGTTTCCCTATACCCGCTCGCTGTGTTCGGCGTTCAATATCGATCAGGCGGCGGCCTTATTGTTCTGCTCTCAAGCACGCGCCAGAGAGCTTGGTATTGATCCCGAACGGTGGATTTATCCACTCGCAAGCACGGAATCGAATCATCAGGTCTCGGTATCCGGTCGCGCCGATTTAACGACATGTCCCGGCGCTGGGATTGCCGGGCGGGCGGCATTGAGCGCAGGCGCGATGGCCGTTGAGGACATCGACCTGCTCGAGTTGTACAGCTGCTTCCCGCTTGCAGTGGAAGTGTATGCCGCGGAACTTGGTATCGACCTCGCGCGACAATTAACCGTGACCGGCGGCATGTCGTTTGCGGGCGGCCCGTGGAACAACTACGTGTTTCAGTCGACCTGCCGCGCGGTTGAACTGATGCGTGCTGGACACGGCAACAATGCCTTCATAAGCAGCGTCTCCGGCATGTTGACCAAACAGGGCTTCGGTTTATGGTCGCGCGAACCGGCAGCGCAAGGCTTCAGTTGGTCTGACCACAGTGCGGAGGTTGCCCAGGTTCAGCGCACCGTTGATGTCGTTGAATCCTTTAGCGGCACCGCCACCATGGCTGGCTGCACCGTGATGTACGCGCGCGACAAAGCGCCGTGGATCATGGCGCTGATTAACACGCCCTCTGGTCAGCGGGCTCTGGTCACGGCACAAGACGCCGGCCTGATTTCCGCGCTTGAAAGTGAAGAGTGGGTCGGGCGCGAAGTCAGCGTGCAGGACAACGTACTGATCAGTTGAAATTATCGAGGTAGTTCGTAAATGCTGGCGCCTCAGCGCGGTTCGTCAGAACAATATCGTGCCGGGGCCCAGTCCGAGTGCCTCACTGCCAAAGGCAGTAGCGTTGGTGTCGAAATCCGCAATGGCATGATGGGACATGGTGTGCAGGTTGTTCATCATGGTCATTAGCGGGGAACGTTCGTAGATGCTGTTCGCCCCCGCTGCATCGTAAAGTCGATCGGCAGCACGACGGCATAAAGTTACCGCGTAGCTACCGCGCATTTTCAATTCAACGCGAGTTTTAACGTCGAAGTCCTGTTCGTTCGCGAGCGCGTTGCAATAGATTGCCTCGATCTCACTCACGAGCAACTCAGCGCTACGCAGCTCCGCCCACGATTCGGCGAGGCGCATTTGGGTCGTGCTTTTCTTCGCTTTGGACGAGCCGTCGTAGCGATCGCGTCGCACACTGGTCATCGCAACGAACTCTGCGTAAATGCGTTGTGTCATCGCGAGCACTGGTGCAGTGATAAACCAGGTCAAAGTCGACAGGACAGGAAATGAGTACGTGAAGCTGGTCCCGGCCGGAGAGAACGTGTCACCCGTTTCAAACAAGGTTCCGGTCGGCATCGCCCGGTGTCCGGGTACAAAAACATCATCGAGCACGATGTCTTTGCTGCCGGTGCCGCGTAAGCCGAGCGTATGCCAGGTGTCGTCAATGCTGAAGTCCCCTGTTGGCACGAGCGCGTGTACGTGCTTGGGATCTTCACGTGATGAATTGGATTGCGTCGCGCCGACCATCACCCAGCTTCCATGATCGCAACCGCTGGCAAACTGCCAGCGACCGGATATCCTGAATCCGCCATCGACAGGGTGGGCCTTGCCATTCGCCGCCAGTGAGCCCGGAATAATGGTATGGAGGTCACTAGCGACGACTTCGTCCTGCACCGCCTGCGGATACTTGCCGAGCATCCAGGTATGCGCGCCGGTGACCATATAGACCCACCCCGTCGACGCACAGCCCTCACTTAGTGCGCGCCCGACAGCGTGGAATGTCGGCAGACCAGCTTCCAGACCATCAATCGAACGCGGCTGAATGACTTTAAATAGGCCGCTTTCGCGAACTGCAGTGACTGACGCAGGCGACAATTCACGCAGTCGGTCACATTCGGATTCGTGGTGCGCGAGTTCTTTAGCCACTTCTCGAGCAGTCGCAACGAGCCGCTCATGGAGCGCAAGGTCAGACGAGTTCATGAAACGGATTCCGGACAGTCAATCTTAGTGCGGCACGATGGTCATTGCGCTCTGCTCTGGTGTGCGCCACGGCGGTACCGTCGCGCCGGCTAAGTGCCGACGCGTTGCAGCTTGAGGTAAAACGGCCGTTGTTACGACCGCACAAAAGCGTCAGACGCTAAACGCCATCACGAACATCCACACGCACATGCCGAGCGCGGTGACGAAACTGAGTACACGTAGGACTGCCTGGCCGGCGATATAGAAAATACCGTGAGCAACCCGCGCAGCAACCCAGATCATGCAGGCCAGCGCCCAGTTGCCTGCCGGGTCGACACCAACAGAGAATGCTGCGAAATTCGCAACGGTGAAAATGGCCAGCGCCTCCCAGGCGTTTGATTGAGCGCCAACAACGCGTGCCCCAGCATCAGTCAATTTTGTCGATTGCTCGCGCGGAGAAACCAAATCGACACTACCGAGCTGCTTACTGCGATACGGCACCGAGACTCCGGCCCAGGTTAGCGGCAAAAAAATTCCCACCAAAAGACAAGCCAATTGAACTGTCATAACACTCTCCCTCTTTGCGAATACATATGTTGGCCGGCTGTTATTCTCTGGTTTCGTCTTGCTCGTCGCAGGCCCGCCGCTATCCCGATGCGAATTAGGGCACGACGACTTGCTCCGCACGGCGCGTCAACGGACAGGAGAATGTTTTCCGACTTCGTTTAGTTGCTTTAGGTTCGTCCTCACCGGTCAATCGAGCCACGCGGAGAACCCGCACCAAGCCCTCGACACAGCATTCGTTGGTCGAGGCGCAAAGTAAGTATCCGCGCTCCAAGAGAAAAGAGAAAGCGCCGGGTACAACTGACTGCAGATCAGGCTCTGGGCCGTAGCGCGTCGATTGGTTTGCCGGGTTGTACCGTGATACGACGGCTCGTGTTGAAATAGACATTGTTGTAGCCCTTGAGGACTTCGCTTTGAAATTCGGACTATGTGCAGACTTCCGCAATCCGCCACAGTGGCGTCAACCGTTTCCTGATTTGTATCAGGCGCTGCTCGACCAGATCGTGCGGGCGGAAGCACTTGGATTCGAGAATTGCTGGCTGACCGAGCACCATTTCACGGAGGACGGCTATAACCCCGCCCTGCTCGGGGCAGCAGCGGCCATCGCCGCCAGAACGCAGACTATTCGAATCGGCTCGTTCATATTGCTCCTACCGTTTCTGCATCCCGTGCGTGCAGCTGAAGACATCACCTTCGTTGATATCGTGTCTAACGGACGCTTCGATCTGGGTATAGGTCAGGGCTATTCGTTTCACGAATTCAACGGTTTTTGCGTTAACCGCGCGACACGTGGGCAACGCTATCGCGAGAACATCGACATTATGAAACGGCTGTTCTGCGATGAGCGGGTGACCTACGACGGCAAGTTCACGCAGCTGAATGACGTGCGTTTGTCACCTAAGCCGGTACAACAACCGCATCCACCCATTTGGGTCGGCGCGCGTGGTCCGAAGGCGATTGCTCGTGCGGCACGAGATGGCTACAACTTGATCGCGACCTTTGGTAAAGATCCGGCCCCGTTGTATGTAGAGACCCTGAAGGAATGCGGACGCGACCCGGCTGATTTTCGCATTGGCCAACTGCGCATGATTTATATCGCCGACAGTGAAGATCAGGCCTGGGAAGAAGTGCAGGATCACCTATTCCACGCCATCGACTTTTATACCGATATCGTCACGGATGCCAAAGACGCTGAAGGTGATGACGGCTACAAGATAGTCACCCGGCCCGACCAGATTCGTGAGTCGCCATTGAGCGATGTCGTGATGGTCGGCACACCGGCTACCGTTGCCGACCAGATGGCGACCTTTGCGGAAGAATTTCACTGCACCGATCTGGTGAGCTACCTGCAATTTCCCGGACTTGATGTCGCGAAAGGCACACGCTCGATGGAACTGTTTGCGAAGCACATCATGCCAGCCTTTGCTGACTAGCTGACCTACCAATAGGACGGTGACTCACTCGCCCGTTTTCGCAACGTGAAAAGCTCCCGGATCAGAAATCGCGCGCCCAGCTCAAATCCAGCCCATGCTCATAAATCGACCCATGCACGGTAGACCCGAAAAACTCGGAGTCCCGGTCTCGGTTGGTTGTTTTAAACGTGGCCATATAAGCGCAGGTAAATTCACCGAAGCGCGCGGTCTTCCAGCTTGCACCCACGGTCAGGTGGTCGTTGACCGTAGCCGGGGCAACAATATTGATCAGGGTTTCACGATTAGGGATCTGACTTGAGGCGTGGTTCCAACCCGAGCGTAGAATAATCGCCTCGTTGAGCTGGAATACGAAGCCAAGCTTGAATACGGATTGGTCAATCCAACCAAAACCGATACCGTTGGATCCGCCCAAAAGCCGATCCCCGGTGATGACGCCGAGCAGCTCGGCCTGGGTTGGCCCCGGATTGGCAAGGGCTTCGATATCGCCCCACAGGATTTGCTGATAATCGAACACCATCTCTAAGCGCGGCGTCATATTCAATGCAACGCCGACACTCCAATGTGGTGGTGCATCGTGATCGCCATTTTCCGCCAGCAACCCGTTGTAGCCCGTCGCCTCACCGGTCCAGATGCGACTGGTGTACTGCGCCCCCATGCTGATTCGCTCATGCACCTGTCCCAGCCAACCGACCCGAAAACCACCGCCAAAAGTGTAGTCCGTCGTGCGCCCGGTCAGGCTCGTCGAATCGGATGAGATCGCCGCAAAAGATTCCAGTCCGCGCGCACTGAAACGCTGGATGGAGGCCAGTGGGGACAGGCCAATACTGTGGTCGGGATGGAATTGCCACGACACCGTCGGCGCGAAAAACAGTTGCGAGAAATCGAGGCCCAGCTTGCCGCGGCCGGGAAAGCCGGGATCGCCCGGGCGGAGTCCCTGGATACGCGCCGCAGCTTCGTCGTAGAACGCCTTACCGTAGGTGGTGTTGATGCCGCCATTGGCATACATCGCAACACCGACCGCGATGTCATCAGAGATGCCTCGACGCCAGCCGAAGTTCGGCACCAGAAACAGATCGCGCTGAGAGCGGTCTTGTACGACCGTGTCGCAGGCGCCAATACCACGGCAATCGATGCGCGCGTCGCGAATCGCAAACAGGATTCGTGCGCCGACATCGATGCCATCAGCCACTTTGCTGATCCCGGCCGGGTTGCTCGCTGCGATCAGACGATCTTGCGGGTAGGCGACGCCTGCACCCCCAATTCCTATCGACTTTGCGCCATAACCGATCATGAAGTAGCCGTCCGTTGCGAGGACCGGAGCAACTCCAAGCAGTAGGCCGATAAAGATTGTTTTTCTGATAAAATTCATATGATTACAACTTTTATCTAATAATATACTTTAAATAATAGCAGAATAATCATGCAACCACCCGAATGGCGCCTCGGCGGGCCGCGCAGTGGTGTTTCGCTGGTGTCACGGCGGCAGCAAGCGCTAGGGCTAAGAATCCGTTTCGACACCTGACCAGAACCTTTTCTCGCCGCACGTTTCCATTCCCTGTGCACGCCGCAATTACGTTTTGATGATTTGGCGGTCGTGGCGACGAGGACTGTTCGAAATACGCTGTTATCCATAGTTCGATGGCCGGTGCTAGCATCAACACGAACAATTGTCTGAGAGGTGCCAACACTAATGACGAAATCGACTAGTGGCTCGAATACCTATGATGCGATCGTCATCGGCGCCGGTATCTCCGGGATGTATTTCGTTCATCGCCTGCGCGCGATGGGTATGACGGTGCGTGTATTCGAAGCCGGCTCTGGGGTCGGCGGCACCTGGTATTGGAACCGCTATCCCGGCGCGCGCTTCGACTCCGAGAGTTACTCCTACGGTTACTCGTTCTCGCAGGAACTTCTCGATGAATGGGAATGGAGCGAACACTTCGCGCCCCAACCGGAGACGTTGCGCTATTTGAACTACGTTGCCGACAAATTCGATCTCCGCCGCGACATCGAATTCAACGCGCGCGTTAAATCAGCGCGCTACGACTCCCAGGCGCAAGACTGGACGATTGAAACCGAGAACGGTAAAAGCGCATCGGCGCCGTTCCTGTTGCAAGCGATGGGGTGTTTGTCCGCGCCGTATATCCCCGAGATCGCCGGATTTGAGTCGTTCAATGGGGATAGCTGGCATACCTCGACCTGGCCTCATGAATCCGTAGACTTAAGCGACAAACGCGTCGGCGTTATCGGCACCGGCGCGACTGCCGTACAAATGATCACCGAGATCGCAAAGAACGTCGGCGATTTGACTGTCTTTCAGCGCACCCCGAATTATTGCAAACCCTTGCGCAATGGCCCGATAACCGCTGCAGAGCAAGCGGAGATAAAAGCCAACTACGCGGAGACATTCGAACGTTGTAACAACACCTTTGGCGGTTTCGTGCACGGAGCAGACGAGCGCTGCGCATTCGATGTGAGCGAGGAGGAACGCCTCGCGTTCTATGAAGAGCTGTGGGCGGGGAAAGGATTTTCATTTTGGTTAGGTAATTTCAGCGACATCCTCAGCGACGAAAAAGCAAACGAGACAGTTGGTGCATTCGTGCGCGAGAAAATTCGCGCACGTCTTGATGATCCGGCAGTCGCCGATTTGCTCGTCCCGACGGACCATTTGTTCGGTACCAAGCGCCAACCGATGGAAAGCGGTTACTACGAAGCCTACAACCGGCCTAACGTGCACTTAATCGATTTACATGAAACGCCAATCGAATGTTTCACCGAGCAAGGTCTTAAAACCAGCGGCGCGAGCTACGCATTTGATATCGTGATCTTCGCAACCGGTTTTGATGCGGTGACCGGCGCCCTGAATCGCGTCGATATTCGCGGCGAAGATGACCACGCGCTGAAAGATAAACGGGATGACGGACCGAGCGCCTATCTCGGTATGAGCACCACGGGTTTCCCAAATATGTTTATCACTGGTGGTCCGCACAACTCATCGAGCTTTTGCAATATCCCCCGCTGTCTGGAACAGAACGTCGAATGGATTACAGACTGCATCGCCTATATGCGCGAGCACGGCTATTCGCGTATTGAGGCTACCGACACCGCCGAAGCGGCATGGACGCAACATGTACTCGAATCTGCCGATGAAACGTTACTCACTAAAACTGATTCGTGGTTCATGGGCGCGAATATTCCAGGCAAAAAGCGTGTGTTTCTGAACTACGTCGGTGGCGTCCCGACGTTTCGAGCGAAGTGCGCAGAAGTCGCGGGCCAGGACTACGCAGGATTTGTGTTGTCGTAGCCACGCTGCGACCAACACGGTCATGCGTTACACCATCTGCGTATTGCCAAGCGCGAAGTACACGCGTTTAATCATGTGATGAAACAGCCTTCCAAACCCCACGACGTCGGCGGCCTCGCTGGCGGACCCATTGACCCAGGCGAACACGATATCGCCTATTGGGAATGGCAAATCGATGCGATGATTCGTCTGGCCCTAAAAAAGGGGCTGATTTCGGACTTCGCGGAAATGCGCGACGGCATAGAACGCCTTGCGCCAGAAGATTACGAACGTCTGAATTACTACGAGCGCTGGGCAACATCGTTGGCGCACACGCTCCTTGGTAAAGGCGTTGTATCGCGTGAGGCACTTGATGCCAAAGTCGCGGAGATCCGCGCGCGCCAATCCGCCGAGGCGTCACAGTGAGTGAACCCCGGTTTGCATTGGGTCAGCGTGTGCGCATTGCCGCACGCGATGTGGCTGTGCATCACCGCGTACCGGCGTACGCACAAGGGCACGTCGGTACAGTCGAGAGAATCTGTGGCCTGTACGGGCAGCCAGAAACCTATATCCATGGCGACGGACAACCCTTCACTCGACTCTATCGGATAAGCCTCGCACAAACCGATTTGTGGCCAGACTACAGCGGCAGTTCGCGAGACCGCCTCGACATAGAAATTTTTGAACATTGGCTGGAAGCAAGCTCATGAGCGACCACCACGACCATGATCACGCGCGCACGTTTCAACCCGACCATACCGAACCGACCAGCGATGCCGCATTGCTCGGCCTTGCCCTGCGCGAGTTATTAATCAGCGACGGACATTACACGGCACAAGAAGAGCTCAGGATGATGGACGCGATGCAAAAAGCGTCCCCGCATAACGGCGCGCTGCTGGCTGCTCGGGCGTGGACAGACCCCGATTTCAAACATCGCTTACTCAATGACGGCGCGAATGCGATCAAGGAAATGGGCTTCAACCTGCTGCCGATTGAGTTCACCGTGCATGAGAATACCGACAGTACACACAATGTCATCGTGTGTACTTTGTGCTCGTGTTACCCGCGCGGCCTGCTCGGCATGTCACCTGCCTGGTACAAGTCGAAAAATTATCGCGCACGAGTCGTTCGCGAGCCGCGCACGGTGTTGAAAGAATTTGGTGTGCAGCTCGGCAACGATGTAGAAGTTCGTGTGCACGACTCAACGGCGGAGCTACGCTACATGGTGCTACCGCAACGACCTCGGGGGACCGAGGGTTGGAGCGCCGAGCAGCTCGCGGCCGTGGTGACCCGCGATGCGCTCATCGGCACCCAGCGTGACCTCGATATCAACGCGGTCGCCGACTGAACAAAAACACGCGAATTCCTCGGCGACTTTAGCTCCGGGATTTAAAACGCCCGAAGGTTGCCGCCAATCCCGACCACTTCACCGCGTCTTATTCCCCGGATGAGATCGGATCAAGGCGTACAAAACGCCGCGGCGGGAAGCCCGTCAAAAAGCGGAACGTCAGGCTATGTGGATGCGCATTGCGCACACGGTCTCGCTCGGCGCCATCGATGGGCACCGCGGTATGTGCCCTCGGTTCACCCGTTGTGTCGGCAACCATCACATGCGGATTTTCCAACGCCTGGTGGTACCACGCGCGTGGCCAGTGATTCGCAGAGATGTACAGCTTGCCGGCAGAGTCGAGACGACTGACAACACGCGGGTGAGCGACGCCATCATCACCGGTCGTCGTAATAATCAGCGAGGTTTGGCCAGCCGGTTGCGCATACCCCAACCAGGTTTCAAACCCGACCACGGCCAGCACGTACACAAACGATAACCCGATCAACACTTTACTTGCTTTCATGCTCTGCTCCGTTGCTGATGTCAGCTGCGTAACTGCTCGATCACACGCGTCTCAATGTCGAAATCCCACGACATATTCCACAATGGGTCGTTCATCGGTGCTTGCATCCGATCATGCCCATTGGCCATAAACCACTCATACGTTTGCTGATGTCCGGCTGCGAAATCAAACTCGGGCTCGAAACCGAGTAGGCGGCGCGCCTTGTCGATGCTCAACATCGAATGCAGAATTTTCTGAAAGCGATGATTGAATGGTAAGGGTGATTCAATTTGCTCAAGTACAGCGTCCGGGACCATGACGATATCGGGCTCAACACCGACAATAGCGCCGATAGTCTTCACGTAGTGGCTAGCGGTAACGGAATCTGCGGTGATGTTAAAAATTTCGCCGACAGCGCGTGGTTGTTCTGCGGCCAGTACCATGGCGCGAGCCAAATCCGCAGCATGCCCATAAGGGAAGCTGACCAGTCCGTCGTGCGGTAGCAATACCGGACGCCGCTGCAGCAAACGCAGGAACATCGCCATCTCGCCGTCGGGAATGTTGTTGTGCGGGCCATACACTGCAGCGGGTCGCACGACGGTGTAACGGAAACCAGTTTGCTCGCGACGCTCGGCGAGCTGGCGTTCTACCGTGGCTTTGTGTCCACCATAGCGCGTCGGTCGGGAGCGCGAAGTCGGCAAAGTCTCAGTCCACGGGAAGGCCCCGTTGCCGATTCGGTAGGCGGCAATCGAACTGACGAACAAATACATCCCGCAACGACCATCGAGGAAATCGACCAGTGCAGCAATCTGCTCAGCACTGGTCACTTGCTGAGATGCGCTGACGTCATAGACCACATCCCATTCCCGATCGGCCAGAACCTTGATCATCGACGCGTGATCCTTGCGGTCGGCAATAAGCTGTTCGACGCCCGCTGGCGGCGCATTGCCACCTCGATTCAAAACCGTGACTTCGTCACCGCGCGCGAGCAGGTACTCGACCAGGTGGCGGCCGATGAATACCGTACCGCCCAGCACCAGCGCCCGCGCGCCGCTCACGAACGGCTCCCGCGCGATGACCGGGTCACGCCCAAATTGTCTTCCAACTTATCCAACCCATCGACTCCATTGATATGTTGCCTATCCTTATCGATGGCTATCCGGGCCACCGCGCCGTGCGTGCCTGGGTGTCTTTCGCTTGAGGACAGCAATCGTTACGTTCCAAAACCCCGGCGCATCGGGGTTACGGTGCAGCTTTGAGAGCGAATGCCATTAGGTGATCGGTGGACTCAGTCAAACCGGCCCAATGTCCACCGACCGCGAGCACCACAAACTGACGCGGATCAGAAGCCGTGCGGTAGCTCATCGGTACCGATGCGGCCTGGCTGGGCAAGCGTAGCTTTAGCAGCTCCGCGCCATCGGCCGCCGCGTAAACGCGCAGATAGTGATCGACTGTCGCAGCGATAAATATCAAACCTGAGCGGGTCAGCAGCGGCCCACCGAATCCGGGCGAACCCTCAAAGAACCGCCCGACCACCGGTAGGGCATCGGCGAGCGTCCCCAGCGGCACCTGCCAGAGCTTGTCCCCCGAAATCAGGTCTATCGCAGAAAGTGTCGCCCACGGGGGTGCGGAACAAGGCGCCCCCAACGGTGAATTCAGGACGTCCATGGTGACGCAGTAAGGTGTGCCAAGTTGCGGTAGCTCGCGGCCGCTCTTGCCGCACTGCGCGCGCGGAATAAGCTTTGCGACAATCGGCAAGTGCACGGTGTTGGCGATAAGAATTTTGCGTTGCGGATCGATCGCAGGCGAACCCCAGTTGTTGCCGCCGGTCGGTGCCGGATACAGAACAGTACCGGTTTCGCTGATTGGGGTGTAGATCGGGCCGCTGTCGAGGCCGGCAATCTTGTCGCGGCATTGACCGCGGTCCCAGAACGTCAGGCCCCAGGCGTCTTGCGGGCCGAAATCGAGTGCGTGCAGATGATCGGGCTTGAGCGGAAACGGTTGGGTAGGCGCCAGATACTCACCAGCGACTGCGCCCTTCTGTGGCACCGATCGTTGCTCAATCGGAAATAAGGACTCACCATTGCGCCGGTCCAGCACCCACGTCATGCCCATCTTGGTCATTTGAACCAACGCCGGTACGGTTCTGCCTTCGAGATCCAAATCGACCAGCGTGGGTTGCGACGGTACGTCGAAATCCCAGATGTCGTGATGAACAGTCTGCACGTGCCAGTCTACTTCGCCGCTACTCGCATCCAGTGCCACCACGGAGCTCGAATAGTGGTCGAGATGGCCCTCGCGATGGCCACCATAGTAGTCCGGTGAACTGTTGCCGGTTGGGACATAGACGCGATTGAGTTTTTCATCGACGGTGATGACCGACCACACGTTGGTGGTCCCGCGCACATAGTGACCTTCCGCGTCGACCGCTGGCCGCCCCGGCGCGACCGGATTCCACGCCCAGCGTTGTTCACCACTGCGCAGATCGAATGCTCGCACAACGCCGGCCGGCACCTGGGTATCCCAGGCGTCGAGAACGAACGCGCCAGTCACCAGCAGACCGTTGATAATCGCCGGCGGGCTCGTGATTGCATACGCACGTGCTTCGTGCGGACCGATGTTTGCCGCCAGTTCAATCTGTCCGTCATCAGAAAAGTCATCGCAGCGTTGCCCGGTCTCACCGTCGAGCGCAATGATGCGTGCGTCCAATGTTGGTGCGTAGATGCGCAACCGACAAGCCGCGCCCTTCGGACGTTCAGGGTCAACCCAACTCGACACGCCGCGGCAGTTCGTCAGCAGCCGTTTGCTCATATCGACTTGCGGGTCGAACATCCAGACTTCCGCGCCGGTAGCTGGGTTCAGGGCAAATACCCGATTGAACGGGGTGCAGTAAAAGAGCTTGTCTTCTACCACGATAGGCGTGGCCTGGAACGCGCTCGCGGGTAACATTTTGTCGAGATCAAAGTCTGTTGCATTGGCGGCCGGCCCCTGCCTGACATCACCAGAGCGATGCACCCAGGCGAGTTCCAGAGAATCGACGTTTGCGGCTGTAATTTGTGCCAGCGGCGTGTAATGACCGCCACCCGCAGTCCCGCCCCATGCCGGCCAATCGGTCTCGGGCGCTTGTTCCAGCACCGTCGGCTCGATTGAACGCTCGCAGCCAGCGCCGAACAGGAGAGCGCTAACCAGCAAAGCGCTTAACGTGATTGTGCGAGACATGTGTGGTGTCCTCCCTGCCAAGTTGAGTATACGGCGGATCCCGGAATCCAATAAGCTTGCCGCCCCCGCCGACGCGAGCTCCACTGGAAAAGTCGATTTGCGCCAGGCGGCCAAACAACGGGTTTTTCGAGACAACGCCCTCGTGAGGCTTACCCGGCAACTTTGCACCAAACACGAATTCCCGCAAAGATAACTCGACCCGCATAACGGTCCGCTGCGTGCTGACACGGCAGCGCAGGTGATGTCGGTATACTGCCCCACTGTAGTGCCCATTCACGTACCCGAGAACATGAACAGTTCTGCCCACGACCCCGACGCACCCGTGCATGAATGCGGCTTCTTACTCATTGCCGATATGGAGAGTTCGACACTGAGCAAGTTCGTGCTTGGTGAGCTCGAGGCATTCAAGGCGTTACGAACGCACAATCGTCTCGCAATCAATGAGTGTCTGACAGCGACGCCTGTGCCCGGGGTGATTGTTAATTCACTCGGCGATGCGATCGTCGCCAAATTTATTGCCACCGATGATTCACGCGCGGCGTTACAGAGTTGCCTTACGGCCGCGCGCGCCATCGTCGCTGCTTTCGAGCAACTACCCGCCCTGCCGAACAAATCGGGGCCCGGTTTCCGCCTGCGCAGCAAACTGCTGCTGCAACACTACAACGCCTTCAACTATGGCATTCGCGATGCTGACGATATTCTGAGCGACGAACTGGTCGGCGCCGATATTGACCAGGCGTTCCGGCTCGCACCTGTAGCCTGGCGCCTACAGGTTCTGGTCACCGATGCTTTTATGAGCGAACTGATGCGTGAAGCCACACTGCCGAGCGGCGCCGCCTGTGATTCACAAGCGTTACTCGATCGCGCTCGCCTCGCGCGCCACAGTGGGGCCTTGAGCCCGGAGCGATTGCGCGGTATCGAACAGCCGCTCACACTCAACGACATCCATTGTTGGGTCACCGATGCCCGCGAGATTGCCCGCCTGAAAGGTATCGGACAGAGCCGTCGAGTCTATGCACTCGCTTTCGAACGTCCGCAGGCGCTTATCGATCGCGGCGACCAACAGCGCCTGACGATTAAAGTCCGGCAGAATCACCATGCGGTGATTCTCGCAAGCATTTCGCTGGCCGAAACGGTGAACGACAACTACATCGAACACGTCGTCGCCAAACTGCGCGATGGGAGCCACGGAAATCAGCTCGATAGTGAAGTGACCCTGATCGCGGCAGCGAAAGTGTATGGCGAGTTTGATTTTTTCTTTCGCGTGACCTGCATCGACGATGTTTCTCTGCGGCGCTTTTTCGACGCCATTCATGCCGATTCTTTTGGCGTCAGCCATATCGAAGTCCGCTCAACATTGACCGATCACATCGCCATGACGCGCCAGTACGCACGAATTCTGCAGCGCTTTGCCGATCGCCCTTACGAACTCGTACTGACCTGGTTCGAGGCGATTCCTGGTCGCGATGTGTTCGAAGAACTAAAAGTCATTCTGCACGCTGATACGGCAGGTCGATCGGCGGTAGAGATACTCGAGATGGGCGAGGTGATTCACCACACGCCGGTGTATGCGATTTTTGTGTGCGAGAGCCTGCGTGATTACGCTGCTTTTTTCCCCCTTCACGGACTTAGTCCAACTGGCTGTCGCTCCCACGTCGGACACATTGACCGACCTGCAGATGCCCAGTTGCGCTACAGCCTGATGGACGGTGTTTATATGCCGCGTGGATCAAGGAACGCTCCAATCTCGCGAACGCGCAGCACTTAAGGAACCGCGGCTGCGGCGATCGAGCTACGTTGTTCAAGTCCGATAAATGAGTACCACAGAACGCGGTGCCGGCGCCTTTTATTAATCACGCCTCAACTGCGCGCGATGAAGTCCCTGACGAGACGATTGAATTCATCGCTATGGGTGAGATGCGGGTTATGGCCTGCGTCTTCGAACACCAGGTACTCTGCGCCCGCAATCTGACGCTGAAATGCCTCAGCATGGCGAGCTTTGATGAGCGGATCTTTGGCGCCATGCAGGACCAGGCTCGGACACGCAATTTGCTCAAGCGGCGGAATTCCCACCGCGCCGCCAGCTGCGTGCAAACGCCCCATCACGTCACACCATTGGCCCCATGTGTCGCCCCAATAATCCGGGCCGTATATCTCTGTCAGGGCAGCGCACACTTTCGGCGGCCAACTCGCGACGTCGCGGCGCGCCTCAAAGCTGGCAATATCTTCATCATCAACCGCTGACACCCCGCCCCAGAAAATCAATCGGGCCACCAATTCCGGACGAGTCGCCGCAAGACATAAAGCGACCGCAGCGCCCTCGCTCCAGCCAACAATCGTCGCCCCGGCGACACCCAGACAATCAAGCATCGCAGCCATGTCATCGGCGTCGCGCTGATAGAAGTCGTCAGGGTAATCCCGCAACGGCGGGCGCGAACCACCGTAACCGCGTCGCTCCGGGGCGATCACGCGAAAATCGTCCGAGAACGCAGACAGTTGCTTCGAGAAATCGCCATACGCGGTGCCGAGAGTTCCGCCCAACAGAACTATCGGCGCGCCGGCACCAAGATCTTCGTAATGCAATTCAATACCGCGTACGGAAACTTTAGTCATGCTCTTCGCTATCCATTCTTCACTCAACGTGATTCTATTCGGACGCGAAGCATCACGCGTTTCGAATGTGCTGAACTTCGACATAGCTGCGTAGAAGGTAGCGATCTGCAACCCCGCACAGATTTCATTTATCGCCAAAAAAACGCTTTGGTTTCGGGCGCTATCGGCCTACGACTCTCTGACACGGACCGATACGACGCCTTCCCAGACCCGGCGTGCATTCATCGACACGGGTCGGGCGCAGGACGAATGTCTTTGTCGATTTTGGCTCGGGATACAGGGCCAAACCGATAGCCTGCCACCTTCGGATAACGATCAGGGCGACTATCGTTTTTGCACATGAAAACGATCTCAGGTCTCTGGTCTGGCGACAGGCCGTCCGTGCCGACTCGATGACCTGCGGCCAGGATCAGCCCGCAAGGTTCGCCTTGTCTGATGCGCTCGGGCGGCTGCGTCACCAATTCACCAGCGGCGTTGACCGAAGCAATCCGTGCATCGTTGGACTTGCTCGCTAACTCGACGTAGCCATTGTCATTCAGCGCGAATGTTTTCGGCGTTGCCCCGCAAACCCGCAAGGTGATATCGGATTCGAGTTGTTCGTAGCGCCTGAAGTACCACAGCCGACCCTCGTCCTTGTGCCAGTAAACGACCGCTTTGCGTTGTTCGCCGTCCTCGGTCGCGACCTCGCCCTCGGCCTGGTACTGATAGAGACTCACGCACCCAGACATAACCAGTGATGCGGTGAGCAGCAATAATGCCTTCCATCGATTCATGATCATCCCCACAACATGTCGACAAGATTGTCGCCGAGCGCAGGATTGCTCCAGTACGAAGTGTGCGCGAACAACCATTGCGCGCCAGATACAACGACGTGACCGTGTAGCAACCAGCTTGCGCCCAGCACCGACGGGCCGTAACGGCTCTCCACCGGTCCTTTGGCACCGTCAGTGGCAACTGGCGCTCCGAATAGGCTGCCGCTGACTATCGGATCGAGGCGGTTGTAGTAGTTGTGCCAGGACAAAAGATTGAATTCGGCGTTTTCGATGCTGTTAATTTTTCGTTTTTCAAAAATTTTAACGCCCGCGATTTCAAGGCCGAGCCCGAGCGGGCTGCCGATCGTAACCAGTCCTTGCACTGGCCATGAGCTGCGATCGTCACCCTTGAAATAACGGGCCTTGGTGATCAATTCATTAATGACATCGATGGCGTAAATGCTGCCGAGACTGTGCGCAACCACAACGACTTGGTTTTGGGATCGATATGATTCGAGGATCTTTTCTTGCAATCCCTGACGGATCGCTTTCGCGGTGCTGGTGTTTTTCGCCGTCGTAACCACATCACCTACGAGATCGACGACTGTTTCCAGTGCCTTGCCAACCAGTGGATTCCCGCTGGTAATTGCCTTACCGATACGTTTGTAAAATTCTTGCGCGTCGTCATTGATGTCCTCGTAAAGATATCCCTCCGACTGAAATTCCTTCTCGATGTGATTCTCGGCGAGGGAGCGGTTGATCAGCGACCGGATTTGCTGCGCGCTCTCGATATCATCGTCCTCGCCACTGATCACCCCATGTACAACGATGACGTGTGCAGGCTTCCTAAAATCTACGGGCATAACGGTCTTCCATGTGACGCGCGGTTACCTATTTGAAACCGTTTCGTGCAGGTCGCGAGTCGGTAAAGCGTAGCGCGATTCACACGACTCGTGCGGTCGCGCGAAAGTTCGCGGCAGGTAATACGTTGATCGAATGCACGACCTGCGCGCCTTAGCGATCTGCCCGCTTGTGCGCGACCTGAAACTACTGTGCTCATCCAACCTGGCGCTGTACATCGGCCTCAGGCAACGGCGCCCCTTACAGGTTTCGTTGCAACTGCTCATAAACCCACATTGGCTATAAGCCCAACTCGTGGGCAACAACAGGTTCCGGCCGTCAAGGTCGATAAAGGCGCCGTCTGTGTGCACTGTTCAGCAGCTCTGCTCGCGCAGCGTCGGTTCAGTTCAGAGGGTCCAGCACCACGACCGGAATCTCACGACTGGTCCGCTGTTCATACTCGAGTTGCTGCGGTTGTTCGGCGGTGATGAGTTGCCACCAGGCCGCGCGTTCCACGCCACTGACGGTGCGCGCACGGACTCGGCGGCGCTCACTTGCAATCTGCATTTCACAGTCTGGCGCGGCTTCGAGGTTCAAATACCACACCGGGTGGTTTGGCATGCCGCCCTTAGACGCGACGATGGCGATTTCCTCACCGCGCTTGTAGTACTGCAGTACGCTCTCCAGCGCCCGGCCACTTTTGCGGCCACGATGGAACAACAACAAACAAGGTACGGCCCCACCTGGTACACCGATGACTATCGGGTCCCACATGTGTGCTGCGTCCGGGTCCTCGTGGTATTGCTTGTGGTGCTGTGCGAAGGCTTCCAGTACCTCCGGAGGGAATTCGTTGGGGTTGTTGCCGCTCATTGCGCATTCCTCTATGTCGTCGCGAAACAGGGTTACTGTCCCCGAATTGGCGAAGCGGCACAAGAATTAGGGGAATGGCTTGGTGAGAGGACACCGTCCAGCGGTGTCCGTCTTTGGTCTTTGTACTCACCACGACATCGCCGGAGCGAACGGCAGTCTGTTGCGGACTCAAATGTTGCCGCGATTCAACTGTCTGCCGGAAGTGTCTAGAATCGAACCCGAATCCGTAAAGCAGCATCAGGGCCCATGGGCATGCGAGACCGGCGAGCAATTGACGCGACAGCGCGCGGCCTACTCACAGCACTGTCCGTCATAGCGAGCGTCCACGCTGCGCCAGATGGCGAGCCCAGCGTTGCGGACGTGTACGCGCAATCGAGCCGTAGCGTGGTCGTGATTGTGGCCGGCACCCAGCAGACCGGTCGCTATGCGCAAGGTAGTGGTGTGGTCATCAACCCTGCCATCGTAGTCACCAACTGCCACGTTCTGAAAACTGCGCAAGAAGTCAGTGTGGTCTACGACGAAGCAATCTATCCGGCACCACGCGTGCTGGACAGTAATATCGACCGCGACTTATGCGTTCTCGAAGTACCGGGCCTGCCGGCGCCCGCGATTGCGCTCGGATCGACGGTCGCCTTGCGTGTCGGCGAGAAAGTACTCGCGATTGGCGCACCGCACGGCGTCGACCTGGGGGTCGACCTGTCACTGTCTGAGGGCTTGATATCGTCCCTGCGCCGCACTGCCAACGAAGCCTATCCCATCATTCAGACCAGCGCGCCTATCTCCCAAGGTTCCAGCGGCGGCGCATTACTGGACCGCAATGGCGGCCTCATCGGTATCACCACAGCTGTGCACAAGAGTGGCCAGAATCTCAATTTTGCGGTGCCGGTTGATTGGGTGCGAGAGTTTCCGGCCGCGCAACCACGAGGTCTGCGCGACCGGTAAGAGGCGGTTAACGATTCTTGTTTTCGCCACCGAATTAGCGTGGCGATATTATTCGTGTGCCTGCGGGTCAGGCCGCGGTTCTCCGTGCTCATAACGGCATCGTGCGGACGCGGCATCGCCACTTGCCTTGGTCCGAACATGGTCGAAGTCGCAGCGTGTGGCTTCGAACTTATTCCGACAGCCGAAACCCAGATATAACTGCCGTAGGTTGTGAAATAGCCGACCTGAGATTGGTTTAGGCTGTCGCCTTACTAAGCTCGCCAAACACACCCTCGCTTTCCAGAGCGGCAATGTCGTCGGGGCTCAACCCTAGTTCGCCAAGTACCTCGGCGTTGTGCTCGCCGAGCGCGGGTGCACCACGCCGTACGCTAGTCGGGGTAGCGCCGAAGCGCGCTGCGGGGCGCGCCTGACGCAACGTACCCGCGTGATCGTGGGCGTAAGTTTCGACGATACCGTTTGCTGCAACCTGCGGATGCGCAATCATCTCGTTGCGAGTTAAGACCGGCGCGCAGGGCACGTTTTCGGCTTCCAGGCGCTGTAACCATTCGCGCGCCGGGCGCTCGAGCAAGGCTTCCTGAATGATCGCCAGGCGATCGTTAATGTTCCGGTCACGCAACGCCGGCGTTTTGAAACGCGGATCCTCCAGCCACTCAGGACGCTCGAGCGCGCGCGTTAAACCTCGCCACTCATGATCCTGCATCACCGCCACGCTGATATGGCCGTCCGCTGTTGCATAGATCAGATCGATAAAACTGGCCGCGTGCTGCTGCGGCAACTCGTCGCCGACGAATGTTTGGCTGCCCATGTCGGAATGCCATAAAAACGCCACCACTGCATCAACCATCGACAAGTGCACATGCTGCCCCTCACCGCTGCGCTCGCGCGCGAGCAGTGCCGCAGTGATCGCCTGCGCGGCGGTGATGGCTGTCATCTTGTCCGGTAGGATGGTCCGCACGAGACGTGGTTTGGCTTCATCAGAACCGGCCTGCACAGTCGCCAGACCGGACAACGACTGAATGAGCGGATCGTAGACCGGCCGGTTGGCGTACGGGCCTTCGAAACCAAAGCCCGCGATCGAGACATAGACGATGTCGGGTTTGACCGCGCGCACCGCAGCTTCGCCAAGGCCAATGCGCTCGGCAACGCCGGGCCGGAAATTTTGTATAAAAACGTCGGCCGACTTGATGAGGTCCAACAAGAGGCTAAGCGCACGCGGTTGTTTAAGGTCCAGGGCCAGCGAACGCTTGTTACGATTGTTGTTGAGAAATCCTGCGGAGAAATCGTTGCGCCGATTACCGCCCTTGCGCACGTAGTCGCCGCCGGACGGATTCTCAACTTTGATCACGTCCGCACCTTGGTCACCCAGCATCATCGTCGCCATCGGTCCCGAAATCATCGACGTCAAATCGATGATGCGATAGCCGGTAAGAGGTCCTGACATTTTGCTCATCCCGCAAAGTTGGTGTGGCCGAAAGCTTAACGCGATTTAAGGCAGCACACCCTAACCGCCCTTTTTCGATCAGCTGGTCGTGTAGTCAAATGCCCACGAACTTTTGCGCCAGGCGCGCAACCAGCGAGTCGAACTTGAGTGATCCTTCCGTCGCAGCAAGGCAAATACACTCATCATTCCCCGTCACCATAGGCTGATGATAAGTAGTCTCATCAGCATCCTCGATATCACCTGCCTTGAATAAATCTTCGCCGCAAAAGTAAGCACCTTTGAGAACCAGAGTCAGCTCACTACCTTCATGCGTATGTTGCGGTAGTACTTTCCCCGGGCGCGCTTTGAGTAACCACATCTTAATATTGTCTTCTTCAGTCAGGCGACAGATTTGCAGTCCGCCTCCCAAACGCCGCCAGCGTAACGAGTCACTACTGCACTTAAGATAGGTTCGCACGAAGAAATCGAAGCCGCCATTCGCGCCCACGTCTACCGCCCGCGATGGAAGATCGTCTGCGAATGAATCCACCTCTGGCAGCATGTCTGGATCAACGGGCCGGGGTGCAGCATGCGTTTGGTTTCCTCGCGCCAGTATTTCTCCACCGAGGCGTTCGTCGAGCGCAACATCGGACCGGCATGAGGGACAAGTCCCAACATGAGCCGTGAGGATGGTTTCGAACGCGTCAGGGAGATTTCCCAGCGCGTAATCCATCAACCACGCTTCGCTGGGATGATGATTTACACTCATATCGTCACTCCCATGCGCTCGCGAAGCTTCTTGAAGGCCAACCGTATGCGAGATTTGGTTGTACCGATTGATACGCCCAGGCGTTCGGCAATCTCACGGTGCGAATAACCTTCCACGAAAGCAAGAACAATGACTTCGGCTTGTTCGGGCGGCACGTCTTTCAACAGTTCGGCAACGGCCGCGGCGTCTACATAATTCGCCGCCCGGTCTCCTTTATCGATCGCCGACGGTGAATCATGTTGCAAACGTTGAAACGCGTTCGCTTCTCTTTGCTGCGACCGTTTGAGGTCGATATAGCGGTTACGCGCAAGGGTGTAGATCCATGTCCGCGCCGAGGCCTTATCCGCATCAAACAGCCTCGCCTTGGTCCAGACCGCCAGCATGACGTCCTGCGCAACGGCGTCCGGTCCCTCCGCATCCACTCCCAGCGAGGGGACGTAGTTCGTAACGCGCGGCGCGAATAACGCAAACAGATGCTCGAAAGCATCGCGGTCGCCATGATCGCGAACCTGAACGAGTAGCGCTGTTTCGTGATTCCGCCGTTTCTGCTCGCGGGCTTCTGCGGCCGAATCAATCGGAGTTATCTGAGCCATCGTGATCGGATCAGGCAGGTCGCTTCCAGGATACATGGACCAAACACGACGGTCGGACCGATTCGGATCACCTCGAAACGAAGTGATCCAGAAACCCGCCCTCGGCGTATACAGGAATTATAGGGTGATTGAGGTATTGCGCATTGAGCGACTCGACTGAGCGACGGCGCATTGCTGTGGTTGGCGGCGGAATCGCGGGTACGGGTGCGGCGTGGCAACTGGCATCTCGGCATGCGGTCACATTGTTCGAATGCAATGACTACGTTGGCGGCCACGCGAATACGGCTGAGCTGGAGATGGATGGGCAGTCGATACCTGTCGATACCTGTCGATACGGGGTTCATTGTCTTTAATGATCGTAATTACCCCAATCTAACCGCTTTATTCGAACGCTTAGGCGTCGAAATCGCCGATAGCGACATGTCTTTCGGGATTTCATTGCAAAACGGCGGTTTCGAGTACTCGGGCTCCGATCTGGCTGGCTTGTTCGCGCAGCCCGCCAACATAGTCAAACCCGCTTTCTGGGCGATGCTGGCCGACATCAAACGCTTTTACCGGCGCGCGCCAGACTATCTTGCGTCCGTTGACCATTCGGTAAGCATCAGCACGCTCCTGAAGGCTGAAAACTATTGTGCCGCTTTCATCGAATATCACCTGATGCCCATGGCAGCCGCCATCTGGTCGGCGTCGAGGACAGATATCGCGCGCTACCCGGCGTACGCATTTATTCGCTTTTTCCAGAATCACGGCTTGCTCATGCTAACCGATCGACCGCAGTGGAAAACCGTGGTTGGCGGCAGTCGCCAATACGTTAAAAGGCTTCTGTCAGACCGCCCGATCGGGCAAAACCTCAGCACCAGAATCGTCTCACTCACGCGCACAGATAATGGCGTTGTCCTCGTTGACCAGCACGGTCATCGTGCTTCGTTTGACGATGTCGTCATTGCTACGCATGCCGATCAGGCCTTAGAACTGCTGGACGATGCGACGGCTGAAGAACGTCAAGCCCTGGGGCAGTTCAGGTACAGCAAAAACACAGCCTGGCTGCACAACGATATTGAACTCATGCCGCGCCGCCGTCTCGCCTGGTCAAGTTGGAATTACCTGCAGGCTACGCCGGATCCCCTGCGACCGCTCACCGTGACTTATTGGATGAACCGCTTGCAACCGCTGGCAACCGACCGGGAACTTTTCGTTACCTTGAACCCGGAACGGCCGCCACGAACGGGACTGACTTACGGTGAGTTTGACTACGAGCACCCCGTATTTACGGCCGCTACTGATCGCGCCCAACAACTCATGGCAATGCTCCAGGGCCGCCGCCGAACGTGGTTTTGCGGAGCCTACCTTGGACATGGGTTTCATGAGGACGGTTTGCAATCCGGCTTGTGGGTGGCCGATCAACTTGGCGCAGAGCGTCTTCTCGACGAGCCCTGTTTTGACCGGCTGCCTGAAAGCTTCCATCAAGGTTATTCAAAAGCCGCATGAGTCATCCCGTTACAACCCGTTCCGGCATCTACCGGGGCATCGTCCATCACGTGCGGGACCTGCCGGAGCAACATCAATTCCACTACGAAATCCCTTACTTTCTGTTTAATCTCGATGAGCTGCCCTCGCTCGACCGTCTCTCCCGGGTCTTCGCTGTTAACCGAAAAGCGTGGTTTTCATGGTACGACTCCGACCACGGCGATGGCACGAATCGCCCTTATCGCGCGTACCTCGACGAATTGCTGCTCGACCACGGCATTTCCAGTCCGGCGAAAACCTATCTTGTGATGACCTTACCGCGAACGCTCGGCTACGCATTCAATCCATTAACGGTTGTGCATTGCCTGGACCATCAGGGGCAGACGCTGGCAACGGTCTACGAGGTGAACAACACCGCGGGCGAACGTGTGAATTACGTTATCACCACCGAGAATCAAACCGCGCAGAAGGCCATGCCGGTTTCGCCTTTCTTTGAATCGTCCGGCACTTACCGATTCGAAGCGCCGGTTCCTGCTGAACGTTTGTCGTTGAGGATTGTTTATCGGGACGTTAGTGGCGGCATTCTTAACACCAGCTTTAACGGTCACCGCGAACCGTTCACTGCGAGAGCCTTGCGGCGCACCATGATGGCCTATCCGCTGGTTGCGCTGAAAGTTATCGCTGCAATTCATTTCGAAGCACTGAAACTTTGGTTCAAGGGCGTGCCTTTCATCGGCCTGTCGTCCAAACCGCAACAGCCCCTAGATACTCGTGGAATCAAGGAAACCTGATGAGACTCGAAACTATCGTCGCACGTAGACATCTCCCGCATCTGTTCGATAGCAGCGCGTTCTTACTTGAAAAACTGATCGACGAGCTTAGTGTCGGCACGCTCGAAGTGATATTGCCAAACGGCCGGCACTTGCTCTTCAGCGGCCGGAATCGACCTGAAATTAGTGCGCAGTTGCGCATCGACAAACCTCGAGCGCTTCGGAGATTAGTGACGGGTGGTGCGGTTGGATTTGCCGAGGGCTATCTGGAAGGCGATTGGTCGACATCGTCGTTACCCGATTTACTAAGGCTCGCTGCGTTCAACGATGAGGCCCTGGCATCACGTACCCAGGGACTATCGCTGCAGCGCCTCATCCACCGCCTGCAACACCTGGCAAACAGTAATTCCCGTGAGCGCGCACGCCGAAACATTTCCTACCACTACGATTTAGGCAATGATTTTTATAGTGCGTGGCTTGACGAAAGCATGACCTACTCCGCAGCGCTGTTCACTAGCCCGGACATGTCACTGACCGCGGCCCAGCGCGCGAAGCTTGATCGCCTCGCCGACATGGCAGACATCAGTGGTAGCGTTGGTGTACTGGAGATCGGTTGCGGTTGGGGTAGCTTCCTGGAGCGGGTTGCAGAGCGGACTCACGGCCATCTGACCGGCGTATCGATTTCCGAGCGTCAGTCCGAATTCGCGCGGCAACGCCTTGCGGCGCGGAATATCCGCAATGTCAGCGTTGAACTTCGCGACTACCGTGACGTGGCCGGGTCGTTTGACCGTATCGTGTCGGTGGAAATGTTCGAGGCGGTCGGTGAAAAGTACTGGCCGACTTACGCGCAAACCATCAAGCGCCTGTTACGACAGGACGGTAAAGCAGCGTTACAGGTCATTACAATTGATGAATCGCGTTTCGACCAGTATCGAAAATCTGCCGACTTTATTCAGCGTTACATTTTCCCCGGCGGGATGCTGCCTTCGAAGCGCAAGCTCAACGAAGTATTCGAGGACGCTGACATGCGCGTCACAGATACGCTGAGTTTTGGCCGTGACTATGCGACGACCCTGGCACTTTGGCGCGAGCGATTTCACGCGGCATGGCCGGCGCTCCGTGAACTCGGGTTTGACGAGCGGTTCAAGCGTATGTGGGATTACTATTTTGCATACTGTGAGGGTGGATTTTCGGCCGGCAGTATCGATGTCGTGCAAATTCGCGTCGAGCATCCCTAGTTGAGGCGCGTTAGTACCCGCCAAGTCATCGGGTATGGCGCACTGAATACTGTCGCGGCGCTGCCAATCATTCCCATCGCAGTTCTTCTGCCGTCCTGGTACGCGGCCAATACAACCCTGGGATTACTGGCCATCGGTAGCGGACTTACCATGGCTCGATTGGTGGATTTCTTCAGCGATCCGCTGGTCGGTATTCTGGTGGACCGCAGTACACTCGGTCGATGGCGGTACAAGCCCTGGATCATGGCCGGCACGGCGGCGGCATGCGTGGCGCTGTTCGCTCTCGCAACACCGCCGGTGGGCGTCGGCATAGGTCATATTGTTTTGTGGGCGGTGGTGTTATTCACCGGTTGGACGATGATTATGGTGCCCTACACAGCCTGGGGTGCGGAGCTGGCGGTCGACCCTGATGATCGCTCACGTCTCACTGCAAGTCGCGAAGTTGCCGGCATCATAGGGATTATTGCAGCGCTATCAGTGCCCGCGTTGCTGGCCGAGGGCGACAATATGCTGCTCGTCATTGCCTGCACGGCATCGATACTGGCGTTTCCGGCGCTCGCTATCTGCTTTAGCCTGGTACGCGATCTGCCTGCGGGGTCTTTGGGTGCGGAGCCGGTGGTCCGGTTTCACGATTTGTTGAGCTTGCTCAGATTTCGGCCGATGGGCCGAACAATGCTTTTTTGGGTGCTGAACAGTATTGCGAACAGTCTTCCTGCGGTGCTGTTCCCGATTATCGTAACGGGATACTTCGGGCTCGAAGACAAGCGCCTCTATCAGCTTCTGCTGATTTATTTCGGCAGCGCGATTGCGCTGACGCCGTTATGGTTGTTACTGGCAAAGCGTCTCGGGAAACTGGCTGCCTGGCGCCTGGCTCTGACCATCAGCTTGCTCGCGTTTCTACCTGTCCTCTTACTCCGACCCGACCAGGTTTCCTGGTTTGTAGTGATCTGCATTTTTACCGGCGGGACTCTTGCTGCCGATCTCGCCTTGCCTCCCTCGATTCAAGCTGACGTTCTTGAGTCAGACAGAGAATTGACGGGTTCCAGACGGTCAGGTGCAGCGTTTGCGCTGTGGTCGATGGCGACGAAGCTCGCTTTAGCAGCTGCCGTAGGCGGAGCGTTTATCGGGCTGCATTTTTTTGGAGTAGAAGTTGCTGATGGCATCGACCAGGCAGAATCGCTGCCACTGCTGGTGCTCTATGTTGCGATACCCGTCCTCCTCAAACTCGCTGTCGTCGTGATGAGTCGGCGATCGCCGTTTGATTTAGCACTTGAGCGCCAGGCGGCGACGCACGTACCGGCACGCCAGACCAATTAGCGGCAGCTCTTCATAAAGTTCGCGCGCAGCATCCCAATAATCGAAGTGTCGTGAAACGCGTTCGTCAGGTGAAAAATCCAGTTCGGAGTAGCCGCGTACCTGCCAGAATTTATTACCGAAAGCACGCAGATTCCCGCTGAGATCCCAACGGATTGCCGCGATCGGCGCCTGTTGTTCAATTCGCGCGTCAAGCATGGCGGCGTGGGAAACGATAATTTTCAGATTTCCCAGACTGCCGCACATCTCATCGATGACTCCCTCAAATTGTGCAAGGCCGCGTAGATCATTAAACGGGTCGCGAAAATGGATATCTGCTGTCACTACATCCACTGGACGCAGCGGAGTCTGAGTACCGATTGATTCGAAAAACTCTATATAACGCTCCAGCCCCGTGTTCATTTCAACATCCTTTTTGCGAGAGAAAATTGCAACGGGTAAGGCAGAGCGGCGAGCACACGCATCGCGATGCTCATGCGCACTGGAAAGCGAATCTCGAATTTGTTCTTATCAACGCCACGACATATCTCATATGCGGCCCGCTCAGTGCTCACCATAAACGGCATGGGAAAATCATTCTTCGCGGTTAGCGGCGTATCGACGAATCCCGGGCTAACCAGATGCAGCGAGATGCCGTCTCGTTTTAGCTCCGGATAGAGTGACTCAGACAGCCGTCGCAACGCCGCTTTGCCTGCACTGTAAGTAGCGGCATAAGGTAGCCCGAAATCACCCGCCACCGAACCCACAATAACGAAGCTGCCCGAGCGACGTTTGCGCCAACCCGGCAACAACAACTCAATCGTCTCGGCCACGGCGAACACGTTGATTTCGAATAGTTTGCGCATTGCTGCGCTGCTAAAGTCATCAACCCCGCTTTGCTCATAAGTCCCCGCATTCAGGACCGCTACATCGATAGCGCCAAATGTCTGCTCAATGTGCTCGATAGCCCGCCCGAGCGCCCGACTGTCAGTAACGTCAGCTGGAACACTGTGACAGCGTTGCGGGAACCCGCTCTCAACGCGAACCTTGTCCAGGGCCTCGGGCTTTCGCCCGGTCAAAAAAACCTGAGCTCCGCGATTCGCGTACTCGCGCACCAGTGCTGCGCCTATGCCGCTACTGGCGCCGGTAATCCAAACATTCGGCGTATTCATCGGACTCGACAATTCGAGCAGCGGTACACGATGTCGGAACCGTCATCACCCTGAAAGGCGAGACCGATCCAGCGTTGCTGTAAATACCAAACCGTTGCTGCGAGGTCACCCGTGTATTCGAAACAATGCGCCTCTGCCGGCAATGAAAGACCCAGCGTTTTCGCCTTTTTTGCCGGGCACGACACGATATCTACTTCGTTTACGTGCCCGGTAATCGTATTCAGCACATGGGATTTTTGCAGGACAGCGGGATTCCAGTGGTCGGTGGGTATTAGTGTGGCGGGATGCGCAACCAGAGATTGGCTGCTTTGAATCGTAGTGGCTGCGCCGTCGAACGACGCTTTCACAGAATTCATTCTTCCATTGCGATCAACGGTGGCGTCCAGTGCCACCATCTGGTTGTTGCACCACGTCGAGCGCAAGTCGTAAGCGAAATCGAATACCGGAATAAACAGCAAAGTCACCGTAAGCTGCATCGATGAATGCGCATGCAGACCGGCGCTTGAGCGCGAGAAAACTGTGCGATGCGACCCGACGATTTTACCGTTGCGAATGACGTCAAACACGATCTGGTCGTCATAGGTTTGATGCACGAAATCGCTCAGACCGGCAGGGTCAACGCAGTCCGCCTGGACATTCGTCGGCAGGATGCTCATTACGAGCGCAAAAAGTGTCAGCACAGCCGAATAGCTTGAATACTTCATAAGACTTATACGACGCTTTCGCGAAAAGTGATCACAAACTGTGATCCGGACAAGTCTATCCGTCGTAGCCACACTATGAATCGTAACTACAGCCGTGCGAAAAGGTATTCCTCAGGACTGCGAAAACTTATCTGTTTATCGCTCCTGCCATTAATCGGGGCGTGCAGTGGCGTACGAACAGAGGACCGCACAGGCTCCCAACCGACTCTCGATCTGTTCGCCTTTTTTGACGGGCAGACCGAGGCATGGGGGATCGTGCAGGATTGGCGTGGTCGGGTCGTGCTGCAGTTCGTCGCCCGTATCGAGGGCGTAGTGGAAAACGATCAGCTGACATTGAACGAAGTCTTCGACTACGCCGATGGCGAGCGGGACTTCCGCCGATGGAAGATTCGACGCGATAAGAACGGCGGCATCTCCGGTACTGCGAACGATATCATCGGTACCGCAACAGGAGCGATCAGCGGGAATGCGTTGACCTGGCATTACGAGATGGCGTTAGAAAGCGGCGGACGCAAATATCACGTGCGCTTCGCTGACAGATTGTGGCAGATAGACCGGGATACGCTCATCAACCGGGCTTACATCAAAAAATTCGGCCTGACGGTAGCTGAAGTTTCGTTGTTTATGCGCCGCTCCGGCAGCACGCCACAAAGCGCCGTCAAAAGCGCGGGTGACACCGCAACGACGCGTTTACTCATAAGCGCGGAGTAAAACAGTCGCTACGGTTGCGTAATTTCGCCGGCAACGCGTTGTTAATAGCGATAATGATCTGGCTTATAGGGTCCAGCCGCCGGAACATCCAGATACTCGCACTGTTTTTCAGAGAGCTCATCGAGGGTTACGCCGATGTGAGCCAGATGTAACCTTGCAACTTTCTCGTCGAGAAGTTTCGGTAACGTATAGACGCCCAATGGATAGCGTTCAGGCGATTGAAACATTTCGATCTGTGCGATCGTCTGGTTGGTGAAACTATTGGACATTACAAAGCTCGGATGCCCGGTAGCGCAACCTAAATTCACCAGGCGCCCCTCGGCGAGAAGAATGATCCGCCGGGCATCGTTAATCTTGATCACGTGTACGCGCGGTTTGATTTCCGTCCATTCGTATCCGCGCATGCGTTCAACCTGGATTTCACTGTCGAAATGGCCAATGTTGCATACGATGGCGAGATCTTTCATCTGACTCATATGCTGCTTAGTGATCACGTCGCAACAGCCTGTAGTCGTGACAAACACGTCGCCTTCCCGGCAGGCTTCGTCCATAGTTTTGACCTCATAACCTTCCATAGCCGCCTGCAATGCGCAGATGGGGTCAATTTCAGTCACGATGACGCGCGCGCCCTGCCCGCGCAGAGACTGGGCGCTACCTTTACCGACGTCGCCATACCCTGCGACGACAGCAACCTTACCGGATAGCATGACGTCTGTGGCGCGGTTGATGGCATCCACCAGCGAGTGACGGCAGCCGTAAAGGTTGTCGAATTTGGACTTTGTAACCGAGTCGTTCACATTCATCGCAGGGAACAGCAGCTCCCCACTTTCGAGCATCTGATAGAGGCGATGGACACCGGTCGTAGTTTCCTCAGTCACCCCCAGGATATCCGGAACCATACCTTGAAATCTTTGCGGATCGCGGGCGATAGAACGCCTGAGCTGCGCATAAAGCGCAGCTTCTTCTTCGTTGTTGGTCTTGATATCGAGCAGTGATGGATCTTTTTCAGCGCGGTAACCGAGCGACACGAATAGCGTCGCGTCGCCGCCATCATCGAGGATCATATTGGGCCCGAGGCCATCACCCCAGTCGAAAAGCGTATCCGTGTATTCCCAGTATTGTTCGATAGACTCCCCGTTCACCGCAAACACCGGGATGCCTGTGCGGGCAAGCGCGGCCGCTGCATGGTCCTGGGTTGAAAATATGTTGCAGCTCGCCCATCGGACTTTAGCGCCGAGGCATTCAAGGGTTTCTATGAGTACTGCAGTCTGGACAGTCATGTGCAATGAACCGGCGATGCGCGCGCCTTTCAGCGGCTTGGTTTCGCCGAATTCTTTGCGCATCGCCATAAGGCCAGGCATCTCGTGCTCGGCAAGTTCGATTTCTCTTCGCCCGAAGTCGGCGAGGCTCATGTCCTTGATCACGTAGTCGTTCTTTGCGGACGAGATTTCAGTTTTAGTTAGCATGAGAATTCACAGTTGTTCCTATACATGATAAGTAACTTGTATACGTTCACCGCTGCCTTTCGGTTTACTTCGTCGCGGCGACGCCGCCCTACAAATGCAGCTGGCTTTAACTGTGGTCGGAGAAACCCACGGTTGCTTTTGCACCAACTGATCAGCGCAGCGCTGATGTATCGAGAAAATAGCTCTCCGCTATCTATGTCGAACAACCGAGTTGACTGCGAGCGTTAATGCCGCGCGACTTGTTGCCGGCTGCAAAGTGCATTGCACGACTGGCCACGGGGGTATTTACCCGTGTTTACGCAGGTCGTCGAAGGCACTCGTGACGTTAAACACCGGTTGCTGGTGACCGAGGCTGACTCGCTCGATGCTCAGCTCGGGATTTTTTTGCCCATTTCCCTATACGCCGTCAGCGCTCGTGCGCGGGCATCGGCGTGGTCAACTATGGGCAGTGGGTAGTCGCGACCAAGGCAAACGCCCGCCGCATCCAGTATTTCGCTCGAAGCATGCCACGGTTCGTGCACATACTTTAGCGGCAGACCGGACAATTCGGGAACCCAACGGTAAACATACGCACCCGTTTTATCGAATTTCTTACCCTGCAGAATCGGATTGAATATTCTGAAGTAAGGTGCCGCGTCTGCACCGCACCCGGCGACCCATTGCCAGCCAGCGGAATTATTCGCCAGATCTGCATCTACCAGCGTGTCCCAGAACCAGCGCGCGCCGTCTTGCCAGGGAATAAGTAAATGTTTGACCAGAAACGAAGCAACCACCATACGGACACGATTATGCATCCATCCGGTTTGCCACAGCTGACGCATGCCCGCATCAACGATCGGATAGCCGGTCTGGCCGTTCTGCCAACTTTCGAGTGCGGCCGGATCCCGGCGCCAGGGGAACGCCGCGAAACTGGCCCGGAACGGAGTAACTGGCAGTTCTGGCTGATAGTGCAGCAGGTAGTAAGAGAACTCTCGCCACCCGAGTTGCCTGAGAAATGCTTCCGCATCTGAGCTTGTTGAAGGGTTCTGCAGAAGATGGTTATGCAATATGTGCCACACCTCGCGCGGACTAATTTCTCCAAAGCGCAAATGCGCTGAAAGGCCGGACGTGGCTTCGGCATGGGGCAGGTCTCGTGCGTTTCTGTATCGACTCAGGCGATTGGCCAGAAATTCTTCAACACAGGCGCGTGCGCCCTGTTCGCCGGGCATCCATAAGCCCTTGAACCCCTTTGACCAATCAGGTGCACGCGGGATTAACTGGAGTGCCTCGAGCGCCTCGGAACGAACATTGCCGGGATAAAACACAGGGCTGCGTGGGCATGCCAATGGCAGGCCGGGATCAGGTGCTCTTAACAGTGTTTTCCAATACGGAGTAAACACCTGGAACGGATCACCCTTACGATTGCGAATTGCCTCGGGCTGAAATAACAGTGCCCCGCGGTGGCTGATCAAACCTCCTCCCCTCGAGGCGAGCTCAACACTGATCTGCTTCTCAGTTTGCATGCCATGCGGCTCCGCGCTGGCGCCACAGTGCACCGCGCATGCGTCGGTTTCTGTGATGAGAGCGGATAACGCGTGCAGCGCCGGACCGCGGCGAAGAACCAGGCGCCCACCAAGTGCTTCGAGGCTAGCTGCAAGCGCAGCCAAACTATGATGGAGCCACCAGCGGCTCGCGCCACCCAACGCCCACTGAGTAGTCGGGCCCTGCTCATCAAGGACGTAACAGGCAATCAACGGCCGGCCCGACGCAGCAGCCGCTACGAAGGGGCGATGATCGGACAGTCTTAAATCGGACCGAAACCAGACGATGACGGGCTCAGAATTGCCGGTTGAAGTCATTTCGTGCCGCGGAAAAACGCGTGCGGCGCCGCAGCTGGCACAGCCATCATTCGATCAGAGGCAGTGCTGTGAGCTAATAGCTACGCGGTAGATCAAGCACTTTCTCGGCGATAAAACATTTGATGAGTTGCTCGGAGACCGGAGCGATACGCGTGACGGTGACTTCGCGGAGCAGGCGCTCGACGTGGTACTCCCTGGCATAACCGAAGCCGCCGTGAGTCAACACCGCATTCAGGCAAGCATCGTGAGCAGCCTTTGCGCCGAGATATTTCGCTGCATTCGCTTCGGCACCACAGGGACGGTCGTTGTCGTATAGCCAGGCCGCCTTCATGGCGATCGCGTAGGCCGCCTCAAGATGCATCCAGTCTTCTGCCAGGGGATGTTGAATGCCTTGATTCATGCCAATCGGGCGATCGAAGACCACCCGCTCACCGGCGTATTTGGCTGCACGGGCGAGCGCATCCTGGCCGATACCGATCGCTTCGCAAGCCACCAGAACGCGCTCAGGATTGAGACTATGCAGGATATAGCCGAAGCCCTTGCCTTCCTCGCCAATCAGGTCTTCGTCGGGGATGAACAAGTTGTCGATGAACACCGCATTCGAATCGACCGCCTTGCGGCCCATTTTGGGAATGCGCTTGATTTCCATTTTTTCACGATCGATATCCGTATAGAAAACACTGATGCCATCAGTCGGGCGCTTGCTGTCTTCGAAGCGGCTGGTGCGCGCCAGCAACATAATTTTGTTGGCAACCTGGGCCGTAGAAGTCCAAACCTTCTGGCCATTGACGACATAGCCGCCGTCGACTTTCTCAGCAAAAGTGCTGATGCGCGTCGTGTTCAGTCCGGCATCCGGCTCGGTAACACCAAAGCAACACTGATCATCGCCTGCAACCAGGCGCGGAACCCAGCGTGCTTTCTGTGCGTCGCTGCCGAACACCACGATTGGATGGGGGCCGAACAGGTTGATATGAATCGTTGATGCCGCCGCGTAGCCGCCGCCATGGTTGCAGACCTCACGCATCATGATGGCCGCCTCAGTCACGCCGAGGTTCGCGCCACCGTAGGCTTCAGGCATCGTGATGCCGAGCCAGCCGGCTTCCGCCATGGCGCGATGGAAAGCGTGGGGGAATTCACCGTCGTCGTCCCGTTCCAGCCAATAGTCTGCATCGAAACGACTGACGACGGCCGCCACAGCATCCTTTATCGCGCGTTGCTCATCGGTTAAGTCGAAGTCCAAAGCTGTCTGTCCTCGCTAAAAAATCTCGGCGCCGCAGCGCGAAAGCCCGGGATTATATGATGCGCCGTAGCGAATGCACCGGGGTTACGTCTTCACATTTCACAAGTTCTCACCCTGTGAACGCCCTTCGGAATGGGGGTGTTACCCCTGCACAGTGTGCCAGATTTATTCAATACGGAAGAAAAATCCACGTGACCAGTCTTGCTGCCCCGGTGCGGCACATGGAAGACAAAGACTTGAACATCCGGTGGAAATATTCAGGTCTTGGTAGAGTGGAATTCATAGTGCCCGCCATCTCGCAGCATGGTGGACAACACGCGACATAGATGCCGACCCAATGCGCGGGTCGCCTGCTTGAGTGTTTCGCCCGGTACGCGTTTGTTCTCGTACTAGCGTTGGGGCAAACGCCATTTCGGGGCGTCGGTACATAGCCATCCGCCTTAGAACCCCTCCATCGAGCAGGTCATTCGCAACGATAGCGTACAGTGGCACCGGCATCACCGCTGGCGATGTTGCCGAATGTCAGTTCACCCTCACCGGTGAGCACGCCTTCTTCGCGATGCACGTGCAACGGGTGGCCGTCGCGCGGGATCACATGGGTGCCATTGATACTGTCATCCTTGAGCTGAAAACGACCATGATGAAAGGCAATCTCGGCGTGTCGGCGCGACGTGAAACGACTGCCGGTGACAATATCGGTGCCCGCGATACGCCCGATTGTGCAGTGACGCCGGCCGTCGTCTATTCGATACTCTCCACCTTCGTGTTCAAGAACAAGACGGGTATGATCCTGCGACGTCGGCTCTGCGACATGAAACGTAGTCACGTCTTCGCTTTCTTCCCAGGCCAACTTGTAGACGCCGAAGTCCCGGCCATCAAGGCGCCAGGGGCAGGTCATCACATTTCACAAGTGACTGGTTCTCGCCCCATGAACTCAAGAGTGTGTGAATTGTGAAGACTTGACCCCTGCTGCTGCTCATGCGCAACTTTCATCCCGCTGTTCGCTTTTAGCCGTACCTCAATGTGGAAAACGCGTCCGGCTTGGCATCGTCCTAAGGGCGTCCTAAGGGGACAGATTTATTTGACCAAATAAATCTGTCCCCTTAGGACGAGAGCGTCTCCGGAAACGAAATATCGTCTATCGGGATCTCGTTTTTTGACGTGACGGATGGGACGACAATGCCGGACGCACTGAGTTCGACTGCTCCGCTTTCTTCTCAGAGCCAATACGATGCGTTCGCGACCGGATATTCGAGCAGCGGAACGGTGCCAGGCGGTCGGCGACTTCTTTTCTGGGAAACAATCAACGGTAGCAACCACTTCAGACAGGGAACGTTATCCAGCTTCACCCTCTCGCGAGCAGTTCCCGAACCCGCCTCCCTCGCCCTCATGGGTATCGCCTTGGCGGGCGTTGGGTTCAAGCGACGCAAAGCTATTTAGGCGCATCGAGCCATCGCAATCAGAGACTCGCTTCGGCGGGTTTCTTTTTGCCTGGCACCTGGCAGCTCATGGGCGGTCGCGTCGGTCACAGGCACTACGCCGAGCGCCTGCCTCTCCTTAGGTGGCTCTGTTTATCCTGGCCCCTTTGCATTTCCTTTCCCGACAACCGCAAATGATTGAGTCATTCTCAAGACGCTTCGTCGGGCACCACGACAGAACGCTGCTACGCCTAGATACAATTCCGCTTATGCGGCTGCGTACAGGCGGGTTGACGGTTTGAACAGCGCCCAGCTGAACCAAAACAATTTGTTGAAGTGCGGCACCGCATCGAGCCGCTCGCCTGCCAAACTCCCTTCTACAGCGAGCCCGGTGGCATCCCAGCGGGTGCCCGTGCCACGGTCGGCAGCAATACCCGGACCCGCTTCGACCGCATCGAATTCGAGAAGCTGGCCGGCGACCTGGCGCGAAAATACCGCCGCAACGTCATGCTCGCGATCGCGCATCACCACGATCGAATCGCCGCCGACTTGATCATTGATCACCCCGTCAGCGGTGTCCTGCTTGAGCGGATAGCCGACCGCTTCGCCTTTGATATCAACCCCCACCACAAAGGCCATTGCCGGCAGGCGTTTATCGATCGCGCCGCGCACGCGATGCCACGGTGCCGTACGTCCTGACAGGCGCGAGATTGGAATCATCAATTGCAGCATCAAGGCGACCAGTCGATCACGGAACTCGCGCGGTGGTGAATCGTAAAGCGTAGTTTGCGGATAGAGCGTGAGCCAATCTTCCCAGCGCGCCATCACCACCGGGTACATTTTCAGGTTTTGCCCCAGCGCTGGACCGGCAATGACTTCCGCGCTGAGCTGTTGGATATAGTTTCCACTGGGTGCATCGTAATAGATGATGTTGTTGTTATAGGCCGTTACGCACTCCAGTGAGAGGGGCGTTCCGTTCAGCACCGGTTCAAAAGCGGTCGCGCTATTGCAGAGTATGCAATAGGAGATCATCAGATCGCGCTCACCGACCTGATCATGAAAGTAGTGTGGCCGCGCAATTTGATCGCGGCGATAGGCAACAGCGACGTCACCAACACTCACGCCTAAGATCACTTCGTCATCGTCAATGACTTTGGCCGCAGCGTCGCCGCGCAAGTGCTCTGCCGCGCCTGGCGGAGCCATCACTATCGGGACGTAACCCGTCCAAAACATCATCGCCGTCATAGCGCTGAAGGCGACCATCGCGTAAAGCAAATGCGGTTGTCCGTTACGAACTGCGACGAGCGCACTGACCAGCGCCACGATGGAACAGATTGCCGCAAATCCCCAGAATTGTTTGCGACGCTGGTGGATGAATATCTGCCTCTCGCGAGTCAGATTCACCAGATCAATAGTCAGAGGTGAGAATGGCAGTAACGTGGCGAGAAGCGCACCCGCTGCGCAAATAAATCCGATTATTCCCACTGCACTCATAGATTGCTCCTCGCTGACGAAACCGTCGTGGCACGCCCTTCTTAGGACAATTTGGCCATTAAAGGCTATTAATGACTCACAAAGGATAGTCTAATTCGAGCAATTGCAACAACGAATCGCAGAATCATGGCGCTGCCAGTTACGGGATTCAGACGCCGTGCTGCGAATCGCAACTAGAAACAGTCAACGGAAACTCTGATGACCGAACACCAGAAGACTGAGGATTTACTCGACATCCGTGCGGCGGCGGCGCTGCTAAAAGTCAGCGAAACGTCGCTCAGACGCTGGACGACAGCGGGGAAATTACCCTGCTTACGCATTGGAGGACGACGCGAGCGACGCTTTCGACGCGAAGATCTGGTCGATTTCATGTCGGCCAACGCGTCGTCGCCCGGAAGCTCCCACCCAGGCTCGGCTGCCAGCATAGAAGACGTTGAGATCCCCTGGGGCCAACATGTGTGTGCCTTTTATGAAAGCGACCGCGGCTTCGGAAAGATCGGGATCCCGTTCATCCGGCAGGGTTTGGAACGCGATGAACGCTGTTTCGTTGTGGCAGGAAATGCCGTTTGGGACGAACTCAAATCTGATCTGAGGAAGAGTTGTGATGACTTTGACGTCCGCCACCAAGCGGGCCAACTCACCCGTCGGAACGCGAGCACCAATCCCGCAGAGGTCTACGACTATTTCGAAGATGCCTTCCTCGAGGCGACACGTTCCGGTGCTACGCGTCTGCGTGTCCTGGGCGACATGGCGGCCTTTCTGGATGCCGGCTCATCGATCGCGGCGCTGCTTGAGTTCGAGCGACGCTACAACGAGACCCTCGCGCATCGATTTGCAGTGATTAGCGTGTGCCAGTACGACGCCCGGCGTTTCTCAGGTCTTGGCGTCCTGGGCGCATTGAAATGCCACGAAGACACGCAGCGCTATCCATTGGCCCGGTTTCTGGGGATCTGAGTTTCGGCAGGCAGGGGGCGAATCGCCCGACTTGAGAATCTTCGCGTACGGAAAGAGCACGTCGGAAAGGCGCGATCCTGCGCACACATGGCGGGAACTCGCCCGCCAATAGCACGGTCACCATCGCTGGCGCGCTAAACCTGGCGGCGCAGAAACTCATTCATCACGGTCGCAACGAAAACGGGCGCCTCCTGTTGCGGATAATGTCCCGCGTTACCGCACAATGCTATTTCTGCGTTCGGGTACCATTTTTTGAACGTTGTTTCAGCGGTCGCGAGCGTGAAGGGCTCCATGTCGAATTCGCCGATGATAACCAGCATCGGCGTGGTATTGCCGTCGATGTCGGATAAAAAACCCATGTCCGTGAGATTCTTGAGATAGGCTGTCTGGGCGACCTGGCTGCGCGTCGCGCGCGTCTGGCGAATCTTAAAATCCACCCACTCACGGCATAAGCGCGAACCCGTCAATGCATCAAAGGCCTCGGCGAGCAGGCCGTTGTCGTCTATGGACCCACTGATGATGGCGAACCCTTCCGGCGTGAAACTCAGTCCACTTGCTGCGACCGGTGTATTCAGCACCGCAGATTTGATGCGTTCGCCGCCGTCCAACACCACGCGCTGAGCAAGCATGCCGCTCATTGAGTGGCCGACGATGTGAAACCGCTGCCAGCCCAGATTGTCAGCTAAGGCAAGAATGTCGCGCGCCGCTTCGGTGGGTGTGAACTCGCCGGGCAAATTCCGCGACTCACCGTAACCGCGCACCTCGGTGAACGCGTAAGTAAACGTCTTCGTATCAAAAAAGTTACGCGCGAAATTCCACGTGTCGCGGCAACCGTAAAAATCATGCATGACGATCACGCCTTCGTCGCCATGCCCGTAAAGTTCGTGTCCAAGTATCATCGTTAAACCCTGAATAGTTAGGCGCGGGATTGCTCGTAGGCATAGGCCGCACGCAGCACCGTTGCTTCGTCAAAATGTCGGCCGCCAAGCATCAAGCCCACAGGTAATCCACCGACTTCGCCGCATGGAATGGAAATAGCCGGGTGGCCGGTTAAATCAAACGCAGGCGTGTTGGGAACCATCTCAAGCGCGCGGGCAACAATTTCCGCTGGACCGGCGTCTGCAGCCGGCAGCAGGGGTGCGGTGATGGGTAACGTCGGCATAAGTAGAAGGTCGTACGCGCTCAAAATGCTGTCGTAGGCAGCGGTCAGGCGCGGTCGCAAATTTTGCGCCTTTGCGTAGTACAACCCGCCGTACGCTTGGCTCATGTACTCGCCAGTTCGCATCACGAGCTTGGTTTGTGGACCAAATTTATGCGTCTGCTCGCGCCACGCGGCATGGTAGCGCATGAGGCTCGGCACAAATCCACCCGCACGATTCTTGCCGTAACCGTTGTTATGCATCATCGATTCAACCAGGCCCTCGATATAAATCGGGGTCCAGATGGCAGCGCTTACCGTTTGCATGGGCACCGATGCTTCATCGACTTCGGCACCAAGACGCGTAAATTGCGCGGCTGCGTCGCGCACGCATTGATCGACGGCTGGGTCGGAGTTCGCGTGACCAAAGCCTTCTCGCACCATGCCAATGCGTAGACCCTGGACACCCTTGTCCAGGCCAGCGCAATAGTCGTCCGTACGGATCCCGGCTTGGTTCGGATCAAATCCGTCGGCGCCAACTAATACTTGTAACAACGTCGCATTTTCGGCCACGGTTTTGGTCATTGGCCCGATGTAATCGATGGTCATGTCGATGGGCATAGCACCGCTGTAAGGCACCAGGCCGAAAGTCGGCTTGAGCCCCACCACGCCGCAAAATGACGCCGGAATGCGACATGAGCCACCGTGGTCTGTACCCACGGCCATATCTATCTCGTCGGCCGCAAGTAAAGCCGCGCAACCACTTGAGGACCCGCCCGCAGAGCGCTCGTAATCATGCGGATTGCGGATCGGCCCGGTGGCATTGGTATGACTGCCGCCCGAGGTACAAAAGTACTCGCTGTGCCCCTTCCCTGCGACATTGCCACCAGCGTCCAAGACCCGCGTGACCACACTCGCGTCCACATCGGGAACATAGCCTTCCAGGGTGGACGACCCATTCATCATGGGCACACCGGCGACCATAATATTGTCCTTGAAAACGACCCTTTTGCCTGACAATGGCCCGCCGGCGGCACCCGCGATATCGGATTTCCAGTACCAGGCGTTATAGGGATTATCTTCCGGGTCCGGCCGATGGCCGCGAGTGCGCGGGTAGTTGACTGGCGGTAGATCGTCCGGCAACCCGTCGAGGACTTCATAGATCGACAAATTTCCGTCCATGAGATCGGCAAATTGTTGCGCCTGGCACGCATCAACTTCGATGTTGACTGCTTCAGCGACGGCCGCAATCTGGTCGGCGCCTGGCCGTGCTATACCCATAGTTGGTCTCCACTTGTGCAGCGAATTGGTTCACGTTTTGGCGCGCAATCCTTTCACACGCGGGCGTCAGTGTCATCGTTGAACTCTTGGGACGCTTGTGTAAAATCAGCCCGCCCCAATACCTCAGAAGTGATTGAATCATGAGCGTAAAGAACGAAGTCGATGTGCAATTTTTGGCTAATTTCACCCAGGCATGGAATGACCAGGATGTGGATAAGCTAATGGAACACATGGCCGATGACTGCACGTTCATGGCGTCAGTTGGCAATGATGTCGAAGGCAGCTTGTGGGTGGGTCGCGAAAAAGTACGCGAAGGTTTTGCGAGCCTGTGGGTGAACTATCCGGATGCGCATTTCGAACCGATCGGAGAAGACTTTATTCTGGGCGACCGAGCCTGCTCGGAATGGATATTCACAGGCACGAAAAAATCGGACGGCACGAAAGTTCGCGCCCGTGGTTGCGACGTTTACACGTTCGTCGATGGCAAAATCTCAATTAAAAATTCCATGCGCAAACAAACGCCCTAGCCTTTTCGGGACCGGCCAGTTCAAAGCAGCCCTGCCGGTGCAACAGTGCGGCTTCGGCTTGCCGCAACGTATCCGGCAAAACATCGGTGGGCGTCTCACCAGAAAATCCGCCGTGCTCATCGGCGGCGATAGATGTACTCCACGTTTTCTTCGCTGATCGTGAAGATGCCGGTTCGCTATAGTACGAACCTGACCTCAGCAATCGACTGCGCCGTCGCTTTTTTCGGCTAGGACTCCAATATCGTTCGACCGAGCGTCACTGACGCGTCCGTGAAATGGGCAAGATCCTTGTCCAAATCTGTCAGGGTCAACACCTCGCTCGCCGTCGCTATCGCGCCAACGAAGCCCTGCGTGTGCCAGTGACCCGGCGCCGGGAGTGCAGGCAACGTATCAGTGCTTGGATACGGCCAGGGGTTGATGTAGAAATACGGCTCGCCATAGGTGTCATCACCCGGTGACATGCCAACACCAATGCCGCGCGCGGATTCGAAATCACCGGCTTCGAGGCCAATGTACGTTGCGATGTCGAAATGATGCGGCCAGCAGCGGATCGGGCTTGGGCCAGGATGAAGGTGCGCGAGTTTGTTCACTGTGGCCGTCAGGATTTTCTCGGCAAGCCCATACCAGGACGCCAGGGCCTCCAGTTCCGCGGCAATCTCTTCTGGCGCGTAGGCGGTGATCTGCTCGACCGATGCGGGAAGATCGTAAGGCAAGACGGTCGAGCTCATGGGCGCAAGGCCGGCGTCGGTAAGTTGCGCGTCCAGCCATTCAGTTGCATCCGGGTCGGTAGCGCCGGAGAGCGCGTGGGCTGCAATTTCCTGCTCGTTGCAGATGACAATCAACTCGAAGCGTGAGACGGCAAATCCAACAACGATTGTGCCGCTTTCGCCAGTTAACGGTTGCGCCAGAAACGCGCCGTGTTTTCCGTTCCATTCAAGATTGGAGTGGCTGTCGTCGGGCGCTGCGGGGAGGTTCGCCCGAGCCGACCTTGTTACCAGCTGAACGGCCTTGTGTGCCAAGTCCCGCGCGGCGCCCAATTTTGCCGGCGCAATACGCCGGAGGTTGTCCAGGTCGTTCATTGTCATAGGTCCCATTCAATTGTGCGGGCGGTCCACACCTGTTTAAACCAGTTCCGGGTCGGTCATGACCTCGACCAATGCCGGGCCTTCGTACGCCAGTGCATCGACGATAGCCTCTTTCAGCGCATCGGCTTGCACGACGCTTTGGCCATGCCCACAGCACAACGTTGCAAATGCTGCGAACGAGGGATTGTGGAGGTTCGTTTCCCAAACCGGCCATTCGCCGGCCCGCTGCTCCTTGGAAATTTTTCCAAGTTCGCCGTTGTTGAGGAGGATATGGGTGATGTCCATCCCGTGTTTGACGGCGGTGGTGAAATCCATCGGGTACTGTCCGAATCCGCCATCGCCGGAGATTGAGACAATCTTGCGGCCGGCGAATTCGGCAAAATCCTGCGTTGCTGACCACGCGCCTATCGCAGCAGGAAAGGCAAAGCCGATTGAGCCGAGATAGCCCGACATGAGCACCCGTTGGCCCTTGGTCTCGAAGTAACGGCCAAATGAATAGGTGTTGTTGCCAACGTCTACAGCGATCACGGCATCATCAGGACAGACCTCCGAAAGAACGCTGAATATCGCCGCCGAATGAACGCCCTGGCCGCGTTCCTCGCCGAGGCGTGATGCCTTTTCCGCTCGCCAGATGCGCCAGCGCTCGACCAATTCCGCAACTTGATCCGCGCGGTCGTCCGGGCGCGAAATTCGCGGCGCGATGGCTGCACAGAAAGCCCCGATTTCCCCCCATACCGGCAGTGCGACAGGGTGAAATTTGCCCAGTTGCATGCGCTCAAAATCGACCTGGATGATCGGTTTCGAACGTTCGATGCCGGTGTGATTGGCGAACGATGAACCGAGTGCGATGATCAGATCGGTTTCGTTCATCAACCAGCTTGCAATCGGCGTACCGGACCGTCCCAGCACGCCGGCGGCATTGGGATGCGCATCCGGGATCAGCCCTTTTGCCTTGAAAGTCGTCAGCACCGGCGCGCCAAGTTTTTCGGCGAATTCGACGATGGCCTTCCGGGCTGAGAATGCACCGTGCCCGACGATGACGATCGGACGCTTGGCGTTGCCGATCATGGCGGCGGCCGCCTCAATATCGTCATCTGACGGAATCACAACCGAACCCGAAATTCGCCCGTCCACTGTGCCCGCTTCGGCATCGCTCGGCAGTGTTTGAATGTCGTCGGGAAAGATCAGATGCGCAACGTCGCGCTCAACCAGCGCCGTCCTGCAGGCGAGCGACATCAGCTCTGCATGGTTCGATGTACTCAGGACCGGCTGCGAGAAGCGCGTTACCGCGTCGAAGGCGGATTTGAGATCGATGTCTTGAAAAGCCCCAGGCCCAAACACCTGGGTCTGCACTTGCCCGGTCAGGGCCAACACCGGCGCGCGGTCGACCTTGGCGTCCCAAAGTCCGGTTAGCAGGTTGGTCGCACCAGGCCCGGCGATCGTCAGGCAGGCGGCAGGTATGCCCGTCAGCTTGCCGTACGCAGAGGCGGCAAATGCTGCGGCCCCTTCGTGGCGCACGCCAACGTAGGCGAGTTCGCCGTCCAGCACGCGCAGCCGAATGGCATCGGACAATCCGAGGTTCGAGTGCCCGACGATACCGAACACGCGCTTCACACCCCAATTGACCATGGTTTCGGCCATAAGATCTGTGACGGTGCGCGTATGCGTCGGCGCCGGTTCCAGGCCAACGAGAATGGCGTCGTCACGGATCTCCACCGGGTACAGCGTCTGGCCACTATCCGCATGCCCGCCGGGTGGCGCCCCGGTCAATGGATCGAAATCCCACCCGTGCCACGGACAACGGATCCAGCAGTTCCCATCTACGCCAGTTTCGATCGACCCCTCACCGAGCGGGCCACCCTGGTGGGGACAATGATTGTCCATCGCCGCCCACTGACCATCGAAATGAGAGAGGCAAATGGACACGGTCCGCACCGTGACCGTTTTGACCCGCCCCTCGGGTAAATCGTTGATGTGCTCTACTTCGATCCAGTCGAGGTTCTCAGTGTCCATGCTGCTCGCACCATTTCGTTTGCTCATGACAAGCCACCGTAACGCACGCCCGACAAGTCCGATATGTCCTTCTTCCACGCCGTCAGATCGTCTAGCGCGAATTTGGACAGATGATCGTGGCCACAAGCACGCGCCATTACCTGCATGAGTTCAACCGATGCCCGGAAGAAATTGTTCAACTGATTGGCCGATTTCTCGATGACCAGACGATTTATAAGATGCGGTTTCTGCGTAGCGATGCCGACCGGACAATTGTTTGAGTGGCAGGCGCGCATGGCGATACAACCAATCGCCTGCATGGCTGCATTGGAGACCGCAATCGCATCGGCCCCAAGTGCCAGCGCCTTGATGAAATCGGCAGGTTTGCGCAGGCCACCGGTGATGACAAGCGTGATGTCGCTGCGGTTCGTCTGGTCGAGATGCCTGCGTGCCCGCGCCAACGCGGCGATCGTTGGTACCGATATGTTGTCGCGAAAAATAATCGGCGCTGCGCCTGTTCCGCCGCCACGCCCGTCCAGGATAATGTAGTCGACACCAACCTCCAGCGCCGCATCGATGTCTTTTTCGATGTGTTGCGCGGAAAGCTTGTAGCCAATCGGAATACCCCCGGTGCGATCACGAACTTGATCAGCGAAGTCGCGTATCTGGCTGACCTCAGTCCAATCTGGGAAACGCGGCGGCGAAATCGCCGACTCGCCCTCCTTCAGGCCGCGCACTTCTGCGATTTTTCCCCGCACCTTGGCGCCAGGCAAATGCCCACCGGTGCCGGTCTTGGCACCTTGTCCACCCTTGAAGTGGAATGCTTGGACGAGCGCGAGCGTCTCCCAATCAAATCCAAAGCGCGCCGAGGCCAGTTCATAGAAGTATCGCGAATTAGCTTGCTGTTCTTCCGGGAGCATGCCGCCCTCCCCGGAACAGATGCCAGTCCCTGCTAGCTCTGCGCCCCGTGCTAGCGCAACTTTCGCGGGCTCCGACAGAGCGCCGAAACTCATGTCCGAGACGAGTAGCGGTATCGCTAAAGTCAGCGGCTTTTGAGCATTCCGGCCGATTACGACCTCGGTGCCCACGTCATGTTCGTCAAGCAAAGGTGGGCGATGCAACTGTGCCGTAATGATCTGGATGTCATCCCACGAAGGCAGTTGGTCGCGTGGGACGCCCATCGCTGCCATTTCTCCGTGATGCCCGGTCTTAGAGAGCCCTTCGCGCGCATACTTCTGGATCAGCGCGTTGTAAGGCTCCTCGTCCGAACCATGGCCGGTGTCGGCGTAAAGGCCAAGATACGCATCACGATTGAACGGTTGCGGGTTTGCGATTGCCCATTCGGCAATCTCGTCTGCATCGACCCGGACTTCATCATCTTCGATCCATGACGAGAATTTCGGTAACACTTCTGTGTTCGCATACTCTGACACACCGGTGTCCAGCCGGTAATCCCAATCGTGCACGCCGCACACCAGGTTATTCCCGCGCACGAATCCGTCAGACATCAGCGCGCCGCGATGCAGACACCGACCGTAGAAAACGGACACGTCGTCATCGATTCGCACGACGACCAAGTCGACTTCGCCGACCAGGGCATAGACCGGTTCTCGATCCTGTAACTCATCGAATTTGGCAACTGAGGCGCTTTTCATTGGTCTTGCGAACTCCGATTTTGATGAGGTGTGCTTGCAACTGTAACGAGCGGCTTCGCCGAAACCGCGATCAGTTCAGCTTCCGGGCAGGCGCCCATCGCGCCAACCCTGGTTGCGTACCAACGCGCCGCCGGCATCGCGCTCAATCCATGTAACAGTGCGCTGATCCAAACCGCGTTAATCGCGATCGCTAAAACTGGCGCGGCGAGTTGATCAGTGATCTTCGGCAGTATAAGCAGTGCAAAGAGCGCCGTTGCCAACCCGCGTGGTCCAAACCAGCCAAAGAAAATGCGCGTCACTGGCGATGCATCGGTTCCGCTGAGCGAAATCCAGATCGCCAAGGGCCGAACCACAAACAGGCTGATCAGGATGATTGCCAATATAGATGGCGTCAGGTGCAGCAGGGCTTCGGGAATAAGCGCGAGTCCGATCAGAAAGAACGCGGCCCACGTCAGCATCTGACCTTCGCTCTCAGTGAACTCGTAGATAAATTTACAATGCCCCTTAACGACATTTCCAAAGCACAGGCCCCCTACAAACGCTGCGATAAAGCCGTTGCCCCCAACCTGGGTTGCGCCGAGATAGGCGCTGCCAGCGAGGGCTAACACGCCAATACCTTCGAACGTGTTTGATGTCAGGCCCTGTTTGTCAGCAAGCAACACCAGTTTTCCGCCGACAATACCGATAACAATTCCTACCAGTGGGCCAAGCCCCAGCTGCTTGATGACGAAAACGGTCCAATTGGTCTGCGTGCCATCCATCGCGTTTGCCGCGAGACTGGCGAAAAGCAATATCGCGGGTAGGGCAAGCCCGTCGTTAAGGCCGCTTTCCACGGTCAGTGCCCGCCTGACCCGGTCAGGGACAATAGGGTTAGTGACAACAGCCTGACCGAGTGCCGCGTCAGTCGGCGCGAGAATCGACGCCACCAATGCGACCACCACCAAAGGCCAACCCGGCAGAAACGGAAAGGCTGCAAGCGTGCCCAGCACGATGGCGGCGGGCAGCCCCAGAAACAGCATTCTTACGGGCCACACATGTTGCTTGCGCAATGCGGATAGATCGATCTGTGCCGCGTCCACAAACAGCAAAATCAAGAGAGCAATTTCCGCGACCAGGTGGAGACCGTGCACGGCTTCCTTTTGCGGCAGCAAACCGGTCATGGAAAGCGCCAAGCCTAGCGTCAGGAACACCATTGGCGCTGTTACGATAGTTGTGCGCAGGCGATTCGCCACCAACGTGAACGCAGCCGTAAAAATGGCAACGATCAGTAAACCCGTTGTCACAGGCTCCGTCCTATCTCTTGGTGGCAGTGGTTTGAATTAGTTACTTCCCTCGGGTGTCGATATGAATTACGACGCGCAGCAGATTCAGTCGTATTCAGAAACGCCGCTGCCACATGATAGCCGACGTCACACGAGGTGCCGCTGGTTCTACCGAGTGACTCGTCCTTGAAGCCATTGCTTGAAGGCCAGCGCATTGTGCTTCAGCAACTGATACATCGATGTAAGTAATACGTCGCCCGAAGCCCCTACGAAACGATGTTTCGAAAAACTTCGTTTTTTACTCGCAGCTTTCCATAACGCCCTGCGTGGTTTTTGTGAGCGTAGGTCGAGTAGGAACAAAACGACCAGTCAGACAGCTGTTAAAAAACCATTGACGAGTTCGACGAACAATCCAGGGCGAAAGAACGGCGAACCATGACCCGTCATTTCCATGATCTGGCACTCGCAACCGGGAATTGATGCAGCGATTCGTTGTGCTTGTTCCAGGTTCATATCCTGGCGACCACATGCGATCAGTACGGGTATGGGAAGACCGCCGAGCATCTGTGAAGTGTCTGGTTCACATTCGTGGGCGGTATGCGCTTTTAACGCTGCATCCCGGTTTTCATAGAAGCGCCACGATTTGCGTGGCGCCACTGCCCGCTCACCCGCGAGTTCCAGCAGCTTCCGAGCCTCTGCACCGAGTGCCCGCTGACCCGTCTGCGCCACCGGAGGAGTAAGGGCAACATCGAATAGTCCGAGTGCCGTCAGCCGGTCCGGGTGACGGAGTGCGAACTGCGCAGCGGTTCGTGCGCCGTAAGCAACCCCGAGCACGAAGGCCTTGCTGATATCGAGCGCTTGCATGATGCCTGCCAGATCATCGGCATAGTGGGAAAACGTAAATTCGTCATCCGAGCCCCAACCACTTTTCCCTGTGCCGCGAATATCGAACCGCAACACGTGAAATTTCTCGAGCAGACCGTCCAACACCACTTCCCAGCAGGTCAGGTTGTTGCTCGCCATGTTGATCAGCGCCAGTACAGGTCGGTCTGGATTGCCGTCCAGAGCGTAGTGGAAGTCGATGCCGTTGACGGTGATGAACTGGTTGCTGAGTTCGTAGGGTTCGGCCATTTTGATACTCATTCTGGCGACATGGCGCTGCTTGTTGAGGGCTTCGGAAACAGACATTCGCGCTGCTGGCCGGAAAGGCAGGTATGCGCCCGGAAGCGCCAGATAGCGATTACTGATCAAATCACGTCTTGCCAAGGTTACTGGTAATGTACCGTATGCCCAAATTTTACTGTCTCTAAAGAGGCGAGAGACGAAAGAGAAATTCCGGTACGTGATTGAGGAGAGAAAACCGATGCCACTGGAAGACAGACTCGCGTTGCTGGAAAACGTACGAGAGATCGAGCAGCTGAAGTATCGTTATGCCAGCTGCTGCGACGGCGGCTATGATCTCGATGGATTCAGAACCATCTTCATTCCCGACGGCACGTGGGCTGCCAATGGTTACGGCGCGTTTCACGGCCACGGGGAGATTTGTGATTTCTTCGACGAACTGTCGCGGTCGGTGGTCAACGTGTTGCACTACGTGACCTCGCCCCAAGTCACGATCGCGGCGGATGGACGGACAGCAACTGGGACATTCTATCTGCACTGCTTGTCGCGCGTTCGTCGCAAACAGGATCGAGCGTTGATTGATTTCGTTGTCCAGATGGGCGTCTACACTGACACGTTTGTCAAGACGGAGGCCGGCTGGCGCTTCGCATCGATCAACGTGAATGTCACGCACACGGACCTGCTCGCTACGCAGCCGGAGACCACCTGAGAGCGGACGCTTGCAAGTCGATTGGGAACTTAACTGTCATTCGATCTTCCATTCCCCTACTTCCAGGGTATCTACGTGAGCGCGAAATAGATCGGAGAATCCGCTTTGCCGCAGCTCCCATACTTGTTGGAACGCTCTTGTAGATAAAACATCAGCAAATACCTTGGACATCGTGTCCCACATATCATCCTCAAAACGACCGTCTCGGTTCTGGTAAAACGCTTCTTCCCAAACGCGGAATACCGGTATGAGCAGAGAAATAATCTGTATTCGTTGCGGCTCGTCCAAGCTCTCGAAATCGTGGTTGGCTTTCGTGAGTAATTGTGCGTTTTCAGCACTCTGAAATGCTACGCCGGTGTTGCGGTAGGCTTCCAAAATCTCATGAGTCGCCGCTAAACGAGATTCACGGTTTTGGGTTCGCACCTGCGCGGCCAGGTACAACAGCGAAACTACGACTGCGATCGCACCTAAGACCTCTCCGAGGGCACCGAGTGCATCCCAGTTCATCTTCGATTCCTAGCTGGCTAATCCAACCGGCAGCGTATCCGAGAGTAGTGGTAGCGTAAACTTCCGCTCTTGGCCGTTCACCGTCAGAGCTCGAAGAAAAACGAACGTCTGCTTTGGGGAAAGGGGCGACAGGACGAAAACCATGCTCTATGGATTGGCGAGCGTTTTACATCGAAAATTATCCCTAAGGGGACAGATTTATTTAGTCAAATAAATCTGTCCCCTTAGGAGGCACACCGGCCAATTCGTCGCACTGACGTCGCCAATGATGTCCGCCCGCAGCAAGAATCAAGCACCGCTACTGTGCCGGGACGGCAACGTTGGTTGTGCGTTAATCTAGCGGACGGCCTGCGACAAGCGAGGCGTAACACCAAGTTCAATCGGCATGGCGATCCGTGGAGCGGTTGCCCTAAACGAGGTTCTGTATGCAATGGGAGGCTTAGCGATACCAGACTGCGTGTCGAGGCAAACAATGATGTCATGGCCGTTGCGGCGCGCTCGTCTGGTTAACAGCAGGTGCGTTGCTCAGGTGCTGCTCGGATGGCTCGCTACACTTGCTACGCTGACCGTTTGCGCCGCAGAAATGAGTGGTGCTGCGCACGTTATCGATGGCGACAGCTTGCGCATCGGTCAACAGGAGATGCGCTTACAGGGCATTGATGCTCCCGAGGGTCGACAGCACTGTAAGGTTAAAGGTAGGGATTGGCTTTGCGGTCGAGCCGCCGCTGAAACGCTTGGTTTTCTGCTCACTAATACTGAAATTCGCTGCACGTGGTCGGAGACAGATCGGTATCAGCGCGCGCTCGTCACCTGCTTTCGCGACGACACCAATATCAACGCAATGATGGTCGAGGTGGGGATGGCGCTCGCATATCGACGGCATAGCCTCGCCTATATCGACCAGGAAGAGATTGCGCGCGCCGTCGAGCGCGGCATATGGGATTCGGAGTTCATCGCGCCGTGGGATTGGCGGCAGCAAGATCGCGAAGAACAGGCCAAGCATGCCAACTGTCCGGTCAAGGGCAATGTGAATCGTCAGCAGCAAAAAATTTATCACGTGCGCGGCTGGCGCGATTACGCGCGGGTAAAAATGCGTAGCGACGAGGGCGACACTTGTTTTGAATCGGAAGGCGACGCCAGGGCAGCTGGGTTTCGTGCTGCTAAACAATAGCGTGCGCGGCGCTGTGTGTACTGGTGAATGTTATGAGTGCTGATTTGTGTTTCCAGCCGGCAACTGCGTTGGCTACGCTCATGCGCAATCGCGAGCTGTCCCCAGTCGAACTCATCGAGGCGCTACTGGTGCGTATCAGCGCGCTCAATCCCGCGCTCAATGCGTATGTCACGGTTGACACTGAACAAGTACTGGCCGATGCCAGGCGCAGTGAGCAGGCGCTGCTTGATGGCGACACGATGGGTCGACTACATGGTGTCCCATTTGCCGTTAAGGACTTGCTCTATACGAAAGATCTGCGCTGCACTGGCGGGTGCCGTGCGTTTGCAGAGTTTGTGCCCGAGCATGATGCACTGGCAGTCGCGCGACTGCGGGCGGCCGGTGGGATTTTGCTCGGCAAAACAAATACGCCGGAATTCGGTTTCAAAAGTACAACCGAAAACGACTTGTTCGGCACCACCAACAATCCCTGGAACGTAAATCTCACTGCCGGCGGCTCGAGCGGCGGTGCCGGTGCCGCAACCGCAGCGGGCATCGCCCCGTTGTCTTTGGGCACTGATGCCGGCGGCTCAATCCGAACGCCAGCCAGCTTTTGTGGCATCGTCGGCTTCAAGCCGACTTTTGGCCGGGTGCCGAACGGTCCAGGCTTCGGCGGCGGGGCGTCCATCGTCCATAGCGGACCGATGACGCGCACGGTTGCCGATAGCGCCTTAATGTTCGACGTGATGGCGGGTGTCGCAGAAAGCGATCGCCGCAGCGTGCCGGCAGGCGAATCGAATGCGGCGGCCAGCGACGGCCTGCGCGTCGCCTACAGTGCCGATCTCGGTTACGCGGCAGTCGATGCACAAGTCAGTAGGTGCGTCGAATCAGCGCTGCAGCAGACGCAGTCGCTGGGGTGGGATATCGACACTGCACCTCTTGCACTGGACGATCCTCAAGCGGTTTTTAACACCATCATCCGCGCCGAGAATTATGTCGCCAACCATGCACTTGTTGCACAGCACGGCGACCAGATAGACGCCGACATGCGTGCGTTTACCGAAAACGGCGCGAACATCAGCGCGTTTGAATATCTCGCAGCGATGGCGGCGCGCGATAAGTTATGCATGCAACTCGCCGCTGTGTTTGAGCGCTTCGACTTACTCATTACGCCGACACTTGCAGTGCCACCATTCGCGCACGGCGAGCGGCCGGTAGAAGTCGCCGGCCGCGCCATCTCGGGCATGAGTTGGTTGTCGTTCACGTATCCGTTCAATCTGACCGGCAATCCCGCGCTGAGCATTCCGGCCGGTTGGACCGACGATAATCTGCCAATTGGTTTGCAGATCATTGGTCCACGCTTCAGCGATAATCTGGTGCTGCGCGCAGGCGCGGCGGTCGAGGCCGTGCTGGGATGGACAAAGCGACGTCCACCACTGGCCACTTAAGACCCGTACGATGCGAGTCCAGCAAGGCTTGGCGACACAGCGAATTAATTGACGTTTAGGCGCGGTACCGATCGCGGTGCCAGTACTTGGCTTAGACCCCACAACCGGAGTCAGTAATGACAGCACATTTCGCGAAATTATGGGAAAACATGGTCGACATCGTGCCGCAGCGCATCGCCGTGGTGCAGGGCGACGAGCGTTATACGTGGCAGGAATACGAAGACCGGGCCGCGCGACTCGCCGGCGCATTTACCGAAGCGGGCCTCGGCCCGCACGCCAAAGTTGGCATGTATTTGTACAACTCTCCGGCGTACTGCGAGACCAACTTCGCTGCACTCAAGATGCGGGCCGTCCCCATCAACGTCAATTATCGATATCTCGACGACGAGCTGCATTACCTGCTTGAAAACGCGGATGCGGAGGCAGTGGTGTTTCATCGGTCACTCGGCGAACGTATCGCACGCGTCGCACCGCGCCTGCCGAAACTGAAACTACTGATAGAAGTTGATGATATCGACGACGACGAAGGCGGCCCCGATCCGGTCCCCAATGCGTTCGCCTACGAAGACGTGCTGGCCCGCCACAAACCGGCCGCGCGCGTGGAGCCGCAAGGGGATGAGGTTTACATGTTGTACACCGGCGGCACGACCGGCATGCCTAAAGGGGTCGTTTATCCGCTTGATGAATTCACCCAGTTCTTCGTAGCCGGCTACCCGCCCATGATTGGCATGCCACCGATAGAGAACACCACAGAACTCCTCGCCAACATTCGCGCCCAGGCAGATTCGGCTGGCGGGCTCGTCGCCATGTCCGGCCCACCGCTGATGCACGGTACGGGCTGCTGGCTCGGTCTGATGGCCCCGCACATGCTAGGCGGTGCTACGGTACTACTTGAGAACCGCGGGCTCGATCCGGTTGAGTTGTGGGACGCCGTTGCACGCGAACGCGTGCAGCAATTGATTATCGTCGGCGACGCCTTTGCTCGCCCGCTGCTGCGCGAGCTTGAACAGGCTCCACAGCGCTGGGACCTGAGTTGCCTGAAGTTGATGATCTCATCGGGCGCGATGTTTTCCACTGAGGTCAAACAGGCGCTGTTCGAACATCTACCTGATCTGACCATCGCCGATCTGCTCGGCTCTACGGAAGGCGGGATGGGCCAGGCTATCAGCCGGCGCGACTCACCCAACTCAACAACCGCTCGCTTTATGTTGTCGCCGACCACGAAAGTATTTAACGAGCAGGGCCGCGAAGTCACGCCGGGCTCCGGTGAAACCGGTCTGGTCGCGAGTGGTGGACTGGTGCCAAAGGCGTATTACAAAGATCCGGAGAAGAGCGCGCGCACATTCCGCGTTGTCGACGGCGTGCGCTATTCGTTTCCGGGCGATATGGCGCGCGTGACCGCAGAGGGCGAACTCGAGTTGCTCGGACGCGGCTCCAATTGCATTAACACGGGCGGCGAGAAAGTATTCCCCGAAGAAGTCGAAGAAACCCTCAAGCGACATCCCGCAGTTGAAGACGCGCTGGTGTTTGGCCAACCGGATGAACGCTTCGGCAATCGCGTTGTGGGCGTGGTCTCCATCGCACCGGGTCAGTCAGCCACAGCGACCGACATCATCACGGCAACCCAAGCGGTTCTCGCTGGCTACAAGGTCCCGCGTGAACTCATGCTCCTCGCCGAAGTGCCTCGTGCCCCGAATGGCAAGGCAGATTACCCGGCTGCCAAGGCAAGCTTCGAGGCAGCGCAAGGGGACTGACTACCGCGCCTGGTGAAGTCGCGTTGCCGGATGGAAAACGTGCGCCGGGGCGCAGACGATCTCGGCCCATTCACGTTTCGCCTGCACGTCATCCTCAGCTTGCTGGTGCCGAAGCAAAGTGCGATGGTTACGACACTATTTGAGCCAATTTAGGGGGCGTTAACATGAGTGCAGCAGACAGCAAGAAGATCGTCTTGGAATTTATCAAGGCCTTGTCAAATGGTGATGTTGATGGGGTGACAGGCGCGATGACAGAAGACATCACGTGGTGGTTACCCGGTTCGTTGCCAGTCTCGGGGACGTATACCGGCAAGAAAGAGATTCTCGAAGATTTTTTCGGCACCGCCTTCCCCTTCTTCGAACCGGATACCCTGAACATCACGGTACAACGCGCGGTCGCGGAAGAAGATTCAGTCGCGGTGGAATGGCAAGTCAGTGCCCGCACCGCCAAGGGCATGGCTTACGACAACTACTATCACGTGAGCTTCGATCTACGCGACGGCAAAATTTGCGCCATACGCGAGTATCTCGATTCCCTGTACGCGAAAGAAGTACTGTTTGCTTAAGCCGCAACATGTGCGTTCGCTAGCCGCTGAACGGCGTGGCGATTAACGTCATCCTGCACCATTACGAATTGTCTCCGTTCGCGGAGAAAATTCGTCGTGTGCTGGCGTTCAAAGCCGTGCCCTGCCGCTCGGTGATCGCACCGATTCAATTGCCCAAAGACGATTTGACGGCCTTGACCGATGCCTACCGGCGCACGCCGGCTATCGGGTGACTCGCGCCGCCACTATCGCGGCATAGTCGCGTTCCTCCAGCCCGGCCGGCGGGGGGAGCGACAAATCGAATCGATCTAGCTGCCGCCCGCGTAGCTTCTCACCCGACGCCGATGCCCTAGCAGGCGACTCAGCGGTGATAGCAACGCCACCACCAGGCGAACTTTCCCGTCAGCGGGACAAATGGTGTCCTTGAATTCCGAGAAAATCGCCGCGCGCATAAATATCGACGGCATGCCGTGCTCATCCGTGTGGCCGTCTCGAGCCAAACCAAACAGGGTGCGAAAAAAATCGTGATTGCGTCCGGCCGGTCGGTAAGTCTCGACCGCAATAGCTTCCTCGTCGCGCGGATTCCACTGAAAGTGCAACGCGCTGGGTGGCGCGGCTGCAGATTCACCCGCCTTAATCACAACCGGTTCGCCATTCACAGTGATATGCATTTCGCCCGACGTCACCGCAATTTCCTGCTCAACCCCCGGATGAAAGTGCTCAAGCGGGATCTCGCCGTGTGCCTTCAGGGCATATTCGATGACAAACTTCTCGGGTGTCGATTCAAGCACCTTCATGGTCTCGCCAGTGACCGGATTAACCAGAACTTCTTCGCTCATCGTGTTACTTCCTTTGTACTGCGGCCACGCACACGACGCGGGCGGATGTTGTTGTTGCAGGCCCATCTGTCGGCGACTGTCGATGACAGGTGGGGATACGCGATCCGATCCTGCTAGCGCGTAGCAGCGTGCGCGAACGCTCGTTCGAGATCGGCAATTAAATCGTCGGCGTCTTCGATGCCAATCGAAACCCGAATCAGACCTTCCGTCACCCCCGCCGCATCGCGCAACTCTGCCGCCACCCCCGAATGTGTCGTAGAGGCCGGGTGGCAGACCAACGATTCTGTGCCGCCGAGACTGACTGCCAATTTGAACAAACGCAGTGCGTTCAGAATCGCGAACGCTTGCGCTCGACCGCCGTCGACAACGAAAGAAAACGTCGATCCGAAGCTGCTGCTGTAACGCGCGAATAAGGCTTTACTACCGGCATCGAGATCGTGTTCCGGGTGCAGTACCAGACAACCAACATGGGGGTTGCCCGCTAACCACGCGGCAATTTTTGACGCACTCGCGGCGGCGCGTTCCATGCGCAGGATTAGCGTTTCCATCGAGCGCGAAATCATCCAGGATGAGTGCGGATCGAGTTGCGTTCCGAGCACCGAGCGGGTTTTGCGAACGCGCGTGATCAACGAGGCCTCGCCGGTAATCCCACCCGCGACGAGATCACTATGCCCGCCAACATATTTAGTCAGCGAGTAAACGCACAAATCGATGCCGTGCAAAACGGGCTTGAGAAAAATTGGGCCGAGCAAGGTGTTGTCGCACACCGTGACCGGACGCTCTGCGGGGTTTGCATAACGCTCGGTCAATCCCGTAGCGATGAGATCAAAATCAACCATCGCGTTGGTCGGGTTCGCGGGCGTCTCGATATAGATCATCGCTGGGTTGCCGAGCGCCACAGCCTTATCCAGAGTTGCCGCGAGGTTCTCACGAGTCAGTGGTATGGGTAGGGTGACGGTCTGCAGGCCCCACTCGGCGAGGATTCCGTGCAGCAAGTTCTCCGTGCCACCGTAGAGCGGATCCGACTGAATAATGACATCGCCGGGTTTTAGTAAGGCCAGCAGAGTCGTGGAGATGGCGGCCATTCCAGACGCGGTGACCGCAGCAGCCGCGCTGCCATCGAGGAGTGCCAGACGGTCTTCGACAATTTCCAAATTAGGGTGATTAAAACGCGAGTAGATTAAACCCGGCTTTTCATCGCCTTGCGCCTGGCGACGTCCCGCATTCAGATCAAAGTGCGCTGCCCCAGCTTCGGCAGAGGGGAACGCGAACGTTGAGGTCAGGAAAACCGGCGGTTTAACCGCGCCCTCTGACATTGCCGGGTCGTAGCCATAAGAGACCATTTGCGTCGCGGGTTTTAATACCCGCTTACCGATGGTCGTTTTACGATAACCCTCGTCACTCATTGCGTTGTCCTTTGGGGCGCAGACAATATGTTGCACACCGTGCTCATTGCGACCGTGCGCTCTCGCATCAGGCGTAGTGCTGCGGCCGACGACCAGCCCAGGGCAAGGCCTGCTCGAGTTGCCCCGCCAGACTGTAAAGCGTTTCCTCGTCGCTCATCCGCCCGACAAACTGCATCGCTATCGGCAGCCCCGCCTTTGATTGCCACAACGGCAACATCACGGCCGGTTGGCCGGTGGTGTTAAACAGCGGCGTAAACTGGGTGTAGTCGTACATCATCTGGTCCCACCAGTCGCGCGGCCCCACGCCGCTTGCGTTCTGGTTGAGTACACCAAGCTTCGCGACTTCGCCGCCAAGCCCCGGCGTCAGCAGCACGTCGCAATCGCGCATCACCGCACCGACCGTTCGCGACACCGCGTTCTGCACCCCCATGGCCCATTCCATTTTCATCGCGTTGAGCGACTGCGCGTAACGATAAACTTCCAGCGTCACCGCCTCGACCGTGCGCTTGCCGATTTTGCGTCCGGTCATCGCGGAGAACTGTTCCATGAAATGACCCAGTGTTGCCGCCCACAGCATGATGGACGATTCGTTGAACGTTTCGGCATCGTACTTTAGCCGTACCGGCTGGCACACATGGCCAAGATCTTCGAGCAGCTTGCAGGTGTCCTTCAATCTGGCGCGCTGCTCGGCAGCTGCGCGTGCAGTACCAGGCAACTGATCAATGACACCAATCCGGAGCGATTTGGGTGCTGTCATTGCTGCGGACAAAAAACTGCGCGTTGGCGGCATCGCGGCATAGAAATACCCATCATCCGGACCGGCGACAGCATCGAGCAGGGCCGCAGAATCTCGCACCGTGCGGGTTTCAACGAACTCGATGGCAAGTCCCCACAGAAACATGCCGCCGTCGGGACCTGTTGGGGTGCGGCCTCGTGACGGCTTCATACCCACAACGCCATTGCACGCGGCCGGAATGCGAATCGAGCCACCACCGTCATTGGCATGCGCAATCGGTACGATTCCAGAGGCCACTGAGGCACCCGCGCCACCAGAAGAGCCACCGACGGAGTGACCGGTATTCCACGGATTACGCGTCGGTCCGTACACCACGGCTTCGCTGCTCGCGTTGAAAGCCATTTCCGGTGTAGTGGTGGTGCCAACAGTGACCAGGCCCGCTTTGCGCATGCGGCTCATGAGTTCGGTGTCGGCGTCGAACTGGATGCCGGCCGCCAGCCGCGAACCCGCCGAAGTCTTCATGCCTTTGAAATGCATGCCGAACTCTTTAACCAGAAACGGCACGCCGCTAAACGGGCCGGGCGATAAACCCCGACGGATCTCGGCCTGCGCTTCCTTACGCAGGACCTGCACAACACAGTTCAGTTCGGGGTTGAGCCGCTCGATGGCAGCAATCGCGCAATCGACCAATTCCTGCGCCGAAACCTCGCGGCGCCGAACCAGATCGGCCAATCCCAGTCCGTCATAGCTGCTGTATTGTTCAATGCTCATTAGTTCGATTTCCCTCGTTTCTGTTGCCCCAGCGCCGTGCGGCTACCGCGCAGGCTTGCTTAGCAGAGTATCGAAATTGCCTGTCGCGTGACAGGTCCGCGCCACACCCGAGCCGTGTCCGCCGCGCGGCAACGGGTCAATGTCCTGCTTCGCTCCGCAAACAGCGATGCTGAGATTGTGGACAGACGCCCAAAACCTCATTCGCAGCGTTGTTGCACATGCGATAGCGAGCCGAACGCTGTACTATTTCGGCGCTCAGATTCGATAACCTTCGCGCGAATTTCACCGTCGCCGTATGCCACCACGGCGCGTGTGAGGGTGAACCACGCGCCGGCGGTGACAACGGACTCTATTCAAGTTCCGGTTTCGCAACCGTACTGTCACTGTCGCTAATTGTCGGCCCCCACAGGGTGCCCAACGACGGGAAACTGCCTGGATGATGACGTATTCGACCTTGAACGGTTGCAAGCCGCTGGCAATTGCGCTCACCACCCTCGTGGTCCTGCTCGGCCCGTGCCACTTGCCCGCCCAGCAAACGATCGACGCGGTGACCGCTGTCGGCGAACAACGCATCGCAGAAGGCGTGAGCGCGCAGCGCGAAGTTGAGCGCATCAGTGACCGCACAACGACGCTTGAAAGCGAATACCGGCAAATCACTAAAGTGGTCGAAGGTCTGACTGTCTACAACGGACTGCTGCAAAAGCAGGTCGACAATCAGCTCGATGAGGTCGCCGCCCTGAGCGACTCCATTAATAAGGTCGCGCTAATCGAGCGCCAGATTGTGCCGTTGATGATGCAAATGATAGCGACCCTGGATGAGTTCGTCGGCCTTGACGTACCGTTCCTGCCGCAAGAACGCGCCAAACGAGTCGTCGGTCTGCAAACGATGATGGAACGCTCGGACGTCACCGCGGCCGAGAAGTTTCGCCGCATCATCGAAGCCTACCAAATCGAAAACGAATATGGCCGCACCATCGAGGCCTACAAAGGCAGTCTCAAACTTGACGGCGGCAATCGGGAAGTCAACTTTCTGCGCCTTGGTCGCGTTGCCCTGCTCTACCAGACGGATGGCGGCGAGCTGACCGGTGCCTGGGATCAAGCCGCAGGCAGTTGGCACGAACTGGCGCCGGAAGTGTACAAACATGACGTTGCCAAAGGCCTGCGCGTGGCACGTAAACAGGTCGCGCCCGATCTGCTCGTGCTGCCGATACGAGCGCCGACGGAGGCATCACAGTGATTCGCGCACGTCTCGGCATCCTGCTCACATTGCTGTTGGCTGCACTCCCGTCAAGCTATGCGGCGGAGTCTTTATCACTTGATGCGCTGCTCGAGAAAGTCAAAGCAGGGCGCGTTCAGGATAGCCAGGAGAATGCCGCCCGAATTGCGACGTTCATGGCCAATCAATTACGCCAGAAAGAATTGTTTGAGCAGGCCAAGCAACAACAGGCCGCCAGCGAGGCGCGCTCCAAGGCGCTCGAGGTGAGCTTCGAGGACAACGATGCGCGTATCGTCGAACTCGAGCTCGCACTCGAAGAACGGCTGGGTTCGCTGAAAGAATTGTTTGGCGTGTTGCAGCAGGCGGCAGGCGATGCGCGCGGTCAGTTCGAGAACTCACTGACCCATGTCCAGTTCCCTGAACGCGTCGAGTTTTTAAGTGATCTGGCACAAAAGATGGGCCAAACCAGCCGTTTGGCCTCGATCGAAGAGATTGAACAGCTGTGGTTCGAGCTGCAGCGCGAGATGACTGAGTCCGGCAAGGTTGTGCGCTTTGCCACCAAGGTCATCGATGCCGGCGGCAATGAAGTTGAACGCGACGTGATTCGCATCGGTGCGTTTAATGTCGTTGCCGACGACAAGTACCTGCAGTTTGTGCCAGAAACCGGACGCCTCATCGAACTCAGCCGTCAGCCGCAAGCCCGTTATCTCGACAAGCTTGCGGCGCTCGCCGGTAGCATTACCGGCCCACACCCAATCGGTATCGACCCCTCGCGCGGACAAATCCTGTCACTGCTCGTGCAAACGCCGAACCTGCGCGAACGGATCGAGCAGGGCGGCGTGGTCGGCTATGTGATTCTCGCACTCGGCGCGATAGCGCTCGTCATCGCGCTCGAACGCCTGCTGGTACTGACCATCACGGGTCTGCGCGTCGGCGCCCAAACGCGCAATCTGGACCAACCGACGAACAATCCGCTGGGGCGCATCCTGCAGGTTTACCACGCCAATCCGAACAGCGATATCGAAACGCTCGAGCTCAAGTTGTCGGAGGCGATCCTGCGCGAATCGCCGAAAATCAACCGGCTGTTAATCGTATTGAAAATTATCTCAGTCGTCGCGCCTCTGCTCGGCCTGCTGGGGACGGTTACCGGAATGATCATCACGTTCCAGGCCATCACGCTGTTCGGCACCGGCGATCCGAAACTGATGGCCGGCGGTATTTCGCAGGCCCTGGTCACTACGGTCCTCGGTTTGAGTGTGGCAATCCCGACGGTGCTGCTTCACACACTGGTGGCAGCGCGTGCGCGACGCCTGAACCAGATCCTCGAACAGCAGGCGGCCGGCATGGTCGCCGTCCAATCCGAGCGCCAGCACGAGCCGGCGGCCTGACGGCGGGTGGAGACGCTGTTCTACTACGTCCCGCCGCTTGAGGCGATACGCGACTTTTTCGAGCTGGGCGGTCAGGTACTGTTCCTGATTGCCCTTATAACGCTCGCGATGTGGGCGTTGATCTTCGAACGAGCGCTGTACCTGCGCATTCGCTACCCGGCCGTCGCCCGCGCCGCTGTCGACAACTGGGATTCTCGGGCAGAGCGTATCTCATGGCACGCGCACCAGATTCGCGAATATCTGATTTCCTCCGTCAGTCAGGAACTCGAGCGCAACATGCCGATGATCCAGACTTGTGTGGCGCTGTGTCCGTTGCTGGGTTTGCTCGGCACGGTAACCGGCATGATCGAAGTATTTGAAGTCATGGCCATCTCAGGCTCGGGTAATCCACGCTCGATGGCGGCCGGCGTTTCGAAAGCCACGGTACCCACCATGGCTGGCATGGTGGCGGCCTTATCCGGGGTGGCGATGAATGCCTGGCTACAACGCACGGTGGTGCGAGAGCGTGCTTTGCTCAGCGACCACATGACGATGGACCACTGAAGGAACGCACTGTGAGACGAACGTTTGCACGCGCGACAACTGAAGAAGACGACACCGCCATCGACATCACTCCGATGCTGGACGTGGTGTTCATTATGCTGATTTTCTTTATCGTCACGGCGACGTTTGTCAAAGAAGCAGGCATCGATGTGAATCGGCCCGACGCGGCAACTGCGGTGAAACAGGAGAAAGCGAACATCCTCGTCGCCATCAATGAACACAACGAGATCTGGATTGATCGGCGCCAGGTCGACATCCGTGCCGTGCGCCCCAACATCGAACGCCTGCACGCGGAGAACCCGCAAGGGTCGGTGGTGATTCAGGCAGACAAAGAATCGAAAACCGAAACCCTGATTAAGGTCATGGATGCGGCCCGTTCGGCCGGCGTATTGAATGTTGCCATCGCGGCCCAGGAACCTTAAGGCCCGCATGAGTGGCTGAGCAGACTTTATTCAAACCGGCGAGCGACCGCGCCTACATAATGCGCATGGCGGCAGCCCTGTTAATTGGCGCGCTGGTCACGCTGGCGTTGTTCTGGGTGATGCAATACCTCATTGCCAGTGCAGATCGTGAGTATCACGAGACACGGCGCGGCGCGCTGGTCGATTTCGTCCGCCTGAAACGCGATGAAGTCATTGAGCGACGCCAGATCAAACCACGCAAACCGCCCGCACCCAAAGCACCACCACCGCAACCGCCAACGCCCAAGCTCGATGAGATGAAGCCAAGTGCAGAGAAGATTGCTATCGGCGCTGTGCCCGTGCAAACGGATATTGATTTGTCATCCGGCGGTTTCAGCCTGGGCGTAGGCGAAGGCGACTATTTGCCAATCGTTAAGGTCGCGCCGATTTATCCACAACGCGCACTAAGCCGAGGCATCGAGGGGCACTGCATTGTCGAGTTTACCGTGACCCGCGTAGGGACGACGCGCGACGTTGTGGCGCGCAAGGGAGAGTGCAGCAGTGCGTTCAAAAAGGCCTCGGTAGCGGCCGCGCTAAAGTTCAAGTACAAACCGCGTGTCGTCAACGGCGAGGCGATCGAGGTGGCGGGCGTGCGTAATAAATTCACCTTCAAGATCGAAGACTAACAATGCGGGCACGAACCATCTGGCTGGTACTGCTCATGCTAATGAGCGTCGCCCGTGCTTACGGAGCCGATGCCGATGTCGGCAAGGACGAGACACGGCTGACCGCTGCCATGAGCCAGGCTGTCTACGACGGTTTACAAGCGGCGCAAACGGTTATCGAGGCGAAACAGTTTGCCGATGGACTGGGCCAGCTACAGAAACTACGCGAGCGCAAGAATCTGTCCAGCTACGAGAATGCGCAAATTTGGAATCTCACCGCATACACCTACTACCTTCGAGAAGATTACAAACAATCGATTGACGCCTATAACCATGTTCTCGAACAAGCCGGTCTGCCGCCCGGCTTATTGCAAAGTACGCTCAAAACATTGAGCCAACTGTATTTCACCGTCGAAGATTACAACGGTGCACTGAGCACCGTCGATCGCTTGATCGAAGTTGTGCCCTCACCGAGCGCCGATGTTTATATGCTGAAGGGGCAAGCGCATTTCCAACTCGAGCAATACCGACAGGCGTTGGCCCCGATCAAGACCGGCATCGACCAATACGCTGCGCTCGGCAAGAAACCGCAGGAAAACTGGTTGCTGTTGCTACGCGTGTGCTACTACGAGCTAGCCGACTTCGACGGCATGCTGGTGGTCCTGAAGCAACTCATCCAGCTCTACCCGAAAGACAGTTACATACTGACGCTAGCTGGTGTGTACAGCGAGCTTGGCGATACCGAGAAACAACTCGCACTGACCGAAGCGCTGCTCGAGATGGGCCGCATCAGCGAACCTTCGCATATCGTCAATCTCGCCAATCTCTATCTCGTGCATGGCTTGCCTTACAAGGCTGCGCAGCTACTCAATGCGGAGATTGATCAAGGCCGCGTAGCGGGGAATGAACGAAATCTGCGTCTGCTATCGCAGGCCTGGTATCAGGCCCGGGAGGATGCCAGAGCATTGCCGCCACTGGCCCGTGCCGCCGCAATTTCCGACGACGGCGAACTTTACGTACGCCTCGCGCAATCACATATCAATCTCGAACAATGGTCTGATGCGATCGCGGCGGTACGTAAGGGCATCGATAAAGGCGGGGTAGAACGACTCGATACGGCGCACCTGATGTTAGGCATGGCATTGTTCAACGAACGCAAGTTGGTCGCCGCGCGGCACGCCTTTAGTCAGGCGGTGACCGATCGACGCAGCGCGAGAGCGGCGCGCCAATGGCTCAGTTATGTTGATAGCGAGATGACTCGCGCATCGAGTTTCGAACAAACTGTGCCCGCACAGCAACGCCGCTTGCAGGATGCCATTCTCGACCAGTTGTAGTACGAGTCGGCTGTGCTTGTCCGACATTGGCGCTCGCCGCGCGTGACCCTCATCTGATACGGTTGCGGCGCGCCACACGAATCGCAGGAGCGAGTGTCAGAGGGAAACATGGCCGAAGGTGACCGCAGACAATTTTTTCGCCGCGTGCGTACAACACTGGCCGGTGCGGCGGCGGCCGTTGCAGCGCCAGCGGGGTTCACTCTCGACACGACGAAAGTACAAGGTGCCGTGGCGCGCGAATACGGCGCGCGCTCGCGCTACGAAACGCTTAAACGCTGGATCACGCCGGCGCGTTTCCTCGGCAGCACGGCCTCGTGGACACCGCTTGGCGAGCTGAACGGCATTATCACACCCTCGTCACTCCACTACGAAAGGCATCATGGCGGTGTACCCGATATCGACCCGGCCAGCCATCAGTTCCTCATTCACGGGCTGGTCGAGCGACCGCTGGTTTTTTCACTGGCGCAACTGCAGCGCTTTCCGATCACCCAGCGCATTTGTTTTCTCGAATGTTCCGGTAACAGCTATACCGAATGGCGCACACCAAGCGCCCCGAGCGTACAGCGGTCGCATGGGCTGACGTCGTGCAGCGAATGGAGCGGTGTGCGCTTGAAAACCTTGCTCGCGGAAGCTGGCGTTATGACTGAGGCGAGTTGGGTGGTTGCCGAAGGTGCCGATGGCGCGGCGATGACCCGGAGTATTCCGCTCGCTAAATGCCTGGACGATGTGCTGGTCGCCTACGCGCAGAATGGCGAAGCATTGCGCCCTGAACAAGGTTATCCGCTGCGCCTCATCGTGCCTGGTTTCGAGGGCAGCATTAATGTGAAATGGTTAAGACGGCTGAAGATCGTCGACCAACCGTATTACTCGCGCGAAGAAACCTCCAAATACACCGACCTGCTGCCTGACGGCAGGGCGCGTGAGTTCACATTCACGATGGAGGCGAAATCCGTAATCACCGCGCCCTCCGCTGGCATGCGTTTGAGCGGCGCAGGCTTTCATGAGGTTCGCGGGCTCGCCTGGTCCGGGCGCGGCGCGATCACACGCGTTGAAGTGAGTGCCGACGGCGGCGAACACTGGCAAGACGCGACCTTGCACGGCCCAGTGCTACCGATATGTCACACCCGGTTTACCTGCCCTTGGGAGTGGGACGGCACGCCGACGGCGCTCCTCAGCCGCTGCACCGACGAGACCGGTTACGTGCAGCCGACCCGAGAACAGTTGCGCAGTGTGAGAGGAGACAAATCCTTCTATCACTACAACGGTATTCAAAGCTGGCGAATCGGCGCCGATGGCACGGTGACGAATGGGTGACGCTCGTCGAAGTTCCCGTCATGACCGAAAACGCGCCAGGCGACGGGCAATCGTACGGCATTGGCCCATCACCCTCATTCTCCTGACTGCCGCGGTGGTGAACACCGTCAACGCAGATGGTGAACACCAGCTGTTCTACGGTTTGGGTAAAGCCGCACCGGCCGATCTCATCGCACGATGGGATATTGCCATCGGTCCGCGCGGTGACGAGTTGCCGACCGGGCACGGCACCGCAGTCGAAGGCGCGGTGCTGTACGCACTACAGTGCGCGTACTGCCATGGTACCAATGGCCACGAAGGCCCCGACCCCGTGCTCGTTGGCGGGCGCGGCAGTCTCGCCACATCATCGCCGGTACTCACCATTGGTAGCTATTGGCCTTACGCAACAACCTTGTTCGACTATATCAATCGGGCCATGCCGTTTGTCGGGCCGGGGTCATTAAAGGCTAACGACGTCTACGCGTTGAGCGCCTATCTGCTTCACGCGAACGGCATCGTTGCTGAAGACGAAGTGATGGATCGCGATAGTTTGCCAAAAGTGCAGATGCCGAATCGCAGTGGGTTTATTCCCGACGCGCGTCCCGATACGGGTGCACAGCAACCGTAAGTTGGGCCTCCACAAAAGCGTTGAACTTTGGCGCGCATCGCTCTCTCTTTGCTGCACCACGAACGGACAGGAATTCGACGGGCATAGGGCACCATGAGCATCAATACCTTAAAGACGAGTGCCGGCTTCCTGGCAACCATGCTGCGCAAAATCGGTGTGTTAAAACTTCCCAGTGAATCTATTGAGGAGGTGTTCAACTACCTGGCGATCTCCGAATCGTTGTATACCTCGGGGCAACCGTCAGAATCCGAACTCGCGTTGGTCGCAGCATCGGGATTCACCACGGTCGTCAACCTTGCGCCGCATAACGCCGAGAATTCGCTGCAAGATGAAGCTGGGGTCGTTAACGGACTCGGACTTGAATACATCCACATGCCGGTCGATTTCAAGCGCCCCACCACAGAAGATTTCAGCGAGTTCGCGCAGATCATGACCAGACTTGCGGAGCGCAAGGTGTGGGTTCATTGCGCCGCAAACATGCGTGTATCCGCTTTTGTTTATCGCTACCGAGTTCAGGTTCGTGGCGACGATATGGAGACCGCCGCCAACGATCTGCGTGAGATTTGGCAGCCGTTCGGTGTGTGGAAAACGTTTATTGACGCGGCAAACAAGAGCGGCTGAAGAATCGGCGACCCCGAAGAAAGCGTACACCCAATTCGGGGACAGTTACTGTATTTCCGCACTGGAAATACAGTGACTGTCCCCGAATTTGTTAGCAGCTGAATTGCGCTAGGAGAGGGTGACGCCGTCGTAGTCTTTTTCGGTGACCTGTTTCAGGGTGCGCAAATATTTAGGCCCGCCGCCGGTGTAGATGTTGTAACGGGTTTTGCCGTATTCGTGGCCTTCGATGTTGGAGTTGTAGCCTGTGATCCAGCTCTTGGCCTTGCGCATGAGCAGGCCCTGGTACATTTCCTTCACGTGTTCGAGCCAGACTTGTTCGGCGTCTTCATTGGCATTAAAGCGACTTAGCTTGTTGGCCCACATGTATTCCAGTAACTCGGTTGTCCAATTAACTGCGAGCTCCGCGCCGCGCGGGAAATTGGTGGCTGCAGTCTGCGGCCCTGCCAACATGGCGAAGTTGGGCATGTCGTTAATCATCACGCCGAGGTAGGTAATCGGACCGGCGGCCCATTTATCACGAAGTTTGCGACCGCCCAATCCGCGGATGTCGATACGATCAAATGCACCGGTGAACGAATCAAAGCCCGTCGCATAAATAATCACGTCGAATTCGAATTCTCGATCAGACGTTTTCAGCCCGGTCGGGGTAATGCACTGAATAGGTGTTTCGGCTGAATCCACCAACTCAACGTTGTCGCGGTTGTAAGTCTCGAAGTAGTTCGTCTCCAATGGCACGCGCTGAATTCCGAAGCCGTGATCTGTAGGAATCAGTTTCTCTGCGACCACCGGATCGTTTACGCGCTGGCGAATGCGATTCGCAACATAGGCCGAAAAATCTTCGTTGGCTTCTTCATCGGTAAATATCTCGACGAAATTTCTCAGCCAAATCGCGAACCCGGAACTGGCGTACAGGCGGTCCCACAACTCCAGACGCTCTTCTGGCGTCACATCGTGGTAGCCACGTCGATCCGGTTCATGCTCGAAGCCGCCCGGTGTGCGGTCACAAGTTGCGAAGATCTCGTCATAACGGGCGCGAATAGAGGCCATCTCCTCTTCTGATATCGGTCCGTTATTCAGCGGAGCCGCCCAATTGGGGCGCCGCTGAAAGACGGTTAAATCACTCGCAATTTTGGCGATCTCGGGAATGAATTGAATCGCTGTAGCACCAGTGCCAATCACCGCAACGCGTTTACCGGTGAGGTCAAAAGGCTCATGCGGCCAATAGAACGGATGAAACGCCGTCCCTTTGAAACTATCCATGCCCTCGAACTTCGGCAGGGTCGGTGTCGACAGGATGCCGACCGCGGTAATCACAAAATGAGTGGTCAGCTCGCGACCATCTTCCAGACTCACGGTCCACGTGTCGGTGTTCTCGTTAAACACCATGGCACTCACGCGGCACCCAAACTGCATGTACTCGCGGAGTCCGAACTTCTCTGTCACGTAGTTGAGGTAGCGCAACGTTTCCGGTTGCGGGGAATACTGTTCACTCCAATGCCATTCGTCGAGCAATTCTTTTGAAAACGAATAGCCGTAGGTAAAGCTTTCCGAATCGAAACGCGCGCCCGGATAGCGGTTGTTGTACCAGGTACCACCGAGATCGCCATTCGCCTCCAGCACCGTCGCTTTCACACCGAGGTCGGCCAAGCGTTTGATCTGGTAGATCCCCGCGACGCCGGCGCCGATAACAATGACCTCGTAATCACGCGAAGCTGCCACGGTGTTCTCGGTAACGGCCTGTGCTGTCTGTCCACTCATACTATTTCTCTGCTGTGGGCGCGCCACGCGCCGCCTAAAACCGCTGTGATTCTACAAAACATTTCACCCGGCCAGTGGTAAATGTTGCCTTAGGCTTGCGACTCGGGGCCGGAGCTCTCCGCACTCAAGGCGTAGCATCGACAATCCTAATCGCAGGAGCAGCGCAGGCAGTCCGAGGGTAACCAGGCAGCAACGGCCTGGTCGAACCTCGCTAAACCTCGAGTCGGCTCCGCGTAGCGGATTCCCGCGGCGGCGAACTTGCACCGACCCGCGATCTGTCCTGCCAAGATTTTTCACATGCAGGAAAATATCCTAACCTATTGAAATATATAAATAATACATCCCATTTGGCCACACTACCGCGGGCGGCTGTCAATTCGATTGACAACACACCGCAAAGCGCTTTATCAGGAATTACATAACCATTTGATTTTATTAAATAAATATAGCCCGAACATTGCGCTAATTGATGATTCAGAACGATCCTAAAATCCGATTGGTGGTAGATGCGGGGTCACGCAGTTAAAGCGTTAACCGCAAACTGGGCTACTGCCCACTAGGAGTCGAGAATAATGCACAACGTTTCTGTCCTTGCCGCCACGTTATTGGCGTCGATTGTGGCCGCAGCACCAGGCCATGCTGTGTTAGTGAATTTCTCTGTGACAGGCTCCATATCGACGACCTGAGCCGCGGGAACCCGTACGGGGCAGCGCCAGGGTGGCATGGTCACCGCCACCGCCATGTTTGATGATGCTCTCACTGAAGCCAGCGACGGCAGCGCTGTTGAGTTTGGTACGACCGGCAATGCATCAACCGGTATGTTGATGATTAATATTGGCCGCCTGGAATTCACTCAGGTAATGGACACACGCCTTGCCGCTCCCGGAGCGCGTATTGTGCTTATGGATGGTAGCTTTTCCGGCATTGACTTCATGGCATCGCCGGGAACAAATGGCGCGCCGGCGAACCTGAGCTCGGACGGTGAAGAATTTGAGGGTTCCAACGATCTGTTTGGCGAATGGGATTTGAGTTCCGTCAGCATCACGCCAAAACAAGCCGCGGTGAATACGCCCGAGCCAGGAACTCAGCTACTCGCCGGATTGAGTTTGACTGGCGCCGCACGCGGACGCCGCAAATAACAACCACTTCTGTTCTCCGCTTTGCGCGGGCAAGAGAGAAAAAGGACTTTCGGGTCCTTTTTTTTCGCGGACTGCAGGCGTGTTCGAAACCTGTTGGAATCAAAGGTCGTTAGGAGGTGAAAGGGAACCCAGGGTGTAGCAGACCTATCGTCAGAAGCCCGCCCGCACACCGTCAAGGCATCGGTCAGGCTTCCCCCAACTGCAGTCCGAGACTGTAGACAGCCAATGTGGCCCACGCCACGTCCCGCCGGGTTCGCACGCACGCCTATGGCGATGTTGGTAGTGCGTCTTTGCCTGATCGCTCAGCAGGCTCATCGCCGGCACCCTCAATCTTCAGCAGGAGAGATGGCAGCAATAAAAACACCGCTATCAATGCCACGCCGATGACCACAGCGGTGAGCAAACCCATGTCGGAATTCAGACTGAAACTCGACGTCGCCAGAGTCAGAAACCCGATCACCAAGGTGCTGGTGGTAATCACTAGCGCAGTCCCAACGGTGCGAAAGGCATAGCGAATTGCATCCTGTGGTGTCAGGCCCTGCTCTCGCCGCGCGCGTAAATACTTCGACAAAAAGTGCACCGTGTTGTCGACCACGATGCCGAACGACATGCCCGTCACAACAGACAGGGTCATGCCCACTTCACCGACGAATATGCCCCATAGACCGAATCCGACCGCAGCCGGAACGAGGTTCGGGATTAAACTCACCATGCCGATTTTAAATGAGCGTAGTGCCACCACCAGGATGACCGAAATCGCCGCCAGGGCGGCTGACGTGCCGAGCAACATGGTGCGGCTGTTTCTTTGCCCAATGTTTGAGAAGGTCAGATTCGGGCTACCGCTAATGACTTTCGTGATCGATGGCGCGTTCTCTTTCGCCCAGGCGTGAATGCTTTTATCCAGATCAAGAGAAGCCTGACTCGACAAAATACCGGTGGTGTGCGCGAGCTTAGTCGCAGATTTATCAACGTTGATCTGATTGTTAACGTCGAGACCGTAAGGCAGCGACATTTCGTAAAGCAGCAGATACTGAGCTGCCAATTCGCGATTGTCCGGCAGTGCGTAATGCGCTTCGTCATCGCCGTGCATACTCATGTTCAGCCGTTTCATGACGGTCGGAAAGCGGTCGACATGAATCGTACCGGGCTGAGATTCCATCCACTCGGATAGCCGCTCTACATCACGCAGAAAAGCCGGATTACTGATGCCGCCAGGCTCACCGGATTCCAACGAATAATCGTTAACGTAGACGCCCGTCATGTTGTCGACCATAAAATCAGTGGCCGCACGGAATGCGATCGACTTCTCGAAGTAGTGCACAAAGACATCGTTGATTTCGTTGCGCGGTATGTTCGCGATCAGCACGCCAAAAACGATGAGTGTCGACCACAGCAGGGCGCGGTTTTTAGCAATCACAAAATCGGCCAGCTTGGCCATTATCTTGCCATCTTTTGCGTGCTCATCGGCTGGCATGCGGCGCGTGGGCAGTAAACTCATCACGGCCGGAAGAAACGTCACGGTCAGCACGAACGAGAACAACACGCCCATGCACACGATGTTGCCGAGATATTGAAACGGCGGCACGACGCTGAAGTTCATGCTCGTGAAACCGATCGCGGTTGTCGCGCTGGCGAGGAATACCGGTTGCAGGTTAATGCGAATACTTTCGTCCATCGCCTCTGCCCTGGTTTCCCCTTTGCGCAGCCCGTGCACGAAACTAACCAACACATGCACGCAATTGGCGATAGCAACCGTCAGGATAATGATCGGTGCCGAAGCGGACATACTGGTCATCGGGAAACCGATGTGGCCGGACGCCCCCATCGCCGCAAGCACAGAACCAATGATGATCATCATCGTGACCAGGGTACCTGCGATGCCGCCGACAAGGATTGCCACGACCACCATCATGAGACCGAAGCTGATTGGCACCAGGGTTGTGAAATCAATAGCGGCGCTTTCCGAGAACGTGTTGTTCATCATCACGACGCCAGATAAATAGATATCGAGATCGGGGTATTGCTTCTTGATATCGGCTGCGATTTGCCTGGAGTGCGCGACCACCGGCGGCTCGGCTTCGCTGCGCCCCTCCGCTGGCATTGAGAACGTGATGTTGACCCCGGTCACGTGCCCTTGCTTGGAGATCAATCGATTGATTAGGGCAGGCTCAGCGAATACGGCTTTTCTAACTGCCGCGAGATCTTCAGCGGAATAAGCAGACGCGTTCTTGACCATGTCACGTACGACGAGGTCGTCTTCCTCGGCAGTGGTGTACTGGAAGTTGGTGATCGAATCGACCCGTCGCGAGAATGGCACCTGCCAGGCCTGCTCGGTCAGTTGTTCAATCGCGGACAGGGTGCGTGCGGTAAATACGTCGCCGTCCTTAGGTGCGACGACAAAAATGACGTTATGACTCTCGTTATAGGTCGCTTCGATGGCCTCCAGATTCAGGAGTTCGGGGTTATCCTCACTGAAAAAAACCCGATAGCTTGAATCGAAATAGAGCTTCGACAAACCGGTCGCGGGCACCACGACGAGCAAAATGCTGAATGCAATCACAATCCATGGATTGCGCACAATCCAGGCTGCATAAGCGGCTTCGAACTTCTTCATCGGTACTTATCCTGACGTACATCACGGATGCACAGGTCGGGCTACGTCGCTAGCCGCCAGTTGTTAGCGATAATAACCCACAATTCGCGTGCGTGGCGTTTGTGCGGGAGATTGGACGATGAGCGATACTGCGCGCAATGACGTTCCTACACGATATACCGCTAACGAGGCCCCCAAAGCGCGATGACCGAAACGCAACAAGCAATTCAATGCGATACACACGGTAGCAATGCCGGCGCTTATATCTGTCAGCATCTGAGCTCGGGGAAGAGACGCGGATTCCATTCTGGTCTCGACCCGCAACAGCCTTATGCGCTGTGCCCGGATGCCTGGTGCGACGATTGCGATGCAGCACTCGTCGCCGCTGGAAGCTGGACTGAGGCCGCAAGCGCGCAAGCCGGCATAACGCTGGTTTGCGCTGAGTGTTATCTGGATATCCGAACCGCGAACTGGATAGAAGACAGCGAAGCATTTGAAGCGCTGGGCGTTGAATACACACGTGCGCTTGGCACCAGCCAGGACGCACTTTGGCGCACCTATGGCATCGAAAGACTGGAGCGATGGGATTGGAGCCTCGAGACCGCGCAGCTGGTTTTTTCGCACGGCGAGGAAGCGAAAGTGATCGCCGATATCGAATTCGTCGGTAGCTACTCAACGCAAAGCGCGACCTGGATGTGGGCCTGGGGCAATAGCGCGTTCCCGGATACCACCCGGCAAGCGCTCACCGTTGTGCGGGATTTCGGACAGACGCGAAGTTTCATGAAGCTCGCGACCGGCTACTGGCACGCCGATGAAAACGACGGCCCACTCATGACCGCCTTTGCAGCCCATCTTTTGGGTGGCGTCGGCGGATACAGAACGCCCAACAACAATGGCTACACCTATATGATTATCCTCGACGCACGCTGGGCGACTTAAGTTACTGTCGTGCAGAAGGACAGGAACGGACGAGGTATTGTCGTTCGTACAAAATAAGTTCAGCCGCGCGGCCGCTGAAATTGCATAGCCACGTTGTGGCGCCCAGGAGCAAAAGTCATGAACAGCCTCACCGCCGATCACGTTCTTACCGTCGACGCCGACGGCCATATCCTCGAACCGCGCGACACCTGGATTAATTATCTTACGCCGCAATACCGCGAGCGCGCGATTCGTATCGACTACGACGCCGATGGCCGCGAAATGCTCCTCATTGACGGCAAGTCGCTCGCTGCAATACACGGCCGGCTTGCTTCGTTAGGTGGTATCGAAATGGATCCAACCAGCCTGCTGGAGACCAATCGATATCCGTATGAGTACGGCTGCCCTCCTGGTGCCTATGATCCGAAAGCGCGCATCGAGGTGCTCGACGAAGAAGGTATCGACATCGTAATGCTCTATCCAACCATCGGCATATGCTGGGAAGGGCATACCAGTGACCCCTTGCTCGCGCATGCCTATACCGAGGCCTACAATCGCTGGCTGGTCGATTTTTGCAGTCACGATCCGAAGCGCCTGGTGCCGATTGCGCATATCAATCTGCTTGACGTTGATCTGGCTGTGCAGGAAATGAAACGTGCGCATGCGGCTGGCTGTCGCGGCATCTATATCTCGCCAGACATGTACGCGCGTGGGCACAAACGCTTCGATGATCCGTCGCTCGATCCGTTCTGGGCGACGGCACAGGAGCTTGACCTGCCAGTCGCCTTTCACGTCGTCGTGCGGGACCAGCCGACGACCAGCTATGCCGACCCGCTCGACACCGACGGCGCACGGTTCGGATTGTTCAATTTTGCGTTTCTTGCGATCGACGTCATGGCGGGATTCACCGAGCTGCTGACTACCGGCGTGCTCGAACGATTTCCCCGTCTAAAGATTTCGGTATTAGAAGCAGGTGCCAACTGGATCTCTGCCTGGCTCGATCGCCTCGACCACAAATTTGAGGTCATGCACGCATCGACAATTCTGACCATGAAGCCAAGCGAATATTTTAAGCGGCAGTGTTTGGTTTCGGCCGACCCCGACGAATCCATCACTGCCGACGTCGTGCGGCATCTTGGCGCAGACTATTTCATTTGGGCCTCGGATTATCCGCACATCGATGCCTCAATGGGTGTGGTCAAAGAAATGCGAGAGCGCCTCGCTGTGCTCCCGATGCCGGATCAACGCAAGGTTCTTGGCGAGAATGCGGCCCGGTTTTATGGACTCAGTGCTTAGGGTCTAAGCGGGGCGTTTCCAATGCGCCTACCGCGGCTGAGCGTAGCCGCGTGGACCGGAAAGTGGGCAACGCTACGCGCCTTGCTTTCCTGCACGCTGGCTCACTTACGCAACGGTTCCCTAGATCGGCACTACCATTCGCGCCGACACTCCGCAGCCGGATGCGGCGCGCCGAGGCGGGGGCCAATGTGCGGGAACAGTTTTTCCCGCAAGGTTCCTTCCGCGTATTCGCTCTGCATGCGTCCGCGTTGCTGCAGGACCGGCACTACCCCGTCGATGAAATCCTCGAACGATCCGGGCATGACGGCGTACGACATGTTGAAACCGTCAACGCCTGCAGCAATAAATTCTTCGAGCTGGTCGGCGATTTGTTCAGGCGCTCCGACCAGCACTGGACCTGCGCCGCCAATTCCAACATAGCTGGCGATGTCGCGTACCGTCCATTCTCGATCCGGATCAGCATCAGTGAAGCTGTGCAAAAAAGTGCGCACTGCGTTGGTCTTGATGTATTCCACCGGCTCGTCGGGATCGAGGCCGCTGAGGTCGATGCCGCTCCAGCCCCCCATTAATGCCAACGCGCCCTCATAGCTAACCTGTTCCAGGTAATCGTCGTATTTCGCCTGCGCCTCAGCTTCAGTGCCACCGGTGATCGCTTTGATATACGCGAAACCCAAGATGTCTTGCGGATCGCGACCGCGCTTACGCATTTTGTCGCGGACTGCTTTCATGTAGGCACCGTCGATTTCCGGTTTTGAGCCGATCACGAAAACGCATTCGCCGTGCCTGGCGGCGAAATCCGTGCCGCGATCTGACGCACCCGCCTGGAATAGCACGGGCGTTCTCTGTGGCGAGGGCTCGCTGAGATGACAACCGTCGACCTTATAGTGCTTACCCTCGTGGAAGATATTGCGCACGCGCGCCGGATCCGTATAGATGCCTCGTTCGCGGTCCATGAGCACGGCGTTTTCTGCCCAGCTATCTTCCCAAAGCTTGTACAGGACCTCGCAATACTCATCGGCCATCTCGTAGCGCATGTCGTGCTCGGGCAAGCCATCGAGGCCGTAACATCGACCGGTGCTTTCAAGATAAGAGGTTACGATATTCCAACCAATACGGCCTTTGGTCAGATGATCAAGCGTGCTAATCAAACGCGCAAACGTAAACGGATGGTTCTGCATAATTGAACTGGTGAAACCGAAGCCCAGATGCTCAGTGGCTGCAGCCATTGCAGGAATCAACAGCATCGGGTCGTTGACCGGAAACTGTGCTGCCTCGGCAACCGATGCGTCACGGCTGCCTCCATAAACATCGTAGGTGCCCACCACATCAGCAAGAAAAATGCCGTCGAATTTACCGCGCTCGATGAGCTTGGCGAACTTCACCCAATGGTCGAGGTTCTTGTAGTCGACCATGTGGTCGTCGTCGCGAACCCATAGGCCCGGAGACTGATGCACGATGCAGTTCATATCGAATGCATTGAAGTACATGCGCTTACGCGTCATAGCGGTGTTCCTCGATTAAAAATGATCTTCGTCACGCACCTGCCATGCATATGCCCGACTTGTTGCGCGGCCTGCAGCGGCCGAAGCCGCTGAATAGCGATAGAACCACCCTAGTAATCGCGCTCGTCCTTGTGCGTGAATTTCCATGACCGGTCAGCAGAAAAAGTCGCCTTGATGTCGTCGTTCGGAAACTCCGCACTGTCGCCCGGCACGCGGTCACCGATTTCAAGATAAATCACATCCTGGTCGGAATCGTTGCGTAATTGATGGGCAATGGTTTCTCCGGCCCTGAATCCGAAACACTCGCCGGGATTCATAAGTAGCTGCTCGTCGCCGAGCTGCAAGCTCGGATTGCCTTCGAGAATGTAGATGAACTCATCTTGTTCGAGGTGATAGTGCCTTAACGCCGACACTGAACCGGGTGCCAGAACAGTCAGGTTGACCCCAAATCCCTGCAAACCGAAAACGTCACCCAGCTTGCGTTTCGTACGCCCGGCCACCTGACCCGCAAAGATCGCCGGGTAGATCGATTTCCCGAGCTGGCCGGGCACGGACATTGCGGCGATTGGTCTAGCCATGCTGCATCACCCCTTTCCTCGCTTGCGATATGGCCTCGCCCTCAGGCTGACCCACCGTCAATGAAGTCTTCGCTTTTCAGGTGCTGACTCATGTCGCCGACGAACGGACCGTGAACAACCGTTTTAGCGAAGCGCCACTCACCACCATCTTTGACGAACTCGTCATGGTAGTGCCCGGAGAATATTGCCTGCAGCGGTAGCTTGTCGGTCTGTTGGAGCACAGTCACGTAACGCTGACCGTTCGCGGTGCCGCCGGCCTCGTCGATGTTTAGCTCGATGTTCGCACTAACGTGTCGGGTACGCGGGGTGCCGTCCGGATAAATGATGACTTTCGAGACCACATTCTCGCGTACTTCCTCCGCACCACGATTCGGCGGCGTACCCTCGACATACCATTCACCTTTGGCGAACAGCGCGACAAAACCTTCGACGTCACCACCATCGATTGTGTGACTATAGCGATTGAGCAGGCTCATGATTTCTTCTTTGTCTGACATGACATTAGGACCTCGTTATGGCTGATGTCATGACTGCGACACCACATCCGGTGCCCAGTTGATGCGTTCAGCCAGCTAAATAAAATGTGAACCGATCGAATGGCCTATTGAACCAATAGGCTCGAAGCGCGACGGCCTTGTAAGTTCACAGGCTCGGCTTCATTACTGTGTACGATAAGCGCTGCGCACTCAACTCCCGCCCCGCTCATCTGTGCCACCGATGGACTATCGCTCACGCTTCAAACGCGCGTCCCACATGAATTTTAGCGACCCGGCGACGACCAGGACGTTGATAGCGGTGATGATGCCCGTCGCCGGGATCTTAAGATCGGAGGAGCGCGGAAAGCGTTCGTACAGCTCGAACCTGACGTCGTCGATAACGATATCTATTGCATAGATCCCGCACAGCGTGACCGTAATCACGGCCAAATACAGACCCGTTAACAGCCACACCTGCGACGGCTTCAGCTTTGCCCCAATCACGTAAGCGCTAATCAGGTAGCTACTGGTAAGGGTTAGGAACACCGCATAGATAGCGGTGTGGTTTCCGACCATCAACTGGACGGTCTCGATAAGTTCGGCTTCGGTCATCTGGTCTTACCTCTACGCGATGGCTGGCGTCGCCGATGGTCAACAGTGCCCCTGCATGTTACCTGCGGCGCCGCCCGCCTGGCTCAGCTCCGGGCGAACGCCCGGAGCTGAAGGTCGAGCAGTGTTTACCGCTTCGGCCTCCACCCCGGAGTTATAGTGAGCGCAACGCCCAGACCATTTGGAGCAGGAATCTGCGCTGACCCGCAGTCCTGCCCCAACAGTCACACGTTCTCCAGGTCTTGAGCTCAGGCCGTCGCCTCCAGCGCCGCATGAACCCGCGCTGCGTAACCGACATCTGCACGGCCGATATACTCGAGCATGCGCTTTTGCACGGCGCTCTCTGCCTGAGCCAGGCCACCAGCAATTGTGGCTGCCAGCTCGCTTTGCTGTTGCTCAGACATCACCCGGTAAAGCTGCCCGGCCTGCTCAAAATAATCCTCGTCATCCTGGCTATACGGCTGCACCCAGGCCTCTTCGAGCAAGGGTAGCGGCGGCGGGGCGAGGTCTGCTTGCGGTTTGGCTTCACGCACACCGTTGTTCGGGTAAAAATTGATACCGGCGTCCTGATTGGTACCCCCTACCGCCATCGCGCCATCACGCTGGTGGTGATGGACCGGGCAGCGCGGCGCGTTCACCGGTAGCTGATTGTGGTTCACCCCGACGCGGTAGCGCTGCGCATCCTGATAGGCGATCAGACGCGCCTGCAGCATCTTGTCGGGCGAAGCGCAGATACCCGGCACAAGATTACTTGGCGCAAAGGCGGCTTGTTCCGTTTCGGCGAAGTAGTTGTCGACGTTTCGATTCAGGGTCAGCGTGCCGATGTTCTGCAGTGGCGCGAGCGCATGGGGCCATACCTTGGTGAGGTCAAACGGGTTGATTGGAAACTGGCGTGCGGCGTCCTCAGTCAATATCTGCAGCTGTACGGTCCAGCTTGGGTGGTCGCCACGCTCTATAGCTTCGACCAGGTCCTGCTGCGCGCCATGCGGCGGTAAGCTTGCAGCCTCGTCCGCGGGCACACATTCGATGCCCTGATTCGTCTTCATATGCCATTTCACCCAGAAACGTTCACCCGCCCTATTCCAGAATCCGAGTGTGTGCGAACCGAACCCATGCATGTGCCGCCAGGAGCGGGGAATCCCGCGATCAGACATCAGGATCGTCATCTGATGCAGTGACTGCGGGTGATTCGCCCAGAATTCGTACATGCGGGCCGGATCAGGCAGATTCGTTTGTGGGTTCTTTTTCTGCGAATGGACGAAATCGGGGAATTTCATCGGATCGTTAAGGAAGAACACGGGCGTGTTGTTGCCAACCAGATCGAAGTTGCCTTGCTCGGTATAGAACTTGACGGCAAAGCCGCGCGGATCGCGCGCATAGTCGCTTGAGTCCTGACCGCCCCCAACGGTCGAGAAACGCACAAAGACCTCAGTCTGCTGGCCCGCTGTTTGCAGGAAGCTCGCGCGGGTGTAGTCGCTCAACGATTGGTCAAGACTGAAAGTGCCATAAGCCCCGGTTCCTCGCGCGTGCACCACACGCTCGGGAATCCTCTCGCGATTAAAATGCGCGAGCTTCTCGAACAGCTGCACGTTGTCGTAAGTAAGGGGTCCGCGCGGTCCGGCGCTGATGCTGTTGTTGTCGTCGGCGACCGGGGCTCCGGCAGAGGTAGTGAGAGTCTTACCTGTCATGTCGATATCCTGTGATTTCATTTGCAGGATTGACAATAGAGTTATAGATCCATAGGGTCCAATCGATTATTTCCTATTTATATATAGGGTTTGCCTATGAGTATCAGGAACCTCGGTTTCCGTGACCTGCAGTACGTTGTTGCGGTGGCCGAACATCAGTCTTTCAGCCGAGCTGCCGAGGCCTGCGCAATTACCCAACCGGCACTCAGTGAAAGAATTAAACGTATCGAATTCACCCTGGACGTCGAATTGTTTGAACGCACCAAGCGTAGTCTGACGGTAACGGCAGTTGGTGAACGATTGGTGGCCAGAGCACGTGCGCTATTGCAAGATGCTGTCGAAATTGACGGCATGCTGACAGCCTCTCGCGAACCGCTGAGTGGCCCTATCCGGGTTGGTGTGATCGCGACTCTCGGGCCTTATCTGATGCCGCTGATACTGCCGGCGCTATGCAAACAATATCCGGCAGTCGAACTGATCCTGCGCGAAGGTTTAACCGAGCCGTTGCTTGCAACCCTGCAAGCCGGGGATCTGGATGTGGTCATAGCTGCCGCGCCCTTGCATGCGCCAGGGATGACGCAACTTGCGTTGTTCGACGAACCCTTTGTTCTCGCCGTGCCCATCGAACATCCGCTCGCTCAGCGTCCCGTCGTGCACGCCACCGATCTGCGCGGCGATGAAATGGTCCTTCTCGATGATGGGCATTGCTTGTCGGGCCAGGCGCTGGATGTTTGCCCGGCTAAGCAACGGCACAACCAGAATCGCCTGCACGCCATGTCATTGGAAACGCTTCGGCACATGGTTGCCGCGGGGGCGGGTTACTCGCTGATGCCTGCACTGGCCGTGGGGCGCAAACCGGCACTGTCAAAGCTCATCCGTTACAAAAAACTCGGCGGTAAGCGCCAATACGGGCGCAAGCTGGTGTTGGCCTGGCGCAAATCGTTTAGTCGCGATGCAGACGTGCGCTTGCTCGCGACGCTCATTCGGGCATGTCTGCCGACCGAAATGGTGGCGGCCGCTTGACGCGACAGGAACGGAACGGTTGTGGTCGCGCGCGTGAGCCTTTTGCCGGAGCAACGGCCGCACTAGCCTGTACTCACCGAACAGAAAACGGCAATGCGTTTAGGTGTGATCTTGGGCGCCGCACCTGCGCGGTCAACTCTGTGCGACTGCTCTAACGAGGATGCCGATGCAATCCCAAGCTCACCAAGCCTGGTTAAAGGCCACTACCCGAGTCGTTGATCCCAACGCAAGACATCGACGCGAAACAGACTGATTAGCACGCCAGCCAATGTTACTGAAAATCAGCAGGGCTAACATCCGGAGGGGTGTTGTCCATATCGAAAAGCAGCAACCAGCGGCCATCGTCGGTGCGCCGATAGACCAATGCGACGCGTCCGGTTGCGTGTTCAACCGGCTCAACAGCGTCGGCCGGCGGCTGAAAGTAATATTTGCCGACCAGCAGTGCCATATCAGTCTGTTGTGCTAAAAACTCTTCTTTGAACAACAACGTTCCGGCAACCATCGAAAATGCCTGTTCATACCAGGGCATGATCTCCTCGATGCCATGGAACATCGGGGCGGCGGCATTCGCATAGCGCGACTGCGGGTCGTAGAAGGTCTGCAACGTTTGAGTATCTTTCGCGTTGAACGCAGCTAGCCAGCCGGCGATATTCTCGCGCACGCTAAGCGGCGCAATGGTTGTTGTCATGCTGCTGATTTCCCATTTCCGATCTCGCCTAATCGTCCCGGCGACGCCTGGCCAGCTTGTGGATGCCTATTCGTTTTCTCGCGCATCATTCGTCCCGGATGGTGCGATAGCGAGAGTCGCGTACTGCGGTAAGGCGCGCGTGAATGCGATCCTCGGGGACACCAATTGTGGTCATGATACGGGCACTTAAAGTGAGGCTGGTCTCGAGCGTTTCGGGGATCACTTCGTCCGCCCCGATAGAGAGCAGGTACTCAAGGTTGCTCTCGTCGCGACATCGCACCAGCAGCGGGGGCGTGCGATCGAGTGTGCGAGCGCTTGCCAGCGCTTTGTGGGTCGGTGGCAGATCACCAAAATTGAGTATCAGCGCGCGAGCGCGATGCGCGCCCAATGCGCGCAAAACCTCTCTGTGCGTCGCATCCCCATAAAACACCTTGCGGCCGTCCTCCCAGGCTTCTTTGACCGACGCCGCATGCAGATCGACAGCCACGTAGGGGATCTCTTCGGCCTCGAGTACAGCCGCGACCTGTTGCCCCACCCGCCCGAAGCCGCACAACACCACATGATTGCTGAGGTCGTGCAATGCAGACTCAATCTCGACCACATCAGTGGCAGGCGGCGCCGCTGCCGCAGGTAATAGCGCGGCGGCTAGCTGGCGATTGTGACGCACCATCAGCGGCGCCAGCAGCATCGACATAATGATGCCGGCGAGTATGGGCTGGGCGTCGTGGCTGTTCAGCAGCCCAGTGCTGAGCGCGAGCGCGAGCAATGCAAAACCAAACTCCCCGCCATGCGCGAGGACCGCGCCGGTTCGTAACGCGACGGCCTTATTCCGCCCCCAGCCCCACACGAGTAATGCGATGAGGCCGCCTTTGCCCAGGACCAGGCCCGCCAATATGAGCAAGACCCATGGCCAGATTGTCGACAACTCTCCGACATTGAGATGCATGCCGACAGTCATAAAGAACAAGCCAAGCAGGGTGTCTTTGAACGGGCGCAATTCGATCTCGATTTGGTGCCGATACTCTGTTTCGGAGAGCATCATGCCAGCGAGAAATGTACCGAGCGCGAGCGACAGGCCGAGTTGCGCGGTCATCCATGCGGCCGCGAGGGTGACGAATAATACGGTTACCGTGAACAGTTCGTCGGAATGCGCCGACCCGACCTCGTGGAATAAGGGCCGCAAGGCATAGCGCCCTAACGCCAGAAGTACTGCGAACGCGACGAGCGCTTTCAACAACGCGATGGCGAGTACCCCGGCCAGCCCGCCTTCAGTGCCTGCGGCAAGTATCGGGATCATGACCAGAAACGGTACGGCGGCGAGATCCTGAAACAACAGTATCCCGAGCGCGAGGTTACCGTGGCGCTCCTGCAGCTCCGCCTGGTCAACCAGTTGTTTAGCGACAATCGCGGTTGAAGAGAGCGCCAACGCGCCACCGACAACGGCTGCCGCGGCCAGCGGTGTCCCAAACCACCACGCAATGAATCCACCTGAAAGCGTACCCAACAGCACTTGCGCGCCACCGAGGCCAAGTAACACGCGCCGCATGGACATAAATTGCGGCAGCGAGAATTCGAGCCCGATTGAGAACAATAGAAAAGCGATGCCAATCTCGCCCAGCAACTCCATGACAGCGCGGTGCTCGAGCACCGCGAAAGCATGCGGGCCGAGGGCGATACCGACGAACAGGTAACCGAGCACGGGCGGCAGTGAGAGGCGGCGCAGGATGGCAACGAGCAAGACCGCGCAACCGATTGCCGCGAGGATTTGGGCGAGTACGTCGTGCATTAGTGTCTCGATAGCAAACTAGCGGCGATTACAGCGCATTGCCGTGCAGCCAAATGGAAGTGCCTGGTTCTGCAGCAGTGCATCGAATCCTCCCGCTACGCCCGTTAGACCGGACTCGATTGATGGTGCTCTCGCGCCTGACCATAGAAGGACCGTCTATGGGTCTGAAATACATATACTGTCCCGTATAGTAGCTCGCCAAAAGCGTGCGACAACGAAATAAAGTTCACGATGATCTATAGACGGCCCGTTTAATTATCGCGGGCACTTCGAAATTCTCTGGGGAGACGATAGCGATGGCAAAAGCAAGCAATATTCTGGACGGCGTCCGGGTACTCGATTTCACACAGGCCCTCGCCGGCCCCACCACGACCCGCCTGATGGCCGAAATGGGCGCCGAAGTGATTAAAGTGGAACTTGCCCCGAACGGAGAACAATCACGCGGCCTGCCGTATTTCCGCAATGGCCGTTCCGGTTACTACATTCAACAGAACCGTGGGAAGAAGAGCATCGCTATCGATCGCAAGAATCCGCGCTCGATTGAACTGGTCAAGAAAGTATTGGAAAGCTGCGATGTGCTGGTGGAGAACTTCGCACCGGGCGTTATCGATCGGCTCGGATTTAGTTGGGAAGAAGTACATGCGTTGAACCCGCGGCTGATCATGGGTTCCATTTCCGCGTTCGGACAAACCGGGCCGCTCTCAAAACTACCCGGCTATGACTATATCGGCGCAGCTTACGCTGGTGTGCTGAGTATGATTGGCGAGCCCGACGGCCCGCCATATTTTTATATGCTCGGTATCGGCGATGTGATGACGGGCACACATTTGCTGGCGGCGATAAACGCCGCGTTGTATTACCGTGAGAAAACCGGCGAAGGGCAATACGTCGAAGCCTCACTGCTCGATTCCTACTTCCACTGCCACGAAGTCAACGTGCAGGCGCATACCGCCTCGAACGGTGAGATCAAACCACATCGTTCTGGCGCACATCACTACGCAGTCGCGCCTCTCGGTATTTTCAAATGCACCGAAGGCTATGTCGTACTCGCAGTTCTGCAGAATCAGTGGCCGAACTTCTGCGCTGCGTTAGGGGACCCTGGGATTGCCGACGATCCGCGCTTTGTCGATAACGTCGCGCGGGTGGAGAACCGTGAAGCTTTAAGTGCGTTGGTGGAAAAAGCGCTGGGACGCTACGCGACCGCCATTGAAGCTGCCGAAGACTGGGGATTCAATCACCACATCCCCATAGCACCAGTGCTATCCATCGAGCAGGCGGTTAATCATCCCCATCTGATCGAACGTGAAACCATACGCACCGTAGACGACCCGGTATTTGGCAGCTACCAAGTCCCCGGGATGCCGCTGCGTTTCTCGGCGGCCCCGCGTCACCCCGAACTCCATGCCGCGTACATGGGGCAGCACAATGTTGATGTGTTTTCGCAATATGCCGGCGTCAGCAAAGCCGAAGTGCGCGAACTCGAGGCGTCTGGCGCACTGGTGACCAAGCCGGACCTCGATAACGCTTAAGACCTTCCATCATTCGGAACAATTCGGGGACAGTTACTGTATTTCCATCGCAGAAATACAGTAACTGTCCCCGAATTTCTGGATGTTGGGGTAAACTATTTAGTGCAACCCGGAATCAACGCCATGAATGACATCGATCTTCAAAACATCCTCGCCCGCCTACAGCACCTCGAAGATCTCGAGGCCGTCCGCCATACCTGGCGCGACTACTGTATGCGCCTCGATTCCGAAGATTGGGACAATTTGGGCGATGTTTTCGCCGAGGACGGGGTACTCGAAATGGTCGGGCTCGATGTCCTGCTCCCAGGCATCGACGGAACTTATCGGGGACGTCGAAACATTATCGATAAGTTTTATATGCCGGGTATTGCGGCCGCGGCGAACCCGAATGCCAAACTCTTCGCGACCGGCCATATCAGTACGAATATGCAAATCGACCTGGACGGAGATGAGGCAACGACGCTCGCTTACTTTTTCGAAATCGTCGCCAACAATACGGTGCTGATAGGCACATACCAGCATCGTATGCGACGCGACAGTGATCGGTGGCGATTCTCTTTTCTGCGTATTTCCGTGCGCTATCACGCGGAACTTGCGAGCGAGAACGTCGGAGGCCAAAGCTTGCAGGAGATTTTGGCGAAGCCCTATTCGGCCTGATTTGGGGACCCTAATTCGGGGACAGTTACTGTATTTCCATCGCGGAAATACAGTAACTGTCCCCGAATTGGAGGCGGGTTCCGCTACGACGAGGTGCTGCTGACGGACCCGACGCGGCGAGCGCTGTCGGACGGGTGAATTTGGAGCATTTCGAGGTCCGCAGCGCAGCGGTAACCGCTATCATGCGCAACGACCACACAGCAACGGCAAGCTAACCCGATTGAGGAGCAGGAATCGTGTCTGATTCGACCGCCAGTAGTATCCAGAACAACCCGAAATACCACCAATTGATACGGCAGAGAAATGTGCTGGCGTGGACTCTGACGTTGCTGGTCTGCATCCTTTATTTCGGCTTTATCCTCCTGGTGGCGTTCGCGCCTGAATTTCTCACCCAGCCGATATCGGCCAGCAGTGTCGTCCCGCTCGGTATGCCCATCGGCGTCGGCGTGATTCTGGCTTCCGTTCTGCTTACTGGTATCTATGTTTACCGAGCAAACACCTCGTTCGACCCGTTGATTGCAGAAATTATGCGGGAGGCTGGCGAATGAGTGCCGCGAAATTCCTCTTCACGTTGCTTGCGGTTTGCCTCTCGCCGCTCGCGGGTGCCGCGGGTATCGTGACGACCGCAACGCCGGTCGTCGACACGCCGCTGAACTGGCATGCGATCGGCATGTTCGTGGTGTTTGTCGCCATTACGCTCGTCATTACCTACTGGGCCGCCAAGCGCACTAAAACTGCGGCCGATTTCTATGCCGCGGGACGCAACATCACGGGTTTCCAGAATGGCATGGCCATCGCCGGGGACTACATGTCAGCGGCTTCGTTCCTGGGTATCGCGGCACTGGTATATTTTCACGGCTTTTACGGCCTGATTTTTTCGGTCGGGTGGTTGGTCGGTTGGCCGGTGATCCTGTTTCTGGTTGCGGAGCGGTTGCGTAACCTTGGCAAGTTTACTTACGCCGATGTCGCCTCATTCCGCTTACAGCAAGGTCCGGTCCGGACCATGGCCGCGATTGGTTCGCTGATTGTGGTGCTTTGGTATCTCATCGGCCAGGCGGTTGGCGCCGGCCAGTTGCTACATACGCTTGTGCCGCAAATTTCTTACCGCTTGTCGATTGTGATGATCGGCACCCTGATCATTATCTATGTCACTTTCGGTGGCATGAAAGCGACGACCTGGGTGCAAATTACCAAAGCGGGTTTGTTGCTCGGTGGGGCTTCGTTGATGGCACTTGGCGTGATGGCGCACGCGGGATGGAGTTTTGAGAAACTGTTCTCGGACGCCGTCGTTGCGCATCCCAAGCATCGGGAAATCATGCAATCCGTGGTTCCTATCGGTGCGCAGGCGAATCCACTTGAGTCAATCTCGCTGGGCTTGACTTTGATGTTCGGCACCGCCGGCTTACCGCATATTTTAATGCGCTTTTTCACTGTCGGAGATGCCAAGGCGGCGCGCAAGTCAGTGCTGTACGCGACCTGTTTCATCGGTTATTTCTACATCCTGACATTCATCATCGGCTTCGGGGCCATAGTGCTGGTCGCTAACAATCCTGAGTACGTTGTTGATATCACCAACAGCGTGCTCAATCTTAAGGGCGGCAGCAGCATGCCTGCGGTGTATCTGTCGCATGCGCTTGGCGGTGATTTCTTTCTTGGTTTCATCGCCGCTGTAGCTTTTGCGACCATCCTCGCGGTGGTGTCAGGCCTGACCCTCGCCGGTGCCTCCGCGCTGTCACACGACATCTACGCAAATGTGATCATGAAAGGCAAAGCCACCGAGGCGCAGGAAGTCCGCGTGTCGAGGTATTGCGTAGTCGGATTGGGTGTCCTTGCGGTACTCCTCGGCATCGCATTCGAAAAACAGAACGTCGCGTATATCGTCGCTTTGACTTTCTCAATCGCAGCGTGCGCCAACTTCCCGATACTCGTCATGGCGGTGTTCTGGCGTGGACTGACGACGCGCGGGGCGGTGATGGGCGGCTATACCGGAATCTTCGGCTCCATCGGCTTACTCATCATTGGCCCGACCGTTTGGACCAAAGTGCTCGACATGGGACCAGCAATATTTCCCTACGACTTCCCGACGTTCGTCGTGCTGCCGACCGTGTTGATCGTCTCATACGTAGCGTCGGTGACCGACAAGAGTAAAAGCGCCGAGCAAGAACGAGCGGCGTTTGACGCCCAGAAGATTCGTTCCGAGACAGGCCTCGGCTCCGAAGTCGCGTCAGTTCATTAGAGCGCGGACACTTGCTGGGAAGAAATCTGTGCTTCGCATTTTTCAATGTGTTCGGCCTGGTCGCTCTGGTAATGCCCCGCGTCAGGCAATCAGTCGCAGCCACTTGACCGGGCCCGACAAACCGTCGGACAGTTGTTCTCCGCGACAATGCGTACCGCGTTTAGCCGCACGCGCTCGCGGTATTGCAAGTAACTGCCGAAATCGCATGTCGGCAGCGCGATACCGCGACACGAGACTCACAACCGCACGACGCACCCGCGCAATCTACTAGCGCACATCACTCAACAAGTTCATCGAGTAACGCAATCAACTATCTGCAATTCAGCGATCTGCTCGGCCTGCGATGAGCACCGACAGATGGCCAGTCCGTGGCCTTATTCTCTGCTTCGCGGTGCTGATGACCTTCGCCGCGCGGGGCGATCTTTGTCTGGACGAATTGTGGTCAATCCACTTTGCGCACGAGGCAACTTCCTATGCCGATTTATTTTGGCACCGTCACGACAACAACCACCTGATTAACTCCTGGTACCTGCATCTGATCGGTGAGAACCGAGCCGCTCTCACCTACCGTGCGTTGTCGGTGTTGGCCGGAATTCTGAGTCTGTGTCTTGCAGCGCGAATCGCGCGAGCGCTATGGAACGAAACAGCCGCTCGTATCGCGGTGGTGTTGCTGGGCAGCAGTTTCCCGTTGTTAGTTTATTTCTCAGAGGCGCGCGGCTACGCCCTGGCGATCCTCATGTCACTGGCGAGCTTCGAGCTGGTGTGTTTACGGCTTGGCGGCCTCGGACATGCTGCTGCTCCGGCAGTGCAGCGCGGTTGCTGTGCCGCATACTGGACCACCAGTGTCATCGGCCTGCTGGCACATGGCAGTTACCTGTTTGTAGCCATGGCGCTGATAGCCTTCAGCGTTGTCCACGAGCTGAATGCCGCACGCGCGCCGATTGTCAGAGTGGCGCGGCTTATCGCAGTTCATGGTCTGCCCTCAGTGTTTTTTATCGGCTGGTACTACCTGTTCTTCTGGCACGGCGAGATTGGTGGTGGCCTCGCCGTACCCACGAATGAGGTCATGGGAAACGCCGCAACCTGGCTGCTAGGAACGCCCTATTCAGCCGATTTTTTTCCACTGGCGATGGGGCTTGCGCTGCTCCTCGTCGTTTCAGGTATCGGGACGATGGCGCTGAGGAACAAAGAACTCGCCGTGTTCTTCGCATGCGTGACGATACTTCCAGCGGCATTGATCCTATTGGTCTGGCGCCCGGAGTTCTTCTACTTTCGATACTTTCTGGTGACGTTCCCGTTTTTTCTGCTGCTCGCGACAGGGCTGCTGAGCTATTTACTGGATCGGCTGGACGTCGAATATAGCGGCATTGTCTGGCTCGTACTGGCGATGTATATCGCCGGACAATTGCCACGTGATATCAAACTATTGCAAGTGGGTCGCGGCCAACACGCTGCGGCACTGACCTTCATCGCCACGAACTCAGTAGGGCAATCCGTCACGGTTAGTTCCGATCACGATTTTCGCAACGCGGGTATTTTTCAGTATTACGCGGCGAGACGCAGCTCGAAACCGGAATTGCGCTATGTCTTTTTCGAAGAGCTGGCGGTGCTGCAGCCCGAGTGGATGATCACCCACTCCATCGGCCGTTCGTTGGCACCGCCAGACTCCCTCGAACTTGAGGGCGTTGGCCGCTATGCGTTCGTCGTCGAGTTCCCGGCAATCGAAATATCTGGCCAGAGTTGGCAGCTTTACGCGCAACGCAAGCGCTAAACGGCGATCTCGACGGGTCTCAGGACACAGTAACAGCCGCCCTAGATCGCGAATTTCCCAATCCTTCAGCTTTCGCAACTAAGCGTTGCGTTTGTTTGAGTTCGCCTGACATGTTTGTCATCTCTTGTAGTGCGCGCCGGGTGTCGTCGTCGGGAGGCTCGGTGGCAGCGTGATCGAACAAGCGCCAGCTACGCGTTTGACGACCCCGAAGGATTCGCGGCGAGGCTGATGCGGAGGACCACATAGCCAACTATCCCTGACGCCAACGACCCAATGATAATTCCCAGACGTTCGTCGAAAAGCAAATTTACGCCCGTTTCTTCGAACGCCAAAGATCCGATGAACAAGCTCATCGTAAAACCAATACCACACAGAGCCGAAGTGCCGTAGAGGCTCAGCCAACTCATGCCTCGGGGCAAGCTCGCCACTTTCAGTTGAATGGTGATCCAGCACAGGGTGAAGATGCCCAGTTGTTTGCCGAGAAACAAGCCGAGCGCTATGCCAACCGGCACGCCATGAAATAGCTGCTCCGAAGTGACCCCATCGAAATTAATACCGGCATTCGAGAACGCGAAAACCGGCAACACGACAAAGGCCACAACGGAATGCAAATCATGTTCGAGGCTTTTCAGGGGCGAAACTTCGGGATTCGACTTTGAGCGAATCGGCACGAAGGCGGCGAGAACAACCCCTGCGAGTGTTGCGTGGACGCCGGATTTCAGCATCGCGGTCGACAGGATGAGCCCGATTAAGAGGTAGGGACTCTTCGACACCACGTTATAGCGATTAAGCAACGCCAGGGCAGGCAGGCAAAGAGCGACGATGCCAAGGGCGGTTAATGAGACCTTCGACGTGTAGAACATGGCGATGATGACGATCGCCCCAACGTCGTCGAAAATCGCCAGCGAAGTGAGAAATATTTTCAGTGCGGCAGGAACCCGAGAGCCGAGTAGCATTAGTACGCCCAACGCGAACGCGATGTCCGTAGCGGCGGGGATAGCCCATCCTTGCGCGGCGATCGGGTCGTCAAAATTAAAGTACAGATAGAACAGTGCCGGGACTACCATCCCGCCGACAGCGCCTACGCCCGGCAGAATGATGTTTCTCTTGTCTGCGAGTTCGCCTTCCAGCAGCTCTCTCTTTAGCTCCAGCCCGATCAGAAAAAAGAACACCGCCATCAGCCCGTCATTAATCCACAGCAACAAGGGTTTGGCGATTAGCAAAGCCCCAACGCGAATCTCGACCGGCGTAGACAACAGCAACTGGTAATACGGTTCAAGCGGGGAGTTGGCGAACACGATCGCCAACGAAGCGGACAGGATCAGGAGAATGCCGCCTGCCGATTCAAGGGCGAAGAAATCGTCGAAAAACGAGCGCTTGGCGGAGAGCATGATGTTTATAGGCTGGCTGGGAGAGGGTTGCCGATTCTGGTCCGCGTACCGCGTTCGCCACTGCGCGCCGGCACGCGTAGCGACTTAGTCTAAGCCAATTTTCCGCTGACAGTGGCGGGAGGCGATTCGGCGCCGATGAACTGCCGACGCCGCACCACTGTTCAAGCAGCTTTTACATCAACGTTTTGTTTAGTTGATCGAGTTCCGCCTTCAACTTGTCGGTTTTAACTTCAGCGGTGAGCATCAAGATCACTCTATTCGCACCGGCCTTGCCCAGCGCTTCAATCTCCGCCTTCGATTTCCACTGATCACCGATGCCGAAAACCGAGTAACTGATCTCCGACGGGTCGCGCCCGGCTTCCTGGCAAAAGCCTGTAATTTGCGCGATCCCTTCTTTGAGTTCGTCCGGGCTCTGTACGATCGGTAACCAGCCATCGCCCCAGGTGGCGACACGCTTTAAGGAGCGCGGGTTGTTGATAGCACCCAACAGAATCGGTGGATAAGGGTCTTGTTGTGGTTTCGGGTAGCAACGGATCGGTGGGAAGTCGTTGTACGTGCCATGAAATTCGGGCGCGTGTTCAGTCCACAGCATTTTCATGGCCGCGATATTTTCTTTCGTGTGTGTCCAGCGATGTTCGAAGTCGCCACCGAGAATTTTGCTCTCCTCGGGGTTCCAACCGGCTCCGATGCCAAACAGGAAGCGACCGTTCGAGCAATCGTCCAGTGTCGCGACCAGCTTGGCGGTCAGGATCGCATCGCGTTCGGGCACCAGTAGTACCCCGGTGCCGAGTTTTATTTTGCTGGTTGCACCAGCGATATTGGCCAGCAACATCAGCGGGTCTGCCATCTGCCAAAGATACTCTGGCTCGGGATCATCCGGACCACCACCGGGATACGAGACGCTGTAATCGACCGGCAGAATCGTATGGTCAGGTGCCCAATAGGATTCGAAGCCAAGATCTTCAGCGTGCTTGGCAATCTCTACGGCACGCGCGTCTTTGTTTGCAACAGGTTGGGCGATTCCGATATCCATTCATCGTTTCCTTAAGCTGGTCGGTCACTGATTGAGCCGCGATTATTACGACAGGGCAGGTTTAGCGTGTGGCGCTGAATTCAGCAACGACGCGATGCAAAAGACTACCAGAACTGTCCTTTCGAGCGAGCCTTTGTCTGGCCGCTCCAGGTAGGGGATTCTGACAACATGCCGCTGGCCTTGCGCTTGCGTTCGCGATCTTTCCGCTCGTATAAGCCCCACGCATCGTGCTGTGTTCTCTCGTGCCGGACTGCCACCGCTGGGATAGGGATGGCATAGTGGTGGCAGCCGTTTTTATGGGTGCCCGATACGAGGGCGCCGTTTCAGCACCGACAGTAAATGTTGTGATAGGGGAATCGACATGGAATTTGGAATTATTTTTCCAACAAGAATCGATGATTGGAAACTCATTGCTGATGCTGAGGCGTTGGGGTACGACCGCGCGTGGGTACCAGATTCGCAAATGCTGTGGTCGGATTGCTACGCGACGCTCGCGCTGGCTGCCGAGCATACCTCGCGAATTCAGATTGGCACTGGCGTCTCGATTACGCGCACGCGCATCGCACCGGTGACGGCTCATTCCATTGCGTCAATTAACCGTTTGGCGCCGGGGCGCGTTTTTCTCGGCCTGGGAACCGGTCATACCGCGATGCGGGTGATGGGCATGAAACCGCAGAAAATCGACGCTTTTCGAGAATATTTGCGGGTCGTACGAGCACTGCTGCGCGGCGAAGAGGTCGACTACACACTCGATGGCGTGACCCGCCCGATTCGCTTTTTACATCAGGATCAGGGGTTTCTTGAGTTGCAGCCCGAAATACCGGTCTACATTGCCGCCAACGGACCGCGGGCGCTAGCCGTCACAGGCGAATATGGCGATGGCTTAACGACCTTGCTGTATGAGGACCCAACCGTCCTGCAGAGTCATCTTGATTTGGTAAAGCAGGGCGCGAAGCAGGCCGGGCGGCAACTTCCCGACCCGTTTCATGTGGCTGCAGTCAGCGCTGCGGTGGTTTTACGTGCTGGCGAAACTCTCGCCTCGGAGCGCGTTATTGATGCTTGTGGTGCGTGGGTCACGACAGCGCTGCACTTCGTCTACGAAGTCTATGCGTTGAGCGGAGATGAAGACGTTATACCTGAAGCGTTTCGGGATATTTGGGAACAATATTGTGCCCACGTAGACAGCATGGCGACCCCCGAAGACCGTCGTTATTTGCAGCTGCACGATGGCCACAGCACGTTCCTGGTTCCAGAAGAACGACGCTTCGTGACGCCGGCCGCGATCGAAAGTACGACGCTGGTCGGCAGCGGCGACGACATCATTGCGCGCATTCGCGAAGCCGAGCGAGCCGGTTTGAAAGAGCTGACTATCCTGCCTCCCACCGACGGCAGTCGTGACAATTTGCGCGATTTTGCCGAAGACGTGATGAAGCGCTATTGACGCCTGGTCTTCTAAGCGTCGCTGGTCCGCGTGCAGGAACTCCAACTTGGGTTTGACGTGGGCTGTTGATAGACATGCGCTAGCGTGGGGAGCATCTGTGCGTTCCTGACGACTAGCCGCGCTAGTAGAATATTTAACCTTATATATTTCAATCGCTTGCCATCCTATGAATTGTGGGTGCCCCGGAATTTAGTCGGACTTCCGAATGTCTCATTGCGATTTGTCGGGTGTCTCACACTTAGTCCATCTTTGCTCTGCGTTTCCATTACAGGATCTCCGGTGCCGCGATCTTGCTGTCGCAGGCCGCGTCCCAGGATGAGGGAGTCTCCGGGCGCCTCCCTAGGAAGTGAATGTCTCGTATGCCAATATGAGGCTCGTCCAACCAGGGGCTCGCAATGAACCAGCTCAAAGAATCTACTCATAACGAACCGGCAACGGCGGCCGCGGCTTCCGCACCGTATGTGCCAACACTCGAACTCACTAAGGGGCAGGCCGCACCGTTCGCCGCGAACGGCGGATTGTCCTATATGTCATTCGATAAGGATGGCGATGCAGGAACCGCGGCAGCGACCGAGGCTGCGCTGCGCCAGGCGATGGACGGCGAAGGCCAACGTGTCATCGACATGATCGAAAGTGCGTCACCGGGTCCGATTGAAACCAGCAGGGGCATCGGCTTTCGGACTTACGACGAATGTGTCGAATACATTCGTGCCAACGGCATCGAGGCGCCCGAAGGTGGCGTCGCCTTACCCCTGCGTTACACCATTCATGAGCGCCCCTCCTACTCCATCGTTTCCTCCAACGCGCTGTGGCACGACACCACGCGTGCGGCCGAGGTGGAAGCACTGCGCAAAGAAGAAAAAGATATCGAACGCCGCGGCTTGTATTTTCCGCAGATTCTGCGCGATGCGCGGCGCATCGAAGAGTATTACCCTGGCCTGTCGCCCTACACGCCCGAGAGCATGGACAAACTCGGTGTGTCGCTGGCGCATTGCGATTCGGCATGCCAGAACTTCTATGACGCGGCCGAAGTGCAACGTGTGTTCTACCCTGAAATGGAAAAATTACTGTTGGAGTTCTTCCCCGGCGCAACCGATGCGCTGGTCTATAACCATGACGTGTTCGATATCGAATACACCGGCGATCGCACCGAAGACCAGGCCAACAAGAATCCAGGCGTGAACAACTTCTACGCCAACATCGTGCATAACGATTTGAACGACAACAGCGGTCGGGTCCGCTGCCGTGAATTACTGACCCGCAACCTGCGCAATTTTGGCCGCGAACAGCGCTACACCGAGGCCGAGGCTGACGCGAAGATGTCGCGCCGCTATATGTCCATCAACCTCGCCAAACCGATGGAGACAGTGCAACAAAATCCATTTGTATTGTGCGCCTGGCCCTCGTTCGCTGAGCAGTCCTACATCACCAACTATCGCGTCTACGACGATCGCGTTGGCGAGACCACACGCTTCACCTACAGGCGTGAGCATGAGTGGTATTGGGTCCCGCAGCAGAAGCCGACCGAAGTGTCGATGCTGAAGTGCTACGACTCGGTTCGCGATGGTTCAGTCTCGCGCTATTCCTTCCACTCGGCTTGCGTCGACCCCACCGCGCCAGCGAACGCGCCATGCCGCAAGAATGCCGTTGTGCGATCTTTCGTATTTTTCTAGCGACGGAATTTCACGCGGCGATGATGCAGCCGTCGGTGCTGCATCATCGCCACGGTTAGCTGAAAACTCGTGCACAATCGCGCGCAGCGCGAGCGGTGAGCCAAGCTAATAGTCGACGCTCGCCGGCCATCTGCGCCCACCATCATTCGATAAGCGAGCTGGACAACGCGAAGTCTGGAAGCAGGTTTCTTCGACGATAACTTGTACGGCGCTCTGAGCCGCCTTAGGCGCACTCATCGACGCCCACGTTGGGTTCTAATCGAGATCGCAGGCAGCTCGCGAACTTCGTAGGCCGCAATTCGCTCAACCGCAGTCCATTGCCCGTCCCCAGCCGCGCACGCACGCGTCGGTAGCCCAACGTGCTGCGAATCTCAGCGGCCAGGCTAATCACCGAGGGCTCCGATGCCCCCGGCAAGACGTCGAAGCCGTGCTGCTGGCGGCCCGAGCTTAAACGCCTACTTGCTCTCCCCGCCTTCCTGCAGAGGGTTTTCTGTCAGGTGGCTGGTGAACTGGGAAATGTCGACGTTCTCACCGATGATCAAATCCTCGCGAGCCAGGAACTTCGGTCGAATCAGGTAGACCAGCATCGGCAGGACGACCAGAGACAAGATCATGTTGATCAACATGATGGTGACCAGCAGCATGCCCATATCAGCCATGAACTTCAGATCCGACAGGAAATACCAAGGCAAAATACCGATCAGCATTACCGTCGCGGTAAACATGATGGCCTTGCCGGTAGTTGTGAGGGTGGCGTAGATCGCGAGCTCCATGTCTTGATCGTGGGCCGTGTATTCCTCGCACATCCGCGACAACAAATAGATCCCGTAATCAATACCTATACCGACACCCATCACCGCAACAATTGCAGCGTTGATATCGAGGCCAATACCGAGCGTGTGCATGGAAGCACCCAGCAGTAGATTGGACAGGTTGACCGGGATGAGCAGGATGAGCGCAGCCACAACTGAACGATAGGCCATGGCCGTAATCACAAGCACAGCGCAATTCAGTAAGAACAGAATGTACCAGTGGTAGCGCTCGACGACGTGGTTCATCGCTTGCTGTAAAGCAATTACACCGGTGCCAAGCCGGATACGAAATTCCGGATGATCCAGTCCCACCGTATCGACGGCGCGTTTAGCACTCGCCAGCGCGGCGTCAACAGTTTCTTGGGTGTTGTCCTTGTACCAGAACGTTACCGTCGAGTTGTGCACGGTGAAATCGACCACGTGTGCGAGGTTGATTGGCGCGTTGCCCATCGTGACGGCAAAGCCGGCCGCACTAATTGCCTCGTCAGTCCGATCGAGCATGTACCACTTGGGATTTCCACCCGCGAACAAGCGATTTGTAGCACGCATGTAATCCGTGAAAGACAGCGATGCCCGCGGCGGCGTCACCTCGTCAACCGCCATGAGGCGTTGCAATTCGGTATGCACCGCGACCACGCCAGGGGTCCTCGCCGTACGTCGCTCCAAGTCGCGTTCCTTCGCCTCGATAATTATTTCAAGCGTATTCATGCCCGGGAAATAGGAGTTGATGGCGCGCACGGCCGTGTTGAATTCCGAATCTTCCCAGAGCAGGTTGCTTCCCTCTACGGGGTTACCGATTTTGATTTGGGTATTCATGTAGAGCGCTACCGCGCCAAGAATAAGGGTCACAACGAAAGTAAATCGTGCGCGTTTGCCAACCGCCAGAAAGGCCATAAAGCCGAGCAATTTTTCCTGCGCGCGGTGAACACCCGACTGAGAGCTGCTGCCGCCAACAATCGCGTCGATGTTCTTCGGCAGCGGCATGTAGGACAGGATGATCGAGACCATAAACACGCCGGTAGGAATGATCCACAGCGCCCAGAAACCACAAAATATGGCGTGATTTACCATCGTCTCGATCGGCGCAATGGCGATAAAAGCAATCCCGAAGACGTCGGTAAGAATGCCGAGCACCGAGGGTGCCATCATGATGCCCATGGTGACCTCGGCCGCCTTACGCCGATCGCCGATTTGAACCAGGACCTCGTAATAGCGTTCCGTATATTGCACGCAGTGCGAGAACGAGCGCGCCACCAGCAACAGCGGCACAATCATGAGTAACGGTTCGATGGGTCGTTCCAGCCAGCCGATAAACCCGAACCCCCACAGGCCGGCGACCGTCGCGCACGCAATAGGGGTGACAATGCCGGCCAGGTTGCGCATGTAGAAGGCCAACGCAATGATGAGTGCGGCGATAGTGATGCCGAAGATGAAGTAAGTCTGCTTTTGCAGTCTGTAAACCCAACCAGTCAGAGCTGGCTGGCCAGCAAGGTATACGTCGTGGTGCTCGTCGCGCGCTGCTTCCACGAGCCCTTGCGCGTAGTCGAACGCCTCACCGTAATCCACCCAATCCTGAAACGACGCGTTGATCATCGTCGCGGTTTCATCGTTGGAAATATAGAAAACCTGGGCGTTCGTCGAACTTTCGACGCGGCGCAGGAACTCGGTCATTTCCTCCTCGGTCGCCGGCGGGCTATCACCCATCAGCGGTTCAGATTCGATGCCCTTGGAAGTCGCTGCGACGTAGCGCAGCTTTTCCGTCGCGATGGAAATAATCTGATCGTGGTTGACGCCGGGTGCCAGATCGATGTCACGGGTCATTTTCCAGACCTTTGCCAAGGTCTCGGGTTTGTAGATATCGCCATCTTTGCGTTTGATCACGATCGACATCGTCAAGGGATTGCCGAAACTTCGATGATCAAAGTAGACCTGTACGTACGGGTCATCTTTGGGTAGCAGATCGTTAAAAATGGTCCGAATTTCGACTTTCGGAATGCCCATCATGAATCCGATGGTGACGAGAATAAAGCCAATGCCAACTAACGCGCGATGGCGCATGACCCAGGCTGCGAGTGCGAATCTCATAGGTTCCCCTTAACTCTTCAAACCAACCGCACGCACGCGACCAGCTGGGAGAATATACAGTAAACACTGAGGGGAATGGGGAGCTTAGTCAGGCGTGGCACCCTGTTCGGTGAAAGCATGCATACCGAACACGAGACGAACTAGGCGGCGCATCGTTTAAGCCGCGCCCGGACCGACCCGGCTCATGTTTCAACGAAATGCGCCGCGACATCCGGTGCGTTGTTCCTACGCCATCGCCCATGAGATGGGGCAGCCCGCTGGCTTCGGTAGATCTAGCCTGCACGTGCGCGAGTTCATCGACCCTTCAGAGTGGCATGAGATCGGTCTGGTAGCCCAGTGTGGCTATTTTCCGCTCTCAGCTCCGCCCTGTCCCAACAGTGTCCGCTCGAGCCCGGTGCGTATCTGCTTCGGACCTGACGACGATTTCCTGTTTCGATACACTGCGGCGTACCACGTGACAAACCGATTCCGGAGCCCCCAATGACTCAAACCGCCGACTGGTATTTCGACTTCATTTCGCCGTTTGCCTACCTTCAGTTCAAGCATTTCGAACGCTTGCCTGAAGCGCTCGAAGTGACCCTTCACCCCATCCTTTTCGCCGGCCTGCTCGGCCATTGGGGACACAAGGGCCCGGCAGAGATCCCGGCCAAGCGCACGCAAACCTATCAGCATTGTGATTGGTACGCGGCGCGCCTCGGTGTCCCTTTTCGCACACCACCGGCGCATCCGTTTAACCCTATCAAGGTGCTGCGCCTGGCGATCGCGCTCGAAGCAAAACCGGCAGCAGTCGGGGCGATATTCGATTACATCTGGGGTGAGGGTGGCGATGTGCACAGCGATGCCGGGTTTGCGGAGCTCGCTGAGCGTCTGGGGCTTGACGATGTGGACTCGATGATTACAGCACCCGCGGTGAAGACCGCGTTACGCGCGAATACCGATGCGGCGCTAGCAGCCGGCGTTTATGGCGTCCCGACCTTTGCGGTGGATGGGCAATTGTTCTGGGGATTTGATTTAACGGACCTGTTCATCGAATTTCTCGAAAACCCGGGTGTGATGCAGACCGATGAGATGAAGCGATTGGCGAAGTTACCGATGGCGATCGAGAGGGAAATCTGAATACCACGCTATTAACACGGCCGCGAACGCGTTTTTCGGCAGCACGAACGCGCGGCCTATGACTAACGTGGCACTGCACCGCGATGCAAACCGGACTTTTCGCGTGCACGGTCCGTGCCGCACGCTCGTTTTTGCGATCGTACTCAGCTCTTATGCGCTAGCGGGCCGTGCGGATATTGTTGTTGAAGCTCAAGCTGGCGCAAACATCGAACGCGAACGAGTTTGGTATGGCGGTCGCGAGGCCGCAGTTGATCTCAACGTCCTCGGGAATGATGACTACTCACCGCTGCGTGCAGTACTCGTGCAACAGGCCCATGCACTCGCCGCCCCGCATGAACACCCCGTGCTGGAAATCTGCGCCCCAGGCACCGACCCAGGCACGCACCACACACCGACATTCAGGTTCACACCGCCTGAGGTCAAACGCATCACGCGGTTCACCTGGGAGTTCGCCAGCTGCGCAGTTCCCGATGACTGCACACAGGTCGGGGAATTCTCTTTCACTGCGTTACCCGCGCCTTTGCTCGAAGAGGTGGCGGCGTGGTCCGGCGAGCATGCGACGTACGTCGAGGACGCTTCCGGCCGCCTCAGCGATTTCCTCGAGAACAATAAAATCGACTACACCATGAGTCGTCGTGGTGTTTCTGCCGCCGATCGAGTTATCACCATCATCGTGGCAGACGACATCGACTTTGAATTGGACGCCGCCCCGTTGCCTGCTCATTACAAACGCCGCGTACTGCTTTTTAAACCTTATGACCTCAACTTCCCGCTCGTCGAAATCCGCCATCTGCCGGACGCTGTCGTCATTTTGGTGAGCGAGTCCCTGTTCACACTCAGCCGCGACGACCATGCGTTTGAGCTGATGTTTTATCGATGGTTTATGCAATTAATGCGCTGATTGGGCTAAGGTCAGTGTTACATCCCCTGTGTAAGGAGAGGCAAGGTGAGTCGATTTCCTGTCGTCCCGATACTGTTGGCGCTGCTTGGTGTTACGCCTCTCGTTGTGGCCCAGACTGAATTGGAGGCGACTGCTGGCAACGGATATACGGTCGCCATCCTGCCCTTCGCAGCTGATGAGGACGCCTTCGGCGAGCTTGGGGCAGATCTGCAGACATTAATGACGGCCCATTTGTCCGGAAACCCCGCAGTTATTCTGGTGGAGCGCGGCGATTTGGATCAGGCGCTGTCCGAAGTCGAGCTTTCTATTTCGGGGACGGTTGACCCCAAGTCTGCAGCAGAAATCGGCTACATCACCGGCGCGCAGATTCTCATCACGGGGCGCGCCTTTGCAGTGCAGAAGGAATTGGTAGTCGCCGCTAAAGTCATCGGCGTGGAAACGACGCGCGTACTCGGCGCGACGTCCTCCATGCCGTTGCGCGGTTCTGTGGTCGAGCTCTCGACGACCCTGTCCGACAAAGTCAATGCGGTTTTGAGCGAACGCGGAGCAACACTGATTGCCCACAAAGAGAAAAAAGAAGACGTTGTGGCGCGCCTGCTGCCGAAGCTCGCCGGACGCGAATTGCCAAGCGTGATGGTCAGTATCCCGGAAATCAGCCTCACGCAGGAGGTACCGGATCCTGCCGCACAGACCGAAATCGAATATGTGCTGCAGCGCCTCGGCTTTCGGATTATTGATCCGGAAGCTTCCAACGAATCGGCAGATCTCGAGATCAATGGCGAGGCGTTTAGCGAATTTGGTTTGCGCAAGGGCAATCTTGTTTCTACCAAAGCACGCGTTGAGATAAAAGTGATCGACCGTGTTTCGAGCACGGTGCTGCTCGTTGATCGTCAAACAAGCGTGGCCGTTGATCTGTCGCCAGAGATCGCGGGCAAGAATGCTCTGGCAAAGGCTGGTGGCGTGCTTGCTGAGCGAGTCGTGGAGGCTTTAATTAAACGGCCGTGATGGGCGATCAGCGACGCTAGATTCGCGCATGAATGTCTCTGCGGTTAGCCAAATGATCACAACGCGCATCACCGCCTCAGCAGTGCTGCTGCTACTGTCATCCGTTAACCTGCATGCCGCGCCAACGACCATCGCGGTCATGCCCTTCGTCGCCGAACAAGGCGAAACACGAGCCTGGCTCAGCAAAGCCATCGCCGACATGCTGATGCAGGATCTCGCCTTGAGCGACGCATTTGCAGTTCTTGAGCGGCGGCGCCTGAACGCCTTTATCCGCGAGGCAGAGCTCGCCGATAGTGGCTTTTCGGCAGCCGGTGATACGACGCGCATTGGGCAATTGGCGAAACTCGATCAGGCGGTATTCGGACGTTACCGGCTGGCCGGCGCAAACATCGAAATCCATTTGTCGGTGTTCGATATCGCGAGCCAGAGAATCATTCATCGCGACTCGATTCGTGGTACCACAGGACAGATTCACGCCCTAACGGCAACATTGACCCGCAAGCTGTTCGAGGCTGAGAAGGTTGCTCTGAGTCCGCAACAAGAAGCGCGTATCGACAGTCGGCCGACAGACTCGCTCTCGGCGACGGAACATTTCTATCGCGGTCTGGATTATCAGGACCGCGGCGAGTACGGCGCGGCCTTCGCTGAGCTCGTGGCGGCGACAGCGGCCGATGCGCGTTTTCATGATGCGCATTTGTGGATGGGACGAATTCTGGAATCCGCTGCTCGACCGAAGCTTGCGGTGGCAAGCTACGATGCACTTGCGAGGCGTGCCGGCAAAACTATCAGTGGACGTGACGCACTGATGTTTGCGGGCTTGCTCTATCGGCGTAGCGCCGTCCAGGATGCAGAAACGCGCTTCCGTACGCTCGCCGCCATGAAGCCACATGCGCCCCATTCCATTGAGGCGGCGTATCAACTCGGTACCTTGCTTGCCGCCCGCGGTGATGCCGCCGGTGCTTATGCCGCGTTCGCCGACGTTGAGACGATGTATCAGCGCTATCGCAAAGCAGGCACGCGGCCGCGGCTGGCGGTCTCACGCACCTATCGCTGGAACGATGTCCTTAACCGCTATCGTGACGCGCGCCTGGCAATGACGGCGATATACCGCGACTTGTTGCGCGCCGAGGAATCGCCGCCGCCTGCCCCGCGCGGCGTGATTGCGTTGACCGCCGACGATCCTGCCTTTACGGAACCGCACTACGGCAAACTCAGACCAAGTTTCGAAGACTCGGGCAACAACCGCAATTGGCGCGAAATGTTCTACACTCTGGTTGTCCCACCGGGTTATGTTGCGACCGGCATCAACCTGCAAATACGCGGCAAGATCAACGCACCCGGTCCACACCACGATTTCACCATGCGGGTATTCCCCTACCCCATGCCGCGTAACTATCACAACACGTGGCTGGGGGTGATTTACGGGCAGACTGCCTCGCCAACCACATTGAATAAATTCGTTCCGTTTTATGGCCGCGATCAACGACTGCTCACGCTCCAGTTCATCGAAAACCACGGCAAAATTTACGACTGGTCGGTAGCGCTTGAAGTGCGCCGTGAATCTGCCGACGAACCACCTACAGCACGATGACCGCCACCCGTTGGTGAACAAGGGCGAGTCGGACAATTGTTTGCCCGTATCGCTCCGGGTGGCACAACATTTTCCGGCGTAACAACAGCGCTCGCTGATCACTGGTATGAACCACGCCAACGTCTGGCCATCGCCCACAACCGCACAGCCGGTGTCGATGTGGTTTTCGTGCGCGGTGATTTGTCCGGCGACCAGACTGATCTGTGGACGACACATATTGAGGCGGACGGCACGGTCGGTGCGACTTTGCCACTAGCCGTCAATTCGCTAAGCCACGATTTCTCACCGCAACTGGTGCGAGGCGAGGACGGCACAATGCGCTTGTTCTGGATTTCCGACCGGCGGGGTTTAGGCTGGGAGTTGTGGACCAGCCGCCGCACGCTGGACGCGCTGGCCTGGCAACCGGCCCGCCGCGTTCCGCTCGAGTCATTTGCCAAACCGCAGGCCGACGCACGCTCCGACCGCGCCGATCAGTTACTTCACTATGGCGTGAATCAGGACCGCCGCGGGCGCTGGCTGGTGGTGTACCGCGCACAATCCGGACGCGTGGTTGTACTGTCGTCGGACGATGCCGCCGAATGGCATGAGCGGGGTGTCATCGATGCGGGCAACGGCGCGCTCAACCCGGCCATCACCCAGGACCGCAGCGGGCGCTATCGAGTGGTCTTTAGTGATGAATCCGCGACCTTGCCAGTATGGAGCTCAAATGATCTGAGCACGTGGACCGTACGCCGTCTGGATGGGTGGCGCCGGACACGCAGCCCGGGCAGTGCCGCTAAGGCGCCGCATCGCATGGGTGTGTTCGGTCAGGACGACGGCAAACTGGTGGTGCTCCACTCCGATGCCAGCTACGGCCTGCAATACGCGCGGTTCCACCCTGATAAGGAGCATCTGGTCCAAGATCTGGTTCGACACGTGGGTCTCGAGGCCGCAGCTGCGACCCGCTTTGGTGATGAGTACCTGATTGCAGCCGCCGGCCCGCACGGCATTGACGTACGACGTTATCCGCGTTTTCAGGAACATTCGTACAACAAGAACAGCAGGCAGAAAATTCTCTACCACGAGTACAACCGCTACGACGCCACCGATCGCTGGAGAAGAATTACAGCGCGAATGCGCGCCATCCAACCGGATGTGACCAGTGTCGGCGTTCACCCCACGGGACGCGTTTGGTGGGGCATTGAAACTGGCGCCATGACTTTGGACGGCGACGATTTCTATGCCGTGGACGTGTCGGAGGGTTTTTTTCATCACCATGTCACCACCATCACCCCGTGTGGGGAACTGACCGGCCTCACCTCGCGCGACCACGACGAGGCGGTCGTTGGCGTGGCCTTGAGACGGGGTAACGGCTTTCAATTTTATCGACGCAAACTACACGGGAACGAGGGGCGGGTATCAGCTTTGCATTGCAGTGATCAACGATTGCTGGCCGCGACCACCAATGGCGCGGTGTTTGAGGTCAACAGCACCGGGGCCACGTTAGTACACCAGTTCGATGAGGGCGTGAGTGCACTCGCGAGCAACAGCAAAGGTCATGTGATGGTCGGTACCGAGGCGGGTAGTTTGTACCGACTCGATTTGCCAAGCGTGGCGTTGGCGCAGGCTGACGACGCAACACGAGCTATCACCGCCGCCGTATACGATTCGACCGATCGCCTGTGGGTAGCCCGTTCTGGCGCTGGGGTGTTTTTGCGCGAGAACAATGCCTGGCGAAAACCGGCTGGCACAGCGGACCATGGCTACGCGGACATCAGCATCTTGCGCGCAGATCCCGCTGCTGGCGTATGGATGATGCCAGCCAGTAATGAGGCGTCCCGTGGCGTTGCCTATAGCAACGGACAATCGATACAACTGTTCAACCCGCCAGATCGCATTCTGCATGCGCCGACCGGTCTCGGTGTCGACGAAGAAGGCGTCGTGTGGGTCGGGACTGCATTCGATGGCTTATTTGAGCTAACCCGCGGTGCTAACCCATGAAATGCCTGACGTACTTGTTGTTACTAAGTGCTATGAATGTTGCGCTTGCGGATTCGGCGATGGTGATGCTGCCGTTCTTTAATGCAACCGGCAAGAGCCGCTACGATGCTCTCGCCGCCGGCATGCCGGATTTGTTGACTACCTGCCTGAGTGAATTCTCGGGGCTCGTAAACGTCGTCGAACGACAAGCCTTCGCGGCGGCAGCTGAAGAGCAGAGTCTCGACCTTTCGCGCTACACGCAGGGCGGCGGTGCTGCGGTCGGTCATGTTATAGCGGCCGATTGGGTCCTGCGTGGCAGCGTAACTGGGCTAAGCGAAGCACTCGAGATGCAATTGCTGGTGTTCGACGCGCGCACGGCAATTCTCTCGACCTCCCTACGGCTGCGGCTCGACGAAACAAATCTGGTTGGCGATTTATGCACCAACGCCACGCCGCGATTAGTTCAGCGCCTGCAGGAGCTGACATCCGAGAGTCAGGCTTTGGTGTTGGCAACCGACGTTGAAAAACAAAACTTGATGATTAACGGTCTCAACCATTTCTATAACGGCAAATTCGCGCACGCGACGGGGGCGTTTCTGGATTTTACCCAACGTTATGCGGATTCCTCGCTTGGCGTGTATTGGCTCGCGCGGAGCCTGTTGCGAGCCGATTTAAGCCATCTCGCTCACATTGAGCTCAGCGATTACTTGATTCGCTTTCCATCTGGGCCAGAATTAGAGCAGGTACGCTCCTTGCTGGAACACATGCCGGTTGCGCAACCATAAGGAAAATTGCCATGCGATCAGCCAACGGCAGTGCCGCACAATCCATTCTCAGCGTGACGCTCGTGCTTTCGATGATGTTCGTCGGCGGCTACTGGCTGTCGCTTAATGCTGCGCGGGAGCCAACTCTCACACAAAGCTTTCAGGCCACGACCGCTATCAGCAATGCCGGTATGGAGAAACCGGCCCTGTTTACCGAACACGTAACACTCGGGCATGCGTGGCCGCCGCGCCTTGATGAGGCATTCCCGAATCTGACGATGATCGCGCATAACGGCGATACCGTTCAGATTGCAGATTTTCGCGGGAAGGTTGTGTTGGTTGAGCCGATAGGGATGACCTGCGCGGCCTGCAATGCGTTCTCGGGTGCTAACGACGTTGGCGGTTACAGCCGCATCACACCGCAACAGAATCTGCCTTCGATAGAGAAGTTGTTGCCGCGCTACGCAGATGGCACGAAGCTCAGTACAAATGACATCGTGCTGGTGCAGGTGCTGCTCTATGACATGAAGCTAAAGGCTCCTAGCGCTGAAGACGCGCAGCGCTGGGCCGCGCATTTTGGTTTTGATCAACGCGAGAATATTTACGTACTCAGTGCCGACGAGCGCTACGTCAATCGCGCTAGCTACGACATGATCCCTGGCTTTTTTCTCGTCGATCGCGACGGCATCCTGCGTTTCGACGCGACCGGTCATCGCCCCAAACACAATCTGTTCACCGAACTCATCCCGGCCATCTCGCGTTTTCTCGTGCAGGACGCGAGCGCCAGCGACGCGCGCGAGCAAGCGCAGCTGTTGTTGTCTGTCGACGAAGCCTACCGAGCCATCCCGCACGGCCGTGCGACGTTCAATCCAGACGAGGCCAGGATCGCGCCGCGGGAGCGCGATTATTTACATCGCGTGTTTACCATTACGGACGCTGCCGTAGTCGAACGCGTGCAATCGCAGATGTGGTTCCAAACCGGCGGTCGCCAGGGTGGCTGGCATCGTAACCATGCGCTGTTGCTCGCACGACTGGACGGTCTCGATGTGCCGCCTGGCTTGGCACAGGCGCATCAGCTAATTCGCGAGGCCATTGCTGAACAGCAGCGATATTTCGAACGTTGGGAGCAAGCCGGCAATGGCGAGGTGTTTAACGTTCGCGATCCCCTGGTGCAGAGTTCACACCGCAAATTAATCGGCGCCTATAACCTCCTCAAGGCGCGGTTCCCCAGTGAAGCGGAGCACAATCAAAAATCGTTTTTCGATCATTTGTGTGCGCTCGATTTTATTTGACGGAGAGGTCCCTCGGGAATGTGTCGTTCATCGATTTCTCCGCGCGCTCGAGCGGGCCAAAACTAAATAGACAGCCCGAATTTTTGTGCCTGATCCGATGACGACAGACTACGATGTAAGCGCTACCCGTCAGGCAACATATCGCGGTGATTCAGGTTAACGCGTAGTCGCCACGCCGAACCTGCGCGCCGATAATCCGGGCCGGACCGCTGTCAGTGTTCCGCGAGCGGCAGGGTCAGTGAGAACTCTGCGCCCGGTTCGCGATTGCTCACATCGACACTACCGTGCATGGCACTGGCAAGCTGCTGCACCAAAGCCAGTCCGATCCCGGTACCGACCGTCTCGCGCGTGAGTTCGCTTTCTGCCCGATAGAACAACTCGAAAATTCGTCGCATCTGTGCTTTCGGGACGCCTCCGCCGTAATCTCGAATACTGATGCGAATACGGTTGTCACCGGCACGCTCGCAGGTGAAATCAATTGTGCGTTCAGCATTGTCCGGCGCGAACTTGATGGCGTTGTCGACGAGATTAATCACGATCTGGGTCACGGCATCGGAATCAACGGCTACGTGTAACTCGCCCACCTCTGTCGTGAGCTCGCAATGCATGTCGAAACCAGCCTGCGCTAACTGCGATGCGACTTTCCCCTCAATGTGCTCAAACAACGCCGCAACGCTCATTGTTGTCAGCTCAAGTGTGGTCTGGCCGTGATTCATGCGCGCGAGTTGCAATACGTTGTTGATCAGCCGCGATAAGCGCTCTGACTCGTCATGAATAAAAGTGTAGTAAGTATGCTTGCGCGCTTCGTCGGCCCAGCCAGCCTTAAGCATTTCGCTATACATCCGTATCGAAGTTAACGGCGTTTTGAGCTCATGACTCACGGCCGACACGAAATCCTGCTGTTGGCGAAACAGGCGCATCTGTCCGACCCCGAAGCGATACATGGCGAAACAACCGCCGGCGAGAACGATCACCAGGGTCAGAGTCACCCAACCGAGATAGCCAACACTGGCCGCGAGCGGTAGGCGCGTCACGCTGTATACAAGTTCCAGCTCTGCCAATGGTGCAGACAGGCGGGTGCGGTAAAGCAACTCACCGCGCAGGGCCTCGGCACGCGGCGCATAGTTTTGGGTGGTGGTTCCCTCGAGCGCGACCACTTCGCCCTGCCATGCAATTAGCAGGCTCGACATACGACTGACCGCCGTACCCGCCCAGACCTGAGTCACCACCGCATCCCGAAACGCCTCACGCTCAATCAACGCACCCTGAATGTAGCGGCTCCCGGCACGCCAAACGTTTCGAAACAATACAAAATGTTGCTCATCGAGCGCCTGCAAAGTCATCGGATCGAGTTCGCTTTCGAATAAACGCACGCGCGGCGATGTTGTTGGCAAGGGCGTGTTTGTCGCCGCAGTCGGTGGCGCGGGCGACGCTGAGGAAAACGCCGCAGATTCTTTCAGCTCGAGCGGCTGCGAATCCTCGTTGATAGGCGAGTCAGATAACTCGCCCATCATGGCGGTCGACATCTCATCGGACATGACTTTCGAATCGACCGCGGTCCCGACGACAGACTTGGCGATGGCATCGACATCGAGCGACGCGAAGCCGGCCGGAGCCATCTTCGCCAGCTTGTCTTTCGCTCCCAAGCGCCCGGCTTGAGCGTCATCGGTTCGCGAACTATCAGCTTCGAACCGATCTTCTGCCGCGATATAAGCATCGACTTCTGCGCGCCCTTCCGTTTCAAGTACCGCACTGTGCTCTTTGCGAGACTCGCGCTTGCTCGCTGGTAAGCGCGCTGCCAGGGCCGGTTGGTCATAAGCTTGCGCAAGGCTTTTCTGCTCCAGACGCTGATCGAGTTTGAGGTCGGCGACGTTGCCGTAGCTGCTTGCTTGTTGACGGCGCTGGCGTGCCGGTGGAGCGCTGCTCAATCGCTCGAAGACATTGGCAGCCTCGCGCGGCTCACTTATCTGGGCCCCATCTACTGCTGCCGGTGAGCGCTGCAGCTGCGTGTGGGCCTCCTCGGCCACAAGTTCCGTCGCGGATACCCGCCGACCATGGGCAATGTAGCTGGCGCCTGCCAGGATGCTGCGCATACGCTCGCTGATCGCCGCGCGCTCAGCGTGATCACGCGCGGGCAGCGGATTGTTGTCTGCATCGGTTGACCGGGGTAGTAGCGGCGTTGAAAAAGTGCCTTCACTATCGACCTGGAAATAACCCACCACACCGGGCAATGCCGAGTGCTGCGTGAGCGTGGACAATGGACTACGCGGCACACCCGTGCTGGCCGCCAGATAGGTATAGTCGTCAAAAGAACGGGCGTCTTCAGCGGCAACGATGGCGCGGAGATCAGTATCGATACGAATCGATAGGTCTTCCGCCTGCACCCGGAATCGGTGAAACACTTCCCATTGAGTTTGTTCGTAGGCGCGATAGGCGAGCAGCAGCGCCGGAACGGCGAGTAGCAGGAAGAACAAGCCGATACCGCGGCGTAATCCACGTTCGCCCAGCGCTGATGCAAAGCCTGCCATGTGCCGGGCGGCGACCTTAATCCGCGTCCGTGAGCAAGCGATAGCCGGCCGTGCGCACGGTAACCAGACGTTCCGGTTGTTTGGGTTGGCGTTCGAGCTTGCGGCGCAGTTTGGCGATATGGATATCCACAGTACGCGTTTCGATGTCGAGATCACGGGCGTAGCCCCACACCTCAGTCAGTAGCTCTTCACGCGGCACGGGACGGTCGTGATGGGCCGCGAGATAGCGCAGGATGTCGATCTCTCGCCGCGTGAAGCTTTCGGTCTTGCCATCCACTTCGCCTTCAAGCGCTTCACAATCGATGCGTACCTGCGTGCCCAATTCGAGCACCCGTTGGGTAACTTCGCTCTTGAGCGTACGGCGCAATACCGCTTCAACCCGCAATACGAGTTCCTGTACACCGAAAGGCTTGGCCACATAGTCGTCGGCGCCAAGGCGCAGGCCGTTGACGATGTCCTCATCGGTGACTTTGGCAGTGAGCATGATGATCGGCTGTTCGCGGTCGTATTCGCGAATCGCCTCGCAGACATCAAAACCGTTCATCGAAGGCAACATCACGTCGAGCAATATCAAGTCGAAACGACCACGCTTCGCCTGCTCCAGGCCATCGCGACCGTCGTCAGTCGCCTCGACTTCGTAGCCGTGAAAAACGAACACGTCGATGAGTCCGCTGCGAATGGCGAACTCGTCTTCAACTATCAGTAGGCGTCGTTTACGTGTCATGCCGTTCCGTAGTGCATCCATCCGATTCGGCACCGTAGCAGCGCTTGCCGCAAGGTGCATGTAAAAGATTTGTAAAACGCCTGCGCAAAGTTTTACCAGATTGCGTCTTATCGGGTCGAGGTGCGCCGGCCAAACTTATCCCCAGTTCAAAACCACCGACCGGGAGATAAGACATGCCACTACTGAACCGATTCTCACGCTTGTTCGCCGCTGATCTGCATGCGGTGCTCGACAGCATCGAGGAGCCCGACATCCTACTGCGCCAGGCAGTGCGCGATATGGAATCGGAGCTCGCCAATATGCAGACGCAGGTGCGAGCCGCTGAGGAACAAAGCGAACGCACGCAGAGCCTGAAAGTCGCCGAACTTGAGTCGCTCGCGAGCCTCGATGAGGAACTCGATATCTGCTTCGCAGCCGGCGAAGAAGCGCTGGCCCGTGGCCTGGTACGGCGCAAACTTGAAGCGCAGAAACGCGCCCAGACGTTTGGACGCCAGCACGCCAGTGCCGAGAAAAGCCGAATTGAGCTCGAAAGCGCCCTGGAGAGCAATCGTGCGCGTCTTAATGCGATGCGCGAGAAGCTTGATGTGCTGGTTGAGAACCCCAATCCGGCCGGCCGTTCATCCACATGCGAAGTCAGCGTTGATGGTGAGGAAATTGACATCGCCTTCTTGCGCGAAAAGCAACGGCGGGTGCGATCATGAGCCGCTTCGGGTTTGGCCGCGGTGTGCTTGTCGCTGCCGTCCTCGCACTGGTCGCTGCCGGCGCATTCAGTGCCCTGGCCGGGCTTATGACTGCCAGTGTCCTGCTGAAGGCGATAGTCGTGTGTGTTCACGGCGGTTACCTCCTCACCTTGACCAGCCGCACCAAGCTGCGCCGCGGGCGCCTCGCCCTGCCGTTGCTCTGGGTGCTGGCTGTCACTGCCATCAGCTTCGCGGCCAGTCCTGTGATCAGCTTCGTCATAAGCCACGCGGTATTGCTATGGGTGACGCGTAGTCTGATGTGTCACAAAACCCTGGTCGCCGCGGCGCTCGACCTCATCCTCACTGGTGTCGCTGTCGTGGTCGCCATGGGCGCGGCCCGCCATAGCGGCAGTATGTTGCTCAGCGTGTGGAGCTTCTTACTGGTCCAAGCGTTCGCAGCGTTCATTCCAGAACAACTCAATACCTCGACGACACCACTGCGTGGCAAATCAAACAACGATTTTGAACGCGCCCATGCACAAGCGCAGGCCGCGTTGCGGCGGCTGGCGAATAACCACTAACCAATTCCTGTTAATCATCCTCAGTAAACAAGGCACTCATCATGAAAAAGCAACTCCTAGCACTCTCTCTGGTGGTCGCAACCACCACGGCAATTGTTTTCTATCCGGCCCAGCAAAGCGGTGCGGTAACGCAGGCTGTGAAACCCGGTACGGCAACGCCGGCGCAGGGAATCGCGGCGATTGCGGCACAACACCGGCGCCCGCGCATCGACGTGGTGTTCGCGCTCGATACGACCGGCTCGATGAGCGGACTTATCGCCGCAGCCAAGGAAAAAGTCTGGTCGATCGCCTCCACCATGGCGCAGGCCGACCCGGCTCCCGATATTCGCATTGGTTTGGTCGCCTACCGCGATCGCGGTGACGCTTACGTTACCCAGATGGTCGATCTGTCGTCCGATTTGGATTCGATGTACGCGAAATTAATGGACTTTGAAGCTGCTGGCGGCGGCGACGGTCCGGAGTCCGTCAACAAAGCACTTGATGATGCGGTTCAGCGCATGTCCTGGAGCGAAGACGAGAATACTTACAAGGTCGTCTTTCTGGTCGGCGATGCGCCTCCGCATATGGACTACCAGAACGAGCTGCAGTACCCGCAGATCGTGCGGCTGGCGAATAAGCGCGGCATCGTCATTAACGCTATTCGCTGCGGCAAAGATGAAAACACGCGCCAGGCATGGCAGACGATCGCGTCGTTAAGTCAGGGAGAGTTTTTTAACGTGGAACAGAACGGCAACGCGGTAGCGGTCGCTACACCGTTCGACAAAGCGATTGCTGATTTGTCTGCCGAGATGGATGAGACCCGCCTCGTATTTGGCGATGCCGAAGAACAGTCCAAGCACATCGCACGTCAGGCCGCCACGGAAAAACTCCATGCCAAGGCTTCCGTCGCCAGCCGCGCGCGTCGCGCCGCTTTCAACGCGTCAACATCGGGCGAACGCAACTATCTGGGCGATAACGATATCGTCGACGCCGTTGCCGCCGGCCGCGTAGACGTTACGAGTGCGCCTGCCGCATCGTTACCTGAACCCCTGCGTGAGTTAGCACCGCAAGAACGCGTCGCTGCTGTAAAAGAGCTGGAAAGCAAACGCGAAGGATTACAAAAGAAAATCGCTGCTCTGGCCGATAAGCGTGACACCTTCATCGGTAAGCGCCTGGAAGCAGAAGGCGGTGCCAAAGATTCGCTGGATGAAAAAATCTATGGCGCCGTACGTCGGCAGACAGCAGAAATGGGCTTGAGCTACGACGCACCGGCCAAGTACTAAGCAACACCCGCGGGGCAATGCGCCGGCAGGCTGAGTCCTGTCGGCGCAGCGGCATTTCAGGGCCCGGCAAATCTCAGTGATGCGCCTAACCCGTTCCGCAGTATCCTTGTCACCATGCGAACTGCCTCACTCAGCGCCAACGCGCACCGTTGACGTGATATTGCGCCTTAACAGTACCCGGGCGGCGACCCTGTTTGCGTTGATCTCGGCAACCTTGATGATTGCCCACCAGGTCGGCGGCAAAGCTACTCGCGATGCCATCTTCCTGTCCCACTACGATGTGACGCAGCTACCCAAACTGGTTATCGTCGCGGCGCTGATCTCGATGCTGGCGGTGGTCGTAATGTCACGCCTGCTCGCAGGCTTTGGTCCGTGGCGAATTGTGCCGGGGGCATTTCTCGTCAGCGCATCGCTGTTCATCGGTACCTGGGTGCTCTATGCCAGCCATCCGCAGGTCGCGGCTATTACCCTGTATTTGCAGATGGCCGTGTTTGGCGCGGTCCTGATCTCCGGCTTCTGGTCAGTGGTCAACGAACGCTTTGACCCGCATACGGCCAAACGGACCATCGCCGAGGTGGCTGCGGCGGCCACGCTCGGAGGCGTGCTGGGCGGTGTGCTCGCCGACCGCGTCGCGCAAATGATTGATGCGCAGGCAATGATCGCCGTTCTTGGCGGCTTGCATCTGATTTGCGCGGTAACCGTGTTCAGTATCGGGCGCTCGCGCACGAGTGCTGGAACGCCCATGCTGGAAGTCGAGTCAGGCATCCAGATTCTGTTTCGCAATCGCTATCTGTTGCTCATGGGGCTGTTGATGGTGCTGGTGGCGTCCTGCGCGGCTCTGATTGATTATGTATTCAAGGCGGAAGCGGCTCGGCGGGTGACCGACGAAGCGGCACTGGTGAGCCTGTTCGGCCGCTTCTACGCGATCGCGGGGCTGGTCACCTTCATCGTCCAATCGATGCTCGGACCTCGAGTGCTGAATCGCTTCGGCATTGGCGCGGCACTTTCGGTCATGCCGGCAATCATCTTTATGGCCGCGCTGTTCAACACTGTGTTCCTGCGATTGTGGACGGTGGTGCTGCTACGTGGGGCGCAGATGGTCCTGCAGAATTCGTTCTTTCGCTCGGCTTTTGAATTGCTGTACACGCCGCTCCCACCGGTGCGCAAGAGACCGACAAAATCCATCATTGATGTTGCCTCCGATCGCCTCGGCGACATCATCGGCGGTGGCATCATTCTCGGCCTGTTACAACTCAATCCAAACCTGCCGCATGGCATCGTGATCTTTGCGGCGATGGTGATCGCCATACTCACGCTCGTCGTCGTGAAGCAACTCTATCAAGGCTATGTCGTGCAACTGGCGAACAATCTGCGCGACGGACAGATCTCGCTGAACTACGACGACATTGTCGATGCCACCACGCGCCAGACGCTGGCCGAAGCGTCGGCAGAAGTTGAGCGCGACGTGCTCATGGAGCGCATCAGCGCGCGCCAGCGACGGCGCCAGGACCCCAGCGAACAGCCACCACCGCAGTGGGCTGGTGGCGAGGCGGTAGCGGATCCGATCACCACAGCGGTCGCAGCTTTATGTTCTGGCGACAACAAACGTGTCCGCGCCACGCTCGAAGGTGATTTCATGGATGCACGCCTGGCAGGTTTCATCGTGCCGCTGCTTGCGGTGGAGGAACTGGCGGATCTGGCTCGCACTGAGTTGCGCTGGATTACGCCACTGGCGATTGGCGCGCTAACCGATGCATTGTTCGATCCGGACGTACCGCTGCTCGCGCGCCAGCGTTTGCCAGGGGTTCTCGAGGTGTCTTATCACCCGCGTAGCGTCGATGCGTTGATGCGATCGTTGACCGACACCGAATTTAATGTTCGCTACAGTGCCGCGCGCGCCCTATCACGGATGTCCAGCCGCGATGAGCAGCTGCCTATCGATGAGGCGAAGATTTTCGAGATCTGCACAGCCGAAGTCAGCGTCACGCGGGCCGAGTGGCTGGCACGTGACATTGGTTTCGACGACCCGGGAGTCGGCGAGGATCTCGCCACGCCGGTCGCGGGTACCCGCATCGATTACAGTCTCGAGCACGTTTTCACGCTGCTTGGATTAGTTCTCGACCGCGACGCGTTGCGCCTGTCACTGCGTGCGGTGTTCAGTGCTGATCGGGATATACGCGGTACTGCGTTGGAATACTTGGAGAATGTCTTGCCAGATGCCTTGCGTCGTGCGTTGTGGCCGCATCTCGGCTTGCGGGTCGAAGCTGGAATGCCGCGAATGCCGGCGGCGGGGCCGGCGCAAAAAGGCAAAGACTAGCTCGGCATGTGCCACTTAAACTGGGCAGGTACAGCGCGCACGCGACCAGTGACTGTCAGCAGAACAGGACAGTCGCATGACCTTACTGGCGGCTATATGTGAATCAATTTTTTACATTCGACAAAGCCTGGAAGCGAGGTGCAGAATAGCTCGCGAAGTGCATCACACTTTTCGCGGTCACGCGTGGAAAGTGCTGGTTTCCGGACTAGAATTTCAGGTACGAGCAATGCACACCGCGCCAGGACAAAGCGGAGCACTCAAGGGCCCACGCCAATGAACGGTTTCAGCACCATCGTCAGCCGCTATTTCAAAGCCATTGGCCTGGCCATGATGAGCTTGGCGTGCGCAAGCTGCGCCACTCTGGCACCGTCGACCAACAACAACGACGTCGCCAAAGCCGACAACACACAATCTCGTGCTGAACGCGTATTCCTCTATCAGAGCCGGGTCGCCGATTCGCTGCTGGATCATTATCCCCTGATGGAGATCTTCGAGGCCGCCGATCCGTCGATCATTGCCGCAGAGGCGCGTATGACAGAATCGTGTAGCCCGTTAACCCGCGCAGTCTTGTCGCACCTTGAGGGCCGCGAACCATCACTGGGACTCCGCTTCCAGGTATTCGCCAGCATCGGCGAATGCGAACATTGGGCCCGCAAGATCGAAAGCTTACTCGACAGTTCGGCAGCCGACTCGAGCAGTCAGACCATCTAGCTGACGCTTTGTGTCATTAACTTAATCTGTTCGCTCAGCCACCCTGATACAACCTTCCACACACCCGTTCTAGCAGACTGTTGAAAAACTAGTGCGGCGACCGGCGGCACGCGTCGCGTGCACGCTCACTCCTCATCCTGCCTATCTGATAGGTCTCATCGATCGCGGGGCGCAGAAGCTCACGCATGCGCTCGCGGGCGTTGTCTGCCATGGCATTGCCAAAGGCACGTTCTGCGCGAAGAGATTTAGCTGCATCGCGCAGCGTTTCGAGCTGGCGTTTGTACATCCGACCCAGCGCGGTTCCCGATACCCCCGGCCCTTCGAACCCCGCGTTGCGCGAGGGTGATTAATTTATATATCATGGGGTTAAATCATATATCTAATAATAATTCTTCAATTAGCCCGTAAAGATATGTTTCATATTGGAAGTGACCCCTTCGCGTGCCTGCGAACCGTGGCAGGCGGTGTATTTGCCGCATGGATAGCGATCTATCCGGGCTGGCTAGTGGCACAGGAGCAGCTCGATCTTGAGACCACGGCCGCCATCGAACTCGATCCCCTGACGCCGGATCCCACCGACGGCCGGTCATGGCAATTCCGGGTTGGCGTTCTGGCGGTAGCCGGATCGGAATTCGATGGTTCAGACGACTATGACGTCAAAGCTGTCCCCTACGCTCGAGTTGCCTACAAAGACTGGGTTGTACTGCGTGGACGTTCAATTGAAGCGAACCTTGTTAATACGCATGGCTTGAGAATCGGCCCCCTGCTGCGCACGCGCGGTGGACGCGACGAAGATGAGGCAGATTTTCTCAATGGCTTTGGCGATGTTGACCGCGCCTGGGAAGCCGGTGGCTTTCTGCGTCTGTCGCGCGGCCCCTTACGGCTGCGTGTCAGAGCGGCCCACGATGTCGCCGATGCCCACGACGGACTCGTCGTCGATATCAATGGTGGCATTCAGTTGCCGATGGAAAACCCGTGGTTGATCCTGCGCGTTGGCGCAACCTGGGCGGACAGCGATTACATGGGTAGCTTTTTCGGCGTCAACGCAGACCAATCCACACGCGCTGGTATTGCGTCGTTCTCGGCGGGCGCAGGCTTCAAGGATGCCGGTGTGAGCATCAGTTCGCGCTGCCCTATCGGTGAACACATCTCGGCAGTTATTTCGTTCGGCTACAGACGGTTGCTGGGCGATGCGGCTGACAGTCCTATCGTGTCAGATTTCGGCGATGCCGATCAGTTTTTCGGCACCGTCGGCGCCATTTATTCCTTCTGAGTGACGCCGTCTGGCTGAGCCATGACCGGCCGCCTGAACCGGTCGTACCTACGTATTCGCCGCGACCACAGGATGAATCTGTTAAGCCTCGAGTCGGTGTTTGGAATCGTTGCACGAACCAATCGCAGCGGCGTTGAACTTTCGTCGTGTTCGATTGCTCTAACATCGCCATGCAAGATGACCGACTCAAACTCCTTCAGAAAACGCGCGCACGTATGGCAGCCGTCGATGTTCCTCAGCAAATCCTCGGACGCGCACTACCGATCGGTTGCGTCGCAGTCGAAATAACGCAACGCTGCAACCTCGACTGCACGCTGTGCTATTTGTCGGAACATTCCGAACAGGTTGCCGATGTCCCACTCGAAGAAATCTATCGACGCCTGGAAGAAGCACGTGAGCAATACGGGCCGTACACCAATGTGCAAATAACCGGCGGCGATCCGACCTTGCGCAAGCATGATGAGCTCATTCAGATCGTTGCCTACGCGCACAAATTGCAATTGTTCCCCGCCTTGTTTACTAACGGCATTGCCGCCTCACGCAAGCTGCTCGAACAACTGACGGCAGTTGGGCTTTGTGACGTTGCCTTTCACGTCGATACAACCCAGCAACGCGCCGGTTTTAGCACCGAGCAGTCGCTGAATGCGATCCGCCGAGAATATATCGAGCGAGCCCGCGGGCTCGATCTGATGGTTATCTTCAACACCACCGTGCATCAGGACAATATCGAAGAGATCCCTGAACTGGTGCGTTTCTTTGCCGCCAATGCCGGCGCTGTGGGCCTCGCCTCGTTTCAGCTTCAGACGGACACAGGGCGTGGCGCGTGGGGTGCACGCGGTACGGCGGTGACGCCGGATGGTGTGCGCGGCTGCATCGAGAAAGTCGCTCGCAGGTCACTCCCCTGGGACGCCATTCGGGTCGGCCACCCACGTTGCCATAGCTATCTGCCAACCATGGTGATCGGCGACACGATCGTGCCGGTCGTTGAAGATAGCGCGATGGTGGGTGCGTTCATTGCCGACTTTGCCGGCCAGCATGCCGATCGACGTGAAGGGCGGGCAACAGTGATCTGGCAATATCTGCGCGCGCTGGGGCGCCACCCTCGCTGGTTGTATCGTGGTGCGAAATTCGTCGCGACACATCTTTGGCAATCGTGCCGGGCGTTGTTGCGCTCACGGGGGCGCGCCCGCAAATTGTCCTTCTTCGTACAGAATTTTATGGACGCGCAGGCACTCGACCAGGAGCGCCTCGACGCGTGCTCCTTTATGGCGATGACCGCCGATGGCCCGGTCTCTATGTGCGAACATAATGCCTCTCGAGACGACTACATTCTCAAGCCGATCAAGTTTTTGCGACGCGATGGCTCACTCGGGCACTACGAACCACTGACAAACCAGGCGCGCGACCTAGAGCCGGCACACTCATGAGGTGGTTAACGATACTCGCGTTGACGATGTCGGCCGCGCATGCGGCGGAAACAAGCGCGCTCGCCAATTGGCAGCAAGTGCTCACAAATTTTGTCGACTCCAACGGGCGCATCAATTTCCGGCTCCTCGCGACCGAGCGGCAGGGGCTCGACGATTTCGTCGCCTGGCTTGCGAATCATGGTCCGATCACAACCCCGCGAGATTTTCCGAGCGATGAGGCGATCAAGGCATATCATCTCAACGCCTACAACGCGCTGGCGATGCACGGAGTGCTGGAGCGCGATCTGCCCGCGAACTTCTCCAGCTTTTTCAAACGCGCAAGCTTTTTTCGTTTTCGCAAAATTGTGGTGGATGGACAATCGACCAATCTTTACGACTATGAAAACAAAATCATCCGACCACTCGGCGACGCACGAGTCCATTTCGCGCTTAATTGCATGGTTCGCTCCTGTCCCCGCCTGCCCCGCAAGGCATTCGAAAAGCAGACCGTCGATGCGACCCTTGATGATTTAACGCGGGAGTTTTTCGCCACACCTGAGCATTTGCGTATCAACGCCGACAAGCGCCGTGTCGCGGTGTCCGCAATCCTGGATTTCTACACGAAAGATTTCGTCGCCAGCGGTAAAGCACGAGACCTTTTGAGCTATATCAATCGCTACCTCGAACAAGCCGTACCGCGCGACTATCAGGTCACGTTTATCGACTACGATTGGACCGTGAATCAGTCCCCGCGCTAAGGCTTGTGCGGCTCGTCACCAGCGTCCCCCACACCGCCTCCAACACGTTCGCACGCAGCGGCTATAATTTCTGCTCGCGAGCGCAGAGCATGCGCGTAACACGCCCGTTACGGTGCCGCTTTAGTCGCCTGGCGGTCGTCGTTTATGGATTCGACCGCGCGGCATGACTTGCGCTCGAAACACCATCTTTGAAAACGCTCAGCAGTGCGGGGACAGCCAACCGATGAACAAAGAATTTGCCGACGCGACCAGTGCCCTTGCCGGCGCACTCCACGACGACATGACCATCGCCGCAGGCGGTTTCGGTTTGTGCGGTATCCCGGAGAATTTAATCGGTGCTCTGGTCGATTCGAAAATCACCGGCTTGACCATTGTGGGTAACAACGCTGGCGTGGACGATTTCGGCATGGGCCTGCTGCTGCAGGCACGCCAGGTTAAGAAGGTCATCGCCTCCTACGTCGGCGAGAACAAAGAATTTGAACGCCAGGTTTTGGCTGGCGAACTCGAATTGCAGTTGTCACCGCAAGGCACACTTGCCGAGCGCATTCGTGCCGGTGGCGCCGGGATCCCCGGCTTCTACGCCCGCACAGGTGCCGGCACCAAGCTTGCCGAGGGTAAAGAAAGCAAGGACTTCAACGGCATTGAGTACGTGCTTGAGGAAGGCATCCGGGCCGATGTGGCCATCGTTAAAGCGTGGAAAGGTGACCGGGCTGGCAATCTGATTTATCGACAGACCGCGCGCAACTTCAACCCTATGGTCGCGACCTGTGCTGATCTGTGCATTGCGGAAGTCGAAGAACTGGTCGACGTTGGTGAGCTCGACCCGAACGAGATTCACACGCCCGGCATCTACGTCGATCGCATCGTCCAGGGGCGTGATTACGAAAAACGCATTGAGTTTCGTACGATTGCCGGCACGCCAGCCAAAGGCGGTTCGCCGATACGTGAGGTGATGGCGCAACGTGCCGCACAGGAACTGTCGGACGGGTTCTACGTCAATCTCGGCATCGGCATTCCGACGCTGGTCGCGAATTTTATTCCTGACGGTATCAACGTGACTTTGCAATCGGAGAACGGATTACTCGGCATCGGGCCTTTCCCGAGCGACGCAGACGCTGATGCGGATCTGGTCAATGCCGGCAAGCAAACCATCACCACTCAGCCCGGTTCAAGCTTTTTCTCAAGCGCGGATTCTTTCGCGATGATTCGCGGTGGCCATATCGACTTGTCGATTCTCGGCGGTCTGGAAGTCGCAGAAAACGGCGACCTCGCGAATTTCATGGTGCCCGGAAAAATGGTTAAAGGGCCTGGCGGTGCAATGGATCTCGTCTCGGGGGTGAAGCGCGTCATCGTGCTCATGGAGCATACCGCCAAAGACGGCAGCCCGAAGATTCTTAAATCCTGCTCGCTGCCCGTGACCGGAAGGAATGTGGTGAACATGATCATCACAGATCTGGGAGTATTCGAAGTTCTGCCGAACGGTGCCGGTCTGGCGTTAAAGGAACTTCATCCGGGCGTCGACATTGAGCAGGTCCGGGCAAAAACAGGCTGCGAGTTCCGCATGCCCTAACGCCATCAATAAACCAACCACTTTAACGAACACAGGACACAACGATGGGGCTGAAGACTGCGGATGAATACAGGGCATCGCTCAACGACGGGCGGGTTATTTTCTGGGGCGGAGAGAAGATCACCGACATCACCAGCCATCCTCGCTTCCGCGTTCCGATCGAGGTTGCGTGCAGCGACTACGACTACGCCAATCCCGAACTCGGCGAGTTAATCACCTACGAAACCGAGGACGGCAGCAAAGCCCATCGCGTGTACCAGGTGCCGCGCACCGTCGAGGAACTCGAACTGCGCCTCAAACTCGGTTGCCAAATGTCGATCGTCGGCGGTGTCACCGGCGTGTATATGGCGTTACTACAAATCAAGGACCGGCTGGCCGCTGTCAATCCGCGTTTTGCCGAGAATATCGAGAACATGTATCGCTATGCACGGGATAACGATCTGCGCGCTGCAGAGGTGATTACCGACGCCAAAGGTGATCGCTCGAAGAAAGCACACGAACAGATCGATCCCGACCTATACGTTCGTATCGTGAAGGAAACACCCGAGGGGATCATCGTGCGTGGTGCCAAGTTGCATATCACTGCAGCGGCGCTGGTGCACGAGCTAGTGGTCATGCCGACCAAATCAATGCGCGAGAATGAGGCTGATTATGCGGTTGCATTCAGCATCCCGGTGAATACGCCGGGGGTAAAAATTATCAATCGCAGTTTCGCTCCGGCGGAGTTGAATAGCTTCGATTATCCGGCCAGCTCGCACCACAGCATGCCCGAGGGCTTTGTGATTTTCGACGATGTGCTGGTGCCGTGGGATCGGGTATTCCTGGCCGGTGAATGGCAACTCGCTGGCGCGTTCGCGGGCGCGCTTGGCTTATGGGAACGTACGCTCGGTCTCGCCATGGCGTCTCAAGACGCCAATATCATGGTCGGTCTTGCCCATCTGGTGACAGAACAGCAGGGCAAAGATCGTGATCCTCACGTGCAGGACACCATCGCCGAATTAATTTGTTATGCGGAGACCATTCGCATGGGCCTCGATTACGCAGTGCGTCACTTCGAGGCCACCGACGGCGGCATGCTGCACCCGAATACGCTCGGCATTAATGTCACCAAATACTACTACGCGTCTAACTTTCACCAGATGGTCCGCCATCTGCACGATGTGGCCGGCGGCCTTACGATCACGCTTCCGGAAGAGGCCGATTTGCTCAATGAGGAAACGGGACCGTACCTGCGCAAATATCTCGCCGTGCGTGAAGACACGGACGTTGAACAACGGATGCGCGTGTTCAGCCTGATTCGCGACATGACGGCCGATGCATTTGGCGGCTGGCATTTGGTCACCGCGCTACAGGCGGGCGGCGGACTGAAGGCGCAGCGCATCATGATGTCGAGGACGTTTGACATGGGGGATGCGCGGAACGCCGCGCTGAGCGCTGCCGGGGCACTTAAACAGGATTAGGCCCGGTTTACGCGTTGAGACCGTCCTCGTCTGTGGTCGTCGTGCGCAACGTTTCGCATTGCGAAACACCTCACCCTGCGGCGCCGGCCAACGCGGCCGGCTAGCGACCACGTCAAAGGGGCGATTTCATTGCACTGACGCGCACCCGTGCAATCGGCCCGTGGAGACTTGCTCTCAGGCCGTACCAGCGGCTATCGTTATTCTGAATAAGAGAATAACGTTCCGAATAACGAAACAAATGGCCAGCATCGATAAAGCTTTGGATGCCTTGTTCCTGCTCAGCGAACACGGCACCTGGCAACGCCTGAGCGACATTGCGCGTGCCCTCGATATGCCGCGTTCGAGTGCCCACCGGATCCTGGCGCCATTGGTACAGCGGGGTCTGGCGGAACAAAACGCGCGCGGACACTACGGTCCCGGACTCGCGTTGATGGCACTAGGCCTGAGTGCCGTCGAACGCGAGCCCGTCGCAGCGGCGGCGCGTCCAATTCTCGAAGCCGCTGCAGAAGAAGTCGGGGAGACCTTGTTTTTGGTCGTGGCGCGGGCGCGCAAGCTCGTCGTGCTCGAGAAGGCCGAAGGCAATGGCTTCATGCGGGCCGCTCCGCGTCTGGGCAGCGAAGTGCCAGTGCATGCCACCGCGGTCGGCAAACTGTTTCTGGCCTTCGATCCGGACGCGATCTCAGCCGATGAGCTACCCCGCTATACGCCGGCCACCATTAGTTCGCGTAAAGCGTTGCAGAAAGAAATCGCGCAAGTGCGAGCACAGGGTTGGGCGCTGAACAACGAGGAATGGCAAGCCGGGCTCGCGGTTGCTGCAGCACCGGTCATTTTGCACGAGCGTTTGCGTGGCTGCGTTGCGCTCGCCATGGTGGCCGCGCGTTTTCACGAGTTAGGCCAGGACGCTTGTGTGCGCCGAGCCATGCACACCGCGGAAGGCATTGCTCTCCGTCTGGAAGGAGTCGCGACATGAAGGTCTGGTACAACGGCAACGTGATGGACGCCAACGAGTGTCGAATCTCGATTCTCGATCACGGCCTGCTCTACGGCGACGGTGTGTTCGAAGGCATTCGCATCACTGGCGGGCGCGTCTTTCGGCTTAGCGACCACCTTGCGCGATTACAACGCTCAGCCCGAGCTCTCGGCATCGAACTGCCTTACACACTCGATGAAACCGCCGCGATCGTGCTGCAAACAGCCGCCGCGTTCGGGCGCGATGAGGCGTATATACGCTTGCTCCTAACGCGTGGTGTCGGCGAACTAAGTCTTGACCCGCTGAGTTGTGAGAAACCGCAATTAATTTGTATCGCGGCCGAGATTCGAATGTTTCCAGCAGCGACCTACAGTCAGGGGATTCGCCTGATGACAGCCTCGTCGCGCCGTCCGGGTGTCGATGTGCTGGACCCGCAAGTGAAAAGCCTGAACTACCTGAACAATGTGCTCGCGAAACGCGAAGCGAGACTTAAGGGGTTCGACGACGCGCTGATGCTTAATCAAAGTGGGCGGGTCGCCGAGGCGAGCGGCGCGAATATATTCGCCGTCATTGACGGTGTTCTGGCAACCCCGCCGGCGTATGAAGGTGCCTTACCTGGAGTAACGCGTGCGACCGTTCTGGAAGCCCGTTCGCACAATAATCTCCCCGTAAGTGAGCGCCCCCTAACGTGCTACGACCTGCTCGCCGCCAGCGAAGTCTTTTTGAGCGGCAATGGGGCCGGCTTGATTCCGGTCTATACGCTCGACGACACGGTCATCGGTGGTGGTGACCGCCCCGTTTTCGAGCAGGCCGTGCTCGATTACCGCGATTTCTCAGCAGCCCATGGCACACCTTTTGCGCCGTATCGAGCAGCGAACCTCGCAGTTGGTTAGCGCGCAGCCAGTCAGCCGGCTGTCCTTTGCAGGCGCTCAATAGCCCGCGAGCTGTTTATCGATACGCTTGTGCGGCGTCGGCCCGGTTTTAGTACCGTTAGTACGCATTCGCCAGGCACAGCTGCAACGGACAATCGGCCTGCTCTGGGCGCCCGACGTTCGGCGCTATACTGTCATCTTGATCGACACGCTCTGATTTACGAGGGGCCGCAGCATGGTGGTACGAGGGCAATATCGCCCGCAGGCGCATAACCATCTTCTGGTTGACGGAGCTACCCGCTGTTTGATCGATGCTCGCCGGCCGAAAGCGCGGCGGGTTGCGCAGCGCCGCTGGCGGCTGGCCCCCTCCCAAATGTCACCCTGCAGCAAGTGCCAATGCACTAACGCTACCGACTTATTGCGCCTACCCGAGCAGCGAAGCGGTCGATATCGGTGCCACCGGCCATTGATTAATGACACAGCCGCCCCCACGTGGGTATGACTGCGCCAGCGACAGTAGGTCACGCATTGTGCCGACCATTCGCCATTGCGACGGTCTCCGACCGAATCAGGTAATAGAGGATCATGTTCACCGAACCGAAACGACGCCTGATTGCGATTGTCAGCGCTGATGTAGCCGGCTATTCGCGCCTTATGGGTGCTGACGAAGAAGGTACGTTGGTGATGCTCAATGCCGCCCGCGAAATTTTTCGCGAGCACATCGAGGCCATCGGCGGACGAATCGTCGATACCGCCGGTGACAGCGTCCTGTCGGTGTTCGATAGCGTGGTCGATGCGGTTGAAACCATGCAACGCGTGCAGGATGGTCTGGTGACTCTGAATGCCGAGCGCAATCCCGAACAAATTATGCTGTTTCGGGTCGGCATCAATCTTGGTGATGTGATTGAACAAAGTGACGGCACGATTTACGGCGATGGCGTCAACATCGCAGCGCGCATCCAAAGTCTGGCAGAACCCGGCGGCATAGCAATCTCGGGCAGCGCCCACGATTTTATCGGTGATCGGGCCGGCGTGAATTGGCGCTCGCTCGGCGACCAGGAAGTGAAAAATATCGCGCGCCCAGTGCGGGTATACCTGCTCGGAGGCGACGACAGCACGCTTCCCGAGGCCAGTCGCCCGGATACACCGCTTATCGAAACGCGCTTACCTTCGCGGCCCTCCATCGCAGTGTTGCCCTTCGTCAATATGAGCGGGCGCGAGGACGACGAGTATTTCGCCGATGGCATCAGCGAGGACATCATCACGGAGTTATCACGCTTTCGTGAATTAATTGTGACGGCGCGGAATTCAGCCTTCAGCTACAAAGGGCGCGCAGTCAAAGCGCAAGACGTCGGCGAAGAACTGAACGTGCGCTATATCGTCGAGGGCAGCGTACGCAAAGCGGGAGACCGGGTGAGCATATCCGCGCAGTTAATTAAAGCCGCAACTGGCCATCAACTCTGGGCTGAGAGATTCGACCGGAAACTGGAAGATGTATTCGAAGTCCAGGATGAGGTCAGCCGCAAGATTGTTGCGACCCTGATTGGCCGCCTCAACGACAGCGAACGACAGCGTGCGCGGCACAATAGTGGCAACGAAATGTCGGCGGCCTACGACATGGTGTTACGTGGGCGCGAGCATTTTCTGAAATTCAATCGCGAGGATAATCTCGCTGCACGTGGGCTCTATTTACAAGCGATCAAATTCGATTCGAATTACGCACGCGCGTATTCATCCCTGGCCTGGACTTATTCGATCGCCTACAACGAGCATTGGGCCGACGACCCGCGCGACGCGCTCGACAGGGCGTTCGAATACGCGCAACGCAGTGTTTACATGCAACCTGAGGCGCACAGCTTCAGACTTTGTCTGGGCATGGTGTACTTTTTTCAGAAGGACCTCGAGAAAGCCATCGATTGTTTCCAAAGCGCCGTGGAACTGAACGTCAACGACGCCGATTGCTATACCTTTTTGTCCCAGGCGCTCAGCCTCAACGGCGAACACGAGAAAGCTATTGAGCTACTCGATCACGCTTTTGCCATTAACCCGCATCTGGGTGAATGGCCGATGTCGCTCTACATCGTCGCCTACTTCAATGCACGCGAATACGACAACGCGCTGGCAATCATCGAGAAGCTGCACTCGCCGCAACCGTCAAATTACCGCTGGATGGCCGCGACTTACGCCGCGCTGGGGCGCGTCGCAGAAGCCCACAGTTGTGTGGCCAGATACTTCGAGGCCTACCCGGACTTTGACCTGCCCGATCATCTCAGTCGGATGGCGTACCGCGATTCGGCGGATCTCGAACATTACGCCGCGGCGTTGCGGACCGCCGGTTTCGAATGGGCGCTGGAAACTGCCAACTAATTAAACACCGCGCTATCGGCAAGCTAGCATCGGGAGCGCGACCCGCCTGGCGAAGCAAACTGTGACCGATTCCGCATAGTGCAATCGGCAAAATTGTTGCATCGCATCAAATATTTCGTATAATTGTTCCTCCAAGACAGCAACGACCTCCCCTCGGAACTGTTTTTGGGACCTCCCCGCCGGGCCGCAAGGGCCCGGCATTTAATTTCTCTATCCAATACAAATGCTTAGCTTCACCCGTGCGTATCCGGGCAGAATCGCGTAGCTGCGCCTCACGGCAGCTTTGTGCTCGGGTTACGCGCTCCCGGAGACGAATCGCGGTGCTCTGGGGTACCTGTACCGAGCGGTTCTGGTCGCGCGAGAAACGATCCCTGGATCTGTTGCGTCTCGTCCCGTTTTAGCGCTGTAAGAAAGCGTAAAACCCCACGGCGACAGATCGGCTGCGCCGGCGATATCGCGTGGGATCTGGATGTGAATGCCAGCTCAGGTCATAGTTGCACGATGAAACTTTCACCCTCGCGCGATCCGCTCAGCGCCAAAGAGCACCTCGACCGTCATGGCCTGGCCATCATCCCGGATGCACTGTCTCAAGACGAGATTAAATATGTCCGAGAGCGACTCTTCGCGGCGGCCGAATCCAGTGAAGCAGATGGTGTCGCAACGCGAGGCTACGCGTTCGATCCCGATCAGCATAATCAGCGCGTTTTCCATTTGTTCAATCTCGACCCGGTGTTCGTTGATTTAATCCAGCGACCGGCAGCGCTCGACTATGTTCAACATCTGCTGGGTGAGCAATTTCTGATCTCGAACTTCAGCGCCAACATCACTGAGCCGGGCAACGCACCGATGCAACTACACGCCGACCAGGGGTATGTATTACCGCCGTGGCCGGATACCCCACTGGCTTGTAATGTTGCCTGGTTGCTCGATGATTTTACTGTCGAAAACGGTGGCACCCGCTTCGTTCCCGATTCGCATTTGCGCGGTCGTGGGCCGGATGCAGATGAAATTGTCGACGTCGCGGCGATTGAAGCACCGGCCGGATCGATGATGGTTATGGACGGTCGACTCTGGCATCAGACTGGTGCAAACCAGGCCGAGGGCGGCCAGCGAGCCGCGTTGTTCGGTTACTACGTGTTGCGTTGGTTACGGCCACAAATGAGTTGGAACACGACCCTGTGGCCGGAAACGGTTGCGCAGCTCGCGCCGGAGTTTCTGCACTTGCTTGGCTATTACACGGGCAATGTTGAATTCCAGATACCGCACGGCAGGCGCGCAATGACTCGCCCACCAGAAACGCTGGAAAAAGATCTCGAGGAGTCCTTTGCGCTAGCGCCGCAAAAGCGTTCCTAGCCTGCTGTTAGCTCGATTGTGGCGACCCGCGTGAGTTACGCGCCGCCATTTCGCAACTGAAGCGACGACAATGCGCCGCCAAGTCTATTCTGCGCTTCAGCTTTCTGCCGCGTCGGCCTCGGTATTGTGGTGCCGGCTCAAATAGTTGCGCAATCCGGTAATCCCGCCGCCGGCGATAATCGGGCTCAATTCGGCTCGCAGAGAACGTGCGAAACTCAAACCATCGACCGCTAAATCGTACAATTTCCAGGTATCGCCATCGAGCAACAGCCGAAACTCGAGATTGAAATCCCGCCCCGCGGAAGATGCCAGGGTCGCCGCTACCTTGGCTGATTTCGTTAACACCACGGAATTCGGTTCAACGTTGATTTCGACGCTGCGACCGCGCGCCAATAAGGACGCATAGACGTGCACGATATGCACGCGTACGGCGTCCAGCAGTTCCTGCTGTTCGGCTTCTGAAAAAGTCAGCCAGCGTTTGCCTGCGATCCATTTGGTGATGGTGCCGAAGGCAAAATGCGGACTCAATTCTTCTTCGAACACACGCAACAGCGCGGCCTCGGAAATTTCTTCGCTACCGCTGGTTTCGCCAATCCGAACCATAACCTGTTCGATGACTGCATTGACCAGATCGTGCGGTTGTTGATTAGCTGCCGGCACGGCTGGATTTGCGAGCAACAGCATCACCGCGACGAGACCGCGCGACCAGGCGATACTCGCCGGCTGCACTCGAAAGCGAAGCGCTGATGGAAGCGCGTTCAACATGGCGTTTACCTATATTGGGATCGATTAACCGGCGAGATCCGAGTTACCGGCCGGGCGATTCTACCCAAGCTTAGCGTCTTTTTGCAGTCGCTACGGCGAGCGATGACGTAAGTTCACGATCGCCGCAGCTGAATGCCCCCTCGCCCGGTGCAGATTAGGCGTAAACAGGGCTGCAATCCGCACAACCGGAAACTGACTTATTCCGAGAAAGGGGGCGTGCTGGGACTCAAGTTCGGAGATCGTCGCGGAAGTGTCCGAACATGAGAGCAAATTCGAGAGGTCGATGGCGTCGCCGGACAGACCACGCCGACGGTCTAATTGATGTCGGACGGCTCGGGAAGTACCGGACCGAGCGTGATGACGTGGTCAGCGGCCGCGATCAGATGGGCCTGGTGGGTCGCCGCAATCACCGTCAGGTCGCGCGCCAAATCGCACAAGGTGGCGCAAATCACTTTCTCGCTCGCCTGGTCGAGTGCGCTCGTCGGTTCATCCAGAATGAGGATACGGGGGCGATGGGCGAGCGCCCGCGCGATCGCGATGCGTTGGCGTTGGCCGCCGGACAAGCGCCCGCCCCGCTCGCCGACCATCGTATGCAGACCGTCGGCCAGACCATCGACAAATTCCAGCATCCCCGCCTTTTCAAGCGCGGCGCGCGCATCGGCCTCGGTCAGCGCCGGCTCACCAACGATGATGTTGTTGAAGATGGTGTCGTGTAACAGCACCGGGTCTTGCGGCACATAACCAATAAGGCGACGCCAGTCGTGCAGTTTCAGTTCTTCGAAGTTCACCCCATCGATGAGTATCTTGCCGCCCTGGGGACGCATCAGGCCACATAGCAAATCGAGCATAGTGCTTTTGCCCCGTCCGGATGGCGCACGGATGACAGTCAGTGTGCGACAGTGAATCTCGGCATTCAGGTGTTCGAGAATCCAATCGGATTTATAGCGAAATTTGATGTCCTGGAGTTGAATCGAATGCTCGAGGCGGGGTTCGGTTTCTCCACTGTGTACCTCGCGCGCAGCGAGTGCCGAGGCAACAGCCCGCTCGATTGCCTCGAAAGCAGATTGCTGTGTGAGGACGAGCTGATATTGACGTTGCACCTTGTTCACCAAACCAAGGAGTCGGACCAGTAAAAACACCAGCACCATGACTTCCGCGAGCTTCAGCCCCCAGTAGGTCAGCGCGACAAACAAACCGATGGCGGCCAGACTCGCGAGGAGGGGTTCCTGTAACGCTCGCAGCGCTTCTTTGCTCATCACTTCGTTACGCGTGGCACGCTCGAGGTCAGCCGTTTGTTCTTTCAACATGGCGTCAGCCACTTTATCGCGCGCCATGGCCTTGAGGGCTTTGACCGTCGCCAGCACGTCGGTCAAATCGCCAAGCAGCGTATGTAGTAGCGCAGTCTGGCGTGCTCCCGCTTGCTGCGAAATTCTCAGCAGGCCACGCAGAATCAACAAAAAACCTGCACCGCACGCCGCCGCTACCAACGTGGCCTGCCACGACACCAACAGCGCGACACCGCAGTACACCAAAGCTTGCAGGAAGAACGCGATCACGCGCGCGGCGAACTCGAACCCGGTCGCCGCGCGATAGGCTTCGGTTGCGATTGAGTTGGCGAGAGCGCCCGTGCGATGCGACAAAAAATATTGCCATTCGCTGCGCAACAAGGCATCGATAAGACGCATCCTGAAATCAGTCGCGACCCGCGCCACGGTATAGCCGACCTGGCGATTTGCAACCAGCAGCAAAGCACTTTTCACAACGACGCCGACGACTATCACGACCAGCATCGCCCCCACGGTAGGAGCGATGCCCAGATCGTCGAAGCGTTGCATCACAAACCGGCCAGCCGCGTCGTCGACCGGCTCGCCGCCGGCAATCGACAGCAGCGGCATCAATGCACTTAGCGAAAACCCTTCAGCGATACCAGCGACGATAAGCGCCAGCAGCATCACCGCGCTGCGTCGCGGGTAGGTCCGCAACAAGGCGTGAATCATGTTCACGACGTGTGCGCAGCGCCGCTGGTCGGCCCCGTACGCCGTGCGCTGTCAGCTGACATCGGCGGGCGGGTTGATAGAGAACAAGGCGTCGCCGCAGGCACTTGCGCGTAATCCTGCGAAGCGTCCGAGCACCTGATCGAAGCGCGTGATGCGCGCGTTGATTTCGTCCAGCGTGATGCCTGGAAAACGATGAGCGTTATAACGTTTACCGGCCCAGTGGTTGCTCCTGCGCATGTTGACCTTTTTTATCGTCGAACGGATTGCGGCAGTAGCCCGCGCCTTGGCGGCGCGCAGCGGCGGAGGATGTGCGAGAGCCTGATGTGTGTAACCGAGCGCTTCGAGCTTGTCGACGATACGGTCACTCGCGAGTGCCCCACTGCTCGCGCACAAATGGCGCGCGAATAATTTTTGACGCTGCTCCTCGGCAATCAGGCCAAGACGACCGTCGACAATCTGGGCGACCAATTCGACAACCTCCTGAACGCTGCTTGCATCGTGGCTGAGGCCATTGGGCAGAGCGTAATCCAATTGCTGCGATTGGACGGGGCGAAAGGCGATCGTTGGTCGGTCAGCAAGAGCGGCTTCGACAGCCGTCGTACAACCGTTATGAATCAATACACTCGCACTCATCAGCCACGGCACCACGTTGCCGTCGTGCAGTACCTCAACGTTGGCATCACCGGCAACCAGCGTACGCCATAGATCATGGTCCTCGGATGGATGCGGCCGCAAAATGATCTTGCGATCGGGAAACTGCGCTGCCAGCGCCGGCATGAGTTCGCGGAACTGCGCGAATATTTTCTCCTGGTGAGCGACCATGGCATCAGCGAATTCACCACTCATGCCGACCGCGGTGCGGCTCTTGGGGCGGCCGAACAAACCACGCTCACGGACCAGTGCGATGTCTTTCAGGAATGGATTAGTAAACGAAAAATTGGTGTTCACTAAAATGTAGTCGCCGTGCTGCTGCTTAATCCGTGCGCAGTCGGGCGCAAAGTAATCGCGCACTTCCGGACGTAGCAGGTCGACCCGCGGGTTGCCTGTAGCATGAATCCGGACGCCCTGATTGCCCGGATAAGCGGCAAACATTTCAGCATCGTCCTCTCCCCACGCGAAGAGATGGCGAACGCTGTTAAACGTTTGTGGCGTGAACCGCCAGTTGTAATACTCAGGCGAATCGTAGCGCACCAGACTTTCTTCGTCCCAGGCCAGCAGCTCGTGACCGAGCCCGGTAATAATATTGAACATCAAGCGGCTGCGGGCGCGCATGCTCTTGGCGATAAAAATGCCTGGTGCGAATGTCGGCATGGCCAGATGCAGCAATTGTTTGTAGCCGAGCACCACCGGAAATCCGCGACTTGCGGCCACGCAACCGAACAGCAGCTTCGCATCCAGTTCACGGACCTGATTTTCGACTGGCACAAATAGCGTTGGGCGCATTGGACGTCTCAGATTACAGGTGATTCGAACGCATCTTCGTCACCGGCAAGGGTGGATGGTGGACTGCAGTCCCCGGCAGATGCGACAGCGGCCTCAAGGGCGGGGCAATCTTAACCGAAGCTTAGCGTTGAGATAACTCGGACAGGTTCGGCAAGGGCACCGAGCTCGGAGCGATGCTGGCCGCTGTCATCCCCTGGGTTCTGCGGTTGTTGTCCGCACTTTAGCCGTGGCGCTCCATCGCGCAGAGCACAAACCCAAGCTATCCCGCCGCTGAATCAGACGATGCTTAACGAAAATGTTCGCGACGGCGTTTGTCGTTGCCGGATGCCCTCACGATCCTGCAAACTGGCCATACGAGTGGTCAGGGAATATCGTCGCCGATTGTTGCAGCAACGAATGCTGCGAACTCATCGACTAAGCAGGCACAACCAGCCCCACGAACCGGAGAGTGATGACACATGCATTGGTTTATTAAAGTAGTTAAGCAGTACGCGGATTTTAATGGTCGCGCGCGACGTAGCGAATATTGGTTCTATATCCTGTTTTACATGCTCATCATCATCGCCCTGGCGTTACTGGAAGCACTGTTAATGCCGGGCGTCCTCACCGGCTTGTTCACGCTCGGGTTATTGCTACCTTCGCTCGCTGTGGCAGTAAGGCGCTTACACGATACAGACCGCTCAGGTTGGTGGGTACTAATCGCCTTTCTACCCTTGATTGGCGGACTGGTATTGCTCGTTTTCATGGTCCTTGATGGCACTGAGGGCGAGAACCGCTTCGGTCCATCTCCGAAAGCCGCCTAGCTGCGCGCGTCACCAACTCGCGGCGGCGCAGCCCTCCGGCTGCGCCGCGCGGCGTATCCGCCTTGATGAATGTTTTCCGTTCCTCCTTGCTCAGCACCAGCATGAGCGCGTCTCAGTGTTTCGTCTCGGTCGCACTTGAGCGAACTTTCTGCGTGGCTTCGTTCAGCCCGCGCGAGGGCAAGCGCCTGAACCAGGGGTGCGACCGCTATACTCGACACACGATTGATTGAACCGGGGGGAGCCAATGAAAACTATCAAACGCCGTAAGGTCCAGAAGTACGCCTTCGACAACCGCGATAAACCGTGCCTGCGGGTTAAGCCAGGCGAGGTCTTTCAGGTCGAAACCGATGACGCCCTGTCCGGCATGATCGCCGACGATAGTGATAATCCGACCGTGCAGGGATTTGCGGGCAAACACTTCGCCAACCTGGCCAAAGCCACGCCAGGCTTGTTCAATCCGGTGGTTGGACCAATCTATGTTGAAGGCTGCAAGGCAGGCGACGTGCTGGCGGTGCATATCGACTGGATTGATCCCTGGCGCTATGGCTTCTCCGGTGTGTTGCCGCGCATGGGGCCGCTGGGTGACTCACTGCGTTACAAAGACTGTGCAGATGGTTTTGTGCAGGTTATCGAGCATCTTCCAGGCCCGAGCGGGCATACGCGTGACGGCACAGCGAAGTATTCGGAAAGCCTGAGCTGGCCCCTGGAACCGTTTATCGGCACGCTCGCGACCGCGCCCGAACGTGAAGTCTTCACCTCGGTGCTCGGGCAGGGACCGTTCGGCGGCAATATCGATTGCCGCGATATTTGTGCCGGCCACACGATTTATCTGAATTCCTACAATGATGGTGGCTTGCTTTACATTGGCGATGTGCACGGCGGCCAGGGGGATACCGAATTCACCGGCATCGCCGACGAAACGCGCGCGACCGTGCAGCTATCGTGCACCGTGGTCAAGAAAAAACGTCTGCCCTGTGTACGCATCGACAAACCCGACAGCATCGTTGCCGTGGGTATCAACCGTCCGATGGAGCACGCCGTTTATGACGCGGCCGCCAACCTCATGCAATGGCTCGAAGAAGACTACGGCGTGCCGCCGAAAGATCTGTATATCCGCATGTCCTGCGATCCCGCGTTCCGCATTCGGACCTATCAGATGGTGCGTCTGCAAACCATTGAGCATGTCGTTGGCGCGGAATACCCGAAGTCGCGCTTGTTCAATGCGTTCAAGGCCAAACGTAAAACGCCGCGTAAAAAGACCGTGCGGAAGAAGTTGGCGAGAAAAAAGGCCGCGTCTGCCTGAAGCGAAAATGGTATTCGCGACCTCAGATGCGCAAGTTGGATGGCGCCGCCGGTGATCGCGTTGCGCGTTTCCAGCACGCGTTCATACTAAGGACCGGTGAATGGGTTCCAGCCTGCCGATGCGGCCGCATCTATCTGCGCTAACTTCAACCGGCCAACTCCTCGTTGGCGGCGGACTCGATGTTGCGCAGGTAGGTCGCGTCTGTTTGAACGGCGAGGCACCAATGCGGGCTGTAATCTACCGGTGAAAACCTGGGCTTCGACCTACAGATCTAAATCGTAGTTTCATTCCGACCAGACGAATACGCGGAGTATCATCGGCGGCGGATCATCCGCGTGGCTGCAAACATTCGATCTCGTCATACCTTTCGACGCAATCGCCCAATAGCGGCCCAACGCGACACGCAAAAGGCAGACGCCGTTTGACTTGTATGATTTCACGCTTTGTCCCGACGGCAAGCGAATTCGGGATCAGCCATGGCACCCGTACCACGTAGTGAGAATGCCGATATGACTTCGGACGTCACCGATAGCCTAGTCCGCGACGAGCAGATACGGATTGTCTATGGCCAGGCGTGGCCTGCCGTCGCAGGCGGGATCGCGGCAGCGGCAATTTTTGCCTGGATCTACAGCGCCACGGCCGAACAGCACACGCTTGCACTGTGGTTTGCTGCGCAATTGACCGTATACATAGCCAGGGGCGCGCTTTCATTGGCCTTCAGGCGGCGCACGGAGGGCAGCTCTGCCGGCAGCTGGGCGCTCGCACACCTGGTGGGCATCCTGATAACGGCGTCACTGTGGGGGGCGATCTGGGCATTGTTCGTCGACGCCGACGCGCCACTCCATATGGCAGTAGCAATGATGTGGGCACTCGGCCTCGGAGCATCGGCAGTAGGCGCTTACTCGGTTCACTTACCGAGCTTCGTGGCCTTCTATGTTCCGGTCGTATTGCCCGCATTCATTTACCTGCTCACCACCGAGAGCGCTATCAACACTGGCATCGGGCTCGGCCTGGTCGCCCACGTCTTCGTCTTGGTGGGCGCTATCACGCACATTAATCGTTCGATGATCGAGTCGATACGTCTCAACTTCGCGTTAGCCTCGGAAATCGAGGAACGACGCAGCATCGAGCGTAAACTGCGCGAGTTGTCACAGCGAGACGGCCTCACGGGGCTCGCCAATCGACGCCATTTCGACGAGACACTTGAGCTCGAGTGGCGGCGCGCGCGGCGTGACGAAAATCCCGTATCGCTGATCCTCATCGACATCGATAACTTTAAGACGTTCAACGACGCCTACGGCCATCTGGCCGGCGACGAGTGCCTGGTGCGCGTAAGTCATGCATTACTTGGAGCGATAAAACGGCCTGGCGACATCGCAGCGCGTTACGGTGGGGAGGAGTTCGCAATTGTCTTACCGAATACCGAAATCGACAGTGCCTGCGAGTTTGCGGAGAGTTTGCGTGCATCAATTGAGGCGATGGCCATCCCACACCGCACGAACGAGGCGGCGCATGACGTAGTGACCATTAGCGCGGGTGTAGCGACGATCACACCGCAGACTTCGATCCCGGGCGAGGCATTGATTCGGTATGCGGACGAGGCGCTCTATCGGGCGAAATCGGCAGGGCGAAATCGCGTCATATCGGACAGCCATCGCGAAGAACGTCACTGACCAGGTGTTTTCTGAACCTATCTGATCATCCCGACTTCAGAGGGTCTTGCTACTTGCCCGGATCGCTAGATGGGGTAAAGAACAAGACACTTATTCCTTATCCTGAGTAGAGAGACGAACCTGTGCGCTTCGAAGTAATCCCCGTCTTACGCATGTTCGATGAGGCCCGTGCGAAAGAGTTTTACCTTGGATTCCTCGGGATGAAGCTCGATTGGGAGCATCGCTTCGAGATTGGCGCGCCCCTCTATATGCAAGTTTCACGAGATGAGTTTGTGCTGCACGTTAGTGAGCATTCCGGCGACTGCACTCCGGGTGCCAAAATATTCGTACGCGTGGATGAGTTTGATGACCTGTTCAAAGACATCAGTTCGAGGACCTACAAGTACAACAGCCCGGACATCGAAGAAGCGCCTTGGGGAGATCGAACATTTACAGTAACCGACCCCTTCGCGAACAAAATCCTATTCAATGAGCGACCTCACCCGTAGAAAGTCGTGGCAGCCGACCAGGGCGGCATTCACCGTGCCCTTTTCCGCGAGAAAATCGTTCGTCAGGCAACACCTGTGCCGTTGGTCGGCCAGAAACCGACATTCCCGCCTCCAATCTGAGCGGATATCGTTGCGGTATTACCGACTTCACAATCGTCTGCCAACCCGGCACACTCTGAATCAAACTTTCGATCCAATCGACCTAAAGTCAGTATCGACCGTTCTCCACCTCACCGAAGGAACAGAATTAGTGTGCCATCGTCCCGCGTTAGTCCGTTCCGTCGTCGCGCTCTAATGCGTGCCACGGGAACGCTACTGTACTGTTAGGCGTCATTCGGAGTAATCGATGAACTGGGATGCGATCGGCGCCGTCGGTGAAGTTGTCGGGGCGATAGGCGTTATCGTCTCGCTACTCTATCTCGCGAGTCAGGTTCGACACAGCGCGAAAACCACGGGAGACTCAACAGCACGGGATCTTTTCACAACGACCGCAGTCTACATTGCGACTATGGCAGAACGAGATAATCGCGAAATTGTTATGAAGGGATTAACCGAGTACCAAAACTTAACCGGAGCCGAAAAATTTACTTTTGATAGTCTATTGGCGGGGTTTCTGAATATCGTCGAATGTTCCTTCATATCTACGAGAGACGATCTATTCACCACGGAGGCCGTAGAGCTTTGGAGCGATTACCTCAAATTACGATTTTTCCCCTATCAGGGGTTTAAAGATTGGTGGGGTGAATCCAAAGGTCTCTACATTAATGGAATGCGAGATTGGATAGACAATGAGATTAGCCATGCAGATCCCAATTCAGATTTTTGGAAAATAAAATGACGCTTGAATTTCCAAACGAAACGCA
>DBBP01000032.1 GCA_002292285.1 Proteobacteria bacterium UBA981
GTCCACTTTTTCGTAGGAACTCTCTTCTAAATCGCCGCCCACGAGACCGACCGACACAAACACCATGCATGAGTTCGAGAACGCCTTCTCCACCTGGGTGATTGATAAAAGATGGCTCATGATCGCCCTCTCGCTGGTACTGGTAGTGGCGGCGGCACTCGGCGCCAAGAACCTCTATTTCACGAGCAGCTACCGCGTTTTCTTCGGTCCCGATAATCCTCAGCTGCTCGCTTTCGAGAAGCTTGAGAATACCTACACTAAAAACGACACCATACTCATCGTAGTCGAGCCGCAGAGCGGTGAGGTCTTTACTCAGGATACGCTAACGGCGGTGGCCGATATCACCGATCGGTCATGGCAGATCCCGTTTTCGTCTCGTGTTGATTCGGTCACGAATTTTCAACATTCGTATGCTGAGAACGATGACCTGATCGTTGGCAACTTGGTCCGTTCACCGGAAACGCTTGATAAGGGCCAGCTTGAAAGGGTTAAAGCGATAGCGCTTGGTGAGCCCGCGCTCCGCGATCGGCTGATTTCCGACGATGCGACGGTAACTGCGGTCAATATCACGCTACAAATGCCGTCGGAAGATAATCCGGAGGACGTGCCGGCACTGGTAAGCGATGCCCGGGCGCTGGTGGAGGATTTACGCACCGCCTACCCGACGCACAATTTCTATCTCACCGGTAGCGCGATGATGGATAACGGCTTCGGCGAGCAGACGCTGAACGATCTGCTCACGCTGGTACCGCTCAGTTTTGCCGTGATGCTGGTGCTCTTGGCCATGCTGGTAGGTGGCGCGGTAGGGACGCTCGCGACCTTGCTTGTCATCGCCTTCTCAATAGTTGCTGCCATGGGCATCGCGGGTTACATCGGCTTCCCAGTGACGCCACCGCTAACCTCCGCGCCAATCATTATCCTCACAGTCGCGGTCGCCAATTGTGTGCATATTCTGGCAACTTATCAGGATGCCCTTCGGCACGGATTGCTCAAGCGCGCGGCCATGAGCGAGAGCCTGCGTGTCAATCTTCATCCGGTGACTCTGGCCAGCGTGACCACAGCGATTGGCTTCAGTACGTTGAATTTTTCCGAGGTGCCACCGTTTGCCCAACTAGGTACCGTGGTCGCCATCGGTATCCTGATCTCGTTGATGCTATCGATCACTTTACTACCGGCGCTGATCGCGATCGCGCCCGCAGGCGCTCCGCGCGAACACGGACGTGACCACGCAGCCCTCGGAATCATCGCAGAGTTTGTGATTGCGCATCGCCGCAAGCTCTTGTGGGGAATGAGCGGCGTCATCCTCGTCGTGGTGGCCAATATCGCCAGGAACGATCTGAACGATGTTTACATTCATTGGTTCGACGAGAAGATTCAGTTCCGCATCGATACGGATTTCGCCGTCGATAGACTGACCGGACTTTACTCTATCGAGTATTCCCTGGAATCCGGGCATTCGGGGGGCATTAGTGAACCGGAGTTCCTGCGCCAGGTCGATGCCTTTGCCGCGTGGTACCGCCAGGTTCCTGGCGTTGTACATGTTGCTACCTTCACCGACGTGATGCGGCGACTGAACATGAACATGCATGCCGACGACCGGGATTGGTACAAGCTCCCGGACAATCGTGAACTCGCTGCCCAGTATTTGCTGTTGTATGAAATGTCGTTGCCATATGGGCTCGACCTCAACAATCAGGTCAACGTCGACAAATCCGCATTGCGCCTGGTCGCGACCATCGACACCTTGTCGACTAACGATATTCTCGAGTTGAACAAGGCGGCCGAACTCTGGCTTGCCGAAAACGCGCCCGCCATTGCGCCTGCCGTTGGCAGCGGCGCAACAATGATGTTTTCCAATATCGGGCGGCGCAATATTCGCGCCATGCTGCTTGGCACGGCCTGTGCGTTGGTGCTGATATCTATTCTTATGGTGTTCGCACTGCGCTCGGCGAAAATCGGTCTGATCAGCCTAATTCCGAACCTTGCGCCAGCCGCAATGGGCTTCGGACTTTGGGGTATTTTTGTCGGCGAAGTGGGCCTGGCTCTATCCGTGGTGGTGAGTATGACGCTTGGCATTGTCATCGACGATAGTGTTCATTTTCTTAGTAAGTATTTGCGGGCACGGCGCGAGCAAGGATTGAATTCTGAAGATGCAGTGCGTTACGCGTTCAAGACTGTTGGACGAGCGTTGGTGGTGACGTCGATTATTCTGGTCGTTGGTTTTCTGATCTTATCGACCTCGCTGTTTGAACTGAATGCCGGCATGGGGTTGTTAACGGCACTCATCATCGGCCTCGCACTGTTTACAGACTTCCTCTATCTGCCGCCGCTGCTGATGCAAGTTGACCGAGGCCAGATGGAAGACAGCGTGGCTCCCGCCTCGACGACAGAATCTGGCAGCTAACCCGCGCGGAAGAGATATCGCGGAGCGCCAGAGATGAATCCCTTGGTCCAGCATTAGTTGCGGGTAACTAGAACGAATTTAGAGGGAACTCTTCGGTCTCTCACTAAAGGGGACCACTAAAGGGGACAGATTTCTTTCACCGGCCTACCGGTCTGGTCCGTACGCTTACGCACCATCGGCACTCCGTTGAGCAGAGCGTTGTTTCCAATCAATCAAAATTTATTGGAGAAGCGGCTCAACGAGATTAGCTAGCGAACGAGACAATTAAATCTGTCCCCTTTAGTTCCCTGGCCAACAACCGCCATTCAATTCGCCCCGGCGAATCAGTATCCTCCGTAAGGGCTTCAAATCTAGCAGGGAGACAAGCAATGAACTGGGACCTAGTAGCGGCGGTCATTGAAGTAGTCGGTGCATTCGCGGTCGTCTTGTCGCTTCTATACTTGGCCACTCAAATTCGGCACAGTACGAAGACGACAGAGGATGCGGCGTTTCGAGACGTCTTTTCCGCGCTTACTGTTCAGTGGGCATCGATGGTTGAAGGGCCTAATGCAGATGTCATGCTGAAAGGACTTGACGATTTTAAAAGCCTCTGCGCACGGGACAAGTATGTATTTGACGGGCTAATGGCCGGATTTGTGACGTTAGCCGAGTCAACTATTCTCTCGCACGACGCAAAATTCATATCCGATGAAACCATGGATAACTGGGGTTGCTTGGTGCGAACCAGGTACTTGCCGTACAAAGGCTGGCGTGACTGGTGGCGGGAATCGAAAGAAATATACCATCCTCATGCCCAAGTTTGGTTCGACCGACAGTTAGAGAAAACTGACGAGGCGGCTGATTTTTAGGGCATCAAATAATCGTGGGCAGCAAAAGGGGACAGATTTATTTCACTGGCCTACAGGTGTGGACCGTACGCTTACGCACCATCGGTGCTCTGCTGAGCAGAGCGTTGTTTCCAATGAATCAAAATTTATTGGAGAAGCGGCTCAAAGAGATCAGCTAACGAACGGGACAAATAAATCTGTCCCCTTTAGCAGGGCTTGCCTAGATCCGAGTCGCGAGTGCACGATATTAGGCATCAACCTCTGTCTAGTAATGTGAGTCTCCGCGATGTTGACCTATTCATTCCGTCTTCCCCCCGGTCCAAACACCGTCGCTTATGCGATGGCGGCCGAGCAGCTCGGTTATGAGCGCGTGTGGTGTCCTGAGGTGCCGGCCTTCGGTCACGATATTTGGATCACATTGGCGCGGATTGCCGAGCAAACATCACGCATCGGTATCGGTGCTGCAGTGCTGATCCCAAGCTATCGCCATCCGATGGCTCAGGCCTCCGCGATCGCGACCATCGAAGCGCTCGCACCTGGGCGACTGTGGGCAGGGTTTGGTACGGGCTTTACCGGACGGTACGCGATGGGTTTACCCGCGTTGTCCCTCGCCAGCATGCGGCAGCACATCGTCCAAGTGCGCAGCTTGCTGCGCGGCGAAGTCGTGGAGATCGATGGCGGCATGGCTCAGATTCTCGCCTCCGCCGACTGGCTGCCGGATCGTCCGATCAATGTACCGCTGTTGATGGCATCACAAGGCCCCAAGGGCCGCGAATTGGCGAGGGAAGTAGCCGACGGTCTGATCGCACTCGGCGCGCCGGCCGCAGGATTCGATCGCTGCCTGGTCTCACTCAACGGCACGGTCCTCGACGAGGGCGAGGAAGTCACCTCCAATCGCGCCCGCGCCGCGCTCGCGCCATTGGTGGCTCTGGCCTACCATTTCAGATACTCCAGTGATCCCGAAAGTGTGAAGGCCCTACCCAATGGCGAGGCCTGGCTGGCCAGTGTAGAGAACGTGCCCGAGCCTATTCGCCATCTATCTGTACACCGGGGTCACAATCTGGATATTTCTAACGATCACGATCACCTGGTAGATATGAGCATGGCACGACAGCTAACGTTCACCGGCACCCGCGACGAATTGCGAGCCCGACTCGATAAGCTTGAGGAAGCTGGCGCAACTGGGGTGATTTTTGGGTCCAGTGGGTCGGACGTCGAGCGTGAGATGCACGCCTACGCGGAGGTGGCGGGCCTGTAACTGCTACAGTTGTTCGCTCAAGGCGCGAGAAACCCCTTTGTCGATATCTCTTTACACCGGACCGATTGCGCCCGGCTCGACCAGCTTGACCGGGTCCATATCGAACACCAGCTTGTGGCAGTTCACTGCGTAATAACCATCGTTCGCGGCAGTACTCAGAATCGGCGTTATCGGCCAAGAGCGTTCATTGGAAAGGGCACAACCTGACACTTAAGATGGTGTGGTCGTTCATATTGATCCCCTAGAACCAAAAGCGTACGCCGGCGACCCAAGACACCTCGCCAGCGTCCTCACCCGCACTTTGTTTGAAGTATTTGGTACTGCCATAGGCCTGGTTCCAGCTCACGCCAATATACGGTGCGAATTCTCGTCTGATTGCATAGCGCAAGCGTAAACCCGCCTCCGCTGTGGATAGGCCAGAGCCCACGCCAATCGCTGCGTCGTTTGAGAACGCGGAATTGATTTCGATGCGAGGCTGCAACATCAATCGCTGCGTCAATCGGAATTCGTATTCCGCTTCGAGCCGAGCAGAAAAATCACCGTCACCACTGAGAAACAGCGCGCCGTCCACTTCAAACCAATACGGCGCTAGGCCTTGCACGCTGATGACGCCATAGGTCCGAGAGGGATTGGGTTTGATGTCGTGCCGAACCCCGGCTTGCAACTCCCAGAACGGGCGAATGGCGCGACTGTAGAGCACCTGTACTTCGGCTTCACGAAAGCGGCTGCCTTCTGTTTCATATTCGCCGTCGGTCTTAAACCATAGCTTCTGTATATCTCGACCTATCCAGCCCTGCGCCTCCCACACCACCAGGGGTGCCCCGCCATTGGATTGATACTCCAACCGTTCTCCTACGATGAGCGAGTTGATCTGATTGCCATGGGAACCGTTCAATGCGGTGCGCGCGTTCGCCATCTGTGCGGGGTCGTAGTAAGCGTCGGCTGCGTTCTGAGCCAAAGCAGGCGCGGCGCTCAAGAGACAAATAGCGATCGTCGCAATGAGGCGCGCCATCATGCCGGGGCCTTCTCATCAACGACCGAGACAACGTGCATCATGCCGGCGTGCATGTGGTAGAGCAGATGACAGTGGAGCGCCCAATCACCGAGTGCATCGGCCGTGATATCGAGCGCCATTTTTTCACCAGGCTTGACAACGATTGTGTGCTTTCTCGGTTTGTAATCATGCTCCGCAGTGACGACTTCGAAAAACACGCCATGTAAGTGAATAGGGTGCGGCATCATGGTGTCGTTCACGAGGGTCAACCGAAGGCGTTCGTCTTTGTAGAAAATGATGGGTCCATCAATTTCGGAAAATTTCACCCCGTCAAAGGACCACATATAGCGCTCCATATTGCTGGTCAGGTGTAATTCAATCTCGCGCTCAGGCGTTCGGGTATCGGGGTTGCGATCGAGTGCTTTCAGGTCGGTATAGACTAAAACGCGATGGTCGACGCTCTCCAAGCCGCTCGGTCGCTCATGAAGGCGATTGGTGGGCTTCATCGCAAGCCCGACCACGCCCGGTCCTTTCGGATGATTGTGGGCTTGAGCCTCGCCCGTGCCCGGCATGTCACGTCCCATACTGGCATGGTCCATTTTCGAGTGGTCCATACTTGGCATTGGCATGTCTGGCTTAGGCATCTGGTGTAAATCGTGGTCCATTGCCATATCTTTCATCGTCAGCGTAGGCCGTTGGCGAAGGTCAGGTACAGGGGCGATTAGATCTATCTGCGGGGTCAGCGTCGCGCGCGCAAATCCACTGCGGTCGTTACTTTCCGCTATCAAGGTATAGGCTTGCCTTTCGTTCGGCTGCACAATCACGTCGAATGTTTCGGCAACGCCAATCTGAAACTCGTCGATTTCGACAGGCTGGACGTTCTGACCGTCTGCTTGCACTACAGTCATCGGCAAGCCGGGAATGCGCACGTTGAAAATGCCCATTGCCGCAGCGTTGACGAAACGCAGACGAATACGCTCGCCCGGCTTGAACAAACCGGTCCAGTTATCCGCAGGCCCATGTCCGTTGATTAGGAAGGTATACGTTGCACCGGTTACGTCTGCGATATCCGTGGGGTCCATACGCATCGCGCCCCACATTATGCGTTCCGATAGCGATCTGTCGAACCCTTCCGCTTCGACTTCATCAAAGAAATCACTGACGGTTCGCTGCTGGAAGTTGTAGTAGTCGCTCATTTTTTTGAGTTTGGCGAACACCCGGTGCGGGTCTTCAAAAGTCCAATCAGACAGCACAATCACGTATTCGCGATCGAACAGAACGGGATCGGTCTCTTTGGGCTCGATCACAATCGGGCCGTAGTGGCCAAGTTGCTCCTGAAGCCCCGAATGACTGTGATACCAGTAGGTGCCCGCTTGGATGAGCGGGAATTCATAGGTGAATGTTTCGCCCGGTCTAATACCGGGAAAGGAGATACCGGGCACACCATCCATCTGGAACGGCAGCAAAATACCGTGCCAGTGGATGGACGTATCCACCTTCAAATGGTTGGTGACGCGCAACGTAATTTCATCGCCTTCGCGCCATCGCAGCAGCGGTGCAGGTAGATGGCCATTGACCAAGATGGAGTGGCCAGGCTCACCATCAATATCGCTCGTGGCCGTGGCTATATTCAAATCAAACATCGCCCCTGATAGCGCTGGGAGGCCCGAGATGCGTGTCTCGGGGCCACTGCGCGCCCACGCGGGCAGGACACTTTGAAAGGCCAACGTGCCGCTGAGCGCGGCAGCCCCATGGACAAAATTACGTCGAGATATTTTCGACTGTTGGGAATTGTTCATGGTGAACTACTACGTACCCCTATACGGTATAAGTCAATATAAATATGAAATCGCAAAAACAATCGATAATCATGCGACTCGGCCGCATCTAAGGGCACGTGCGGGGGGATTGTTCAGGTGATCGTAATGCCAAAGGGGACAGATTTATTTCACCGGCATATCGGTCAGGACCGTATGCTTAGACGCGATCGGCCCTCCATTAAGCAGAGCGTTGTTTCCAATGAATCGAAATTTATTGGAGAAGCGTTTCAAAGAGATCAGCTAACGAACGAGACAAATAAATCTGTCCCCTTTGGCCCCCTTTGGCCCTCTGTGCCCTTTTAGCCCTGCCCTTTAGTCTAAGCAATAGCGATATGATGCGCAGATGAAATGGGCGAGGCATTAAGTCGGGCAGATGAAGCGCAAATTGGCGGCAATTCTGAGCGCCGATGTTGCCGGTTATAGCCGTCTCATTGAACATGACGACGAGCACACTGTGCGCACGCTTTCGTCTTATCGTTCCTATTTCCAAGCGGAAATAGAGCGCAGCGCAGGACGGCTGGTTGATGCCCCTGGCGATAATCTCCTGGCTGAATTCGACAGCGCCGTTGAGGCCGTTCGATGTGCGATCGCCGTTCAAAGCGGATTGCATACGCGGAATCTCGCCCTTACTGCAGATCGTCGCATGTTATTTCGTATCGGCATCAATGCCGGCGACATTTTGGTAGAGGATGGGCGCCTGTATGGCGACGCCGTCAACATCGCAGCACGGCTAGAAGCACTCGCCGATCCCGGGGGTGTTTGCGTGTCCGCAGCGGTTGTCGAGCAGGTGAGATCCCGCGTTGATGCGCATTTCGAGTTCGCCGGCGAACAACAGGTGAAAAATATTTCGGCGAGCGTCGCGGTTTGGCACATCAGTATGCCGCAGGACGGCGTTCCCGCGACTACTCCGCGCTCATGGAAAGGGCCGAATCGGCGCGCGTGGCTTGCGGCGGCCGGCGTCGTGACGCTGCTGTTACTGTTGCTTGTTGTAGCGCGGCCCACCAGTACCTCATTACCAAAGATACCTGCCAAATCTGAGACGCCCGCCGCACTCAGGCAAACGCCCGATCGCGTGCCGGTCCGCCCTGCCATCGTCGTGCTGCCGTTTAGCAACCTGAGCGATGACAGTACTCAATCGTATTTCAGCGATGGAATTACCGAAGACCTCATTACTGATCTTTCCAAGCTCGATAGCATCTACGTCGTCGATGCCAATGCCGCGTTTCGCTTCCGCGGCCGCGAAGTGGCTGCGACAACGTTGCGCGACGAGTTCGGCGTTCGTTATCTCGTCGAAGGGAGCGTCCGCAAAGCAGGAGACCTTGTCCGCATAACGGTACGGCTGATTGACGCCGAAGGCGACATTACCTTGTGGAGCGAACGCTATGACGTCTCTTTCGAAAACATCCTGGAATTACAGGACGATATCCGCACCAAAATTCTCACTGCTCTCAAGGTGAAACTGACACCTGCCGAACAAGCGCGCTTCGAATACGCACGCACGACCAGCCTCGAAGCTTATGACTACTACCTGCGCGGGGACGATCTCATTCGCCGTTCACGGACCGAGTTACGCCGTGAATTGATGGGTCAGGCGATTAAAAATTATGACCGTGCAATCGAACTCGACCCGCGATTCGCTGTGGCCTATGGCCGCAAGGGAATGGCCTTGTGGCTGACTGGCATCTATCACTGGGCCGAAGACTCAGCAGCGGTTTTTCATGAAGCCAATACCATGTTCGAGCAAACGCTTGCGCTTGACCCGCACAATTTCGAGGCCTCGCGATTCCTCATCTTCACGTTATGGCAGGAATCTCGATTGGACGAAGCTCTAGAGATGAGTGCGCGATGGGTCGCAGCAAGACCCGATAATGCAACCGCGCAGCGAATGCACGCCTATACGATGGCCTATCGCGGCGAGTATCAGCATGCACTGGAGGGAATGAAACGTTCGGCAGCTTCGATTCCAACCGGCCGACTCGACGACCACGATTTGTGGTTTCCGGGAATGCTGCATTTACTCCTTGGTGATGTTGGCGAGTGCATTCAGATGCTCAAGTCGGCAACGTTTCGAGCACCGAATTACTTGTCCAACCACCTCATGTTGACGGTTGCTCTGGTCGAGTCCGGTGACTTGGCACGTGCTCGTGAGCAAATTGATAAAGTGCGGCGGATCTCCCCAGACTACCGCGCCGAGTACATGCGCGAACGTTTGAACTTTCAGGATAAATCGATCGCGGTACGGTTCGTCGCTGCGCTCCGTGCAGCTGGGTTGCCTTGAGTGAACCGAGAGAAAAAACGGACATGTCCTGAGGAATCCTCAGTCTGAATAAACAGCGTTTCCGCGACAGCGGGTGGGTATTGGAATGTCATCACACAACCGTCAACCGCGCGCCGACGGAGCGTTGCCTCCAATTGCGTTCCGCGTCAGCACAACATTGGCACTTAAGCGCAATTTTTCGTTGGGAGGCAGAGCCAAGGCTCGAAATTCAGGCTCCTAACAAGAGGTCCGAGTTCTCACACCTAACCATGGCAGCGTGCAACGCTCGCGAGCCTGCGTGCTGGACGACAATGAACTTCGGTCGAAACCGTGCTGGCACTCAGCAAGGTCGATCTGGTCTTGTGTGAGCCGGGCGCCCCGTTTGAAGCTCAAGGCCACGATGAGTTGGCTGACAAACTTCAATACCGGTCGCGCGCTGCGCTGTTATGAAATCCCTGACCACATCGCCTATGAGATCCTCTTTCGTTACTTGGGCGCGCGCTCCGCAAGAGTGGCGCTGACTTTCGTCAGGATTCTTTACAAGCTCTATAACGCGTTAACGCCACGCTACCTCCATGATAACTATCACTATAGTGAGAAATAGCGCGTAGTTTTAGTGTTCTACGCCATAAACAGGGCGTAAATGTGTCAGGTATTTTTACATTTCACGCTTGATTTGCCGTCATCCTTTACGGCTTCTTCAGTCAAGCAGTTGCACGTCGTTGATAACGTGACCATTAACTTGAGGCGGCACGGTAATTGCAAGTGCACCTACCAAACTCATGTAGCTAGCTCGAGATGGTTAGTTAAAGTGATCTTCACTGCCCCATCTCGCATCGGCTGTCTACAAGGTTTGGTTATGTCCCGCTCACGAATTTCTCTTCAGTGCTTGCCTTCACGACGGTCACAGCGTCATGCGCTCGTGATTCGAATCTGCGAAAGACGAAAGCCTTAGATTGCTACTGACCGTATTGATAAATACGGCCCAACGTCCCTTACCGGAGTGCTAGTGGATGCTTGCTTCAATTCGCCCCGTTCTCGCGAACATAACCCGTCCGATGGCTGATAGGGTCATCAGCGCCCATTCTTATCTAGTCATCGCCTGCATCACCTTCATGGTTTTGTTGCCCGTCTCAGCGCCCAATGCCGAAACGCTCACCTGGGATTATGACGATGATTTTCTGGATCAACTTGAGACCTGGCAAGAAACCAAGATCCTAGGTACAAACTGGCAAAGGGACGTGAATCCAGGCGGCACGGGCGGGGAGCGAGCCACGTTAGAAGAAGGGGACATCATCAGTTTCAATGCGAATCTCGCCAATGATAGTGATGGAGATTTTGACTTTAAAAGTCTTAACGCTTCGTTCGGCTTCGAGATCGCTACCATTCGCTTCGAGTCTGGTCGGGAGGAAACCACTGTCGGCGGGGTGCCATTCGAGCTTTCCGGTAGCGGCAGCAACAACTTGGGCATCGTCAATGTAAGTGGCAACAATCAGATTTTTGGAACTGGCGACTCATTCTTTGCGTTTACCACTCATATTGAATTGGTTAGCGAACAGATTTATTTGGATGGGGACATCGGCATCAACGTCGGTGCCAATAGTAGTGTGGACATTGACCTAATACTCAGTGGTGACTCCATTGTGAAATTCGGAGAAGGCTCGCTGAGCTTGAACCACGGCAATACCTACGCTGGTGGCACAAATATAAAAGAAGGGACGGTGATCGTTTCGCAAAGCGCTGCCCTCGGAACAGGTACGCTAAAGCTTAACGACAGCGAATTGGAAGCCGTAGGCGGACATATCGTCCTCCAAAATAGCACCGTGCTAAACGACGAAGGAACGTTCCGAGTAGATGGTGGCAGCACACTTACCCTTAACGGCGAAATAAGCGGTGACGCATTGACCAAAAAAGGTAGTGGCCGATTGATCCTTACCCATGCCAATACCTACACCGGTGACACGACTGTCAATGGGGAACTCGTGTCCATGACAACCAACGCCCTGTCACAGGGCGGGCTATCGCTAAATTCCGATGCGATCGTCGATCTCACCAATCAGAATCAAACCATTGAGTTCCTAAATGGCGGTAACCCAGACGGCGAGGTAAAACTGGGCAGCGGGAGCCTGACTATCGATACGATCGAAGGTAACGCGCCCAGAACTTACTATGGCCTAATCTCGGGTAGCTTTGCGGGCACGCTCACCAAAGCTGGAGTCGGAACGCAGTCTTTTGGCGGCGCCGTTGAAACGGGAAATCTCGTCATCACGGGCGGCACAGTGAGGCTCGCTGAGGATGACGTCATTTCAGATAGCACGGGTGTGACAATTTTCAATGATGGCGCTCTGGATCTGAACTCACACACGGAGGAAGTTAATTTCATTGAGAGCGACAGTACGAACGCCAAACTTATATTGGGCGATGCGGGGATACTACGCCTCGGCGGGGATGAAGATAAGACATTTTCTGGCGCCATCAGCGGTAATGGGGAATCTCTTCTTATCAAGGAAACAAGTAGCGACGGCACCTTGACACTGAGCGGCGATAACAGTGAGTTCCTCGGCACAGTTCGCCTCAACGGCGGCACGCTAAAGCTCGGCGGTGGCGATAATTTGTCAGACTCCGGAGAGGTGGAGTTGAGCGCCGGCACTACCCTGGATCTGGACGGCACAAACGAGCGGCTTGGTGGTTTCTTTGGCGATGGCGGGCAGATTGATGTGTCCGGTTCGTCAAGGCTCATCACGGGTGCTAACGATGGCGATCAAGCATTCGCAGGCACTATTGACGGCGCCGGCAGTCTCGAAAAGATTGGTAGCGGAACGCTTAATCTCAGTGGTGTGAACACTTATAGCGAAGGCACATTTATTAACGGTGGCACGCTAGAAATATCCGCCGACAACAACCTCGGCACCGGTGTGATTAGCTTCGACGGTGGGGCGTTGGACGTGGGCACTCATTCAGTGACCATTGATCGGGCCATCACGCTGGAAAGCGGCGGCGGTACGTTTGCCAACGAACTCAATGGAACGCTGAGCCTGGATGGTGTAATTAGCGGCGTCGGCGGTTTGACCAAAACCGGCTCTGGCGTAACAGCGCTGGGCGGCGCTAACACTTACAGCGGCGGTACGTTTATCAACGGCGGTACGCTAGAAATAACTGCCGACAACAACCTGGGCGCATCATCCGGTGGGCTGAGCTTCGACGGTGGCACGCTCGATACGGGTATTAAATCGGTGACGATTGATCGGGCCATCACGCTGGAAAGCGGCGGCGGTACGTTTGCGGTAGACGACGCTGCGAACAAAAAGACGATTAGTCTCACGGGTGAGATCAGCGGTACGGGTGGTTTGACCAAGACAGGCACGGGGACCGTGGCCTTAGGCGCCCTCAACACTTATAGCGGCGACACGCGGATTAAAGGCGGCACGTTGCGCCAGGATGTTGCCAATGCCACTTCTGAGTTCTCCGATGTGCGTATTTCTGACGGCGCGGTGTTCGATCTCAACGGCAACGATGCTCAGATTGCCGCGCTGGAAAGTGCCGATAGCGGTGGTGATGGCGGCACCGTTATCCTCGATGACAAGACACTGACGCTCGGGCGCAACGGCCACGACGGCACCTTCAGCGGTACGATCGAAGGCAATGCTGGCAAGCTGATCAAAACCGGCAATGGAAGCCAAACACTTTCTGGCGAGAATACCTACAGCGGCGGTACAAGCATTAACGGTGGAACCTTAAAAATATCTTCAGACAACAACCTGGGTGCTTCAACGGGCGGGCTGAGCTTCGACGACGGTACGCTGGATACGGGTGATAACGCGGTGACAATTGACCATGCCATCACGCTGGAGAGCGGCGGTGGTACGTTTGCTGTGGACAACAAAGTTGTTGTCGGCGGTACTGTATCCAAGAATATTCGTCTGGACGGCGGGATCAGCGGTAGTGGCGGTTTGACCAAAACCGGCTCGGGCTCTGTCGTGTTATCCGGCGTCAACACCTACAGCGGTGACACAAAAATTAAAGACGGTAGGCTGCTGCTGTTTTCTTCCAATGGGACCTCTGCGTCTTCTGACGTGATTCTCTCTGATGGGACGCAGTTCACGCTGTTTGGGAATGATGCATCGATCGGTGCGCTGAGAAGTGCCGGTAGCGGTGGCGACGGTGGCAGCGTTCTTCTCAGCGATGGGGCATTAACACTCGGCAGCAACGACGGCAGCGCTACCTTCCGGGGCATTATCAGCGGCGACGGCGGCACGCTGACAAAAACCGGCACGGGAACTCAAACATTATCGGGCGCGAACACCTACAGTGGCGGTACGTTTTTTAACGGCGGGACGCTGGAAATAACCGCCGACAACAACCTGGGTGCGGCATCCGGTGGGCTGAGCTTTGACGGTGGCACCCTGGATACGGGTACGACATCAGTGACGATTGACCGGGCCATCACCGTGCTAAATGACGGCGGCGCTACGTTTGCTGTGGACGACGGTACGCTCAGTAAGACGATTAGTCTCGTGGGCGGGATCAGTGGCACCGGCGGTTTGACCAAAACCGGCACGGGTCGTTTGGAGCTAGACGGCGTCAACACTTACAGCGGCGACACGGAGATTAAAAACGGCAGACTCTTGGTCGCTTCTTCCGACGCAACCTCGGCATCCTCCGATGTAATTCTCTCCAATGGAACGCAGTTTCGCCTCTCCGGTGAAAGTGCAGCGATCGGTGCACTGAAAAGCGCCGATAGTGGCGGCGACGGCGGAAGCGTGCGCCTCGGTAACGGCGGGTTATTAACGCTCGGCAGCAACGACGGCAGTGGCAGCTTCAGGGGCGTTATCAGCGGCACCGATGGCGCGCTGACAAAAACCGGTACGGGCACGCAAACATTGGCCGGCGAAAACACCTACAGCGGCGGCACCTTCATTAACGGTGGGACGGTAAAAATAACCGCCGACAACAACCTGGGCGCATCATCCGGTGGGCTGAGCTTTGACGGTGGTACGCTGGATACGGGTACCAAATCAGTGACAATTGACCGGGCCATCAATCTGCTAGACGGCGGCGGTACATTTGCCGTGGACGACGCTGCCAACAATAAGACGATTAGTCTCACGGGTGAGGTCAGCGGCACCGGTGGTTTGACCAAATCCGGCTCGGGCACTGTTGCCCTGAGTGGCGCGAACACCTACAGCGGCGGTACCTTCATTAACGGTGGGACGGTAGAAATAACCGCCGACAACAACCTGGGCGCATCGTCCGGTGGGCTGAGCTTCGACGGTGGCGCACTGGATACAGGTACTAAATCGCTAACGATTGACCGGGCCATCACATTACAAAACGGCGGTGCTACGTTTGCTGTGGACAACGCTGCCAACAATAAGACGATTAGTCTCACGGGGGAGATCAGCGGTACTGGCGGTTTGACCAAAACCGGTACCGGCACCGTGGCCCTGGGCGGCGCTAACACCTACAGCGGCGAGACGCAGGTTAAGAAAGGAACGCTGGCGCTCGCTGGCGCTCGCTGGCGATGGCAGCTTTGCATCCTCTACGGTCACCGTCGACAGCGGTGCAACGTTTGATGTGTCCGCTCGTACAGGGGCCGGCCCGATCTCGTCCAACCTGTTCATCAATGGTCGCGTCGATGGTAGCAATTCGACGGCGCAAATTTTCGACGGCGGTATCGAAAACCAAGGCATCGTTAATGGCGGCGCCGCAGGCCTCACCCTTAAAGGCCCCGTCTTCGGTGCAGGCAGCTATGAAGGCAAGGTCATTTTTGATGGCGCCTTTGGCCCTGGTAACAGCCCAGCGTTGATCGGCGCGCAAGATTTGGTCTTCGGCGCAAACAACGAACTGTCAATGGAAGTGGGTGGGTTGACCCGCGGCAGCGAATACGACGCCTTCGACGCCATGAGCGTTGCGCTGGGCGGCACTCTGGATATTGCATTATTGAATGGCTTCATTCCGAGCGCGGGAGATTTTTTTGATCTATTCATCGCCGAGCAGATTACCGGTGATTTTGACACCTTCAATTTCGCGGCCTTGTCCGGCGGCCTGTTCTTCGACACGCAATTCATCAGCAGCGGCGCCAATACGATTTACCAACTGATCGTTGTGCAAAGCCAAAGCAGCTCAGTGCCGGAACCGGCTACCTTGTTCATTGTGCTGGTTGGCCTGGCCGGGGCTGCGGCTGCGGCAAAGAGAAGGCCCCGCAAAACTTAGGTCAAACAAGCCCGGTTGTTTCGGCCCCGAGCGTGACGAACTCGAGCGCGCGTGTCGCTACGTGTCGAGCGGGCCACTCGTCCTGGAACGTCAACGTATCGATGGCGGAGCATAGGGCGAACAAACTTCCTTTTCTGCGATCCCGTCGACTTCCGCCAGTTGCACCAACGGTCGTTAACCAGCACTTGGATGTGGCGCTGCCCTGAGTCGCGCTTGAGCCGGCAGAAATTCTGCACGTCGGTGCAAATTATCGGCAGTTTCCCTACTCAACACGACAGCGATCCTCGGCGTCAAAGATCGTCAGACGGAGTCTGAGTTTTTACATCTGATCGAGTTCCGCTCAGATTCCATCCGCTAGGCTCAACCATCCAATTAGTCGAACCTGCCCTCGTTTGTTTGCCCGCGATATCATGGGGGACAGATAGAAGACCGTCGCGAGCTGATCGGCAGGTATTTTTCCGACAGTGGTAGTCGCGTCTTGCACTAAATATTCGTAAATAGGGAGTACGGAAATGCGCGGATTATGCATCGGGATAGGCGGGCTGCTGCTCAGCGCTATGACGGCTACCTGGGCCGACGACACTGAGGATGAGGCGCCGGAAACCTCTTTCAATCGCATCTGTGCGGCATGCCATAGCGAGCCGCCGGCACTGCGCGCCATGCCGCGTGCGTCGATGGCCGAGTTGCCACCGGAGCATATCTTCAAGGTCATCTCGCGTGGCCGTATGGCGATTTATGCCATCCAACTGGGTGCAGAGCGTCAGCGTGCGTTGGCAGAATACATTTCCAATAAGCCATGGGGCAGCGTGCCTGACCCGGCATCAGAAAAACTCGTGAGCTGCGATTCGCCGCAAGAATTGCAGGGCGACGGCGCACTCTGGTCGGGTTGGAGTCCGGACCTGGATAACGCGCGCTTGCAGCCCGCTGAGCATGCCGGGCTGACTCCCGCAGATCTGGATAAGCTCGAACTGCGTTGGGCATTCGGATTTCCTGGCTCGAGCAGCGTCGGTATTCAACCGGCAGCGTTAGGTGATCGCTTGTTTGTTGGTAGTCCGGCGGGCGGTGTCTATGCCCTGAACGCGAAGAGCGGTTGTGCAGTATGGAAGTTCCCGACTGCGGGCCCGGTTCGGGCGACGCCGATCGTCGCGCCGGATCCTGATGGGGAAGGGCATGTACTGTACATCGCAGACCGCAAGGCTTGGCTATATGCGATTGATGCCGAAACTGGCGAGTTGCGCTGGCGGCAGCAGCAGGAAACTCATCCTGTGTCACAGATCACCGCAACGCCAGTGCTGTATGAGGGCGTATTGTATTTCTCTACTGCATCAGTCGAGAAGGGGCTTTCAGCTTCGCCGGAATACAATTGCTGCACGTTCAGGGGCTCGGTGATCGCAGTAGATGCGGCCACTGGCAAACAGAAGTGGCAGACCTGGCTGGTCGGAGAACCGACACTGCAAAAGACTGGCGAATCGGGGCTCAGACGTTATGGCCCATCCGGGGTGGGCGCGTGGTCAGCGGCAACCATTGATGTTCGCGCCGGTGCGCTCTACGTCACCACCGGTAATGCATACACCGGCCCGGTACCGGAGACCAGCGACGCCGTCGTCGCACTCGCCCTCGACACGGGCGAGCTGCGTTGGACTTATCAGGGCGAAGCCGACGATGCGTGGACTCTGGCATGCGTGACCCCGGGTGCGGATCCTGTGGTGACCGAAGAGTGCGGGCCGGATCTCGATTTCGGCTCGTCGGCTATTCTGCGCGAGCTGCCGAACGGTAAGCGACTATTGCTCGCGGGCCAGAAATCCGGCGTGATGCACGCGCTGGACCCGGATAACAACGGGGCCCTGGTGTGGAAAAAACGCCTGTCTCCGGGTGGCGTATTAGGCGGGATTGAATGGGGTTTCGCGGCTGACCAGCAAATGCTGTACGTGCCCATTTCCGATGTTTGGGAAAACCAGAACACGCCGGTAAATGCAGGTGGTCTATACGCAGTCAATATTGAGGATGGTGAAACGGTCTGGCAGACGCCCGCGCCGCAACCGGACTGCAAAGACAAACCGGGTTGCAATGCCGGCCAACCACAAGCTGCAACCTTAACGCCAGGCCTGGTGTTTTCCGGCTCCATGGATGGACATTTACGCGCCTACGATATGAAAGACGGACGCATTGTTTGGGACGTCGATACCAAAGGATCGCACGAGACCGTCAATGGGCTGGCGGGTAGCGGGGGCTCATTGAAGGGGGCAGGAGTTACCGTAATCAACGGCTGGGTTTATGTGGCATCTGGCTACGGCCTGTGGGGCATGCCGGGCAACGTTTTGCTCGCCTACGGACCGCCAAAGCGTTAACTGCACTCAGGAGCGGTGTAGGTTTCTGCGCAACTCTTGGCAGCCGCAACACTGACTCGAGCCTAAGCCTGCGCCGCCCAAACAGTTTTGATCAAGCGCAGCCCTCGATGAGGGCTGCCATGTGCGGATCTTCCGGATGGCCCTGGTATTGAGGCAATCCGTCGGTGTCGGGTTTGGTTATCCCCTCTGCTAAGTGCATATGATAATCAGGCTTGTGAATGTTCGCGTCAGCGGATATGCAAACCGTTGGGACGATGACCATGTTGAAACCCACCGGCGTGCAATCGCCCACCAAACACGAGTCACAAGACGCGCAGAAATAGCGCGGCACCTGGTCGTTGAATTCTTCTGCCGGTAAAACCTTGAGTTCAGCGAGATCCGATACGATCTGGTCACGCCTCATGAGCACCAGATTTTCCGTTGCGTGTTTCCCACCCTAGGCCTTCCGGCAGTCTGCGCAATGGCAGATGGCAACCTGAATTGGTTCGCCGCGTGCTTGTAAAACCGTCTGCTTGCACTGGCAAGTAATCGTCCATTGTTCGGCTTCGTTGTCACTAGACATATCTGCACTCTGATTAGGTAACTCGGAAGCTCCAAATGATATCGGCGATTTTCGAGAAAAGGAAGTCGCTGGAAACATTTTGTGACGTGAGTTCCGGCAAACACGCATTGCTAGTCTGCGCGCACATAAAAGTGCCTAGAAGCGAGCAGACATGTGGCGATCGAGGGCATGGACCAAGCGATACATCGCCGGCAGCACCACTAAAGTCAAAATGGTGGACGACACGATGCCACCGATGACAACGCTGGCGAGCGGGCGCTGCACTTCAGATCCAATACCCGTATTGAGCGCCATCGGCACAAAGCCGAGTGAGGCGACCAGGGCGGTCATCAATACCGGCCGTAATCTCGTCAACGCCCCTTCGGTGATGGCATCTTCAAGCGCCCGACCCTTAGCCCGTAGTTGCCGAATAAACAGCAGCATCACCAGGCCATTCAATACGGCGATGCCGGATAAGGCGATAAACCCTACGCCGGCCGAGATAGAGAATGGAATGTCACGTACCAGCAGAGCGGCGACGCCGCCCGTGAGGGCAAGGGGCACGCCGGAGAATATGACCAGGGCGTCTCGAACTGAACCCAGAGCAAGAATCAGCAATCCGATGATGATCACTAAGGTGACAGGAATAACCACCGCGAGCCGGCGATTCGCTGATTGCAGATTTTTATAGGTGCCACCGTATTCAATCCAGTAGCCGGACGGCAGCTCCACATCCCGAGCGACCGCTTGCTGGATGTCGGCGACGAAAGAGCCGAGGTCGCGACCGCGCACATTCGAAGTCACAACGACCCGGCGTTTGCCGTTTTCCCGATTAATTTGGTTGTACCCGTTGAGCAACTGGATGTCCGCAATCTCGGCCAACGGGACGAAGTCGCCATCTCCTAAGGGGATGGGGAGGCGTGCGAGCAGGTCTGGATTCTCTCGAAGTGGATCCGCCAGGCGTACGACGATATCGAAGCGCCGGTCGCCCTCGTAAAGTTGGCTTGAGACTGTGCCACCGAGTGCCGTGCTGACGACCTGCTGAACGGTGGCGATATCGAGCCCCAAGCGCGCAATCGATTCACGCTTCGGCAAGATGGTAAGCACGGGAAGACCGGACGTTCGCTCGACTGCTGTGTCTGCGGCGCCATCAACACGCCCGACCACAGCTTCAACGGTTTCACCAAGGCGGGCTAACTGCGCAAAATCGTCGCCGAAGATTTTCACGGCAAGCTCTGCTCGCACGCCGGCGATCAGTTCGTTGAAGCGCATCTGTATGGGTTGCAAAAATTCATATCGATTGCCCGGTACGGGCAGCACGCGTTGTTCCAGTTCTTTCACTACATCGACTTTCGTGCGCTTCGGGTTGGGCCAGTGTGCGCGGTCTTTGAGCATGATGAAGTTATCTGCAACGCTCGGTGGCATCGCGTCGGTCGCCACCTCTGGCGTTCCAATCTTTGCAAACACGCGCTCGACTTCCGCCATCTCCATGATGCGTTCTTCGAGCAGCTTCTGCTGGCGAACAGATTGTTGCAGCGAGGTGCCAGGGATCCTAAGCGCATGCATTGCGATGTCGCCTTCGTCCAGATTGGGAACAAACTCACTCCCGAGCTGCATAGCGCGCTGGCCACTTATCACAACAATGGCAATCGCACCCGCTAGCACCAGCCAGCGTAAACGCAGGGAAAGGTGCAACACCGGCCGATACAGTGCGCGGGACGCTATCACCAGCGGGTTCCTGTGCGCCTTTACGGGTTTGCGAAACAGGATGGCGACCGCGGCCGGAATAAAGCTAACCGACAGCACCATCGCACTGAGTAAGGCAATCACCACTGTGATCGCCATTGGTCGGAACATTTTTCCTTCTACGCTTGATAAGGCAAAGATGGGGATATAGACGGCGGTAATTATGAACACCCCGAACAAGGCCGGGCGCATCACTTCGGCGGTAGCCGAGAAAACGAGTTCGAGGCGTTCTTGTAGCGGCAGTATTTGTGCGCCCGACTTCTCGCCGAGCCTACGCATACAGTTCTCTACGATGATGACGGCGCCATCGACGATGAGCCCGAAGTCGAGCGCGCCGAGACTCATCAGGTTCGCACTGACTTTCGCGTGAACCATACCGGTGATGGTCATTAACATGGCAATGGGGATCACCGAAGCGGTCAGCAGCGCGGCGCGGACATTTCCAAGGAACAGGAACAACACGACGGTGACGAGCAGGGCACCCTCGGTGAGATTATTTCGCACTGTGACGAGCGTTTTATCGACCAGACTGGTGCGATCGTAGACGGCAGTTACGGCAATTCCGTGTGGTAGAGAGTGCTTGATCGCTTCCAGCTTTTTGCCGATGGCTTTAGCCACCGCGCGGCTGTTCTCGCCAATCAACATAAAGACCGTGCTCATTACTACTTCGTGCCCGTCCTGAGTAGCGGCGCCAGTACGCAGTTCTTTGCCAACGGTGACGGACGCGACATCGCGGATGCGGATGGGCACGCCCTCGTGTTCATTGATGACCAACATCTCAAGCGCTGACATGTCCTCGGCCTGCCCCGGGACACGTAGCAGCCACTGCGCACCGTTGTGTTCGATAAATCCAGCACCCCGGTTGATGTTGTTGCGCTCGATGGCGTTCACGACGTCGACGTAGCTCAGTCGATAGGCGAGCATGCGGGTCGGATCCGGAGCAACCAGAATTTCCTTTTTATAGCCGCCGATCGGATTCACCTCGACCACTCCGGGCACGCGCACCAATTGCGGCTTGATGATCCAGTCGTGCACCGTCCTCAAGTCAGTCAAAGTGATTGCTGAGCCGTCATCGCGTCGGGCACCCGGTTCAGCATCAACAGTGAACATGAATATTTCACCGAGCCCGGTCGAAATCGGCCCGAGTGTCGCCTCCAGGCCGGTGGGCAGGTTGGCCGCCGCAGCACCAATCCGTTCAGTCACCAACTGGCGTGCGAAATAGATATCGGTTCCGTCTTCGAACACGACAGTAATCTGGGACAGACCGTAGCGGGACAGGGAGCGCGTGTTCTGCAGCTGCGGTAGGCCAGCCATGGCGGTTTCGAGCGGGAAGGTAACGCGCTGCTCAACTTCGAGCGGCGTGAAACCTGGGCTATAGGTGTTCACGACAACTTGCACGTTAGTGATGTCGGGCACCGCGTCAATCGGCAGGCGGGTGAAATTCCATAAGCCCAGGCCGACCAGGAAAAGCACTACAAAAAGCACAACGCCTCGACGTTGTAGCGCGGAATGAACAAGCGCGTCTAACACCCAATCATCCTAGTGGTCGTGCGCTGCGCCCGACTTTTCGATATCGGCTTTGATGAGGTAGCTGTTTACCGTGACATAGCGCGTGGCTGGCGTTAAGCCGCCGAGCACTTCGACCCAGGTGTCATCCTGGCGCCCGAGGTCCAGCATGCGGGCTTCGAATGTGTCATCAAATTGGGCGAACACCACAGTGAAATCTCGAAAGGGCTGCAAGCCAGTACGTTTGACCGCGAGCGGCACCTCGTATCGCGCAATCTCGATGTCCGCGGTAACCAACATGCCCGATGCGAAGAGCCCGTCCGGGTTGTTGATCAACACCCGGGCGATGACCGATTGGTTCACTTCCGCGTGCGGATTGAACATCGCAATCTTGCCCACGGCTTCGATTCCCCCGATAGCTGATTTGAGTGTCACCGGCGCACCAATCTCCACGCGCGCGCGGTCGGAAGGGAATATGGCCAGCTCGGCCCACACGGTTCGTGTGTTGATCACGATGAACAGGCTGCGACCGTCGGTGGTTTCTCCGGGGTTTGCGTGTCGCTCTACGACCATGCCGCCAATCGGGGAGGTGATGGGGTAACTGTTCAGACTGTCGTCGGCTTCCACTGTTGCGAGTTGCTGGCCTTTGGAAACAATATCGCCGATAGAAGCGTTAACGGATTGAACAACGCCGGAGAAGCGTGCATTGATATGGCTGATGCGTTCCGGATCGGGGACAACTTTTCCGTACACAGTCAGGGTGTCACGGATTGTCGCCGGCCCGGCGATTTCTGTGGCGATTTCTGCCGCCGTGAGCAGGGCTGGCGCGATCTGCGTGCGCCCTTCGAAGTTTTCATAGCGCCATGAATAAGTTTTCCCTTCGAAACTTGCTTCGACGTTGACGAAAAAGCTATGCGGCTCGCTCACGACGCTATCGCCCTGCAAAAAATCCTGAACAGGCACAAAGTTGATTGCATCGTGCTTATCGCCAAGCCGTTCCAATAGGATCTTCAGCGTGACGCGACCCGGATCAACGGGCCCCTTACTGCTGCTCGGCCAAACGCGGTATTTCGGCGGGGTGCCCAGCTCGGCGATGGTGACCTCAAGTGCAAAATCATCTTGCGATAACACCTTGCCACCGTGCTGGCCCTTAACCTCGCCGTGTTGATGTGCTTGAACGTGCCCAGCCGGTGGGGGACTGCAACTGGCCATAAGGGTAATGACGGCGAGCGCTAACGCGATAAATTCGAGTCTCATGAACCGCCTCCGTTTTGCGCCAGCGATGATTGCAGGCTGACGCCCGTTAGCCGCTCAATCTCGACAAAGCTCTGCAATGCCTGGACAGTCGCTTCAATCCGTTGGTTTTGCGCATCCAGCAGCGCGCGACGCGCGACGCTGAGTTCGTGGAATCCATAGCGACCTTTGCTATAGGCCCGTTTGGTTTCGCGTAGTGCCAGTTCAAGCTTCGGAATAATTTTCTCGCCCAGGGCGTTGGCCTCATGCAGGCTGTGCTTCAAATCCTGATAGATGGCGTAGAGGCGAGCCTCGGCCTGCAATACAGCGGCGAGTTGATCGACGTCGGCTAGAGCTATCTTGCTCGTGGCCGCGGCGACGTTGCCTTGGTTCCGATTACTAATCGCCAGCGGGATGTTGAGGCTTGCGACGAAAGCATGGTCGTTTGTTCGTTCCAGTCTGCGGAACCCGGCTGAGATCCGCCAGTTCGGGTCGGCTTTGCTTTGCTCAACACGAAGCTCTGCTTCTCGTAGCCGTCGCTCGGTCAAATAACGGACTTGGTCGGGTGTCTCCAGCAGCCGGGCCAGTAAAATTTCGAAGCTCTCGAGGCGCGGCAGATTCTCGATGCCTGCCAACACCGACGTGAACATGGGAGCGTTCTCGCCCCACTGCGCGGCAAGCCAATGGACCGCGACCGACAGGCCGTGTTCCTGCTCCTCTTTCTCGAGGTGCATGCGGGCCAGCTCGGCTTCGGCAACTGCCTTATCGGCACTAGGCGAACGCCCTGTGGCTACACGCTTAACAATCACATCCAGGACCGATTCGGCCAGGGCTATCGCTTTGTCGGCCTGGCGCAATTTCTGTTCAAAGTTGACGCAGCGCAGAAACAGTCGTGCGGTATCGGCGGCGACGTCCAGTCGCAACAGTTGTTTCTCGCTGTCTATGACGGCGGCACCGGCCTTCGCCTGCGCGATGCGGCGCTCGCGTTTCCCTCGTTCCAGCACCCACGCAAGACTAACCGTCGTCTCGGTCGCGCCCAGTTCAGAGAACGGACCACTGCCTGCGAAGTTCTCCAGCACTATCCCGATCTGCGGATTCGGACGCAGTGAAGATTGTTGAACGCGAGCAGCCGCGATCTGTACTTGATGTCCTGCAGCGATGAGGGACGGGTTGTGTTCAAGCGCCAAAACGAGCGCCCGACCAAAGGTCATTTCGCCGCGTTGAACTTCTACTGTTGCTTGCGAGAGTGCCGGCGCAACCGGGATGACACAGAGCAACCCCGCGGCGATCCGGGAGGGGAGTGATCCCCACATATCGAACTCCTTCCGCATTACGGCATGCGGAAAACGAAAGCAGACACACGAGCAGCCAGGCCGCTCATGAAATGACGTCACGAGTTTTTATACGGTCGAGGGTGGAGCGCGGGGTGGCGGCAGGTAGCAATCCAGGTGGCGCGGCGGCCCCGTAGCCGGCAGAGACGCCCAGTGAGATTGCGTGACGACGCCTGGCAATTCAAGACTATGAGTCAGAGGCAGCAGCGCCAAATCGAGGCCCGGAGAAGCTGGTGCGGTCTCCAGGAAAGAGACGTCGAAGTGAGCGTCATGCTGACTCGACGCATGATCTCCGGAAAGCGATCCGTCGAAATGAACGTCGTGGTGCGGTTCGCCCTCGTGCCCGACGATATCGACATGCAGATGCGCGCCCAGCCCTTGCAGCATGAGCATCGCCACGCATGCGAACAGAGAGAGCATTTTGCCGAATCGCGTCATCCCATCGACTATACAACGATTGTGATTGAGCGGATATGGACGGAAAAAGACAGAAACCCGGAACGTCTCCATCGACTATCGTTGAGTCCGCGAAATACCAGACCACAGGGGGGGGCCGACCAGCCAGTCAACGAGGGCGAACGCACAATCTGCCGTCGATCCTTTTACCTGGTTGTGCCCGAACGAGTAAGATCCGACCAACGTTACTTATCGAAGGAAATTGGAATGGCCGCGAACCCGAAATTCGAGATACCACATTACGATGTCGTGATTATTGGAGCCGGCATATCAGGGATGTATCAGCTCCATCTTTTGCGCCAATTGGGCTTGTCAGTACGCGTTTACGAAACCGGCACCGGAGTCGGTGGTACCTGGTACTGGAATCGCTATCCGGGCGCACGCTTTGACTCCGAGTCCTACAGTTACGGTTATTCATTCTCGCAGGAGGTGCTTGACGAATGGGACTGGAGCGAGCATTTCGCAGCGCAGCCGGAAATCCTGCGCTATCTGGATTTTGTCGCCGACAAGTTCGATTTGCGTCGCGACGTTCAATTCGAAACGCGCATCGCCGGCATGCATTACGACGACGATAGCAACACCTGGGAAGTGATTGGCGAACAGGGAACGCTGTCCCGTTGCAAGTACTTGATCACCGCTACCGGCCCCTTGTCCGCGCCCCAGCTTCCCAATATTGCAGGCCGCGATACTTTCCAGGGCACCAGCTTTCATACGGCGGCCTGGCCGAAAGAGGGGATCGACCTTTCCGGCAAGCGGGTTGGCGTTATCGGTACCGGGGCGACGGGTGTGCAGGTGATCCAATCCATTGCGGCCGAAGTTGGCCACCTGACCGTATTCAGCCTCGATCCGAATTACTGCGCGCCGTTGTGGAACAAACCCATCGACAAGGAAGAAATGAAGGAAATTCGAGCTCACTATCCCGACTACTTCGCCAAGTGCAAAGAAACGTTCGGCAGCTTCCTGCACGGTTCCGATCCGAGGAGCGTGTTCGACGTGACGGACGAGGAACGCGAAGCATTTTTCGAAGAACTTTACGCGCTGCCCGGATTCGCGATTTGGCTCGCAAATTTCGACGACATCTTTACCGACCAGCGAGCCAATGATCTGATCACTGAGTTCATGAAGCGTAAAATTCGTGCGCGAATCAACGACCCGGCTACCGCAGAGAAATTGATTCCGCGCGATCATGGCTTCGGCCTGCGCCGGGTGCCGATGGAAACGAACTACTATGAGGTATACAACCGCGATAACGTCGAGGTGGTTGACCTTCGTGAAGTGCCGATCAAGGAAATCACCTCGGCGGGTATCACGACGGAGGAAGGTGCGCACGAATTGGATGTGCTGATCTACGCGACGGGTTTCAACGCTGTCGTCGGCGCCCTGCAGCGTATCGATATTCGCGGCGTAGGTGGCCGTCCGCTACAAGAAAAATGGGAGAAGGGTCCGCGAACCTTGCTCGGCATTCAAACCAACGGATTTCCCAACCTGTTCACCATCGTCGGGCCGCACAACGGCGCAACGTTCTGCAATATTCCGCGTTGCATTGAACAAAACGTTGAATGGGTAGCGGATGCCGTCAAGTATCTGGAAGAAAACAAATACGTCCGCATGGAAGCGAACGTCGAAGCCGAAGACGAGTGGACCCGGCATGTGTATGACGTTGCCATGGAAACCTTGTTCCCCACTGTAGATTCCTGGTTCATGAACTGGAATCGGAACTTGCCTGAAAAGGAGAAGAACTTTCTGCTCTACGCAGGCGGTAATCCCCACTACAGGCAGCGCTGCGAGGAGATTGCGGCGAGTGGTTACGAGGGCTTTACGCTGACGCGGTAGATATTTTCGGTGCCTTCCTGACGCCCCACTGCGATCAGTCGCTGTGCGTTCGGCCATTGCACATTCTCGCGATGGCCGAATGCCAAGGACATTCCACCGCTACGTTGCCACGGAATCAAACTCACCCGAATCCCGGTGGCTGTGCAGCGTGCGGCGGCATGTCTGTCGTCGTAATCAGGCCCGATGAGCGCCGACCATCGGGTTGATCTCGATCTCCGAGATACGCGCATGTGAAGGAAGCTCTATGACGTACATAAACGCGCGGGCAATATCCTCAGGTCGCAACGCTTGCGGCTGCGGACTATCGAAAAACGGCGTTTCCACCATGCCCGGGTCGATACTGGTCACCCGCACGCCGTGTTCACCAAGTTCATTGGATAAGTTTTTAGCGTAACCACGAATGAACCACTTGGTGGCGCTGTATACCGAGCCCGACAGCGCCACATGCCCAGCCTGCGAACCCGTTAGCAGGAGTTGCCCTTTGCTTTTCTTCAGATGCGGGATGCCTAGTTTGCACGTCACCGTTACTGCGAAATTATTGACCATGATCATTTCTCGAAAGTTTTCGAGATCACCATGTTCGGTGCCTTTCGCCGATGCACCAAGGCCGGCATTGGCAAGCACGACATCGATAGAACCAAACCTATCGGCCACTGCGTCGAACATCGCTGTTTGCGCTTCAATATCTGTCACATCGCATTGAATGGCAAAAGCGTTTTCTTTTCCGAATTCGTCCACCAGAGCATTCAGCTTACCTACCGATCTGGCAGCCAATGCAACTTTATGACCGGCAGCTATCGCGGCGCGCGCACACGTTTCGCCGATACCCGAAGATCCACCCGTAATCAGTATGTGCTTCGACATTGAATTTATTCCCTGAATTTTTCGTACAACTGCTTGTGTCAGAACAAACACGCCATCCGCAGACTGCTGCGATGGCGGCAGGCAAGCATCCAAGATGCTGTTGGTGCTGGCGTCCAGCCGAGCCAGGCGGCGCAACGTACTTGTTGGTTTATGCCCGCGATCTTTAGCTCTGAACGATCTAGCGGCGCCTAATGTGAAACTGTCTGCTATTAAGAGTTACATCTCGCGCTGAGCCGCACCTACAACGAATCAGCGACGCGCTCGGTGATAACTGACGGCATGGTTGGAAGCGAATTCTAGTGCAATTACCGGGTCGTGGCAGTGCGCGGAGGAGTTGTTGGTGGTCGATAGGGGGACAGTTGGACGAACAACCGCAGCGAAAATCTGTTTGGCAGTCTTCCCAAAACTTCACGAATCTCCAGTGGAGTGGGACTAAATTCGGGGACAGTTACTGTATATCGGGTGGGGAAATACAGTAACTGTCCCCGAATTCAGGATGGCGATGGAAGGGCGACTATCCGCCTTATATTCCCGCCTTTGGACCGGGCTTGTCGGGAGCGGAGCAGGAACCAGCTGCTATCACCGCAACCAGTGCTGTTCCGGCGCGCCGGCTTATCGCTATCGGATTGTTGAACACAAAGCTCACGCAAGTGCGCATCGAATCCTGATTAATCCCGACCTTGCAACTATGCTTAAAGAACCTTTTGAACATCTCTGGCGTGGCCAGCTTGAGGCCGCATGCCAGGGTATGACTTGTTCGCGGGTTCCTTGGTCTGACAACGTTTCCGGGAGCGTCGCCATGTTGACAGTTCGCAGTGCTTATCACGTTACCCACATGGTCAAGGATCTCGAGGCCGCGACCGCGCTTTACACGCACGTGTTCCAACCGCCAATCCAGGCTGATGGTTACCATGAGGGCGAGAATCGCGACGCTTCATTCGCGAGCATCTGCGATGCGTATATCGAACTTTTCGCCCCCCGCGACGTGGCGGCGCCGAATCCGACTTCGAACGGGGCGCGCTATTTGCGACGCGCAGGCGAGAGCCTGTGCAATTTCGGCTGGCTCGTTGACGATAAGATTCCCGACGCAATCCGCTTTTGCGAGGGGCTAGGCTACACGTTGGTCTACGTGGCCGGCCCGACACGTTACGCTTTCTTCATCCATCCCAAGCAAGCGCACGGCATGATGCTGGAAATTGCTGCTGAAACGATACCTGAGGATCCACGCATTGAACCCGGTTGGGCTGAGCGATGGCGGGATAAACATCCGCTCGGTATCGAGCGGATGAATGCCGTGACCTATGCCGTGCAGGACATCGACGGTGCACTTGGTTTGTTGCAGGAATTGACCGACGCGCCTGTCATCCATAGGGCGCTGAACGAAGCGGGTGACGAAGAAAGCGCATTCGTCGCGGTCGCTGATCACGTCATCGAAGTTCGGCGCAGCTGTATGGATTCCAGTGAAGTCGCACGCTTCATCCACACCAAGGGGCCGCAAATTCATTCGGTCACCTTTAAGGTCAGAGATCTGGCTCAGGCGCACGACTATCTTCGTGGACTCGGTCTGCGAGTGATCGCGCATGAGCCTGCATCCGCTATCGCGATAGACCCCGAAGAGATGCTGGGCGCGTGCTACTATTTCACGGACCGGGCCATTCCTTCGGATCCGCGTGCATAGCTGTGGTGATAGGCAACGACAGGCTCCGTGTCTCGGGCACAGGAGACAAGTGAGCCTAGACACACTGTCCATGCGCCAATCGGCCAATTCGCAATCGTACGATAGAGTACGGTACCAACATGAGTGTGTTGATTAAGCTGCAGCGAACGACTGTGTCGGAGCTGTCGAACTGAATTTCCGAGAGGGTGCTTTCATGCATGCAGTAATCGTTGGTGCGGGGATGGGTGGGCTGTTTGCCGCTCTGGCTCTGCGCGAATCAGGCCAGTTCAAATCTATCGATGTTTACGAGCAGACCGCCGAACCCAGCACTGCCGGCGCGGGGCTGAATATTCCACCCAATGCCGCTCGGCTGTGCACATGGCTCGGTGTCGATCTCGACGGCGGCGACCCCACAGGTGTTCACGGCGCGGTCGACGGCGGTCGTGCGGCAATCCTCGAAGCCACTCGCGGCATCATGCCCGATGGGACTGTTTCGACTAAACCGCTCGACCACGACACCGCAGTTGGCGATGGCGCCGGTTTCCACCACATGCACCGTCTCGATTTATTGATGTGCTTATACAAGCGAGTCTTTGAGCTCGGGCCTGATTCGGGTGAGGGCTGTCCGATCCAGGTTCACATGGGAAAACATCTTGAGGCGTTGCGACAGGACGATACAACGGCTTACGCGACATTTTCGGATGGCAGTACGGCGCAGGGCGATTTGCTGGTGGGCGCGGATGGCATCAACTCCAAAACGCTGCGACTCCTGTGGCCCGATGCCCCCCCGCGACGGTGGACCGAAGTCACCTGCTATCGCGGACTGATCCCTCGCAACAAGGTCGCCAAGCTCACGAAACTGGACGGCAGTCCGATGGATTACAACCCGATCGATTCGTTCAGTATGGACGCGCGAAAAAACCTGAAGGCGTATGTCATGACCTACTGGGTGCGGGGCGGGGAAATGCTGAACGTTTGGATGGCCTATTACGAACCTGACTCGGCTGAGTTCGAAACCGATGAAGGCGACTGGTTCCCGGTCGATCCTGCCGAGATGAAAAGTCGCATGGCCGAAGCGTTCGAAGATGATGTGCGCAAAGACGATGTGCTGGCACTGGCTGGCGCAGTCGAAGCCCCAAGCAAATGGGGCCTGTACGACCGCGACGCTTTTGAGCATTGGCACGACGGCCGAATTTGTTTGCTGGGCGATGCTGCTCACGCCATGTTGCCGACTTATGGCCAGGGCGCTGCCCAGGCATTGGAAGACGGGGCCGCATTGGGTAGCTGCTTCAAGCTACACGGGGCTGATGTCTATAGTGCTCTGCTGCACTATGAGCGTGTGCGCCATTATCGGGCGACTCGCTTCCAGTTCGCTTCCAAGTTTCTGTTTAAGCATCTTGAACCCGAGGACTCGCCGGAACGTCAGCAAATCCTCAAAGCGCTTGATGAGCGCGACTACCCGGTTTTCGACCACGAGCAACGCGCTGGAGACAATGATTCCTGGATCTACGCATTCGACGCTCGGTCGATCGGCGATAAGCTGCCCTTGAAAAAACTCGGGCCCTGGGATTTCCGCTCACGCTCCGACGCATTGCAAGCGCGAAGCGAAGTGATGGGAAATTTGTGGACGCCCGCTGCGCCGTTATCCGGAGACCGCCAGATCACTCGAGCAGAGGTCGAGCAACACGATTCTTTCGACGATTGCTGGGTGATCATTCGCGGCAAGGTCTACGACATCAGCGAATGGAAAGACCATCATCCCGGTGGACCATTCGTTGCGCGGATGCATGCGGGCAAGGATGCCACCGGAGAGTTCGGCGACTATCACAGCAAAATGGCCGAGCGACACATGGCCCATTTTCGCGTGGGTGAGTTGATCGAATGACGAGACGGGAGAATTATCGCCGTAGACCCGAAGCCCCAACCCAAAGTAGGCCGAGGGCCGCGATCCCAAGTACCAGCGGACCAATCATTTTCTTCGCGACAGCTCCCCAACTGGTCCCGGGTTCCAGGACGGCGGACGCCGGGTCCAAGGGATCGAAAGCAACGATGACTTGCTGTCCTTTCGGGTAGCGGGCCAAGATCTCCGAAGGCGTATCCCCCCAGAGTTTCGCTACCAATCGGACACGTTCGGATTGGTGGTCGACGCCAGCGACAGTGTATCGATATCGCACGTGAGCCCCTGAGCCGCGGGTTCTCGATATCTTAACCACTACGCCTTCGACAGTCGGCCAGGCCTCACTAACGCGCGCGGCTTCAATCCGCTCTTGTGCGCCGAGCACAGCTGCGACCGCGCCTGCCAACAACAACGCACCGGCCACGAGGAATCCGATCACTGAGCCTTTCAAACGTCGATCCTCACTAGGGACATGAACGGTAGTTAGACGCTCGCGCTTCAGCCGAGACTAGAGGAACTTGCATCTCCTGTCCCCATCTCGTCGTGCGATATGGGTGCGCCTTTAGTGAAACTAACATCGGACTTTTGCAATACGATGTTCGTCATCCCCCCACCTCCCGAAAAGCGCTGACATTCTCGACAGTGACAAACCGAGGTTAGCCGCGGTTCCGTGCTGATCTCGAAACGGACAGCGCCGCAGTTGCAGCCACCTGTAATGGGAAGTTTCATTCGTCTCTCTCCCGCGTTGTTCGCATCCAGGCAACTACTGTCTTTGCAGCTCCTGACGGACGGCGAGTTGCCGTGCAATTCTTAGTTATACTGCGTTCAGCATAGCCATTTCGCTGCCACCAACCGCAATGCCATCTTCATGCTCTTATCCGATCACGTCGGACGGATATGAAGTCCCGGCAATATTTTTACTGACCAATATGTACTCTCCCCAGCACGCGAAGGAATGAAGTACACAAAGACTCAGGGTTACTGGAGAACAAGATGACCGAATCGAACGACGACTATACGCCGCCGAAAGTATGGAAATGGGACAACCAGGAAGGGGGGCGCTTTTCCAATATCAACCGACCTATCGCAGGATCAACGCATGACAAAGAACTGCCTGTGGGGGAGCATCCGTTGCAGCTCTATTCTTTGGGCACGCCCAATGGGCAAAAAGTCACCATCTTGTTGGAAGAGTTGCTGGCCAATGGCGAGAAGGGCGCAGAGTACGACGCCTATCTCGTCAACATCCTCGAGGGAGAGCAGTTTGGCAGTGGATTCGTCGAGGCTAACCCGAACTCAAAGATTCCGGTGCTGGTCGATCGCAGTGGGCCAAAGCCGGTGCGTATTTTCGAGTCCGGGGCAATCTTGGTTTACCTGGCAGAAAAGTTCGGTCAGTTTCTTCCGTCCGAACCCGCAGCACGAGCCGAATGTCTTTCATGGTTATTCTGGCAGATGGGAAGCGCACCCTATTTAGGCGGCGGCTTCGGCCACTTCTATGCTTACGCGCCGACAAAAATGGAGTACTGCATCGATCGCTTCACGATGGAAGTCAAACGTCAGCTCGATGTGCTGAATCGCAATCTTTCAGAGCGGAAATATCTTTGCGGTGATGACTACAACATCGCTGATATGGCGACGTACTCTTGGTATGGACAACTCTGCATGGGTAGATTTTACGATGACCCCCGCGAGTTTCTTGATACTGATTCTTACACTGAGGTGATGCGCTGGACGAAAGACATTGAGTCACGGCCAGCAGTACGGCGTGGGTTACGGGTCAATAAAGTATTCGGTCCAGAGGAAGAGCAGGTCGCCGAGCGCCACGACGCAAGCGATATTGATAAATCTTTCGTTGCCGCTCCGTAACAGCAATTGCTATTGAACTAGGCGGCGAACCACGCCGCCTATGGGGTGTTTGGCGGTCCGGAGTCACCGCGAAAGTGGTCCACCGGCTCGGCGTAGAGGTAAAGTGGGCGAACGTTCAACTACAAAGACATGTGGTCCGTTTGAAATGACTGTTCATTCCCGCAGATGTTCAAGATGAAGGAGGGCTATATCGATCGCCGTCGATACAACCGTCGTGGTACCGAGCGGCTATTCCGCAACAATGACGGCCGGCGGCTACGTTTTGATTGAGCTGGCTGAGTATCGGTTTGCGCCAATCAGGGTACCCGGCGTGCTACGGCAGACCACCATGAAATGTATCGGCGTGGACCGTCCATATTTATCTTGTTCTATCAGTCTGAATTCGACTGACCCTTCGCTATCAGAAACTGGCGTGTCCAAATTTGGCCGGACGACGCATAGCAACATGTTTTTAGTGCCAGATAGCGGATACTCGAATGTCGCCAGACTTCGCTGTGGGCGAAACTAGAACTGACATATTTGCCCGTCTGGATAGCATCAACGGCTAAAGCCGACGAAGTTCAGGACATCGTCCACCGGCCGTCGGGTTGATACGACGTCGTTTGCAGCGAAATCCTCGAGCGGAAATCCCATTGCTACGCACGACATGATGACCTGGTCATCTGGAATCTGGGCAAATTCGCGCACTACCGGCGACTGCATAATGCCTTGTCCATTAATGACCGCGCCCAATCCCCGCGACCAGGCGGCATTGACCAGAGCATTCACCACAGCGCCGCAATCGAACACGGCGATGTCGTTATCCGTCAGTGAATTATCAAACGTCACCACCACCGACACCGGGGCATCAAACTGGCGGAAGCCGCGCATCACCCAGTCATGTCGCCGGACCTTGTCACCCCAATCAATCCCCATGGCTTCGAACAGCTGTGCGGCGATGGCTTTTTGGCGCTCGCGGTGAACGCCCTGATAGTCACCGTGAATGCGAATTTCGCGTGAGGCTGGTACGCCTTCCAGATTACGCTCGGTGTTGCCTTGGCGAATATTATCCAGCGCCTCACCCGTAACCGCATGAAAGTACCACGGCTGCGTGTTCATCGACGACGGTGCTCGCGTCGCGAGTTCTACAACTTCCCTGATCAGCGCTGTCGGCACAGCGTCCGTTTTGAAGCCGCGAATACTGCGGCGGCCCGTGACAACGTCGTCAAATTCCATATCTCGGTCTCTCGATAAATAAATTTCTGGTTAGTGCACGTCGCTCTGCTATCGCCGGGCGGGCAGCAAGCTGTTTCCGGCTCGATATTTTACAAACATCAAACGCCATAAGGCGCCGCGATCTCTGCGCGAAGCATTCCGTCACTAAAGGTCCGAGCGCAGTAGATGGCCGCTCGCATCGTCGCGCGCTCCCCGCGGCGACTTGCCATACCAACGTTTAAAGGCGCGGCCGAACGCAGATTGGGTCTCGTATCCAAGCATGGTAGCAATTTGCGATATGCGTAGCCTTGACGATGTGACGTGGTGCCACGACAACTCCGCACGTACTGAATCGACGACTTCGCGAAAGTTGGTGCCGAGCTCCTCCAACCGACGCTGTAGCGTGCGCTCGGAAAACCGCATCGTTTCAGCAACTGTGTTAATCGAGCATTCTTTATACGGAAGCAACACGGTAAGTATCGATTTCACTTCGGTTAATACAATTGGCCCCTCTATCTGCGAGTGCATTGATATCGACTGTTTGGAAGCTCCCCGGAGTTCACCCCTGCCGAGCTTTCTATCGAGGATTTCATTCTCGATAAACAAGGCGTCACTGATACTGTTGAATTCTGGAGATCGACCAAAAAAATTATCGAATGAGTCATTGCTGACGCTGCTTTGTTGCAAGCGCACTTGGGGTGGCTGCCAGCGCGGGAGAATATTCTCGCGAATGAACAGGCACACGACTGCGAGCGAAGCATTGATGACCTGGCGCCGTCCGTATCGTCCGATAGGTTGCAATGAATAATGTAACCACTGCCCACCGTCCGCCTGTTCGAACTGAAACGTTCCCATATCGGTAAATAGACCGTAGTACTTTACGAAGCAGCGCAGGGCTGCGGAAACCGATTCAGCATCGCGCATCAGCAGCCAGATCTGTCCAAAGATGCCCATCGGTAACCGACTGCCATGTAATAGCCCAAACTCCGGGCAGTCGCAGGTCTCGGCAGCCAGTTCCAGATAATCGACCAGGCACTCCGCATCAATATAGATATCCGGTATGTCGAACGCATAGGCGGGGATGCCTGCTGCGTGAATGACCGTGTCGGGATCGCCGCCTAGTTCTTCGATCAATTCGCGAGAACCGAGTAACGAGGCGCTGAAAACAACATTCTTAGATAGCGGTTTAGTGTGGCGCATAGTGCATAGAAAATGGCGCTAAATGGACAGTTAATATGCCGTCTAGCCTATAGCATGTGCCGCTAGTAGTCAGATCGAAGCACCACAAGTGCTTTCGATATAGCGCTTGGAGGGATGTAGATGTCAGCGATTCCGCTGGTTCGAATTGGTGAGATGGTCGACGGGGAGATTCGCCCGATCGAGGTCGACGGACGGCATCTCTTGTTGGTCAACAGCGAAAAAGGTCCCTCGCTAATCGACCGCATTTGTCCCCATGCAGGGGGCGACCTTGCGAAGGGTAAGGTCGTCAGCAGCCGGATTCGATGTCCCACGCACAGTTATCTTTTCAACCTCGAAACGGGCGTCTGCCCCCTCGGGCGACGAGAAGGGTGGGGACCGCTTGCGGTCTACGAACTGTTCGAGCGCGAAGGGCAGCTCTGCGTTGAGTTCGCTGATTGAACGGGAACACAAAAAATAAGCGCGAGCTAGTGCCGACCGCTATTAGCCGCGACACTAAATATTTCAGTTGGGTCAAAGGAGAATAGCATGAGTGATTTAGACGTCATCATCAGAAACGGCATGATTATCGATGGCCAACGGACGCCTCGCTACCGTGGCGACATCGGCATCAAAGACGGTCAGGTCCACTCGATCACCGGCGTAGGCGGCCTGTCGAAGAAAACTGCGGATAAGGAAATTGACGCAGACGGACTGATCGTCGCACCGGGGTTTGTCGATTTGCACACCCACTACGATGCGCAGGTTTTCTGGGACCCCTATTGCACCACCAGCGGTTGGCACGGCGTCACGTCCGTGGTGATTGGCAACTGCGGCTTTGGTATCGCGCCTGTAAAAGAAGATGGCCGCGAGCGCGCGATGCTCTCACTGACTCGCAACGAGGCCATTTCCTACGACGCGATGTCCGCGGCATTGGCCTGGGATTGGGAGTCGTTTCCAGAGTTCATGGATGCCATCGAGAGAACACCGAAGGGTATTAACCTGCTTGCCTACATTCCGCTTTCTCCACTCATTGCCTACGTCATGGGTGGTGTCGACAAAGCAAAAACCCGACGCCCGAACAAAGACGAGATGGGACAGATCAAGTTGCTGATATCAGACGCCATCGACGCCGGCGCCTGCGGGATCTCGTCGCAAAACCTCGGCGATACATCCGTTCAGCGTGATTACGACGGCACGCCGAACGTCACCGACATCATGCATTTCGATGATTTCCTCGACATGGTTTCCGTCTTGAAGGACAAAGGTCGCGGGGTCGTGCAGGTACTAGGATTAACGCCCGCGCAAACCGAGCTGGTGTGCGAGGCGAGTGGTGCCAATGTGATTTACAACGTGCTTGCGCTCGAATGCGATCAGCATGGTATGAAGACGGAAGGCTCCTGGGAGGAGTTTACCGATTGGATGGAAGGCGCGAATCAACGCGGCCTTAAAGTGAGCGCGCAGGCGGTAACGACCGGCATCGATTTCACGTTCACTTTCGAAGACTGGAATCTCTATGACTTCAGCCCGCACTGGCGGGACATTTGCATGGGCACGACAGCTGAGAAGCTTGAAAAAATGCGCGACCCCGAACGTCGCGCGGCTATTCGGGCAGAGTATGACGCGGTTGCTGACTCCACGCGTGAAGAGTTCACTGCGGATCTGGATAATGACATCGCCGCCACCGCGCTGGTTCAATTCCGAACCGTTGCCGACAACACAGTCGTGATGGTGGATAACGATGAATTGGTGAAGTACGAAGGGATGACCATTCGCCAGATCGCGGCACAGGAAAACAAGCATATCTGTGACGTTATCCTGGACATCGCTGTTGCCGACGACCTTCTCACCACCTTCGCGACGCCGCCAAACAAGTACAACCCGGCGGACATTAAGAAACTGCTCAACAAACCGTACACCATTCCCGGTATTTCCGATGGTGGCGCGCATATGAAGTTTTCTGCTTTTGGTCGCTATGGCACTGAGTATCTGGTGCATTACGTACGCGAAGGGAAGATGGTTGATTTGGAATATGCCCATTGGCATCTGAGCGCTATTCCCGCGCAGTACGCGGGCATGCACGACCGTGGTGTGATTCGTGTGGGTAGTCCGGCGGACATCCTGGTTTATGATTTTGACGAGCTTGGCTGGACTGAAGCAGAGAAAACGTTTGACCTGCCGGCCGGAGATTGGCGTCGGATCACCAAAGGCATTGGTTATCGCTACACGTTAGTGAATGGTGAGGTAACCTTCGTTGATGGTGAAAGCACTGGTGCTACGCCTGGACATCTGTTGAGAAACGGGCACGCCTGAGTTCAGGCTGAACTGACAGGGATGCCGAAATCGCCCGCCCGTTTCTCGGGCGGGTATAGGTGCCCGAATGATCGCTAGCATGGCACTTGAAACGGTCAACGTCGGTGTTCGCCGGATAACTTAGACCATGACGCTGGGTCGGGCCTTTGCTCAGGGCGGCCACGACAACGACACGCAGTCTGAATTACCCAGAGAACAAACCGCCGACTTTTATCCGACCGCGTTCCCTCGATGCCCGATGCTAGGATCTGATGGATCTACAGAACGGAGGATCACATGGCCAGCTCGATCGATTTTTACTGGGACATCGGAAGTACCAACGCTTATTTCGCATTGCACCTGCTCCGTCCCCTGGCCGAACGCTACAAGGCAACCGTGCGATTCCGGCCATTCAACCTGGGCTATGTATTCCGCCATCACAACTATCGCCTGATGGAAGAACCGCCGATTAAACTGAGCAATCGTCGTCGGGATCTTGCGCGTTGGGCGGCCCGCCACAATCTACCATTCCGTTTGCCGGACGAATTTCCAATCAAAACAAGCCGCGCCTTGCGGGGCTCGCTTGTCATGCGTGAGCACGGATTGGAAGAGCAGTATCTCGATGCGTTATTCAGTGCCTATTGGGAGAACAATGACGCGACCATCGCCGACTACGCAGGCTTGCGTCGCATCGTCTCGGCATTGGCTGTGGACCCCGAGGCTTTTGAGACAGCTTGCGACAGCGCGGAGGTTAGGAACGCATTAGTGGAATCCACCAACAACGGCCTGGCAATCGGAGTGTTCGGAGTGCCAACGTTTGTCATCGATGGTGAGATGTACTGGGGTAAAGATCGGTTCGAGTTCATCGAGGCGCATTTGGCCGGGGAGCCAGCGTTACCCCCTGAAGTTGGGGGATAGTTGCGCGGCAAAGTTGAACAGTACGGCCCTTTAGACCCCGCACGGGGCAGGAGCTCGCCTGTACGGAGTAACGCGTGGGGCGACGGCTTCGCTGGCTTAACCTGTGACCAGGTGAACGCCCCGCGGGGACGGGGCGAATCCGGTATGTGGTATCGTCACGAGGCCACAGTTCAGCGGCAAAGGCACTTCGCGCCTCAGCGCAGCTCGCGGGCCCCGCTCTGATAACTAACTCTCATTGCCTATGACAATTGAAAGCCTTCATAGCCGCTCTTTGCTACTTTCTCACAGCGCTCTCTAAACTCAATTGCGCCGCCCGCGTAGAACAGAAATTGTTTTTTCTTACCTGCGACGTTAGTTCCCATGAACCAATTTCCGGTCTTCGCTTTTGTGAAGATCATGCCTTCCGTGAGTGACTCTGCGTACTCAGTCCATTCTTGTTCCGATTGCTCATTGGTGCCGATTTTCTGGTAACCATTCTGGTTCATATAATCGATGCACTCGCTGACCCAGTCTGCGACGACTTCAGCGCAACGCGTGAAGTTGCAGAAAACCGTGCCGTTAATGAGGAAGAAATTGGGAAAACCACTAGTCTGAAAAGTCATATAAGTCTTAACGCCGTCGGCCCATGCTTCCTTAAGCGATTGGTCGTTTTCACCGCGAATATTCATTCTGGTTAGTTCGCCCGTGATGGCGTCAAAACCAGTCGCATAAATGATCACATCAAGATCATAAGAGTTGTCAGTTGTTTGCACGCCGGTCGCAGTGATTTTTTCGATCGGCGCTTCTTTCAGGTTAACTAATTGCACGTTATCCTGATTGTAGACCTCGTAATAATTCGTCTCTAACGGTATGCGTTTTGACCCGAACGGATGATCAGTTGGGGTAAGCAGGTCCGCAATGGCCGGATCCTTGACGCGCTCTCTTATCTTGCCCCTGACGAACTTTGCATATTCCTCATTCGCTGCATCATCAGTCATGCTGTCCTGGAAATTACCAAACCACTTGTGGAATCCTGGCTTGGACCAAATCTCTTCATAAAAGGCCAGCCGCTCTTCCTCAGACACTTCAAAGGTATTGCGCGGATCGGCCTCTTGCATAAACGCAGCAAAGGTCCTTTTGCATCGTTCAAACGTTTCGGGATAGGTCTTCTTCAGATCTTCCTGTTCGCTATCCTCGATTTTTGAATTGCGAAGAGGGCAGGCGTAATTAGCCGTCCGTTGGAACACCGTTAGATGGCCCACCTCACCCGCGATTTCCGGTATCAGCTGTATCGCGGTCGCGCCCGTACCGATCACACCCACGCGCTTCCCTTTGAAATCTACTTTTTCATGCGGCCAGCGAGAAGTATGGAAGGACTCTCCCTTGAAATCGCTGATGCCTTCGATATCGGGCATGTGCGTCGCGGAAAGAATGCCTACTGCGGATATGAAGAACCGGCTGCACACTTTGTAACCGTCTTCGGTCTCGATTTCCCAGAGAACCTTCTCGGAATTGTAAACCGCAGATTTGACTCGGGAGTTCAGCCTGATGTGTTGCTTTAGCGAAAATTTATCTGCCATAAAGTTGAGATAGCGTTCATTCTCCGGTTGACCAGAATAGTGCTCAGACCAATTCCACTCCTCCAGAAGTTCGTCGGAAAAACTGTATTGGTAACTGATTGATTCAGAATCAAATCGTGCACCGGGATAGCGATTCCAATACCACGTTCCGCCGACTCCGCCCCCGGCCTCCAGAATCTTTGCGTTCAGATTCAGATTGAGTAGGCGATAAAGCTGGTACAGACCGGTAACGCCAGCCCCTACTACAATCGCGTCCAATACCTCGGGACTTCCTTCCTGACTCTCTGACAATGTTCTTCCCCTCTCGAAAGCAACTCTAAAAAACGTCTATTTCCCCGCGACAAGAAGATCTCGTCGGTCCGCTAACTATAGCATTTTGCTTTCCCACACTAACGCCCCGCGCACGTTTGAATTTGTACCTTGAACTACGCGATCTACGCCACCTAGCGCGTCATATTCGTGGAATCGACTTTGAAGGATGACGGCTTCCCAAAACCGAGCTCGCCCCTGGCGTTTCGCGCTCACATCTCTGAATTTAGGGTTGCCTGCAGGTAACGCTTTGTCGAGCCTGCGATAACATCGCTCGGTTCATGTCAGGTTCCTGTTTTCTGATTATCCAGACCGAGAGATAGCAAGATGAAGCTCTACACCTACGAAGAATCCGGCAATAGCTACAAAGTTCGCCTGTTGATGTCTTTTCTCAATATCGACTGCGAAAAAATCGACGTCGATCTCATGCAGGCCGTTCAACACCAACCCGAATTTCTCGCCGTTAATCCCCGTGGCGAAGTTCCGGTGCTGGTTGATGACAATCTCACGCTGCGAGATTCCGCCGCTATCCTCGTTTACCTGGCGAATAAACACGGCTGCGAACCATGGTGGTCGGAAGAGGCCGGCGAACAGGCCGCAATCATGGAATGGATGGCATTCGCGGCGAGCTGGGTGCAGTACGGCGTCTTCACTGCGCGGGCAATCGTGTCGTTCGGGATCTCAGGCAACGGTATTCCCCACGAATTCAACGAAGATATTGCGCCTTCAACGATTCGCGGGAAGCGATCGTTGGAAATTCTGGATGAGCACCTGACGTCCCGCGAGTGGCTTGCTTGCGGGCGGCCGACTATTGGAGACATTGCTGTATTTCCGTATGTGGCGCTCGCGCCGATGGGGAATTTTTCGCTCGACTCGTATCAGGCAATTGTCGGATGGCTTGAGCGCGTCAAATCTCTGCCGGGCTTTTTCCCGATTGCAGGCCTCGACGATGCTGACTACCGCAAATAATCTTTTGCCAACCTCAGTCGCCAGTTTTCGTTTTGGTGGTAGATGCGGCAAAAGAGAAATCGGAATTCCGAAGGAGGAGTAGCCGACAGTGTTATTCGCCGACGGGGTTTTGCGGGCGACGCCGGGTCGCTCGCAGAATAGTCCCGATAGGCGCGGCACTTGAGAAGTCGTCACTCGTCTATTCAGCGCTACTCGTATCAGGTCGCCGGTAGAGTTGGTGCTATGCCGAGGTCGGGCCCGAGCAGTAGCAGAGCGAAACCTTTGGGAATACATGGGTAGGCAGCGATGTGCGAAAGCGATAAGACGAGGCTTTCTGCGCGCCAGGATCTGACGAGGCAGTTTTAGGGCGCGGAATCGAGCAGAAGTTCGCTATCGCTCCGGGTCGAGAATGTTTCGCGATCGTGTTTCAGCATCCACGCGTGCGCCTCTCCCGGATTGCCGAATCGCGCTGCGCCGTAACTGGCACCATACCGATGTATCCTCAGTAATCGGTATGGCGTCTCTCGATTCGCAATTACTCCGAAAATATAATTCCGCCGTCGCCCGAAACTAAAGGGAAAGGTGCCCCGTTAATGGCCGGTCAAAATACCTCACACCCGAACCCAGCTGTCGCTTCTATCATGTCGGAGCAAGACGATTGGTTAAGCGTTTTGCAGAGACCTGGTGAGATCTCACTGACGGTTTATCTTGACCTTAAGTCTCCGCATGGATATTTGGCACTCCGACCGACACTCGAGATCGCGCGAGATTTTCGAGTTACCGTTGATTTCCACGTTTATACGCTGAGCTACGAAGCCTTCGGTCTTACAACGCGGGTCGATACTGACATGCGTCGGCGGCCACCGTCCCAGGCTGCCGACCGCAAGGCTCGCATGTACTACACAACGGCTCGTGAATACGCGGTTTTGCAGTCCTTACCTTTGCGCAGCCCGTACCGGCTTCTGGATTCAGCACTCGCCCATCGGGCATTTTATTTCGCCAAGAAGCAGAATCTGGAAGTTCCGTTCGCCATGTGGGTTTATCTCCAGGGCTGGAGTACCGGATGGCGTGAGTTTGAGCTCGAGTCCTCGGACATTCTCTGCCGCGCGTGTGCGGAAGTTGGTGTCGATACGTCGTCGTTTGATGACTACGTTGCGGATGACGGTCCGGGGCTGGTGGCCGTTCAAGCATCGATGAGCGCGGCCGAGGAATCCGGTTTCGTTGGCATCCCCCATTACGTACTTAAGGACCCGGTAACTGAGCGCACTACGGGTTTGTTCGGGCGGGAACACCTTGCGCTTATTCGTTCGAAGTTTTTGAAGGCAGGTTTGGCACGACATTCGGACGTTAGAGCCGAGTTTTCCCATGCCTGGACGCGCGCCTGAGTCACGCAATCTGTAAGAAGGTGGCCTTCAACCTCCGCCTTCAAGCGGTAGCTTTGATCTGATCAGACAAACATACGCCGCGGCACCGATTCCGGTCGCCTTTTAGTGAGCGGACGTTTGATCCTGTTACACCTTTCGATTTGTACGGCCAACGACGGACTTACACGCTCAGACGAACAGCGAGACCCTCACGGTCTAGAGGTACGATTTCCAGGCATCCAAGTCTGTCCGGCCGTTATAGCGACATTCCTCCCGAGGCTTCGATGACTTGGCCCGTGACCCATCCCGCGTCCTCGCTCGCGACGTAGAACACTGCTTTCGCGATATCGCTCGGGATGCCAACTCTCTGAAGCGGTGTCATCTGCTCAAACGCCCCCTCACCGAACGCATCGATTGCAACACCACCCATATCCGTTCTGGTCGCCCCTGGAGAAACAGCGTTGACACGGATCCCTAGAGGTCCCAACTCAATCGCGCATATCGTTGTGAGGTGATGTAGTGCAGCTTTGGTAGAGCCGTAAGCCCCCGTTCCCGGTATATGCGCACGCCCTGTCACTGAAGAAATATTGACGATTGAGCCTTTCGATTCTGCCAATAGCGGGACTGCGTCACGCATCAAGCCCGCCGGCGCAACCAAATTCGTAGCCCAGCAATCTTCGAAATCCTCGTCAGTGGAATCAACCAGATTCCCCATCCTAAGAAGACCCGCGTTATTCACCAGTGTATCGAGCCTTCCCATACGTTCCTTGGCCAGCGGCACGATACGGTTTCTCTGAGTGCTATCTGTAATGTCCGCAACGAGATGAAAGACATTTTCCGGGTACTTCTCGCAAACCTCTTTCAGCGGCGCTTCCCGTCGGCCCGTTATAAGTACGAGCATCCCTGCGGCGGCGAACGTTTCCGTGATCGCCCGGCCAATACCAGTACCGCCACCCGTGACGATAATTCCTTTTTGTTCTTTCGCGGACATCTGTATTTCTCTTATTCCAGGAGCGGGGCATGATATGCCACTGCTCTAGGATTAGTTGAAGGTAACTCGAACGACTGTAGGGGGCGCTCTTTGGTGTATCGCAGCGAGTGGCGAGCCGACGCTTCACGACCGGTCAACGGACGGCTACATTCACTCGCTATTCGTAAGTAACCGGCCAAGAGCGGAAGTACATGCCGCTGATGCTCTCGGATATGCTACGTGTTGGATTGACTAGCTGGGAATTGAAAGATGAATTGGGAAGCCCTTGGGGCGGTGAGCGAAATTGTGGGCGCGGCGGGCGTCATGATCACGCTGCTCTATCTCGCTCTTCAAATTCGGCATGCATCTAGGTTATCCGAGGCCCAGTCGCATACGACTAGCGTCAACGATCTTCTTCCTTTTCTTCAGTGGCAAATTCAAGACAAAGATTTTGCGAGAATTTATAGAGACGGGCTACTGGATTTTGAGTCACTGTCTCCGGAAGACCGAATGCAATTCAGCCAGGCGTTCTATTACTTGATGTATGCCTTTAAAGACATATGTGAAGCCAATAGTCGCGGACTTATGGATCAACCAACGTATGAGGCTTGGTACGAATATATAGGCCGAATGTTAAAAATGCCCGGTGGCCAAATATGGTGGTCCGAAGCGCAAGCAGATTGGCCCGTCATCCGCGAGCGTGTAGATAACGCCATTTTAAATGCGCGCCCTATCTCTGAGTTAATGCCCATCATTTGGGCGTCCGAAAATGCGCTTATTGATCAGACAGGAAGCGAATAAAGATACACAACCCGATGACCTGAGCGAACTCCTTGGTGGTTAGCTTTGGAGACTGTCGGGAATACGGCCCTAGCCAAAAAAGGTCTGCTTGCCGGTCAATAGCGGACGTCAGCTAGAGGGATCGAGATCGACACTATCGGCCAGGAACGGCCAAAACAACCTCCGGACTCTCTAGGTTTTTGCAATAAAGCCATTGTTGGTTCCCACGTGAGCATTCTCGACCCGAGCCAACAATACGTTACAAAACTACGGTGGGGACCGACGGGCCGAGTAATTATTCGCATGAGTGGTTGATAAACTGAATCTCATCTATATACTAGTAGGTAGTTAAATGAAGAGGCAGGCAGTACAGCGTTATGTCAGATACAAGAACCAAAATACTGGATGTTGCTGAGAAGTTAACCCAAACCAACGGTTTCAATGGTTTCAGCTACATTGATTTAGCTAACGAAATAGGGATTAAGACCTCCAGCATTCACTACCATTTCAAGCGTAAAGACGATTTAGCGGCGGCACTCGTCGAACGCGTACATGAGCAACATGCGGAGGGCTTCCGTGCTATGGAGGTCAGTAATGAGTCAATTGATGCGCGTTTGCGGGCGGTGATTGCGTATTTCCAGGACTATATTGCGAATCAGAGGTACTGCTTGTGCGGCATGATCGCAGTCGAACTTCAGTCTGTCAGCACTCGTGTTGCAAAGCTCGTGCAAGCCTATTTCAGAGATTTCCAGGCTTGGTTGAAACGCCAGTTCGAACTCGCTGGTAAGGAGGATTCCGAGCGCTTAGCCATCGGATTTCTAAGTGCTTTGGAAGGATCTCTTCTCCTCGGGCGTCTCAATGGCGATCCCGGCATAATTTCCAATGCACTCGCGGGCTATGTTTCGACGTAGCCTTTTTTTTGATGCCATTAACTATAGATATATAGATAGATGGTCTTCTTATGAAGCATCCAAAGTTACTTTTTTCTTTGGCGGTGGTGTTAACCATCGTGACCCAAAGCATCAGCGCAACTCCCAAACCCTCAACAGAAAGGAAACAAATCATGTCAACCATTGAAACCAAAGCCGACGAACAGCAAAGCTTTGAAGAATACGAAGCGGTCGCAAAAGCACTGCAACCTTATATTGAGGCCGCACGCACTGGCGACGGGAAAGTAAGCCGCTCAGCCTTCATGGACCATGCCCACATTGTGGGCTCAATAAACGGAGAGTATTACAAACCGGACGCCGACGCATTTGCCGAAATCGTCTCGCAGAGTGGTCCGTCACCAGACGTCAAGCATCTAATCGTTTGGATTGATGTTTCAGGCCCTGCCGCTGCCGCGAAAGTCGAATTCATCAATTGGGGTGGCTTTCGCTACACAGACTTCTTTGTGCTCTACCGTAAAGACGGTGAGTGGAAGATCAGTGGCAAAGTCTACAACTCTCACTCAAACAATTAGCAACTCCTAGTTACGCACAATCGGCAATCGTCGTGAGCCAAGCGCTTAGCAGCACCATCCAAATCGGTGTTGATAGCTCCGTGTCTAAATATGCGTTCGATATCAAAACGATCAAATAAGGAAACCTCATGTCCACAAATCAACCAATTTGCACCATTGTTGGGGCTGGCGAAGGCCTTGGCCGTTCGCTTGCGAAGAAATTCGCCAGCGAGGGCTTCGACATCGCCCTCATCTCTCGTTCAGAGAGCACAGCCGAACCTATCCTCGAGATGATTCAGCAAGAAAACACCAAGGTCACTGCGCGTTTTATTGCCGCCGACGTTACCGAGACAAAATCTCTGGAATCAGCGTTCAGCAAAATTCAAACAGATTGGGGTGAGGTATCAACCTTGCTGTATACCGCGCGCGGAGAATTCATCGCCTATGAGCCGCTGGATCTTCCGTACGAGGTGCTGGAGAAGATATTTCAAATCGAGGTTATGGGGCCCTTTGTGGCTGCCAAAGCGGTACTACCGAGCATGATTGAGCGCCAACAAGGGCACATTTTCTTTTCAAGTGCCACCGCTGCCTTTCGCGGTTCTGCCAAGTACCCTCACTATGCCGTGGGCAAATTTGGTATGCGCGCGCTGTCCCAAAGTCTGGCTAAAGCTTACGCCAAGGACGGAATTCATGTTGCGCACATGCGGCTCGATCTCGACCTCGACGTGCCGCTAATGCGAGACATCTACGCCAACTCTGACCATGAACCGAATCTGGTTGATCCGGACGATGTGGCTCAGGCCTTTTGGCTTACTCATCAACAACCCAAAACAGCTTGGAGTAACGAGGTCGAACTTCGCCCCTTCACCGAGGCTTGGACGTACTAGCCGCGCCAACCCAGCTAAGCGAACGTAAAGGAAGAACTACCATGATTGATTTATATACCTGGCCAACACCCAATGGATTCAAAGTCTCTGTAGCGCTCGAAGAAATGGCTTTGCCCTACACCGTAAAACCCATAGACATTGATACTGGTGAGCAAAAGCAACCGGCGTATCTTTCCATTAACCCAAATGGCCGAGTTCCAGCAATTGTCGACCGACACAACGATGATTTTGCAGTCTTCGAATCCGGGGCTATCTTAGTTTACTTGGCTGAGAAGAGCCGTAAACTCCTACCGACTGACATTAAGGGCCGCTCGCAGGTCCTTCAGTGGCTGATGTTCCAAATGGGTGGCCTCGGTCCCATGCAGGGTCAAGCGGTCACGTTCCTAAAGTACTTTCCCGAGCGAGTGCAGCCAGCGATTGACCGATACCAACAAGAAACCCTCCGGTTGTATGGTGTATTGGACCGGCACCTTGCAGCCAACGAGTTTTTGGCCGGTGAGTTTTCTATTGCTGATATTGCGAACTGGTGTTGGGTACGTATCTACCCAAATGCAGAGATAGAAATCAGTAATTTTCCGAATGTGAGTCGTTGGAATGATCAAATCCAGGCGCGTCCGGCTTCGGCAAAAGGCGTCACAGTGCCTAGCAAGATGGAACTCTCAGAAAAGCGCTTTGACTAGAGCATGTTGAGAATTCCCGCTCGCGCAACAGTATCAAATTGTCAACACAATCAGTAACTTCTAACGAAACAACCGCGAATTTTTTGCGCGAATGCGCGAGATAGAGCGGCAAGGGTTATTAAGTATGTCTTCAGTAGCTAGCACCTGGGGCTTGTACACAATCATGTTTCTTGGTGGAGTTGGTATTTCAACCATGGCGGCACTTAACAGGGCCAAAGGGGACAGATTTATTTCACGAATCCCGAACCCAATTTGGATCTAAATTCGCAACTCAAAAGAATTATTGGGTTTTTCGCTTTGGGCTTCTGGGACCCGTGAAATAAATCTGTCCCCTTTGGCTGCTTCTCTTTCTATGCGTTTGCAGCGACCTTTATCACCCCTCGCATTGGCGTTGGAAATGTGGTCGCGTTTGTTCTGCTCGGCCGGTTGTTTGCATTGGGGATAATTGGCCACTTTGGTCTGCTAGGTGCGCTACAGTTTTCCTTTACTTTGAAACGCGCACTTGGACTTGTTTTGATGGCTATCGGTGTCTTCCTGGTTCGTAAGCCAGTTTCCGAACTGTAATCAGAGGGCGCTGGTGCCGTGATCCACAAAATTCGTAATCGGATCCGTACCGCCGCTATGGGCACGAAGCGGCGGTTGTGCGATCCCGGTTAATCGGCCGTTACGAAGCGGCAGCGACATCCTAACGTTTGCAATCAAAAATCAGGACGAAGGGATTAAATTTCGCTTACCACTCAATTTTTATTCCTCCGTCCCGTTTATGAGTTTTACGCGAAGAAACCGGCTCTACGTACCAGCGGGTTCTGAACTAACTTCGCAATGCCCGAAAGAAATTCCGAATGTCAGCAGTCAGCGTCTCCGGTTCCTCCATCGGCGCGAAATGTCCGCCCGGCGACATCATTGTCCAATGTTGCAAATTGTAATATCGCTCAGCCCAACTCTTTGGCATAAAGAACGCTTCGCCTGAGTAGGCGCCCACCCCAACCGGTGCTTCAACCACCGGGTGCCGCCCATGCGACGGCTGCCACTGGTTGTGAGTGCACTCATAGTAGTAACGCGCCGTTGTTCCGTATGATTGTGTAAACCAATAAATGCTAAATCCGGTCAGCAGCTCATCCTTAGTGAACCGACTTTCGACATCACCTCCGCAATCACTCCAGGCGCGTCGTTTTTCCAGTAGCCAAGCGCACAGTCCGGCCGGCGAATCGTTCATGGCGTAAGCGATGGTCTGCGGCCGGGTTGATTGAATGGCCGAGTAGCCGCTGCCATCGAGGAAAAAACTCTGGTTCTGCGCGTACCACCCTGACTCTTCCTCCGCGAATTCCGACTCGTCCGGTAGCGTATCAATTGGCTCGTTGAACAAAGTGAGTGGGGCCATCAACAGGACGTATACGCCGATCATGTGATCGGCGTACTTATGCCCCAACTGCGCCGTGGTCAATGATCCCCAATCACCGCCGCCGGCGGCAAACTTGTCGTAGCCCAAAACATCCCGCATGAGCGAAACCCATATATCGGCACTACGCCAGAAATTGATGCCAGTGGATGTCAGCGGTGTGGAAAAACCGAAGCCGGGCACGGAGGGTACGATCACATCAAAAGAATCATTGGGATCGCCGCCATAAGCTGCCGGATCCGTCAACGGGCCAATGACTTTATGCCAATCCCAGAACGTCCACGGCCATCCGTGAGTCAAAATCAGCGGCATGGGATTCGGACCCTTACCTTTTTCGTACATAAAATGGATCGGTATCCCGTCGATGGTGGTCTTGAAGTTTGCCGCGCTGTTAATTTGCGCTTCGTGCGCGCGCCAGTCGTAATCGGTCGCCCAGTAATCCAGAAGTTCCTGCAAATATTCTGCGTTGGTACCAAATCCCCAGTCGTCGTTGGCAAATTCTGGCGCAAGACGGGTTCGCTGCAGGCGTGCGCGAAGGTCGATCAGATCCGCGTCTGGTATGTCGATCGTGAATGGTTCGTAACTCATGACAGAACCCCCTTCCGCTGGAGAATGTGAATTCGGGACAGTTTACTTAATTCGCCTTTCTGATTCCGGGTTCATGGTCGCGCCGCTCTGACGCAGTAACGTCTGCCATTCCGTACTGAGCAAGAAAGGGAGCGAGGGGATCGAATTCGTCTCGGAACGTTTGGTTTGAGGCTGGACTACTAGCCCGTACGCGCTCAATCTAATGCATGATCAGGCGCTCGAGTCCGACACTTGACCGCCCCTTCACCTCGACACTACGGTCGTCGTCGTCGTCGTCGTCGTCGTCGCCGTCGCCGTCGCGGGCAGACAAACGTCTCACGGAAGGTCGCTAATGGGCACTCTTCAGTTTATTGCGGCGAGCAACGAAACAACTATTCACGGCCGGTAGGCAGACAGTCGAATTCAATCCCGATCGGGCAGCAGCCGGCCAAAAGCGAACATACGACGCTCCTGAAAACAGCGAACTGAAGGTCCGCTTTGCCGCACGAAATATCGATAACATCGTCACATCGCGGTGCCGAGAGGTTTCTACGTTGATCTTGAATAGGCGCTTCAGGTCCAAGATATTCGAATGGAAGTTTGAATGTCGCGTGTTACTCGGCCGCGAGCGGGGCCTGTTCGGCCTTCAACATGCGATCGAAGGCGCGGCGTGCTTGGACACGCGCCTCGTCGGACTTCATGTTGAGTAATGTGCGCTCAGGATTAGCCTCAAGCGCCGACTGCTGGGCTTCCAGGAATTCCAGATCCTCCAGGAACGTGTCGGCGATCTCCTGATACAGCGTCTCGGTCGCCTGCGGTTCGTCCTGTCGGTAGCCGTTGGCCGCCGTCCAGAAGTAAAAGCAACTGTTCTCGGTTTCCGGCGTAGCCCCGTGATAAATCCGTAACGAAAAGCCGCCGGGCTGAGCGCGATTTTCTTCCGCGCCGCAGCCCACTTCAAGCGCACCCGTCCACTGGATCACACTGGCCGGCACCATGTATTCGAAATCCTGCCAGCGATCGACCGTGACGCCGTCGCCAAACCCAGCGGCGCGCACATAAGTCGGCGGCGGCGTGATGCCGAGCATCCAGCGGATGTAGTGGACACCCATGTCGGTACGCTTCACTTCCATGCGCGCATTTACCTGATCCATCCTGGAGCCGCCGCCGATTGTCTTGCGATGGATATAGGGAATGTGCGTCAGGTCCATCAGATTGTCGATCAGCAGCATGTAGTTGCATTTGATGTGATACATGCCGTGCTTGTGCGGCCAGTTCGCGTGATCGTCGTTCCACGGATAATCGACAATCGCGCTTTCGTCGGCGAGCCCGGGGTCGCCCATCCAGATCCACACGAATTCCTGCCGCTCGACCACTGGATAGCTGCGGACGCGGGCTTGTTTCGGGATCTTTGCTTGGCCTGGAATTCCCACGCACATGCCGTCGCCGCCGAAAGTCAATCCGTGATAGCCGCATCGCAGCCCTTCGGGTACCACCTCACCTAATCGCAGCGGAGTCGCCCGGTGGCAGCAGCGATCCTCCAATGCATAGACACAACCCCCGGCATCACGAAACAGCACGATCTCCTCGTTGAGAAGTGTGCGGGCGAACGGCGTGTCGCCGATCTCGTTTGACCAGGCCGCCTGATACCAGGCGTTGTGGACGAAGGGTGCGTTCGCTTGGGAACTCATGATGGGTCTCCTTGCTGGCGGATTCGCGCTCCGATCAGCAATCACAATGGTCTTGATGAAGGAATCATAAGTTATTTGCGCACACTAGATGCCCCGACCGTTCCGTCGGCGCGCCTTTCCGAACGACGGCTTATGTCAACAGCAGACGTTGGACTATTTGCGTTTCCAAGGTCCGGAGTGGGCACCTTGGAGATGGCCGAGACCTGGGACTGAGGGACAGCTTTCCTGAAAGCCATCGTAGTTCAACCGGCAGCGTCAGGCTCTGATCGGCCAAAAAGAGATGTTTCTATGCTTTGCCGACCACACCACTAACTAACGCTACCAATAAACCAAGCAACACAAATGCGCCGACTTTATGTTGTAGGTGGTCTAGATGGTCGAACTTATCCCAGTTCTTCGAATGAGCTGCATCACGCCTCTTGAACACGAGTAGAACGCAGTAAAAATTAGCAGTAATTGCTACCAGTCCCGAAACCAGCATGACGTAAAAGGACGTGCCAGTCGGAGTTGTGTTACTCCACATCCACACGCCCGTCATCAGTACAACGAGGATTGCGGGAACTTCTATAAACTTGTCAACGCGAACATGTAAGTCTGCCAAGGTCAGGTGAGCACTTCGATCGCCAGCCAATAAAGCTCGTTCGAACAACGCTTCTGTAACCACGCAGCCGAGCCAAATGGTTGCGAAGCCAAAATGCAATGCGAGAACTGTGCTCATTTATTACCTCAGGCTATGTCCAAATTATGGTATCCGAGTTTCAATGTATGAAAACGCGGTCGACTTCAGCTATGGGCACACCTCAACTAGTCGAAGCGCAATACTCAGCATCAGCTTTCCCGTTAGCAGTCGTTTTCTGGACCGTACTTTTTGTCCCTGATCGGCCAATACCGGAACTAGCGATAGAGGTGAATACTCGTCCAAATCCTCGGCAGCTTGCGCGAAACCAGTGTCTACCGTTTGGCTAGGAAACCCGTTTGGCAGAGATAGTTCCTTCGAGAAACCAGGTTTTCCCACCATCGAAGCTCTGCGTCATTGACCACTCGATACTATCTTTCTGAATATCGAAGAAGCGCACTTTCGCCATGACAGATTGATCAGGTGTCACGTTAATGATCGCATCGAAGTGTCCTTCACCATCTATGAACTGTCCACGAAACGATTCCGTACGGGTTTGCCGAAGCGAGAACATGAACCCCATTTCCCACATATTAGTCTCGGGACAAAACGTCCGCAGGGTGACGGCATAGGATACTTCCTCTCCGTCTGGTGAAAGCTCGGCAAAATCATCAAACACCATCCGCCCGTTATCTAAATGGTGCGCTCGCCATCTGGCTTTATTTTCAGACACTAGTGTCCCATCAGGTAAATAACGTCTACGGATTGCAGCCCAGTTACCTATGATGAAGTCGAACTCCTTCATTTGGGATGGCTGAGGACCCAGGGGTTCCAGAGCTACTTGAGTCTTCTCTGCTTCCGCATCTGTCATTTCATATGCTCCGATTTCATTGTGACCTTGAGGTTCACGTGCGGTCCGGCGTCGACCCAATCTCCGACGAGGCCATGAGGCAAGTTACGGATTTTTGAGCCCAAAGAAAGACCATGGCCTCGTTAGATTTATCACCTTCAAGTAAGTATAGAGAGCAATAATAGTTATTACCGCCTATATGGATTAGAGAGTGGTAGCATTCAGATATGGACAGCACCGCACTCAATGGCGTGTTACGAACGGGAACCCCTGCTGCGCCCGGTACTCTCGTGTTATTGGAAGGATTTCTTAACACGTGGTCCGGCGAGCTGGATATTGACGATTTACACACCGTGAAGTCTGCGGAAGCGTGGCTAAGAAGCGTCCCACTTTGGACGGGATCAAAGAAGCTCACATCCGAACAACATCAAAAAATCGTCAAGTTCCGCAGTGACCTGCGGTCGTGGATTTTGGATAAGGGAAATACTCAGCCACCGAATGAATTGGCCGCAGAAATTTCATTCCGAGCCGAATTTCGTTCGGAGGGCGATGTTCGTTTTTTACCGGCAGACGTAGGCTACGACGGTGTCATAGGCATGCTGATCAAGGTGATTTCGGAAAGTCAGCAGAACGGGACTTGGAACCGTTTTAAGTGCTGCGATCTGCCTACCTGCGGATGGGCGTACTTTGACTCAACGCGAAGTCGAACCAAGCGTTGGTGCTCAATGAAGACTTGCGGCTCTCGCCACAAGGCGAGGGAATATTACAAACGCAAGCGGTAGCGCGAACGGGCCGCTTGTGGGCACATAGCGGAAGTTCGTCGCCTCGTTGGGAACATCCGCTATCGTGTATCGGAGAAATAATCGGCAGTCGTCAGCGCGGACCAAGAATTGAAACCGAAGCGCGTCAGAGGAAGTCTGATTATTTACGCCGAAGCGAACTTTGCACAGCTTGCTTCTTGTGTTTTCGCTGGTCCGCACTCGAGCCAATGGGGTGGTTTCGCTTCGGCCTCTTCGTTCGCGCTGTAAGCGAGTTCGGAAAAAGCATTCCACATCGCAGGCGTGCGAGTTAACGGCGCTCAGGGTTCGTCGCGCACCGCGTATTGTTCGCGACGAACTATAAGCGGGGAAAACCAGCGACGGCCTCAATGCGTTACTCAAAATCTTGCGCAGGATTAAAACCCGCATCGTCGGCAAGTACGCCCTGACCTGGCACATAGTTGACCTCAAGGCGAATACCGTCCGGGTCTTCGAAAAGTACGTAGTAGTAGCCCGGAGCCCAAGGGCCCTCGCTGGCGCCGACAACGATGTGGGCTTTCATTTCGCGAAGTAGCACATCCACTTTATCCACCTCTTCGCGGGAGCGCGCGCGCAAACAAATATGGTGTAGTCCGACACGGCCCTGAACAAAGCGCTCATCGGCGAACTCCGGTTTACATGGTTGAATGCCCACCGCAGTTCTCGCACCGACGAAATAGCACAAGTCGTCGCCATCGAAGACATTATCCATGCCCATTGCAGGCATGAGGCGGGAATAGAACGCTTTGGCTCGGTCGAACTGGCTGACAGTGAGCACGACGTGGGCCATACCATTCATGTTGATCATCGAAACTTCCTCGGTTTTGCGCATTGGGGGGGCTTAGCCGACTACCAGACCATAACAAAACGGAGATGGCAGGTTTTTCATGTAACCACGGCGGGTCACTTAAACCCATGCGCGGCTCCCACACCGCGAATATGCGAACACAGATTCACGCACAAAAACCACCTGTATCCAATCGTGCGGTCTATCTCCGCAAGGTGTTGCGCTGCGCGTCCGCCACCTCGACCTCACTCGGGTCGTTCGTTATGGTGCGCCGGCTTATGCTCGCGGGTCGATACGCTAGGTCGATCAAGCCGGTTTTGATAGAGTTTATCGTCGCCACAGCGAAATCACCGAACAATATTCGGTGGCGGGACGACCTGTGCGATTATCGGAACATCTCGCTGAATCAGGTCGCACTTTTAACTCAGTCGCTCGCCAATAGAGCAACCAAATGCAAAGGAGGCATCTTTGATGTCAACAGAACTCGCTGCGATAGAACAGACCCTGGCTGCGTACTGTCATCGCGTCGATCGCGGTACGGCGGATGAAGTCGCAGAATTATTTGCTCAAGACGCCGTGTTGATGCCGTACTACGACGGCAAGTACGACGTACACGGGCGTGAGGGTGTGCGTGGTTGGTACGCGTTCTACCATCAAAAGATGGGTGAGAATGTAAAGGACCTCAAGCATTTGATCTGCGCCGCATCGATCGATATTGATGGTGATGCGGCAAGCTCGGTTTGTTACTTAACCGCATACTTCACGATGAAAGCAGATAACGTCGTCTATCAAGCCCAAGGCACCTACTTCGATACTTTCGTCCGTGCCGACTCGGCTTGGCTGTTTCAAACTCGCCGTATTGAGGTCGAATACATCACGCGCATGGGGGACGTGATCGAAAGCATGGAACCGATGGGGTTTTCGGGCGCGACGAAATAGGCGCATCTATCGAGAGAGAGGTATCACGGGCAGAGCACTGGCAGTTGAACTGCCGATTTTGAATCAATGGCTGGTGGCATCACTTTCGAAGATGTCGCCGCCCTTTTGGCGCCGCAGGTACCCTAGTTGGTTTCGGGATACCTCGCTGTTCCGGCACTCCCGGAAACTTCTTTCCCGGCGTGGTTCCGGTCCAGAGTTACCCGCCCAACCGGGCGAGCCGTCCGGCGACGTGCGCTAGTGGCACTTATGGGCGGGGTTCAGCTTCTGCGATATCGCGCGCGGCGTTTTCAGCTATTCTGCGTTGACACGCGCAACAACCATCACGTGGGTCCGCGCGGCGTAGACCGGAGAGATTCAGATGACCATGCCACTCATGTTTTCAGCGTTCGTCATGAACACGGCCTCGCATATCCTGCACGGCGCGTGGCGCCGACCAGACGCCCGGCAGGTCGATTTCAACTCGCTTGATGTCTGGGTTGATCTGGTTAGAACGCTCGAAGACGAGTTCTTCGATGTGATTTTTTTCGCCGACGTGCACGGCGTTTACGGTCCACGCGGCGGATCTTTCGCCAAGCATGTTGAATCCGGTTTGCAGATCCCGAGTAACGATCCGTCGGTGATTCTGTCCGCACTCGCCAGTCATACCGAGCACCTCGGTCTGGCGATCACGAGCAGTATCGTGCAGGAGCAACCGTTCAACTTCGCGCGCAAGATGTCGACACTTGATCATGCGACCAAAGGACGGATCGCCTGGAATATTGTGACGAACGGTCTGCCTAACGGTGCGCGAAATTTCGGCTACGACAATCTGCCTGCGCACGAACTGCGTTATGACATGGCTGAGGAATATGTCGACGTCGTCTATAAATTGTGGGAGGGCTCTTGGGACGACGGCGCGTTGTTGCAGGATAGAGACAGTGGGCAGCACAGCGATCCGGACCGCGTACACCGCATCAATCATGCCGGTAAGTATTACAACGTGGAAGGCCCACACCTCGTTTCGCCTTCGCCGCAACGTACACCTTTACTCTTCCAGGCGGGTTCGTCGTCGACAGGTATGTCATTCGCGGCGGCCCACGCTGAGGCAGTGTTTCTGGTGGCACCTTCAATGGCAATTGCCCAAACTGTTATCGATAACATTCATCGACTCATGGCTGAGCGTGGCCGCGCGCCGAGCGATATCCGGTTCTTCCAGGGTCTGTCGTTTGTGATCGGCAGTACCGAAGAAGAAGTCGCACGCAAAGACCGCGAACTCGACGATTACATCGACGAGGAGACCATGGTGGCGCACTTGGGCGGCATCATGGATATCGAGATTGACGGTGTGGAGATGGACGCGCCGATCAGCGAACTTGAGACTGAGGGTTCGAAGAGCCTCCTCGATTGGGTTCGCGCTGCAGTCACTGACCGCGAACCTGTGGTACGGGACATCGGCAAACTTACCGGGCGTTCGAGTCGCGTGTCGGGCACCCCGGAACAAATAGCGGATCACCTTGCGGCTTGGCAAGGAATCGGGGTCGACGGTATCAATCTCGTCAACTCGACGATCCCGGGAAGCTATACGGAATTCATCGAGCACGTAATGCCTGTGCTTCAGGCGCGCGGCCTGGCTCGCACCGAGTACGCGCCAGGCACGCTCCGGCAGAAAGTGTTCGGACGCGACTCTTTACCCGGCACCCATCCTGCCGCCCGTTGGCGTGGTGCGTTCAGGGGATAAAGGACAGGGGTTGTTGTTCTACTGAGACCTTCGCTGAGCCAATCAACGCAGAAGACCACCGGCCGCTTTTCTCTGTGCTCTGAATTAGCGCTGGAGGGCGAATGGTTCCTGTAGTCGCAGCAGATGCTGCACGTGCAGTGGCCTCAACGATCTAATTCCTCAAAGTGCGTCTTCCACCGCGCGCCGTTCCGCAAGGAATTTCGATCTCGGCATTGGCGACCAGCGCGCGTTTACTATCCCGTATGCAACTACGCCCGATCGACCCACGGCAGCGGCCGGGTCCCAAGACGGTCCCGCAACGTTGGACCCTCGAACGCCTTGCGGAAGCGACCGCGGCGCTGAAGTTCAGCGAGCACAGGCGCAAGTTCGTCGATCGAACCGGGCATGTGTACAGTGGAGAACATAAATCCATCCGCGCCCTCTGCGTCGATAATTTGTTCCATCTGATCGGCGACCTGGTCGACCGTGCCGACGACTTTCGGAACGATCGACTGGGCGTTAGCAATGCACAGGTCGCGTACAGTTGGCTCTTCGACGTGCGGGTAGGCGTAGAGGTGGGGCGTTTTGCTCGCCGCGTCGGCCGAGCTTGCCATGGTCAGTTCGAATATCGACTGTATACCTGCGAACTCCTTGGCGTCGAGATCGGACAGTTTTGTGTCGAAAGGGACTTGTGCGAAATTCCATGAGGCGTATCCCGAACACCATGCGAGGCCGGCTTCGGCCGTAGCAAGCTCAATTAATTTCTCATATTTTTCCTGCGCAGCGGCTTCTGAGACACCGACGATGGGGAATATACCTGTCAGAATCGCGAGATCCGATTCGCGCCGGCCTTCGTTAGCTACGCGGTCTTTAACATCGCGATAGTAGCTCTGCATGGCGGGCAGATCCGGGCTGATGGTAAACACGCCTTCGGCGTGCCGGGCTGCGAATTGTCGGCCGCGCGGAGATTGGCCAGCCTGAAAGATCACCGGGATCTCCTGAGGCGAGCGCGGTAGCTGCAACGGACCGCGACACTGAAAGTATTCCCCTTGGAAATTGATCTCGTGGACCTTGTCGGGATCGGCGAACATGGGTAGCGCGGCGTCGCGAACCAGTGCATCCGGATCCCAGCTTTGCCAAAGCTGATAGCAGACCTGCATGAATTCCTCGGCCCGCTCGTAGCGAGCGTCATGCTCGCGCAGTTCGATCCCAAGGTTGTCCGCGAGGCCACCAGGATTAAGCCCGGTGACGATGTTAAATCCGACCCGCCCCTTTGAGAGATGGTCCATGGTCGACGCCATCCGTGCAAACGTCCACGGGTTCAGTTCTTCCGTGTTGACGGTCGCGACAGAAGCAAGCTCCGGCGCCATCATGGTTACTGCCGTGACGAAGGTCGGGGCGAAGAACTCAATGGTCTGGCTGCCGTAGCGCAGCGAGGTCGCAGGACTGTTTTCGTTGCTGTTGTAAATGGCACCGCCATCGCCGACAAAGAACGCATCGACCTTCATTGCCTCGAGGGTGCGCGCAACGCGTGCCCAGACATCCGGTTCGAGCGGATTGTAGATGCCACCAAGCATTTCCTGGGGATGGCGCCATCCATCGGGATAATGATGCACAAAAGGTGGGAAGGTGAAGAGCGTGAAGTGCATCTGTTTCTTTGAATTCGCTGGCGCCATGGAGTCTTCCTACTGAACGGCTTGATTGGGTCTGCGGGTCACCGGGGGGGTGCTGTCGACTGTCCCGCAGGCTTGATTGAATCTATCTAAGGTCCGACTTCCGAGCTTCCACGCAGACGTAAAGTGTCCGTGGGAAATGAGCATTTCGGAAGGTCGCGTATAAGTTAGTCGGTAGGTGGTCCTGTGGCAACTCTTGGCAAGCGCAGGCGAGCCCTGGCATGGCCCGAACTCAGCCTGATTTCGATAGGCCATCAGGATACTGAATATTCCTCAATCCGTTCCAACCTTGACGGGCTTGGTCCATCGTTGCGTTGATCGTGTAGCAGTCCAAGTGCTTTGAAGCAACATCGACTCTAAGCAAATCTTTCCCCCAGTTCATCTTGACGGCCTCGCGGTAGGTGAAAAGCGAATCCTCAAACCTCTCATCGAGGCAAAGTTTACCCGAGTCCACAATCACCCATGCCTGCTCTGCCTCAACCCACATCAGGTTCTTCCGATTAAGGTCGATGATATGAGCGTTCTTACCAGCGATATCGAACAACAGATCACTTAAGGCTCCGACTGGCGGCAGGTTCGGAGCAAAGCGTGCCTTTCCACCCAATCCTGTGCCCACTGATCGCCTCTAGCGCCATCGATAAATTCCCTGATGACGAAATCTTTTCCATGCTCAACGAGCTTCGCATCGCGCAGATTCAGCGTCCGATACCCTTCGGCTTTGTCCAATTCTCGAGAGCAGGAGTCAAGCGTATCTTCAGCACGATTCCTGGCGACCTTTAAGGCGAATGATTTGATATAGGTTCTTCTCTTGACGCGATAGACATCCCCCTTCTGCCGGAGTCAATACAATCTTCAACGGTCTATTCCCCGGCAAACCGGAGGCGTCGCTCTGACGGGGAATGATTCGTGGCTGACATTAGTGATTGCGTTTCATTAGTAAGAGAAAGTTATTCTTCAACGGGGCGCGTTTGCGTCAGCGTCAAGCGTCGCGAGTCGTAATAGATTCCAGGGCTCATCGAGTACCCGTGATAACGTCTACCGGAACGCCAGTGCGGGGTTTGATTTCACAATGGCCTTGTTTGGCGTTGATCTGCTCGAGATAGGCCACCATCGGTTTGTTGTGGCTGCGCATGGCGATGCATAAAGGGGTTTCCCCTGCGGCACTCAACACATTGATATCCACACCTGCGTCAACCAACACTCGCATGCTGTCGGTGCCTTCCCAGCGGGTCTTCGCGGCATGATGGACAACGGTCCAGCCGTCGTTATCCAACGCATACAGGTCCGCGCCATGCTCAATAGCTTGCTTGACGAGTTCCTGGTGAGCGTTCTTTAGTGCCACGACGATCAACGACGTGCCTTGGTCGTTTTTGCTGTTCGGATCGGCGCCAAGTTCGAGCAATAGGCCGGGCAAATATTTTTTTCTTTCTTCCAGAGTGTAGAACGCATGTACCAGTGGTTCACCCCGATAGTCGCCATTGACATCCAGGCCCAGGGCGGCAAAACGGCGGATGTTGTCCACGTGAGACCCTCTCAGCGCAGCGGCCAGTGCGTTACGACCTTTATCATCAGCCCGAGCCGGGTCTGCGCCGTGTTCCAGAAGTAGCTCGGTGACGCCATCCCGTTCGGGTTTCATGGCCGAAAACTGCAAATGAAATCCGCCATTCGCGTCGGCCCCTCGGCTCAGCAATTTCTCTACCAGTGCCGCCTGGTTTTGTTCGACTGCCCGTCGCAGATGTGGCGTTGCGATGATGCCGGCGCTGAGGCATAAGTCGATCCAGGTTTCATCGTTTGCCTTTATTGCTGCACCGAGCGTCGATTCGTTATCCCGTGCTTCTTCTGTGGTGAGGGTGTGGCCCGCGGCCAGGATCATTTTCGCCACTTCAAAACGTTGCTGGCGAAGTGCAGTTTCCAGTGCTGGACAGTCGCCCGTCACGACAGTCGTCGGTGTCACGAGGCGCTCGACTAGCGGTCGGTGAGCTGGTTCTACATCGTTCGGCGCCATGCGCGCGAGCAAAGCACAAAACGCCGTAGTGCCTGAGGCGTCAGCCAGGTTGGGATCGGCGCCGGCATCGGCCAGCAGCTTCGCTGCATCAAATTGCCTGCTGACCACTGCGCGATGAAATGGCGACGACCCACTATGACTCTTAAGATTGGGGTCGGCGCCAGCGGCGAGCAGTGCCGCAGTAAGTGTGGTGTCGGTACCGGCTGCGCGCAGTAACGCCGTATCACCGTCGGGTCGCAGTCGGTTGACGTCCGCTCCGGCCTGAACTAATCGCGCTACCCGCTTCGGATCAGCTTCGCGTTGCTCGACCAATCGAACCAATTCGCGGTCCGCCGGGTGCAGTTGTTCGAGATACTCGAGCTCAGCCAACTCCGCGACTTCCTCTGTGACGCCAAACCAATGAAGGTTAACGCCGGCAACAATCATCAAGTAGACGAAAATGGCTGAGGCAACTCCGCGCCGCTTTTGTATCAGCGCCAGAATCACGCTGGCCGACCCTGCCATCGCGTGAACCAATACCATCAGGTACCACGGCAAGATCAGGATCAGCGATTCCATCCCGGAGGTGCCAACTACTGCGATGCTGGCCAGCAAGATTCCCATGCTCAGGAGCACGAGGATAAAAAGGCCTTTCACCATATCGTGAGCGAAGTTCACTGAAAGCGAGTTCCTGATTAGTTGTCAGGCACCAAGCCTATCCAATCAGGCAGCTGAGTACGATGATGAGTGCCATGTTTTCAGGTGCTATTGCGGTTCGTCTACTGCGCGCAGAACGTCCCCCCCCCCCGCGGCGTTGGTGTTTTTGTATGGGCCAACGCGAATCCCGGAAAATTGATAGCGTAAAATACGTCGGCCGCTGTTCCGCCGCGGCGTAGCGATACCTCAGCAGACAACGGATCACCGCAATCCCGGCACGGTCAGATTCACAGCCCGTGCGGGATGAATGGTTACGCGTTGTTTCTGTTAGCGCGCCACAGCATTTAATGAGGACGTTCACTATCGAGATCTGGATCCCGATTACTTTAGTCGCAGCGTTCCTGCAGAACCTGCGCTCGCTGTTGCAGCGTCGCTTAACCGGCGAACTGTCGGTCAACGGCGCCGCTTACGTGCGGTTTTGCTACGCGGTTCCTTTCGCGTGGTTGTATATGCTGGTGTTGTGGCAAGGCGAGCCGCGGGGTTTTAACGTCGCGTTCTTTGGCTACGCCTTAACGGGAGGTCTTGCCCAGATTATTGCTACTTCGGCGTTGCTCGCGTCGTTTACTCAAGGAAAGTTCGCCGTCGGCACGGCGTTCTCCAAGACAGAGACTGCCCAAGCTGCCATGTTCGGGTTGCTCGTCCTCGGGGACGCCATCGACGTTTGGGGCGTCGGTGGGATTGGCGTCAGTCTTCTTGGTGTGTTCCTGCTATCCGGCCACTATCGCAGTGATGAGCTTTTCAGGCCGAGCCGAGTCATGTTGATGGGAATCGTCGCGGGCGCCGGGTTCGCGGCCTCTGCAGTGTGCTTTCGCGGCGCCAGTCTCTCGTTGGACGTCGGCACGGTGGTAGAGCGTGCCAGCCTTACTGTGGTGACGACCGTTACGCTGCAGACGCTGATCATGGGTACATTTCTGCACTTTCGCGAACCGGGCCAGTTGCAACGCGTTGCCAGAAGTTGGCGAGCAGCGGTGTGGATTGGGGCAATTGGTGCGGTCGCGTCAGTAGGTTGGTTCACCGCAATGACGCTGACCAACGCCGCGGTCGTGCGCGCGGTCGGACAAGTGGAACTGCTTTTTGCGGTACTGACGTCGGTGCTGTTTTTCGGTGAGCATCTTGGCCCGCGCGAGCTACTTGGTATCGCGCTCCTGGTGGCCGGCATACTACTGCTGATTTAGCGCACCGGGACGGAACAGGAAAACGTGGTCTGTCCCCGACTTCTACGTCGGGGAGCTATCCACAAACTGAAGCTAATCAGCGGCGCTTTACGCGTTTGTCGAGGATGACTTACGCGCTTACCGTCATCCCGCCGAGCCGTTCGCGAACAATAGCGTTGGCTTCGCTCATGATGCGATCGATGAGTTCCTGACAGCTGGGGACATCGTGGATTAATCCGGCGACCATACCGCACGACCAGACACCGGCGTCCATATCGCCGTCTTGCATCACTTTCGGATAAACACCGCCCGCAACTTCGTCGAGAATGTCTTCGAACTTGATCTCGCCGCCAAGTTTTTTCTCTTTCTCCAGGAGACGCTCGGTTGCGGCGTTGACCAAGACCCGTTCAGTATTACGCAGAGGCCGCATGACGAGGCGGGTATCGAGTTCAGTGGCCGCAATCAGCGCCTGCTTAACATTCTCATGGACTGGCGCTTCGCGCGTGGCGATAAAACGCGTGCCCATATTGATACCTTCAGCCCCCATCGCAAGTGCGCCGACCAGCGATCGGCCGTCGGCCATGCCGCCCGAGGCCACGAAGGGAATTTCGAGTTCATCTGCCGCCCGCGGCAGTAATATGAAGTTAGGTATGTCGTCTTCGCCTGGATGTCCGCCGCACTCGAAGCCATCGACGGAAACTGCGTCGCAACCAATCGATTGTGCCTTGAGCGAATGTCGTACTGAGGTGCATTTGTGGATGACCTTGATGCCGGCATCGTGAAGTGCAGGCAGCACCTGTTGCGGGTTTCTACCGGCCGTTTCTACAATCTTCACGCCGCCATCGATAATCGCTTTCACATACGCCGGATAGTCAGGCGTTGATAACGAGGGCAGAAAAGTCAGATTGACCGCGAACGGTTTGTCGGTGAGGTCATGACAGCGCGCGATCTCGTCGGCGAGTTTCGCCGCACTGGGTTGGGTCAGACCGGTAATCGTGCCCAGTCCGCCTGCATTTGAAACCGCCGCGGCCAGCTCAGCGAAACCAACGTAGTGCATCCCGCCCTGGATAATCGGATGTTCGATACCGAATAGATCTGTAATGCGCGTTTTCATTCCATGGTGTCCTTCGTTTGAATCGTAGCGACATTGCGCTGTGGTTTAGGTGAACCGCTCAGTATGACCGATAGGGACGGCACCACGTTTTCCCTACAGAAGTTTGTCGACGTACCGAGTTCGTTTAGCCTTTTTTTCCTGTAATGGACTTAAAAATGGGCCTGGCGCTATTTCGTGACCAATCTGCTGAGACCACTGTCATCGGCAGCCATGTCAGCTTCCAGCTGTTTAAAATCAACGGCGTGAGGCACGGCAATGCCACGTTGGCAGGCCGGTCGCGCTTCGAGCCTTTCCATCCACGCATTTAAATGCTCAAGGCCTGCGACGCTCGTGCCACCCCAGAAGTGAATTCGTACCCAACACCAATTCGCAATATCGGCGAGGGAATACTCGTCGCACAAGTAGTCGCGACCGTCGAGTTGGCGATCGAGTACTTCGTACAGCCGCCGACATTCATTATGGTAGCGCTCGATCGCCGCCGGAATCTTTTCCGGAAAGTAGCGATAGAACACATTTGACTGACCCATCATCGGACCGATTCCAGCCATCTGGAACATTAGCCACTGGACGACGCGTGATTCACCTTGCTCGTCACTCGGGATTAATTTGCCGCATTTTTTAGCTAAGTAAAGCATGATCGCGCCCGATTCAAAGACGGCGAAATCGTTGTTATCGCGATCGACGATGACAGGAATGCGGCCGTTCGGGCACAGCTTCACGAACCAGTCTTCTTTCTGTGCACCGCTCATGATGTCGACGCGATGAGTCGTGTATTCGATGCCAAGCTCTTCCAGTACAACGGAAGCCTTCCAGCCGTTCGGGGTCGCGTCGGTATAAAGATCAATCATTGTCAGGTTCACCCCTTCTAGGATGGATAGGCTTTAAGCAAGGCGTCAAATTGCTGACACCGGCGACTGAGTTCAAAGATGCTTGGCGACATGCAGGCTATTTCCAGCTGCGATGCACTGCAATGTTTCCGTCGAGTTGCTCCGACGGTGTAGAGACGGTTTCCCCCAAGTGCGTTGAACGCACATTCGGGTATTAAATTACTAAACGCCTGGTTAGTATTTCACGCAATATCGCTAATACCTAGTATCCGACGGGATACCATCGACCGCACGACATGGGCAGACACAAAACATGCGACCGGGAAAACGTAACGCGTGAAGCTATGGAGCTGTTTTGGGACCAGGGTTAGTCAGCGACCCCGACCAAAGCGCTGGCCGACCAGATGAACATTAATTTCTATAGTCTGTTCTCCGAAATCGAATGGAAGCAGGTGGTGTTTGAGGCCACGCTCGAACTCTACCGGCGCGAGGCGGCGGACGAAATATTCAGGGCACTTGATGAACCGACGGCTGGGATCGGGGAAATCACCGCTCTATTCGATATCTACGTCGCCAATGCGAGCCAGCAGCGCGCTAAATTCGGTTGTTCTGCGTGCAATACTGCGACGGAAAGGGCTAGCCATGACGCGGCGACTCACGATCGCCCATGTCGATTCCCTGGCAGATGCAGCGCGTGCGGCACGTCAGGATCTGCCGCGGGTAATCGTCTGATGGCCAGCGCGTTCTAAGTTTCACATCATCTTATTTGAAACTAGCTCATAAGAAGGACAGTCAAATATGTATCGAAACTCAGGCAAGCAACATGACAAGCCATTGCTGTGGGGCGCGCCCGGCTCATTGTGGACTGGCCGTACCCGCGCCTACTTCATTAAAAAGGGCATCGATTATCAGGAGATCTTTCCTTCCCATGCTCGATTCATGACAGAAATTGTGCCTCTGGTGGGTTATTTCGCGATTCCTGTTACTGAGCTGGAGGACGGCACGCTGATCCAGGACGGCACCGATACGATGGTGCACATGGAGCAGCGTTTTCCGGAACGGCCGATGATCCCAAGTTCACCAGTACAGCAAGGCGTCGCCTGGTTAATTGAGTTTTTTGGTTGTGATCTGTTTTTTATTCCGGCGATGCACTATCGCTGGAACTTTCCTGAGCAGCAGGATTTTCTGGACGCAGAATTCGCACGCTCGATTTCACCTTCGAAGGACCCGCAGGAGCAAAAGGCAGCTGTCGCGCCGATCCGCGAATTCTTCGCCGGATTTCCTGCTTCGATGGGCGTCAACGAAAACACCATCCCAGCTATCGAAGCTTCGCACATCGAGTGCCTCGAAATTTTGAACCAGCATTTTCTTCACCACCCTTACTTGTTGGGCGGGCATCCCAGCCTCGCCGACTTCGGTCTAATTGGCCCGCTGTTTGCCCACCTCGGGCGCGACCCGGTTCCGGCGAGTTTAATGAAGAATATTGCGCCACATGTCTATCGCTGGACTGAGCGCATGTTTGAAGTGAATTTAAAGGACGGTGAGTTTATGGACGATGACTATGAATTTCCTCCCGATGACGCGCTTCCTGAAACCCTCATTCCGTTTATCGAGTATTTGTTCCGCGATTGTGGCCCCCAGGTTCAGGGCATGCTCGATACGTTCAACGATTGGGTCGCATGCGAACCTGAGCGCCTAGCGGGAAGCTTGGTCCAGACTGACCCCACGGCACCACCCGGCGCACATCCGCAACTCGGAAATTTCGATTTCGAGCTTCGTGGCGTCGCGCTTCATTCGCAGGCTTTCAGCAACGTTGTGCACCATTTCCAGCGCGTTGTTGATGTCATCGACGCGCTGGATGAGAACGGCAAGGCCGCTTTCAACAGCTTGCTGGAACATACCGGCGGCGCATCGCTGATGTCGACGAAACTGACGCGCCGCATAAAAACCGAGAACTATTGCTTCATGCTGGAATAGGGGGTGCTGCAGAGGGGGGCGTTCGGCAGATTACGATCGAATTACGCGGCGCGCCGTTCCATCGTCAAACATTCGCTAGCGTGATTTATTGTGTTCAGCGCGCCTCGGATGAGATCAGCATGCTGAGTGGGGCGGGGCGAGATCGTCTCGACGAGATGGGTGGCACTGGCATCGCGAACGCCCAATTACGCCGCCGTGTTCGTATCGAAAACGATCAACACAGCGCGAAGTGATGCGTACGAGGTAAATTGAGGGCACGAATAGCGGGCAGTTCTCCGCACGCTTCTGATTCTCTCCACCGAGGTAAGTTATGGTTCTAAGCATCGACGAGATACTCGCGTTTTACCTTGGCGGATCAGCCGATGACGCCGACGTGATGCGCGCGTGCGTTGAACGCTGGTTTAACGTTGACCGAAAACTCGATGAATTGGTGGAATCTCAATATGGTCAAGCGATCGATGCTGCGCTTGGCGGCGCCTTTGACCATTGGCAGGAAAGCGCGGAAGGTGCGCTGGCGTTGATCTTGCTGCTTGATCAGCTGCCGCGGAATGCCTATCGCGGATCTTCAAAGGCATTTGCGGGTGATGAACGCGCGTGTGCGGCGGCGCTACTCGCCCATGACCTTTCGTATCCTGAATCAGTTCCGTTATTCGCTCGCGTATTTTTCATGATGCCGTTCGAGCACGCCGAAGACCTGGGACTTCAACGGCGATATGTTGCGGGATGCGAGGCAATTCATGCGCAGGCCCCGCGTCCATTCCTAACGCTCACCGCAGATATTGTAGAGACTGGCAAACAGCACTGCGCCGTGATTAGCCGCTTCGGCCGCTTCCCGCATCGCAATGCGTTACTTGGGCGGCAGAGTACGGACAAGGAGCATGCCTGGCTTGCCGACAACCGTCACGCGTGGGGACAAGGCGCGGCGGATCTTGAAGCCGAATAGGTGATAGAACAGCCGTCGGCAGTGAGAGCGGACCGGAGTGAACAGGGCTATACGGGTGCGCGGGGAGAAAAATACCCGACCGGGGGAATCACAGGAGGGGAATTACAGGACGCGCATGAACCCTAATGATAAGAACGTCCCTCACTCACTCGGTATATTGCCCGGGGTCTAGTTTGAGGGTGCCCCGGATTGTTCCCGGAATGTTTTTGCGAGCCAGTCGGAAGACGCAGCTGTGTCTATGGCGTACTCCTTCAAGCCCACAGAATCGAGTGGACCATAGGTGTTGAGCGCAATCACATAGTCGGTGAGCCTCTCTATCTCTACTGCGGGTAAGCTCGAAAAGCGCGGCATCGATATCGCCTGGCGTTCAAGGAAAAACCGCGCAAAGAAGCCGACCAAGGGGCGCTCGGTCAGGGCTCGTGAACTACCCGTCATGATCCATTCGCGCACTGCGTTGCGGTCGCCACCGTTGGTTAGGGCGCGGAAATCGCTGCCGAAATACCCGGGAATGTAACCTTTAAGTGCCCCCGCGTTTACGAGACCACCCTGCCCGAGTTCCCCATGGCAACGGAAGCAGTTGCGTTCTCGAGCCAGCCTCTCACCGTGCAACAATTCGTTCTGTGGTGCCACTTGCAGTCGTTGCTCCAAATTATGTTTGAGTCGGGCGGCGATCCAAAACGCTGAAACGTCTGCGCACGCAGCACCGTCCGGCAAATCCTCACACAGCGGAGCGGAGCCGGATAGCTCATCCCGACATTGCGGATCGGCACATCGCCGAGCAGCGGCGATGGTTGCACCGCGTCCAACGGGCGACGACTCAGGGGAGAGGAGGGCGCGCGGAACGGTGAGCGCGGCGGATATCAACACGATCGCCAAGCCCCAGATCGTTGAGCGCTTCCGGCGCACAGGTCACCGGCGATACTGACTAAAGACGAAGTTTGTGCCCCGGGCGCTGGTGTGGCACGCGTGGCAAGCTACCGCGACGTCTTGATCGAGGCGCTCAGTGGCACTGTCGCCGACAAAGGTCTCGTAGCCCCAACCACCGGTATTGACGTACTGGCTGCGGTCAAAATGCATAACGTCTATTCGCTTGCGATCTTGTTCGGCGAGGATGTTATCGGAGACCGTGTAATCCAGAAGATCAAATACAAATATCGCGCCATCGACGTAGCGTCCGGCTTCTAGTCCGTGCATCGCCAACGGATTGGCATAGACATGATGAATGCCCCCGAACGGGTCTTCGAGCGGATGACCGGGTTGTATGACCATAGTTTTGACATGCTGCCAGGAACGATAGTCGGCGGGATAGCTAACTTTCGTTTCGTCTGTTGCGCCAATGCGAAGCGTGAACATCAGTAGCAACAAGATTACGGATGCTGATTGAGCGTTTCGAAGCTTGCTGTACTGTTTCATCTTTCGCCCCTGGTGTAACTTGCTACTCCGGCTTCAGATTCGGATAGCCCTGGATGTAGATCCAATCCTGCGATCGAGCGGGAATATGGCAAGCGATGCATTCGGCTTTGTAGTCAGACGTAACCGTCTTCTCTGGTGCGTCTGCATTGATCAGCACCCAACCCCAGCCATCACCCCACAACGGGTTATCGGGGAATCGGTTTTCTCGATCTTTGACCATGATGAACCACCCCTCTACTTCCACACCCCAGCTCACGTTCCTGTGGTCATTGCACTCGTCGCCGTTTTTATCAGTTCTTTCACGATGACCGTGCCGTCGGGAAATTGACCAGTTTTTCGGTACTGCGTGACCGCGTCTGGTTGGATGTAGACGTTGTGCAAGGCAGCGACCGTCGACAGTTCTTTGCCTGCAATCGACCAAGTACCCAAAAACTCCCACCGGCGCTGTAAATCGCCGGGTAGAGAAATGTTGCCGTGCGTGTCGACCAGCGTTCCGTACGTGTCCGAGTAACTGGGTTCGGCATTCACACTGGATGCGACGGCTAACATGACGATTGCGAGCAAGATGCGCATGGCCTAAGGCTTCCCGCCAATCCCAGCTGCGGCTTCACCCGCACCCTTGGCGGCCTTCAGTATCGAGTAATACTGCGTGAACACCATGTCTTCGGCTGCTGCCGCGGTATGACACGCCGCGCACGCTGCGGGCGGCATCGCCGGTACGGCATCCGCGTACGGTTCATCGTGATGGCCAAAGGTGTAATAGGCCCAACCGCCAGTTTCATTCGGGTAGCGTGCAGAGTCCTTGTGCGCAATCTCGAAGCCCTGCATCTCGCCGTTAAAGAATCCGACGCCGCTGGTTGCCGCGGTATCTCCGACTAGGCTCAACTCCTTGGCGAACATAGTTCCTTCGCGGAACGTCCCGGTCTTCTTGTAGTGCGTCCAACTTTCCGGATCGATGTAGACGGTATGGAACTCGGGGAACGGTGCGGCACCGGCATTCAGAGAATTGGGTGTCAGGGGGCTACCAACGAAAATCCATTCGCGCCATCCCGAAGGGCGGATTAATTCGCCCTTCGCAGTGAATTCTGCAGTGTATTTCTGACCTTCCGCGGCCGCTGGAACCGTGAATAAAGTTGCCGCGAAGGTGATAAACAACATCAAGCCGTAAGGCGGTATCGTTCGAATATTCATGTCGTGCTCCTGTTTATTCTGCAATATCGGATTGCGCAATTTCCGTCCGACTGTTAGCTTCATTCGAGCGAATCCAGACACTATCGAGCGCGCGATCAGAGCGCCAATACATTTTTCCTATAGGGTGTTAGGCACAACCTATGCATCTGCACCAACTCAAATACTTTGTTGCGGTGGTCGATACCGGAAGCGTGACCGGGGCGGCTGAGCGATGCTTTATCTCTCAACCTTCGCTCAGCCAGCAGCTACATAAACTCGAAGACAGTGTTGGCAAAAAATTGTTTCTGCGTGCGAAGGGCAAACTCACGCCGACCGATGCCGGTAAAGTTTTGTATCAACATGCGCGGGATATCCTGGCGAGCGTTGCGCACGCCAAGCGTCGAGTAGATGAACTCGACGATGACACAGGCGGCAGAGTTGCGATTGGCATTCTTCCAACTCTGGCGCCGTTTATGCTGCCGAGTATATTGCCGGCGCTTTCGCGCACGCATCCCAATGCTACCGTGATGATTCGCGAAGAAGTATCGAGTGTCATCGTAGATGACCTGGCTCGTGCAGACCTCGACGTACTAATAGAAGTATTGCCTTTCGATGACAATGACATCGAAGTCACGCGGCTTTTCACGGACGAATTTTGCGTTGCCGTTCACAAGAACAATCCATTGGCACAGTTGAACGAAATCTCAATAGAAGCGCTGGGGGATGCGCCGTTCATATTGCTTGATGACGTGCATTGTCTTGCTCAACAGATCGAGCAGTATTGTTTCAGCAAATTTTTTACACCGCGCGTATTGTTTCAAGCGTCTCAGCTAGAGACAGTCAAACGGCTGATAGAACTGCAGCACGGTATTTCTCTATTGCCAAAGATCTCCATTAAAGACGAACCTCACTCGGACATTTGTTACATCAAGCTTAAGGGTGCCACGCCCTCGCGCGAAGTTGTGCTGGCTACGGCGAAAGATCGATATCTGAGTTCAGCGGCGAAGCAGTTCATTGCGATCGTAGAAGAGCAATATCGGGAACAGGGCGCGGCATAGTCTCCAGGTCGTTATTTCATCCCATCTCCAATTGTTTTCAGCACCTCGCGAATCTTCAAACTAGAAGCTAAAAGAAACGCCCTCTAACCTGTTCTCTTCCGACGCGGTCAGGCCGCGAAGTGTCCGCGAATCACTTCTATGGCCGCTCGAATGTCGTGCAGATTTTGCCCCATGCCAACGGAGATTCGGAGCAGCCCTTCGTGCTCAGTTCCCAGCGCCTGGTGGGCAAGCGGGGAACATTGCAGGCCGCTACCGACGGTGATGCCGAGCGCCCGCAGTGAGGCAGCCATCCGGGCACTGGATTGACCGTCGACCGAAAAGGCCAGAGTCGGCATGCGCTGCGAAGCCTCATAGATCCCGTAGCAACGCGCGCCGGCATCCTGCAGCTGAGCTTCAATTCGGCTGATCAGTTCACGAGCCGGCTCCAAGTGCACCGGCCGGTCAACCTCGTTCAGCCATTCAACCGCAGCATGCAGTCCTGCCAATGCGACCTGATCCACAGAACCGACGTCGCAATATCCGGGCCGCAGTTTCTGACGCGAATGGGGTAGCTCGCAGGTTGCGCCGCTGCAATTCACGCGCGCGTCTTCCGCTAGGTATAGGCCCCCGATACCCCACGGGCCTTGCAAACCTTTATGACCGCCAAACGCGACGAAATCGGCGCCAAGCGCGGCGAAATCGAGATCGAGCCAGCCAACTATCTGAGCTGCATCGAGCAGGACTTGCGCGCCATGGCGATGGGCCAGTTCGATCACCTCTTCGAACGGCAACAAATCGCCCGTGACGTTACAAGAAGCTGTGATCGCAACGAGCCCGACATCGCCCTTGGAAAGCTGATCTTCGACCTGATTGAGATCCAGTGGACTGTCGTCGCTCGGCGGAAGGTATTCCAGCGTGATGCCGGAATCGATTAGCTTTAACAGCGGGCGGTGCATCGCGTGATGTTCCCAAACACTGGTCAATATACGCTTGCGCCCGCCGAGATCGATATCCCCCACCGCGACGGCTAGCGATGATGTGCACCCAGGGGTCAGTAACAGTTGCTCGGTATCACCTATTCCGAAGAACGCCGCGGTCGCGCGGTGAGCCTGTTCAAAGTGCTCGCCCCACTGGCGCGGTGATCCGGCCATCGCGTCCCCTACCGCGTTAACAACGACTTGCGGTTTCGGCCAACTCGTTCCCGCGTGGTTGAGATAGATTTCTTGGTCTGACATCACACGGCCTTGAGTTTCTCTGGATCCTCGGGTTTCAAGCCTCAAAAATCGGTTCAAGCGCAGAGCGAACAGCGTTTCTCCGGCGCTAAACGCTCAGCCAATAACGGACAGACACTAAACCGCGAGGATTGCGGTTCCGCGATGGCTTCTTGAATGCACCCGCCGTCATCCAATAATTTCACGCATAGCCAACAAACAAGTATGTTTCTACTCGACTGGTGTTGCCTCGAGGAACCTGTTGATTACTGCTGCGGCGGCGTCGATATGGCCCGCATGCAACTCGTGCATGCACGCGGCGAACGCTTGGCCGTGGCCGAGCAGTTGGCCGATGACCGCACGCTCTGCTTTCGGAGCAAGCCCCTTCAGTGTTGTATATCGACCAATAGCGGCGGGCGTCTTTGGGATGAAATGTTCAACGACCGCGCGCCACGGCTTGCTGCACAGCGGCGGAATATCTTCACCTGCGCGTTCCCGGCCTCGCTGAATTAGGTCTTCTAAATCACCGTTATAGCCGACGGCAAGCGGCAAAAGACGTGCCTTCGTAAGACGTTCCATGTCGCCAATTCGTGACCACACTGTGCTGACTTCACCAATAGGTTCGTCCTCCGCCAGCGCTTTGAACAGGCGCTCTCCGTAGACTTCGCCCTCAAAGGCTCGAAAAACACCATCGATGTAATCTTGGGTTGGCATGTTTTACGTCAGTCCGCTGGTGAATGAATTAACTTGCATCGATTTTCAGCAGAACGGCGTTAGGCGGAACTCTGCGTGTTTGCTTCGTCACGTCCCCGTGATGCACCGTTTCCTGTCCGCTTGTCTCCAAGCGAGCTGAACATGGAGAGATGCTAATGATTACACGGGATCTGTTCAATTTCGTAATCTCCAATAGCAGCAGCAACAACAGCAGTCACGCGAGCATCCGTATAGGTCTAAGTAACCTGTCCCGCCAATTTCCACGTCACCGTTCACTTCAAGTGGGTCGCGCCGAAATATGACCCACGGTCCCTTGGCCGGACGCTCTCATAGAGGTTAAGTCGCGAGTCAGTTCCTAAGATGCTGCTGCTATTAGTTGGGATAGTCTAGTCGTGCTCCGTGGCGCGCCGACGGACATGCAACAAACCAAGCTCAGCGTTGCTAAGAAACGCTTTACGCCATGCCTTTACGGTTTCGTCGTCGAATTCTCCGCACTGCGAAACTCATGAAGTCCGAGGTCGGCCCTGAGCTGATTGCTCATTTCGTTGTCGTTGGTGTCCACCGGAATGCCCATCGCGTCTGCGATTCTGACCATGCGCTGAAAATTGGCAGCGACCCCGGCGGCATCGACCAGCACTGTGGGCCCTGCAATGTCGAGCAACTCGGCGCGACTATCGTCGAGCTGGGCCTCGTTACCCGAGGCCAAGGCGCCGGCGAAGCGCATCAATTCCTCGCCGAACTCAAGTTCGGAGTTGCCGCCGGATTGACCGATGACCATCCCCACGTCGATTTCCGTTTCAGTTTTATTCGCGCTTACCCGAAGCATCGTTGCATGTGCGCTGGTTCAGTAGAAACATTCGTTGACCGACGATACGCGACCAGCGACAAGCTCCATCTGCATGCGATCGATTGAGCGGCCAGCCTGCTGACCAAAATCACCCATGTCTTCGATCGATAGATACTGAGCGCTGCCGATCATCTTCCAATCGCGAACGACATCCGGGACCAGGGTTAAGGCGCGTAAAACATTCGCAGTTCGTTCACCGGACCAAAGGTCTTGCTCGCGACCAATCGCACCGTCGCGACGCAACATCGGCACAAAGCCAGTGTCGCGCGTCAGGTTTTCGGGGCGGTATTCATCAGGCTTACCGTTGAGTGGCTCGGGTAAAGGTTCGAGCTGCAGGCCAAGCGCTCGATTGAATTCATCGATGCTGAGCACAGCAACGGTAATGCCCGTGAGTTCAACATAGGCCTCCTCGGACAGCCCATGCGCATGGTTATCAGCAACGAATGTACGTGTTATGCGATTTTGATCAGTTATCACGCGATGAACGGCGTCGACAGCGCGTGCGGACAGGTTCGACACGTTGGAGTGTGCATACGCCTGAGTGTATGGCGACAGCGCGTTCTTGCGTTCAGTGCAGAAAGCACAGGTGCGCGCGCGCCGCGATTCCGCAGCAATCGCAACTCTTTCGGCACCGGTCCACCAACTGCCGGGCCGCGCGAGTCGTTGCCAGTAGTCGCGGTGGGCAAGCTTGATATCTTCGCGGATGGCGAAAGGTGCGTCGCTGTAATCGAAATCTGTCACTGTGAATCCCGAAAATGAAGAGGCGAATCGACCGAGGGTGGGTGAAGCTCTGCAGATCGATTGCTATGCCAGTCTACGGGCTCACGCTGCGAGGCATGCCCGCAACAATCGAGTGCAAGGTGAGGTGGTAAAAGCATGGGCGACCGCTATCGGTGACAACCGGTTACAACAGCCTGGACTCGCTCAATTCGGAAACACCACCACCGTACGCAGTTCGATACTTTCACGCGGGCGAAAATCAGCCGGGCAGGCAGGATTGCGGAATCCGGTGTGTCCGGTAAACATCGCGCGGCCGTCATCCGCGGTATCAAAACACTTCAGCAACATGACTTCGCTAGGTTGCATGTCAGAGACGTAAAACCAACGGTGCTTGTCGCTGTGTTGGAACGAGTAAATTTCTCCGGTCAAATGCGGGGTGTCCAGATCATCTTCAAGAAAGTGCTGAATTTCAGTAGGGATAAAGTCTTCCAATTGGGTCGCGCGAGCGTGACATATAGCGAGCGGGTGATCCTGAACAGGTCCCACGATCGGACGCCAAAGGTTAATCAACGCAGCGCGGTGACCGGCTAAATGCATGGCGTTGTTGTCGGCGAGAATCTCCTTAATACGGCGCGGGCCTGAACTTAAGGTGTAATCGTTGTGCGCCCCTTCGACTGGCAGTCGCACGCCGGCGTCACCGCGATCTGAGCGCGGCTTATTGCGCACGTTGTGATCGAAAATGAACACGGCTTCAGCGCCAGTCGCCCGCTTTATAAATTCGGCCGACTGCGGGTAATAGTCCGCGATTACGCGTTCCGCGTTGTAGTAATCGTCGAATTCCGTAGTATGTTCAATGAGTTGGAAACCTGCTTCGTCTAGCGTGAGTTCGCTCGCGATCGGTCGGCAATCATAGACCGGCACATTAACCAGTTCGCGCTGCGGTGTTTCCATCGGCAGGCCACTGTTCGGTGGAAAAACCCTTACCTGAGCCGGTTTATTACTGGGTGCGGTGTAGCACATAGCGGTCTCGACGTGGTCGAGGCCAGAGATATCGATTGCTTGCATCGGCAGGATCCTGTCGCGAGTCAGGCACTAGTATAGGCCCGCAAGCGAGTAATTATTAAGTAATGTTGGGATAGCGCCGGTGCGGTACTGCGGATACTTTGCCCACTGGGCATTTTCGGCCCGAATGCCACTTCGTTGGCGTCGGTATCTGTTGAGCAATCGTGCCGAGCGGCCAATGGGGGCCACATCAGTGGCAGGTATTTCGCAGCCCGGCGAAAGCCCGGAAATCGCCGACAAAATGATTGCCGCCGGGCTCGCGACGAACTATCCGTGCCTCGGCGAAGATCAGGGCGCTCAATATCAGGGTGCGTCTATAGCGGCTGATTACCGCGCCTAGCCATCAGGACCATGGGGGAAAATTAATGTCGACGACACTTGCCTTCGATGTATACGGGACGCTAGTTGATACCCATGGCGTGGTGGCCGCACTACAGGGGTTGATCGGCGATAACGCGGCGAATTTCTCCCAAACGTGGCGCGACAAACAGTTGGAATATTCGTTTCGTCGAGGGTTAATGCAAAACTATGAACCCTTCACCGTCTGCACAAGCAATGCGCTTGACTACACGTGCATGTTCTATGGCGTAGATCTCACACAAGAACAAAAGGCGATGTTGCTTGCGAGTTACCGCTCCCTCCCTGCATTTAAAGATGTGGAGGATGGCTTGAAGAATCTGACAGCAAATAATTACCGGTTGTTCGCATTCTCGAATGGCACCGCAAATGCGGTCAAAGGCCTGTTGCTGGAAGCGGGCATAAGAGGCTACTTTGAAGGGGTCGTCAGTGTCGATGATCTTAAATCATTCAAACCTAATCCCGCGGTATACAGCCATTTTTTACGGGAAGCTCAAGCTAAGGGCAGCGACGCCTGGCTAATTTCAAGCAACCCGTTTGATGTTATCGGTGCGATTTCCGCAGGTATGCGTGCTGCTTGGGTGAAGCGTTCAAGAGACGCAATTTTTGATCCTTGGGGAATCGACCCCACGATAACGGTAGAAAATCTGGGTGAGCTTCTTGAAAAACTGCCCGGCAAGTAGTTCCAGCTGAAAGTAAACAGCGCTACTCGTTCTTTGCTCTGCATTTTGCCGCATCGGAACATGGCGTGAGGCAGGAAAACGTTTCAGGTTTATTTGTGCTTTGAGACTAAATAAGTTTGGCATGTCTTGTCGAGCAGCGTCGGCCGCTGCCGCCAACGCCACTTTGTATCCTCAACGCACTCAGCAGCTGCGGGAAGATAGAGGTCTTTCGACCGAGATTTCTCCGATGCAAACGACGAGTTGAGGTTATGAGCGCTAAGTTGAATGTTAGGAATCAGTAAAATTGTTGTCTCGCGGGAATAACGCAGCGCACAGGCATAATCTGTTGAACAAACGTTATCCAATCGGCAGACCGCTCGAACCGCAGTTAGTGGTAATGGATAAAACTTCGTCCTTCGTCTACGCCCGCGTGGCTGGCCGCTTATATTAGTTTTCCAGCAGCCCGTTGCGCATCGCTATCAAGGTGAGCTCCGCTTGATTGCTGGCGACGAGCTTCTGTTTGATGTTGCACAGATGCGTGCCAACCGTACGCGGGCTGAGAAACATTTCCTTGGCGATGTCGTTCACGGTCTGCCCCTGCGCGAGACGCATGAACACTCGGAACTCTTTTCCAGACAACACATCAACCGGATTGCGCCCGCCCGTCAACTGCTGCACGGCTAACTGTTGCGCGACTTGCGCACCAAGAAACGTCTTGCCTTGCGCAACCTGGCGAATGGCTTCAATCAACTCCTCCGCTGCGCTGCGTTTGGATAAATAACCTGTCGCGCCGGCCTTCAGCACCCGCTGGGGATGAATCGTGTCTTCATGTGCAGTTAATATCAGGATCCTCGCACCGGGCTCATGCGCCAACATCCGCACCAGCGCTTCGAGCCCGCCGATACCGGGCATCGAAATATCAAGTACCGTCACATCGGGATGATGCTCAGCGTGTTTTTTTATCGCATCTTCACCGCTATCGGCTTCGGCGATAACCTTGATGTCTTCGGTACCCTCTAGTAACAATCGAAAGCCCATACGCACGACCGCATGGTCATCTACCAGCATCACGTTGATTGCGCCGCTCACGTCAATGCTACCGTCGGTTTGGTTTGCACTGGCAAACGGGCAGCAACACAAACGCCGGCGGGTTGGCGGTCACTCACCGTCAGGCTACCGTGCAAAGCACTCACGCGCTCACGCACGCCAAGTACACCGTAATGTCCTTCGCGTGCCGTCACGTCGGCCGCCTTGCCGACGCCGTTGTCGCTGACTTCGAGTACAAGACACTCGCCGGGAGGCTCCGCGGCGCGGCTCACGCGGACATTCGCCTGAGTTGCCTCGGCGTGGCGCAGCACATTGGTCAAACATTCCTGCACGATGCGGTACGCGCTGATGCTGAGCTCAGCGCTCAAATCGGTCAAATCACTCTCCAGTTGCAGTGAAACGATGATCTCCGGATGACGTTGGGTTTGCGTACCGACCAAATCGTGAAGTGCGTCCCCGAGGCCAAGGTTGTCCAATGACAACGGACGCAGCTCGCGCACCAAATCGTGCATGGCGGTGTACATTTGCCCGGAAACATCAACGATAGTCTGCGCTCTCGACGCCACCTCGGGATTGTCCTCGCGCGTGCGCGTGACGATTGTTGTTGCGATGGTTCTCACTGCAGTGACGGCTTGGCCTAATTCATCGTGCAGCTCACGTGCCAGATTGCGCCGTTCTTCTTCGATATGATCCTGAATGATTTGCGTCAACTCGCGATTCTGCTGCAACTGGTGCTCCGAGCGTTCGGCGCGCTCGCGCGCGGCAAAGCCATCTTCTACCGCCTGTGCCATACGATTGAAAGTCTCACTCACGACGTCCAGCTCGCGCAGTTTGAATGGTGGCAAACGTGTATGGAACTGCATGTATTCCATCTGCTGCAAACCAGCGACGATATCCTTAACGGGGCGCAGGGAGCGACTCGCTAACCAGAACACTGGCGCGTTTACCGCGACCAACAGCAACCCCGTCAACCACAGAATCCGGCGCAACTCGTCCCATGAATCGAGAACAGCGCGTGAAACATGTGGGCGTATCACCAGCGTACCGTCCGGCACCGACAGACTTACCTCGGACACCTTAGGACTTACCAGGCGGCTATACCACGCGGGCGCATCGCGCCCTGCCTTATAAGTGGACGGCGGTGAGTGGTAAAGCGGCTTGCCGTCACGATCAAACAAATCGATGTCGTTGGCGCGCACGCGACCCAGGCGCTGCAGGAAGCTTGCCAGATGGGCAGGCGATTGCTGGTCGTTCAGCTGCGACACAATACCGAGCAACTGAGCGCTGACTTTCGTTGCCGCTTCGACTTCCTCGCGAATCGAATTGCGCGAATCGCTAATCTGCAGCGCGGCCAATGCGCAGGCGAACACCAGCATGACGAAAGTCAGCAGCAGATTGATGCGGGCACGTAAGCTCATTGGTCCAATTGTAATGAATGCTTCCTGCTAAGCGGCGCGCGCCTGCGCTGCGCAGCAAAACCGGGAAATCTAATGAAAATCATGAGTACGCGTTGCGCATCTGCGCGCTGCCATGACCACCGGGACTGCCGCAGACTCAGTTAAAGGTGTATTAAGTCGTGCGCCTGAGGGCGGGAGTGACAATTCTCGGTAATCAGCAACCGTAACTAGGGAGAGCTAATATGTGGACCACACCCAAGGCGACCGAAATGCGTTTCGGCTTTGAAGTGACCATGTACATCGCTGCCCGCTAAGGCCAGCGCGTACAAAGCTGAGGGAGTCCATTTGGGCTCCCTTTCTGTTTCTGGCTACAACTCGGCTGGGCCGCTCTCTTAAAAAAACATGAAAATACACGTTCTCGGCTCAGCAGCAGGCGGCGGTTTCCCTCAGTGGAACTGTAATTGCGCCATGTGTGACGGCTTACGCAAAGGCACGATACGCGCGCACGAGCGCACCCAGTCGTCCATCGCTGTATCCAGCGATGGCGTGAATTGGGCACTGTTCAACGCCTCGCCTGACATCCTCACGCAAATCAAAGCATTTCCGGCACTCCAGCCGGCGCGCACCATCCGTGACACCGGTATCAATGCCGTGGTGCTCATGGATAGCCAAATTGACCACGTGACTGGTTTATTCATGCTGCGCGAAGCCAAACAACCGTTGAAGATATTTTGTACCGATATGGTGCGCGAAGATCTCACCACCGGTAATCCGATTTTTAACATCCTTGAGCACTACTGCAAAATTGAGTGGCATCAAATTCTGCTCGACGGTAGCGCCTTTGCGGTGCCCGGAGTGGACGGGCTCAAATTCACGCCAGTTCCGATTATCAGCAAGGCGCCACCCTATTCACCCCATCGCAACGATCCGCACGAAGGCGATAACCTTGGCATGGTGGTTGACGACGCAGATGGCAAGCGTCTGTTTTATTCACCGGGCCTGGCCAAGATTGAACCGCAAGTGCATGCGCTGCTGAAAAGCGCGGATTGCCTGCTCGTCGATGGCACCTGCTGGACCGATGAGGAGATGATTAAGCAGGGCATCGCGCAGAAAACGTCGCTCAGCATGGGCCATCTTCCACAAAGCGGCGCCGGCGGCATGATGTCGATTCTTGAGCCCCTAGAACGCCCGCGTAAAGTGCTCATTCATATCAACAACACCAATCCCATTCTCAACGAAGATGGCGAGGAGCGCAGTCAATTGGCCGCTGCTGGCATTGAGGTGGCTTTTGACGGAATGCAGATCGACCTGTAAGCAGCAATGACCATGGGAAGTACAGAAAATCCGCCCTGGAGCCGCGTCGAATTCGAGCAACAATTGCGCGAAAAAGGTACGGGTTATCACATCCATCATCCGTTCAACGTTCTCATGGCGGCGGGTAAACTGAATCCCGAACAGATTCGCGGCTGGGTGGCTAATCGGTTCTATTACCAAATCAGTATTCCGCTCAAAGACGCCGCGATTCTTTCAAATATGCCGGTACAAGACATGCGCCGCCAATGGATCACGCGCATTACCGATCACGATGGCTATGACGATGAGCCGGGCGGCATCGAAGCCTGGATACGGCTTGGCGAAGCCGTCGGCCTAAAGCGCGCGGAGATCACGTCGCTCGAGCACGTCGTTCCGGGGGTCAAGTTTGCGGTCGACGCTTACATCAATTTCGCGCGCCAACGACCGTGGCAGGAATCGGTCTGCTCATCGCTGACAGAATTGTTTGCCCCTGAAATTCACAAGAATCGTCTGGCTACATGGCCCGAGCACTACCAATGGATTGAGCAGGACGGCTTGCAGTACTTCCGTAACCGCATCACCCAGGCGCGAAAAGATGTCGAGGAAGCGTTGCAGGTCACGCTGGATTATTTCAACACTCGCGAGCTACAAGAGCGTGCGCTGGACATCCTGCAGTTCAAGCTGGACGTGCTGTGGTGCCTGTCCGACGCGCTAACCACACATTACCTGCATCCCGTTCTCAAAGACGACTATCGAAATGGCTGAGACCGTTCCTTTAAGTTTGGATCAGGTGCCGGCCATCGACCGCAAGTACCGCATCCAATGGGAAGAAGCGCAGGAATGTTACGTGCTGCTGTTTCCGGAAGGCTTGATCAAGTTGAACGGCAGCGCCGGAGAAATCATGAAACGCGTCAACGGCACCAGCAGCATTGCGGATATTACGGCCGACTGCGAGAAGAGTTTCAAGCAACCCGATCTTGAGCAGGATGTCATCGCATTTTTGGAGATAGCTCATGAGCGCGGATGGATTGGAATCAAGTAGCGCGCCTCCGAGCGCGCCACAAAAGGTCGGCCACCCCATGTGGCTGTTGGCGGAGCTTACCTATAAATGCCCGCTGCACTGTGTGTTCTGTTACAACCCGATTGACTACACCAATACGTTTAACGACGAGTTGAGTACGGAGGAGTGGATCTGCGTCCTGAAGGAAGGACGCGAAATTGGCGCCGTACAGCTCGGTCTTTCCGGTGGCGAACCGCTGATGCGCGACGATTTGGAAACAATCATCGGCGAAGCGCATCAGATGGGTTACTACACCAACCTGATTACGTCTGGCGTGGGCCTGACCGAACCACGTATCAAGGCGATGAAAGCGGCCGGGCTCGACCACATTCAGCTTTCGTTTCAGGATTCCACCAGGGAGATGAATGATTTCCTGTCCAGCACCAGGACGTTCGATCTCAAGAATAAAGTCGCGCAACTTATCAAGCAGTATGACTATCCGATGGTGTTCAATTGCGTGATTCATCGGCTCAACATTGATCACATCGACAAAATTCTCGATATGGCCGAAAACATGGAGGCGGAATATGTCGAGCTTGCCAACACGCAGTACTACGCGTGGGCGCACGTTAACCGCGACCACCTGTTGCCAACTCATGAACAACTCATTCGCGCGGAGAAGATCGCGGACGAGTACAAAGCGCGCCTTGGCAACAAGATGCGCATTTTTTTCGTCGCGCCGGATTTCTACGAGAACCGCCCCAAGGCTTGTATGAATGGCTGGGGTTCAGTATTCACCGTCGTGACGGCCGACGGCGCGCTTCTGCCCTGCCACGAAGCACGTATGCTTCCAGGTATCAATTTTCCCAATGTTCGCGAACGTGGCCTCAAGTGGGCATGGTACGAGTCAGAAGCATTCAATAAGTATCGTGGCGATGATTGGATGCAGGAACCTTGCCGCTCCTGTCCCGAAAAAACCAAGGACTTCGGCGGCTGTCGTTGCCAGGCATTTTTACTAACGGGTGACGCGACGAATGCCGATCCGGTGTGCGACAAATCGCAACATCACGAAGTCGTACTGGCTGCGCGCGACAACGCCGCCAGGAAAAGCAACGTCATCCCGAGCAAGCCTATCTCTTTTCGAAATGACAAGAACTCACGCCAATTAAGCGCCGACGGTATCGTCTAGGCGACTGTCGTCTTAGGAAGGATGCCAAGCCTTTTCGCGCGTCCTAAACGCGTGAATCCGCTTAACAGCTTGCAGCGGCCTTCACCAGATTACGCATCAAACGAATCGCTTGATCATGCGGGACTCGGCCGCAGCCACAAGAGGACGACACTAATAGCCTTTCTGTCGGAATTATTGACTTAAGGTCTTCGATTTTCTCAATCAGCAGTTCGTCGCTCGAGGGTGGTGATTTCACATCGGCGATACCGGCGATGATCTCCATCGAATCCGGCAAGTCACGCAGGATCTGCCGGTCTTCCCACTGACCAGGATACGAACATTCGATATGTACGCGGTCGACGTAACCCTCCAATTGTTGAATCAAAGGCAGCAGGCTGCGCAGATTTTGAGATTCGGTCGCTGTCGTCCGGGATATATCGCCCAAACAAAAATGCACCGAACGTGTGACGCCGGCGGCGACTTCAAGCGGTGCTTTTACGAACGGAAGAATATCATCGACCGTCTGCGTACCACTGACGAGTTCAACGGCCTCCATCGGCGCGTCGAGCTGAATTTCTCTCGCACCGGCATCGAGCATATCCTTGATTTCGTTCTTCACAATGCGCGTCAGATCATGCAAATAGGACCGGTCTTGCGACCTGAAATCATGGCCTATGGTCAACGGTGAGGGAATTGACACCTTGCCCAGACTCGGTTCAATGGCTACCTCTCTTAGATAGGCGGCAGCATGGCCCGTCCCGGAAGGTGCGGACAGTTCCCCCACCACCTCGTAGACCCCGATCCCATCCCATCCTTGTGACGTATCTCTGGCTCGCAGCGTTTCCAGCCCGTGCAAACGTGGCGGTACGTGATGAAGAAAATCGGGTGCGAATACCTCACCGCCCATGATCTCGTCGAGGCCGCAGGCGATTTGCTCGTCCATCGCGATGCGTGCGGCGGCCGTCAGATAGGAGGCTGCCTGCTGTTCTGACAATTCGCCGGAGTAGTACCGTTTTAAGTGCGGTCGAAGCCCGAATGGTATCGGCCATGACCCCACAACGGTCGTTCGAACCGCCATAGAATATTCCTAATTTGTTCTCGAACGCTTCTTGTACTTGATTGGTAGCGGAAACTCCACAGCATTCAGCTCGACGAACACAGATGCACAAGCTAAACGAGCGCAGCTGCCGAAAATATTGCGGCAACTGCTAAAGGGGCCGATCAACTTAACTCGCTAAACTTGCCGGGTTGTTTTACGTTTCGAAGAAGAGACGATAGGACAGCCACGTAACTGCGGCATCGAAAATCATTAGTGTTTGAGGCGAATGTAGACATCTTCGTTTTCTCGAGTTTGTGCCTTGGCGAATCTAGCAAAGTGATGGGAGATCGCACCGATCTACAACAGGAGCATTCGCGAATCGAACGTACCCGCCCGTGGCGCGCTCTAATGTCGGCGCCAAAAGTTAATCAGCCGAATGAGTGCATGACGTTATCCGCTCGGCAGGGGGTACAGGCGCCGTGCGTGTTTGATCCCTTTGTTTTTATTGCGGTACCCGCTCGGCATTCACAAATTCGAAAAGCTACCAGGCTTGGGCAGACTTGGAGCGCTATTTGCTCTTGGTCTAGTCTGAGGAGCACCATGGCTCTGCGTAGAAAGTTTCTGATTTCGCGCTCTCTTTTCTGTAGTCGTAGTAGGTGCGTTGCGCAACATATTAAGCGTTTCTCCACGACTGGGAACGCGAACGCTTTCTATTGTCGTCATTGGGGGAGGAGCTTGCGATCTAGGTTGTTGGTATTGCTGGTGGTCTAAAACGTCGAGGCCGGGAAGGTTTACTAATCCCTTGCGATGTGGCCCAGCTGTAGGATTGACTCCGCTTGGCGGTTTTGGATGCCCCGTCTCCTGCCAAACATGCTTGAGTTTCGCTGTATTACTCATGGATACATCTATATCTCCAAGAGATACTGACACTCCGTGCAGCAAAGGTGCAGTGCTGCCACGAACTTGAAAATGAGGATCCGGCGAAGAAGCTGAAAAGGCAGCTAGGCTAGGCGGCAACAGAACGTCGCAAGGACGCGAACATGTTGCCGTTGCCTGTGGGCAGGGAAACCAGTGCGGGTGTTGGTGCGTCGCGCTATGAACGCCATGGCCCGGAACGCACCCTCCTTTACCAGCTTGCCGACCTACACTATCCGGCGTTCAAGGCCTACTTGACGGCGCAGGGAAGCACAGCGCCAGTGTATGTCGCGCGAGTTCGACGAGTACCCCAATTGCGGCCGCCTTGAACATGGGTTTCTGCGGGTTCGGTGCGAGAGTTGCCATGCCGAACACCTCGTGGCGTTTAGCTGTAAACGGCGCTGTTTTTGCGCCAGTTGTGGTGCCCGGCGCATGGTCGACGACTGCAGCGACGCAGGAGGTAGAGCTATGCAGGAAGCCAAAGCCGACGGGTTCTATTGCCTCGTCACTCGAAACCGTCTGACAATTGCACCGACGTGCGGAATTTCTCACAGCTCTGGAGGCCCGATCACAGCCATCATCCCCTCGAAGTATAGGTCGGCGGCTGTTTGATGCCCCCGGAATACTTTGTGGAATTGCAGAATGCGGCGTTTATACTTCTTGTACTTGCGCTGCACTCCGGTAGGGACAAGACAACTCAAGACAACTCAACGCATCGCATACGCTGGTATAAACGGGGAACAGCTAGGTGACGGCACCTGATCTCGCGCGCAGCCGGAACTCGCGTCCAGAATTGAAAGGCCTGATTATCGGTTGGATATTGGTCGCGGCTTTGCTATTGAGCTACAACAGTTATCGCTATAACAACGAACACGACGAACTTGCCAATGCCTATCAATCTGCGGCGCAAGATGCGGCAATCAAAGCCAGTGAGAAAATTGGCGGGCAACTGGACCAGCTGGCACGCTTAACTGAGCGCGTAGCAGCAGATCTGGCCAATCATGCCGCCAGTCAAGGCAGCATCAAGACCTACCTCGAGCAGGCACTAGCCGATTCCGACGGTATCAGTGCACTCACCGCAGGGTATTCAGCACACGCGATGCCCGGTTCATTTAAGCGCAGCGATGATGCTGTTTTCCAGTTCTTGATCGCGAGAAAACGGAATCAGGAGATAAGCCTGGAATTCGGCCAATACTCCGAAGAAACGATTCGCCAGACGCCTGATATCGATGACTGGTACGCGGACGCCATGGACAAAGGTGACGGCACCTGGAATGAGCCGTATTACTCAACGGTCACCAAAACATGGTGGGCTGCTGGCCACAGCACTCCGCTTTTCGATTCCGCTAACGAGCGAGCGGTCGGTGTTGTCGCCGCGGAGCTCACGCTGAGTGACATTCGTGACCTCGCCTACGATGCGATCTCGGAAAATTTCAAGGATTTCCCGGTTGAAGCTTCTTACGCTTTCATCCTCTCCGAGGAGGGCTATTTCGTATCCCATCCCGACCCCACCTTCGTAGACCAACGGAGGACCATCGCCGATTTTAGTGACGACAAATTAACCAACGTCGAGATTATCCCGACCCTGGAACTGGTCACCGCAGGGGATTCGAAAACAGCGGTTCACCTGCTGGAAAAGCACCATGACAAAATCTCTGGGCAGGACCAATCGGTGTACTTCGCCCGCGTTGCGCAGCAAGACTGGTGGATCGGGATTGTTATCGACCAACGCGCAATAGACGAAAGCGTTGAGTTCACAGCAAAAAGACACTTCCGAAAAATCGGCTTGCTGTTAAGTGTGCTGTCTTTGGTGTTCGGCGTTGTCGCGCTGCTTGCGCGTTTAGATCGCGGTTCGACAAGCAGCCTGATCGTCGCCTCGGCCGCATTTTCCATTTGTTGCCTGACCGCAATCGCTTATGTCTGGTCAATAAAAGTCAATTTGGTCCACACGACAGGCATCGACGACCATCGACTGGTTAATCCCGCCATCTCGGCCAAGATCCGTTTGCGCTACAAAGTGCAAAATGACGCCGGCACCAGTACCCCACAAGTCATACCGACGGGCTTGTTCATACAATCGCTGGAATTTTCCAGCGCCAACAACGTCACCCTAACCGGCTACATGTGGCAAAAGTATTCGCTCGATTCATTGAAGGAATCCGGGCCACCCGATCCCTTGATATTTCCTGAGTCTGAAGAGACCGAAATTACGCAAAGCTACGCGCACGAGTACCTCACAAAAGATGCCAACGGCGAAGCCGTCGCGCATAAAGTGTTTGGCTGGTATTTCAAGGCTGTGCTGCGCCAGGAATTTGATTACTCCGAGTACCCGTTTGATCGCGAGAATGTGTGGATTCGCCTGTGGCACGGACGCCCGCACAGCGATGTATTACTTACGCCGGATTACGCGGCCTACGAAAGTACTGATCCGAGTAAATTTCCCGGTCTGGAAATGCAGGATTTCGTCATCGAGGGTTGGCAATTGGCTGGCAGCTACTTCAGTTACCGCGAGAACAGCTACAACACGAACTTCGGCTCACACGATCACCAGATGCGCAAGAATTTCCCTGAGCTGTACTTCAATATCGCGCTGCAACGCGACTTTCTGAACGCGTTCATCGTCAGCATTATTCCGCTGGCGGTGATCGCGTTGCTGCTATTTCTGGTGCTTTTTACCATTCGCACGGACGCACCCGGGACAGAGTTTATTGGATTCAATGTGTCAGGTGTTCTCGGCTTCTGCGCCGCTTTGTTTTTTGTCATCATTCTCGAGCATACCAGTATGCGCAGCCAGTTGGTGGCTCAGGGGATCATCTATCTCGAAACGTTTTACTTCGTCATGTACGTCGCACTGATGGCGATTGCGCTGAACGCTATTCTAGTTGCTCAACCTGAGCCTCCGCGATGGATAGCATTCCGCGACAACCTCATTCCGAGATTGCTCTATTGGCCTTTGCTGGCCTTGTTGTCGTTGATCATCACGGTGTTTCCCTTTCGCATATTGGTCTGACCGGTAGCGGTGCTGGTTTCCAGCGACCGCGTTCAGGGCCATGTCATGGGCTTGCCTGTCCAGACAGGGTTCAGCGGTTACAAGCAGCCGCGCATTGCGACGATTTTGAGGACGGGGTCAACGGGGCAGAGTTGTTGAAAGCAATTGGCAGTTGGCGATTGGCTATAACTGAGCCGCGTTCAAAAACACTGGCTCCCTGATTCGATGTTTTCGATTACATCGAATGCTTCTGCAATCCGAGAAAACGTCGACGCTTGGAAATACTTAAACAGGAAAGGTACATTGACGTCGAGGAGGTGTGGTATTTAGCCCGGATGTCGGGCTCAAACATGGCAGGTAGCCCAGCAAGGAAAGCGTAAGCGTCAGCAATAAAAACGAAAATGCGAATAAATAGGACATCAAAATCATGCGGCTTAGTACACAGCCATGGTCCCGAGAGTGATTTAGCGAAAGCGGCTAGGCGAGGACAACAATGATTAGGATGATGTTGCCTAAAAAAAACGATAGCCGAAAAGCGTCGGGTTATCTTTCGGCGGCCAGCAAAAAAGTGGTGTATTGCGAATTACTAATTATCGCTTGAAAACGGCAATCCCGGCAGTCTTGTTCCGCAACACGTCCTTCACTACCCTTCTTTATCATGAAGGGTTTCCTGCTACCTCTTGCACATCCGTTATCCTCAATCGCCATGCTCTTAGGACGCCGGAGGCGTCAAGACTGTGGTCGCGGAAAGTCTCATCATGAAGCAGCAACTTCTGAGCGTCAGTCGTTCTCGACGACGCGCTCCCAATCTCTCACCGGTTGACCGATTCCTACTTGGGTTTTGGTCGTTGTTCCTCGATCCGCGCCACATCCGGCGGGCCGCTGTCGTTATTCGAGCATCGACCCTTTACCAATTTCACGACATCCTCAAGAAGCGAAAGTATCGACTGCTCCATTCGTCTTCGCGTAGAAGAAAGCCAGGACCTAAAGGCTCATCTCCCGAACTCGTACGCGTTATCGTTGAAATGAAGCGACGCAACGCAACCCGCGCTTCGGATGCCGTCGGATCGCAATTGCCGTGCAAATCACCGAAACGTTCGCGATCGACATCGACAAAGACCTGGTTAAATGGGTGCTGGACCAGCATTACAGCCCGATAACCGGCGGCGGCCCATTTTGGCTGACGTTTCTTGGGCATACCAAGGACAGCCTCTGGAGCATCGATTTCTTTCGTTGCGAAACTATTTTATTGAACAGCTACTGGGTACTGGTCGCGATGGACCAGTTTACGAGGCGCAATATTGGGTTCGGTGTGCACGCGGGCGACGTCGAAGGGGTCGCGCTTTGCTACATGTTCAATAGAGCCATTTCTAACCCAGGTGCGCCACACTATTTGAGCTCTGACAACGATCCGTTATTCAGATACCGCCGATGGAAAGCTAATCTTCGTGTACTCGAGATCGACGAGGCTAAATCCATACCCTACACGCCGCAATTGCATCCATTCGTCGAGCGATTGATCGGAACGATCCGCGGTGAATACCTTGACCACCTCTTCTTCTGGATCGCCGGGGACCTTGAACGAGAATTAGCGAGTTTCGCGAACTACTACAATCGAAAACGCGTACATCATTCTTTGGGCGGAGCGTCGCCGGAGGTGGCGAGCGGCGAGCCCAGAAATCCGCGTGCACCAATTGGCGACTATTCGTGGCAACACTATTGCAATGGGCTTTTTCAGTTCCCAGTGGCCGCGTGATTTTTGAATTCGCCACACATAGGGAATCTGACTTGTGAAGGAAACGCGAAGGTGGCGAAAGATCGGCAATAAAATAACTTTGCGCTCGCCACCAATTTCACGATTTTTTCGGGATATATGGGGACAGTTTGCCTAAGGAATGTCTGAATAAGGCA
>DBBP01000012.1 GCA_002292285.1 Proteobacteria bacterium UBA981
TTGCATCACCGTCGACAGCGATACTTCAACCAGTGACACCGTGCTCGCGTTTGCCACCGGCCAGCTCGAAGGGGTGCGTCTGCAATCAACGCACGACGCAGGCGCACAAGCGTTTCAAACTGCCCTTGACGCCTTGTGTCTGCAAATGGCGCAGTTGGTGGTGCGCGACGGTGAAGGTGCGAGCAAGTTCATTGCCGTATCGGTCACCGGCGCGACGAGCGACGACAGCGCGAAAATTATCGCGCTCAGCATCGCCAACTCGCCACTGGTTAAAACTGCGATTGCTGGCGAAGATGCGAACTGGGGGCGGGTGGTGATGGCCATCGGCAAGGCTGGCGAGCCCGCCGATCGTGACCGCCTCGCGATTAGCTTCGGCGGCGTGACTGTAGCCCGCGAGGGATGCGTGGTGCCCGACTACGACGAGGCGCCGGTCGCTCAGCATTTAACGGGTAGCGAGATTGATATTGACGTTGAGATTGGCCTTGGCAGCGGTAGTGCGACGGTCTGGACGTGTGATCTCACGCACGGCTACATCACCATCAACGCCGATTATCGAACCTAAGTACGGTTCTCAGAATGCGTCGTGTTCATACGCTGATTCCTGGCTCGCCATGCCGTGTTGCGCAAGGCCGCAGAATCGAGCCCGCCACGCGCGCTACATCTTGCGCGCAACGGGATGTAAAAAGCATCGTTTCCAAGCGCCGCATCAGTTTTGACGCTCGAAAGCGTAGTGTGCACTCCACGCTAGCGTGCTTGCTCGCAGTACTAATCGCCATCGCGCGCCCGGCGCTTGCCGATGGCGCACCTGTGCAGGTTCTACGCATTGGCACCTCAGGCGATTATGCGCCTTTCAGCATCGCCACCGACGCCGAGCCAGCGTTTCGCGGCCTCGATATTGCCGTCGCCGAAGCTTTTGCGCATGAGCACGGCTACACCATCGAATGGGTGCCATTTGTCTGGCGCGACCTGTCCACCGACTTCAAGGCAGGCCGCTTCGACGTGGTGATGAGCGGCGTGACGGTGCGTGCCGATCGCTCCGCACTCGGGCGCTTCAGTGTCCCGGTCATGAATAGCGGCGCGGTGCTGATCTATCGGACTCAAGGTCTCGATCCCGAACAAACACCGGCAGTGACGCTCGGGGATTTCAATCAGGCGCGCATGCGCATTGCGGTCAATCAGGGTGGTCATCTGGAATGGGTGACGCGCGCGCATTTTCAACACGCCACGATTATGCCAATCGCTGACAACGGCGAAGTACGCCAACAACTTATCGATGGTCACGCGGATGCGATCGTCACCGACACACTCGAAGCTCCGCATTGGTTGCACGGCCTGACTCGCGCGGCGTTGCTCGGGCCCTGGACGCAAGACCGCAAAGCGTATTGGTTTCGCTCCGAACTGGCCGACCTGGCACGCAGATTCGATGCCTGGATGTTGGCGCGTGAGGCAGACGGTACGCTCGCGAATTTGCGTCGGGAGGCTGTTGGTAATCAACGGCACCTAACTACTGCCGAACCCGTGAACGCGCTGCTCGCCGCGATGGACGAGCGCCTGACGTTAATGCCGTGGGTGGCCGAGAGTAAGCGCGCCGGCGGCATCGCAATCGAAGATCTCGAACAAGAGCAACGAGTGCTCGAGGTGGCAGTACGCAAGGTGAATGCCGCCGCAGATCGACGCCGGCGAGAGCCGCCAACAGCGCTCGCCGTGCGCGATTTCTATCGCGCTCAAATTACTGCCGCCAAACATATACAGCGTGCGACGCTGGTCCATGAAATCACGATGACAGCGACCGCAGCTGATCTGTCGAGCGTATTGCGCCCCGCCTTGATGCGTATCGGGGAGCGCATCGCCGAACTCGTGGTCACACTGGGACGACTGCATGAGCCCGCTGATCTCGCGCAATACGTGAGTTTGGCCGTGCACGAACGCGGGCTCAGCTCCCCAATCGTGAGTGAGCTCACCCGCACAATGGCTGCCCTTTTCTCGACTGCGCGCGTGCAGGCCTCTCCCTAGGGCGGCCGGTTTCTCCGCTACAGGGCTTCGCACGGACCGGCTGCAAAATGGGGCCGAGGCCAAATAAACCTGCGCTTTTCATAGCCAGACCTGTGCACACCATTTCGGGCCGACGCGTCGTTGCGGTAACCTACGCTCGCCCATCACCGATACGACCGCACTATTTGGAGTGAACTTCTGTGGCTAAAGATCCTGTTCTGATCGATTCAAACCCTGGCCGTAGCGCCCAGACTTACGGTATTGCCCGCGAACTGGGTACCGACCCCGAGTTGATTCACGCACCATCGGTAGGTGTGATTGGCAACAAGGGTGACAGCCAGTGTTACATCGGTGTGCAGCGCAAAGCGGAGGCTATCCACGAGGCACTGCGCGCCCGCATCGGTCGCGCGGATGGCGAAATTCCAATGCGCTTGGTGCAGCCGGAGTACACCGTTGCGACGTCAGACGGTATGCGCAACGGTACCCGCGAAATGCGTTACTCCTTGATCGGCAGGGAAGTAACGCATGACAGCGTTTGCGAGCATTTGAGCGCAAGCGGACTGGAAGGCGTGATTGCCGTAGTGGCCTGCGACAAACCGCCGGTCGGCACGATGGCCGCGATGCTGGAGCACAACCGCCCGGCCATCATCATGTCGGACGGCCCGATTAGACCGGGCACCGATTCCCAATCTGGCGAAATGCTCGACATCGTCAGCGGATTCCAGGCTGCGGCCCACGATGACGAAGCGTACAAGAAACGCGTCGCCTGTGACGCGTGCCCGGGTTATGGCAGCTGTGGTGGCATGTTCACCTACAACACCATGCAGATTTTTATCGGCGTGGTCGGTCTGCAACCGCTGCATATGATTGCGCCCGCGTCCGATGATTCACGGCGTACTGAAGTCTTCGCCGACGAACTGGTTACGCACCTGAAGCACCTCATCGATAAGGGCATCACGCCGCGAGATATCGTGAGTCGTGATTCGATTCGCAACGCCGTGATTGTGGCGATGTCGGTTGGCGGTTCCACCAACGTGGTATTGCACGCGCCAGAGATCGCGCGCGCGGCGGGCTACAAGAATTTCTGGGCCGACATCATGACGCCGGAGGAATTTAATCATCTCTCCCAGTACGTGGTGCCGGTGCTCACCGATGCGCGTCCGTACGGCCTGTATTCGATGGTCGATATCGACGCCGTTGGCGGCGCGCAGGTGATTGTTAAGGAATTGCTTGAAGCCGGGCTGTTGAACGGCGAGACGCTGACCTGCACCGGTGAGACGCTGGCAGAACAAATCAAGCGACTCAATCCGCCCGCTCCGGACGGTAAAGTCATCTACACGGTCAAAGAACCCTATAAGCCGACCGGCGGGCTGCGAGTACTCGGCGGTAATCTGTCACCCGACTACAGCGCCGTATTAAAACTTGCCGGCGTCGAAGGCGGTCTCGAAGATAATCTGTTCAAAGGTTCCGCCCGCGTTTTCAACTCCGAACAGGCATTGCTCGACACGCTGGCCGACGCGCCGGACAGCTTTCAGAATCACGACATGGTCATCGTCCGCTATGAAGGCCCGAGCGGTGCGCCAGGCATGCCCGAAATGCTCGACTCAACCTCGCGCATTACCACGCTGTGTCGGCAACGAAATATCGTGGTTGGACTCATGACCGACGCGCGTTTCTCGGGTGGCTCGGTGGGTTTGGTGATTGGCCATGTGGGGCCGGAAGCGGCGCTCGGCGGGCCGATCGCGTTGATCGAGAACGGCGACGAAATTGTCGTCGATCTAAACGTTAGTGAACTGAACTGTACGCCCTTGAACGATGCAGCCGTTGCTGCCAAACGTCAGGCCGACTGGCAGGCGGTCGTCGATGACAATGGCGGTATGCATCCAGCGTGCGGCGATGCCGATACCCGTTTACTCAATCGCATGCGTCGCAGTGCGGTGTCTGCGATATTCGGTGCCGGCATGCACCCGGATCGGGAATTGTGGGTCAACGAGCCCCGCCCTGCGGAGCGGAGCGGATTCGTCCCCACCAACAAGTGGCGGCAGGGCACTCGCCGCGAATTCTAAGCCGCGAAAAGAGTGATGACGGCAACTCACGAGCTGCCGTCATCCGATCCGGAATCGATTTACGCCTGGTTCGCAGCCGCACCCGTTTCGTAGGCCTGCGCATCATCCGCCGCGGTCCGGGCAGTGTACTCATCCAAATCATGTGGCCACTGCGTCACCATGCGCCCCGATTTGGCGTTGTAATAGTGACCGCAATCAGCCTGCCAGACTTTTACGGTCGTAATGTCGCGCTGCATCGTGTCGTTGTAGTCGGTTTCGACATCGGCGCGCACATCAATCCAACCGAGTGCTTCGTCCTCGACGCGCTGAATCTGGCGCACGGTGTACTCGACCTGACGCTCAAGCATGAACAGGATAGATCCGTTGTTGGTGTTGGGGCCGTACAACATGAACAAGTTCGGGAAACCATGCGTGGTAATGCCGAGATAGGCCTGTGCGCCGTCGCTCCAGGCATCGTCCAGCCGTTCGCCCTTGCGGCCAACCACATTAATGGCGGATAAGTAGCGCGTGACCTGGAAGCCGGTCGCCACAATCACCACATCGACTTCACGTTCCTGGCCATCAGCGGTCATGACGCCGGTTTCTGTCAGTCCGGTTATTTTGTCGGTCACCAGTTCCACGTCCGGGCGATTGAAAATCGGGTAGTAGAGATTTGAGAACAGCGGGCGCTTGCAACCGAATGGATGGGTGGGCACGAGTTTTTTGCGCAGTGCTTCGTCCTCGATCACGGACATATTCTCTATCCCTGCCGCCTCCGCTTCTTGCAGCGCATCAGGGTCATTAAAGAGAATGAAGGCGTTCAGGTCTTTGTAAATCTGTGCGCGGGATTCATGAATGGCATTCGGCTCATCGCGCAGGTGCTTGAGTTGCTCCTGCGTATAGGGCGAATCGTCTTTCGGGATAACCCAGTTCGCTGTGCGCTGGAACAAATGTAATTGACCGGTCTGCTTCGCGATCTGCGGAACAAACTGGACTGCACTCGCCGCCGAGCCGATTACTGCAACGCGTTTGCCGGTCAAGTCAACGCTCTTATCCCAGCGTGCGGAATGAAACAACGTGCCTTTGAAGGTATCGAGTCCGTCAATATCCGGCCATACCAATTCGTTGAACATGCCGATGCCGCTGATCACAAAGGGTGCACGAAAGACCTCGCCGTCGTCCGTGGTGACTTCCCAACCTGCGGCTTCGTCATTCCAGCGCGAGTCCGTGACCGCATGCCCGAAACGGCAGTACGGTCGCACGTCATATTTGTCCGCGCAGTGATGCAGGTAGTCGAGAATTTCAGCCTGACCTGCGAAGGGTCGCGACCAGTCGCGTTTGAGTTCAAACGAGAACGAATAAAGATGCGACATCACGTCGCATTCAGCGCCCGGATATTGGTTGTGCCACCACGTACCGCCGATGTCGGTCGCCTTCTCCAGGACGACGAAATCTTTGATGCCCGCTTCCTGAAGCTTGATGGCTGTACACAGCCCACCTGGACCCGCACCGATAATGATCACGCGATAATCGCGCTTGCTCGAACTCGTCATCTCAAAAAAACTCTCTGTTTACTGGTAAATAAAGGAAGTGGGCGTCGTGAGTCGCCAGCGCAGTCAGGCTGGCCTTTCGCTTACCTCACAGCCGCGCATATAGAGCCCGTTCATAGGCACCCAGGGTGCCCAGTACTTTGGGATCGTTAGCCGGTAATAACTGCATCATGATAACGCCAGTGAACCGCCGCGTTGGATCAATCCAGAAAAACGTGTTGTGTACACCCGCCCAAGCCAGACTATTGGCCGCTCTGCAGCCAGCTACGTCCTCGGTGTTGAGCATGAACGAAAGTCCCCAGCGTTTGATCTGGCCGGGGAATGCTTCTGCTTCCAGCGCAACGGCTGGATTGGCGCTGGCCAGTGGTGGCACCTCGATATCACCGATCGCGTTCTCGCCCATCAGCGCGACAGTTTTTTCCTCGAGCACACGCACGCCGTCCAGCATCCCACCGCCAAGTAGCATGCGCGTAAATCGCAGGTAGTCCGGTCCGGTTGAATACAGACCGCCACCACCCATGTGAAAGTCTCCATCGCTCGGAAAGTCGAACTCGATGCTTTGAAAACCATCCGCGTCGCGCGCACTTGCTGCGACCAGTCGTTGCTGCATGTCGCTGCGCAGCAGGAAGCTCGTATCAGTCATACCCAACGGCGAGAAAAGATGTGCCTGTAGATAATCTTCGAGTGCCTCGCCACTGACCGCTTCGACGATTTTGCCGACCCAGTCGATACCGATGCCATATTCCCAGCGCTCGCCCGGGTCAAACAGCAGCGGTGCACGCAGCGAATCGTTCATGCAGGTCGCAATCGAGGGCAGCTTTTCGTGCTCCATATAACGCGCTACATCGGCATTGAAGAGATCGTAGGAATAGCCTGATGTGTGGGTCAGTAGGTCGCGCAAAGTGATGTCGCGAGCCGGCGCACGGGTCTGCGGTGTACCGTCATCATCGAAGCCGAGCAGCACTGGTACTTCGCCAAGCTGCGGTGCGTGGATTTTCATCGGCTCGTCGAGTTTTAGCCGCCCTTGTTCGAGCAGCTGCATGGCTGCTGCTGCGGTGACTGCTTTGGTCATAGATGCGATGCGAAACACACTGTCCAGGCGCATTTCGGTACGGCGGTCACCACTGGTGTGTCCATGTACGCCTTGATAGACCACGCCTGAGCTATCGGCTGCGAGAGCGACGATGCCGGGCACGGCACCGTCTGCGATTGCCTGGGTCAAAACTTGATCGGGACTTGCGCTCATAAATCTTCCTTATCGATAGTGCAATTAGACGTCGAGGCGATAGGCGTCGCCATCACGCTTCAAGTGGCCCGCACTGGGCGTCGCAAAATGGGTCCCGATTACCAGCACGGGCGTGTCGGCATATTTGTCAAAAGTGCTGGCACGCATGGCGCTTGCACCGGTCTGGTCAACATCGGCAGTGCTTCCCCAATCCAGGCGTGCGAACTGGCAAGGGTGGTGAATGAAATCGCCGGTGATGAGCGCCTGCTCTCCGCGTGACGCGATATGGATGCTGACATGGCCGGGCGTGTGTCCGGGGGTCGGTTCCAACCACACTTCGTCACATACTTTATGGTTCTGGTTGACCAGATCAACGAGCCCGGCGTCGAATATGGGTTGTACGGAATCTTCCAGTACCGGTCCATAGTCCGTGTCGCCGGTTTGTTCCCAATAGGCCCATTCCTCGCGCGCAATCAGGTAGCGGGCGTTGTTGAAAGTCGGTACCCACCGGTCATCAACCAACATGGTGTTCCAACCGACATGATCAACGTGCAGGTGAGTACACAGCACGGTGTCGATGCTCTCGCGCGCGTAGCCGGCCGCCGCAAGATCGTTAAGGAATGGTCCCTGCAGCATGTTCCAGGTTGGCATATTGCGCGTTTTGTCGTTACCCAGGCAGGTATCGACGATGATGCGCCGGCTGCCAGTATCGATGATCAGAGCATGGATGCTCATAATCAGTTTGCCGGCCGGGTTGGCGAAATGTGGTACCAGCCACTCGATGCTTTGGACTGCCTCGGGTGTTGCGTCTGGAAGGATAAAACGACTGCCGCCAGTCACTTCCATTTCCACAATGCGAGTTACTTTTACGTCACCAATTTGCCATGTGTTCATACGTTGGATCCTGTCACGGTGCGCGATGAGTGTAATCGAGCTGCAGCCCGCGCCATAGCCTGAACCGGTACGGATAGGGCGATGAGCGCTACAAAGCCGCGGCGAGCGCGGTATCATCGCGCCGGTTGATTTCACATCTTCTGGACCAAAGCGATGGCACGTGCAAAAGGCGGACGACCTCAATGGTGCCTGATCGGCAATATTGTTGAGCGCAAGGCGCCGGCAAGCAAACGGTCGGTGAAAAGTTTCGTGCCTGGCGCCAAAGTCTATTGCCTGCCGGCACCATGGGGTGATGGTTACGACCAGTTCAACGTGATTGGACACCACCAGGAAGCAAATCGCTTTGTGATGAAGGCGACCACCGGTGATCGGATTGAGAACTGGCGCGCGCAGGCCGTCTACAACGCCGAAGTGCGAGCCTTACTGGACAAGACGGCGCAGGAATCGGGGCGGCGAAACTGGTCTTCTCGGCAGGAGGTCGAAACCTATATTAAGGCGATAAAAGCCCATTTGCTGGCGCGTAACAACAACAAGGAAGCATTCGATCTGGCTGCAGGTCGTAGGCGCCCGGCCGATTGAACCACGGGGCCCCGGTATTTCCGGTGGTGTGTGTTCGTCAGTCTGATCCGGCGATCCGTTTGCCGAAAAACAACGTATGACGTGCACCTTTGCGCGCCCCGGTCCGCGCACGGACGCTCACACTGCGGGCCTCGAAGCCGGCCGCGCGTAGACGGGCCTCGAAACCGGGGCTGCGAAACGCGGACCACACGATCACACCGCCACCGATGGTTAGCGCCTGATACAACTGTTTGAGCCCGGCCGCGGAATAGACGGTCTGATTGCTCGACACCGTGAATGCCTCCGGCCCATTGTCGATATCAATGAGGATAGTGTCGTACGGAGCGCTAACAGTCGTGAGGTAGGTACTCAAATTACCGCAATGGAGCTGCACGCGCGGATCCTCAAGCGGGCGCTGTGCGTGCTCGGCGAGGACCCCGCGATTCCAGCTGACAACATCGTCGAGTAGCTCAATGACATCAACGCTGGCGCTATGATCGAACTCATCGAGCAGCGCGCGCAGGGTAAAACCCATGCCGAGGCCGGCGATCAGCGCGCGCGGCGCGCGTGGCATGGCCAGCTCACTGCACGCGAGTCTGGCCATCGCCTGTTCCGAACCGGTTAGCCGACTCGACATCAGCAGCTCGCCACGCACACGGACGACGTGATCACCATGTTCAACGGTGAGCGTCAGGGCTTCGTGATCTGGCGTGAGCCCGCTGGCAATTATTTCATGAGGTGGCATGCGTGTGGTTTGTGGCGACGGATTCCGCGTCTGTGACAGGACGCACCGTTGGGGGGTGATGCCGTGCTGTTCACTTTGAATTTCGGCTGTGAAGGTTGCTAAAGCGCGCTTTACGGTTCTTCCGCTGCTTCGCGCCCGGCCTGACGCAGCAGCTCCTGTTCACGCGCATCTTCAATTGCGATTAGCGTGCCTTCAACATCGGCGCTTCGTTCGTCGTCGATGAATTCGCCCGTCAACACGCTGTCGGGCTGCAGCTCGGCGCGTTCGAAGCGCAGCCACATCTCTTCACCAAAGCGGGTGCTCAACAAATCCGGCGCGCTGCGTCCCAGCGTCGCGGTAATGTTGTTCACGTCGCGCATCAGCATCGTTTCAGCATTGTTGTTCCCGGTTGCACTAACGACTTGCGGCAGATCGATGATGACCGGGCCCTGCGCATCAACGAGAACGTTGTATTCAGACAAATCGCCGTGCACAAGACCGGCGCACAGCATGCGTACGATCTGGCCGATAAGAAATTCGTGATACTCGCGTGCAAGTTCCTCGCTGAGTGACAACTCACCGAGATCCGGCGCGACTTCACCGTTGGCATCACTGACTAATTCCATCAGCAAAACACCGTCGAAGAATCCAAACACTTCGGGCACTCGTACGCCGGCCGTAGCGAGATGCCGCAAGGCGTCGACTTCGGCGCTTTTCCAGGCGGTCTCCTGAGCCTTGCGCCCGAAACGGGTACTGCGACCCATCGCCCGCGCCTGCCGCGAGCTGCGCACGCGGCGCCCTTCCTGATATTGCGCGCGGGCCTGGAATCCACGCGTGCGTAGGTCCTTGTAAACCTTTGCACAGCGCAGTTCATCGCCGCAGCGAACGATATAAATAGATGCTTCCTTGCCGCTACGCAACGCACGGATGACTTCGTCGACGATGCCGTCATCTATGAGAGGTTGCAACTTATCCGGGATCTTCATCGCTTGAACCGTCGTAGGGCAGGAATAAAGGAAAGTGCGCTACTCGTCGCCGCGCCGCGGCCAGCCGTGCACAGGGACCAGCATGGCCCTGCGACGTCCAGCCTGTCGTCACGCGGTCGAGGTGTCGTCGTCGTTTGGACGGTCAGGTGCGGCTGTCGACTAGCCGCGTCCGCCGCCACCACCCAGTCGGCGGGCCAGGGAGCGGAAAGTCTGTTTGATGCGTGCGGTCAGCTTCGGCGTCGGCGCACTGCTCGGCTGGACGCTTTGTTCGCCGCCGGCGCTCTGCTGGGCCGCGCTGGCCTCACTGTTGGCCTTGCGCTTGCCGCGTCCCCGCCGCCGTCTTTTTGGTGCCTCGCCCGCATCTGCCGGACCCGTCCGGGCCGCTGGTCGCGCATCTGCCGCAGCGGCCTTTTGCACATCCTGGCGATCATCGCGCTGGTGTTTGTCGCGTCCACCCTGGCGGCTGCGGCCACCGCCGCCACCACCACCCGAGCGACCGCGACCGTCGCGCTGGTCGCGCTCGCGGCGCTTGCGTCGTTCTTCGGCCGAGTCGGCCATCGCGTCTTCGATGACGCTCGGCGCCGAAGCCTGGCCGTCTTTGTCCTGGCGTGGCTTGCGTGAAGGCAGCGGGAGCAACAATTCGGCGGTGATTTTCTCTACCGGGATTTTCTGGTCGATGAACGTTTCAATGTCCGGCAGACCCATGGCGTACTCATCGCACGCGAAACTGATTGCATCTCCTTTCGCGCCGAGGCGTGCCGTGCGCCCGATGCGGTGCACATAGTCTTCCTGATCGAACGGTAGGTCGAAGTTATATACATGGCTGACTTCGGGAATATGCAGGCCGCGTGCGGCCACGTCGGTTGCAACCAGCAGTTCGAGCTCTCCTTGAACGAAGCGGCGTAGCAGGGACTCGCGTTTCTTTTGCGGTACATCGCCAGACAGCACACCAACCTTGTAACCCGCGCGCTCGAGGGTTAACGCGACGCGCTCACAGGCCCATTTGGTGTTTACGAAGACCATGCTGCGATCGGCTTCCATGCGTGACAGCAGTCCGAGCAATAACGGCAGCTTTTCCTCGGTGGCGGGGAAATAAACGCACTGAGCGACACTGGAAGCGGTGATTTTTTCGCTTTCAACGACCATCTTCTCGGGGTCGTTCATATGCTCGTAAGCAAGTTCGAGAACGCGGTTACTCAGTGTTGCTGAAAACAGCAGATTTTGACGTTCACTTGCATCCGGCATGCGCCGCAGCAAGTAGCGGATGTCTTTAATGAAGCCCAATTCAAACATGCGATCGGCTTCGTCCATGATCATCAACTCGATGGCGCGGAAGCTGACGACGTCCTGTTTGATGTAATCAATCAAGCGACCTGGCGTCGCGATAATCAGATCGACGCCTGCTTGCAGAGTCGCGCGTTGTTTTTCGTAATCAACACCGCCGTAAATGAGCGCCAGCCGAATGTCTGTGTTGGCGCCAATCTGGCGCGCATCTTTTTCGATTTGTACTGCCAGTTCGCGGGTCGGTGCGAGCACGACCATGCGCGGATCTTCAGCGCGGCGCTGTGGCATGGCAGGTTGATTGAGTAGCCGGTTATAGGCCGCGACCAGAAAAGCCGCAGTTTTGCCCGTACCGGTCTGGGCCTGGCCTGCGATGTCTTTACCTTCGAGCGTGGCGGGCAAGGTCATGGCCTGAATGGGCGTGCAGCGGATGAAGCCGGCTTCTTCCAGGCCTTGGAGCAATTGAGGGTGTAAGGCGAAATTTTCGAAACAAACGTCGGTGAGAACTTTATCGATGACGGGGACTCCGGCAATAGGGTGAACGGCCTATTGTATGCGCAACCCGCGCTGGCGGGGAGTTGAATGTCATTGCGACGCCTAATGGCGCTGCACATCGCCTTATGCGATCACTTCACAGCGGCATACGGCGGGAGACATTTCGTCGCTTGATGGTCCGCCGGCGGGCGCGGCTGTGCGATCATGGCGCATGGCCCAATTTACTGACGTCGATCTGAAGCCGGCCCTGCGCCAAGCCCTGGAGGCGGCCGAGTATCGCACCATGACCCCGGTACAGGCAGCCAGCCTGCCCGCGATCCTGGCCGGTCAGGACGTGATTGCGCAAGCTAAAACCGGCAGTGGCAAAACGGCCGCATTTGCGCTCGGGCTGCTCTCGCGCCTGGATGCGGGCGCGGTGTCGCTGCAGGGTTTGGTGCTGTGCCCGACGCGCGAGCTGGCCGAGCAGGTTAGTCGTGAAGTGCGCCGGCTCGCGAGTTGCATTCCTAATGTCAAAGTCCTGACCCTGTGCGGTGGGGTGCCGGTGCGCACCCATGTCGCCTCGCTGGCGCACGAGCCGCATATTGTCATTGGGACGCCTGGTCGCATCGTTGACTTGATCACACGCGGCGCTTTGGACTTGTCGCAGGTCGGTGTGTTGGTGCTGGACGAAGCCGACCGCATGCTCGATATGGGGTTCAACGATGACATTACCGCGATTGCCGCGAGTGTGCCTGCGCTGCGTCAGACGCTGTTGTTCTCAGCGACCTATGCTGATGAAGTTCGCGCGATCAGTGCGGATTTTCAGCGTGATCCCGTTGCCGTCAGTGTGGCGGCAGTGCTCAGTGCCAACGAGCTTCAACAGGTCTTCGTTGAAGTCGATGAATGGAGCCGGTTTGGCGTGTTGACGAGTTTGCTCGATGAGCAACGGCCGGACGCCGCCGTGATTTTTTGTAACACCAAACAAAGCGTGCGCGAATTGTGCACCCAACTGGCCGAAAGCGGCCATTCAGCATTGGCGTTACATGGGGATCTCGAGCAGCGTGATCGAGACGAGGTGTTATTGCGTTTCGTCAACCACAGCGCAACCTTACTGGTGGCGACCGACGTCGCCGCGCGCGGACTCGACATCGAAGCCCTGCCGCTGGTGGTGAATTACGAACTCGCCCATGAGCCGGAGATTCATGTGCATCGCATTGGTCGCACCGGCCGTGCCGGACGCCGCGGATTGGCTGTCAGTTTATGCCTCGGAAAAGACCGCCGGCGGGTTGCAGCGATTGAGGAGGGGCTACGCGAAGCCATTGAGTGGCGAAAGTTAGCCGCTACTCGCGAGCCCATAAAGCCACTGGTTGCGCCAATGGCAACGCTGATTATCGATGGCGGGCGGCAGGATAAATTGCGCGCGGGCGACCTGCTCGGCGCGCTCACTGGCAGCGCCGGGGTGCCCGCGGACGCCATCGGGAAAATCGACATCTTCCCGCAACGGTCGTACGTCGCGATTCAGCGTCGTTGCTTCGAAACTGCGTTTAAAGGCCTCGCGTCCGGGCGCATTAAAAAGCGCCGCTTTCGTGCGCGGCGCCTGAGTTGATGCGCTTCTCGTAGCTTAAGGCAGCGACCGTACTTCAGTTTTCGAGAATTGCGACAGCGCGAGTCCAGCCTGCCGACGCGCCGCGAATTTTGACCGGGAAGCAACTGACCATAAAACCGTTCGCTGGCAACGCTTCGAGATTGTGCAGTTTCTCAAGGTGACAGTAGCCGGTTTCGCGGCCGGCCTTATGGCCTTCCCAGATCAGTTCGGCGTTATCACTTTCGGCGTATTTTTCACGAGTGTGCACAAACGGCGCATCCCAGCTCCAACCATCTGTCCCGGTCAAGCGTACGCCGCGATTGAGCAGGTAAAGCGTCGCTTCTCGTCCGATTCCACATCCTGCTGAAACATAGTCATCCTCGCCGTAGCGTTGGCCGGCGCGCGTGTTAACGACCACGATATCGAGCGGCTGTAAGTCATGACCGATGCGCGCCAGTTCGGCTTCCACATCCTGTGCAGTGACAACATAACCATCTGCGAAGCGGCGGAAGTCGAGTTTCACACCGGCTTGCAGGCACCAGTCCAATGGCACCTCGTCGATGGTGATCGCGCGCTCACCTTTATTCATCGTCGAATGAAAATGGTAGGGCGCATCGAGGTGGGTGCCGTTGTGTGTCATGAGCTTGACCCACTCGATCGCCCAGCCCTCGCTGTCCGGCAAATCCTTTTCTTCCAGGCCGGGGAAAAACTCCACCACGTCTTTGGCTGATTGTTTGTGGGTGATGTATTCGATGCTCGGACCATAGCCCGGCGGGTCGGAGACCACATCGTTTTCGAGGTGCATGGAGATATCGATGAGTTCTCTGGGCATAGTGTCACTCCGGGCCGGCAATTCTGAGGGTCAGCGGTTCATCGGGTATGTTCGCAAATGCCGGCGAGCGAGGTAAGCGTTACGTAGATGATTGCCAAGCGGGATGGCTTCTGCTTCACTACAGGCAAAGGGGGCAGGGCGTAATTCCGCTTAAACCTTTGCGCCGTACGCGGCCCTCCAGACGGAAAAGAGCCCTGCCCCTTTTTTTCTTCGTTGCCCTGCCCCGCCAGCCAATCATTGCCACACCACCACGCCAACGGTCGCTTCCCGGCGCACTGGGCCGAAGCCATCGCCGAGAAGAGAATTGAGCCGGCATTTAAGGCGTAAATGGGGTTAAAATCGGGCGCGTACCGTGCTCGAACGACGACTTCGCTGGGCACGGCGTCAACGCCCGATAAATGCCTGCTTGCGAGCTTGCGTTCAGTCGCCGTAATTGCCGGTCCCAAGGCGTCGCAGAATCACGCCGCGCGGCCACTAGCCGAACCAGTACCAGGAACAATGAGTAAAAATAAACATACGATTTACTACACCCTCACCGACGAAGCGCCAGCGCTGGCGACCTGCTCCCTGCTTCCCATTGTCCGAATGTTTACCTCGGCGGCCGGCATCGACGTCAAAATTACCGATATTTCTCTGGCCGGTCGCGTCCTTTCGACGTTTCCAGAGCATCTCACTGCGGAACAGAAAGTCGAAGACGGCCTGGCTTTCCTCGGCGCCCTGACCCAGGACCCCGATGCCAATATCATCAAGTTGCCCAATATCAGCGCTTCCGCCCCGCAGCTCAAAGAATGCATCGCCGAACTGCAAGAGCAGGGTTACGCGATACCCGCTTATCCCGAAGATCCTCAATCGGATGAAGAGCGCGCAATTCAGCAGCGCTACGGCAAGGTCCTTGGTAGTGCGGTGAATCCGGTCCTTCGTGAGGGCAATTCTGACCGTCGCGCGCCCGCTGCCGTGAAAGCATTTGTGCGCAAGTACCCCCATTCAATGGGCCGCTGGAGCAAGGCGTCGAGCACGCACGCTGACTATATGCGCGGGGGTGATTTTTTCTCCAGCGAGCAATCCGCCACGGTGACAAAGGAAACCAAAGTCCGGATTGAATTCACCGGTTCTGATGGCGCCGCCGAGGTCAAGAAAGAACTCACTCTGCAGGCTGGCGAGATTATCGATGGCATGTTTATGAGTGCCGTAGCGCTGCGCCACTTCTTCGAGGATTCCATGGAGGATGCCAAAAAGACCGGCGTGATGTGGTCGCTGCACGTCAAGGCAACGATGATGAAAGTCTCACACCCGATCGTATTCGGGCACGCGGTGAAAGTGTTCTATCACGAGGTGTTTGAAAAACACGGCGAGCTGTTCCACGACCTCGGGGTAAATCCCAACGATGGTCTGGGTAGCGTCTACGAGAAGATCGCTACGTTGCCGCGCTCCAAACGTGAAGAGATTGAAGAGGACATTCAGGCCTGCTACGCCGCGCGTCCCGAGTTGGCGATGGTTGATTCAGTGAAAGGCATCTCCAACCTGCACGTGCCGAGCGACATCATTGTCGATGCTTCCATGCCCGCAATGATTCGCAGTTCCGGGCAAATGTGGGGACCGGACGGCAAGCTCAAGGACACCAAGGCGGTGATGCCGGAGAGCACCTATGCGCGCATTTATCAGGAGATTATCGATTTCTGTAAAAATCATGGTGCCTTCGATCCGACCACCATGGGCTCGGTTTCAAACGTTGGCTTGATGGCGCAAAAGGCCGAAGAATACGGCTCGCATGACAAGACGTTCGAATCCACCGCGCCCGGCACCATGCGCATCGTGTGCGAGGACGGCACAGTGCTGACCGAGCATGTCGTGGAAGAGGGTGATATCTGGCGCGCCTGCCAAACCAAGGACGCGCCGGTGCGCGACTGGGTCAAGCTGGGGGTCAACCGCGCGCGCAATTCCGGCAACCCAGCCGTATTCTGGCTCGATCCCGAGCGCGCTCACGACCAGCAACTGCTGGCCAAGGTCGAGCACTATCTCACCGAACACGATACCAACGGCCTCGATATCCGGGTGATGTCTTACAACGAAGCCATCCGTTGGTCGATGGAGCGCCAGTTACGAGGGCTCGACACCATTTCAGTTACCGGCAATGTACTGCGCGACTACCTGACTGACCTGTTCCCGATTATGGAATTGGGTACTTCGGCGAAGATGCTCTCCATCGTACCCATGCTGACCGGTGGCGGTATGTATGAGACCGGTGCGGGCGGTTCCGCGCCCAAGCACGTGCAGCAAATCGAGGAAGAGAATCACCTGCGCTGGGACTCTCTCGGTGAGTTCATGGCCATTGCGGTATCACTTGAGGATATGGGGCTGAAGCAGAGCAATGCACGCGCCACTGTGTTGTCCAAAACACTCGATTTGGCGATAGGCAAACTGCTTGAACTGAATAAATCACCGTCCAGGAAAACCGGTGAGCTGGACAACCGCGGCAGCCATTTTTATCTCGGTTTGTATTGGGCGGAAGCGGTGGCCGCGCAAACCGAGGACGCGGAACTCGCCAGCCAATTTGCGGGTTTGGCCAAGACACTTGCCGAAAACGAACAGACCATCATCGCTGAACTAAGTGCGGTGCAGGGCCGGCCAGCGGAGACTGACGGCTACTATCACGCGCAAGCCGCCACAGTGAAACGAATCATGCGACCCAGTGCGACCCTGAACGGGATTCTGGGTTCGAAATCAGCCTGACAACGAGTTACGAGACGAGTGACGTTATGAGTGAAATCACGATTTTATATGGTGAGCGCGAGCGCAGCGGGGTGTCGGCCAGGCCGGTCGGCGCGCAGCTGTGGCTGTCGCCGGCAGATCTGCATTTGGCGACCGGCTGGAAGCTCGAAACCGAGGGACTGTGCAAAGGCGACGCCTGTGTGCGAGTTGATGCCAGCTGGTTGAACGACGCCGGTGAGATAGATTTGGCGGCCTTCGCAACTCATCTCGGGCAACCTGTCGTAGAAGATAAAACGCACGGCATCTGGGCTTTTGGCGAAAGTGTTAACGCGCGTCGCGAAGCGCTATTCAGCCATCAGGCGCCCGACTTTTCACTGCCGGATCTGGATGGCAAGATACACGCACTATCCGATTATCGCGGCAAAAAAGTCTTCCTGCACTCATGGGGCTCCTACTGAGGCTGTAGCTTCGACCTGTCCGTGTGGCAGGCAATCTACGAAGAACTTCGCGACGACGGTTTGGAAATCATTGCGGTCGCTTTCGATACCGCCGGTAAGGCTGCTGTGGAGGCGAAAATCCGCGCAGCTGACATTGCTGAACGCCCGGAGGTCCTGGCTCGCCTGATGGGTTGGTCACCAGAGTTGTGGACCAAACAAGCGCCACCGACTTACCCGTGTCTGATTGATGAGAATCATCTGGTCGGCGAGCTCTACGGCATGGTCAATGTGCCCCAGGGCGTGTGGATTGATGAAGACGGCCGAATAGTTCGGCCACCGGAATCTGCCGGCACGGCGGACATGGCTAAACACATGAACCGCGAGACGTTCGAGATCCCCGATGAGGTTGCCGAATACGGCATGGCGGTGCGCAACACCTATGTGGATGCACTGCGCGACTGGGTGAAAAACGGCGCTGCGAGCCCAGCGGTGTTGTCGTCGGAAGAAGTAAAAGCGCGCATGCGCGGACCTGCGGAAGGCGACGTACTGGCTGCTGTGCACGTACGTGTAGGTCGCTATCTTTTCAATGCCGGGCAGCTTGATGGTGCCAAGCAACATCTGTCTGAGGCCAGTCGCCTGTGCCCTGATAAGTGGCACTATCGGCGGCAGTCAAACATGCTCGATGCGGACAGCATTGGGGAGTTGAACGGGGGGCCGGAATTCTGGGCTGCAGTCGATGCGCTCGGTGATGAGCCGTACTACCCGGTGGCCGACTTTAGCCACGCCTGAGAGCCAGCAGGTCGGCCGACACGCGTCCCTGTCTGGGGCGCGTGCGGTGCCGAACTAGTCTTCGTCGCCGATCGGTTAGTAAGAAAACTCCAGACCCATCGACCACATATCGACATTGTTGTCGCCGAAGCTCACGTCCATGTAGCGGTCCCACTCGGCGCGCACGCCAATGTGGTCGCTCACCATGTATTTCATTCCAAGCCCGGCCGTGATGTTCTCGTCGCCCTCATCTGCCGTCGGAACGACGAGCGTCAGAGCACTTCCGGTCCCGGTGGTGGTGTGATCGACGTCCGAGAAAAGTCCGCCGAATTTGCCGAACATTTCGAATTTATCAGTGAACGGATAACGCACAATCGCAGTCACCGTGTAACCGCTAATCTCCGTGCGCGATTGCGCGCTGGAAACGGCAGCGCCCGGGGCAGTCAGATTCACCTCGGTTTTCGCATCGCCGAGGTCCACGTAGCCGAATTCCAAGCCGAAGTAGCGCGAGAAGTTATAGCCGGCAAAAGCTTTCCAGCCCATGTCGGTATCGTCCACGTCGACCATGCCAGTGAACCCTGCGGCCGTGATTTGGTCGTCCGCCGCGCCGGAATTTTCATCCAGATTGACGTAACCAACGGAACCACCAAAGAAAATACCGGTGCCGTCGGCGCTCTGTGCAATGGCCGGTGTACTGGAAAAACCGAATAGAAGTCCCGCAATCAATAGCTTGTTTACTGTCGTCATGACCTTGTACCGTCGTGATTAATGATCTGGTCGTACAATAAACTTCTTTATTAATCATTGTAATAGAGCGTTTATTTAATCTAAATAATTACCAAAATAAGCTAAGCATCACTGCTCGGTACCAACGTTGCGATACACCATCGCTGGCGCCGCGCGACACCCTTTCTGGATGGTGTTTCGGCTCTGGTCCTATTTATAGCCGCGCTGGATCGGGTCGCGATCGAATTTACCCGCCGGTCGCACTGCCCGCGCCTGAGCTGTCCGAGCTGACCGGCCACAAGGGGCCCGGACCCGGTCGCGGAATTCAGTAAACTAAGACCTTGTCCATGCCCCTCACAGGTTTTGCAACGCCATGAACGACAACACGCCGATACTTGTAGCCAGCGGCCAGTATGTTGACCGCAATCCGCCTTCTCCCGAGTCCAGCTTGTCGCCGGCCGACATGGCCGCCGAAGTCGCACGCCGCGCCTTGCTGGATGCCGGGGCGAGCGGTGATCTGTCAGCTACCGTCGATGTCCTGGCAGTCGCGCGTCTGTTCGAACATTCGGTCAAAGACGCCGTGATGTGGCCGAACCCTTTCGGCTGCTCGAATAACATGCCGGTGTCGGTCGCCAATCGACTCGGACTTAAACCGCGGCGCGCGATCTACGCCGAGGTCGGAGGCGAAACGCCGCAGCGTCTGGTGAACCAGATGGCCGAGGCCATTTATGCCGGCGAAGTCCGCACCGCTATCCTCACCGGCGCCGAGGCATTGGCGACCATACGCAACGCTAAACGCACCGGTGTCGAGCTCGATTGGGCAGAGCAAGTCGAGGGCGAATACGAGGATCTGTGGCCTGACGATCCGATGTCGAGCAGTTACGAACGAGACCACGGCATTACCTTTCCGATTCAGGTCTACGCCTTGTTTGAGCAGGCCAGGCGCCATGAATTGGGACTTAATAGTGAGGCTTACCGTCAAGGTATCGGGCGCTTGTTCGCGCCATTCAGTGACGTGGCCGCGAACAACCCCTACGCCCAGTTCCCGACCGCCCGTTCGGTCGATGATTTCGCGACTTTCAGTGCGCAGAATTTTCCACTGTGTGAACCGTACGCGAAATGGATGGTGGCGCAGGATGCCGTTAATCAGGCTGCAGCAGTGGTCATGACTTCAGTTGGGCTGGCTCGCAAACTCGGCATCCCACCGGCGCAGTGGATTTATCTCAATGCGTACGCCGACGTTGATGAACTGCCGGTCGTCGAACGCCCGCGCCTGGCCAGTTCGGCAGCCCAGGGCCTCGCCCTCGCGCGCGTCCTCGAGGATGCCGGCGTCGGCATCGATGCGGTTGAATTTATCGACTTCTATAGCTGCTTCCCGATCGCTGTATCAGGGGCGTGCGAGCATCTTGGTCTACCTGTCGATGGATCGCGGGCGCTCACGCTGACCGGGGGGCTGCCGTGCTTCGGCGGACCTGGGAACAACTACAGCCTGCACGCCATTGCCGAGGTCGTGCAGCAGCTACGTGGTTTGCCTAGCGCACACGCGCTGGTCGCGGCCAACGGCGGCTATTTATCCAAGCACTCAGCCGGACTGTATAGCCGCACGCTGGACGGCGAATGGCAGGTGCGCGATAGCTCGACGGAACGTGCGCAGGCTAAAGCGGGCAGCAACGTGATGGTGGCCGAGCAAGCGAATGGCGCAGCAACGATAGAAAGTTATGCGGCGCTGTATGCGCGCGGCGAACGAGCAGGTGGTTTTATCGTCGGTCGGCTGAATGCCGATAACGCGCGTTTTCTAGCCGTTGCTCCACCCGATGATGGCGCAGCGCACAGCCTGCTGTTTAGTGATAACCCGATTGGCCGGCCGGTGAACGTGACTCATAGCGGCGACCTGAATACTTTTTCCGCGGCCTAAGCCGTGGACCGGAGAAGCATTTAATGACTGCCCCTAATTTGCCATCGTTTGGATTCGACGCCGACTATCAGGCGATCTACGATTTGGCCTACCGCTATGCGCGCGAAGAGCTCTACGAGCTGTGCCCGCAAATGGACAACGACGACTGGTTTCCCGAGGACGCCTTTCGGGCGACTGCCGCACAAGGCTTGCTCGGCGTTACCGTCCCGGAAGCTTATGGCGGTGCCGGACTTGATGTGCTGGCGCAGTGTTTTATCTGCGAGGCGGTGTCGTATTGGAATCATAGTTTTGCGGCCGGCATGCTCGCCAGCGACAACTTGTGTGTCGACAATTTGGTGCGCAACTGCAACGAAGATCAAAAGCGCACTTACTTGCCCGGTTTTTGTGACGGAACCTACATCGGTGCACTTGGCATGACGGAACCGGGCGCCGGTTCTGACGCGCTGGGCAGTATGGCGACTACTGCGCGCCGCGACGGCGACGATTACGTGCTCAACGGACGCAAGTTATTTATCACCAACGGTCCTGTTGCAGATGTCCTGCTGGTGTATGCAAAAACCGATTTGGACAAGAAGCAGCACGGTATTTCCGCATTTATCGTGGAGAAACATTTCGCCGGGTTCGAGGTCGCACAAAAGCTCGACAAGATGGGCTGGCGCGGTAGCCCTACTGGCGAATTAGTGTTCGACGATTGTCACGTGCCGGCCGGCAATCTGGTCGGCGAAGAAAACAAGGGCAACGTGGTGATGATGAGTGGCCTCGATGTTGAGCGTGTCATCGGTGCATTTTTCTCACTCGGTATGGCACAGCGCGCGTTTGACCTGGCCCTTGAATATGCCACCCAGCGCAAACAGTTCGGCCAGCCGATCGGAAATTTTCAGATGATTCAGGCCATCATCGCCGACATGTATACCGATCTGGAAACGACGCGGGCGCTGACTTATCAGGTTGGCCGAGAAATCGCCGATATCAAACCCGGCGAAGGCGGGCGCGGTGCGGTACACAAGCGTTCCGCAGCAGCTTTGCTGCAGTCGGGCCGCGCCGCCATGCGGGTACTCGACAACGCAGTACAAATTCACGGCGGCATGGGCTTCATGCGCGAGACCGAAGTGAATCGACTCTATCGCAGTGGCAAGGTGATGGAGATTGCAGCCGGCAGCAACCAGGTGCGCCAGCTCATCATTGCCGGCGAGCTACTCAAGGAAGTCGCGTCTTAGCCTGCGGACAACGGCAGTTGATGATGATTAGAACGTTGTGGGTTCATTCCACATGATTGCAAAGCCGGCAGACACCGGGCGATGCCCGGTTGTCTTGAGCGGCTTTAGGACCGCGTTAGCCGTGCTTCCGTGCCAGAACCGTGGGCTGCGATGCAACGTGATTGTGTAAGAGCAGTTGGTTTTAGTGAATTCAGACGCCGGTGCCGGCAACCTTGTGCCAGACCAGTGTATGCACGGCTTTCTCCCCATCGTTATCACGCATTGGTGGCGTGCGCAGGGTCAACTGTTCGCCATCGAGTTCAAAGTAGCGAAACTGTTCGTGTCCGGGCCAGTTCGGCACAGACGCGCCTCGCACATGGTGGGTCACCGTGCCCGCCTCGGCGTCGATGACGTAGGTGCCGAAATAACTCGTGTACCCCTGAAAAGCCACCCGGTATTCGGCATCGCTGACTTCCTGCGGATTGCGCGAACTTAAAGGCGGCCGATCAGCGCCCATGAGTTGGGCTGCCATGTTGCCGGCGGCGTCGTAGTTGACCTGACCGATGACTTGTCCGCCGAGCGGCAGCGCGCTGCGTTGTCCGGCCTTCTCGGAGTAACTATCTCCCAGCTGCCAGGTACCGACGAAAAGTTTTTCAATGTCCGCTGCGCCCATGTTCGTTGTCCTGTCTGGTGCGTTTCTGAATGGGCCGCGATGTTGGCGTGTGAGCGAAGCACTTGCAAGTTTGTGACCCGGTGGATTGTCGTACGTACAGAGGCAGTTCAGAATATAGGCACTGCGGGCCGCTCTGCCCGCGCATCTGGAGCTCGCATGAAATACCTACTGTTAGTCGCGCTGTGCGGCGCGATGGCGGCGCCGCTGGCGCAGGAACCGCCAGCCGACAAAGACACGCTAAGGCAAGCGTTCGACGGCGCGATGACTTGTTCGGCGCTGGCCGCAATCGAGGCGGATAAAGCGGCGGCTGATAGCCGCTGGCAATGGGAGAATCGTTCCTATGCTTTTGGAAAACTCGCCGCGCAGTTCTGGCAGCAGGCGACCGATACGCCACCGACAGGCGAAAAGATGAACGAAGCACTGAATCGCTATGCCGGTTCGCTGCTTGGCATGGAAGCGGAAAAAGTCGCCGAATACGATACCGCGTGCCGAGAGCGGCATGCGGATATCGATAAGTTATGCGAGGCCAATACCTGTATTCACGCCGGTCCGCCAGCCACTGCGCCGTGATTCCGGATGCCTGCGGTCGTCGGTCAGGCAGGGCGCATTGCGCGCGCGCTTGGCCATTCAATAGCGCACGCGAAAACTTAACATTACCGAGCGACCGGGCAGCGGCGCGCTGTCTTTCAGGAACGACGTGTGCGCGCGTGCTTGCTCATCCAACAGATTGTCAGCTCGCAACGACATCACATAGTCCGCGGATTCGAGTGGCAGCGTGTAGCTGAGATGGGCGCTGACCAAAGTATAACCAGCGGTCTCGGTTTCGAGCTCCGCATTGTCTTGTTGGCGTGCCACTCGGAACACGTCTAAGCTCGCCATCCATCGCGCGCGATGGAAATCGAGTCCCGCGCCAACCCGCAGCGGCGTAATGCGCGGTAAGTTATCGCCGTTGCTAAGCTCGGCGCGCACGTAGTCCAAGCTGGCACGCAAGTCCATATCACCCCACGGTGCCTGAATCAGGTGTTTGCTGGCGGTCGCCTCGATGCCATAGAAAACTGCATCGTGCTGCGCGTAGTGAATGAGCAGCAGCGAGTCGATATCGCGGGTAGCAAGACCGGCGTCGTCAACCCGGTCAGCTACGCCGTCGCCATTCGTATCGACATTTTCGGTGAAGATGAAATCCTCGATGTAATTCGCATAGAGATTGATTTGCCAGGGCCATGCGTTTCCGGAAGCGCGCCACGTGATGTCGATATTGTTCGCACTTTCTTCGCTCAGTTGACGACTGCCCAACTCGAACGTGCTTGTCGCTTCATGCGGTCCGTTGTTATAAAGCTCTTCCAGGCTCGGTGCTCGCTGGGCACGCGAAAGGTACACTCCCAGCGAATAATTGTCGTCGAAATTCGCGACCACTCCTCCCGAAACGCTATATGCGAAATGGTATGTGCCCGACGTTGAATCCGTGGGATCTACGTGCTGTTGTTCGATGCGTCCACCGAACTCAAGATGCCAGTGACCGAGATCACGCTCCTCGACCAGAAACAGGCTCTCGGTGTGCGAGACCAGCGGCGGCGTCAAAGCTTCGTCGCCATCGGCCTCAAAATCCCGATGCCCAATCTGCAGCCCCAACGTACCTGCCCAATTGGCTATCGGTTGATGCAGGATTTCGAATCGCCCGTCGTACTCGTCGTTGTTGAACGTCGTACCCAAGGCGCCATCCGATTCAAACTCACTATGTTCGTAGTCGACATGGCCAAGTTGAATCTTCAGTTTATCGATGTGCTTTAGCGGCACTTCGAGTTGCCCTTTGATGTCATAGCGCAATTGATTGAGGTCGATGCGTGCGCCTTCTCCGGGCACGCCATAAGCGCTCGCGAAATGACTGATATCGAAGCCGAGATACCCCCGACTGCCGATATAACTCGCACCACCCGTCATACTTTGCGTCTCAAGGTCGCTGCTGTTCAGCGTTCCGCTGCGCACGCCGGCAATCGGGTCTGTCGTAGCAAAGCCCGGGATACTGTAATCGTGCGTATCGCGAGCCGATCCATCGACATGTAAAGCGAGTTGTCCCAGTGCACCGTCGGCGGTGAACGCACCCGAACGTTCATCCGCAACAGTGCCGTAACTGACTTGCGCCTGAGCCGAAAAATCTGACGGCAGCGCGTCGGCGATTCGATTGGTCACGACATTGACTACCCCGCCCAGTGCGCCGCTGCCATACAGTAATGTCGCCGGTCCCTTGATGATTTCGATTTGGGTGGCAGCGAGTGGCTCAATGCCGACCGCATGGTCGGGGCTCAGGTTAGATACGTCCATCGAACTGATGCCGCTCTCGAGAAGCCGTACCCGCGAGCCGCTCATGCCACGTATCACCGGCCGGCTCGCACCAGCGCCGAACGCGCTGGAACTGACGCCGGCCTCGCGCGATAGAGTCTCTCCCAGCGTCGCTGAGACTTTTTTTCGAAGCTCCTCACCCTGTAACACAATGACCGGTTGCGCGAGGTGACCTTCGCTGGCTCCGGATGGATGGGCGGTGACGACCACTTCCTCCAGGCTTGCGTGAATGTCGGCCACAGGTTCTGCGGCGAACGCAGATGGCAGGCCTACGGCGCACACAACGACCGCGCCAGCTATAAATTTCGTCAACATTAATGTCTATTCCCAAACTATCGGACCCCACGTGGCTGGCGCGCGAGGTATTCTCGCTACGCGCCCCGGAACAACGGACTAGCTGGAATAGACGGGGGGCGCGCGCGCCTGGTGCGCACTTGGGACACAGGTCGGGTGGGCGACGACCGGCGCAATCAATGCACCGAGCGATGCAAACGCCGGGAACTCGGGCGCCCGATCACCGCTGCTACCGTGATCGAAGTTGTCTGCGATATGACAAACCCAACAACTGTCGGATTCCGCCTGCAGGGAGTGGTCGAGTGCGTGTGAAAGCGCAATGCCCTGCGCGGCAATCAGTACCACAGCGAGGAAAATCGTCGGTAGACGACGCGACAATAGTTGGAATCGGCTCAGCACGCGGGGAGTATAGGGGCTGGAATCCAAAATTGCCAAACGGTTAGCCGCGTGGCGACCAGCCGCCCGCGAGGCAACGAGCGATAACCAGATTCTGTATATCGTTGGTGCCTTCGTAGATACTCAATACGCGCGCGTCTCGATAGTAGCGCTCGACGGGGTAATCACTCAGATAGCCGTAGCCGCCATAGGTTTGCACGGCGTGTGAGGTGACTTCCTCCGCCATACTCGTGGCGAAGGATTTGGCCATTGATGCCTCGGCTATGGCATCTTCTCCGGCGTCGATCAGCGCGGCGGCATGCAGAGTCAATTGGCGTGCCGCGCTCAGGCGAGTGGCCATTTCTGCGAGGCGAAACCCGACCGCCTGATGCTCAATGATCGGCTTCCCAAACGTTTCTCGCTGGGTCGCGTACGCAGTAGCGGCTTCGAGCGCCGCTCGTGCCACGCCGACCGCCTGGGCCGCGACACCCACCCGTCCGCCATTCAGATAAGCCAGCGCGATGCGGTAGCCATCGCCTTCCGCCCCAAGGCGTAGATCGGCGTCGATGTCGACGTCCTCGAACAGCACTTGTGCGGTATCGCAATTGCGATGTCCGAGTTTGTTTTCAAGGCGGGTGACCCGATAGTCCGAGCGGGGAACCAGGAACGTCGACAAGCCGCGCTTACCGGCTTGCGGATCTGTGACGGCGACGACCAGGGCGAAACTGGCGCTATCTCCGGCAGTGACGAATTGCTTACTGCCATTGAGCCGGTATTCACCGTCGCCGCGCTTGGCACGCAATGTAATGGCTGCTGCATCGGAACCCGCTGCGCTCTCCGTCAACATAAAACAAGCGCGGGCGCGGCCATCGGTGAGTGGGGAAAGAAAACGTTCGATTTGGCTATCGCTGCCGTGATCGCGTATCGCCGCGGCGACTGGTGAGTTGGTTACGTTGATCATGTTGGTCAGGCCGCAGTCTGCCGCAGCGAACTGTTCAGTAACCCGCGCGTAGGTCGCCATGTCGAGTCCGCTGCCGCCGAACGTTTGCGGAACGAGCATGGCGTAGTAACCGAGCTCACCAATTTGAGTGAGTACGCTTTCAGGCACGCCGTTACCACTTTTCTCCCATTGCGCGGCAAAGGGCGCGATCTCTGTTTCGACGAAATTAGCTGCGCTGTCGACGATGCGGCGCTGCTCGAGCGTTGGCAACATGGGGCGGGTTCTCCAGTTAGTGACGGCTAGTTGAACCGGTGCTCAGAATAATTCTGGCTGCATCGGCTCGCTGGCGCGGTCACGAAAATTACTCAATCCAACGCCAACCAGTCGATAACGGGTCGTGTCCGGTAAATCGACATGTCTGAGCAGGGCCGATGCGCATTCATAAAGGGCTTGCTCACTGGCCGGCGGCCGCGACGGCGTCGCCGAGCGCGTAATCAAGCGAAAATCGGCGGTTTTCAGCTTAAGAACGACCGTGTGTGGTTCGCGCACGCTGGCATCAAGTTGGCGCCACACGCGGGCGCACAGTTCGCTCACTGTTTCATCGAGAACGGTGATCTGTCGATCGTCTTCGAAAGTTTTCTCGGCCGAAAGTGATTTACGTAACCGATGTGGTTTTACAGCATTGCTGTCTTCGCCACGCGCAAGATTGTAAAGGCGGCGGCCAAATTTACCGAAGCGCACACTGAGTTCTTCGTGTGGGCGTTCGCGCAATTCACCCACCGTTGTGATACCCAGGGCCAGTAGGCTGGCTTCGGTGGCTTTGCCGACACCAGGTAACTTGCGTACCGGCAACGGCGTCAGGAAGTCCTCAATCTCGTGAGGTTGAATCACGAACAGACCGTCTGGCTTGCGCCAATCAGAGGCAATCTTGGCGAGAAACTTGTTCGGCGCAACGCCGGCTGAGGCGTTTAGTTGCGTTTCCTGCTTGATGTCGAGTCGAATCTGCCGTGCGACCGCAGTGGCAGTCGCTAATTGTGGTTTGTTCTGGGTCACATCCAGATAGGCCTCATCGAGGGACAGCGGCTCAATCAAATCGGTGTAGCGCTCGAAAATCGCGCGTACCTCGGTGGACACTTTGCGGTAGCGCGTGAAGTCCGGCGGCACGAACACGGCGTCCGGGCACAGACGCTCCGCGCGGCTGGCCGGCATCGCCGAATGAATCCCGTACGGTCGCGCCTCATAAGAGGCGGCGCATACGACCGAACGCTTACCAAGCCACGCGACCACCACCGGACGACCGCGGAGCTCAGGATTATCGCGCTGCTCAACAGAGGCGTAAAAAGCGTCCATGTCGACGTGCACGATCTTGCGCATTGGGGCCTCGTCGCTCACTGACCCGCGTAGTACAAGGCCATAGCGCGCCGTTGTCCTTCGTTCGGTAAGCGGCCGCGCAGGGCGCCGATATTTTCCTGCATGTGATCCACGCGCGAGGTCGCCGGTATCGCGCAGGTAATGGCCGGATGGCTGATCACAAACTTGAGAAACAACTGCGCCCAGTTGGCGCAGTCGAAGTCGTTTGCCCACACGGGCATGGCCGCACGACGGACTTTATCGAACAATCGACTCCCTGCGAATGGACGATTGGCAATGACCGCAATGCCGGCTTCCTGTGCCGCAGGTAACAGCTCGTGCTCCGCCTCGCGGTCGCGGATGTTGTACGTCAATTGCACAAAATCTATGGGTTGGCTACGAATAATTTTCAATAAATCGGCGTGTCGTCGTCCGTGCGAGGTGGTCACTCCGATGTAGCGCACGCGGCCTGTTCCGCGCCATTCCAGCAAGGTTTCTAAATGCGCCTCCCATTTGAGCAAGTTATGGATCTGCAACAAGTCGAATCGCTCAACACCCCACAACCCGTGTGCGTTCTCCATCTGGCGCTCGCCGAGCCAGGCGCTCGGCGTCCAGACTTTGGTCGCTGAAAATAATGCGTCCGGATGCTGAAGGCGCCGCAGACAATGACCGAGTGCTGCCTGCGAGCTGCCGTACATTGGTGAGGAATCTATCAGGCTGCCGCCGCCCGCGAAAAACGCATCGAGGACTGCACTGCGGATTTTCAGGGCAGGTTTCGATTCTGCGACGTCGAAGGTGAGCCAGGATCCCATGCCGATGGCAGCGATGCGTTCGCCCGAGGACGGGATGACACCGTAGGCATGATCGGTGGCGCTGGTGGATAGCGCGGGGAGCCCCGCACAGGCCGCGAGCGAAACGGATTGGAGTAACTGGCGTCTGGTCAGCATGGGCCAAGCATAGCGTTGATGAGCCTGGTCCGCGCGCCACTTTACGTCTGTGTTATCGTCGATGGGTGTCAGGATTTGGGGAGAGCTGTCTGTGGAATTCGGATTATTCGCGATGCCGGAGCATTTCCCCTGGGAAAATTGGACCCTGGCATTTGACCGCGATATCGACACCATCGTCCGCGCGGAACAATTGGGCTTCGAAGAGTTCTGGATTGGTGAGCACCATAGCGGTGGTTACGAACCTGTCCCGGCACCTGACCTCCTTCTTGCCAAGGCATCCGGACTAACCCATCGCATTCGGCTCGGCACAGGCACTGTCAATCTGCCGTATCACGACCCTTTTCTGGTCGCGGAGCGGCTGGCCTTTCTCGATCATCTAACCCATGGCCGTTTGCTCTATGGCCTGGGCGCCGGAGCGCTGTTATCCGATCGCGATTTAATGAAGATGGACCCTGAACAATCGCGTCCGCGCATGCTGGAGGCGATGGACGTAATCGAACGTCTGTTTGCCAGCCGCGAACCGATATCGCATCACGGTGAGTTCTGGCAATTTGAGAACCGCCGACTGCAAGTTCCTCCTTATCAGGCACATCCACCCATCGCGGTGGCCGGTTTGACCGGGACGCACAATTTTAAGATGTGCGGCGAGCGCGGTTATTTGCCTCTGAGTGTTTACTTCACACCCACTCATATCGAGGCGAATCCGGGCATCCCTGATCTGGTCGCGCATGGCAAAGCGCTGGTCGAAGCGGCCGAAAGTGCTGGCCGAGATCCCGAACTGGCACGTTCGCAATGGCGTATTACCCGCGAAGTGTATGTCAGTGATAGTCGTGAGCAGGCCTTTGAGGAAATTCGTGAGGGCGTGCGCGCCTCCTATGACTACCTGATCGCGCTTGGCGTCGGACCATTAATAAAGCGTGATGCCGCTATGGCTGAAGCGGATCTGACTTTCGAGTGGATGGCTGAAAACGTGCCCTGGATCATTGGCACACCGTCCGACTGCATCGAGCAGATACAAGGTATCTATGACGCTGTTGGCGGCTTCGGCGTGTTGCTCATCAACAACCGGGACTGGACGACCAGCGATCGCTGGCACCGTTCGCTGGAGTTGTTTGCGCGTAAAGTTATGCCTGCCTTCCGTCATCGTGAACATCAGGCGCTACGCCGCGATCTGGCAGATTACGCTGTGAGTCTGCTGCAGGAATAATTACCCACGGTTGCTAGCACGCCGTTGAAAAACGTCGCGAGTACGCGACACCGCAGTCGGGTGCTGCAGGAGTGTTTCAACAGTCGGTCCAGCGGCGCAAGACCAAGGATCGCCCGCGCGGCATGGTTGGATTCAGTTTTGGGCGCGAAGTTTGAAGCGCTGAATCTTTCCTGTCGCGGTTTTCGGTAACTCAGCCACAAATTCTATCCAGCGCGGATATTTGTACGGCGCGAGGCGAGATTTCACATGAGCCTGCAACTCGCCCGCAAGGGCATCGTCGCTGGCGACGCCGTCGACGAGCACGACAAAGGCTTTGGGTTTTATTAAGTCTTGTGCATCCGCAAGGCCAACGACCGCGGCTTCAAGCACCGCGGGATGGCTGATCAACGCAGCTTCAACTTCGCTCGGTGAGACATAGATGCCGCCGACCTTCAGCATATCGTCGCTGCGTCCGCCATAAACGAAGTAACCGTCGTCATCGAGCCGGTATTTGTCGCCGGTGCGCGTCCACTCACCGCTAAACGTGTGCCGCGAGCGGGCTCGATTGTTCCAGTACATTGCTGCCGCAGTTGGGCCTTTCACCAGCAGTTCGCCGAGTTCGCCTGCTGCGACGGTCTGATCGTTGTCGTCGACGATGCGCAGTTCATAGCCCGGCACCGCTTTGCCGGTCGTGCCGAAGCGCAGATCATCGGTGCGGTTGGACAAAAAGATATGCAGCATTTCAGTTGAGCCGATGCCGTCGAGAATATCCACGCCGAAGTGTGCGCGCCAGCGCTTGGCAATGTCCTCCGGCAGTGCTTCGCCGGCCGACGTACAACGGCGTAGATGAAGCGATGTCGGGTCGGGCAGGTTGGGACTTGCGAGCAAGCCCGCGTAGAGAGTTGGAACGCCGTAGAAAACGGTCGGCTGAAACGATTGCAAGCGCGAAAAAATCGCCTCCGGCGTCGGTCGCCCAGCCATTAACAGGGTGGTCGCACCCACACTTAAGGGAAAACTGAGTGCATTGCCGAGCCCGTAAGCAAAAAATAATTTCGCGGCTGAAAACACTCTGTCGTCAGCGCTAAGCCCAAGAACGGGACCCGCGTACAGCGTCGCCGTTTGACGCAAGCTAGCGTGGACGTGCACGGTGCCCTTCGGGCGCCCGGTAGAACCCGAAGAATATAACCAGAAGCACGCTTCGTCCGCATGGGTGTCGGCGGCGGCCAAGCTCGTATCGGCCTGTGCAATCAGCGCGCCGAGTTGGTCCTCGTCGCCGCCCGCGACTATCAGGCGCTCGAACGTGTCTACCTGTTCGAGCAAAGGCCGAAATAAGGGGACCAGCGGCGCAGATACGATTGCTACTCGCGCGCGACTATCGGCCAGCATGTAGGCGTAGTCGTCTTGCGTAAGCAGGGTGTTGCACAACACCGGTACGACGCCCGCCCGAATGCCACCAAGAAAGATCGACGGTAAGGCGATGCTGTCCAGCATACAGAGCAATACGCGTTGTTCACGCTGGACGCCGAGGCTTGTGATGGCGCAAGCACTGGCGCGTACGGCGAGATCGAGTTCAGCGAATGTACATTGCCGATCGTCATCAATGTAGGCGATCTTCGTGCCGCGGCCGGCCTGGATATTGCTATCGACAAGATCAACAGCGGCGTTATAGCTCGCGGTTGGTATGTGTGCAGGCATCAAAATTCCGGTGCGATGGTGACTCGCAAGCCATCGAGTGCGGCGTGATAGGGCACCTGGCAGGCAAGCCGCGAGCTGTCCTTGAAATGACCGGAATCTTCGACCATGACCTGCTCATCGGTAGCGCGCGGTTTGAGCTTATCTGCCCACGCGCCGTCGACATACACGTGGCATGTCGAGCAAATACACTGCCCCCCGCATATCGCTTCAACTGGTAGACCCGCATCGCGCAGGATCTCCATCACTGTCAGCCCATCCTGGGCCGTCAGCGTGTGTTCTTTACCGCTGCGATCAATGGCGATTATCGTACCCATACTCAGCTTGGTCCTTGATTTACTCGGAGTTATTGACGCGCGCCGGCTAACTGAATGTCGCCTCTAGTGCGCCAGTTTAAGGTAGGCAAAATCGAGCGGTTGATTATTAATGCCAAGACGCGGCGGCGCAATCCAACTGGCGAATTTACCGGGCTCGGTAACTTGTTGCATAAGCGATTTGACATACTCGTGGTCGCTGGGCCCCGGTAGCCACTGGTGACACTCGCGGGCCCAGCGCTCGGCGTCGATCAGTGCGCCGCTCGGGGTGACATGAAGATCGGAAAAAATGCCAATCTGGCGATGAAAAGCCCGGTGTGGCAACGTCAGTACGAAGTCGATGCCAGCCTCAGCGATGATCTTGTTCCAACGGTCCACGCCGCGTTGGCAGTCAGCAATGTAGTCGTCGCGTAGCCGTTCGTTGATCGATGTTAGCGCCGCGACTTCACGTTCGACGAGCTGACCAGCGTCGAACTGGATGACGCGATAGGGCTGATCTTTCAGTTGATGGTCGTCGTCGATGCGCGATTCCTGGTAGCGTCCTTTCAGGCCTTGGGTGAAATAATTAGCGGCATTGGTGGATTGTTCGGCGCCGAATAAATCGGTCGACACACTGAAGTGAAAGTTAACGTACTTTTGCAAGGTCGGTAAATCAATAGCGCCGTAATGTCGCACGTCGTCGGTTCTATGTTCGCGCATTATTTCGCAGGCTTTCTGAATGACACGCGCCACGCCGGTTTCTCCCACGTACATGTGATGCGCTTCCTCGGTGAGCATGAACTGGCAAGTGCGAGCGAGTGGATCGAAAGCCGATTCTGCCAGTGAGGCGAGCTGGTACTTGCCGTCGCGGTCGGTGAAATACGTAAACATGAAAAACGACAACCAATCGGGTGTGGCCTCGTTGAAGGCGCCGAGGATGCGTGGCTTGTCGGCGTCCCCTGAGCGGCGTTTCAGTAGATCTTCGGCTTCTTCGCGCCCATCGCGTCCGAAGTGTGCCATCAACAGGTAAACCATCGCCCACAGATGCCGTGCTTCTTCCACATTGACCTGGAACAAATTACGCATATCGACCAGCGATGGTGCGGTTGCAGCTAGGATGCGTTGTTGTTCGACCGAAGCGGGTTCGGTATCACCTTGGGTGACAATCAGCCGGCGCAGCGGGCCGCGAAATTCACCCGGCACGTCCTGCCACACTTTTTCGCCCTTATGATCGCCAAAGCCTATACGTTTGTCTTGTTGGGTGTTGTCGGCAAGAAAGATTCCCCACCGATAGTCCGGCATTTTGACGTGCCCGAATTGCGCCCAGCCCGCTTTATCGACGCTCACAGCCGTGCGCAGATAAACCTCTTTATCCTGATATTCATCGGGCCCGTAAGTTTTCCACCAGTGCATGAACTTCGGGTGCCACGATTCTAACGCGCGCTTCAGACGGCGGTCGGCACCGAGGTCGATGTTATTGGGAATCAGATCGCTGTAGTTAACTTCGCCAGTCATCGTCGGTCCTCGGCGCCTAAACGCGTTGCTTGTGGAACTGGGCACGTTCGCCGCTGCCGTAGAGCACCAGCGCACCTTTGTCGCCGACTGCATTCGGGCGCTGAAAGATCCAGTTCTGCCACGCTGACAAGCGTGAAAAGATTTTTGATTCCATGGTTTCCGGCCCTGGGAAACGTAGATTGGCTTCCATACCACTCAGTGCGTCTGGCGAAAAACCGGCGCGCGCCTCGAGCACGATACGAAGCTCGTCATGCCAGTCGATATCATCGGGGATGAAGGTCACTAAACCCGCTTGTTCGGCATCCTGGGCCGCCAATAGGTCACCCTGCCGGGTAGCCAGCACCTGCAGGGTTTGTGCATCATCGAGGAAGCGCGCCTCGAGCCGCGAAATACCGTTCACCATTCGGTAACGCCCAAAATTATGTTCGCTCAGTGCGACGGCGGCCGGCGGCGTTTCGTCATCTTCAAACTGACCGAGCAGCATGTAGCTTTGATCGCAGGCAAGCGCGAGTTCAAACAGCGTTCCAGCGAAACAACTACCCGGTTCAAGCGCCGCAATCAGACTGCGCGCGGAGACATCGAGACGTTTTAACACCCGTTCAGTGAACAGCAGTACTTCGCGTACAAACCAATGTTCGGCGTGGCGCGCTAATAGCGCGTCAGCTGCCAACACCAATTCCGGGTCGCCAAGTGTTTTGAAAATCCACGAGCCGACCGATGTTTCGTTAAACCGCAGGTGCAAGATTGCGTCATCGAGATCCCGCATGACGGCCAGTGGCCAGAACCGGGTACCGGCTGCGACTATCGATTCGGAGTTTTCCGGCAACGCAACTTGCGGGCCTTTTATGACGAATGTTGCATGACCATTGTCACGATCGATGAGCACGTCGAGATGGTCATAGTGCACAGAATCGGCGCTAAAGCGCCGCGCTATCGGGGGTAAATGTACGCCGCTGCCGGCAAGTGGCCGCCTTGTATCGTCGCCCAGTTCTCTCGCCCGTTGCGCCACTGCGCCATCAAACCGGGACGCAGGTGCAATGCTGTCGACCAGACCCCAACTGACTGCGCGTTCGCCACGCAGGCCTTCTTCAATCGTGCAGAAAAAGTCGGCGCGGTCACGCCGCACGCGGCGTTTGTCGACCAGCCGTGTGAGACCGCCAGTGCCCGGCAGCACAGCGAGCAGCGGCAGTTCCGGGAGCGACACCGAGCTTGCCCCGTCGTCGGCGAGGATGATCTCATCGCAGGCCAGCGCCAGTTCGTAACCGCCGCCGGCGCACGAGCCCTTCACTGCACACAGGTAAGTCTGGCCGGAGCAGGCGCTCGCGTTCTCGATGCCGTTGCGAGTCTCGTTGGTAAATTTGCAGAAATTGACCTTGTGCGCATGCGTAGCACGCCCAAGCATCTTGATGTTAGCCCCCGCGCAGAAGACGCGCTCGTGCAACGAATGGATCACCACGCATCCGACCTCGGGATGTTCGAAACGGAGTCGTTGCACCGCATCGTGCAGTTCGATGTCGACGCCGAGGTCGTAGGAGTTGAGCTTCAGTTCATAGCCCTCGCCGATGGTTGCGTGTTCAGCAACCCGCAGGCCAAGCCACGCGACGGCGCCGTCGAGGCGCAACTGCCAATGGTGGTAGTGGTCCGGGTCGCGCGTGAAATCGAGCGCACCGACAGGTGTCGGCTCATGCACAAGGGATGAAGATTCGGAGGATACAGCCTGCATGATGATTCTCGCGTGTAAGGCGCTTAAGGTGCCGGTGCCGTAGGCGCGGTGGCATATATCTGCGCCAGCGCACGTAGGGAGTTCACCGGTGTTTGGCCGCTGGTATCAAGGATGCGGTCGGCACGGCCATACAGAGTGCTGCGTTCAGTGAGGATACGTTTCAAATCGTCCATTGCGTTGCGGTGATCGGCCATCGGTCGATGATCACCCTGGGCCACAACCCGGTCCATATGCTCTTGTGCCGATGCTTTTACCCAGATCGTGTAACAGGAGCTCAGCAGCAGTTCGAACGATTCCGGTTCAGAGACCAGACTACCGCCGACGGCAATGACGACTTCGTCAAATTGCTCGATGGTGGATTTCAACGCAGCAGTTTCGAAGCGCCGGTAGGTCGATTGGCCGCCCAAGGAGAAAATTTCGTTCACTGCCATGCCCGCCGTCCGCTCAATTTCCTGAACGAGTTCGACAAAGGGCAGCTTGAGTTGCTTGGCAAGCGCCTGCCCGAGTGTGCTTTTGCCCGCGCCGCGCAGGCCAATCAATGCGATGCGTGCGGGCGCCTTAGTGGATTTCGTTTCGCGTTTCAGAGCGCCCAGCAGGGCTCCTAGCTGCTGCTCGTCGGCCTTGCGCAGTCGTTCGCGCACGAGCAGATAGTCAGCGCTTTGTTCTGCACGCGGATCGATCAAATCATCGGGAGCGGCATTCATAGCCGCAGCGATAGCGTGCAAGACCAATAGCGATACATTGGCTTGACCTGCTTCAAGCTGAGCCAGATAGCGTTGCGAGATCCCTGACGCCTGGGCGAGGATGCGTCGAGACATCCCACGCCGCGCGCGTACCTGACGAACGCGCTGACCAAGTTGTTCCAGACAAACGCGGTCGTGCGGAACTGCAGGGGATGGTTGTTGGCCATTCATTTAGGAATAATAATGCACAGTCAAAAAATAATAAAGTGCATTATATTGCATATTCAGCGCGACCCGAGCAAGCTCGAATAAATCAACGACACTGTGGTCCGGCCGTGTCCTGCACAGCCGAAACGGTTCTATACTCGACCGCTTTGAGCGGTGCGGGGGAATAGCCATGAGTTTGCAGGAAGGCAGTATTGGCAAGCGCGGTTTTATTGCCGATCACGCCTTGTGGGGTGACGCTGACTACGCGGCGGCGGCTGAAATCGAGTCCATCATTGAACAATACGACTTGCGCACTATCCGCGTGGCCTGGGGGGATCAGCACGGTGTGGTGCGGGGCAAGAACGTCATGGCGCACGATTTCCTGTTGGCTCTGAAAAATGGCGTCGACTTCCAGACTGCAACGCTCTTTATGGATACCACCAACCATTTCTTCGCGTCTCTGTTCTCGAGTGACGCTGGCGTCGGTATGACCGCTCTGGCGGGCGGTCCGGACGCTATTCTGGTCCCCGATCCAACGACATTTCGAGTGTTGCCGTGGGCCCCGCGCACCGGCTGGGTGTTGTCGGAAATGTATCTGGCGTCTGGCCAGATATGCCCGTTTGATACGCGTGGATTAATGCGCCGAACTCTGGCACGGCTGCACAATCAGGGGCTCGATTACGTGGCCGGGCTTGAGGTCGAGTTCTACATAACCCGTCTCGAGGACCGGAAGTTGAAGCCGGAGCAAGCCGGTTGGCCGCCGGACCCGCCCGAGGTGAGTGTGGTAGCGCATGGATTCCAGTATTTGACCGAAGAGCGCCAGGACGAGATCGATCCGATTCTGCAAATCCTGCACGACAATCTGGAACCTTTGGGTCTGCCACTCCGCAGCATGGAAGACGAATGGGGCCCTGGCCAGTGCGAATTTACCTTTGATCCGGTGCGCGGCCTGAAAAGCGCCGATAACATGCTCTTGTTTCGCACCGCGACCAAGCAAATCTGCCGCCGCAATGGTCTGCACGCGACTTTCATGACTCGCCCGGCGTTGCCGAACTTCTTTTCCTCTGGCTGGCATTTACATCAGTCACTGTGTGACTTGGCTACTGCAGAGAACCGCTTTACTAACAACGGCGCGGATTCACACTCGTTGTCGCCACTGGGGCGCCAGTTTGTCGCCGGCATCCTTGAGCACACTGCCGCCGCGTGCGCGTTTTCCACCCCGACCATTAACGGCTACAAGCGCTACGCCCCCCATTCTTTCGCACCCACTCGGGTAACCTGGGCGGACGAGAATCGCGGTGCACTGATTCGAGTGCTGGGCGGTCCGGGCGACACGGCGACGCATCTCGAAAATCGCGCGGGCGAACCTTGTGCAAACCCTTATCTATACATGGCGTCGCAAATCGTCGCGGGCATGGATGGCGTCGCGAAATCACGTGATCCCGGTCCGCCAGATATTTCACCCTATGAAGCCGACAAGCCGCTGTTGCCGAGCAACCTGATGGAGGCCATGGCCGCGCTTAAGGAAAGTACGTTGTACCGCGATATGTTCGGTGATGCGTTTGTTGACTATTTCTGCGCGGTCAAACAGTCCGAGATCGACCGCTTCCAGGCGCATGTCAGCGATTGGGAACAGCGCGAATATTTCGAGGTGTATTGAAATGGATGAGCACAGCGATGACTGGCGCGGGGAGAAATTTGGCGGGATGTCTGCTGCGGAGGTGGACGAATTTCTGGCCGGCCCTTGGTTAGCCCGCCTGGCCTGCCTTAAACCCGACGGCTGGCCCTACATCGTACCGGTCTGGTATCACTGGGATGGCGAGGCCTTCTGGGTGGTGGCGCGCAAGAAGTCAGAATGGGCGCATTTCTTGGCTGCTGACTCACGTGTATCGTTGGTGGTCGACGAGCCCGAGCCGCCGATTAGAAAAGTAATTTGCGAAGGTCGCGCCGAAGTCATCGAGGCCGGTGTCGGCCCGCTACTTGAAAACGGTGAGAAGTCGGTCTGGAACCAGATCGGTGAAGCGCACACCGGACCACGCTATCTGGGGTCGAAAGCCGCTGAGTATCGCGGTTCGGTCAACGTCGAACCGTGTTGGACTTTCCGTATCCAACCCACCCGCCTTACGACCTGGCAGGGATTTGGCTGGCATCCACGTTACCAGCACCCGGAGTTGCACAAAGCCGGTAGCGAGAATACATCTTGAGGACACTGTTGGCGCCGCACGAGCTTGATGCGGTGACCGTCGAGCGACCGCTCGGTGTGTCCCCATTTGTTTTTACCTGTGACCACGCCGGCGTTGAGATTCCCGCCGCGCTGACTGACTTGGGTCTGCCGGAAACTGAGCGCCGCCGCCACATTGGTTGGGACATCGGTGCCCTCGGTGTTGCGCAGAACTTGAGCGCCCATTTTGATGCGCCGCTGGTTTGGCAGCGCTATTCGCGGCTGGTGATCGATTGTAATCGTCCGCCGACAAGTCCCGCGCTGATTCCAGTACTGAGTGAGGCGACGTCCATTCCGGGTAACGAGCAGCTATCCGTGCAAGCCCGCCAGGCGCGAATCGAGGATGTTTACTCGCCTTACCACGAGGCTATCGACACGTTGCTGGATCAACGCATGGCTGCGGATAGGCCCAGCGTGTTCGTTTCGGTGCACAGTTTCACGCCCGCCTACCTGGGGCAGTCCCGACCTTGGCATGTCGGCGTCTTGTACGGCTCCGATCAGCGCCTCGCCAAACCGCTGTTATCCCACTTCGCTGCCGATGATGCATATTGTGTCGGCGACAACGAGCCTTATCGCATTGATGGCAAGGACCATACCTTGCCCGAACACGCCTTCAAGCGTGACTTGTTGAACGTGCTGTTTGAAGTTCGTCAGGATTTGCTCGCCACCCCGGCCGGCGAGAGCGAGTGGTCAGAGCGGCTTGCTGAAGCCTTGCTTGCGGCACTCGCCGTGAGTACACCCACATTCGGCTGAGATTGTCCGTTTGTGATTTTCGGCCCTGCTAGAATCACTGCCTTTCAGGCTAGCTGGTGAGGCGCACTGACATGAATGCCAGGGTCGAGATGGTGATTCGCGAGCCGCGGAAATCGCGCAACGACGTCGGCAAACTGGAGCAGCGTTTGCGCAGGCAAACCGGCCGCGCGATCGCTGACTTCAACATGATCGGCGCCGGCGACCGCGTGATGGTATGCCTGTCCGGCGGCAAAGATTCCTACACTTTGCTGGATATGCTGTTGCGCTTGCGCGCCCGTGCGCCGGTCGATTTCGAAATTCTCGCTGTGCACCTGGATCAAAAACAACCGGGCTACGATCCGCAGGTGATGCGAGACTACTTCCGCAGACTTGACGTCGAACATCACATCATCGAGCAAGACACGTATAGCGTGGTAAAGCGCGTTATTCCCGAAGGGCGCACGATGTGCGGACTGTGTTCCCGATTGCGACGCGGGATTCTTTACACTTTTGCGGCCGAGCAGGGCGTCACGCGTATTGCGCTTGGACATCATCGCGACGACATTGTGGAAACGTTGTTCCTGAATATGTTTTTCGGCGCGAAACTCAAGTCCATGCCACCGAAATTGCAAAGCGACGACGGCCGGCACATCGTCGTTCGACCACTCGCCTATTGCTGTGAATCCGATATCGCAGCTTATGCAGCGGCGCAGGCGTATCCGATCATTCCCTGTAATTTGTGCGGTAGTCAGGATCATCTACAGCGCGTAAAAATCAAGGCAATGCTGGCCGATTGGGAGCGCGATCATCCGGGGCGGGTAGAGAACGTGTTTCGTAGCCTGCAGGCCGTGGTGCCATCGCATCTGGCTGACCCTGCATTGTTTGATTTCAGCGAACTAGGCAACGAGCCCAGCTCCGAGCGGCGCAGGCGAACGCCTGATGCCTGACCCAGCGTCACACGAATAGACGGGAGCAGAAACTTTGTTACAGCAATTCGGCGCAACGCTGGCCCGCCATCTGCGTCAATTGATCCCAGATTCGTTTGTCTTCGGGCTCATTCTTACAGTACTGGTTGCCATACTCGCGCTGTTGTTTACCGACAGCGCTCCCAAGCAGGTAGTCGATGCCTGGTATCGCGGATTCTGGTTACTACTTGAGTTCGGTATGCAGGTGGTCCTCTCACTCACAACAGGTTTTGCGATCGCGCTATCGCCGGCAGTCGGCCGGTTGATTGATCGGGTCGCTCGATTTGCGCGCGGATCGGGCAGTGTTTATTTCATCGTCGGCATGGTCGGCGGTGCGTTTGCGCTGGTCAGTTGGGGCTGGGCAGTCCTCACAGCAGTGCTGGCACGCGAACTAGCCAGCCGGGTCAAGGGTGTCGACTACGCTTACCTCACCGCCTGCGCTTACGGCGCTGGAGTGGTGTGGGTCTGTGGGCTATCGAGTTCAATTCCGCTGGTGCTTAACACGGACAGTAATTTTCTGATCGACTCCGGTGTTCTCGATTCGACCATCCCGATTGACTACACGCTCGGCAGTACCATGAACTGGATTCAGATGGGTGTTTATTTCCTGACCATGCCGGCATTGTTTTATTTTCTGCGTCCACGCGATGCCAATCCACCCGGCATAGATGATCTACGCGAAGCGGACGCCAGCGCACAAACCACCATCGAACAGGAAGCGCTTGCGCTTCAGTTGAACGGCAATGCATTGTCCGATCACCTGAACAACAGCCGGCTGCTGGTGTGGCTGATTGTGGTGCCCGGCTTTTGGTTCATCGCAGATTACTTTTGGACGCGCGGCTTCGATCTCAATCTGAACATCATGGTGTTCGTCTTTATCAATGTCGGACTGTTGTTGCATCGCACGCCAATGCGCTACGTGATTGCGATGAAACGCGCTTGCTCGAACGTCTCCGGGATCATCTTTCAGTATCCGTTCTACGCCGGCATCATGGGCATCATGATGTTCACAGGCCTTGCCGAGGCAAGTGCTGTGTGGTTGGCGGGCAACGCGACCTTGACCACGTTCCCGTTTATCGCTCAATTGAGCGGTGCGCTGGTGAATATGGCGGTGCCCTCCGCGGGCGGTGAGTGGGCAGTTCTGGGACCGTCGATGACGGAGACGGCCAAGTCACTGACAGCTGGACTGCCAGCCGCGCAGGCGCAAGAATATATTGCGCGAATTGCCATGGCGGTCGCTTATGGGGAAACGTCAAGTAACCTGTTGCAGCCATTTTTCTTACTTGCGATTTTGCCGGTCATGGGCGTCGGGGTACGCATTCAGGCGCGCGATGTGATGGGGTATTTGATCATTCCTTTTTTGTGGGTTACCACTTACACGGCCGTCATCGTCACCTGGGCGCCACTGTAATTGTTTGCCTGACGCTCGCTTTGTCCATCGGCACATGGCGCGCTTTTTCAACTAGCTGCATGGAGTACAAGTCATGAAAATTGGTGTTTTTTCCATCTTGCCGGACGTCGGCGCCGACCCGGCAATTGTCGCCAAACACGCCGAAGACCTTGGCTTCTCATCCTATTGGGTGCCCGACCACATCGTTTTGCCGGTTAAATACTCCACCCCTTACCCGGGCAATCCCGGCGGCGGAGCAGACCCCGACTATCTGTGGAAAATGCCTGATCCGATGATCGCGTGCATGCGTGCCGCGACGGCCACCACGACGCTCGAAGTGGGTACCGCCGTGTTACTCGTGCCAGAGCGCAACCCGTTACATTTGGCTAAGGAAATCGCGTCCCTTGATAGTTTCAGCGGCGGGCGTTTTCATTTCGGCATCGGAGCCGGCTGGAACAAAGAAGAATGCGATCTGTTCGGCGGTGACTTTGATCATCGCTGGACCCAGGTACGCGAGGCCATTGAGGTCATGAAGGCTTGCTGGATAGACGAAGAGTCGGAATATCACGGCAAATATTACGATTATCCGCCGGTCAGATGTTTTCCGAAACCGGAGCAGCGGCCTCACCCGCCAATTTATTTACCGAGCATCATGTTCGGTGACGATTGGGCGAAGCGCGTATTCAATCGCATCGTTCGATATGGCGATGGCTGGTTACCGATCGCAGAAAATGTCGCGCAGATTGTCGATGGGATGAATCAGATTAAGGAAATCGCCGCAGCAGCCGGGAAGGAGGATAAACACGTGCGCGTTAACGTCCTGGGCGCTGAAGGACAATGGCGCAAGCGCAAAGACATCGACGCGTTTAGAGAAACGGGAGTTGAGCAAGTGACGGTTTGGTTGAACGCACCGGATGCTGGCGGGATCCGAAGTGAGCTCGACCAACTGGCGCGAGATTTACTTTAGCCAGCTGTCGAAAACGTAGCGGGGATGTCGACTAGCTGTATTGCACTGCGTCCCGCGCTACTCATTTATTACGGGCAAATCTCGCGCATTACGGTGCGGCATTTGCGCGACCAACTAAAGTTGGCATGCGCAAATGCCGGCTCAAGTAACTTGTCGACTAGTCGGTGAGTGGCTTGGTGACCGCTTCAATGACGCCGACGCCGAGATTGGCCGCGCCTTTGACAGCCTGACCGGCTGCATCGACGGTACCTTTGACTGTACCGGTGACAACGCCGACCGCGCCGTGCTCGGCGGTTTCTTCTTCGATGCCCTGCACTATTTGGCCGGGCGACGTGACAGTATTCTTCGCACCTTCAACGGCACGATCGACGCCTTCTTCGGCAGCAAAAGCGACGCTTGAACCAAACGCCAGAGTGGCGGTGATAACAACTGATAACAATTTTCCGGGCATGATTTTAACTCCTGATTAGTTGTGAGCGGGATTATAGCGGCATATCGGCGCATGATATTGGATCGATATAAGCCACAAGGCAGGCCTCAATGACGGACCTGATAATAGCCAGTAGCGGCGGTCAATAGCGTGCCAGATGAGGAGGCACCCTATCCGGGCGAATTCTACGCGGCTGTCCACACAGGCAACCCTGGAGACATTGGCTTTTATCGGCAAAGTTGTGCCGGTCGCGCAGGCGTCCTTGAGATTGCCTGCGGACAGGGGCGGGTGGGAAGTGAGCTCAGTGCGGCGGGCCTGGATGTCGTGGGGCTCGATATCGATGCCGATGCGCTTGTTGTCGCTCGTGCGGCGGGCTTGACTTGTATCGAAGCGGATATGCGGCGATTTCGTCTGGAGCGACGCTTCGAGCGGGTCATCATCCCGTTTAACAGCCTCTATTGCTTGCTCAGTGACGACGATGTTGTGGCATGTCTGAGCAACGCTTGCCGCCATCTCGAACGTGGCGGCGAGGTCATCTTTGACGGCTATGTCGCGGACGCTAACGAGTTTTCCACGGGCCGTGCGCGCGCACGCACGGCCTCGCAACAGCTCGGCGCCATCACGATTGGCGGCCGCATTTTTGACGTACATGAGAAAATTACCGTATGGCCGGCGACCCGACGCGTCGATGTGCGCTATCAACACGTGCCGCGCGATGGTGGCGAGATTGTGACCGGGACGATTCGACAACGCTACTTGGCGGCTTCAGAACTGATGAGCCTGCTTTCTCAAGCGGGACTAGCGCTACTCTCCATACAGGGTGGCTTTGTCGGCGAGCGCTTCACACCAGACAGTGAACATATGGTTGTGCGCGCGGGCGCCCAGACCTGAATTCGTTTCAGTGGGGGTCGCGGTCCTGCGCAAGGGGTGCGCCAAAACGTTCGCGTACTTCGCGGCGCAGTATTTTGCCGACGTTCGATTTCGGTAGTTCGTCGACGAAAATCACCGAGCGCGGCACCTTGTAGTTGGTGAGTTGTTCGCGACACCAGGCAATAACGTTCTGCTCATCCAGTGCCGGATCCGAGCGGACGACGACCAGACGTACGGCCTCCATTGATTTTTCATCGGCGACGCCTATCGCGCTTGCCTCCAGAATTTGTGCATGGCACACCGCCACGTCTTCAATTTCATTCGGATAAACGTTGAAACCGGAAACCAGAATGAGATCCTTCTTACGGTCCACGATGCTCAGGTAACCACCCTCGCGCATGAGTGCAACGTCGCCGGTTCTGAGCCAACCGTCGTCGGATAAGGTGGCGGCCGTTTCGTCTGCGCTGTTCCAGTAACCTTGCATGACTTGCGGGCCGCGCACGCATAGCTCTCCGGGCGAGTCGAGGCCAAGTTCGAGGCCATCATCATCGACGATGCGAATTTCCGTTGAAGGCACAGGTAAGCCGATACAACCGGTAAAACTATCCACATCGAAGCGATTGATGGTGACCACGGGTGACGATTCCGTTAAACCGTAGCCCTCAGCTATCGCGCAGCCAGTGACGCTTTGCCAGTGCTCGGCAACCGCACGCTGTACCGCCATGCCGCCACCGCTGGTGAACTTCAAAGCTGTGAAATCCACTGTCCGGAAGTCCGGATGCTGTAGCAGGGCGTTAAACAGCGTGTTGACACCGCTGATCGCTGTAAACCTGACTCTCTTCAGGGTTTTGATGAAGGATTTAAGATTGCGCGGATCGCTAATCAGGCAATTGAGGCCACCTTCTGAAAAGAACGCCAGACAATTCCCGGTTAATGCGTAGATATGGTACAGGGGCAACGCGGTGATAATGCTCTCGGCACCGCGGACCGTCAGCGGCGCAAACCAGGCATTAACCTGTAATACGTTGGCAAGGATGTTGCCGTGCGAGAGCATCGCGCCTTTCGAGCGTCCGGTCGTCCCGCCGGTGTACTGCAGAAAGGCCAGATCGTGCTGCTCGAGGTGCGGCGGCGAGAACGCTTCCCGAGATCCTGCGGCGATTGCATTGAGTAGGGTGATGTTTGCGTGGAACGCGCCGGGCGGCTTGCTTGCCCGGTGCCGGCTAAGCCGATTAATGAGCGTCGCTTTCGGCCAACTCATAAAATCTCCTAGCCGCGCAACGATGATGTGCACATCCGGGAATTGTTCGGATATCTCCGCGACTGTACTGAGCATACTTTCGAACACAACGAGTACGCGGGCGCCTGAATCGTTCAGCTGATGGGCCAGTTCGCGTGACGTGTATTGCGGGTTGATATTAACTACTACACCGCCGCTGAGCAGAACCCCGAACAGCGTGATTGGGTAGGCGAGCATGTTCGGCATCATCAATGCGACCCGTTCGCCGACGACCAGTTTCTGGTTGTGCTGTAAATACGCGGCGAAAGACCAGGCGCTGCGTTCGACGTCCGCGAAGCTGAGGACTGATCCGAAGTTTGAGAAGGCCGGGCGTTGGGCGAACTCCTGACAGGCATTTTCGATCAAGGTGGCGAGCGTGTGCTCGGGCTGCAGGTCAACCGTGTGTGGAACGTTCGACGGATATGAGTCGAGCCAGATTTTTTCCACGTTAGGCGTCCGCTGAATGTAGCATGCTGATACTCACGGCCAGGATTTGAGTTGGCCAATTTTTCGCCTGGAGCCTGAGACCTTGTCTGCCAGACACTACACGTGGCGCTATGTGCTGTCGATATTCATCACCCGCAAGCGCGAAATATCGATAGCAACCTGCGTCGCTATCGTAGCGGCAGCGTTCGCTATTCCGGTACCGCTTCTAATGCCGCTGTTGGTAGACGAGGTGTTGCTCGAACAACCCGGTGTTCTCGTCGCCGCACTCGATCGAGTCATGCCCAGTCATGTTGCCGGCCCCGGCGCATATATTGCCGCAGCTTTAGTGCTGACAATGTTGTTACGCGTTGCCAGCATGGCGTTGCAGGTGTGGCATACCCGGCAATTCTCCATGGTTGCCAAGGACCTGATATTTCGCATGCGCCGAGAGATGGTTACGCGTCTGGAGCGGGTCTCGATGAGCGAATACGAAACGCTGGGAAGTAGCACCGTGGCCTCGCATCTGGTCGTCGATTTGGCGACGTTGGATGAGTTTACCGGCAATACGGTTGCGCGCCTGGTTGTTGCGGTGCTGACGCTCATCGGCGCTGCGGCGATTCTGCTGTGGATACATTGGCAATTGGGATTGTTCATTCTCATCATGAACCCGCTCGCGGTCTACCTGACGTTGTTTATCAGCAAGCGTGTGAAGAAGCTCAAGCACGGTGAAAACACCGCGTTCCAGGTGTTTCAGGAAGCGCTCGCAGAAACCCTGGATTCGATCCAACAAATTCGCGTAGCGAATCGTGAGCGCCATTATTTTGGCCGCATTATCGATCTGGCACGCGATATTCGTGATCACGCCACGGCCTACGCGTGGAAAAGTGACGCCGCGAGCCGTTTCTCATTTGTGGTGTTTTTAATCGGTATCGACATGTTTCGCGCAGTCGCCATGCTGATGGTGGTGTTTTCCGACTTGAGCCTCGGCCAAATGATCGCGGTGTTCAGCTACCTGTGGTTCATGCTGGGGCCAATCGAGACGATTCTTGGCCTGCAGTTTTCCTTCCAGTCTGCCAATGCCGCACTGGAGCGGATCAATCGACTATTCGAACTCGAAGATGAACCGCGCTTTGCGCCCATGATCAATCCGTTCGCCATGCGCCGCGTCAACGCGGTGCGCTTCGAGAACCTTGATTTCCGCTACGCGGACGGTCCGTGGGTCTTGCAGGGACTTAATCTTGACATCGTGGCCGGTGAACAAATCGCGATCGTCGGCACCAGCGGGGGCGGAAAATCGACTCTCGTACAGATTCTGCTCGGTCTGTATGCACCGACAAACGGGCGGGTACTCGTCGACGGCGTCGCTATCAATGACATCGGGCTGGATGTTGTGCGCGAGCATGTCGGGACCGTGCTCCAGCATCCCGCGCTTCTGCAAGGCAGCGTGAGGGAGAATCTGACTCTCGGGCGAACTTATCGCGATGCGGATTTGTGGGATGCGTTACAGACCGCTCAACTCAATGACCTGGTCGCCGAATTGCCGCAAGGATTGGACACCTTGCTGGGACGCTCGGGTATACGTTTGTCAGGCGGACAACGTCAACGGATGGCCGTGGCTCGCATGCTGTTGGCTGATCCGAACGTGGTCATTCTTGATGAAGCGACCTCAGCACTCGACGTGATGACTGAAGCTAATCTGCATGAAGCTTTGTACGAACGCCTGCGTGGTCGCACGACGATCATCATCGCGCATCGTCTGAGTGCTGTCCGCAGGGCCGACCGAATCTATCTGCTGCATGACGGGAAGGTGGCGGAAGAGGGCGCTCATGAGGACCTGCTGGAACGCCACGGGCACTACGCCAAGCTGTACGGGAAAGTGGTGCGCGCCTGAGCCTGACGCTGGCAGGGCAAAAAAAACCCGCTCAGGGAGCGGGCACTAAGCCATATGTCGGAGGGAACTATGGCTTATCAGACGACGTCGTGGCCTGGGGGTATTAGGCCGCAGCGCGGTCAAATTCTGAGAGTAATTTTTCTGTCTGACAGACGTGCGTGGCGTACATTTCCTGTAAGCCAGTGAAGTCGAGCGGATCAATCTCGTTCAAATCATGCAATTTGCTCTGATAGATCGAAAGATCATCCAGCAACTGAGCGCGGCGGGCGGCCATTTCAATGTTGCAGGCATCGACCAGTTCGGTCAGTCCGGTGTATGGGGCAGCGGGGGTAGAGCTCAGGGCTTGGATTTGCATGATCATTCTCCTTTGCCAAAGAGAGTGCAGAATTCATGCCAGGTGCATGCCCATCCCGAAATACGGCCTCTAAATAGCTGAAAACTAGCTAGTAGTGTCCAGATCCCCGATCCACAGAAGGGCCTTTGGCAGCGCCTCGGATGCCACCGCTGTCGTCACCTGGAGACATTGTCTGGCAGTTCAGAACGAATACCCTGCCCGAATATCTATCTTGCGTTTCAGCAGCTGTGCGGTTGTCTGCTCGGTCGGTGAGCCGGTGAGTAATACGACGAAGCGTTCCAGTCCGCGACTTTCGCGAATCTCCCGCAGGGCATCCGCGGCCCCGGAGACCGCCGCGGTCCAGGCGAGGTAGTCCAGCGGCAACGCGAGGACCGCATTGCCGTCACCTGTCGCTACCGTCGGGAAACGAGCTTCCGTGACGACTTCGACCAGGTTCCCGCCGTGGACGTGGTAATGCGCGAGCATGCGCGCGTAGGCAACGTAGGCAAGCGCGTCAGCTTCGGTCTGCGCCGCGGTGGCGGCTGCAAACAGCAAATCCAGCTGTTTAGTTGGTGCTAACAGGGTCACGAAGGTGGTGAAATATAAACGCGTTCGGGGCGTGAATGCCGGATGCGTCAAAAACGCAATGCGGACGCGCGGCGGCACCTTGAGTTCGCGCAAGGTCGCGTCGATCTCTGCATGCAGATCCTGGCTGCCAGTATTCTTTAAACGGGAGTCCAGACGTAAGTTCAGCACGCCGCTGCCGAACGCGTTTGCCGCGAAAGCGTTGCGCAAAAACGGCGAGAACGAAGACGATCTTTCCCCTGCGCTGAGCGCCTCCCCGACCGCATTAAGAATCCTCTGCAGGCGCGCGTTACTGGTATAGACGTCGACGCCCAGCTGCGCGGCAGCACTGCGCTTATGTGGACCCGGGTTCAGGTCCTGCTCGCGCGAGCCACGCACCCGCGTCGATATCTCTGCGTCGCGTTCAATAAACGTTTGTTCCACGTTATATTGGATGTTGCCTAGCAATTGCGATGCCGTGCCGATGGGGTCGGCGAGAATATCCACGACGTGTTCTGAACCTACGCCGCGGCGTCCACCCGGCGAACGACTAAAATCCGCCCTCGCTGCCAGCAGACGCGGTTCCATTTCGGCGCTCGTCGAGATTTCGTACAGCCTCACACGGAGCATCGCCAAAGACGTCACCGCATAATTCGCGTCGTCGGTCCTAACCATGAAATGATAGAAGTTATCCTTCGCCTGAACTTTCGCGTCGATAGAGTAATGTGCGGAATGGAGGAAAGACGCCGGTAGCACGCTCTCGACTGGCAATTCCTCGAGAGTCTCGAATTCGCTCGCCAACGTAGCGCCAGACTCGGCAGCCGCGAGCGCCGATGGCAGATGCAGCAGGCACGTACAAAGAAATGCCCGTAGTGCGTTTGAAGATTGTTTCAAATTCATGTGTTGAGCATGCGCCTCAGGCTGTCCAGTGTGCCGCGACCAGCCGCCCGGTTGGCCTGCGGATCAGTCGTTTTACCTTCCCAATTCAATTCGTCGGCGGGTAGTTCTTCGAGAAAACGACTGGGTTCGCAGGTTTCGATTTGGCCATAGCGTTTGCGCGTTCGGCTACAGGTTATCGTCAAAGTGCGCTTGGCGCGGGTAATGCCAACGTAAGCAAGGCGACGTTCTTCTTCGATTGTATTCTGTTCGATGCTGGAGCGATGTGGCAGCAGGTTCTCTTCAAACCCGGCCAGATAAACATGCCCGTACTCCAGTCCCTTGGCGGCATGCAACGTGGTCAGGGCGACCCCGTCCACTTTGTCATCGTTTTCCTGGCGGGCGGTAATATCAAATAACGTCAGTGCGGCAACCACGTCAGCGACCGTGCGAGATTCGTCGGCTTGATAAATACGTTCAATCCAGCGTTGTAACTCGACGACGTTTTCCTTGCGACGTTCGGCGGCTTTCTCGTCATCGGAGGTCTGATCCAGCCAGTCGTCGAATTGAATGTCGCCGAGCAACAGAGCGAACGTGTTGGCGGGCGGTGCACTTTCGTGTGTTTGTTGAAACGTCGTTAGCCAGTCTGCGAACAGCGCCACGCGCTTGGCTGCGAGTGGTGAAACTCGTGCGCGGAATGCGTCACACACAGCTGTTTCCAGCAGGCTTAGCTCTGTCGTCGCGGCTACGTCAACCAATGCCTTGACCGTCTGTGCGCCGATTCCGCGACGCGGGGAATTAATAATCCGCAGGAGGGCATTGTTATCACTTGGGTTAGCCAGCAAACGCAGATAGCAGATACAGTCCTTGATCTCGGTGTAGTCGAAAAACGAGCGACCGCCGGATAAAACGTAAGGGATTTCGCGCTCGCGAAACGCGTGTTCAAACAATCGCGCCTGGAAGTTTGAGCGCAACAGGACGGCGTAGTCTTCGAAGCCAAAGCCGTGCAGCAGGCGTCGATGCAGAATGTCGTTGGCGATTCGTTCCGTTTCATCGTGTTCCGAGTTGGCGACAAACACGCGCACCTTGTCGCCAAAGCCATGTTCCGACCAGAGTTTTTTGACGTACGAGTGTGGGTTGTTCGAAATGAGCGCGTTGGCAGTTTTCAGGATGATTCCGCTGGATCGATAGTTCTGCTCGAGCTTAATGACTTTCAGATCTGAGAAATCTCGGCTGAGCTCATTGATATTGTCCGGTTTAGCGCCACGCCACGCATAAATCGACTGGTCATCATCGCCAACTGCGGTCAGGCGGTGATGTTGCCCGACCAATAGCCTGACCAGCTCATACTGGGACACGTTAGTGTCCTGATATTCATCGACCAGCATGTAATCGATTTCGTTGCACCAATGCGCAAGGACGTCGGGGTCACTACTTAACAAGCGTACGGGTCCCATGATCAGATCGTCGAAATCTACGGCGTTGAAAGTCATCAGCGTGTCGCAATAAGGCGCGTAGCAACGAGCGGCGAGTTTTTGCGCCGGCAACAACTCGTGCTGGACGACGTCGTCAGGCGCAATAAGCGCGTATTTCCATGCCGAAATCGCTTGCTGGACTACGTTGACCGCAATATCCGTGCCCGGCGCATTGCGTCGCATCAGGTCGGCCAGCAGGCTGGCGCAATCGCCGGCGTCGAGAATCGAAAACCCCTTCCGATAGCCAAGTGCGCCTGCTTCCGCACGCAGAATACGGAGCCCGAGCGTATGGAATGTCGAAATCCATGGTCGTTTCCGACCTTGGCCGAGCAGGCCGCGCACGCGTTCGCGCATCTCCCGCGCAGCCTTGTTAGTGAATGTTATGGCGGTGATACGTTCAGGCGGAATCTCGCGCTTGCGAATGAGATTGGCGATTTTGTGCGCGATGACGCCAGTTTTCCCGCTGCCCGCGCCGGCCAGTACCAACAGCGGGCCTTGGTCGTACTGAACCGCTTCGCGTTGTTGCTGATTGAGTTGTTGCAATGTGTGTTGTTCGGCACATGGGGGGGGCGGCACGTGGGGCTGCCGCGAGAGCCGCGCATTCTAATCAACCCATGTCGATGACACCAGTTGCGCGCCGATGATTGCTGGCTGCACAGGTGCCGACGACGGTTCCTGACCACGAGGTGCGGCGCAGACGGAATTCCGTGTCAAGCGCATGTCTGAGTTGCGAAGTTCCTGCGTACAATAGCCGCGCCGAATCTTGAATTTCGAGGAGCACGCTGGTTTGCTTAGTCGTTTCGCGGTAAGCACTGTGTTGGTCATAGCCGCTGCTGTTTGTGGCGCAGTTATTGGCCGTTGGTCGGTGGAGCGTCAAATTCTCGCACCCCAGCAAATGGTGACAATTGTGGACCAGGGTCTGCAGTTTCGTGCTCGCCTGGACACGGGTGCGGTTGTTTCATCAATCAACGCGCACGACATTAAGGTCATTGGTGGCGGTGACAAGCCGTCTCGCAGCGATGTCGGCAAAATGATCAGTTTCGTACTTATCAACGAGTCCGGAGAACGTCGCGAGATGCTTTTGGAAATTGCTCAAGTTCGCGGCATCCGTATGGCTGACTGCCGGGAAGTTCGTTATCACGTTAATCTGAAAATTGGGCATCGCGGCCGTACCTACACCGTACTAACCAATCTTAACGATCGTTCTCGTGCCGGCGATAAGTTTCTGCTCGGTCGTAATTGGCTGCACAACGGCTTCGCCGTGGGTGCTATAGAAGAATCTGAAATATGAACGATCATCCAGCCCAACCGATCGCCGATCTCACACTTGGAGAAACTCAGGTCCGCCTACTCGGCACCGCCCATGTCTCCAGAGCCAGCGCTGCGGCCGTGAGCGAAGAAATCGCTTCCGGCACCTACGATTGCGTCGCCATTGAGTTGTGTGCCAATCGTCATCGCGGCATGGTCGACCCCGACGCTATCGGCAAACTCGATCTGTTCGAAGTTATTCGCTCCGGTAGAGCCCCAATGGTGACCGCAATGCTCGCCATGGGTGCTTTTCAGCAGCGTTTGGCTGAGCAGTTCGGCATCGAACCGGGCGCTGAAATGCGGGCTGCTATAGATGGCGCGAAGGCCAAAGATCTGGAACTGCACTTGATCGATCGCGACATCGGCACGACGTTGCGGCGTATTTATCGCAACGTACCGTGGTGGAAACGCATGTACTTGTTTTCGGGTTTGTTCGCGAGCGTGGTCGTCGACGACGAAATACCAGAACAGGAGATCGAAGCTCTTAAAGAGGGCGACATGCTTGAAAGCACGTTTGCCCAGTTTGCGGATTCCGCTGGCCCTATTTATCTGCCGTTGATCGATGAACGCGATGAATACATGGCGGCAAAGATAATCGAATTGGTCGAAGCGCAGCCGCGTCACTTACTTGCCGTGGTCGGGGCCGGGCACCTGAAAGGTATTCAGCAATATCTCGAACGCGGATTTGCCGAGCGTGAAACCCGGGTGGCGGAGCTCGAGACCTTGCCGCCTTCGAAACGCTGGTTTCGCTACCTACCGTGGTTGATCGTTGCCCTGGTTTTTTCAGGCTTTGCACTGGGTTTCTCACGTAGCCCGGAATTGGGCATGACGTTGATTCTCGAATGGATCTTGATCAACGGTGGGCTCGCCTCGCTAGGCGTGATTATCGCCGGCGGGCACCCTATTACGATCATCAGCGCGTTTCTCGCCGCACCGCTGACCTCGTTGAATCCCACCATTGGTGCGGGCATGGTGACCGCCCTGATTGAAGCCTGGGTTCGTAAACCGACTGTCGCAGATTTCGGAAAACTGAGAACGGACACTACGAGTTTGCGCGGATGGCGACAGAACCGTGTGGCCAGAACTCTGCTCGTATTTTTTCTGAGCACGCTGGGGTCCGCCATCGGGACCTACGTCGCCGGCTTCAGGATTTTCGAGCATCTGACGGGTTAGTTCCGTACATCGCCTTTTGATAGGCGAGATAAAGCAGAACTAGCGCGAGCGCTGCGTGCAAGGCTGCGATGCCCACGGCGACCGGCACCTGTTCAAACATCGCCGGTTTACACAGAGTCGCGAAGAGACCGATGCCACTAAGGCTGAACAAGGCAGGTAAGAGACGGTTGAGCATTGCGATGTAGATGAGTGTTGTCACCTCTGCTCGGCCATCGACGCGCCGAAAACTCAGATAAGTCAGCAGCGACAAATCGCGAATCATCATTAGTGCGAGTGCCAGTGCGGTGGCACCGAGATTATCGATGCGCTCGTTACTGACCGTAGGGTCTGAACCTGCCAGGGTCGCGGCAAGTGCCAAAAGTAAAGTAAATACCGCAGAACTGATCCACAGGGGGGATTCTTCTATCGCGCGGCGATAGCGACGTTCCCGACAAGCTTGCACCACGCGTCGGTACTGGACAGGGTCGCGAGCGAAAGCAAAACCGGCAAGGTAACTCAGTCCACAGGCATAGACTGCCGCGGTCGACAGCCAGCGACCTACTCGTTCTGGTGCGTTAGCGACATCGAAACCGCTATCGACAGCGGCCAGAAAACAGATGAACAGGAACCACACCCAGGGGTTGGTCCGAACTTCCAATTCTAGGCACATCATGCGGTAGGCACCGATCCCGGCCCAGGCTGCAAACGTTGCGAGCAAAACGACGTTGAATGCCATGCCATCAAAATAGCGCCCATACCAGGTCACGCTGCCACCAATCTGATTGAACGAACCCATGCCCGGAATCGCCAGGTCCGCCAGTTCCGGAAGTAGCAAGGTGAGGAGAAACAGTACGACGAGGATGTTTAGTCGTCGCCGCAGGCGCCGATCAAGATGGATGCTGACCAGGGCTGCGAGCAACGCGAAAGCGTGAAGCGTGATTGCCGTAAGAATCGCCATCAGGATCCAGGCGACGCCATCCGATGCTCTTTCCGGCTCGTAGTAGTTACCGTATAAACTCAGGCAAATCACCCCCGCGTACCACGGCATGGCCGTGGCGCCCAGTAGCTTGCCCCAAGTCATGGTCCATGGCGACAGCGCCGACATGCGCTGAATTTCCCACGTTCGGTCGCGCGCTTCCTGGACTATCGAACTTGCAGCCTGGCGCGCGCCCCAGAAGACCGTGATGGCGGCGAAAGCTGCAAGGGCCAGCGTGGACATGACAAGCTCGGCTGCGTTGCTGATGTGCAGGAGCAGCGCAGTGCCGAGCAGCGCTGCCGGTATTAGCCACAGTCGTTGTAAGGATACTTCCAGCCACAGGGTGCGTCTCAATTCAGGATTCACCAGCGACTCCGGATTCGTTAATCGAGCGCAGATAAGATTGCTGCAAATCCTCGTTGATTTTGCTGAACTGGATGATGTCGATCTCTTGCACGACGCATTGTCTAAGTAATTCTGCGCGCGCTGAGTCGTCGCCAGAAAAATGAAAATGGATGGTGTTCCCGTCGGCGACGACGGCGCTCGCGTGCGGGTCTGCATCGAGTATTTTCAGCGCCACGTCGAGGCCGCGATGCACTACGAGTTCAAGTACAGGGTCCGCGGTACTGTTCACACCAAGTCGCCGTTGTTCGAGCATACGTCCGTTGCGCATGATCAACAGATCGGTCGAGTAGGCCTCCAGTTCCGCAAGAATATGGGACGAAACCATGAGCGTCATGCCGCTTTTCCGCAGCGTCAAAAACAGCTCACCGAGTTGATAGCGGGCCTCAGGATCGAGCCCGGAAGCGGGCTCGTCGAGCAGCACAACCTGCGGGGCATGGATCACTGCCTGTGCGATTGCAACGCGCTGACGCAGTCCACGTGACAGGTCGCCGGCGCGTTGATCAAGGCGATCAGACAACCCAAGTCGCTCGGCCGTCTGGGCGACCACCTCAGGGTGGCGTGTCGCGTTAATACCGTTTGCTGCGGCCACATAAGTCAGGCTTTGCCGCACGCTAAGATCTTCGTAGAGGCCGAAAAAATCTGACAAATAGCCTATGTGCTGATGGCTGGCGCGAGGCTCGGCAACAACGTCAACACCGTTGACGTGGATGCTGCCGCTTAAAGGCCTGTCCATGCCCGCGAGGCACCGAATGAGCGTCGTCTTGCCGGCACCGTTTGGGCCAACGAGGGCGGTGATGCTGCCCTGCGCAATTTCAAAGCTGACCTCGTCCAGGGCGCGTAGCCCCGGGTATTCGTAACTCAACTTTGAGACTCGAATCATGTGAGGACAGGCCGGCGAGATTGTCGAATAGTGGCAGATGCAAGCATATGGCCGCTCATCGTAACACCGCGATCCATGCAAGGTGGGAAATTACACGCTACGCTGGCGGATATGACTGAATGGATGAAACTGGCTTTGCGCCGAGATATTGTGCGTCGCTCGCGCAAGGTTGCGTTGATTGTGGGAACGATTCTTGTCGGCATTAATTATGGCGACCGGATATTCGGAGGCGATATTGCCGTGCTCGACGGATGTAAGATGGTGCTGACCTACTGCGTGCCGTATTGCGTATCAACTTACGCGGCAGTGAGTGCGATCCGCGAGGCTAGTGGAAGGTCTCCGGCTGCTTCTGAAGCATCTTGAGGTCGAGGCGAAAATTGCGCAGCTTCGGGCTTCGACAATGCTGAAGCGGGGTGTTAGCCGTACAATGGTGGACGCCGAATTCTCTTGAAATAGACAGTTCGCGACCCACAGTTAGATTTGCGACCAAACGGAGCTGGTTGAGAATGCCAAGCTACAAATATGAGTGTCCTGCCAATGGCGTTGTTGTCGAAGTACGGCACAAGATGGATGTTGTGATCCGGCATTGGGGCGAGCTATGTTTCGCCGCACAGATTCCACTCGGCGAAACTGATTTCGATGCGCCCGTACAGAAACGCATGATGCCGGCCTCAATTTCAATTCCTTTGGCTAACTCGCAACTAAAAAACACGGGATTTACCAAGCTGGTTAAACGCGACAAAGGCGTTTATGAAAACGTTACCGCGACCGGTGACGAGCACCGTTACATGGTTGCGGGCAAACCGGAATCGATGCCCCATTTACACAAGAAAATCGGCGACTGAGGCGGCGCGACTAGCTGGCCTGGATACGTCGAATTTTCTGATTCTGAGGAAATCGGTAAAACCTGCGCAATTCATTAATGAAAGCCGGTTCACGATGCTGACCGGGGAAACGATTCAACAGACTTTTGCAATATCGGCCAGCCAGATGGTTGGCGTCACGGTACCGCCGCCCGAGCTCGGTGTCTTGGGTCTGGGAAAATGTGACCTCTTCGAACAGCCTTGCGTGGACGTCCTCGGGTACCGGATGCTGCGCTTGCTTATCAAATAGCATCATCGCGCTGATAAATTTGTCCACTTCCGCCTGGAGCTCCAACTCAAGTTGAGTGAAAGCGCGTTCATGTGTTGCGTTCCAGGTTACGTAGTTAAAATGGCTTACCCCCTCAAGGGCGATCAGGAAGTCGTTGAGGTTGCCGTTATTAAGTTCATCATACGGGTCGAAGTGCGCCAGCGTATCGAGAATCTCGCTGTCGATATAAAGCGATATATCCAAGCCGTCAGTCGATTCGCGCAGCAGCAATCGTTCACTGTTACCGGCTCGCGGTACGCCTGGCTGCAGCCGATCGGCCTGCGCGGAGTCGGTGATTAGAAAATCGCTAATACGGTGCTGCAACGGCGTTTCGTAAAGCGTCGCTAAATTGCTCTGCATCGCGGCGAGCAGCATTTAAGGTCTCTAGTGCGTCTGCAGAGAATTAGTATCAGACAGGGGGAAAATGTTGGATCTCGCGAGCTGTTTTCGCGCCCGTTCACTACCCGTGTGTAGCCAGATTTCGTAAGTTCGCAAGACATCGCTGTTTGATTTGAGACCACTCATCTCACTGATTTCCGCCAACACATCAACAAGGGTGGAAAACTGCCTCGCCAATTCACCGAACAATTCTCCGCGTGCAAACTGGTCAGTGCGTTGTTGGAGAGAATCGTGAATTGAAATGTACGCTGATGCACCCATACCAACGTAGTAGTCAACGTCGACGAGTTTGCGCGCCAGGCTGTCGGTGAAGATTCCGGAAATGAACAAAGCCAAATCACCAAGGCTGCGTAATGCTCTGTTCCGTTGCTCGGGCGTTTCGGCATCGAGAGCGTCGGCGTAAAGCAGCGCCAACGGACGGTGGTGTTGTCCGTCGTCGCTGACTGCGCGCAGAGTGGCGCTTTGACTGAAGCTCGCGAGTAGATTGATGACGTAAGCCGATGTCATATCGTTGACAGCGACATCCTGATTGCGTGATGCGGTTGCGAAGGCGGAATGGAAATACCCGCGCATGCTGCGTGCTGTAATGAGACTCGAATCGGCTGTGGTCATGAGAAACCTCCAGTTTCGAATTGCGACAGCTGCTGATTACGCTATCGGTCCGACCCTGAGATCTACCCAAGCAGTCCCGACAGCGATCCTCGATTTCAGTATGTTCCTCCAATATCTGAAATCAAGTCGCCGCCTATGTTTTTGATTTACTTACACTAGACAAGCACTCTATTTGATTGCTGCCAGCGTTCAGTCGAACACGATCAAAACGGCTCCACTAAACGCTTAGCGCTCTGCAACTAACGCACATAGCTAACGAGCGGGCAAAAAAAACCCCGCACAAGGCGGGGTTTTCTCATTCGCAAACGCGAAGGGGTAGAACGGACTACATCATGCCGCCCATGCCACCCATTCCGCCCATGCCGCCCATGCCGCCCATGTCAGGCATGCCGCCACCAGCGCCGCCAGCAGCGTCGTCGCTGGGTGCGTCTGCGACCATGGCTTCGGTGGTCAGGATGAGTGATGCAACAGAGGCCGCGTTTTGCAGTGCAGAACGAGACACTTTGGCCGGGTCGAGGATGCCCATTTCGAGCATGTCACCGAACTCACCGGTCTGAGCGTTGTAACCGAAGTTGCCAGTACCATCCGCAACTCTGGCACAAACCACTGAAGGTTCTTCGCCAGCGTTGGATACGATTTGGCGAATCGGTTCTTCCAACGAACGGACGAGGATAGATACGCCCATCTTCTGGTCTTCGTTGTCGACCGCAACTTCGCCTGCTTTGCTTTGTACGCGCAGCAGAGCGACGCCACCACCAGGCACGACGCCTTCTTCAACGGCAGCGCGAGTAGAATGCAGCGCATCTTCGACGCGGGCCTTCTTCTCTTTCATTTCAACTTCAGTCGCAGCGCCGACTTTGATGACGGCCACACCGCCAGCAAGTTTGGCAACGCGTTCGTGAAGTTTCTCGCGATCGTAGTCAGAGCTGGTTTCTTCTATCTGCGCACGAATCTGGTTGACCCGAGCTTCGATATCTTTCTGCTCACCAGCGCCGTCGATGACCGTGGTGTTCTCTTTTGTGATCTGAAGTTTCTTGGCACTACCAAGGTCGTCCAGGCCAGCTTTCTCAAGACTCAAGCCCACTTCCTCAGAAATGACCGTACCGCCGGTAAGAATGGCGATATCTTCCAGCATGGCTTTACGACGATCACCGAAACCAGGGGCCTTAACTGCGGCGACTTTAACGATGCCACGCATGTTATTCACAACCAGAGTTGCCAGCGCTTCACCTTCAACGTCTTCACAGATGATCAACAGTGAACGGCCAGACTTGGCAACCGCTTCGAGGACAGGAAGAAGCTCACGGATGTTGGAGATCTTCTTGTCATGCAGAAGAATCAGCGGCTCTTCAAGTTCGACGGCCATCGTTTCCTGGTTGTTGATGAAATACGGCGACAGATAGCCGCGGTCGAACTGCATGCCCTCAACGATATCGAGTTCGTTCTCAAGACCAGAACCTTCTTCAACAGTAATGACGCCTTCTTTGCCGACCTTGTCCATCGACTCGGCGATGATGTCACCGATGGCGACGTCAGCGTTGGCTGAGATGGTGCCGACCTGGGCAATTGATTTGCCGTCGGTGCATGGCGTTGACAGACCTTCCAGTGCAACAACAGCAGCAGTAACAGCTTTGTCGATGCCACGCTTGAGATCCATCGGGTTGACGCCAGCCGCAACTGCCTTCAGGCCTTCGCGGACGATCGCTTGTGCGAGCACGGTTGCAGTCGTTGTGCCATCACCAGCAACGTCAGAGGTTTTGGAAGCAACTTCCTTAACCATCTGTGCGCCCATGTTTTCGAACTTGTCAGCGAGTTCGATTTCTTTTGCGACAGAGACACCATCTTTGGTGACTGTCGGCGCGCCAAAGCTTTTATCGAGAACGACGTTGCGGCCCTTTGGCCCCAATGTCTGCTTGACGGCGTTGGCGAGGATGTTGACGCCGGCAGCCATACGATGGCGGGCATCATCGGAAAAACGGACTTCTTTAGCAGCCATTTCTATAAATTCTCCAGGTTCGGGTTAAGTAAACGGGCGTCACTTAGCTATCGAAAACAGCCATGATGTCGTCTTCACGCATCACAACCAGATCGTCGCCATCGACTTTGACTTCGGTGCCGGAGTACTTGCCGAACAGAATCTTGTCGCCGACCTTCAGGTCGAGAGCGCGAACTTCGCCGCTTTCCAGTAATTTGCCATTTCCGACGGCTACAACTTCACCTTTAACAGGCTTTTCCGCAGCAGAATCCGGAATGACGATTCCGCCGGGTGAAGTTTTTTCCTCTTCCCAGCGCTTAACGATGACCCGATCGTGTAAAGGCCGAATCTTCATACTCAACATCTCCTAAATCGCATTCAACTTGTTGATTTGTAAATACATGCAGGGCTGTTATTAGCACTCTCATGCGAGTAGTGCCAGAAATATAGCGGCGTTTTGCAGAAAGTCAAGGCCACGGCCCATTTGGGACCCTTGTGTAGTCACCAGATCGAGCGAATAGTGTGCCCCTGAATTCGAGCGCGCGGCACCAGTAGAATGGTCAACCTGCCGGCCCGTCTGGTCACTGTTCCCCTAGGAGAAAATCGTCAATGTTTCGTGCAATTTCACTCAATGTCGTCCGCTCCGCTGTCCTCTACAGCCTGCTCTGTTTGATGGGTAGTGCAGTCGTGGCAGCGCAGCATGAATTCGGAGATCTCAATATCGCAGTGACCGCCGATACCAATGATATAGCCGCGTCGCCGGACTATCAGATTACGGTGGAGAACGAGGAGTTGCTGCTGACCCGATTAACAGCGACCTATCAGGGCATTCTCTCGAACAGCTTCGTTGCTGACTTGGATAAAGATGGCGCATTCGAAGTCATCGTTACTTTTAGTTCTGCGAACGGGCACGAAACTGATGTGCATGTTTATAGTTGGAAGAATTCTCTCCTCCAGCCTCACAAAGTTGCTGACCTCAACGACGCCCAGCGAATTGGATACCAGGGTAACGACGAGTTTGCAGTGGCGAACGGTTATTTACTGCGTATCTACCAGGTTTACGAAAAGACCGAAGGTGTGTGGCAGGCCACTGCAGAACAACGCCGACTACGCTATTCCCTGAGCGAGACCCGTTGGCTTCCCGAATAACAGCCATCGGCCCGGCAGTAACCGTTGGTATTCAACGCGCAGTCGGAATTTGGCCCGAGCATCGTCGCTACAGACATCTATGCGCGCCACAATACTAAGGAGCCATAAATACAATGTCAGCTCTGTTCACAATGAGTATCGAGGAATCAATTGAAAAGCTTCTGGCTCATTGCCATCGACGCACGTTTGCGGGCAAAGCGGCCATCATCCGGCAGGGCGACCCCGCGGGCGAGCTCTACTACATCATCAGCGGCTCTGTCACGGTCTTGCTCGAAGACGACAAAGGTCACGAGATCGTGCTGGCTTATCTGAACCCAGGCGACTTCTTTGGTGAAATCGGCTTATTCAATGAGGATGCTAGTCGGACAGCTTTGGTGCGCGCCCGTAGTGAAACCGAAATCGCCCAAATCGGGTATAAAAAACTCAAGGGCCTCACCGAGATCTATCCCGATCTCATCGTCGCGATGACCTCTCAGTTGGCGCGGCGATTGCGCAACACGAATCGAAAACTCGGCGACCTCGCATTCATGGACGTCTATGGTCGGGTCGCGCGCACGCTCCTGGACCTGTGTGACCAGCCTGACGCCATGACCCACCCGGACGGGATGCAGGTCCGAGTGACGCGTCAGGAGTTATCGCGTCTGGTTGGTTGTTCTCGCGAAATGGTCGGCAAGGTGCTGCAGGACATGGAGGAGCAGAAGCATATCTCAGCGGCTGGCAAGAATATCGTCGTTTTGGGCGTGCGTCCGAAACCACCGGAACGCCGACGCGAGCAACAATAGCCGGCACTGCCGGGAAAGCGTGCCGGCAGCCGTGGCTGCGCTCAGGTTCGCATTCACGTCATGACGCGTTGCGGTCTTCGCGACTACGCTGAGTGCTGAAATTCGCTGCAGTGCGGCACCTGTGAAGGCCGGTGTCCGGGACCAGTCGACAGCTGAACACCCCAAGATGTAGGTAGTTTGGTGATCCAATACCCAATATAATCCGCTCCCTATTAGAATTCCTGAATTCGGTGACCGATGCATTGATGCTGAAGGTGGCCCGGATCTGCGGATGGAGCACGTTCATGCGGTCTACCTTACTTAGTTTCCTCGTTTACGCCCTCTCTTTGCATGTCGCAGTCGCCGCAGATCTCGCGCAATTGCAGGCGGTGATTGCGGGCGGCGATGCCCTTTCAGCGATTCCCGAACTACAGGAAGAGGCAAACGCCGGTAATCCACGTGCTGCAGCAATTCTCGCTTCTCTGTATCAGCGGGGTGAAGGCGTTGAAAAAGACCCCGCTCGAGCCATTGAGCTGTACAAAACTGCCGCTGACCTGGGTGATGCTGAAGCCCAGTTCAATCTCGGAAACATTTACCTGTTGGGCGAAGGCGTACCAGCTGACGAGGTCTGGGCCTTAACCTACTATCGCGACGCCGCGTCTCAGGGCCATGAGCTTGCCCTGCGCAATATGAATCAGCTCTACGAGGCTGCAGGTATCGAGCCGCCACAACTCAGCCTTCAATCCGAGCCGAACGTGGCACATTCGGCTCCCGACGAGCCGAGCGTCGAGTCTCATCCAGCGGTTGAGGAGCAGCCGCTGGCGGCGACTACGCATGTTGGCGCTGATGACAGCAGCGTAGTGAAGTCAGCTGACGACGATGTCGTCGAAGAACAAGTTAGTGAGGCACCGGCCGTCACAGAGGCGGTCGTCACCGAGGCGGTCGTCGTGCCGGCCGAGTTACCCGAATCTGTTCCGCCTGCTCCTACGGTCTCTGCCGAAATCGTCATGTCGCGCGATGAGAGAGAGGCTATAGCGCTCGCCGAAAAACACGGTGTAGCAGTCCAGCTCGAAGCTTCACAGCGCGCCGAGTTAGCCCTGCCGTCGGCTTCCCCTCGTTCCACCGCGCTCGCCCAGGCAGTCGACGCCTTGGACGCAGACCCCAGCGCCGCAGTGCAAGCGATCGAAGCGTTGGCTGAGCAGGATTTTGCACCGGCGCAGTTTGAAATGGCTCGCTTGCATCTGGCTGGTCAAGGGGTGGAGCAAGACGTTGAGGGCGCGGTCAACTGGTTACAACGCGCTTCAAACAACGGTCATTCCCAAGCGCAATTTGACTTGGCTAACCGCTATCTTACGGGGGCAGGTGTTGAGCCCGATGATGCGCAAGCCATCACTTTGTTTCGCGACGCGGCCAGAAGCGGACACAACCTGGCGGAGCAGCGACTGCAGGGTTTTTATGACGATGCCGGCATTCCGATGCCGGATCTGGAACGCCCTCGCACGATAATTTCTCCGCCTCCCGCGACTATGCAAATCGGTGCTGCTGAGCCGCACTCTGCGGAGACGGACGATCGCTCACTTGTCCATGCTGACGTCGAACCGAGTGTAAGCGCTCCGCCTCAAACACCCCTGGAGCCGGAGGTCGATGACAGCGTCAGCGCCGCAAATTCTGTGCCACAACAAGCACCTTACGAGTATCCGGTGATTGACCATGACGCAACCCCGCTCCAACAAACTGACAGTGACGACATTAATCCTGCCAAACCGGAAAACCATACTGTTGTGGCCGGCAGCGTACTGAGTCAATCGAGCGCCTCGGCTTCAACCGCGGCAGCCGTGCAGGAAGTGGCTAGCGAGCCAGGCGTCAGTGAACTGGAGAGCGTAGCAATCGACACCACCACGGCATCTGAGCCTGCAGCTGCGGTGGAGAGCATCGACCAGGCAGTCAGCAGTGCGACCCCAGTAGCCACGATGGAGGTCGCAGAGACGGCAGTAGCCGGCGCAACAGCACAGGTGCAGGCAGGCGTCGGCGCAATTGACCAGAAACTTTCGGATGGCACCGCAAACGACGTAGCCGACGATGCGGCTGCGCAGAAGGAAGCAGGATTTTTCGGCAAGCTGCGCGATGCTTTAGGTGGCACCAATGATGAGGCTCCGGGGATTGCCAGTCGGGCACCGGGGGCCAGCGCACCGGCGGTAGCGGTCACACAGGCGAGCCCGCCGGGCGCGGAGATGAAGCTCGCCATCGCAGCGCACGCGGAGCCGGACCCGCCGGTGGAAAAACCAACGCTGGAGCAGGCGAAAGCATCCTTGAATGCGGGAGACTTCGCGACTGCGGCGGCACAGTTCACGACGCTGGCTCGGGACGGAAACGCTGAGGCTCAGGCGCATATCGGATATATGACTTATCAAGGAGAAGGTGTGACGCGGGATAAAGCTGCGGCCGTCGAGTGGTATAGATTGTCAGCAGTGCAGGGAAATCGTGACGCTCAATACAATTTGGCTGTGGCGTATGCCTTCGGCGAAGGCGTTCCGCAGGATGATCCGGAAGCTGTGAATTGGTACCGACGCGCGGCACAGCAAGGAAGTGCGATTGCCCAATACAGCCTCGCGGTCTCGTATGCGCTTGGCGAAGGCGTAGCCCAGGATGACGCCGAGGCGGCTCGTTGGTATACGGCAGCGGCTGAGCAAGGCTATCCCGCAGCTCAATATAACCTCGCCTATATGTACCGAGCCGGTCAAGGTATCGCGCAGAGCGATACCGAGGCCTTACGTTGGTTTTTGCAAGCGGCCCAGAACGGTCACGCGTCTGCGCAATACAGTCTCGGCTATATGTATCGTTCCGGTAAGGGCGTGACACGTAGCATCGACGAAGCGATACGCTGGTATCGGCTGGCTGCAGCGCAAGGGCATCCTGAGGCGCGCGCCGACCTGACCACACTCGCGCCTGATCGCTAAACTCTGCGCAGCAATTAACTCTCGATATTTGTGCTGTAAGTTATTCGCCGGGCGCGACGCGAAAGGCTGCTCCGCATGGGGCAACGTGTTGGCTGAGGTTGTGTGTAGCGGAATCCTTCGCTCGTCGCACTGCTGTGTCTTGAGGCACTGTCGTGTGCACTTTTATCAGAGCGCGATGGCCCCATCCGGAACCGGTTCGGGGGGCGTTTCCGGCGGTGGCGATTTCAACGCCTGCTCGATCTGACGCGAAAACATCTCCAGCTTTTCTCGCAATTCCGGGATGTGCTGTTTTATCTCCGATTCAATTCGTCCCAGCTCTTTTTCGATCGCAGGAAGTGATTGATTAAATTCATCGACGGATTCTTCGATCCCGTTCTGCAAGGCCTCACCCATTGCGCCGATTTTGCCAATGATCTCTGACAAATTACTCTGCACTGAAAACTGTTCGGTGGCTGCTGCGTAGTTCACCAGCCAACGCTGGTTGTCACGCTGGAGTCTTGTTTCAATCTTGATCTCAAGCGGAGGATCTCCATCAATCGTCAGATCCGTTTCAATGCTCGCCGCATCGCCATCAATCACCACGCGACCCAGTTTAAAAGCGGTAATCGGCAGCAATTCTGCTCCCGCTTCGAGCAACTCGCGGTCTTCGGCCAGTACATAGCGGCGAATCTTGGCCGGGTGGCCAGTGACTACAGCGCGCCAGAACCTATCCGCGACGTCTTGCGGGGTCAACTGCTGCGCGCAGCCTGCCAGTAGCGTACCGAGCGCCAGTATCCCGAACAGACCTCTCAATCTCACGGCTGGTTTGTCCACATGCGCGATTCTCGTCCCGTTACTCAGCCTTTGTTAGCGACCTGAACCGGCCCGCTGAAAGGCGGCCGATCGGCGGCGATAGCCTTGCCCATTCGCATGACCCGCTGCCAACCGTCGTCGCCGATATCGTTACGGTGCTGAGCGGCGATTTCAGATGCTAGGGCGACAAATTCCTCAACGCGCTCGTTCAAATAATATATTTCCGCCAAGCGTAATTTCGCGCGGTGGTTCGTGGGGGCCTGTGCGATAACGACATCGAGCATTGATTCCGCCTCGCGGTATTGCCCATGCGCAATCCGATTTTCGATCGCTTCCAGAGACAGATCGCTTTCGCCCGCAGCGTCAGATGCTGTGCCTGCGCCATTCGCCTTCGGCGAACGCTTTTCAGTAATGCGTCGTTTAACGTCGTCTTCGAGCTGTAACCGTTGCTCAGCTTTTCGAGCGATTTCCGCAACCAGCTGTTCATCAGCCGCAGACGCTTGCCCATTAGCACGTTGCGCTTTCCGATGACGTAGCGTTGCGAAAACTGCCTGGACCAATAATGCGAATAGTATGAATCCCGCGACGCCTTCCAGAATTGTTCTGCTCAGCGAGGCCTCAACTTCCGGTTCACTGAGCGGCGGAGAGTCCGATCTGCGCGCGGCGTTGTCGACGGCTTGTTCGGGTTCCTCCGGAGCAGCCACGACTGGTGCTGCGCTGGTAATTTCAGCAGCTTGAGGAACAGATTCTTCCGACGTAATCGGTTCGTTGGCAGTTGAATTGCCCAATCGCCGAGCTTGCTGGGCACCATACCGCGCCTTGATAGCGGCAAACTTGCTACCCAAAGCCGCCAGTCGAGCTGCCGTTTCAGGGTCTCGCGATGAAATTTGGCGGGACTTTGAGGCGTCTGTCGCCGCCGGTGAAACTTGTTCTACGGGTTCGGTTACCAATACCGCTGGCGGGCTAGTTGAAAGGGGCAGCACAGATTGCTGCGCTTGAGCTGCCTGGCCCCCCCGTGGCTGAGGTTCAGTTGACCCATCGGCAAAATCAGTTGCCGTGCCGGATGGGAATTGCAACGTTACCCCGATACGCAAACGGTTGGCATCTGCATCGCGAAAGGCGTGCGGGTTAGTGGCGACAATTTGTTCGACCAACGCTGATGTATCGCCTCCTGCTAGCCCGAGACCACGCAATATTCCCCATAAGCTATCGCCCGCGCGCACTGGCCCATATGTCTGCATTTCTTCAGGCGATGCGCGTTTCGCAGCTTGAGGTTGCGTCGTAATTTGGCGCGGCAGTGTGTACGTCGGCGGCACCAAAGCTAAGGTGTAGTGTGCAACTTGCGCCGTGCCACCAATCCCGACTCGAACCCTGACTTCGATAATCGGCTCGGAAAGTGGCACTTGGGATTGAAGTGATAAGTAAGGTTGGCTGGTGTTTGGTCCGGCAACATTGATTTCGATGGCGTTCGCCTCGAGGTACGCCGTCGTCCCAGGTCGGGAATCGATACCCGGGATAATCTCGGCGGTCATTTCTAGCGCCTCAGATGAGGTGGCGCCGAATAGCGCAATGCGTGCCTGCAACGGTTCGCCTAGTCGGGACTGGGCATCGATCTGGCCTAGCTGGAAAGCACCGGCGTTACTGGCCACTACCAGGCCTACGCAGCAAGCAAATGTTCGCAACAACTTCATACTCATCTCCGTGGGGCGGGGTGCTCCAGCCAGATTTTCATCGACCGTCCCAGCTTAGCGCTGTATGGTGCGGCCGGTCACTTCGAATGTAGCGTATCTATGATACTGCACATGAAAAACATCGATTTGTCACGCAGACTCGGACTAAAGATATCAAGCCAGAGGTAGCCATTCGTGCAGGCCGACAGATTCGACGCGGATTATTACAACAGATTCTACTTCTCCAAAGCGACTCGCATTGCCCACCCTGAATACTTCGACCGTATCGCCAGGTTCGTCAGCGCGTATCTCGATATGCTGGGTTGTTCCATATACAACGTGTTGGACGCCGGTTGTGGTGCAGGATTGCTACATCCGGGTTTGCGGCTCGCGTGGCCGAAGGTGAATATCGACGCGTTCGATGTCAGCACTTATGCGTGCGAAACCTACGGCTGGGAAAACGCATCGCTGGAAACCTTCGAAACTGACAAGGTCTACGATCTGGTGATCTGCCACGATGTCGTGCAGTACCTTGATCGGGCCGCCGCCAAAGCGGCGCTTGATAAATTGAGCAGCCTGACATCCACAGCACTGTTTTTCGGCGTTCTCACTCAGGAAGACTGGGACAACAACTGCGATCAGCGCCTCACCGATGGAGACGCCAATTTGCGTACCAGTGCGTGGTACAGGAAAAGGTTGAGCGGCACGTTTCGCAACGCGGGTGGGGGGCTCTACATACGTAAGGATACAGACGTTGTTATGTATTCGCTTGAATCGTTATAACCCCACCGCTCGACCAAAGCAGATTCAGCTGTTGGGCAAGAAACGCAATGCGACGCCATTGTTGCACCAACGCTCTCGGGTGGGTGCTGGACCATCATCAAAAATGTGACCTTGATGTCCGCCACACTTCACGCAGTGATATTCCGTCCGCGGCCAGATCAGCTTGTAATCGGTTTTCGTCGCTAAATGTCCACTGATAGCGGTAAAGAAACTCGGCCAACCTGTACCGCTGTCGTATTTCATCTCGGACGTAAACAGGGCCAAGTCGCAGGCCCTGCAAACGAAAACTCCCGGACGCTTTTCTTCGTTAAGCGCGCTGGTAAACGGGCGTTCGGTATCCTCTTCGAAGAGTACCTCGAAAGCGTCTTGCGGAAGTCCTTTCTTCCATACCTCCAAGGATTTTTCGATCGCAGGCTGCGCCTCGACGACGGTCTGTGATTTCGGAAATAGCTGCCGCCAACGCCGTTGCATTGCGGCGATATCTTCGCTCGCATTCCCGGAGGTGGCGAACAATCGTAGTGGGCTTGCCAGCGGCACCGAGCAAACGAGTGCTACGGACTTGAGAAGTTTTCTGCGATTCATTGCGGTCCAATCATGTTCTGCTAACTAGTCAGATGACAGATATTCGAGGAAGTTCCTGCCGTGTTTCATCCAGCAATATAGTCCGCGATGTACTGCTCGAGCGGGATGGTATCGCTGCTCTCCAGTCGTGCTTGTTCTGCATGAGATGCCGTCGCATGGTTGTCAAACGTTCGGCTAACCTCGGTAGCAATTGATTCGGCGCGGAAAGAGGCTGCATAGTCGGTTGAGAGCTGGAGCGCGAACCGGTGAAATTCCTGGCCAGTGTCTGCGAGAGTCTGTAGAACCCGGGCAGAGGGTAGAGTCTCGGGATGGCGCAAAGCGTCGATTTGTGCGTCCAGGGCCCGTGCATACGGTTGCTCTTCGTTTCCTAAATCCAGGTACTCGCAGATGGCTCGCATGCGCTCGCAAATTTCCAAACTCCATGACTTGATCGAGCGCCGCTGGCCATTCTCAATTAGCTCAAGTCCAGGCGCGCGGCCACGCAGCGCGACCGTCAGTTCGTTGTACTCAATGGCGCGAAGTTCATCGTCGGTCAATAACGGACTTTCTTCTAATAGGCAGAAAATCAGGAACGCCTCGAGAAAATACAACTGCTCAACTTCTATCCCGACCGGGCTCAGACAATTGACGTCGAGCGCCCGAACCTCCACATACTCCGCGCCTCTGGCACGCAATGCTGTCGACGGACGTTCGCCTGCCGCGGCAGTCCGCTTGGGTCTGACAAAGCTGTAATACTCGTTCTCGATTTGAAGCATATTGGTACTAAGTTGAATGAGGCGGTCACCATCACGCAAGCCGATGGCTTCATATTCCGGGTAAGGCGTGACCAGGGCTCGATTCAGACTTTCAACGTAGTCGTCGAGATTGTCGTATGAGACGCGCAAGTCCGTTTGATTCTTATTCTTATAACCAATATCACTGACTCGCAGGCTCGTCGCATGCGGAAGGTAAAACGTACCTGGCGTTAATTCCTGGAAGCGAGTCGTACGCCCAGCGAGAAATGATTTGCATACCGCAGGGGAGTTGCCAAACAACAAAGGGACCATCCATCCGAGCCGTTTGAAATTTCTAATCAGGGAAAAGTACGCATCATCGACGAAGGTCCGTAGTTCATCAGTGCTTGCTTCGTCGGCGCGATAGCCTGGCCAAAACGCGGTCGGGAGAGAGTAGTTGAAGTGCACACCAGCAATCGCCTGCATACGACGGCCATAGCGATAGTCGAGGCCGACCCGATAGATGTGCTTCATTTGTCCGATATTCGAGCTGCCATAGTTCGCAATGGGAATCGCGCCGTCGTCGGAAACAGCACACGGCATACTCGCTGCCCACATCACTTCATCGTCGGCTAAATGCTGATAGGCATAACGGTGAACGTCGGTGAGGAATGCAACGGTTTGTGCCGCATCCTCAAACGCTGGGGTAATGAACTCAGCAAGTGCTTCAGAATAGTCGGTCGTGATGTAAGGATGAGTCAGCGGTGCTCCCCAGGCATGCGGGTGCGGCGTTTGGGCGATTCCGCCGGCCGTTGCGATTCTCAGACTTTCCTTTTCAAGTCCCTTGCGTCCGCCGCCCAGAAGCTTCACGTTTCCGGACGCCAGCATTCGCCGTAGGCGCTGTTCTAGCAATCTTGGCATGGTTATCGGTATGGCTCGTTATGAAGACGAAAATTACGCTGCAGGAGTCCGGTAAGTACGGCTGAGCGGTCGCGTTGCAGATGCCTCTTTGTAGTTGTTCCGGAGCCCAGCGCTGATCGCCTGTTCGTCTTGTGGCACCTCGGTTTGCACGTTTCCCTGCCAAACCAGCTCTGGACCGCGCCCACAGTGGTAAATGGGGCTGAGGAGATTGTCGGGAGCATTCTATGCTGAGTTGCGGGCGCCTGCGATTTCAGTCGATCAAGCAGACGGCTTCAGTCCATTCTGTGCCATTGCAACGGCTCGGAAAATTGCCCTGCCCTTATTCATGGTTTCTTCCCACTCAAGCTGCGGTACCGAATCCGCGACCACGCCGCCACCCGCTTGAACGTAGAGACGCTGATCTTTTATCACTGCTGTTCGGATCGCGATGGCTGTATCCATGTTGCCGTTCCAGGACAAATATCCCACGGCACCACCATAGATACCACGTCGGACTGGTTCCAGTTCGTCGATGATTTCGAGGGCTCTCACCTTAGGCGCTCCAGAAAGGGTTCCCACCGGCAGCGTTGCGCGCAGAACATCCATCGCGTTTTTATCCGAACGCAGGCGACCTTCGACATTCGAACTGATATGCATGACGTGAGAATAACGCTCAATCACCATCTTCTCGGTGACTTTTACCGAGCCGGTTTCAGCGACGCGACCGACATCGTTACGACCGAGATCAATAAGCATCAAATGCTCAGCAAGCTCTTTGGGATCAGCGAGCAATTCGCGTTCGAGTTGCGCGTCGAGCTCTTCCGTTGCACCGCGTGGACGGGTGCCCGCCAGCGGCCGCGTTGTGACAACGCCGTCTTCAAGGCGAACCAGTATTTCCGGCGACGAACCGACGATATGAAAATCGCCGAAATCGAAGTAGTACAAGTAGGGTGAGGGATTAAGGTGGCGCAAAGCCCGGTAGATATTCAGCGGCGCGACATCCAAATCGACTGACAGGCGCTGCGCGAGTACCACTTGCATGACATCACCGTCGACGATGTATTGTTTAATCGTATCGACAGCAGCTAAGAATTCCTGGTGTCCGAACTCGGAATGGAAATCGATCTCCGCAGATGTTTCGAATTGACATGGACTGGGCAGCGCTGGCGCTGGCTTGTTGAGAACGGCAATCAGTTCATCAAGCGCAAGCTCGCCTTCGCGTCGCGCTTTCGGATCGCCCGCTTCGATATACTTAACCAGCAGCAATTCCCCGCGCAGATTGTCGAAGACAACAAAATCATCGACCTGCAGTAGATAGATATCGGGTGTGTCCAGAGGATCCGGCGGACTCGAGTGTGTAAGACGTGGTTCGACATAACGTACCGTGTCGTAACCGAAGTAGCCGACCAGTCCGCCACAGAAGCGCGGCAATTGTTCTAACGGCGGCGGCGCGAAGCGCTTTTGATAGTCGTCGATATACTTTAGCGGATCATCAACGGTGTGCTGCTCGACGATATCGTCGCCGTCGCGAATGCATATCTCATGGTCGCGGACAACAATCGTTCGCGTTGCCGGCAAGCCAATAATCGAGTATCTACCCCATTTCTCACCGCCCTCGATCGACTCCAGCAGGAACGAATGCTTACCCTGCGCAAGTTTGACGTATACGCTCAACGGTGTATCCAGATCCGCTAATACCCGCCGCGTCAGCGGAATTCTGTTGTAGCTTGCCATGGTTTATCGATGGTCATTGTTAGCGAGATTCGATGCCAGATGTATCGGCTGCATGGCACCTATCGAGCGCTGATCAAGGTCCTGGGGTGCGCGGCGGCTCAGGTTAATCGATCATCCCGCCAGCAACAAGGCGCCTGCTAGCTGCCGAAATCCAGCAATTGCCACTGTTGTTGGCCTGCACTAACAAACGTGCTGTCAGATCTCTCCGCACCGTTACGTTTAACCAATCCAACGCCCGACGCGTACCATTCAGTGATATCGACGTTCACAACTGCACGGGAGTTTCCGCCATCGGTGCGAACCGTGCGCTCGCTAACTCCGGTGATGCGGATGCAGCCAGGGAAGCGCCCGGCTGGAATGGTGACTTCGACGCCTTGTTCCACGACCGTTCTGTCGATCATCAATTCAAGCCGGCGCGGGATGATGCGGTCACCGCGTGCAAACGTTCGACTCTCAATCAACTGCAGAACACTTGAAGATGTCCAGCTAACACCCGTGCTGAGACTCTCGGGCTGCACGACCTTTGATCTCAGCGGGGTGGATGCGTTTGACCGATTACTGCGCGACTCAACGCCGTCCCTTGTGTCGCGGAAGTACGCAACGACGCTTGCCTGAGCATTGCGCGCGAATACTGACTCACCGTGAAGATCGATTCGGCCCGTGCTACGCACGACGAAATGACCGTGCGGGTTCGGCGAGGATCATCGACGAGGCAGAAAAGACCGACCAGTGACCAGGCTCGGGAGGATAATAGTTTGCGTCGTAATTTTCTCCGCAACCTGCGAGGCAGGCACCGGAAGTGAGGGCGCAGATAAAGCGTAGCAGTTGGCATTGGGAGCGAAGTGGGTGTGGCATGCGCCGCAGCCTTAGTCAGGTTACTGCGCGCTACCCTGCGATGGAAAGGCCGTCCCTGGCCAGGAGTTTTTTTATTGTGTAGCGGCGCGTTATTGTCGATGGTTGGGTCAGGTGCTCAGACTGTGATCGTTGGTGTAGAAAATTCCTTGTAGTTGCTGACGTTCGTTCAAGTGCAGGCGTAGCAGCACTCGAGCGCCAATAGCACGCGCGCGGCTGAACACTTCGTCGGCCGTTTCAAATGGGATGTGTTGGCCGTTTAAATCTTCGTATCCGTCGAAGCTGGTGGGCTCGCTGAGTTGGTACATCGGGTTCATGATTATCTCCGTCACGGGTGCGTTGACAGAGACTAAGGCAAGAACCGTTCCAGACCAGTCAGGTGGGCGTCTCAACGGTGAAAAGTGAGAACTACGTCAAATTGGCGCACAGAGATCGTGACGTAATTGGCAATTCCGTAGGGCAGCCGTAAGTGGCACGCACGCTGTTTGTCACCGGTAGGCGACACCGACATCAGATGCGGTTCCTGATTTAAAATTCAATAACATGGAGCCCCCTACAGCAATCAGCAGATTGGGCACCAGGGCGACCAATCCCGGATGAAAGCCTGAAACTTTGCCGGCGCTGGTAAACGAAAATTCGCCGAAAGCGAGTACGAGTGCCAGCGTGACCCCAACGATTAATCCAGTAAGGACGGCACCACCGCGCAGACCCTGCCAACGTATGCCGACGATAAAAGCCGGCACCAGTTGAATCAGCAGGTCCAGTTTGCGATCCATCAGTTGCACCAGCGAGGATTTTTCACGCAGTAGCAGCGAAAGGACAATTAGAACCACGATTACCGACCAAGAGAACTTCTTACCCAAGCGGGTCAGTTGCGCCTGGCTGGCGTTGGGCATCAGGAAATTGCTGCACAGGTCTTTCGTCAACATCGAGGATATGGACAGGAGTGCGGAATCCGCCGTGGACATCATGGCCGCGAGAACCGCAGACAGCGTAACGACCACCAACCCGTAGCCGAGTGTCGAGTGGTTTTGAATTTCGCGCAGCACACGTCCGAAGATTTGGTCGGCAGAAGCGCCTTCGAGACCCGGAAGATAGGCGAGCGCCATGATGCCCGCAATCAATGAAATGATCATCGTAGGCAAGGGCATGAATGCCATTAATGCGAGGCTGCGCCGCAAGACTTGTGGGGTTCGGGCAGCGTAAATGCGCTGAATGGCCTGCGGGTACAGGCAGATCCCGAACCCGACGGTGAGAATGTAACTCAACCACGCGCGACATTGCGCGGCGTCCGGCGGCAAGGCTTTGCGCGTGCCGTGGAGCAGGTCTCTTTCAACAATGAGCCGGGTCGCGTCGCTGAGTGGCCCGAAGCGGTCAAACAACAGCCCCACAAGTATCACGAAACCGATAGCGAGAATTCCGCCTTGCAGTGCATCGGTCCAGGCCACCGCTCGCATGCCGCCAAGCGTGCCGTAAATGACCATTATCAATGCCAGGATAATGACCCCGCCCGTATAGGCCGTTCCGCCTGAATCGTTAGCAAGACCCTGCATCGCTCGTCCCATAGCCATTAGTTGCGCGAGCAGGAAATTGCACAACACGATGACCATAACGATTGTCACGATGACGCTCAGTGCTCGGTTGGCGTAACGGTCCTGGACGAAATCTGCCGGCGTCAGGTAGTCACGTTGGCGCGCCAACCGATGTAGCTTGGGGGCAAACAACAGGTAGGCGACAATCACCGCCGTCATGAAATGCAGGCTCAGGATCCATGCGTAGCCGATCCGATACGTGGCGCCCGTGAAAGCAAAAAACGTATTCCCGCTGTACTGAGTCGCGAACAAGGTTAGGAATAATACGGTTAAGCCGAAGCCATCGCCGGCCAGATAGAAATCCTTAAGCGTATCGGTCGTGCGAGCTTTCTTGGCCACCCAGCCGACGCCGATGAGTGACAACAGATAGAGCGAAATGAAAGCCCAGGCACCCGGGCCAAGCGGCAGGAGGTCACTCATCCGCTTGCGACTCCCCATCGGTCCATTGCGTGGAGAGCAAATATGCGGTTAACACTGACGCCAGTGCCGAAACCACAATCGCAACGACTACCCATCCGGGTACGCCGAACCAGATAGCATGGTTATCTTCCGGCCAATACCACGGTACAGCGAGGGTGAGCAGGACGAGATAGAGAAGCGGAGCAGCTCGCGAAATCATGATGCGGTTACTTCGGCAAGTGCGCGGCAGGTATTCACAATCTCAATTCAACTTTGTTGCTGCGTTGAATGGTTGGGCCAGGGGCTCACCGATAAATAGGCCTTGCCCCGGCCACTGGACACTTTTCCAATAGGCTTCAATGAGCGTGTCACCCTTCAGGTAGTGGTCCATGACGACGACCGGATCGGGAAATTTCTGCGCGAAGTTACAAGGTTCGACGACCGTCCCGTAAGTGCCTGTGGCTCCGGCGTCAATCCATTCCATGGCACTCATCTGTGCATCGCCTTCCAGGACGCCGCCAGCCGAGGTGAGATGGTCTGCAATCGCTCCGGGCAGAAACTGTAGTGAATCGAGTGCGGGGACGAACTTGGCGCCAATGAAATAAAACATCACGTTGTTGCGAGATTGAACGCCGTCAGAACTGACTAACTGCACGTCCAGTGATTTTGAAAAAGAGCGCGAGGCAGTGGCGTAGCGGGCATTGCGTGTGCCGCGATTAACGTCACTGCTCGACACCAGGTACGCAGCCGGGCGGGGGGAGGCCAAAGCTTGGGCGGCCAATCCACGCTCAAGCAATCTTTCGGTGGATGTCAGAGTACCCCCAGTCAATAACATGGCAGGACGAATTCCGTGGCGGGTGAAGGGCAGCTTTGTGTACGAATCATAGTAGGGACTCGCGGCTGTTTTTTGACAGCCTTTTGCGCAGTATTTTTTATCAAATCCAAGTGCAAACGCACTCGTAATGGACATACATCCTACTCGATAAGGCATTTTCCAAACCAAAGCGTACGCTTCGACTGCGCGAGGTACGCGCGCCACGAGGTCACTCAGGATCGGCTTGAATTCCGCCCCCGAAATGACCGGATTTCTCGGATTCAGGGATATTTCAATCAGGTGGGCAGCCGGGATGTTCCTGGCTTTGGCATAGCGCTCGGCGAGTATCCGGCTGTGCGGGTCACGCTGGTTGTACACCACCGCAAGCGACCCAGCATCAACGGCTGCTCCGATCTGTGGAAAACACAGGAGGCCGGCGAAAATAGCTCCGAGGCCTCCTTGCATCGTACGGAAACGACGAATCAATGCGCCTTTTTTAGCGCCTTCATCGCGCGCTCGAGCCCATCATTTGTGAGCGGGAACATGCGATCAGACATGAGCTCCTTCACCATTCCGATAGACGGGATATGTCCCCAGTACTCTTCGGGCTGGGGGTTCAACCACACCGCAAAAGGGAAGATAGCCATCATGCGCGCCATCCACGTGGCACCGGCTTCCTCATTCCAGTGTTCGACGCTACCGCCGACGGCCATGATTTCGTAGGGGCTCATGGTGGCATCACCGACGAACACTATTTTGTGATCTGCCCCGTAAGTCTGCATCACCTGGCTGGTCGGCATACGCACATTGGCGCGCATTTTGTTATCCCGCCAAACGGATTCGTAAACAAAATTATGAAAATAATGATGCTCGAGATGCTTGAACTCCATTCGGGCTGCCGAAAACAATTCCTCGCAGACCTTTACGTAGGGGTCCATCGAACCGCCGACGTCGAGGAACAGCAGCACCTTGATGGCATTGTGTCGCTCAGGGACCATTTTAATGTCGAGCAGTCCCCCGTTGCGTGCCGTCGATCTGATGGTGTCATCCAGATCAAGCTCATCCTCCGCGCCTTCGCGCGCGAACTTGCGGAGTTGCCGTAGGGCCAACTTGATGTTGCGGGTGCCGAGTTCGACACCGTCGTCGAGATTCTTGAAATCGCGACGTTCCCACACCTTGACCGCCTTACCCTGGCCGCCCTTCTCCTGGCCTATACGAACCCCTTCCGGGTTGTAGCCGTTGGCTCCGAACGGTGAGGTGCCGCCAGTACCGATCATCTTGCTACCGCCGTGGTGGGCTTTTTTCTGCTCTTCCAAACGCTGTTTCAGCGTTTCCATGAGTTTGTCCCAACCGCCCAGTGCTTCGATCTGCGCCTTTTCTTCGTCGCTCAGATTGAGTTCTTTCTGGGCGCGCAACCACTCCATCGGTATGTCGCCGAAGATCTCCTCGAACAAAGTTTCCTGTCCGCGGAAATGATCACCGAATACCTGATCGAAACGGTCGAAAAAGCGCTCATCTTTGACCAGCGATGCGCGCGCAAGAAAATAGAAGTCGTCGATACTGAAGCCGGCCACTCGGGCTTCCATCGCCGCCATGAGGGTCAGATACTCGGTGATAGACACCGGTATCTGAACCTTGCGTAGTTTGTAAAAGAGCTCAGTTAGCACCTGTACGCCTCGACATGAAAACAAGGCGTTCGAATAAATGCATGTCCTGCTCGTTCTTTAGCAGCGCGCCGTAAAGTTTGGGAATTGCCTTGCTTGAATCCTTATCTCGCAATGCTTCCGGCGGAATATCTTCGGCGACGAGAAGTTTTATCCAATCGAGAAGTTCTGATGTCGACGGGCGCTTCTTCAGTCCAGGAATTTCGCGTAGCTCGAAGAAGCATTCCATCGCTTCGGCTAAAAGACGTTTTTTAATATCGGGAAAGTGAACACGAATGATCGCGTCCATGGTTTCTCTTTCAGGGAAGGAGATGTAGTGAAAGAAGCAACGGCGCAGGAATGCGTCAGGCAATTCTTTCTCGTTATTACTGGTAATAATAATGACGGGACGATGGCGAGCTTTGATAGTCTCCTTCGTCTCATAAACAAAGAACTCCATGCGATCGAGTTCTTGCAATAAATCGTTGGGGAATTCGATGTCCGCTTTGTCGATTTCGTCAATCAGCAGCACGGGTTGAACGTCGGTATCGAAAGCTTCCCACAACTTACCTTTAACGATGTAGTTGGAGATGTCGTGAACTTTTTCATCCCCTAGTTGCGAATCACGCAAGCGGGCTACGGCGTCGTATTCATAGAGTCCTTGTGCGGCTTTGGTTGTGGATTTGATATGCCATTGAATCAGCGGCCGACCAAGTGATTGCGCGACTTCTTCGGCGAGCATGGTTTTACCAGTACCGGGTTCGCCTTTGACCAACAGCGGGCGTTGCAGGGTGACGGCAGCATTGACTGCCATCATGAGGTCTTCAGTTACGATGTAGGTATCGGTACCGGTGAAGCGTTCTTTTGACATGATTTCCACAGTTCTAAGGTTTCAACGTCCATTGTAAAACATGCGCAGCCTCACGATTCAAATGGTATGTGCGGTGATTGTCCCAAAATCGCCCATATTGGCATTGTCAATCATGATCGTTGCCAGCCTCCCGACGAAAGCAGAGCAATCCGCCATTGGGATGTTCCTGGCGGGCGATTACGGAACCGGGGTGGCTGGCCTACGCGACCCGGCTCGCGGCGGCGACGCTGCCTCCCAGTTCTACCTCGGGGTCGCGTACGCGCAGGGGTGGGGGGTGATTAGCAACGCAAAGACAGTAGTCGAGTGGTACCGGCGCGGTGCGGAGCAGGGATACGTGAAGGCTCAGCTCAACGTGGCTCTGGCCTACCTCGGTGGGGCTGGTACGGCCGTGGATACCGAACTCGCAGGCTTGCCTCGGGGCCAAAATGCACTTGGTATGGCTTCGTTGATGGGCGAGGGCACCGGACTGGATATGGTAGAAGCGACAGCCTGGTTTCGGCTCGCGGGTGAAGGTGACCTCGCTATTGCGCGTATAAACGAACGACTGGCGCGCAACCAGATGGACGCCGAAATGGTGCGCCTAGTAGAACCCACAAGACAGCAGTTGCTGTCCGCGATCGATGCAACGCCTTAACAATTTCTCGCGCTTGCCAGCGACCCGTGTGAGCGGATGTTGAAAATGTGATGGAAGTCCGGTCGATATTACTCGACCAGATTAAATTCTCGGCTGGTTCTTGCGTTTGAGAAGTGCACATGAATACATCGGCCGAGCAATCGCGCACGACCAATAGAGTCTGGCAATTAGTCGAAAAACTCGACGAGCAGCGTCAATACCCGCGCGTTCCACTAGACATCAAGATTGCGCTCCGGAATGACGCAGGTGAGAAGTTTGCCGGACTGGCCTTGAACATTTCTCCTGATGGACTGCAGATGCGCTGTGACGTTCACGCCGGCCGTTTGTTGCTGCCGAACGGAGGAACGATCGACGCCGCGAATCGCCCGCAGGTCAATTTGGCCGCCGCCCTTACTACGGGTGGGGTAAAAAAGACTTTGGTAGCGAGAGCCGAGGTGCTCTACATCACCACCGTTGATACCGAGCCGCGCTGTGTTGTCGGCCTGTGCTTTGTGCGTGTTGACCCTCAGGCCGACCGCATCCTGAACGCATTTTTTGCAGACCAACTTGGCTTGGAACCATCCATGTCGGTTGCCTGAGTGAGCACGAGCCTCGTTAATCTTTCCCCAACTGGTCCTCAATCTCTTCCAGCAGGCTCTTATTATCTGCCTCGGTTTTTGATTTCATTTCCGCAGCGCGGGCTCTAATTCGCTCGACCATTTCTTTCTGTCGCGAGAGCACTTCTCGCTGGATGGTCGATTCTTGAAGGTCATTTTGCTCTCCGACCCAATCGTCCAGCTCTTTTTCGAGCAGGACATTGATTTCGTTCGCGGTACTGTAAGTTCTCTCCAGCTCGTCTTCATTGTCGCGTGCAGCACTGTCCGCAACCGATTCAGCCTGAATAGCCTGCTCTAGATTCTCAGTCGCTGCGTTTGCACGAAGCTCTATTTCGTCAATAGCCGCAGGTTCGTTCAACTGGGCTCGTTCAGCATGTTGCGCGCGAGCACGTACAAGTTCTTCCTCAGCACGAGCTTTAGCGGCCTCCGCTGATTCCCGTTCCTTAGTGGCTTCGTCGCGCAATTTTGAGATACGCAGAGCTTCAGCCTGCAGACGCTGCCGCTCCTTGTCGAACAGGAGCTGCTGCTCGGCCATGAGTTTCTGCTGCTGGGACTTAAACTCGGCGATCGTTGTCTGCGCTTCTACTGTCGCCGCCTCTTTGCCCGCAACGGCGAGTAAGCGCTCTTCGTGGGCTTTTTCTAATTCTTCATTAGTACGCAGAAACTCTTGTTCGAATTTCTTCCTTTCGGAGGCGAGTTCACCGGCCATAGATTCGCGTAGTTCCGATTCCCGTGTGGCCAGCTCAGATTCAATCCGTAATCTTTCCGCGCGCATCTTTTCGTTGAGTGTCTCATGCAGATCTGACTCTCGTTCCGATTGCAGTGATTCAAGCTGCGCGGCTTGATCTTTGTACAGCGCTTCAAGTCGCTGCTCTTCTTCGCGAAGGCGCTGGTGAGCAGCTTCTTCTAATTTCCGCGAGCGTTGTTCAACCTCGTCCTGGCATCGAGCTGCTTCGTCTTCTGCAATTTTCTGTTTTGCCGTGAGGCTTTCTCGCAGTTGCTGAGCTTCTCCTAACTTACTTTTTAACTTCGCAGATTCGGCGTCGATCTGGGCACGTTCAGTAGCGAGCTTTTCAGATACGATGCGATCAGCATCGCGCTTCATGGCTTCCGCCTGTGCCATCATTTTTTCCGCTTTCTCAATCGTAAGGCGGGCGATCTCAAGCTCAGCGCTCAGGCTTGACGCCAATGCGCTGGCTTCAAGCGCGTCGTTCGGCACAGGTTCCTCGCGCGGTGCGACGGGGGTCTTTTCGGGAATAGGCTCGCTCACTGCGCCGCCTTCTACATAAGACGCGTTTAATCCCTTTCCCGCGAGCAGAAACGCTGCTGCTGAGCTTCTCCCCCCGGTGTCACAGTAGGCGATAAATTCAATGGCTGGATCGAGTTCGCCCATACGTGCGCGCAGCGAACTTAACGGAATATTCTGACTGTCGGGAATCCCGTTGTGGCCGTGTTCGTCTTCAAATCGAACATCCAGCCAGAGCGCGCCTTCTGCGACTTTATCTTTCGCTTCGGCTAGTTTCACCGACGACACCATGGGCGCCTTGATGAGTTGGGTGAAGTCCTCTTTAGTCAGGCGCGCAAGTTCCCCCGCGGTTGTCATGCGCACAGTTGCATTGCGCTTGCCTCCGGAAATCAGGGCTTCCTCGCCAAACGTGTCGCCTGCCGACAACTCCGCCAGCTTGATTTCACGATCATTCGGTCCGGTTCGGACCACTTCACAACGGCCGCTCTGAACGGCGTAGTAGAAATCTCCTGGCTCGCCCTGCGTGACGACAGCGTCGCCAGATGCGACGTTTATGGTCTCCAGGGTATCCAGCAAGCCCGGAATATTGGAGGGTGGAATTCGAGTGAACAATTCAGATTGCAACAGCGTCATCAGCCAGTCACCCGACTGGTCTGATTGGAACTCCTCGACTTCTACGCCGCTGTCGTTGTCTTTAGCTGCCGGAGCTTCGTCAACACTCAACAGCTGTTCGAGCAAGCTGCGATTGACTCGCAATACTTGTGCGGTTTTTTTCGCAATGGCAGTCATTTGTCGAGGTTGAAGTTGTGCCAACGGCTGAAACGACGCACCGTCTCCACCGGCTACCGCTTTGATTAGCGAGTCGTCGGCGTACATTTCGATTTCGCCTTCCAGCACGTAGTAGGTGAAATCGTCGGTCGCGGTCGCCTTGCTCAAACAGGGTTTTCTTTTTCCGAAGTTTTATCACTTCCGAGCTTTCCAACAGTCGCGTTTGACGCTCGCTTGAAAGCTTGTTCAGCGGCACCAGGAAAGCGACACGCCCGGCCAGGGTTTCTTGTACGTCAGTCATTGGACCGTTCGGGCTGGGAAATGAGCACCGGGTTTGTCATTCATGCGTCGAGATCCGGAATGAGTTTACTTTTCAGACGCGAAATTTGATCTTTAAGCTGCAACTTGCGAATTTTCATGCGTCGCAACAAAAGTTGATCGACACTACCGCTATGGGAAAGTGTTGCAACCACTTGATCTAAATCACGATGCTCGCTTTGCAGTTCAAGAATTAGTCCCTGGATTGACTTGATTTCTACGCTGGACACGTAATTCTGATTTCCGAAGCTTAATCGATGGCGGCCATTCTACGCTCTTTTTGACTGTTGGCGGATGCGCTCGCAGGCGTTTTTCCGCATCTCCGGCGAGATCTGAAAGCCACAAATCTGAAACTTGCGAGCGCGCGCATCATTCCCGCAGATCTTCTCCAATTCGGAAACTAGCGGTCTCCCTGAGTGAAGCACTTCACAGTTTTTTGCAATTAGACACATTTCATGGTGAAGCCCTTCACAGTTACCCGGTGTCGCCAATGAATGTTGTGCCGACAGCGCCTATATTGCATCCACGCCAGCGCCTGTGGCTTTGGCAACATTTCATCATCAGAGAATTATGGCCGCACCCGATCCCGAATTTACTGCCGTCGTCGACGCGCTCGTGCCGCTGTGCACGTTATCGCCGAACAGCCGCGCACAAGTGCTTAATCACGCTCAGGTGCTGCACTTTGAGCGTGGCGCGTTCGTCTTTAACGAGGGTGATCACGACACTTTCGCCTATTTCTTGCTCGACGGTCCGTTAGAGCTGATTAGCGCAGGGCAGACCATTCAGCGCCTCCGGGGCGGAAGTGACCAAGCAGTGCATGCCTTGGCACAGTTACAACCGCGAAAGATGTCCGCGCGAGCGGAGGACGACCTGGCGATTTTGAGAGTGGAACGCCTGCTCCTTGAAAAGCTGTCCGCGATCGAACCGAGTGGGAGCGACGATTTGGTCGAAGTGGCTGAAATTGACCACAACGACACGGACGATTGGATGACGCGGATGCTGCAATCGAACTTGTTCGAGAACCTGCCCGCGGCGAACATTCATCGAATCTTCAGTCAGTTGCAAACGATCTCTGCCCAAGCCGGCGACATTGTCGTCCGCCAGGGTGAACCAGGCGATTTCTATTACGTTATTGTGAGTGGTCGCGCCGAAATTACCCGTGCTGCAGCGGCCAACGCACCTGATTACCGGCTCGCTTTAATCGGGCCTGGGGACGCGTTTGGCGAAGAGGCACTGGTTGGTGGCGACTGCCGCAACGCTACGGTGAAAATGCTGAGCGACGGCGAACTGATGCGCTTATCTGCTGAAGACTTTGGCGACTTGATTCGTGAACCTCTGTTGCAGGCGATTACGCTTGAGCAAGGCAACGCGATTGAAACCACCTCAGGTGCGCGCTGGCTCGACGTACGTTTTCCCGAGGAGTTTGCCGTCAGCGCGCTGCCGCGCAGCATTAATCACCCACTAAACACACTGCGGATGCACAGCGGCCGACTCGATTCTGACGTGCCTTACATCGTTTACTGCGACGACGGCTCGCGTAGCGCAGTTGCTGCATTTTTGCTTGCCGAACGCGGATTCGAAGTGCATTTCCTGGATGGTGGTATGGCTCAGTACCAGATCGCGAATGCGTCGCCCAAACCGGCGTTTGAGCCAGATTTGACCTTACACGACGACCACATGTCCGAGAACTCGAGCGTCGTAAAAAGCGGCCCGATACCGGCCTCGCACCTAAGCGAAGCGGAGCGCTTCAATCGGACCGCAGCGGCATCCGATGCCTCAAAGGCTGACGTATTCCCAGAAACGCGCCGCAATACCGGTGCGCCGTTGGCGTCCCCGCTCGACGATGAGCAGACAAAGCCGGTTTTTGCGCCCACGCTAGCGCGGCAAGCGGATAGCGACAACGCTGCCCAAACACCTGATTTTTCCGCAGTTAGTCCCGCGCCTCATGCGGCAACGCCGAAAGCGGAGTCAGAGAAAGCCGTCGCGCTGGCGGCAGAACCTGATAACGCCGATGTTGATGAATCAGATGCTGAACTCGAATTAGCAGTTTTGCGGCGCATTAAAGATGAGCTCAGAGCAGCCAAAGCTGCAGCGCAGCTTGAGCTCGAACGCGAGCGCGAGAGTCAGGTCGAGCGTATCGAGAAATTACGTCTGGAAATGGACCGGCGCCTCGAACAGGAACAACAACGCCTGCAAGATAGCTATGCGTGGCAGGCGGACGAACTAAAGCGCCTGCAAAGTTTGAAAGAAGACGCAGAGGAGCGCCTCAGGATCGAGCATGAACGCGCCGATGACGAGTCTGCCAAGGCACAACAGCATCTAGAGCAAGCACGCGACATACAGGTCCGTCTCGAAGAGGAACAGCTAGCGCATGCCAACGAGCGAACCCGCCATGCGCAGGCCGACGTGGAATTGCGCGCGCGCTTGCGTGAAGAATTGACTGAGAAGGTTGCGGCCGAGCGCACTAAGGTCGAGCGCGAATTGATCCGCAATGCTGAAGAACTCGAACGCGCGTGCCATGCGCGTGATGCCGCGGATGCTGCCCGTAGCGCGGTTGAAGAAGAAGCACTCAAGGTACTATCTGACTTCGAGCAAACCCATCTGCTCAAGCGCGAACAGCTTGAGGACAGCATGCGTGTCGAACGCGAACGCCTGGAAGCTGACGCGGAGCATCTACGCGTATCTCTGGAAACTGCTCAACGCCAGCGCGACGATGCCATTGCCGAGCAGCAGCGCGTTGAGAACATTTTGCGGGAGTCGCAACGCCAGCCGCAGAATCATCCGGTTGACGCGGATCGCGATCTCAGTCGCCTACGAGACGAAGCCGAAGATGCCGCAGCTATCGCCGCGGGCGCTGAACGCAAGCGGGCCGAAATAGAGGCGGCCAGCGCCATATCAGATGATCAGTTAGCGACTCATACGGCACGCGAAGAGCAGTCTCGCGATGGCCTGCAACATGAGCTCGATGATTGGATTTCGAATCAAATAGAAATCGAGAATAGCGACACGCAGCGTCAGGTCCTCGCGAATCAGAAGGAAATTCTGGAACGCATCAAGGAGCGGGCCAAACACGCCAAAGACAAGGTTAAGGCAAACGACCAATCACTTATTAACGAACTCGCCGCGCGTCTTGACCGCCCGGAAGACTGATCAGCGGTAGCCAGACATTATCTCAATGCAATGTGGACCGGGCCGTCGGCCAGTTCCACACTCGCCCAAATGGGTGTGGCATTGTGGACGCCGATCTCGCCGTGGCGTCGGTCCCCGCCATGGGTACTGTATTCGAAGCGATAAATCCGCTGAATCCCAAAACCGTGTTCACCGTTGCTAAATCGAAGCCGTTGCAGTGCCACGCCATCGTCGAGTCGTTGCAGCTGCATATCCTGACAAATTTTTTTCGAAATGCGGTCGACGGTTTCGCGCGCCTTGTTACTCCAACTCCATATCACCCAGGCCGCAGCGCATAGCAGCAAAAGCCTGATTTCAGTATGCATGCAGGTGGTCAGTCGTCACTGCGTGTCGCTTGCATCTCGACGCTGTCTGAATCGATCGTGCACTCGATGGACAGCGGCCGACAACACACTTCGCAATCTTCGATATAACGCTGATGTGGAACGCTGTGATCGACGAGTACGCTGATTCGCTCCCCGCAATAGGGACATTCAAAGTGTTGTTCGCTTTGGTTAAACATAGCGCGCGTAACGCTCACCGGGTTTCCGGGTTACTTGTTGCGGCGAGCTAAAACGGAAAGCGCATATTTTCGAATGGCGCATTTTCACTAACAACCTGGCGCCGCTCCTGCGGCCTAGTCGCGAAAATTCTTGAACTGCAGGGGAAAGTCCAGGTTTGATTCTTTCAACATCGCGATGACGCTTTGCAGATCATTACGATTCTTGCCCGTGACGCGCACTTGGTCCTGCTGTACTTGCGCCTGAACCTTGAGTTTTGAATCCTTGATGAGCTTAATCATTTTGCGTGCCAACTCTTTGTCGACACCTTCTCGAACGGTGATTGGCAGGCGCGTTTCACTAACATTACTCGCAGCGTCCCCAATCTCGAGGCAATCGATGTCGATTCCTCGATTGGTGAGTTTGCCTTGCAGGATGTCGAGAATTTGGCGCGTCTGGAATTCCGCTTCTGCGATGAGGTTAATCGTGTTGTCCTGTCTCTCAATGCGAGCTTTAGTACCCTTGAAATCGAAGCGCGTCGACAGTTCCCTGGTGCTCTGATCAATCGCGTTGCTAAGTTCATGCTGGTCAATCTCTGAAACGACATCGAACGACGGCATAGGAAACGACTCCGATTGGGGACTGTTTAGCGCTGACGTGCCCAGCAACGAATTCCGGTGCGCGTCGGAACTCATTCGTCGGCAAAGTATACCTTTGGTCGCTCCACGCGCGGAACAGGACAATCTTGCGGGCATCGATCCTGCCGACAAAATCAGGCGCGAGATAACTGCTTTCGGCCAGCGCTGGCGGGACCCATACAAAGGGTGTCAGCTCATTGCAGGCTGGCATCCTGTGACGATAGCGGGGACGAACGAGTAGACTACCGGGTACGCGTCTGAATCTGCCGGTATGCCGAAAACGATATTTCACTTAAGCAGCGCGAGGTGGACTTTCGGCGAGCTGTGCGACCAACCAAGAGTAACTGAACCCAATGTCGAAGACCGGATTTGAATCCATCCTGAGTACGCCAATTCCGACCTTAGGCGTAACGTTAGAAGAATATTTCCACCCGCTCACCGGCGCCCGTCACTATCATCTGGATTGCCAGGACGACCACAATGCGTTCATGGTCGCTTTCCCCACTTTGCCGACAGACTCGTCCGGCGTCGCCCACATTCTGGAGCATACGACGCTATGCGGTAGTCAGCGATACCCTGTGCGCGATCCCTTCTTTATGATGCTGCGTCGTTCCTTGAACACCTACATGAACGCTTTCACGGGTGGGGACAGTACCGCCTATCCGTTCGCTACCCAGAATCGTAAGGATTTCGATAATCTGCTCGGCGTTTATCTTGACGCAGTATTTTTCCCGCGCCTGGACCGCCTGGATTTCGCCCAGGAAGGGTGGCGGATTGAGTGTGCAGATGATGGCGCCGAATCACCGCTCGCCCTGCACGGTGTGGTCTACAACGAGATGAAGGGGGCGATGAGCTCGCCGCTTTCGCAACTTTGGCAGCACGTTCACACTGCGTTATTTCCGCAAGCCGTTTATGTTCACAACAGCGGCGGCGATCCACTGTCTATCCCGGACCTATCCCATCAAGCGCTCACCGCTTTTCACGCCACCCACTACCATCCATCGAACGCCGTGTTTATGACCTACGGCTCCTTCCCGGCCAGTGAGCATCAGGCGCGCATTACAGAATTGGCTTTAGACCGTTTTGACGACCAACGCGATGCGCTTGTGAGTCCGCTTCAGGAGTACTTCACTGCTGCTCGCGAAGTAGAAGTGAACTATCAATTTGCCGACTCCAGCCAACGCGCCACGCACATCGTATGGGCCTGGCTACTCGGCGAAAGCTGCGACCCACAGCAAGTACTTGCGGCCCATTTCTTGTCCTCAGTATTGCTCGAACATAGCGCCTCACCGCTGCGTCACTACCTCGAATCAAGCACGCTGGCGAACGCACCGTCGGAGCTATGTGGCATCGACGACTCGGCCAGGCAGCTCGCGTTTTTCTGCGGGCTAGAAGGCACTGACCCTGAACACGCACAGGCATTGGAGCAGGGACTGTTCGCAGTTCTTGAAGATGTTTCCCGACACGGACTGGCACAGCCTGTGCTTGAGGCGCTGGTTGATCGATTAGAGTTGGCTCAGCGCGATGTGGGTGGCGGCAGTTATCCGTTCGGATTACAACTGATGGGGCGCTTATTGCCGGCGGTCATGTATCGCGCGCAGCCGTCTAGCCTGCTGGATCTGGACGCTGCTCTTGAAGAACTGCGAGGCAACATCGAAGACCCCGAATTCCTGCATCGACTAGTGCAGGAACTCTTGCTGGATAACACACATCGGGTGCGAGTCGTGATGCGCCCGGATGCCACGAAAGCCGAACGTGACACTGCCTCGGAGCACGCGCGACTCGAGAGAATCCGCGATGCGTTGTCCGCGCAGGAACTCGAGCAAATACGCGCGGATTCCCAAGCGTTGCGCGAACGTCAGGCGCAAATTGACGACGACAGCATTTTGCCACGAGTCACTCTCGCCGACGTGCCGCCAGCCAAGCCGCTAACCCGACCGAGTAGTGTGAGTGGGGATACAGACGCAATTAGCGCCTACGAATGCGCAACAAATGGTGTTTTCAGAGTCAAGCTTGCTGCGCAACTTCCGGCGCTAACGCCGGCAGAATTGCAGGTATTGCCGCTTTGGTGTGAGTACCTTACCGAGCTTGGTTACAGTCGGGAAGACTACTTGCAAGTACAGACCCGGCGAGCGTTATCGGGGAGCTTTTCGGTTCATGCACTGGCCCGCCCCGGGCCTGGTGAATCCGAACTCGCGCATGCCTGGCTGATGATTAGTGGTACAGGCCTGGCGAGGAAGCGCGACCAGGTTCTCGCCATTACGCAAGAACTTATCGATGGCACACGGTTTGATGAGCACGCTCGCTTACAGGAGTTGTTACAACAATCCCGCGCCGAGGCAGAAGAGAGTATTACTGACCGCGGCCATCATTTGGCGATTCTCAGCGCCGCGCGCGATCTTTCACCGTTCGCGCAACTCGACGAACTTTGGGAAGGGCCGAGTTCGGTGCAATTGCTCAAGCAGCTTGGACAGGAGCGCGCGTCGCGCTCTGACCTGGAAGCATTGTTCGAGCTGTTTGCGTCGATTCAGAAAAAGATTGCGAACGCACCGCGAAGATTTGCGCTGATCGGGGAAGATAGCGCGTTGAGCGGCGCCAGCGAACGTTGCGAGCTTGGTGAGCGAGCAAGTGGCGATGGCATCGCGATTTTCGTGCCCGAATTCGAGTCTGGAGACAGGCCGACGAGCTGGCTGACCAGTTCACAAGTCAATTTTTGCGCCAAAGCGTATCCGGCCATTCATGCCGCCTGTCCAGATGCGCCGGTGCTTGCGGTTCTTGGTCGCTATCTCCAGGACGGTTTTTTGCACCGTGAGATACGCGAGCAAGGGGGCGCTTACGGTTCAGGAGCGAGTTTCGACAGCGACGGGCGTACTTTTCGATTTTTTTCTTATCGCGACCCACGCACAATTGACACATTGAATGACTTTGACCGAGCAGTGTCGTGGTACGCAGAAGCGCACGACCCGCAACGACTGGAAGAGTCAATACTCGGGACCATTCGTTCTCTCGACCAGCCGTTGTCGCCTGCAGGAGAGGCAGATCGAGCGTTTGTCTATGGTTTGTGCGGACGCGACGACAGCTTTCGCGCGGAATTTCGCGCGCGCGTGCTGAAAGTCACTCATGATGCGTTGGTCGACGTTGGTCAACGCTATTTGCGTCCAGAGTTGGGCTCGGTCGGTGTGATTACCAACCCAGACAATGAGGCGTCGCTGCGGGCATTCGGGTTGGAGCCAGGGCGGTTGTAAATGACGGATACAGGGCACTGAAGTTTGCTGCTTCCGGCGACACCTCGGGATCCATTGCTACAAAACGGGATAGCCCATGCAGATTATCTTTGAACCAGGCGACGCGGGGCTGAATGAGGTGCAGGAATTGCAGCGCCTTATCGCTTCCCTCGCGCAGCATGCAGAACTTCGCGATGTGAGCCCCGGAATAATCGAGAAAATTAGCTGGCAGTGCGCCGCCAGAGTCGAAGGGAATGCGCCGCCCGGTCTCGGCTCGGTCGTTAAGGGGGGTGCCACTGGCGCTCCAGCCGGCCCAGCCAGCGAGGGCTTTTGGTCGCGGCTTTTCGGCCCATCGCGGCGAGAAAAGACCCTGGCCGAACAGCGTGTTGCAGCGCTCGAACGCGCGGAACGGGCGGAGCGGTCGTCATTCGAGTCGCTCGCCGAGATGGCGCAGGTTGCTCGCGAGCGGGACACCGCCTTGTCTCGAATCAGAGAACTTGAAGCTAGTTTGCGCGACCCAAAGGTGGATTGATGGCCAGATTATTCCAAGGCAATTTACGGATGGTCGGCATCACTACTTTGGCGGTGCTGTTCGCAGGGTCCGCGCAGGCCGAGTTTTATGCTTGGGAAGATGCAGCGGGGAAGCGTCGCATTAGCAATATTGACCCGACGCAAATTAAACAAGACGGGCGAATCTCGTTGCACTACCACCCATACTCGGTGGTGGCTCAGCATGAGCGCATGCGGGCTAAGCTGGCTCGCCAGGCCGAAGCGATCGCGGCCGCGCAAGCGGCTCAGACGAATACTGCCCGTCGTCCAGGGTCGACCACTAAGCTGTTGCCATTTCCACTAAAGGCGCTGCAGCAATTGCGCGCGCCCGTCCCAAGTGAGTGAGCTATTGTCGATTGGTCGGCTAAGCGCCCACGTCGACTGTCGAATGAAATCCAGGTGCAGAAGACCCCGACCGTGTCGCCAGGCTGAGCATGTCAACGACGCATGACGAAGCGGACTGGCGGCGTGACGCGATGGCGGCGCTGCAGGCCTATGACGTTGATGTAGTCAGGGTAACTCGAGTCGCGCAGGGACTGATCAATCTCACCGTTAAAGTCGAAACCAGAAGTCAGGGCGCGCTTATTCTGCAGCGTCTGCATTCCTCATTCAGCGACGCGGTGAATCGCAACCTGGCCCGGATTACCGAGCATCTTGAACGCCGAGGCCTGTTAACGCCTAAGTTGATTCGCACCACCACAGGTGATTTCAGCATCGCTGTCGACGATCGGATCTGGCGCGCGTTGACCTTCATTGACGGGCGCGCGCTCGACGCGTTCCAAAGTCCTGCCCAAGCTCGCGAGGCGGGGCGCCTACTGGCCCGGTTACACACCAGTTTGAGCGATTTTAAGGAAGATCTGCTCGGCGTACGGCCACCAGTCCATGATTTGGCGCGCCACCTCAATCATCTCCGCGAGGTCCGGAGCGACAACCACTCTCATCGCCTGAGCGTGGCTGTTGGTCGAATGGCCGACGAACTGGAGTTGCTGATTGCCGCTATCCCGCCATTCGACCCAGGCCGCACCGGATTGGTTCACGGCGACGCCAAAATTTCCAACATCCTGTTCGCGCGCGAGAATGACGCGGCTTTGTGCTTTGTCGATCTTGATACTTTCGCGACCATGCCGCTTGCTTATGAGCTCGGCGATGCAATGCGCTCATGGTGTAACCCGGCCGGTGAAGACTTTCCTGACCCGAGTTTTAATTTGGAAACGTTTGCTGCGGCACTTAGGGGTTATGGCGATGTGGCAGGTCGAGTTGGCATGCTCGACGCGCTTGAGAATGTCGCCCCCGCGACCCTGCAAATCTATCTCGAGCTGAGCACGCGATTCCTGGCCGATGCCGTCGAGGAAAGCTACTTTGGTTGGGACCCCAAACGTTTCAGTAGTCGAGGGGAACACAACCTGGCCCGGGCAGGCAATCAGATGCAAGCTGGCAAAGACCTGTTGGCGCATTTGGCCGGCGCGCAGTCGCTCGTTGGGCGGATTATCGCCGGCGCTAGCGCTGATTAATGTTGCTGGATCCTGGGGCTCATCGCGAAATTGCGCGGCCAGACCGGGCGGTGCGTTCCGTGTCTTTATCACGCGCTGTGGCTGAACGCGTAGACCGACGCTTCAGCTGGATACTACGGGCGCTGGGGTTGGTTGCGACGTTGGCGATATCTGCCTGCAGCGCGGTGCTGGTTCGTTATCCTGATGGCGCGACGGCCTGGCAAAGCCGGGCGGAGTTCGCCATATATGTCGAACAGGTGTTTCGGTTCCATAATCGGGTCGTTAACGACTTGATTGTGACGACCAGCCTGCTGGACGGCGAAGAGCTCGACGCAAATAGCCCGCTCGTAAATTCTGAAAGGACCATGGCCGTCGCCTGTCGGGATCTCAATGACACCGTTTCGGCTAGCTACGAGGGGCGAGAAACCAGTTTCTTTCGCAAGCTGCAGTTGCCGGCAACTGTGCCGGCCTGCGAGGCTGCGACAAAGTCTTTGGAAATCCTATTGAACGAGCTCTAAGCGGCCCGCAATGCGGTTGCAGACAGACGCCAGGCACCACACTCCGGCTATCGGGAGCGCCAGTGTGTCCGGCGGCAGGGACCCCCGGTCGAGAGCATTTGGCTTCGGTTCATACAATGGGCGAGGCAGCTTTCCGGTGGCGTCCAGGGACCGCGATTAAGACCGCAGGTAGGGGCCTTGGGGTGGCCGAAAAGGGCGGTCCGTGCTATTGTACCCGCCACAGGGGTGTAAACAGAAATAAAATAAGTGCCCGGATGCACCTGACTGATTGGCGTCAAAAAACGCCTATTTCGTCATCCCCTCGTTTGAACAATTCGGCCGCCACGCGGCCCGTCTACACTTGTCCTTGCACACAGGTTTTGCACTGACTCGGGTGGGATGGGCGACGGCGTCTATTGTCCGATCACCTGCACCGAATCTGGAGAGAATGCATGAGTGCCGTACCGAAAACCAAGGAATCGACCGCCCCAGAGACGCTGAACGAAGGCAACAAGCCGATCTATCACGTGACAAAGCTGGAAAAATGCAAGCTTTCGCAAGGCGGCCCGAGCGGATACCGTTACATCATTGAAGGTGGCTATGCGCCGATCACCGGATTTCGCACCGGAACGAAGGAAAACGTGCTCACGCACGCGTCTTCCCTGGCTACTGAAATGAACAATCGACGTGGCATGAAAGGCACGAAGCATATCGTCATCGGTAAACCGAAAAATAATTGATGCCAGTGCGGGCGGCGCGCAAAATTTAGCTGCGCCGCCAGTTCACGCTATCTTCCATTGCCTCTTTAAAACTTTTCCCGGACCAACGGGGGCTTGTAAGCCGCCCGTGTGGCCATTCTGAATAACGGACGTCCGTCTGGTTCACTTGACCCGATAGCCCTTCGGGTTACTTCATGCTCACTTAGCGGTTCTCTTCGGTATAGAAGGACTGCCGTCGCTCGCGCGCATAGAGCAAGTCTGCGTCTTGGCTTTCGCCGCTTTCGGCCTCAACGCTGAGAGTCTCGCTAAGTTTGTAGTTCCGGAACAGCGTCCACAATCGATCAAAAGAGTTGAAATCGGCGCCTATAGAGCGTCTCGGCGATACGCGCTTGCCGGCCAAAAGCGACGAACTGGTCGCGTCGTTGCCGGCCTGGACCAAAAATTCGTCGAGGCCGAAAGCACTTTGAAAACGGCTAGTGATTGCGGACGACTTCTCCGCCCGAAACCCAGCGCAAGGTTCCGATGGATGATTACCACGTGGCTCGCGGTGCGGCATCATCTGGCGCCGTTATCGCCTTGCGCTCTACAAACCATACCGTGATTCGCTGAACTGGCGCTTTCACGAGAGCGAAACCGGCCGCGATGAGGAAGCCGTTGGCCACTAATAATCGAGCACCGTCGAGCGTTTTCGTTAACTAACTTCAGGGTAAGGTGGGTACCACACAACCTGCATCATCCGCTTCGGGTTACGCGCGAACGGACCCTGTTTGAAAGGGTCAATCACATTGTGCGGTACTGCGAACCATAGAATCTGGTCCGCACGGTAGCCGATCCCTACTCATCGCTCGGTGCAACGACTGCCCTAGCCGGTGGTTTTTTGCGGCAACCACACACTTTCTCTAACGTCCAAAAATAAGTGCCCCATGGCTTCAGCCCACGCGGGCCGGCAATCGGCGCTCGACAGTGAATCCAAAAGGGTATTTGGTACCGGGAGGGGGAATCGAACCCCCACATCCTTACGGATACCAGATTTTGAGTCTGGCGCGTCTACCAGTTCCGCCATCCCGGCGTGGATGCGAAGGCGGGCAAGTATAGAGAATGCGCGCTGCGCGGTCGACATCTGAGTGTTCGTGGTCTGCTACGATCGCGCCCGTGAACCTCGACGACTTTGACTACCAGCTTCCAGAGCAACTCATTGCCCAGTTTCCGCGACCGTCGCGTCGCGACGCCCGCCTTTTACGCGTCGACGCGGGCGATGTCAGTTTTCGCGACCTGGTCATCGGTGACTTCCCATCTTTGTTGCGCCCCGGGGATGTGCTTGTGATGAACGACACGCGGGTTATTCCGGCAAGATTGTTCGCCCATAAAACGACCGGCGGGGCGGTCGAAATACTCATCGAACGCGTGTTGACCACGCAACGTGCCCTTGCCCACGTCCGCGCCAGCAAGGCGCCGCGCGAGGGGGCCATCCTCTCGATCGACGGGGGTGGACAGCTATTCGTTGCCGGACGTCAGGACGACCTGTTCATCCTGGAATGCACTGCTGACGGAGATCTCGAGAGTCTGATGGCACGTTCTGGCCATGTCCCACTGCCGCCTTATATCGACCGGGCCGACGAAAGTAGCGATCTTGAACGCTATCAAACGGTCTACGCTCACGTGCCGGGAGCCGTCGCCGCACCGACCGCCGGGCTACATTTTGATCAAGCGATGTTGGATGACATTGCCGCATCCGGCGTCGATTTGGCGCATTTAACCCTGCATGTAGGCAGCGCGACGTTTCGCCCAATACGCGGACCGCTTCACCAGCACGTCATGCACGCTGAACAAATCAGACTTGATGAGGATGTTTGTCGGAAGATTAATCATGCACGTCGTTCCGGCGGCCGTGTTGTGGCGGTCGGGACGACAGTCGCTCGAGCGCTAGAATCGGCCGCTCAGCACGGCCTACCGCTTGCGCCCTACGAGGGTGAAACGCGGTTGTTTATCCGCCCTGGATTCGATTTTCAGGTGGTCGATGCACTGCTAACGAACTTCCATCTTCCGCGCTCCACGCTGCTTATGCTGGTTAGTACGTTCGCTGGCCACGCACGTGTGTTGGCTGCCTACGCACACGCTGTTGCAAAACAATACCGATTCTTCAGCTACGGTGATGCGATGTGGCTTGAACGTCCAACGGCATTTTCCGACCATCTCCATCCTGTTGCGAATGCACATGGCAATTGAATTTAAAGTGGAAGCAAGCCTCGGTGCGGCGCGTGCCGGCCGGATGACCTTTACACGGGGTGAAATCGAAACCCCTGTGTTCATGCCGGTGGGGACCTACGGCACGGTCAAGGCGATGACGCCACTGGAACTTTCCGATCTCGGCGCCAAGATCGTATTGGGAAATACCTACCATCTGATGCTTCGTCCCGGCACCGACATTATCGAAGCGCACGGTGATCTGCATGATTTCATGCAATGGCAGCGCCCCATCCTGACTGATTCCGGTGGTTACCAGGTTTTCAGTCTCGGCGATCTGCGGACCATCGAAGAGCAAGGGGTCACGTTTCGTTCGCCGCTTAACGGCGATCGGGTGTTCCTGTCCCCGGAGTTATCGATTCAGGTGCAACACAGACTCGGTTCTGACATCGTAATGGTGTTCGACGAGTGCACACCATATCCAGCGTCGGAGTCGGCTGCGAGAGAGTCAATGGCGCTCTCATTGCGCTGGGCAAAACGCAGCAAACAAGCACACGGCGACAACCTCTCGGCGCTATTTGGCATCGTTCAAGGGGGCATGTACGAAGCGCTACGAAGCGAGTCGGCCGCAGCCCTAATGGAACTCGGGTTCGACGGCTACGCCATTGGGGGCCTTTCTGTGGGGGAGCCAAAGGACGCGATGGCCCGGATCACCGCCCATACCGCTTCGCTATTGCCTCCGAGCCAACCGAGATACCTGATGGGTGTGGGTACTCCCAGCGATCTGTTGACTGCGATTAGCCTTGGTGTCGACATGTTTGATTGCGTATTACCGACGAGAAACGCCCGCAACGGCCATCTTTTTACCTCGCAAGGGGTCGTCAGAATTCGCAACGCGGTCCATCGCAGCGACACGCAAAGGCTCGACCCGGAGTGCGATTGCTATACCTGCAGCCATTTTTCGCGAGCTTATCTGCATCATCTGGAGCGTACACACGAGATACTTGGTGCGCGTCTGAATACAATCCACAATCTGGCCTACTATCTCGGCCTCATGCGCAGCGCCCGTCAGGCCATAGTTGAAGGGCGATTTGAATCGTTTCACAACGATGTTCTGGCGGCCTATCAGGCTCACGCCGCATGACATAGAGACCTGTCTCTATGGCATAATGCGCGGCCATTTTTCGGGGATTCCGATGGACTACTTTATTCAAAGCGCGTGGGCGCAAGGCGCCGCGGGCAGCCAGCAACCGGGCATCGGGGAATTCCTTCCTTTGGTGATTCTGTTCGTGGTTTTTTATCTGTTTTTGATTCGCCCCCAGATGAAGCGTCAGAAAGAGCACACTAAGCTCGTCCAGGGACTGGCGAAAGGTGACGAGGCGGTAACTAACGGTGGAATACTGGGGCGCATCACCGAGGTTGGCGACAATTTCGTCTCGCTTGAGATTGCGAAGGATACGGAAGTGAAAGTTCAGCGCGGGGCCATTGCCCAGATAATGCCCAAGGGCACGACCAAAGAATTGTGATGCGACGCCCCACAGCCGTGGGACAAAACTGCCAGCCAATGAATCCAACACATCTTGCTCCGCATGCACCCCAATAACAGTTCGCTCTGGTGTGCTTTCAGGCACGGCGACGACAGGATTAAGTGTCGATGAATCAATACCCGCTATGGCGTTACCTGCTGATCGTGTTGGTGATTGGCACCGGTGCCTTGTACGCGCTCCCGAATCTTTATGGTACCGATCCCGCCCTGCAGGTTTCGGCGCGGCGTGCAGAGCCTGTCGACGAGGCGCTACTGACCAAGATATCGACGGCATTGGCCGCGGCGGACATTGCGACCAAGGACATCAAGCTCGAAGAAAATCGCATCCTGGTTCGGTTTGACAGCACCCAATCGCGCGAGCAAGCACGCGAACTGGTCCTCGAGACCGCCGGTGACGAGCGTTACATTGTCGCTCTCAATCTGGCTTCCGCAACGCCGCAATGGTTACGCGATCTTGGTGGCAAGCCAATGTACATGGGGCTGGACTTGCGCGGCGGTGTGCACTTTTTGATGGAAGTGGACATGGACGCAGTGCACGTCCAAACCGAAGAGCGTTTCGTGTCTGAGCTGAGAACGGCGTTTCGCGAAGCCAAGATTCGCTACCGCTCAATCATACGAGACGGGACCGGGGGCGTGCGTGTCAGCTTTTTGAATGACGCGATGAAGGCTCGCGGCCTGACGCTAATCAGCGCTGATTACGCGGACCTGTCGGCTGCGGACAATGACGTCACCACTGACACGACGCTGACCATCAGCGAGGCTTTGCTGGAAGACACGCGCCGGACCGCGCTTAAGCAGAATTTGACGACGCTGCGCAATCGGGTCAACGAATTCGGCGTGGCCGAACCGGTCATTCAACAACAGGGCACCAGTCGGATTGTTGTCCAGCTTCCTGGTGTTGAGGATACGGCCGAGGCTAAAAAAATTCTCGGTGCAACGGCGACTCTTGAATTTCGCATGGTCGATTTGGACGGTGACGTCGAGGCAGCCGTTGACGGACGGGTGCCGGTTAATTCGAAATTATTCTACGAACGCAATGGCAGTCCCGTGCTAACTGAAAAACGGGTCATGCTAACGGGCGAATTCATCATCGACGCATCGTCGGGGATAGAACAGCAGTCCGGCTCTCCTGCCGTATTCATTACGCTCGACGGCAAAGGGGCACGGTTGTTCAGCCGCGCCACCCGTGAACAAATCGGCAAGCCGATGGCAGTCGTGTATATAGAACAGCGCAAAGGACGTGCTATCGAAGAGGTCATTAACGTTGCGACGATTCGCGACGAACTGTCAAAGCGCTTCCAGATCACGGGTCTGGACAGCACAGATGAGGCGCGCACGTTGGCATTGCTGTTGCGCGCCGGTGCGCTGGCGGCCCCTATTGAAATCATCGAAGAACGCACAGTTGGGCCGAGCCTGGGCCAGGAGAATATTGATCAAGGTCTGCAATCGGTCCTCATTGGCATGGCCGGCGTGCTTTTATTTATGGCGTTTTACTACAAGGTTTTTGGACTTGTGGCGAATATCGCGCTAGTGACAAATCTTGTCCTGATAGTCGCGTTATTGTCGTTACTGCAAGCCACGTTAACGCTACCCGGTATCGCCGGAATCGTCCTGACCGTCGGTATGGCGGTTGATGCGAACGTCCTTATCTTTCAGCGTATTCGTGAGGAATTAGCGAACGGCAACTCGCCGCAGATGAGTATCAATTCCGGTTATGACAAGGCCTTGTCAACGATCGCCGACGCTAACATCACCACGCTGATAGCAGCGATTGTGCTGTTCAGTTTTGGCACGGGACCCATCAAAGGCTTTGCGGTCACATTGTCCCTTGGCATCGCGACGTCGATGTTTACTGCTATCACCGGCACGCGCGCCGCAGTCAATCTCATATACGGCGGTCGTCGCCTTACCAAACTGTCGATCTAGGCTGGGATTGCATTATGAGTACCAAAAACATCAGTAAGCTAAAAATCGATTTTATGGGGCTGAGCCGGGCGGCCCTCGCGGTTTCTGTGCTGCTGGTTGGCATATCGATATTTTCACTGTCTACCCGTGGGCTGAATGTTGGCATTGATTTCAGCGGGGGAACTTTAGTTGAGTTGGGCTTTGCCGAGCCTGCAGAACTGGGTGCCATCAGAGACGTCCTCGGTGGCTCAGAATTCGATGGTGCCAGCGTACAAAACTTCGGCTCGGTCCACGAAGTTCTCGTCCGCCTGCCGCCATCAGAAGAAGCAAGCACGGCTGATTTGAGCGGCCGAATATTGTCGTTGTTGCCGGATGCCGAAATGCGCCGGATTGAATTCGTCGGACCGCAAATTGGCGAAGAACTTACCGAAGATGGTTTGCTAGCGCTGCTCTACGCCTTCGGCGGCATTCTGCTTTATGTCACGCTGCGCTTCACACTGAAATTTTCCATAGGTGCGGTGGTCGCGACCATTCATGATGCCGTCATCACACTCGGCTTTTTTTCGGTCACCGGAGCTGAGTTCGACCTTACCGTGCTCGCCGCGATCCTGGCGGTTATCGGCTATTCGTTGAACGACACCATTGTCGTATTTGATCGAGTTCGCGAAAACTTTCGCCGTTTTCGCAAGGATGGGCCGCGCGAAGTGATCAATACTTCGCTCAACCAAACTTTGTCCAGAACCCTTGTGACCTCCGGGACGACGTTAATTGTTGTTCTTGCTTTGTTCATTCTGGGCGGCGAATTAATCCATGGCTTTGCGACCGCTTTGATCATCGGGATCGCCATCGGCACTTATTCGTCCATTTATGTCGCAAGCACCATGCTGTTGTTGTTGGGCGTAAACAAGGTCGATTTGATGCCTGTCGCCAAAGAGGGCGAGGCGCTCGATGATCGCCCTTGAGCCGGATGTACGCCGCTAGCATTTAGTGCAGCGTTGTGGAAATTCTCGTAGACCGAGAGATCCATCGTTCTGAGGCAGCTTTTGCGCCATTCGGGCATACCCGTGTATTCGACGGCCGAAACCTGACGCGAGCGAGCCTTGGTGCAGCGGAAATCTTGTTAGTCAGATCCGTAACGCGGGTTGATGAGGCGCTGTTGGGTGGCAGCGCCGTGCGTTTCGTTGGCACCGCGACCTCCGGTATAGAACACGTTGATACCGATTACCTGCGCAATTCGAATATTCAGTTCGCCGACGCAGGCGGCTGCAATGCCCGTGCGGTAGCCGAATACGTCATATGCTGCATCTATGCTTTCGCTGCCATTCACCGGCGCGCTGTGCACGAATTAACTGTCGGCGTGGTTGGTTATGGTCACGTGGGCAGTGCGTTGGTGCGGTGCCTGGCTCGGCTCAACATTCGATGCAAAATTCACGACCCGCTAGTAGACCAGCGCCAGGATGGGCCCTCGCTGGGGTCCCTTGAGGAAATACTCGCGTGCGATGTGGTTACTCTCCATGTACCGCTCACCCAAAACGTTCCCTTTGCGACGCGGCACTTAATCGACCAGCCGAAGCTCGCGTTGCTGCGAAATTCGGCGTTGCTGATCAACGCCGCGCGGGGGGGAGTAGTAGATGAGGACGCGCTTTGTCGGCACATATCGGTATGTCCGCAGACCTATGTTGCGCTTGACTGCTGGGACGGCGAGCCCAGCCCGCAACCCGCCATGATTGAGAAAGCGTGGCGAGCCACCCCGCATATCGCCGGGCACACGTTCGAAGCACGGCGTAATGCGTGCGCCGAGCTACGCCGTCAACTCGCCGATTTTCTGAATATCTCCCGCCCGGATACGCCGTTGGAAATGCCGCCACGTATTGATGTGGATCGCGGAACGCTTTCTGAGGTGGCCGAAATTCTCGCTCTGGTTAGTCCCTGGCATCACGATCCGCGCGCCATGCTCGCATTGCGACACGCTGGAAAATCTCAGCGAGCTGCCGATTTCGACGCTTTACGGCGCCGCTTCGGCGGCCGCCGGGAATTTTCTGGCTACGTCGTTGCGCGCGCCGGATTGGACCACGATACTGTGGCCCAACTGGATGCCCTTGGATTCGCCGCCTGATGTGGACATCCTGAATGACACTTAGGTCCCGATTCGCCGCGCCATGAAACAACCTATCATCGGAACGCCACTCACTCAAAACGCTACCCGCGTGCTCTTGCTAGGCGCCGGTGAGCTGGGTAAAGAAGTCGCTATCGAGGCCATGCGCTTAGGTCTGGAAGTTGTTGCCGTGGACCGCTATGCGGACGCGCCTGCGATGCAAGTTGCCCATCGCGCTCACGTCATTGATATGCTCGACGCGACCCAGTTGCGCGCGGTTATTCGTGACGAAAACCCGGCCTTCGTCGTGCCTGAGGTCGAAGCCATCGCAACCGACACGCTCGTCGCGCTAGAGGCGGAGGGTGTCAAGGTTGTGCCAACCGCGAGTGCGACGCGTTTGACGATGGATCGCGAAGGTATTCGCCGACTCGCAGGAGAAACCTTGCAGTTGCCGACGTCACCCTATCTGTTTGCTTCGACTGAATCCGAATGCCTGGCGGCGATTGAGAAGATCGGTCAACCGTGCGTCGTTAAACCGGTCATGAGTTCATCCGGAAAGGGGCAGATCAATGTTCGCACCGCCGCGGACGCGCGCCGCGCATGGCGCTTTGCCGTAGGTGGCGGACGGGCTGCGCGGGAGCGGGTTATTGTCGAAGGGTTCGTTGAATTCGACTACGAAATTACTCTCTTGACGGTCCGTCATGCCGCGGGAACCGGGTTTTGCGCGCCAATCGGCCATCTACAGGTTGATGGCGACTATCGAGAATCGTGGCAGCCGCAACCGATGAGCGACATCGCCCATGAGCGGGCTCGCGAAATTGCGCGAAAAATAACTGACGCGTTGGGTGGTACCGGACTGTTTGGCGTCGAGTTTTTTGTGAAAGGGGATGAGGTTTGGTTCAGCGAGGTTTCGCCGCGGCCACACGATACGGGCATGGTCACACTGATATCACAGCCGCTGTCCGAGTTCGCACTGCACATTCGGGCGATATTGGGCGCCGAAATCCAAGAGATTGAAGATCTCGGCCCGTCGGCGAGCTGCGCGCTATTGGGTGCCGGAACAGGACGCAATATAGACTACGGCGGTCTGAAAGAGGCGCTTTCTTTGCCGCAGGTCGACGTCAGAATTTTTGGTAAGCCTGAAATCAATGGCAAACGTCGCCTCGGCGTGACACTGGCGCGCGGCGCGTCGGTTGACATTGCCCGTGAGCGCGCCCGTTACGCGGCCGAGCTGATCAGCATAAACGTCAATGAGTAGCGCCGTGGCGCACAACTTCCCACGCATGTTAAGGAGAATTATACGATGCGAATGATGCACACCATGCTGCGAGTCACCGACCTGGAGGCCTCGTTGTCGTTCTATTGCGAAGTGCTGGGGATGACAATACTGCGGCGCGCCGATTTTGAAAGTGGTCGCTTTACGCTGGCATTTGTCGGCTACGGCGAGGAGGGCAGCAACACGGTCCTCGAGTTGACGCACAACTGGGACACCACTGATTACGAACTTGGCGATGCCTATGGTCATATCGCGTTGGGTGTCGCAGATGTTTATAAGGCCTGCGATGAGGTGCGTGCGCGTGGTGGTAACGTGGTCCGCGATGCCGGCCCGATGAAAGGCGGCACGCGAGTAATCGCATTCGTGGAGGACCCGGACGGATACAAGGTCGAATTGGTGGAAGACCACACTTGAGGTGGTCGGCCGACAGGTGCCGTAAGACACCTGTCGGCCGACCAATCGAGTAGTACTTTGTGCTACATTAACGCCGCTGTAGGTCGTCTGACCGCAGGGCTTCAGGTTCCACAGCCAATCGCTATTTCGACTAGAAATTAGTTGTTGCGACGCCGGTCTCGCGCATTGTGACGAAGGATGTGCCGGGAGCCGGAATAACCGCGCCACGAGGGTGACCATAATGAAACGTTTCGTTGGAGTTTCACTTGCATTGCTGCTGGCGTTCAACGTCGGTTCCGCGAACGCTATTGATGATGCTTCCGTCATCGTCCAAACGACCACGGACAAGGTTTTGTCCCGAATCAAGAATGAGAAAGAGGCCTTACAGGCCGACCCTGCCAAAATGTTCAGCTTGGTGTCAGAGCTGATCTTCCCGCATTTCGATTTCGCAATCATGTCGCAATGGGTGCTTGGTCAGCACTGGGGGAACTCCAGCGAGGCGACCCGCGGTGCTTTCGTAGACCAATTCCGCAAGCTGTTGGTCCGTACCTATGCAACGGCACTGCTCGAATTTTCAGATCAGGCGATCACATACCCTCCGGTCGAGCAAAAGGGTACTGGCAAGACGGCAATTGTTAAGCAAGAGATTTCTCAACCTGGCAGTGAGTCAATACCGATCGTTTATCGCCTCCATAATAAAAGTGGCGAGTGGAAGGTGTTCGACGTTTCGGTCGACGGAGTCAGCTTGGTGAAAACTTATCGCGCGTCATTTGGCTCGATGATTGATGACGGCGGACTGGATGACCTGATCGCCTCGCTAGATAGCAAGAACAAGAAATACGGCAACTAACCCGCTGCCTTCAGTACGCCACGGCGATACATTGTCCCGGACGGCCTGCGCCAGCTGGCTTTGCCAGCGCTTAGAAGCGCACTGTCTCAACCACCGATTAAACCGACCCGGCCATCAACATGACCCCAAGTGAAATTAAAGAAATGATCGAAACCGGGATTACGGGCGCTGAAGCGCACGTCGATGGTGATGGCTCGCATTTCGTTGCGCGCGTAATCAGCGACGATTTCTCCGGAATTCCGATGATCAAACAGCATAAGATGGTCTACTCGGCGCTCGGTGACAGTATGGAAAGTGCTATTCATGCGCTTTCTATTCAAACCTACACCAAGGAGGCCTGGGAAAAGGCGCGCAAGTTTCAAGCGCTTTGAAGCGCGAGACAACATGGATAAGTTAATCATCCAGGGCGGCATCCCGCTCCGGGGCGAGATTCGCATTTCGGGCGCCAAAAACGCAGCCCTCCCGATTTTAGCCGCGACGCTGTTGGCAGACGGGCCAGTCACAATTGGTAACGTACCGCATCTGCACGACATCACAACGACGATGGAATTACTCGGTCGCATGGGGCTCACGCTCACGGTCGATGAGCGCATGAACATCGAGGTCGATAGCGGCACAATCAACGAATTTTTCGCGCCCTACGAGCTGGTGAAAACCATGCGCGCTTCTATTCTTGTGTTGGGTCCGCTATTGGCACGTTTCGGAGTTGCTGATGTCTCGCTGCCAGGCGGGTGCGCGATTGGGTCCAGACCGGTAAATCTCCACCTCGAAGGATTAGCCGCGATGGGCGCCGATTTAAGTGTAGAGAATGGCTACATTCGGGCTAAGGCGAAGCGCTTGAAAGGCGTCGAACTCGATCTCGATATCGTCACCGTTACTGGTACAGAAAATTTACTGATGGCTGCGACTCTGGCAAGCGGTGTGACCGTAATTCGAAATGCGGCGCGCGAACCGGAAGTCGTCGATCTTGCTCGATGCCTGACGAGTATGGGCGCTAATATTGAGGGTGCCGGCACCGATACTATCCGTATTGAGGGAGTCGATTCGTTGCACGGCACGAATTACGACATCTTGCCGGACAGAATTGAAACGGGTACTTATCTGACCGCAGCAGCCATGACTGGCGGCCACGTGAAACTCAAAAACACACGTCCCGAATTATTGGATTCGGTATTGTCAAAGCTCTCGGAAGCGGGCGCGGGAATCCAGCACGGCGAAGATTGGATAGATCTCGATATGGAAGATCGGGAACTCCAGGCGGTAGATATCTGCACATCGCCCTATCCAGGTTTCCCCACAGACATGCAGGCACAGTTCACAGCGCTGAATTGCGTTGCGCGCGGCGAGGGCAAGATTACGGAATCCGTATTCGAGAATCGCTTTATGCACGTTCTCGAACTGCAACGCATGGGCGCGCAGATCAAGCTGGACGGTAATACCGCGATTACAAATGGGGTAGAACGTTTAACCAGCGCACCGCTGATGGCAACAGATTTGCGCGCATCGGCGAGTTTGGTGCTGGCTGGACTCGTCGCAGATGGATGTACGGAAGTCGATCGGATCTATCACATTGACCGTGGCTACGAGACAATAGAGGAGAAGCTCTCCAATTTAGGTGCACAAATCAAGCGAGTGCCCGGCTAAAGCGAGGAGCCCCGGCGCCAGTGTTGGCAACGTGCACACTCGAACAGATTGCGATTGCGAAAATGACTATCAAGACCGACAGCACTTCCAATGCAATCGTCATTGCGGTTTCTAAAGGGCGAATTTTCAAACAGGCGCTGCCGTTGCTGGCAAAGATCGGCATCGAACCATTGGATGACCCGGACAAGTCCCGCAAACTTGTGCTCTCGACTTCCGATCCCGAAGTCAATCTCCTGATCATCCGAGCGACTGATGTGCCGACCTACGTTGAGTACGGAGCAGCCCATCTCGGCATCGCTGGGAAAGACGTTCTCATGGAGTATGACGGGCGCGATTTTTACGAGCCCCTCGATTTGGGTATTGCCTGTTGCCGCCTCATGGTGGCCGGCGTAGACGGCGCCGACCAGATACCGTCGCGCCCTCGTATTGCAACCAAATATTCCCGTACAGCGCGTGATTATTTTGCCAGTCAGGGCATCCAGGCCGAGATCATCAAGCTGTACGGTTCTATGGAGTTGGCACCTTTAGTGGGTTTGGCTGATTGCATCGTCGATCTGGTCGATACCGGGAGCACGCTAAAGGCCAACGGTCTGGTTGCGCTGGAAACGATTTGCGAGATTAGTTCACGCTTAATTGTCAATAAGGCCGCGATGAAAACTCGGCATGCTCGTGTTAGCAGCATCGTTTCGTCTCTGCGAAACGCCGTGGAAACGCGCGATGGCTAAACGGATCAGCCGCCTCGAATTCGGATCCCCTGAGTTCGACGCACAACTCGACGACCTGCTGACTTATAACGAACAGCACCAACCGCAGGTGCAGGACGTTGTGAGAGACATTGTGGAGCACGTTCGCCGGCAGGGCGATTCGGCCTTACTCGAGTATACGAATCAGTTCGATCGACGAAACATCGACGACGCGACAGCGTTGGAAGTGTCCGATCTCGATACCTATCGCGGTCGAATCTCCGATGAACTCCGCGAGGCGCTCGAAAGCGCCGCGACGCGGGTTCGCAGCTATCACGAAAGGCAAAGAATCGAGTCGTGGGACTACACAGAATCCGACGGTACTGTGCTCGGGCAGCAAATCACCGCGCTTGAACGGGTTGGCGTATATGTGCCGGGCGGGAAGGCCGCTTATCCGTCGTCAGTACTTATGAACGTCATCCCGGCGAAAGTCGCCGGTGTCACAGAAGTCATCATGGTCGTTCCGGCTCCAGACAACCAACTCGACAACAGTGTTCTGGCTGCCGCTGCCATCGCCGGTGTGGACAAAGTGTTTACCGTCGGTGGCGCGCAGGCCGTGGCGGCGCTCGCCTATGGGACTGAAACGATTCCAGCCGTCGACAAGATTGTCGGTCCGGGCAACATCTACGTGGCCACCGCTAAGTCCATGGTGTTCGGTCGTGTCGGAATCGACATGATCGCCGGCCCGTCGGAGATACTCGTTATTTGCGATGGCAAAACAAACCCCGACTGGATCGCAATGGACTTGTTTTCGCAGGCCGAGCACGACGAGCAGGCCCAAGCCATTCTGATTTCCACTGACCGGGCGTTTATTAGCGAAGTAGAGGCGAGTATCGAGCGTTTGTTGCCCACCCTATCGCGGATTGATATCGTGACTGAGGCGCTCGAGACACGCGGGGCGTTGATCTCCGTCGAGACGGTGGACCAGGCCATCGCCATTTCAAATCGGATCGCTCCTGAGCACCTCGAACTGTCGGTCGAAGAACCGCGCCGCTGGTTAAAGGACGTGAAGCACGCGGGTGCAATTTTCCTGGGTCGGTATACGGCTGAAGCTTTGGGTGATTATTGCGCGGGGCCAAACCACGTGCTGCCAACGTCGGGAACTGCAAGGTTCTCGTCGCCGTTGGGTGTTTACGATTTTCAAAAACGCTCTTCGATTATCGAATGCTCTTCAACCGGCGCCTCAAAGCTTGGCCAACTCGCGCAGATATTGGCAACCGGAGAAGGTTTGGATGCTCACGCTCGGTCCGCTGGGTTCCGTGTCCGCTCAGACTAGGGAGCGGCTCAACTCGGAGCACCATCATCAACGTAATCGCATCAGACTCGCTAATCGCGCGAGGTAATTAGCGATACTCAGTTCGTGAGCCTCCTTCCCAAAGTGATTGGCAAACCGGGCCTGCAGAGGGTTGCTGAGCATTCGCCTTGGTAGTTTGCCCGGCCCCCGGTTGACTAGTCTTTAACTGGCGGTCGTCTCGATACTGTAATAGGCGCGGTGTAGGCTTTTCCGTTCCGGATGCCGTGGAACGCGACCGTAGCCCCCGGTTTTAATCCGGCTATGAGTTCAATCGCGCCGCGCGAGTCTGTTATCGGATCGTTGTCGAGGGCAGTCAGTACATCTCCTGGCTTTACCCCGGCCCGGTCGGCCGGCCCGTCATCGGAGGTCGCCAGCACCGCGATGCCGCGCTCGGTCTTCAATAACCGCCGTAGGCTGTCGCTGAGATCTCGTGCATCGATGCCAAGCCAGCCGCGTTCTACGCTGCCTGACCTGAGAATTTGGCGAGCGATCGGCACCGCAATTCCCGTCGGTATCGCGAATCCGATCCCTTCAGAATCAAGGCGAACGGAATTAATGCCGACTAGCCTGCCGCGGATGTCAATGAGTGCACCCCCTGAATTTCCGAAATTAATCGCGGCGTCGGTCTGAATGAAATTCTCGAAAGTATTGATACCCATCCGATTGCGGCCGGTGGCACTGACGATGCCCTGGGTCACGGTTTGCCCGATGCCAAGCGCATTACCCACTGCCAGGACGATATCTCCAACGCGCAAGTCGTCCGATTGCCCCACCACGACACTCGGAAGGTTCTCAAGATTGATTTTTAGCACGGCCAGATCGCTATCAGGATCGGTACCGATGACACGCCCGGGTGAACTGCGCCCGTCCGCAAGCGAGACTCGGATCGCTTCGCTCCCGCGGATCACGTGATAATTAGTCAGTACGACGCCGGACGGATCGAGGATCACGCCGCTGCCTAGGCTAGACGCTCGATGTTCATTGTCGGCAGCGGATGTCTGTCCGAAAAAATCCCGAAATACGGGATCGTTAGTTAGGGGATTCTCGCTGTCCCGCGTGCTGCTTAACGCTTCAATGTTGACTACTGCAGGCGCGGCCAGCATGACTGCAGCGGCGTATCCTGGAACAGCTTGGTGGAGCAGATTAAACGCAGGTAGACTCCCACGCGCCCACAAGACGAGGACCGCCAGACTCAAGCCGAGCAGGCTCCAACGCATCGTAAACAGAACTATTTTCATGTTAGATCAGGCGACGCCGATTTAGTGCCAGTTGCCAGCTTGGAAGCCCGTAGTGCTCGGATTTTGGTGATATAATCCGAGCATATAGTCTTAGACATCGACGTCTTGCATCATGGTCCTTTCGGGGAACTTACCGTGCCGCATTATCGGGGAATGCGCGCAAGGTCGGCAGGGCGTACAAAAAAAACCACACGTAGCTGTAATCAGCGGCTGTGCCACGGGTACAGCGCTTGCTGCTAACGTAACTCAAAACGCATCAGCTTGGGAGTATTGAAAGCATGAGCGAGACTGCTGTCGATCCGGATCGACGCCGTTTTCTCACCGGCACAGCCACCGTTATTGGGGGCATCGGAGCCGGATTGGCGTCAATTCCTTTTGTGGCAACGTTCCAACCGAGCGCCCGCGCCAAAGCGTTCGGCGCGCCGGTCGAGGCAAATATCAGCAACATCGAGCCTGGGCAGCAGGTCACATTCAAGTGGCGCGGCAAACCAGTCTGGATCATTCGCCGTACGGAAGAACAGATAGCCATGCTTGATTCGATGGATGGCGTCCTAAGTGACCCTGAATCGAGCGCATCAGACCAGCCAGATTTCGCCCTGAACGCGTGGCGTTCTTCAAACCGCGAGTTCCTGGTGCTGGTTGGGATTTGCACCCACCTGGGTTGTTCTCCGAAGTTTCGTCCCATTCCCGGTGCAGAGGATCTCGGAAGTGACTGGAAAGGCGGATTTTATTGCCCCTGTCACGGATCAAAATTTGATCTTGCAGGGCGCGTCTACGCTGGCGTACCGGCTCCCACGAATATGCAAGTCCCGCCATACCGGTATCTCGATGAGCAAAACATCCTGATCGGCGAACTGGACGGAGGCGCGGCATGAATACCGTAGTTAAAGGGCTCACGGGGTTACGCGACTGGGTCGATGATCGGTTTCCTCTGCTCCAGCTCTGGAACGACCATATGGGCAAGTATTACGCGCCCAAGAATTTCAATTTCTGGTACTACTTCGGCGTGCTGTCGATGGTGGTGCTGGCCATGCAGATTTTGACCGGAATCTGGCTGACCATGAGTTACAAGCCGGATGCAGCGTTTGCATTTGGTTCTGTCGAATACATCATGCGCGACGTCGAGTGGGGTTGGCTGATTCGTTATATGCATTCGACCGGTGCCTCGTTCTTCTTCATCGTCGTCTACCTGCACATGTTCCGGGCCATGCTTTACGGGTCCTACAAGAAACCCCGCGAACTCATCTGGGTGCTAGGTATGTTTATCTACCTCTCGCTCATGGCCGAAGCGTTCTTCGGCTATCTGCTGCCGTGGGGACAAATGTCTTATTGGGGAGCGCAGGTGATCATCTCGCTGTTTGGCGCAATTCCATTCGTTGGCGAGACCCTCTCGCTGTGGATTCGCGGGGACTACGTGGTCTCAGACATCACACTCAATCGCTTCTTTGCATTCCACGTCATCGCCTTACCCTTCGCGATTGCGGGACTTGTCGGGCTGCACATCATCGCTCTGCATGAGGTAGGCTCGAACAACCCGGACGGCGTCGAGATCAAGAATCACAAGGATGCGGACGGTAAACCGCTCGACGGCATTCCCTTCCATCCTTATTACACATTGAAAGATTCAGTCGGCGTGCTGGTATTTTTGATCGTGTTCTCGGTTGTGGTGTTTTTCGCCCCGGAGTTTGGTGGCTATTTCCTTGAGCACAACAACTTTATTCCGGCCAACCCTCTGGCGACCCCAGAGCACATTGCGCCGGTTTGGTACTTCACGCCGTTTTACTCAATCCTGCGTGCGAACACCGTGAACTTTTTCTGGATACCCGCGAAGTTGTGGGGCGTCATTTTTATGGGCCTCGGTACGATGATTTTGTTTCTTTTGCCCTGGCTGGACCGTAGTCCGGTTAAGTCAATACGCTACCGCGGCAACATTTACAAAATCGCGCTCGGATTGTTCGTGGTCGCGTTTTTGATTCTCGGATATCTGGGCATTTTGCCCCCGACACCGGCGCGTACCATCGTGGCTCAGATCTGTACCGTGGTGTACTTCCTGTTTTTTATCCTAATGCCGTTCTATACGAAATGGGACAAGACGAAACCCGTACCAGAGAGGGTGACAGGCAAATGATTAGAACCATCTGTGTCGTACTCCTGTGGGTGTACTCAAGCCTTTCCTGCGCCGCCGGCGCGGGTGGACCAGCATTGCTGGACGCCAATATCAATTTGAGCAACAAAGTTTCATTGCAGCGTGGGGCGCGTTTGTTCGTGAACTACTGTCTGAGCTGCCACTCGGCTGAGTACATGCGTTACAGCCGTATGGCTGCCGACCTTGAGCTCAGTGAGGATGCGGTTAAGTCCAACATGATGTTTACCACCGAAAAGATAGGTGAAACTATGCGTGTTGCGATGGCGCCCGAAGACGCGGCCAAATGGATGGGGGCCATTCCCCCTGATTTATCGGTGATCGCACGGGCGAAAGGCGCAGACTACATTTTTTCTTTCCTTAACGGGTTCTATAGCGATAGTTCTCGATCGACCGGGGTGAATAACGTTTACTACCCTGGCACGGCGATGCCACACATTCTCTGGGAGCTACAGGGCGAACAGGAATTAGCTTCTGAATCGGACGATGAACACGGGGGCCACGGTCCAGCTTTACACCCCGTATCTGCCGGGACCATGTCGGTTTCGGAATATCAAAATGCCACACGCGATCTCGTTGCGTTTATGGTTTATGTCGGCGAACCCGCCAAGCTCGTTCGTTACCGCATCGGGTTTTGGGTCATCACCTTTTTGTTGATCTTATTGCTGGCGACGTATCTTTTGAAACGGGAATATTGGAAGGATGTTCACTGATATGACAGCTCTAGCAAATCGGCGCTCGGTAATGACTTTATATGCCGACGCCGCCGACCCGCTGGGGCATAGTGTGCGCCTGGTGTTGATGGAGAAGGATATAAACGTTGAGATCCACTTCATTGATGACGATACCAAGCCTGAAGATCTGAACGATCTAAACCCGTACGATTCGCTTCTAACTCTGATAGATCGCGATCTTGTTCTGTACGATGCCCAGATCATGATGGAGTATCTGGACGAGCGCTATCCACATCCGCCATTGCTTCCTGTAGATCCAGTTTCGCGTGCTAATAACCGTCAGTTTCGCTTTCGAATCGTACGCGATCTTTATGCGCTGGCCGCAGAGGTTGTCGGTGACAATGAAATTGCCGCTGCGAATGCGCGCAAATCCCTGCGAGACAATTTACTCGCGATTGCGCCGGTGTTTAGCCAATTCCCGTATTTTATGTCGGAAGAATTCTCGCTGGTTGATTTGTGCATGGCGCCACTTTTATGGCGTCTGCCGATATACGGGCTTAAGCTGGGCGCACCAGTCAAACCATTGTTGAAATATGGCGACAAACTGTTCGAGCGACCGGCATTCAGGAACAGCCTGTCTGCTTTTGAACAAGAAATAAGATTGTCTTAAGCGCCCGGATTGATTGCGGGCAATAATTTCGCTATGAACTCTACTCGCCCCTACTTGCTACGCGCCATTTACGAATGGATCGTGGACAACGATCTGACACCGCATCTGTTGGTCGATGCGAACGCCGATGGCGTGCAAGTTCCACAGGCTCACGTTGAAAATGGCGCAATAGTGCTCAACGCTTCGCCGAGCGCCGTTCGTGATCTGGAACTGGGTAACGATCTGGTTACCTTCAGTGCACGCTTTTCAGGTACGCCGTTCCACATAAGGGTGCCGATCGACGCCGTACAGGCTATTTATGCACGCGAGAATAACCAGGGAATCTTCCTCGGCGATGGGGAGTCAAGCGTGTTGGAGACAGGTGGGCATCAAGATCAGGCAGACGGTGAACAAGCTGCTGAGCCGCCTGCGCTCAAGCGCGACCGTCCCCCTCACCTTACTATTGTCAAATAGTCTGCCGCAGTAAACGTTTTAGTTCACCGGTACTCGAAAAGTTTCACGACCCGCTGCACACCACGAGTTGTGCTAGCTACCTCGGCTGCTAAATCCGCTTCAGTCTGAGAAAGAATTCCCAGCATATAGACGGTTCCCGCTTCGCTGACAATTTTTATACGGTTACCGTTTAGATCATCGTTTGCCAGAAGTTTGGTTTTTACTTTCGTTGTTAGAACCGTATCGTTTGTTCGAGCCATGATCGAACTCGGCGCCGACAACTCGACCTCGTTGTGAACGTGGCGAATTTTCTCAATCGACGCGACCTTGCGCGCGACGCTTTGACGCATTGCTTCGTTAGGTGCTTGCCCGGTTATCAGTACAATCTGGTTGTAACTTGTCACGCTCACGTTCGCCTGAGCTTTGATTTCCTCGTCACCGCGCAACAACAGGAGCGCTTTCATTTCAATGGATTGATCTTCAACCACGGTGCCCGCCGTTCGTGGGTCATGCGCAACAACAGCACTGGTGGCTGCGCCGCCGATGACGACGCCTGCGCAGCCGCTCAAACCGAATACCGACAGCGCAACCAAGGCCGCGCGACCTACGATACAAAAAGCTGATAGTTTCATTGGCATCTAGGTTTCTTGACCGAGCAAGTGGTTATCTATTAATTCACACAAACAATGAATCATCGTCAAGTGAGCTTCCTGGATACGCGCCGTGACTTCGCTCGGGACACGCAGCTCAATGTCGTCCGTTGCGACGCTGGCCGCCGCAGCACCGCCATCCTTGCCATTCAGTAATATTACTCGCATGCCTTTATCGTGTGCTGCGTCCAGCGCATTGAGAATATTGTGGGATTGCCCGCTCGTAGTAAACGCCAGCAGAATGTCGCCTGGCTGGCCGAGCGCACGCAACTGCTTCGCGAAAATATCGGCGAATTGATAATCATTGGCGATTGACGTGACTGTGGAAGCATCAGTCGTCAGTGCAATAGCAGGCAGTCCCGGCCGCTCACGGTCGAAGCGGTTGAGCATTTCGGATGAAAAGTGCTGGGCGTCAGCGGCAGACCCGCCGTTCCCGCAGCTCAAAACCTTGCCGCTATTCAACACACAATCGGCGATTGATTGAGCTGCTTGTACGATTTTCGGAGCGAGCAATTCCGCGCAGCGTGTCTTCACTGCATTGCTTTCACTAAAGATCGACCGGATTCTTTGGCTAGGGTCCAATGTCATGTTCTCGGCGGCATTTGCCGTTAGGTGGTTCAGTTTCGAGCATCACGCATTATGCAGAAAACGCATTCTCAATCCAGTTAACCGACGGACGATGTTCATCCCCGCTCAACGCCATCAGGTCGAATCTGCAGGCCGTGTCGGCATTACGTTTTTCGAAGCTGAGATAGTGACGGGCGGCCTTGATAAGGCGCGCTTGCTTGCGAAAATCTACACTTTCTTCCGCTGTGCCAAACGTCGAGTTTCGTCGATATCGGACTTCTACGAATACTGTGATCTCTCCGTGTCGCATGACCAAATCGATCTCACCACCGCGACAGCTGTAGTTCCGCGCTTCCCGTACAAGCCCGCGCTCGGCAAGCCACGTCTCCGCTATATCCTCGAGACGGGCCCCGCGAACGCGGCTGCTAAGTGGTGACATGGTCACGTGAGCGATGAGACGGGCTATTCATTGCGGGCATAGTCGATGTGTTGGGGCATTCCATCGATGAACTGGAGCCAGGTCATCTTGCGATGGACGATTCCTCTGGCATCTACGGACAGGTCCCCAGTGACGCCGGGAACTCGCAGGTTGTGTTGATAGCGCAGCTTGGCGAGATACGGGAGTATCCGATACGCGTCGATGCCGAGTGCGTAAAGTCGTGTGTAGCTATTGGCGCGTTCACGCCAGCTTCTTCGTATGAGATTGGAAGACTCACGGTCAGCAGAACCAAATAACCACGGCATGTCGCCGAACGTTACGCCGTCCAAATCGGTATCTCGCAGCGGACCGATCCCACCCGGGTAAACATGCGAGGTGGAAAATACCGGGATCTCCGCAGCCCGAAAATATTTGAGCTGGGGTAGCAGTTGACGCGCATTATCGGCGTAGGCCGCCATCAATATCACATCGATGTCGTTTCGACGTCGGGGTTCGAAATGAAGCGGCAGACCGAGCGTACTCCGTAGCCCGGTTTGGCGCGCTTCGCCAAGGTCAATGTTCAGAGCGCGCTTGACAGCCTGAGGATAAGACTCTGCCTGCTCCGTATAAAATGTCTCTGATACAACAGTTCCGCCCAATTCGGACCACGCAGCGCCATAGGACTTCGCAACACGCCGACCCCATTGGGTTTCCGGCGCCAGGATCAGCGCCCGTTTGCCCTTCGACAATGCGCGCCGTGCAACTTGAACAGCTTCATCTTCCGGTGTCAGTCCGAATTGATAGAAGTCGGGCGGTGTCGCAGCTGTGCTTTGGTCAATAACATTGAGAGCTAACACACTCAGACCTATTTCTTCTTGCTTTAGCAACGCCTCGACTGACGATTTTCGTAATGGACCAACGATGAAGTCCGCCTCGTCTGTATGTATTTTCTCGAGGACGGCTGCGAGATCAGGTCCGGCACTGGAATAGATCTTTAAGTTCGGGCGGCTACTGTTCGCAGAATCGAGGTACCACGCCGCGACGAATCCGTCCCGGATTGCAACGGCCGCCGAGCCAAGCTGGTCGTCGAACGGTAATAGCAAAGCAACCTTGCTCGGCAGCTCCGCCATGGCCGATGAACGCGCGCGTAGCTCATCCAACAAAGGTGTCGCAGGGTGGTTCGGATACTGAGATGTCCATTCGATAGTCGCTTTCGAAAATTGCTCGGCGTTACCCATTGACTGTGCTGCGCCGAGTGCCAGCGCGTACCAGCCTGATTCAATACCGCGCGCTGAAGTCGCGAGACTGGTCAACCGGCTAGCCGGAAGCTGACTCACTGCTCGCCAAGTTTGTTGAGCGATAGCCTCGGATTCTACGAGTGGAAATGGATATTGATAGGTGCGCATCCACGCACCGGCGGCGATATCGTACTGTTGGTTATCCAACGCCGCCATCGCCATACAGCGAAAGTGGCGTCCGCTTTGGTAAGGTGTGAAGGTGGTTGCGTTTATCGTGATTGCTAGGCGATAGGCATCTTCACTAAACCCCGCGTGCAACATTGAACAAGCTTTCGCGACTGAGAGCAGGTCGTCGCCGCCCGTTTGATCTTTTTCGAGGTTGCTGATGACACCGTCGGCACTAAGGAAGTCCCCTGCGTCCTGAAATGCCAGCGCTGCCTGCGTTCGAAAACGAACTGCCCGTGCTACGTCTGCGTCGGCGGCGAGGGTCAGGTAGGCTGCTGCTGCCGCTGCATAATTGCCGCTGTTGAGTTGCGAATTCGCACGCGCGAATGGATCAGGGGCGCTACTCGGCGCGCGCAGTTTGCCTTGCGGGGCACAGGCGCATGTAATGAGCGCAATGACGACCAGAGCAAAAGATCGCAATTCGGGTAGCGGGGATTCGACTGAGGCTGGGAACACCGGGGCAGTATCTGTGCCCTCTGGTGAGGTGTCAATCGAACGTCCGGCCCTGTACATCGTCGCGACGCCGATAGGGAACATGGCGGACTTGAGTACGCGCGCCCTGGCCATCCTCCGCAGTGTCGACAGGATCTATTGCGAGGATACGCGCCATAGCGGCCGGCTCTTGGAAAGGTTCGCGATTCACACCGGACTTAGGGCTTATCACGCACACAATGAACGGCGCACCGCTGACGGTATTGTTGAACAAATTCGTAAAACTCCGCTCGCGTGTGCGCTGATAAGTGACGCTGGAACACCGCTGATTTCCGATCCTGGCTTTGTGCTTGTTCGTGCTGCTGCGGCGGCCGGAATACCCGTAGTGAGCGTGCCGGGACCCTCAGCAGTTACTGCCGCGCTCAGTATCAGTGGCATGCCGACCGATCGGTTTGTGTTTGAAGGTTTTTTGCCTGCCCAGCGCGCGGCGCGCGAACTTCGGCTCAAGGAGCTCGCCAGCGAGCGGCGCACGCTCGTGTGCTATGAAGCACCACACCGGATCGTGCAATCTCTCGAAGGCATGCTCGCCGTATTCGGTGAGGAGCGAGAAATCGCGCTCGCACGCGAATTAACCAAGCGTTACGAAACGGTTTACCGAGGCACGATTGCCGAAGTGCTCGCGCGGCTGCGAAGCGACAGTAATGCGCGTCGCGGAGAATTCGTCATTTTGATTTCTGGCTCTGAAATTTCGGAGGATCTCGTGAATCTCGAACGAGTACTCGACATCGTACTGTCCGAAACCGACAAAAAAACGGCAGTTCGGCTCGCAACTGCTCTGACAGGTATTGGTCGTAATGAAGTCTATCGCCGCGTTCTTGCCCGAGGAGCTGCTGCCCTCGATGTTGAAAACAAGCCGAAGAACTAACACACTACTTGCCAGCAAGTCGGCCGGATGATCGCTGTCGTGAGGTTCAGTTTTTCTGGGCGGTCGCGGTGGAGGAAAGTCCGGGCTCCACAGGACAGGATGCCAGGTAACGCCTGGGGGGCGCGAGCCTACGGAAAGTGCAACAGAAAGGAAACCGCCTGCTTGCAGGTAAGGGTGAAAAGGTGCGGTAAGAGCGCACCGCGCCGGTTAACGCCGGTGGCAGGGTAAACCCCATCCGGAGCAAGACCAAATAGGGAAACGTAATGTCTCGACACGGAGTGCGGTCCGCACGAGTTTCCGGGTAGGTCGCTTCAGGCGTGTGGCAACACGCGTCGCAGATGAATGATCATCATGCTGCATTGCAGCACTACAGAACCCGGCTTACAGGCCGACTTGCTCCTTAACTTGTGGCCCGGCAACAAATCTGTTCCCGGGGCGAAACACTTTGTAACAACTCTAATTAAGTTGTTTCTTTATCAGATTGATTCTGCGAAGTTCTTTCGATCCCGCGCTGCTCTAAAACTCGTAATTCGTTCCAGAGAATCTCGCTAAGTTACTGTTGTATAAGTAAGAATTACCGGATAAAAGCCTCTTTTCTCCTTGACAGTTTTCCGCTGCGCTCCTTATAGTTGCCGCTTAGTGGTGAACTGTGGGGAAATGTGGGGCAATCTGATTCGAATGTAAGGGCGTTCATACCCCTTATACGGCCCGTGCGCCGTCCCGGATTAGCGCCCAAACGTAGCAATGTTTCGTGGACTGAACACAGTCAATGTCGATGCTAAGGGTCGCCTCGCGATCCCCGCTCGCTTTCGCGAAATTCTTGCTGCTCTCGACCGAGTTCAACTCATCCTCACACTCAACCCCTGGGATAAATGTCTGTGGCTCTATCCGCTTGAGGAATGGCAAGACATCGAGCTCAAGTTGTCGGGCCTATCCGATTACGACAAGTCCAGTCGACGCACTAAACAGATCATGCGTGGTTATGCGACCGATTGCAGTTGTGATGGGCAGGGGCGAGTACTTCTACCACAGGAATTACGTGAGATTGCTGGACTGACCAAACAGGTGGTCCTGCTCGGGCAAGGTAACAAACTAGAGATCTGGGATCAGTCTGCATGGCACGCCGAACGAGATGGCTGGCTTGCTGATCTTGGAAGTAGTGCCGACCCTGCTTCGTCCGCGCTCGAATCGCTTTCGCTGTGAGCGCGGAAGGTGCCAGACCACATACCGGTATTTTTACAAGAGGTCGTTGAGCTGATGGATATTCAGCCTGCCGGGACCTATATCGACGCAACTTACGGACGCGGTGGTCATACGCGAGCCTTACTCGACAGTTTGGATGACGCTGGTCGAGTTGTCGGAATGGATCGAGATCCTGAAGCGGTACGCGATGCCGAGAAACTACACGAGCAAGACGCTCGGTTCCGCATCGTCAAGTCACCATTTTCTCGCATCGCTGCGGTTGCCGACGACTTTAAAGGTAGCGTCGATGGCATTCTTTTTGACCTCGGTATTTCCTCACCGCAGGTCGATGATCCGCGTCGAGGATTTAGTTTCCGAGCTGACGGTCCTCTCGATATGAGGATGGACCCTGATTCTCGTATATCTGCCGCGGACTGGCTTGCGACGGCCAGCGAAGCGGAGATTAGTGACGTGCTTTGGGAGCTCGGTGACGAACGCCGCTCGAGACAAATCGCACGAAAAATCGTCGAAACGCGCAAGGCTTCACCGCTCACGACGACTTTCGAACTCGCGAGCCTCGTCCGTAGCTGCGTATTTCAGCGCGGTTCTAAAATCGATCCTGCGACCCGCACATTTCAGGCCGTTCGCTTGCGTGTCAATGACGAACTCGGCGAACTCGAGGCTGCGCTGGACGCAGCCCTTGGATTAATCGCCGTTGGCGGCCGTGTCCTCGTCATCGCGTTTCATTCGCTGGAGGATCGCATCGTAAAACGTCGTTTTCGTGACCTTGACCGGGTGCGTCGTGAGAACGAGCGAACAGGAAATTCTTCGTCGCCTGAATTTACGCTGCTGACGCGTAAGCCGGTTGTGGCGACACGCGACCAACAGCGTCTCAATCCTCGCTCCCGCAGTGCTCGTCTGCGTGGCGTGGAGCGAACTGCGTGAAACTGATCGCCATCGCGATGCTTGCCGGGTTGTGTGCGTTCGCCTCGGCAGTGGAGTTAGTGCTTAATCGGCATGCAAGTCGCGTTCTTTTTGTTGAGCTTCAATCTCTACGAGACAGTCGCCAACAACTCGATCAGGAATGGGGACAGTTGGTCCTCGAACAGGCGACATGGGCGACGCCGGTTCGGGTCGAAGACCTTGCCCGGGAATCCCTATCCATGATTGCGCCCGATCGGCGCCAGGTCATTGAACTCCAATGAGCGAAGCAGGGGTTAACAAGGAGCTCAAGTTTCGACGTCGGATCGTTGTGTTGGTTTTCATCGGTGCGGCGGTAACGCTGACTTGGCGTGTGATCACCCTTCAGCTGCACGAGAGTGAGTTTCTGCAAGGCCATGGCGACGCGCGCTATTTGCGCGTCGACCAGATACACGCGAACCGGGGCATGATCGTAGACCGCAATGACGAACCGCTAGCGCTTAGTACACCGACGGTATCGGCCTGGATCAAACCCAGCAAATTTATTCTTGAGCGAACGCGATGGCCGGAACTTGGCCGCATTCTGAATATGACAGTCGACCACCTCGAAACACTCGTATTGCCGAGAATGGATCGAAAATTCGTTTATCTCAAGCGTCATCTCACTCCAGATGAGGGCAACGCGATACGCGCTTTGCGCCTGGGTGGCGTCCATTTTCAGGGTGAGTATCGACGCTACTATCCGGCGGCAGAAGTTGCCTCACACGTTATCGGATTTACTAATGTTGACGACCGTGGTCAGGAAGGCATTGAGCTCAGTTTCGATGCAGCCCTGAATGGCGAGCCGGGCTTGCGACGGGTCATCAAAGATCGACTCGGGCGGATCGTCGAGGACGTGGAGCGATTGCAGCCCAACCGACCAGGTCAGACCGTTCGTTTAAGTATCGACCAGCGCGTGCAGTATGCGGCTTACCGAGCGTTGAAGAATGCTGTGCACGCAGAGCGCGCCCGGGCCGGATCATTGGTCATCGTCGATACTCTGACCGGCGAGATAATCGCGTTGGTTAACCAGCCTTCATTCAATCCCAATAACCGTACCGAACTGAAAGGTGAGCATTATCGCAATCGAGCGGTTACTGATTTGTTCGAGCCTGGCTCAACAATCAAACCGTTCACGATTGCTGCCGCACTAGAGAGCGGCGCCTACGCTGCGCAAAGTACGATAAACACGGCGCCTGGTTTTTTTAAGGTGGGTCGGCACACGGTGCGCGACGCGCGTAACTACGGCGTTCTCGACATCGCAGGAATCATCGAGAAGTCTAGCAACGTCGGCGCCAGTAAAATTGCGCTCTCCATGGAACCGCAAGTGCTCTGGGAAACTTTCAGTGCTGTTGGTCTCGGGGCGTTAACTCAGGTTTCACTACCTGGTGAGACCTACGGTCGTCTGACCGGATTCAGCAACTGGCGGGAGATTGAACATGCCACCCTGGCGTTCGGTTACGGCCTCTCTGTCACCACGGCGCAATTGGCACGTGCTTACACCGCCCTCGCGAATGACGGACTACTGCAACCGTTAAGCATTGTTCGGACAGAAACTTCCGGACCGAAAATACGCGTGATGAGCAGCGCAACGGCCCGAGCCGTGCGCGAGATGTTGGAAATTGCTGTGGCAAAGGGCACTGGTAAGCACGCCCAGGTGCCGGGCTACACTGTGGCTGGCAAAACCGGCACGGTGCACAAATCCACAGTGTCCGGGTACGCGGAAGATCGCTATCTGTCGTTATTTGCCGGGATGATCCCAGCTCGCTCGCCGCGCTTGGTTGCAGTGATATTGGTTGATGAACCACAGAGCGGCGAACATTTCGGTGGTCTCGTCGCAGCGCCGATATTTGCGACGGTCATGACCGAGGCCACCCGGATACTGAATATACCTCCCGACAAGGTCATCGATACGGATCCAAAACCAGTTTGGTTCGCCCGCCATGAGGTCAGTCTGGGTGCTGCGGGGGAGATCCAGTGACCGCAGTTCAGAATCTTCCCGAGGTGCAGCTCAGCGAGCTGCTGGCGGGGCACGCAATCGTTAGCCCCGGACATGATTGCGTGGTTCGAAACATCACCTGCGACAGCCGCGAAGTTGCGGTTGGCGATTGTTTTTTTGCCTTACCTGGCCATCAGCATCACGGTTTGGAGTTCGCACGCCAAGCTGCGGCGCAAGGCGCGGCAGCGATTGTGACCGAGACTCACGACCAGCAGCATGCGCTCGATATTCCAGTGATTTCGGTGCCCGGTCTGCGAACTCTGATCGGGGAACTGTCGGCGCGTTTCTTCCGGCACCCGAGTGACGATGTGCGCATCTTCGCGGTCACAGGGACAAATGGCAAAACAACCGTCGCGCATCTCGCGGCACAGGCGTTCGAGGCGCTTGGTGATGGCTGTGGCTACATCGGTACCCTGGGCGCTGGTCGTCTGGGGCGCTTGAAGGAAACGTCGAATACGACGCCGGACGTTACGACTCTGAACCGATTGCTCGCCGAGTTTCGTGACGACGGCCTGACCCTCGCGGCACTTGAAGCGTCCTCTCACGCCCTTGACCAGGGTCGTCTCGCGGCACTTGGCCTGCACACTGCGATATTTACCAATCTTGGCCACGATCATCTCGATTACCACGAGAACCTTGTCGCCTATGGGAAGAGCAAGCTTAGCTTGTTTACTACAGGCAACTTAAAAGCAGCCGTGATTAATGTTGACGATACGTTTGCTACGAAGGTCCGCGCAGCGATCCCCGCCGCCGTCGACATCTGGACCTGCTCGTCCGGCAGCAATGCGCATCCGGTCCGCAGCGACGCTCGGGTTAGTGCACATAACATCGAAACATCGCAGGTCGGGATCGCCTTTGAAATTCGTGCTGACGGCGACTTACAACGTGTAAACATTCCGATCATCGGCCGCTTCAATGTCGATAACCTGCTCGCGACATGCGCGATATTGTTATCCGCCGGCTATAGGTTTGAGGACGCATGTCGCGCGCTTGAATGTGTTGAGCCGGTAGCTGGGCGGATGGAGTTGTGCGGTACGACTAACCGCGGGGTCCGTGTGTTCATTGATTACGCGCACACGCCCGATAGCGTTGCGGCTGCTCTGCAGGCACTCAGAGATCTGACACCACTCAGCTTGTCGATCGTATTCGGCTGCGGCGGTAATCGTGATCAGAGCAAGCGGCCATTAATGGGGGCAGCTGCTGCGTTACAGGCTGACCACATTTATGTTACGACAGACAACCCGCGCGACGAAAATCACCGGGCTATTGCGGACGCGGTCGTGGCGGGTATCGCAGATCTGACTCATACACAGGTCATCCTCGATCGTGAGCAGGCGATTCGCTCGGCGATCGCTTCTGGTAATGCGGGCGACATCGTCTTGATTGCCGGCAAAGGGCACGAAGCGTATCAGGAGCGCGAGGGCACTCGTCATCACTTTAGCGACCGCGAAGTAGCACTCAGCGTAATTGCGGAGAGCTGCCAGTGATCTCCATGTCTCTTTCTCAGGCAGCAGATGCGCTGGATGGACGGTTGATCGGACCGGACTTGTATTTCTCCGGGGTGAGCAAGGACTCCCGGACGCTGCAGCCCGGTGAATTGTTCTTCGCCCTGCACGGGCCGAATTTCGACGGACACGACAAGTGTGCGGAAGCTATCGCCGCAGGCGCGTCTGCGGTCGTTGTCGAGCACACGATCGCTGGCCTACCCAGCCAGATCCTGGTGGCGGCAACGCGCACCGGACTTGGTCGCTTGGCCAGTAGTTGGCGGCACAGATTTCCTGTTCCGGTGCTTGCGGTGACCGGCAGTGCCGGAAAGACCACGGTGAAGGAAATGCTTGGCCACGTGATGGCTGAACTTGGTCCCGCTCTAATTACGCAGGGCAATTTGAACAACGACATCGGTGTGCCACTGACATTGTTCCGGCTCGACGGTGGACATCGTTGTGCTGTCGTCGAGATGGGTGCGAATCATCGCGGCGACATTGAGAAGTTGACCTCGATTGCCCGCCCAGTTGTAGGCGTCATAACGCTTTGTGCACCGGCACATCTGGAAGGATTCGGCAGTATCGAAAATGTCGCTCGCGCCAAAGGAGAAATCGTCTCCTCTCTACCGGACGACGGTGTGGCAGTAATCAACAATGAAGATAAGTTTGCCCCATTGTGGCGTGACATGGCCGGGCGACGAAAGATTGTCACCTTCGGTGAGGGCGGTGATGTTCGGGCAAGTAATATCACAAGCGATCGGAGGTGTACTCGCTTTACATTGAGCTGCGATCTAGGCGCTATCGATATCGAATTGGCCTATCGGGGTCGCCACAACATTTCGAACGCTCTCGCCGCCGCAGCGGCAGCCCTTGCGGCAGACGTGTCACTAGATAGCATTGCTACCGGCCTCGCTAAAGCACGCCCGATCGCAGGCCGATTGATGCCGCGCCTCGGCGTGCACGGGATGCACTTGCTCGACGATAGCTACAACGCAAATCCAGCATCCGTGGCCGCGGCTATCGAGGTTTTGCGCGAGGAACCCGGGTCACGCTGGTTGGTGTTCGGCGACATGGGTGAACTCGGTTCGGATACTAAGACCTGGCATGAGAATGTCGGCCGATTCGCGGCTGAAGCCGGGATTGACCGACTGTTCACCATCGGAGAACTCGCCCGCCACGCGCAATCGCACTTTGGCGGGGAGGGGATTCACTACACCAAGCAAGCGGAACTCGTCGACGCATTGAGTAATGAATCTCAGCGCACCGAAGCGCCGGTCACAGTTCTGATCAAGGGCTCGAGATCGATGCAGCTTGACCGAGTTGTTGACGCGTTGTGTTCAGCGGAATCTGCGCCATGTTGATGCAGCTAAGCGCCTATCTCGAGCAATTTCATTCGGGATTCAACGTTTTTCAATACCTCACATTGCGGACCATACTGGGCGTGCTGACTTCGTTGTTCATTGCTCTATTGGTTGGCCCTTCAATGATTCGACATCTGGCGCGCTTTCAGATTGGTCAGCCGGTGCGCGACGACGGTCCGCAGTCCCATCTGGCCAAAGCCGGGACGCCGACCATGGGTGGGCTACTTATCCTCGTGTCGATTCTCGTAAGTACGCTGGCGTGGAGTGACCTGAGTAATCGGTTCGTTTGGATTGTGCTCTTCGCGACCTTGACGTTCGGTGCCATCGGCTGGGTCGATGACTATCTCAAACTCGCCCGAAACAATTCACGCGGTCTGCGCGCTTCCTACAAAATCGCACTGCAATCGATCGCGGCACTCGCGACGGCGCTGATCCTGTATGCAACCGCCCAATCTCCGACCGAAACGCAGTTGATCGTGCCCCTGATGAAGAACGTCGTTATCGATCTTGGGTGGTTTTACCTGGTACTGACGTACTTCGTTATCGTTGGCACCAGCAATGCGGTCAATTTGACCGATGGACTCGACGGACTGGCGGTATTGCCGACAGTGCTTATTGCAGCTGCGCTCATCATCTTCGCCTATGTTGCGGGCAACGTGAATTTCGCACGCTACCTCTCGGTTCCTTACGTTTATGGTGTCGGTGAGATCTGCGTATTCTGCGGCGCGATAGTCGGTGCAGGCCTCGGTTTTCTCTGGTTCAACACCTATCCAGCGCAAATATTCATGGGCGATATCGGCGCGCTCGCGCTCGGCGCGGCGATTGGAACCGTCGCAGTGGTCGTGCGGCAGGAATTGGTCCTGCTCATCATGGGTGGCGTTTTTGTGATGGAAACGGTGTCGGTCATTCTGCAGGTGCTGTCATTCAAATTGACAGGCAAGCGAATTTTTCGAATGGCGCCAATTCATCATCATTTCGAGCTTAAGGGTTGGCCGGAGCCACGCGTGATCGTGCGTTTTTGGATCATCACCGTGATTCTCGTTTTGGCCTCACTGGCGACTCTGAAGATTCGCTGATGGGTAATGTCATGATTTGCGACGCCAAATCGCCACCCGGAACCAATCCGATCGCAGATTACGCTGTGATCGGCCTCGGCATTAGCGGCCGGTCAGTAGTTAACTTTCTGGCGGGCCAGGGACACTCCGTGCTCGCCATGGACGAGCGTACTGATGTGCTGGACGTGGAGACAGAATTCAACGTTTATCCTAACGTGAAAGTTTTTGGCGGCCCGCTCGACGCCGAAAAAATTTCCCGCTGTGGACAGGTCGTGGTGAGTCCGGGCGTGCCGCTGGAAGAGCCGGCAGTAGCCGCTGCTATTAGCGCAGGGTGCGAAGTGATTGGCGACATCGAACTTTTCGCGCGCCGCGCTCGCGCACCAATCGTCGCCATTACCGGGACGAACGGTAAAAGCACCGTAACGACCCTTGTCGCAAAAATGCTTGAAGCCGCGGGCAAGGAAGTTCGCTGCGGCGGAAATCTGGGAACGCCAGCCCTTGCGTTGCTAGGCACCCCCGAGCCAGATTTCTACGTGTTGGAAGTCTCGAGTTTCCAGCTGGAACTGACGACTACGCTCGCCCCTAATGTCGCCTGTCTGCTCAATATCACGCCCGACCACCTCGATCGCCACCATACGTTCGAGCGTTACATCGCGGCGAAAGCGCGTATCCTCACTCGCGCGGCGATCGGCATTGTGAATGCTGATGATGAGGCTGTTCGCGCGCTCTCCTGGGGAGGGCTGCGAGTCGAATTTTCCCTTGGCGAACCGAATTCCGATCAGTACGGGTTGCGGTCGCGAAATAAAATTAAAGTTCTTGCGATTGGCGATTCCGACATTCTTGATTGCGCGGAGTTGGCGCTGCCTGGTGCGCACAATATTGCCAATGTGCTTGCCGCCATCGCGGTTGTCGATGCGTGTGGAATCGATCGCACGAACGCGCTCACCGCGCTGAAGACTTTTAGTGGACTGCCACATCGCTGCGAGCGTGTCGCAATGATCAATGATGTGCAGTTCATTAATGATTCGAAAGCGACAAATCCGGGCGCCGCCAGCGCGTCAGTCAAAGGCGTGATGGCATCTGTAGCGGGCGGCGTTGTGATCGCCGGGGGGCAGTCGAAGCGCGCACCGTTCGATGAGTTTACCGATGCCATTGCGACCTACGCTCATACACTGGTTTTGCTCGGTGAAGCCGGCTCTGAACTGTCGAGGCTCGTCGACCGTCGCGTTGCTTGTGTATTCGCCACCGATATGGATGCCGCCGTTCGCGCTGCTGCCGCTGCAGCGCGAGCTGGTGAAGTTGTTCTGCTGGCTCCCGCGTGCGCGAGCTTCGACATGTACGAAAACTATGCTGTACGCGGTGACGCGTTCCGCGCTGCTGTCGCCGCGCTTGGAGCACCGTAGTGGAACTCGGTTTGCAATCTCAGGCAGTTATTCCCAGCGCGGCGCCGCCTTCACAGCTGCTGCGTTATGACGCCTGGTTGATCGGGGTCAGTCTGACGCTGCTATGCCTGGGATTGATCATGGTTGTGTCGGCTTCGGTTTCGATCGCCGAGCGTCGAGAACTGAGTCCTTTGTACTATTTTTGGCGGCAACTCGCCGCTGCCGGTCTCGGCGTGGTGGTTGCGGCCACCATTGCCTGCATACCACTGAGAACGTTTCAGTCCTTGAGCACGGCAATGCTTTTCGCGGCCATCGTACTGTTGGTGGCCGTACTGCTACCGGGTCTTGGACACGAAGTGAACGGCAGTATGCGCTGGGTGAAGTTCGGACCACTATCCCTGCAAGCGTCGGAACCAGCGAAGCTGGCAGTGGTGGTTTATCTGGCGTCCTATCTGGTTCGACACAATTCACAGGTGCGCAGTGATTTCATCGGCTTCATCAAACCTGTCGGCGTGCTCACGGTTATCTCAGCGTTGTTTTTGCTCGAGCCGGATTTCGGCGCGGCAGTCGTGCTGTTCGCCACAGGCCTCGGGATGTTATTTCTTGCTGGCGTACCGCTGTTGCGATTTTCCAGTTGGGCACTGGTCGCTCTGGGGATGCTCGCTGCGCTGTCAATGTTGGCGCCCTATCGTTTGCAGCGACTGATGACGTTCATCGACCCGTGGTCCGACCCCTATAACAGCGGCTTTCAGCTCACCCAGGCGTTGATCGCGTTTGGGCGTGGGGAATGGCTGGGAGTTGGCTTGGGCAACAGCGTGCAAAAGTTGTTCTATCTTCCGGAGGTACATACGGATTTCGTTTTCGCCGTGATCGGAGAAGAAGTCGGCATGCTTGGGACTATTGGAGTGATTGCGCTGTTTCTGTTTTTGTTCTGGAGAATCTTCTATCTGGGTGGTATCGCCGAACGCGCCAATAAACTATTTGCCGCATACCTGACCTATGGCATTGGGTTGCTCCTGGGCATTCAGGCCTTTGTCAATATCGGCGTGAACATGGGACTGCTGCCCACGAAAGGTTTGCCACTGCCGTTCCTGAGCTACGCGAGTAACAATCTCGTGGTGGTTTGTGCGGCGTTAGGGCTGGTGCTTCGAGCCACCTATGAGGCCCGTCTTCAGGGCAGTCCCTCGCTGCCTGAAGGGCAACGACATGGATAGGACCATCATGATCATCGCCGGCGGTACTGGCGGCCACGTTTACCCAGGGCTGGCCGTCGCGCATGCACTTCGCGATGCCGGGGCGACACCCTATTGGATCGGGACTGAACGCGGCCTCGAAGCGCGGGTGGTCCCGAGCAACGGCGTGCAGTTTGAGTCCATCCCGATACGGGGATTACGCGGTTCCAGTGTTTTACGTTGGTTGGCCGCACCCATCACAGTACTACTCGCAGCATTGTGTGCGATTCGAATCATTGCTCGAATCCGCCCCGCCGCGGTGCTTGGCATGGGCGGTTTCGTTAGCGGTCCGGGTGGCGTTGCCGCCTGGTTATGCCGCCGTCCGCTGCTGATTCATGAACAGAACGCGATCCCGGGACTGACCAATCGACTGTTGAGCCGTCTCGCGACGCGAACTCTGCAAGCTGTACCAGGCGCTTTTCCTCCAGGCAACAAGGTCTATTTGACTGGCAATCCTGTTCGCAAGGAAATTTCGGATTTACCGCCGCCTGCGCGGCGCATGGTCGCTCGTCAATATTCACGCGTGTTGGTGTTTGGTGGCAGCGGCGGCGCACATCGACTCAATGAGATAGTGCCGGAAGCGCTCCGAGCAACCGGGCTGGAGAATCTTGAAATTGTTCATCAGTGCGGCCGAGATGATGTGCAAGACACACTGTCAAGATACGCAGAATTCGACACTGCTAAGCCAATCCAGGTGACCGCATATATCGAGGACATGGCATCTGCGTACGCAAATGCCGATCTCGTTATCGCGCGCGCTGGCGCGCTAACCGTCGCCGAGATAGCAGCGTGCGGGGTCGCCTCCATTCTCATTCCGTACCCCTACGCGGTCGACGATCATCAGACTAAAAACGCACGTCATCTGGTTCGCGTCGAGGCCGCCATATTGGTGCCCGAAAGTGAATTGACGAAAGAGGCGCTCGCCGAACATATCGTGAATTTGCTCGGCGATCGTCCTCGCCTACTCGCGATGGCTGAAAGCGCACGCCAGCTCGCGATAGCCAACGCGACATCGACGGTGGCCGAACACTGTCTGGATATTATCGATGCTTGATGGCAAGCAACAGCTGATGCATCGCGTCAATCGCATTCATTTTATTGGCGTCGGCGGCGCCGGTATGAGCGGCATTGCAGAAGTACTTTGCAACCTCGGCTATCGCGTCTCCGGGTCGGATCTGGTCGCTTCACGGCTGACCGAACGCCTGGCGGAGATAGGCGTAGAGGTTACCCACACACATGACGCCGTAAATATCAGCGGCGCCGATGTCGTTGTGTACTCGAGCGCCGTCGCCAGTGACAACCCCGAGCTCGCAGCCGCTCGCGTACAACGCATTCCCACTGTTCCGCGAGCCGAAATGCTCGCCGAACTGATGCGCTTTCGGCATGGCATCGCAATCGCCGGCACCCATGGTAAGACCACGACTACCAGTCTCGCTGCAGGAATTCTTGCGGAAGCTGGACTTGATCCGACTTTCGTAGTTGGCGGATTGGTAAAAAGCATAAACGCCCATGCGCGCCTTGGTGCGGGTAACTATTTGGTCGCGGAGGCGGACGAAAGTGACGTTTCGTTCCTTCTTTTGCAGCCGCTCATTGCGGTGCTGACCAATATTGACGCTGATCACATGGATACCTACAACGGTAGCTTTGCCGATCTTACCGCTGCTTTCGTGGAATTTTTCCGACGCTTACCTTTCTACGGCGTCGCCTGCGTGTGTCTGGATGACGAACACGCGGCAGCCCTGATTCCGCAAATCCGCGCACGTGTAATCACATACGGTTTCCACCCCGATGCGGATGTTCGCGGACACAGACTCCACCATGTCGCTGGTCGTGAGCATTTTCGAGTGACGAGCAATCTTGGGGATTTTGATCACGACCTGGTGCTGAACCTGCCCGGCGAACATAACGTTCAGAATGCGCTAGCGGCGATCGCGATTGCGCTTGAGCTCGGGCTCAAAGCCGAGGCTATTGGCAACGCGCTGCAACGATTTGAAGGCATCGCACGACGCTGCCAAATCCACCCGAACATCACGATTGGCGATCAGTTGGTCACTGTCGTGGACGATTATGGACATCATCCGCGTGAGCTTGATGCGGTGCTTAAAACGGTGCGTAGGAGTTGGGAGGACCGGCGTCTGGTCGTGGTATTCCAGCCGCACAGATATACCCGCACGCGCGATCTCATCGATGATTTTTCAAGCGTTCTGTCCACCGTCGACGTGCTCATATTGCTTGAAGTGTACGCGGCCGGCGAAGCGCCTATCGCCGGCGCGGACGGACGCTCACTCGCACGTGCGATCCGCACCCGTGGCCAGGTCGAGCCGGTATTCGTCGACAACCCCGAAGACCTCCATACGGTACTCGCAAGTGTCGTCAAAACTGACGACATTGTCGCGATGCTGGGCGCCGGCAATATAGGCCAGCTGGCGGAGGAATTGCTGACATGAACGTCGCCTACGATCAGCATAGCGCCTCCTCAGTGCGCGGAAAAATGTGTTTCGAAGAGCCTATGGCGACGCACACCAGCTGGCGCTGTGGCGGGACAGCAGCGCGTTTTTTCGAACCAGCTGACCGCCAGGATCTTGTCAATTATCTGTGCGATGTTGGTAGCGAGACTGAGATCCTGTGGTTAGGACTCGGTAGCAACATGTTGGTCCGCGATGGCGGTCTGCGACAAACCGTGATCGCAACGAGCCCAGGGTTAACTCGGCTCACATGGATCGACGAGCAGGTGGTCTATGCCGAGAGTGGCGTCACGTGCGCAAAGCTTGCGCGTGAAGCCGCCGCCCATGATCGCGCTGGCCTGGAGTTCCTCGCGGGCATCCCTGGCACAGTCGGCGGCGCGCTGCGTATGAATGCTGGTGCGTTAGGAGGCGAGATCTGGTCCTTCGTCGAAACAGTTGAAACCATCGAACCTGGCGGTCAAATCCAAACCATGGCCGCCTCCGCGTACGTGCCTGGCTATCGCAATGTCGCAGGCGAACGGTTGTCGTTTCTTGGCGCATGGTTTCGCTTGCCGCAACCTGCAGACGGGGCTGGCCGCGCGCGAATACGGCAGGTCATTGCCGAGCGCGCCGAAACACAGCCGATCGGAAAGTTTTCGTGCGGATCGGTATTTAAGAATCCACCAGGTGATTTCGCTGGACGTTTGATTGAGAACAGCGGATTCAAAGGCCATCGCAGCGGTGGTGCGCAGGTGTCCGTCCTACACGCGAACTTCATCATTAATGACGGCAATGCGACGGCGTCGGATATTGAAGCACTGATCGATGAGGTGATCGCCGGTGTAGAGAAAGCGACTGGCGTTACGCTCGAAACGGAAGTTCACATCGTGGGGATGCCGCCTGTGTCTCAACCGAAGGGTGGTCAGCGGTGAGTTTACCGACTCAGAAAAACTTGAACAATGTCGTCACCCATGCCGGCCGGGTCGGCGTGCTCATGGGCGGCGCCTCTGCGGAGCGGGAAGTGTCGATTCGGAGTGGTAACGCGATAGTCGCTGCCCTTAGCCAACGCGGCGTCGCCGCGACTGCGCTTGATTGGGACGGGTCCTCGGCGATGCCATTGGAAGATAATTTTGACCGCTACTTGATCGCCGTCCACGGTCGCGGCGGGGAGGACGGACATATTCAAGCCGCTCTTGATTTGGCCGGCGTCCCATACACCGGCTCCGGTGTGCTCGGGTGCGCTTTGGCGATGGATAAATCGCGAGCGAAGATGGTCTGGATCGGAGCAGGATTACCGACTCCCGACTTTGAATGGATACATCCGACTAGTGATGTTCGGGAAATATCGCAATCAATCGGTTTCCCACTTGTTGTGAAGCCTGCCTGCGAAGGTTCGAGCTTTGGTATCAGCATTGTGCGTAGCGAAGACGAATTTGGGGCGGCGGTATTGCGGGCACGCGAATTCGATGCAAATGTAATCGCTGAACGGTTCGTTACGGGCTCCGAGTACACCGTAGGGATTCTCGGCGCAGTGGCGCTGCCAATTATCCGCATTGAAACACCGCGCGAGTTCTACGATTACGACGCCAAGTACGCTTCCGACGACACCCGCTACATCTGTCCATGCGGATTGCCGGAGACGACGCAAGAATTGGTTAGCGATTTGGCACTGCAAGCGTTCGCGGTGCTCGATGGGGCTGGCTGGGGGCGTGTCGATTTTATTTGTGACGGTGAGGGACAGCCGTGGCTGATTGAGCTTAATACTGTACCGGGGATGACCGACCACTCGCTGGTCCCGATGGCAGCCGCGCACGCGGGCTTGTCGTTTGGCGATCTTGTTCTCGCGGTCCTGGCGACCAGTATGTCCGCGGACGTTATCCAATGACGCAAGCAAAAATCAGAGCGCCTGCAGAGCGCAGCCTGCCATCGCCGACGGCGATCATGTTCACGTTCATGCTCGCAGCGACGATTGGTGGATTCGGATGGCTGACATCTGCGCTCACGGATCCTGCGGCATTGCCGATCCGCAAAGTCATGGTTGAAGGAGAGTTTACCCATCTCGTCCCGGACGTCCTGCAGGAAGCTGTCGCTAGTTCGGTCAACGCTGGTTTCTTTGCTCTGGACGTAACCCGCATTCGTCGCCATTTGCTCGACGAACCATGGATTCGGGAGGCTACGATACGACGAGTTTGGCCGGACGCCTTGCATGTCCGCGTGGTTGAACAAACGCCCGTAGCACGGTGGGGGCGGCTGGCGATGTTGAATGAAGTTGGGGACATATTCGCCCCCTCGGTCGATCTTATTCCGACCGATCTGGTCCAACTCAATGGGCCCATCGGATCGGAAGTCGAGGTACTGCGTAAATATTATTTTTTATCTGGCGAACTGGCCGCAGTAGGTATCGACATCGCGGTTCTGCAGCTATCAGCCCGCTACGCATGGACGCTGACAACCGCTGGCGGCAAGAATATCGTGCTCGGCCGTCGAGAACTGGGACAACGCCTGCAGCGATTCCTATTCGGCTATCAGCATGGACTTTCCAAAGCGTGGCCGAGTGTAGGTCACGTGGACCTACGCTATACGAATGGTTTTGCGGTTGGACAACGGACACCACAGGCCGACAACGGATGATTTCACAGCGCCTAAGCACAGCACGCAAATTAGCAGAGGGAAATCTTGTGGGAGCAACGCTCGATGGTTAAAAAACCAGATAAGAAGCTGTTAGTCGGGCTTGATATTGGAACGTCGAAAGTCGTCGCGATCGTCGGCGAGGTCTCGGCAGACGACGAAGTGGAAGTTGTCGGGCTCGGTTCTCATCCATCGCGCGGATTGAAGAAGGGTGTCGTCGTTAACATCGAATCGACGGTGCAGTCCATTCAGCGAGCAATTGAAGAAGCGGAGCTGATGGCAGGATGCGAGATCCACTCGGTTTATGCCGGGATCGCTGGCGGTCATATTCGCAGTCTCAACTCACACGGTATCGTGGCTATTCGCGACAGCGAAGTGTCTTCGACCGACGTTGATCGTGTCATCGACGCCGCTCGTGCAGTCGCAATACCCGCCGATCAGAAAATTCTGCACATTCTTCCCCAGGAATTCGTCATCGATGGCCAGGAAGGAATTCGTGAACCCATTGGCATGTCCGGAGTGCGGCTGGAAGCGCGTGTTCATATGGTCACCGGTGCAGTTTCTGCCGCGCAAAATATCGTCAAATGCGTGCGGCGCTGCGGACTCGAAGTCGACGATGTCATTCTCCAGCAACTCGCATCGTCACACTCGGTTCTCACTGAAGATGAAAAGGAACTAGGTGTGTGTCTGTGTGATATTGGCGGGGGCACAACCGATATTGCAGTTTTTGTCCAAGGTGCCATCCATCACTCCGCGGTTATTCCGATTGCTGGTGACCAGGTGACTAATGACATCGCCGTAGCCCTGCGCACGCCGACCCATCACGCCGAAGATATCAAGATTCGCTTCGCGTGCGCACTCACCCAATTAGCCAACCCGGAAGAGACCATCGAAGTCCCGAGTGTGGGCGACAGGCCGCCGCGGCGCCTCATCCGTCAAACGCTGGCCGAGGTTGTCGAACCGCGTTACGAAGAACTATTCAACCTCGTTGCCACCGAGCTAAATCGCAGCGGGTTCGAGGAGATGATAGCCGCGGGTGTCGTACTGACCGGTGGCGGCGCAAAGATGGAAGGCGTTATCGATCTTGCGGAGGAGGTTTTCCACATGCCGGTTCGACTCGGTACGCCGCAATATGTAGCGGGGTTGGTCGACGTGGTTCGCAACCCGATCTATGCGACCGGGGTGGGGCTGTTGCTCTTCGGTAATCAAAACGGCGCGGGCACTCACCAGCCCGGTCGATTTGATAACACCACTTCGCTGTGGGAACGCATGCGGAATTGGTTTCACGGAAATTTTTGACGAACGGAAACATTTCGGCGCGCGAATGCGCCGAAATGTTTATCGCTGGACAGAGTGTTATTACTACAACCGGACGCTCCTATGCAGGGCGCCATCGACGGAGGAAACGAAATGTTTGAATTAATGGATTCTTACAGTCAACAAGCAGTGATCAAAGTGATTGGCGTAGGCGGTGGCGGCGGGAATGCCGTTGAGCACATGCTGAGCGCGGAAATAGAGGGGGTTGAATTTCTGTGCGCGAACACTGACGCGCAAGTGCTCAAGACTTCCAGTGTCAAAACGACTCTGCAATTGGGAAGTGAAATCACCAAGGGCCTGGGAGCCGGTGCCAGTCCGGAAATCGGACGCCAGGCGGCGCTCGACGATCGCGAACGCATCAGTGATGCGCTGGAGGGCGCGGATATGGTGTTCATTACCGCGGGCATGGGAGGCGGAACCGGCACCGGCGCCGCACCGGTGGTGGCACAAATCGCCAAAGAAATGGGGATTTTGACTGTCGCTGTTGTGACTCGTCCTTTTCCTTTCGAGGGGCGCAAGCGTGCCAGTATCGCAAGCGACGGCATGAAGGAGTTGGGCCAGTACGTTGATTCTCTGATCACCATTCCAAACGAGAAATTACTCAGCGTGTTAGGTCGCGATATCAGTCTCCTCAATGCGTTCAAAGCAGCGAACGATGTGTTGCTTGGCGCCGTCCAGGGCATTGCGGAGTTAATAACTTGCCCAGGCTTGATCAACGTTGACTTCGCCGACGTCAGGACCGTGATGTCGGAAATGGGCATGGCGATGATGGGATCGGGAAGCGCTCGCGGGCAGGACCGGGCGAGGGTTGCAGCAGAGGCCGCAATATCAAGCCCGTTATTGGAAGATATCAATTTATCCGGCGCACGCGGAATTCTAATCAATGTCACGTCCGGACTTGACTTGACCATGGGTGAATTTGAAGAGGTGGGTAATACGGTAAAAGAGTTTTCTTCCGACAATGCAACAGTTGTAGTCGGCACCGTTATTGATGAAGACATGCAAGACGAAATCCGTGTGACAGTAGTAGCAACGGGTATTGGTCCAAGCGCAGCGAACGGTGACCGCCCGAAGGAAGAGCCCTTGGCCCAGATCGCACGTCCGACGGAAGATACAGACATCGATTACAAACGGTTTGAGCGTCCGACGGTCATCCGAAACAAGGACGATGAACCCGGCGCCAACGGCGATAACGCGGGGGACACGGACTACCTTGACATCCCCGCGTTTCTTCGGCGCCAGGCGGATTAATCGCTCAGGGACGAGGTAAACAGGACGGAAGAAAAACAACCTTATCAATGCGATACGAACGTGTGCTATCATCGCGCCGAAGCAAGCCTTGCTAGGGGGAAGCGAGGAGATGATAAAACAAAGAACCCTGAAGAATGTCATTCGGGCGACAGGCGTAGGTCTGCACACGGGACGCAAAGTGTTTCTTACTTTGCGCCCGGCGGCACCCGACACCGGCATTGTGTTCAGGCGTGAAGATCTCTCTCCCTCGGTAGAGATAAACGCCCGTGCAGAAAATGTTGGCGACACCAGTCTTTCGACAAGTCTGGTCAAGGGCGACGTCAGGATATCGACCGTTGAGCACTTGCTCTCGGCATTCGCTGGTCTCGGAATCGACAACGCTTACGTCGATTTGAGTTCATCGGAGGTCCCGATAATGGACGGCAGCGCCGGGCCATTTGTCTTTCTTATACAGTCGGCCGGTTTTGAACAACAAGATAAAGCGAAGAAATTTATCCGTATAAACCGCGAGATTTCCGTTAGTGACGGAGATAAATGGGCTCGCTTTGAGCCTTTCGACGGATTCAAGGTCTCTTTCGCAATCGAATTTGATCACCCGTTTTTTCATCAGCATAGCAAGCACGCGGAAATTGATTTTTCGACAACCTCATTCGTTAAAGAAGTGAGTCGCGCCCGCACTTTCGGTTTCATGAAAGAGGTCGAGATTCTGCGCGAACAGAATCTGGCGTTGGGCGGGAGTCTGGACAACGCCGTGGTGGTCGATGATTACCGGGTCCTGAACGAAGACGGTCTAAGATACGAAGACGAATTCGTGAAACATAAAATTCTCGACGCCATTGGCGACTTGTATCTGCTCGGATATAGCCTGATAGGGGCTTTCCACGGCTACAAATCAGGGCACGAGCTGAATAACCGGCTGTTGCGTAAGATTCTTGCGGCAGAGGATGCCTGGGACCTGATCTCATATGAAGAAGATGAGGCTGCTCCCATTGTTTTCATGCAACCGATGCCAGCAGGCTAAGCGTTAGGTTTTTTTTTCGTCGGATTTCCGCGCGAGGCTAATTTAAGCAGCGCATCGCGAATGTCGTCATCAGCCATGTGCTCAGCCTGGGCCGTAATTGAGTCCGCAGATTCTGGACTCATTCTTGGGCCTTCCGGCCGACGCGTTTCTAATTTAACTGCCGGGGCTTTTTTTACCCGAATGCTGCGAATTGACGCGAATTCAGGAAGGCCGCTCAATGCCGCGAGAAGTTCGGGCGTTTTATATCGGACCTCCGCCGCCCATGCGGCATTGTCGACCTGTAAAACAAGGTAACCATCGTGCACCGCAGCGAGCCGAGTGTGCTTCGACAATCGGGAAGGTAAACAGGCCATTACAGTTAGGTTGAGCTGTGAAAGCCGGCGCGCTTGAGCACTTAATTGCTTTAAGCGGTCGAATTTGGTCACAATATGTGAAACGGGTTCCAGCGAACTCATAATAAAAAGCCTACGAAGCGCCGAACCCAGGCGCTGACGATGAGATTCTCATGGAAATTTTGCTCATATCCAAGTCTCGTGGCACATCCGGTCGCATCCGGTTGAATGTTTTCGCCTTGGCGGTGTTCGGCTTGCTTGCGCTCGGCGCAGCAGCCGTAACGATACATTGGGGTTATGTGCGCGGCAGCGACGATATGGCCGCGATGATTCTCGATAATCCCGAACGCTCTGCGCAACTATGGCAGCGCGAAATCGTTCGGCAGCGCCAGTTCTTAACCCGACTGGAAGACGATCTCGACGCTGATCTGAGCGAATTGTCAAGTTCGGTCGGAAAGCTGATGGGTAGCCTTGGCAGGCTCGATGCCATTGCTGAGCGGGTCGTGACGTCGAGCAGCCTCGACCCTAAAGAATTCGCCCTTGGAGCCGACGTACCGCTTGGTGGACCCTACCCTGATGCGTCCGAGCTACCGGAGTGGGGCGTGCTACTCGCGAATCTGAGTGCGCTCAAGACCGAGCTGGAATTGCGCGACTCGCGCCTGAGTGTACTCGAGTCATTCCTACTGGATCGCGAACAGCTGAGTAATACCGAGCCCGATGGTCGCCCTGTCGACGACGGTTGGATCTCGTCCGGTTACGGTTACCGGACCCATCCGGTCTCCGGTCGTCGTGCGTTTCATAGCGGCATAGATTTCGCTGGTAAGCCAGGGCTGGACGTTAATGCGGTCGCAGACGGAATCGTGACGTGGTCCGGAAAGCGTTGGGGATACGGTAATCTGGTGGAGCTCAATCACGGGAATGGTTACGTTACCCGCTACGCACACAATCGTGTCAATCTGGTTACTCTCGGTGAGAAAGTGACGAAAAATCAAGCGATCGCCCTGCTAGGGAACACCGGCCAATCAACCGGCCCCCATGTCCACTTTGAGGTTGTACACAACAACCGTTCGGTTAATCCCTGGAATTTCATTCGCCAGCACGCCGAATAAAGGCCACGCACAAGCGTTACCCCTTTCTCGCTGCCGGGCGTAGCGGCGACGATTCCCAGCACCAAGCCTGAAAACCAGTAGCTTTCTACCCGCTTTCTGCAGATCCTAAGTGCCGCACCAACTCAGTTCGAAACTGAGAGTTTAGTCCAGTGACATGGCGCGGATTTGCTACAATGCCGAGCATTCGCATGCAAACGCCTTGCGTGCTCGCGCTTACCCCATAGTCACCGTCGAAATAGGCCCATGGCTGCAAATCTCAAGTCAATCCCCGCCCGTCTGATGCGGTCAGTGTTCGGTACTCGAAACGATCGCCTGATCAAGCGCATGCGCAAGGATGTCGAGGCAATCAATGCACTCGAATCCGATTTTGAAGCTCTAGACGACTCGGCGCTTCGAGCGAAAACAACCGAATTCAGGGAACGCTTCACTGCCGGTGAGAGCCTCGATGCTTTACTCCCGGAGGCGTTCGCGGTGGTGCGCGAAACCGGCAAGCGGGTCCTTGGCATGCGCCATTTCGACGAACAGCTGATCGGCGGAATGGTGCTTCATCAGGGCAAGATTGCAGAAATGCGCACCGGCGAAGGTAAAACACTCGTCGCCACGCTACCCGCGTATTTGAACGCTCTGTCTGGCGACTCAGTGCACGTCGTCACGGTGAACGATTATCTTGCTCGACGTGATGCTGAATGGATGGGGCAGATATACAACGCCCTCGACATGTCCGTTGGTGTTGTACTCGGAGGCATGGTTGCCGAGGACCGTCAACGTTCCTACGCGAGCGCGATAACTTACGGAACCAATAACGAGTTCGGGTTCGACTATCTGCGCGACAACATGGCTTTTCATCCGGACCAGAGAGTCCAGAGAGATACGAGCTTCGCTATCGTTGACGAGGTCGACTCCATCCTAATTGACGAAGCTCGAACGCCGCTGATTATTTCTGGGCCTACCGACGATCGCAGCGACCTGTACGTGCGAATTAATGCTTTGATACCTCAGCTTGTTCGACAGCAAGAAGAAGATGGCCCTGGGGATTTCACCGTAGACGAGAAAGCTCGCCAGGTATATCTGACCGAGGACGGGCACGAGCATTTCGAGCAGTTACTAGCGTCCGAGGGACTACTGGAGGCGGGCGACAGTTTGTACAGCGCTGCCAACATTTCGCTAATGCATCATGTATACGCGGCGATTCGCGCTCATGCGCTGTTTCAGGTCGATGTGGATTATGTTGTCAAAGATGGCGAGATCGTCATCGTCGACGAATTTACCGGCCGCACGATGCCAGGACGGCGCTGGTCCGAAGGACTGCATCAGGCAGTCGAGGCGAAAGAAGGCGTGAAGATTCAGTTGGAGAATCAGACCCTCGCTTCGATCACGTACCAGAACTATTTCCGCTTGTACAAAAAACTGTCCGGCATGACCGGAACGGCAGATACCGAGGCATACGAATTTCAAGAAATATATGCGCTCGAAGTCGTCGTCGTGCCTACCCATCGCGAGATGGTTCGCGATGATCGCGGGGACCTGGTTTTCCTGACAGCGAAGGAAAAATTTGATGCGATTATCGACGATATCCGCGAGTGCGTTGAGCGAGAGCAACCGGTATTAGTTGGTACGACCTCAATAGAAACTTCCGAATACCTGGCCGGGCTACTGCGCAAGCAGAACATCAAACATGAAGTGCTAAACGCAAAGTTCCACGAAAAGGAAGCACAGATAATCGCGAATGCCGGGCGAGCCGGGACAGTTACCGTGGCAACGAACATGGCTGGTCGAGGGACCGACATCGTACTCGGTGGCAATCTCGAAGCAGAAATCTCGGACCTGCAGGACCCTGATGAAACTCAATTGCAGCAAGTCAAAGAACAGTGGGATGTGCGCCACGAAGCGGTGTTGCAAGCAGGCGGATTGCACATAATCGGTACCGAGCGACACGAATCCCGGCGAATAGACAACCAGCTGCGGGGCCGTGCCGGTCGACAGGGCGATGCCGGATCAAGCCGTTTTTTCCTCTCGCTTGAGGATAATTTGATGCGCATATTCGCTTCTGAACGCGTTAGCGGCTTGATGCAGAAATTAGGTATGGAGGACGGGGAAGCGATTGAGCATCCTTGGGTCTCCCGCGCCATTGAAAATGCTCAACGCAAGGTGGAAGGGCGCAATTTCGACATTCGCAAGCAACTTCTGGATTTCGATGATGTCGCCAACGATCAGCGCAAGCATGTATACGAACAGCGTCGGGAGCTGATGGAGGCCGATGATATATCGGAGAACATCAAAGGGATCCGCCACGACGTCGTCAACGACTTAGTCGACTCGCACCTTCCCCCTGGTAGTTTTGATGAGAGCTGGGACGTACCTGGGCTCGTCGTTGCCCTGGAACAGGAGTTTTCAATAAAAGCTGATATTCAGAATTGGCTCGATACAGAAAACGAACTCGGCGAAGAAGACATTCGGGGTCGAATTCTCTCTCAAATCGAAACTGCGTATGCCGATAAGGAAGCTATAGCCGGGGAAGAGGTGCTGCGAAATTTCGAGAAGGCAATCATGCTGCAGGTGCTCGACACCCACTGGAAGGAACATCTCGCTGCGATGGATTATCTCAGGCAAGGCATCCACTTGCGTGGTTTTGCCCAGAAGAACCCAAAGCAGGAGTACAAGCGCGAGGCTTTCGAAATGTTCGGGCGTTTGCTGAGCGAAATCACCCGCGATGTGATCGGAATATTGTCGAAAGTTGAAGTTAAGGCCAACGATGACGTGGAGGCTGTTGAAGAACAGAATCGACGGACTTCGGAGCAAGACTACCAATACCAATCTGCCAGCGATGCGCCGCCTGCTGCCGATCAGCCTGGAGATAGAACGACAGGAGAGCCGGATCGACCGGCGCCGTTTGTGCGGGGTGCCAAGAAAGTAGGCCGCAATGAGCCATGCCCTTGTGGCTCAGGTAAAAAATACAAGCAATGCCACGGTAAACTGGAATAGTGCAAGCCGCGCGAGCACGTATCAGCTTGCACAATATCCATTGGAACGACCAGAAGTTCGATGCTATCCGCGCTGAACGCGAACGAGACAAGCACGGAATGGACTCCGCGCTAATCATAGTCGCGGCGGGCGTAATCCGGCGGCCAGACGGACGAATTTTATTGAGTCTGCGTCCTACAGACGCGCATCAAGGCGGACTATGGGAGTTTCCTGGCGGCAAGGTCGAGCGCTCCGAGCGGGCGATCGAAGCCCTCACCAGAGAACTTTACGAGGAACTTGGATTGCGCGTTCGTAGTGCGATGCCATTGATAAGGATAGCTTATGAATATCCTGACCGGCGGGTCGACCTGCGCGTATTCGAAGTGACTGAGTGGTCAGGTGAGCCATATGGACGCGAAGGTCAGCAGGTCGCGTGGTTCGCTGCTAATGATTTATCGGGTGTGTGCGTGCCCGCAGCAAACGACGGCATCCGCACCGCGGCTCAGCTTCCTGACCTTGCCATCTGTACGTCACTAGAAGGCGGGCAGCACGAGCGTGACATAGCCTCATTAGAAAGTTATCTCAAAGCCGGTATTAGGCTAATACGTCTCAGTACCCCGGCATCTGACGACCCCGATCTCCTTCGAACGCTCGCCCAGGCGGCAGATTTATGCCGCATCTACGGAGCGAGAATGACAGTCTGCTCTGCCCGTCCAAATAGGCCTGCCAGCAACCTCTATGGCGTTCATGTGTCTGCTAACGACTTGCGCGGCGGGTTTCAACCCCCCTCCAATTCGAATCTACTTACTAGCGCGAGTTGCCAGAACCGTAGTGATTTGGATCTTGCCGAAAAGATTGGCGTTGACTTCGTGTACCTGGAGTATCTTCAGCCCCCCGCTAGCGTCGGTGGACACGGACGCCAGTGGCGGTCGTTACGGGCAGCGTCATCGCGCCTGAAGATTCCGGCGTATGCATGCGGTTCTGTGTCCGCCTCCGACGCTTTTATGGCACGCAGTATGGGGTGCCAAGGGGTCGCACTAGCCTGCGACCTCGGCGAGTCCTGCGACATGCCTGGTGTCGTCGCGACAGCTCGCTTCTATGGACAAAAAGCAATTACGTGGACGTGAATTAACGCCTGCGAGAATTATGGCTGCGGGTCGAGATCCTGGGCATCGGAATGTGGGTGGAGCAATCGTGCGCGGTAATCGGGCTTCAAACCATGGACCCTTTGCACGAATAGAATGGTGGTGCGCTGGGCGTGCTGCGGGATTCTAGATTCCGCAGCAGTGAAGTTCAAATTGGACGTCGTTACTGAGCTGGCTAGGTCTCACGCACGTCTGGGGCTGGTTGTAAAAACGTACTGTGAAACGGTGTTTGCCGCCGCTGATTTCCGGAAACGCCTGTAATTCGGCAGGCATAACCACACGTACGATTTGACAGGGCAAAGTGCTGTCAATCTGTTGCTGGTAGAAGCCGGAGTCGGCGGTCACGGTGCGTGGGCTACTGCTGTTCCGGATTAGACTCAAGATCATTGTGATAGCGTCTTCAACTATTCTCAGGTCCCGCATCCAATCGTTCAGGTGAGCTTGTCGCAAAGACGGGTCGGCATTGAGCCAAAAATGAAAGGCTGGAACGTCGAAATTGCATGTACCACCGGGAATGCTCAGACGTTGGCGGAGCTGGCTGGTCAGCTCGTCATTTCGTAGCGCCGAACCGGGTTGATATTCAGCTGGTTTCAGCTTGTGCAAAATGTCACTGATGGCTTTTAGCGTTTCATCGAGTGCAGTTGGATCGACTCCCGGATTGTTTTTCAGGCCAGCAAGGGTCGACATATGGCGCTCGAGTTCCTTGATGATTTCGCCTTTGATATCAGTGCGGGTCAAGAAATCACTGACTTCAAGCATTCTTGATATGGCGTTTCGCGCGTCCCATTCGCCGGCATTCTGGATACCGGCCTCGATGCCAAGAAACAGATGCTCAAGCCTAAGGCAGTTGCGGATCCGTTCATTGAGCGGTTGTTCGAATATGAGCGACGACACCGGGCCAGGAAACAGACTCGTCTGTTGATTCGATGCATCCAAGGTCATGGCCCGTTGGTACTCGCGCCCGATTCGGCCGCCAGTGTGGAATAAAGCGCGTGAAGTTTTTCGACGGCGGCATTCAGTGAATCGCTATCACCGTCGTTAACTACCACGTCATCAGCAATGGCGAGCCGTTCCTCGCGTGAAGCCTGTGTCGCCATAATGGCGCGGACTTGTTGCTCAGATAACTGATCCCGAGATGTCACGCGACGAAGCTGTACCAACTCAGGACAGTCAACGACCAGAACTCTGCGAATGAGTTCATGTCGACCGCCTTCCGCGAGAAGGGGAATGCACAGCAGACAATATGGGGCATTAATGTGCGCGAGGTGGATCGCCGTCAGTTGGCGAATTTTGGGGTGCAAGATCGCTTCCAGGCGTTTGCGCTTGTCTGGATCCGAGAAAACGATTCCTTTGAGCTGACGTCGATCAAGTTTGCCATCCTGATCGAGGACGCCAGTTCCGAAACTCTCGACAAGCTCGGCGAGTCCCGGCTGTCCCGGTTCGACAACCTCGCGCGCGACCAGGTCAGCGTCGATAACTGGAACGGCATAACGGTCTGCGAAAACGCTACTTACAGTCGTTTTACCGGACCCGATACCGCCCGTGACGCCAACGACGAAGGTGGAAATTTCTGGGACTGTTGTCGCCATCACTTAAATTGAAATCGCAAAAACATACTCGAACTGTCCGCAAATGGCCTCCGCTTCGCGCCTGCGAGATTGCGCCATCCTACAGCACTCCGCTCGGTGAAAGCAGATGCCTGAGTGAGTCCCCGTAGAACATCATAATAATTCCCGCGAGTGCGAGATACGGTCCAAACGGAATAGCTTCGTCACGCCGACGCGCACCGGTCGCCATGAGCGTTATACCGATTACTGCACCGACCAGTGACGACAACAAAATAAGGGCGGGTAAGGCTTGCCAGCCCAGCCAGGCAGCCAGGGCCGCAAGTAGCTTGAAGTCGCCGTATCCCATGCCTTCCTTTCCGGTAATCAGCTTAAAAGCCCAATAGACCGACCATAAGCTCAGATAACCGGCGATTGCACCGATCACAGCGGTATCCAAATCGGCCGCGAATACGCCGAAAAAACTGAGTGTGATGCCTATCCAAAGTAACGGCATCGTCATGCTATCTGGCAACAGTTGAGTATCGTAATCAATTAGCGCCAAAGCGATCAGATACCAGCTGAAAACTGCTGCCGCGACCGCGCGCAATAGTGAATCGGGGGTTAGTTGACCGTCAAAGAAACCAAAATACCAACCGGCGTACGCCGTAACACAACCTGTAGCAAATTCGACCAGCGGGTAACGCAGCGGAATGGGCCTGCGGCAGTTTCGACACTTGCCGCCGAGCAACAAGAAGCTGAAAACTGGGACATTGTCGAAGGCGGAGATTTGAGATTTGCAGCCCGGGCAGCAGGAACGCGGTTTAAGCAGATTGAACGCGGCTTCAGTTTGCCCGGGCTCCATGTCGAGCAGCAAGCGACATTCCGTTCGCCATTCGCGATCCATCATTACCGGCAGGCGGAAAATGACGACGTTGAGGAAACTACCCACCAGGAGACCAAAAAAGCCCATGGCCGCAGTAAACCAAATCGGATCGAGGAGCGCCGAAGGTATGGCCGTAGTCATATCGACAGAGCGGCTGGAGCGCCTGCTACGCTAACAGGCGCTCGATAATAGCGAATCAACTGTTGGATACGTTATGGTGAGGCGAATCGGTATGGTCTAAACGACCTGGCCCATTTTGAAGATCGGAAGATACATTGCGATGACGAGGCCACCAATCAGGACGCCGAGTACGGCCATGATGATTGGTTCTAACAGACTCGTCAGCGAATCGACGGCATCGTCAACTTCTTGTTCGTACCAGTCGGCTACCTTACCTAACATTTGGTCGAGAGCACCAGATTCCTCACCAATCGCGACCATCTGAATGACCATATTGGGGAAGATGTTCGTGTCTCGCATTGCCGCCTGCACCTGGGTTCCAGTAGACACTTCATCGCGCATTTTCATGACGGCTTCGTAGTACACGATGTTTCCGCAGGCCCCAGCGACAGAAGTCATAGCCTCTACCAACGGTGTGCCGGCAGCGAACATTGTCGAGAGTGTCCTAGCAAAGCGCGCAATTGCGGATTTGTTCAGGATGTCACCCAGGACAGGAATTTTCAGCAATAGTCGATCAACAAAGTGCGCAAATTTCACCGACCGACTGTGGGCTTGAATGAGAAACATCACAGTACCGATAATTCCTCCGATCAGGAAATACCAATTCGCCTGAAACCATTTCGACATGTTGATTACGACCATGGTCAAGGCCGGAAGGTCAGCGCCGAATCCGGAAAACAAGTCCTGGAATTGTGGGATTACGAAGATCATCAGGATACAAGTGATGATGAATGCGACCACGACCACGGCGAGCGGGTAGAACATCGCGCCTTTGATTTTTGACTTAAGGGCTTCGGTCTTCTCCATATACGTAGCGAGCTTGTGCAGGATATCTTCCAAAATACCCGCCTGCTCACCGGCAGTGACCAGGTTCACGAACAGTTCATTGAAGTACTTAGGGTGTTTGCCGAGCGCCTCATTCAGTGCGCCGCCGGCCTCGACGTCGCCTTTAATCGACATAATCAACTCTTGCATCGCTTTGTTCTCGTGGCCGCGACCAACGATCTCAAAAGACTGCACGAGAGGTACGCCGGACGACATCATCGTTGCCAATTGACGGCTGAACACCGTGATATCTTTTGTCGTGATTGTTCCGCCGCCGCTACCGAACATCGGCGCAGATTTCTTTTTGACCTTAAGCGGGTTGACTCCCTGGCGACGTAATTGCGCTTTGATCAAGGCGTCATTCTGCCCGGTCATTTCGCCCTTGACCTTCTTGCCCTGCCTGTCCACGCCTTCCCACGCGAACATGCTGGTTTTGACTGCAGCTTCTGCCATGATCTACTCCACCGTCACTCGATTAACTTCTGCGAGACTAGTGATGCCCGCGCGGGCTTTCGACAGCCCTGATTTACGTATATCCCAGACCCCTTCGTCCCCCGCCTGGTCAGCAAGCTGCACAGCATTCGCACCTTCGATGATAAGGCGTTTCATGGCGTCTGATATACCCATAACCTGATAGATTCCGGCCCGACCTTTATACCCGCTCGGACACTCAGCTCCGCCGTCACCCGGGCTAAATATCTTGATTCCCTCGTCGACCCATTCTTGTGGGAAGCCTTCTTTCAACAATGCATCGTCGGGCATATCGATGGGTTGGCGGTAATCCGGATGGAGGCGTCGACACAGGCGCTGGCCAGTAATAAGGTTGATTGTCGTAGCAACCGCAAACGCCTGGATGCCCATATCCTGAAGTCGTGTCAGCGTTTGCGGACCATCATTAGTATGCAAGGTCGACATCACCATATGGCCCGTTTGCGCAGCTTTTACGCCAATCGAACCCGTTTCGAGATCACGAATCTCGCCAACCAGAATGATGTCCGGATCCTGGCGTAAAAAAGCCTTGAGGGCCTTCGGAAAAGTCATCCCGGTGCGCTCATCGACCTGCACCTGATTAACACCGGGCAGGTTGATTTCAACAGGATCTTCAGCTGTGGAGATGTTGATATCTTCCTGATTCAAAATGTTGATGCCGGTATACAAAGATACCGTTTTGCCACTACCGGTCGGGCCGGTGACCAGGAACATTCCGTAGGGCTTAGCGAGGTTCTTCAGAAACAATTCTTTCTGGTGATCTTCATACCCAAGTTGGTCAATCTGTAGTTTGGCTGCGTCCGAGTCGAGAATACGTAGTACGGCTTTCTCACCAAACAACGTCGGACAGGTGCTGACGCGGAAATCGATAGCCTTTGTTTTCGACAGTTTGAGTTTGATGCGTCCGTCCTGCGGCACGCGTCGCTCGGATACGTCCATGCGCGACATGACCTTGATGCGCGCGGCAATTTTTCCGGACAGGGCCAACGGGGGGCGGGAAACTTCCTGCAGGACACCGTCGACTCGGAAGCGCACGCGGTACATTTTCTCGTAAGGCTCGAAATGGAGATCAGAAGCGCCTTTCTTGATGGCGTCCAACAAGCATTTGTTAACGAAGCGCACTACTGGAGCGTCGTCAACTTCCGCATCGTCGTCGCGATCAGGTTCGGTCGTTCCGACTTCGACATCGTCGAAATCCTCCAGATCGCCGTCGTCCATGTCTCCGAGGCTGGTGTCGGACTCTTCAAGTGCTTTATCGAGGGCTTTGGCGAGTTTGTCCCACTCAACGACGACTGCCTCGGTCGTTCCGCCGCCGATATTGAACTTGATTTCATCCAGCGCCTGCAGATTGGTTGGGTCTGCAACACCAAGGAATACGCGCGTGCCGCGCTTGTACAGCGGCAGCGCGCCGTGCTTCTGGAGCAAATCGCGGCTGACAATTTTGATGGTATCGGGGTCAATCTCGATGCAATCGATGTCGATTAATGGCACGCCGAACTCGCTTGATGCGGCATGCGCGATCGACTTCGCATCGACCAGCTTGTTCTCGACGAGCTGCTTCACGAAAGGAATTTTGTTTTTCAGTGATTCCTGGAAAGCTTCGGCCGCGGCTTCCTGCTCCAGGAGCCCGTCCATGACTAGTTTTCGTGCGAGGCCGCTTAAGGGCACTCGATTCGTCGATACCGCCATTGTGTTGCGCTCATGAAGTCAAATGGATCCACATAAAATGGTAGATTAATCAGCGCTAAATAGCTACCGGGGCGGGTGATTTTGGCGATCTACGCCCGAAAATCAGCGCCGGCGTCAGTCTGTCGTGGAGCGCTCGTTCGAATCGTGATTAGTGGTAGCGAGTCCGAACTCAAGTCCTGCCTCGCCAAGCTCTACCAGCACGGTATCAAGTGTTTTGTACTTGCCGGCAAGAATGGCTTCCGCGAGGGGCGTTTCGACCAGATTCTGAATGGCGCGCTTTAAGGGTCTTGCACCGTAGACTGGATCAAATCCGGCCTCGGCCAGGTGGTCCAGTGCCGTTGCACTGATCTCGAGGTTGAGATTTTGCTCTCCCAGGCGTTCGCGCAGGCGATTTATCTGAACTTCCGCAATCGCTCGAATTTGCGCCTTTCTGAGCGCGTGGAAAACCACGACGTCGTCGATTCTGTTGATGAATTCCGGGCGAAAGTGGGAGCCGACCACATCCATAACCGACTTTTTCATCTCTTCATAACGGTCATCGTCGGCCATATTCTGAATGGTGTCAGAGCCCAGATTTGAGGTCATCACGATGACCGTATTGCGAAAATCAACCGTTCGTCCGTGTCCGTCGGTAAGCCGTCCATCATCGAGGACTTGCAGAAGGATATTGAATACGTCCGGGTGCGCTTTCTCGATCTCGTCCAGCAGTACCACTGAGTAGGGTTTGCGCCGCACAGTTTCAGTCAGATAGCCGCCTTCCTCGTACCCGATATATCCGGGTGGAGCGCCAATAAGCCTTGCAACAGCATGTTTTTCCATATATTCCGACATATCGATTCGCACTAGCGCGTCTTCAGTGTCGAACAAAAACTCCGCTAATGATTTACACAGCTCGGTCTTGCCCACACCAGTTGGTCCAAGGAGCAGAAACGAACCATTCGGGCGATTCGGGTCTGACAACCCTGCGCGGGAGCGCCGAATGGCGTCGGCTACCGCGTCGACGGCTTCTTGCTGACCAATCACGCGCTTATGCAGCGCATCTTCCATGCGCAGGAGCTTATCGCGTTCGCCTTCGAGCATCCTGGATACTGGAATACCGGTCCATTGAGAGACGATCTCCGCTATCTCTTCTTCCGCGACCCGATTGCGCAGCAGCTGCTGGCGGGGTGCTTCGACATCTGCCGTATCGAGTCGTTGCTTCTCCAATGCAGGGATGATGCCGTACTGCAGCTCCGACATCCGGTTCAGATCGCCGGCGCGTTTTGCGTTCTCGAATTCAAGACGGGCCCGCTCAAGTTCAGCCTGGAGCTGATTGGTGCCAGCTAAAGCTGCCTTTTCCGACGTCCAGATTTCCTCCAGATCGGCATACTCTTTTTCCACTTCGCTAAGTTGCCTTTCGAGATCTTCCAGGCGGCGTTTCGATGCGTCATCCTGCTCCTTTTGCAGCGCCGCACGTTCGATTTTGAGCTGAATGGAACGGCGCCCCAGGCGATCCATACTTTCTGGCTTTGAATCGATTTCGATACTGATTCGGCTCGCTGCCTCGTCGATGAGATCAATGGCCTTGTCGGGCAACTGCCGGTCGGCGATGTAGCGGCTGGACAGATTGGCTGCGGCGATAATCGCCGGGTCAGTGATTTCGACGCCGTGATGGACGGCGTAGCGTTCTTTCAGGCCACGCAATATCGCGATCGTATCTTCGATAGAAGGTTCGTCGACTAAAACTTTCTGGAAGCGTCGCTCCAATGCCGCATCTTTTTCGACGTACTGGCGATACTCGTCCAGTGTTGTTGCGCCGATGCAGTGGAGTTCGCCCCGCGCCAGGGCAGGCTTGAGCATATTCCCCGCGTCCATCGCCCCTTCGGCTTTTCCCGCCCCAACCATGGTGTGCAGCTCATCGATGAACAGGATCACCTGTCCATCCTGGCGTGCCAAATCATTGAGAACAGCTTTAAGTCGTTCTTCAAATTCGCCACGAAATTTGGCTCCAGCGATCAGCGCGCCCATATCGAGGGCGAGCACGCGCTTACGTTTGAGCCCTTCCGATACCTCGTGATTGACGATGCGTTGAGCGAGACCTTCGACGATTGCTGTTTTTCCAACCCCAGGCTCTCCGATCAAAACGGGATTGTTTTTCGTTCGGCGCTGTAAAACCTGAATTGTGCGCCGGATTTCCTCGTCGCGCCCAATGACGGGGTCAAGCTTTCCCTGTTCGGCTCTTTCCGTCAGATCGACAGTGTACTTTTCGAGGGCCTGGCGATGTTCTTCCGCGTTCGGGTCGTCAACAGCCTCGCCGCCGCGAAGTTGTTCGATGGCACTTTTAATCAGCTGTGCGTCGGCGCCACTCTTTTTGAGATGGCGGGCCAACTCGCCTTTTTCCTCAAACGCAGCGAGCACAAATAGTTCACTGGCGATGTAGGCATCGTTTCGATCTTGAGAGAGTTTGTCCGCGATGTTGAGAATTTTAACGAGACTATTAGAGGGATGAATATCGCCAGCGGCACCGCTGACTTTGGGTAAGCTTTCGATGCTTTGACCTAGTTGTGAGCGCAGTTGGGCGACTTTCACACTGGCGTTTTGCAACAGCTGTCGAATTGCGCTGCCTTCCTGGTCGAGCAGCGCAATCATGACGTGCTGAGGATCAATAAACTGGTTGTCCAAACCGAGGGCCAGACTTTGGGCTTCGCCTATCGCGAGTTGAAATTTGTGCGTAAGTTTGTCGGCGCGCATGTTCGAATGCCCCCTTGTGACCTGATCAATCGTTAGTAGATAGGTGAGGGTCGCAGCGAGTTATTTCAAGCATGAGGTGCGCTAAACGTCGGCTGGCTAGCGTGTCGTCCGACGGTTGTGGCTGGGCAATTCCGCTTGTTGCAAATGGTGATCTGTTCAGGAAATCCAGATCAACGCAGCCATCCGGCCAGTAGTACCGTCGCGCCGAAACGAGAAAAATGAGTCGTCTTCAGCGTAGACACATCGCTCACTGACATTCACCGCCGTGACGCCCAGCCGCTTGAGTTGCTGCTTCGCCAACTCACGCAGATTCATATGCATGCGTCCTGCGTGTTCAACGAAACAGGCCTCGTACGCTGCGTGCTCGCTGATGAAAGTCGTTCGCAGCTCGAACCCGACCGGGTAATTGCCTGTCCCAATACAGGGGCCAAGCCAGGCGATGAGTTGCTCTGGCGGTGAGTCAAACTGGGCAACAGCCTGACCAAGAATGCCTGAGGCTAGCCCGCGCCAGCCGGCATGCACAGCCGCAACTTCGCGACCGTCCCCGGCACATAGCAGGACGGGGAGACAATCGGCGACCATCACCACTCAGGCAACGCCGCTTCGATTGGTGATGGCGCCGTCGGCTGTTACGCCATAAGTACACTGGTCCAGGCGATGGACGTGTGTGCCATGGACCTGATTAAGCCAGCAAGGTTGCTGCTCAAGCGCGAGTGACCGGGTAAGGCGTTCACGATTCTGTGTGACAGCACTCAGTTGATCACCAACATGCGTAGCCAGATTCGCACTCGCCCACGGCCCTGTGCTGAACCCTCCATGACGCGTTGTGAAACAGACTCGGACATTGCCAGGTGCCGGCCATTCGGGGATAAATGTTGGCGTCTCTTGTCCCGGCTTCATTGTTGCCCGACGCCTTGCGTGTCGGCGGCCAGAGCCTCTATCAGTCGATTTAGATCGTCAGGGCGGGGATCATGGAATGTCAGTGTTTCACCGCTAACGGGGTGCTCAAGTTGGAGCCGGGCGGCATGGAGAGCCTGACGGGGGAACTGCTCGAGTTGCGCGATCAGACTTGCGCTGGCACCAAGCGGTGGTCGTGGCCGCGCGCCATAGCGCGAATCTCCGACCAGCGGGTGGCCAATGGAGGCTAGATGCACGCGAATCTGGTGTGTTCTGCCGGTCTCAAGGTGGACTTCAAGCAAGGTGTGCCTCCGATAACGAGCCGCAATTCGAAAATGAGTTACGGCCTGTCTCCCGTTAACGTCTATACGCATTCGCGTGCGCTGACGTGGATCTCGTGCAATCGCAGCATTGATCGTGTCGCCAGCGATTAAGACACCGGATGCAACCGCTTCGTAAGTCCTACTAATCGCGCGAGCGGCCATTGCACGGACCAGTTGTTGATAGCTGGCCGTATGCCTGGCGACCAGTAACAGGCCGGAGGTGTCCTTGTCTATGCGATGAATCAGCCCTGCGCGCGGCAGTGCCGCCAGTTCCGGAAAGCGCGCCAGCAAACCGTTGACTAGCGTGTGGTCCGGATTTCCTGCGCCAGGGTGAACGACGATCCCAGCCGGCTTGGCGACAACGAGTAAGTCAGCGTCGCTGTGAATCGTGTCGAACTCGACGGCTTGCGGGAGCACGTCTGCGCTTGCTGCGAGCGTTGCAATAACTGTCACTCGATCGCCGCCGTGGACTTTGGCGCGCACTTTTACTTTGCTACCGTTCAATTGGACTGCGCCAGCTTCAATCCACTGTTTCAGCGCTGAACGAGAATATTGGTTTAGTAGCGACGCCAGCGCTTGATCAAGACGCGAACCGTCGAACTCGTCGGGTATGGTGAGGTCGTAGTTTTGTGTCTGCACGTTACCGTGGTCTGTCCGAACCGATGAAGTCAATGAATCGCATGGCCATGCATTAGTCTACGCGGGTCGCTTGCGAGCAGCGCAGATGTCGCTCTAAGCTTGCTGCCACCGTGCCCCGGCGGACCGCACGTTGCGCAGATGAAATTGCAGCCACTAAAATGGTCCGCCTTCAACCTCATTCCGTGCTAGCGCGGGGAAGCAACCCATTCATGAAGTCTGTCCCAATCAGCGCGCTAGTGCGCGCCATTTGCCTTTTAACATTGCTGAGTCTCAGTGGCTGCGGCTATTTTCAAGGTCAATCGAGCCGCGATCGCGAAGAGTCAAAATGGCCAGAAGAACGACTGTATTCAATGGCTAAGGACCGGCTCGATTCTGGCACCTGTAGCGGGGCAATCGAATATTACGAGAAACTTCAGTCGCGTTATCCGTTCGGAATATATACCCAACAATCGCAGTTGGAACTAGCGTACTGTTATTACCGAACGGACGATCCCGCTACTGCCCAGGCAACGCTTGACCGCTTTATCAAGCTGTATCCGTCTCACCCGCATATGGCCTATGCGTATTTTCTGCGCGGATTGGTCAATTTCGGGCGCGGTTACGGGCTTGCCGATCGCTACTTGCCGAAAGATCCGTCTCAGCGCGATCCAGGTGCGTCGTTGCAATCATTTAACGATTTTAGCGAGTTGATAAAACAATTCCCGGAGAGCATCTACGTCGATGACGCTCAGCTACGGATGCGGTATCTACGCAACATTCTCTCTCAGCACGAGGTTAACGTAGCGAATTTTTTCATGCGCCGCGGGGCGTTCGTGGCCGCTGCCAACCGCGCCCGCTATGTGGTCGAAAATTACCAGCAAACGCCAGCGATGCCTGAAGCACTCATTTTGCTTGCTAAATCCTACAAAGTGCTGGAATTGAACGAACTTGCTGATGACGCACTGCGTGTTCTGGAAGTGAACTACCCTAATCACCCGGGCCTTGCCGAAGTTAGGGAAACGCGCGTGCGCTAAGTGCGGGTTAGCGTGGGACCGGCTTTTGCTCGTCGTAGCGTGACGTAATCGGCACGCGTCGGTCGCGGCCAAAGGCGCGTTTGGTAATGCGCACGCCCGGTGCTGCCTGACGCCTCTTGTATTCATTCCTGTCAACCATCGCGGCCACGCGCTGTGCGGTTGCGAAATCGAAACCCAGTTCTGCGATTTCGCGTGGCGTCATGTCCTTTTCGATATACGACTCGAGGATGGGATCCAAAATGTCATAAGCCGGAAGCGAATCGGAATCTTTTTGATCGGGTGCCAATTCAGCGCTTGGCGGGCGCACGATGACCCGCTCTGGGATCGCCGGCGAGCGTTCGTTACGCCAGCGCGACAATCGGTAAACCAGGGTCTTGGAGATATCCTTGAGTGGCGCAAAGCCGCCGGCCATGTCGCCGTACAGCGTGGCATAGCCAACCGACATTTCGCTTTTGTTGCCTGTCGCAAGCACCATTCTGCCGCTTGAATTTGAAACCGCCATGAGCATTACGCCGCGTGTGCGGGCCTGGAGGTTCTCAGCAGTGACGCCGACTCCGTGCTCGGGCAACACTGGACTGAGACTCGTACCGAAAGCACGCACGACATCGTCGATGGGAACGATACGAAATTCGCAACCGAGCAGCTTGGCTTCTTCGCGGGCGTCGTCAACGCTCATATCTGCCGTGTAACGCGACGGCATGGCAATCGCCGTTACTGCATCTTTGCCAAGCGCATCGACGGCGAGTGCCAGCGTCAAAGCAGAGTCGATGCCCCCGGACAAACCGAGCGCGCAGCCCGGGAAGCGATTTTTGGCGACGTAATCTCGAATGCCGACGACCAGGGCGTCATATACGGCAGCCTCGAGATCCGGCAGTTCGGTCATCGAACCGCTGAAAAATATGTTCTTTCCTGCTGCTTCGCGTTCGACTTCGAGCATGAACAACGATTCGCTGAAAGCCGGCGCCTGAGCTGTGACGGCGCCGTGACGGTCGAGGGCAAATGAGGCTCCGTCGAACACGAGCTCGTCCTGCCCACCGACGGTATTCACATAGGCGACCGCGAGTCCGGACGTCGTGGCAGCATCGCGAACGGCGTTATTGCGTTCGCTAAACTTGCCGATATGAAACGGTGAAGCATTGATATTGCAGATGCATTCAGCGCCTGCTGCACGATTTTGCTGAGCCGTATCGGGCGACCAGATATCCTCGCAGATGCTGAGTCCAAACTTCACGCCGCCGATGTCGACCACACAAGCTTCAGTGCCGGCTACGAAATAGCGCTTCTCGTCGAACACCGAATAGTTCGGGAGATGTTGTTTGCGGTAGTTTGCGATTCTCTTACCAGCGAAGAAAACCGCACAACTGTTAAAAAGCGCATCGCCGTCCAGTTCCGGATAGCCAACAATCACATGCGTGCCCGCGGTTGCGGCAGCAATCTCTTCCAATGCCACACGGACGCGACGGTGAAGCCCTGGGCGGAACAACAGGTCCTCCGGCGGATAACCGGTTAGGGCCAGCTCCGGAAACACAACAACGTCGGCGCCCTCGGCCGCGGCAAGCGCGGTGAGCTCGATTATTCGTGTACGGTTACCGCTGATATCACCCACACAGAAATCTGTCTGGGCGAGAGCAAGACGCAGAGGAGGCGACATAGGATTAGCTGTGGTTACCCGAGTATCAGTCTGCTGCTCATGCGACGACTCAGGCCAGCGCGGCGGCCATGGCTGGCCCCATCTCTGCCGGTGAACGCACCGTCTTCACCCCGGCCGCTTCAAGTGCCGCAAACTTGTCGTCGGCAGTGCCCTTACCACCGGAGATGATTGCCCCGGCATGTCCCATCCGCTTTCCAGGTGGCGCGGTGACGCCGGCGATATATCCAACTACCGGTTTGGTGACGTGCTCACCGATGAACGCTGCCGCTTCTTCCTCCGCGGAACCACCAATCTCGCCAACCATGATAATGCCTTCGGTCTGCCCGTCGTCCTCGAACAAACGTAGACAATCAATGAAATTCATCCCGTGGATGGGGTCTCCGCCGATACCAACACAGGTGCTTTGACCCAGGCCGGCTGCGGTCGTTTGATGAACCGCTTCGTAGGTCAGCGTGCCGGAGCGAGACACGATACCAGTGCGACCCTGCTGGTGAATTGCGGCCGGCATGATACCGATTTTGCATTCGCCAGGCGTAATGATGCCGGGACAATTGGGTCCGATGAGGTAGACATCTCCACGTGCCATAAGACTGGCTTTGACACGTACCATGTCGAGCACAGGGATACCTTCGGTGATGCAGGCGATAACGCGGATGCCGGCGGCAGCGGCTTCGGCAATCGCATCGGCCGCAAACGGAGGCGGCACGAAAATCATGCTCGCATCTGCGCCAGTCTCTGCCACAGCCTCTGCGACGGTATTGAAAATCGGGCGATCGAGATGGCGTTCGCCGCCTCGTCCCGGTGTGATGCCACCGACTATCTGGGTGCCGTAAGCGATCCCCTGCTCGGCGTGAAAGGTGCCCTGCTTTCCGGTAAAACCCTGCACCAGCACGCGCGTATTTTTATCGACCAGGATAGACATGATTTATTGAACTCCAACCGCAGCGACGACTTTCTCAGCAGCGTCTGCAAGATTCTCAGCACTTGTAATCGCAAGCCCACTGGAGGCGAGCAACGCTTTGCCTTCATCAACATTGGTGCCTTCCAGGCGCACCACTACGGGAACACTGATACCAACATCTGTGACCGCCGCGATAATGCCTTCGGCGATCAGGTCGCAGCGCACAATGCCCCCAAAAATATTGACCAGAATGGCCTCAACTTTGCTGTCTGACACGATAATCTTGAAAGCTTCAGCCACACGCGCGGCGGTGGTGCCGCCGCCAACATCGAGGAAGTTAGCCGGTTGGCCGCCGCAAAGTTTGATGATATCCATGGTTGCCATAGCGAGGCCTGCGCCGTTTACCATGCAGGCAATATTGCCGTCCAAGGTGACATAGTTGAGGTCGAATTCCTGGGCGCGTCGCTCCTTTTCGTCCTCCTGACTCGGGTCGCGCCAATCCGCAATCTTTTTCTGCCGGAACAAGGCGTTGTCGTCAAGATTGATTTTAGCGTCCACGGCGCACAGCGAACCGTCAGTCAGAATCGCCAGTGGATTAATTTCGACCAGACTCACGTCGCATTCACAGATAAGGCGGTATAAGCCTTCCAGAATGACTTGCAATTGCTTGCGTTGGGCGGCGTCGAGCTCAAGAGCGAAGGCCATCTCGCGACACTGATAGCCTTGCAGGCCAAGCACCGGGTCGACGGCCAAATTGAAAATCTTCTCTGGCGTCGTGGCTGCGACTTCTTCAATGTCCATGCCGCCGGCGCGGGATGCCATGAATGCAACGCGCCGCGCTGCGCGGTCAATGACCGCGCCGAGGTAAAGCTCGTGCTCGATGTCTGCAGCAGCGGCGATGAGCACGCAGTTGACAGGCTGACCATCGGGCGCTGATTGTCCGGTGATTAATTGTGAGCCAATTAAGCGCGCCGCGTGTTGTTCGAGCTCGTCGAGGTCACGCGTGAATTTGACGCCACCGGCCTTGCCGCGGCCGCCAGCGTGAACCTGGGCTTTGACCAGCCACGCGTCTCCTCCGAGTCCGCGCGCGAGTTCAGCTACTTCGCTGGCGCTGTGTGCCACTTCGCCGCCCTGAACCGGGATGCCGTAGTCCGCGAAGAGGCTCTTGGACTGGTACTCGTGCAGATTCATAAATCCCCCTTTAATTACCCACAATGCCACCCAGCATATGCTTTCCCGTCGATCCGCTCGCCTTGAGTCGAATCAGACAACAGAGGAACATAAGCGCTGATTTGGTCTTCGAAACAGGGGCCGAAGTATGGCGTGTCTGCCGTGCTTTGTCATCGATATTCGCGTGTAATTCCCGCGCGCTCACAGCAACGATATAAGGACTTGAGCGATGTTTCCGCGTTTGTTGATTGCATTAATAGTCGTCATCGCGGTTTTTGCCGTGATGCGTAGCGCGCGTGCCCGCCTGGGCGCCCGCCGCCCCCGCGTATTGGACGCGAAAACGGTCCAGTGCGAACGCTGCGAGGTCTATCTGCCGCGCAATGAAGCCGTGGTCCGCGACGGCCAGCACTATTGCTGCGAGGCCCACGCTCAGGAGCGCGACCCCAAGCCATGAGGAAACGGCCAGGCCTGGAAGCCAACATCTCGCTGCGCGTATCGCTCGCAAATTGGAGTGCGCTGCGCTACTTCAATTTTTATCGAATTGTTATCTCCGGTCTGTTCGCCGTCCTGAGTACGACCGGCAAGATGCCGCCTAATCTGAACGATTTGGACGGTCGACTGCTGGCCGTAACAGCGCTTTGCTATCTCGTCACCACCGTTCTGGCGCAGGGCCTGATTGAGGTAAAGAAGCTTAACTATCGTGTGCTGGTTTACAGCCTCTCGTTAATCGACATCGTCGCAATAACGTTGTTGATGCATGCGGCCGGCGGCGTTACCAGCGGTGTTGGCATGCTCCTGGTCGTCGCCGTGGCCGGAACGTGTTTGTTGGCGTCGGGCCGGGCAGGCATTTTTTTCGCCGCGCTTGCGAGTATCGCATTTCTGGGCGAAACGGTTTTCGGCACGCTTTATCTCGGCTACACCAGTGCCAACTACACCCAGGCCGGCCTGCTTGGGGCGTCATGTTTCGGCACTGCCGTCCTCGCCTCGCTCCTCGCCGAGCGCGCGCGTCTGGGTGAGGCGCTGGCAGCGAAACATGCCATCGATATTCAGAATTTGTCGCGTCTAAACGAACACATCGTGCGCAGAATGAGAGCTGGCATTATGGTTTTGGACGGCGACTCCAATATTGTTCTGCTGAATGACGCGGCGAATGAAATTCTCGGCCGTGACGGATCCGAGCCGGCGTTAGATTTGAGATTATTGTCGCGCGAGCTGCACCGTCTTTACGGTACCTGGATCGAGACCGGCAATAATCCTGAATCGACCATCACCGGGCAAGGCAGTATCAACGCATTGGTCTCTTTCACTGAGCTGAGCCGCAGCGGTGAGGACCAGTCCGGAACGCTGGTGTTTCTAGAAGACGCCGCGCAAACCCGGCAACGTGCGCAACAACTCAAACTTGCATCGCTGGGCCGCCTGACGGCGAGTATCGCTCACGAGATACGAAATCCGCTCGGAGCTATCAGCCACGCCGGACAATTACTTTCCGAGTCGCCGGATTTGATTGAGCAGGACCGACGTCTCATTGACATCGTTTTGCAACATAGCGGCCGGGTGAACACGATCATCGAGAATATTCTGAACCTCGGGCGGCGCAAGGACGCGGTCGCGGAGAGCTTCGAACTTCGCCCCTGGCTTGAAGACTTCCAAAGCGAGCTGAGGCATCGCCATGATCTGGCTGCCAGCGAGTTACAAACCGACTGGTTCGAGGAACCTATCGTGGTGCGAATCGACAAGACCCAGCTCCATCAAGTGTTGTGGAATTTGTGCGAAAACGCGTTGCGGTACGCGAAGTCGAGCCCGCGCATTGTTTTCGAGGCGGGCGTCAATGACACGAACGGCCGGCCGTTTCTGGATGTAGTCGATTCGGGTGAGGGGCTTGACGCCAATATCGCCGATCGTTTGTTTGAGCCGTTCGCGACCAGTGAAAATACCGGCACAGGCCTCGGGCTGTATATTGCCCGCGAGTTGTGCGAATCAAACCAGGCGTCTTTGCATCTTGTCAGTCACGACGCTGGCTGCCGATTTCGCCTCACTTTTGCACATCCCGATCGGCAGCAACGGGTAGGGGACATATGAACGAGTATCGAGCTCTGGTGGTCGACGATGAGCCGGACATCCGCGAACTGCTGTCAATCACACTGGCGCGCATGGACATCGAGTGCGATACAGCCGGTGATATCAAACAGGCCGAGGCGCTGTTGAAATCTCGCCAATTCGACCTCTGTTTGACCGACATGCGTCTGCCTGACGGTGACGGCATTGAGCTTGTAGGCCATATCGCAAGAAGCTACCCGTCTATGCCCGTTGCGGTCATTACGGCCCACGGCAACATGGAAGCGGCGATATCCGCGTTGAAGTCAGGTGCGTTTGATTTCGTGACGAAACCCGTCGAACTCCAAGCGTTGCGCAAATTGGTGTCCCAGGCTTTGAGCCTGCGCAGCAATCCAGCGGTCGGTGGCGCAGGCTTGATTGGAGAATCGGTCGCCATCGAGCGACTGCGTGAGACAGTTCGTAAAGTCGCCCGCAGCCAGGCACCGGTCTATATCAGCGGCGAATCGGGGAGTGGCAAGGAATTGGTAGCCCGCCTTATTCACGAGCAGAGTTCGCGCTCGGGCGCTGAGTTTGTTCCGGTGAACTGTGGCGCGATTCCCGGTGAGTTAGTCGAAAGTGAACTGTTTGGCCACAAAAAGGGCAGTTTTACTGGCGCCGTTGCAGATAAGCAAGGCCTGTTCATGGCTGCTGACGGGGGCACGCTTTTTCTCGATGAGGTAGCTGAATTGCCCCTGCAAATGCAGGTGAAGTTATTGCGTGCAATCCAGGAAAAGCGCGTACGGCCGGTCGGGGCAGAGGAAGAGGTCAGTGTCGATTGTCGTATTCTGGCCGCGACCCATAAAGATTTGGCGGACTTGGTTGAGAAAGAGCAATTTCGGCAAGACTTGTACTACCGCATCAATGTCATCGAATTGCATGTCGCGCCGCTGCGCGAGCGTCGTTCGGATATACCTCTCCTGGCAGAGCATTTTTTGAGCACCAAATCCCGCGAATTCGGTATTCCCCAGCCACGGCTGGACGACATGGCCATGCAAGCACTGAACGCATACGACTTCCCGGGCAACGTCCGCCAGCTTGAGAACATTCTCGAGCGAGCCCTCACGATGTGCGAACAAGAGGCAATCAGTGAGTCCGATCTGGGTTTGACCCGGTCGGGGGCGGCCACCACGCAGATCGACCCGCCAATCCTTGCTGAGGAACCGTCGACGCAGGACCAGCCAACGCCGCAATTCGCCGACACCGCTGAGTTGCAATCTTATCTGGATGAGGTTGAGCGTTCGCGCATCATCCAGGCGTTGGAGCAAACGCGTTGGAACAAGACCAAAGCCGCGAAAATTCTTGGCATCAGTTTTCGTGCGCTGCGTTACCGGTTGCAAAAGCTGGAAATTGAGTAGGAAAACGGCTTGATTCTGTCCGTGTGTGACGTGCCGCGTCACTTATTGACGTTAAATCGTTTTGATACGGTGTTGCGGCGCGCAACTCGCGGTCACCTGAATGCCCGTCAGAGCAGGTTTTTTGGATGAATCGAAAAGTTGGCACGCAACCTGCTTTGTTTCTCCTCGAACGGGTTTTACGGCTTGGGCCGACCGACCCACTGAACAACGCGCCGTTTGAGGTCAATCAACAATAATTGCCCGGCATGCGCATTCAACTTTGACATTAGGGAATTAGCCATTATGAAGAAACAACAAGGTTTTACGCTTATCGAGCTCATGATCGTGGTCGCGATTATCGGCATCCTCGCCGCGGTTGCTATCCCGGCCTACCAGGATTACACCATCCGCGCGAAAGTGACTGAAGGTTTGAGCTTGGCTGCTTCTGGTAAGACTGGAGTGGCTGAGTACTTTTCCAGCACAGGTAACCTGCCTACTAACAACGATGAAGCCGGCATGGCCACCTCCACTGATATCAGTGGTAACTCGGTCCAGAGTGTCACGATTTCTTCTGGTGTTATTGAAGTAATTTTCTCGGCATCGCCGATTGGTTCTTCAACCCTGCAGCTTTCGCCGACCACTTCAGGCGGCAAGATCGTTTGGGATTGCACCGGCGGCAACCTGCTTGCTAAATACCGTCCGTCGTCCTGCCGCTAAGCTTCAGCGACTCGGATAAATCAAACACGCTGCGGAAACGCAGCGTGTTTTTTTTTGTCTCGACAATCATGTCCGCAGCATTGAAAACGACCCCGGCTGCCATCTTTGGTTGGTTAAGCATCGTGGCCGCGGCGGTCCTGGTTTACTGGCCCGGTCTCAGCGGCGGATTCGCGTTCGACGATTACCATGTAATCGTCAATAATGAACACTTGGGCGCGCTGAACCACGGCGTCAGCGGTGCGCTCGACGCAGCCTTCTCAACCGCTACCGGACCACTCAAGCGACCGCTGTCGTTACTCACTTTCGCACTGAATCATGCGGTCGACGGCCTCGTCCCCTTGGGTTTCAAAGTCACTAATCTCGCTTTGCACTGTCTCAACGCCGGCTTGCTCCTATTCTTGCTGCGCGCCATCCTCGGACGACTGTCTGGGATTCGCGCGGGCGACGCTGGCCGGCTCGCCTGGTTGATCGCGCTGCTCTGGGCGGTTCATCCCATCAATCTCACGTCGGTGTTGTATGTCGTCCAGCGTATGACGCTATTGGCATCGACGTTCATGTTGCTGGGGATGTGGGTCTATTTTTGCATTCGCGTGCGCCAGACGTCCGGGCGCGACGTGACAGTGGCAACCTGGTTGGCCCTCATGTTGTGCTGGGTATTGGGTCTCGCAGCTAAAGAAACGGCGGTGTTGTTGCCGTTTTTCCTGTTGACCATAGAACTCTCTGCATTCGGCTTCGCCGGACTGCCACCAGTTCGCGCAGCGTGGCGAGGTATCGTGGGGGGCCTCATCCTGGTTAGCTTGGGCGTTGCTTATATGAACGCGAATACGCTCTTCCCGGCTTATTTCGGTCGCGAATTTACTGCCGCTGAACGCTTGCTGACGGAATCACGCGTGCTGATGCTCTACCTCCAGATGATCCTAACGCCGGATCTGTCCCTATTCGCCCTGTTCCACGACGACGTCCCGCTTTCGAAAAGCTTGCTCGACCCGATTTCGACCCTACCGAGTGTTTGCGTCGTACTGGTCGCCGTTGGCTGCACATTCGCCAGACGCCCACTGTGGCTAGCATTCGGCTGCGCGTGGTTCATCAGCGGCCACCTGCTGGAATCGTCCCTGGTGCCACTGGAGTTGGTACACGAACACCGTAACTATCTTGCTTCCGTCGGTCCCCTCAGCGCTTTGGTGATCGGGGCCCAGTTGATTCTCAAGCGAGTGCCCGATGCTCGTCTGCGCTATTTGCCGATGGCGCTATTTATCGTTTGCGTTGCCATCGTGACCGCTTTGCGCGCGGTGGATTGGGACGACCCGTGGCGTCAAATGAGTGTGGATATACGCCATCACCCGGAGTCAGCTCGCAGCTGGTATGAGTATGGGCGGCTTAGCTTCGAGCGCGGTGCTGAGCTCGGTGACGCCACGCTCCAGCAAACCGGAGTCGATGCGCTGGAACGTTCTGCAACACTCGACCGGATTCCGTTTATGGCCCTGGCCGCCCTGCTCAAATTGCGAGTGAACGCCAATGACCAGACAGGAACGCAGGTCATGCTGGACCGTTTGAAGGCCCATCCACGCAGTCGGGTGCGTGTTGAAGCGTTTCGACAGTTGGTCGAATGCCAGGCTTACTCGAGCTGCCGAAAGGCCCCGGGCCCGGTGCTGGCGCTAGCTGAAATAACCCTCACGGGCGCCGAACTTTATCCGGATTATCGACGGCGCACGCTGGAATGGCTGGCTATCTACTACTTAGCCGTTCTCGGCGACGCCGAAGCTGGTTTGACGATCCTGGCAGAACTTGTCGCGCATAATCCAACCGATCTCAATCTCTCAATCCGACTCGCAGAAGCGTATAGCGACAACGGCGGTCGCGCGCTTGCGATAAAGCTCGGTGAGGCGTTGCTCAATGACCAGCCGTGGCATTTTGAGCTCACTAACAGGCCGCATTTCGGGCGTTTGCGGCGCTTGTTGGCCGGCCCGACCGAATTGTGAGCGACGATCGTCGTATCGCCACGGCGTCTGTCTGGCTGGCGCTGGTGATGCTGCTGATGTTAACCGTTGTGATATACGTGCCCGGATTACCCGGCCCGTTATTACTTGATGACTATTCGGTCCTTGTGCCGCTGCTCGAATTGCCACGCGAGGCATTTTTCAGCCGTGAATACCTGGTCAGCAACAGTGGCCCGCTGGGACGACCGCTTTCGATGTTCACATTCGCACTGCAGGCGACGGCCGGAACCGCCGACGCCTGGCACTGGAAGGCCGCTAATGTCGCACTTCATGGGCTCATCGGCACCGCACTCTACGCGTTGTTTTCGACGACATTAGGACTGATTTATCCCTGTCGCCGGCGCGCCCGCACGGTCGCCTTATTGGCGGCGGCGGCATGGTTGGTACATCCCCTGCACGTCAGCACCGTGTTGTACGCAGTACAGCGCATGACCGAACTTTCCGCCTTGTTTTGTGTGTTGGGGCTACTTGCTTACGCCAGCGGTCGCGCGCGCGTGGTGAAGGGCTACAAGGGCGGTGAAAGTCTCATTGTGTGTGGGATTTTCGTGATGACGCCGCTCGCCGCCCTGAGCAAGGAAACCGGCCTGCTATTGCCGTTTTACATTGCTGCGCTGGAACTTCTCGCGTTCGCGAGTCTGGCCAGACCGCTATGGCTAAAGCGCTTGCTATGGCTGTGCACGGTAGTTCCGGTGCTGGCGGCTGCGGCGTATATCGGCAGCGATATCAAGGCCCGTCTGCTCGGCATTTATACCCATCGCGATTTCACGATAGGTGAACGTCTAATGACCCAAGGCCGCGTTCTGACGACCTATCTGCGTTGGATAGTCGCGCCGCGTTCGCGTGATTTCGGGTTCTATCACGACGACGAAGTCGTCGTACGAGATCTCGCTGAGGAGCCTGCTGTCATCGCGGCTTTCGCCTTTCTTCTCAGCTTGATGGCACTAGCCTGGGCGACCCGCAAGCGCTATCCGGTCGCGGCGTTCGGCGTAGCGCTGTTTTTTCTGGGCCACGCGCTTGAGTCGAGTGTGTTCGGCCTGGAGTTGATGTACGAGCATCGCAATTACTTACCGATGGCGGGCGTGTATATCGCGCTGGCTGATGTGATTGGTGGCCGCTTGTCGGCACGTTTATTAACGGTGGCAGGACTAGGTTTGGTCGCTGTGCTCGCTGTCTCTACCGCAGTACGCACATCGCTGTGGGGGGATGAGCGCTCGCTCTATTTTTCTGCGGCAGAGCGCCATCCCAAATCTGTACGGGCCGTGCAATCGCTGGCCGAATGGCATTCGCGTCGAGGTGAACACGATGCGGCGTTAGCCTTGTTGCCTGATACCGGTGGTTTTCAAACCGGGTTACAGCGCCAGGTGATACTGTGTCGGCGGGACGCTGCAGCGGACGGCAGCGCCGCACAAACACTGGTCGCTGCCCAACATGCCAAACGAGTGAATAATTTCGCGTTGGCGAGCTTGTTCGTATTAGTCAATCATCAGCTCGACGGTAGTTGTGAGCTCCCAAACGACGACCTGTCAGCGACATTACGCGCGCTCGATAACAAACCACTCAATCGTACTTATCGTTATCGCCAGAACAGCTACCTAGGGATGCTGTTGTATCGGCAAGGCCATGTTGCGGAGGCGTTTAAGCGTCTGCGCATGGCTGCAGACAGTCAGCCGAATGAGCCTTTCGTACATTATCTAATGGCCGAGTGGCATCTGGATGACGGGCAACATCTTGCAGCTCGCGAAGCACTAATTGCCGCGCGCAATCAGGCAGGAAAGCAGCGTTATCCGGCCATCGACCGTGCGTTGAGTGAATGGCTCGAAGAAACCAGCGGGCCTGCTAATTGATCGATTCGGCTTGTTCCTGCCGTTCTCGTCGAAGCACGCGACGGCGTTCGAGATCCGCTTCCTTATAGTGAAGCGCTGACACTAGCTCGGCGAGAATGCCGATTAAAAAAATCAGGATGGATGTCGTTAGCAGCAGTGCGGACATGTTGGTGAAACGATGAAAGGCGAGAAATGTGTACAGGTAATAACTGACGCCAGTGAAAAAGAACAAAAGACTGACCGGCAGGAATAAGCGCATCGGAGAAAATAGCGCGCCGACCTTGAGAATGATCATGAAAAAACGCACCCCGTCCTTGATCAGGCGGATGTGGCTGCTGCCGCCGCGCTTACGGGCAGCAATCGGGACGTAGGAGACCGGCAGGCCGGACCGGAAAAACGCCATGGTGCACGTGGTCGGGTAAGAAAACCCATTCGGCAACAAGTACAGGAAGCGCAGGAAATGTCTGGCCCGTACAGCGCGGAAACCGGACGTCAGATCGGCAATCGGGTGGCCAGCCATATACGTCGCAAGTCGATTGTAGATGTGATTCGCCATCCGTCTGGCGAGCGATGCGTGGGTGCTCGCCGAGCGTGCACCGACTGCCATGTCGTACCCTTTATCGAGTTCATCAACCAAGCTCTGAATATCGGCTGGGTTGTGCTGGCCATCGCCATCCATGAAAACCAGAATGCCATTGTTGGCATGGCGAGCGCCGGTTTTGATCGCCGCGCCGTTGCCCATGCTGTAGGGATGTTGTACGCACCGGACGTCGTTGCGTTGGCACACTTCGAGGGTGTCATCGCTGCTGCCATCGTCGACGACGATGATCTCGTGGTCAGGATGTAGCGCTCTGATTTCCGGCAGCAGGGCGGAGAGATTGGCAGCCTCGTTGCGCGCCGGCAGGATAATGCTCACTTCGCTCATAAAACGATCTGCCTCAATTGCGTCACGAGATGCGCGTGTTCAACTCGATAGCCGCCGTAAACTGTCTTTATGTTGTGCCAGAACCTGCAACATTTGTCGAAATATTCGCGGATTTCCGGCGACCACATTGCCATCGGTTAAGTGCTTCTCACCGCCAGTCGGATCGCCGATTAGCCCACCGGATTCCTGCACCAGCAACGCACCTGCGGCGATGTCCCATTCATGCAGGCCGAACTCCCAATAGCCATCCAGGCGCCCGCACGCAACGTACGCTAAATCGAGCGCGGCCGAGCCCGCGCGCCTGATGTCGGCGCTTTGCACCAGCAAATCAGAGAATGAACTCATGTAATCGTTGATTTGGGCACTCCGACGGACTGGAAAGCCGGTCGCCAACAGCCCGTCTTCGAGCAATTTGGCATTGCCAACTCGAATGCGTTGCCCGTTCAGAACTGCACCAGTCCCGCGCGACGCACAGAACAATTCGTCGCGCATCGGATCGTAGACGACGGCTTGATCGAGACGGCCTTTGATCTGTAAGGCGATTGATACCGCGAAATGTGGGTGGCCGTGGATAAAATTGAGGGTGCCGTCGAGCGGATCAATGATCCAGACGAAATCAGAGTCCCCGTGGTTGCCTGATTCTTCCGCTCTAATCGCATGGCCGGGATAGGCGGTCAGTAGGGTATCGATAATTGCCGCTTCGGCTTCTCGATCGATCTGCGTGACGTAGTCGCGATGGCCTTTGCGATCGACCTTGATATCGTGCAGACGCTTTTGCGCCCGAGAAATGATCGTACCCGCGCGACGCGCAGCGCGGGTCGCGATATTGAGCATCGGGTGCATGGAAGACCTTGCCGTTTAGAATAGGCCGAAGTTTAACCTATAGATGGGTCGACGCCGTGGATATCGCCTCCGAAAATTCTGTTAACCCAGTTCATTCCCACCTACCGGAGCTACGAATCGTTCTGGTCGAGACGAGTCATCCCGGCAATATCGGTGCCAGTGCACGTGCCATGAAGACCATGGGATTGACGGACCTCCACCTCGTATCACCGGCGAATTTCCCTTCAGCGGAGGCCACGGCACGCGCCGCCGGTGCGGATGACATTCTCGAGCGAGCGGGCATTCACGAAAACCTGGCTGAGGCGCTGTCTGGCTGCGACATTGTGTACGGAACAACAGCCCGCAGTCGGCGCATTGACTGGCCGACTGTCGCGCCGCGCCCAGCTGCGGCGGACATGATTGCGCGCGCGGTGCCGACGGCATTAGTGTTCGGTCGCGAACGAAGCGGACTAACCAACGCAGAGCTCGACCTTTGTCAGCACGCTATTTGCATCGATACAAACCCCGATTACAGCTCGTTAAACCTGGCTCAGGCTGTGCAAATTTGTGCGTACGAACTACGCCTCGCAGCAAGTGCCCTTGCCGAGCCGACATCCGAGCAGCGACCGCGCCACTATGCGGGTGACGAAATTGTCGGGGCACCAGCGCTTGAGCTACTACGAGGGCACTGTCTTGCGGTCATGGAGCGGGTTGAGTATCACGATCCGGCTCGACCCAAGTTACTCGACCGGCGCCTGCGGCGATTTTTTAATCGGAGTGAGCTGCGTCACAGTGAAGTACAAATCGTACGCGGGGTGTTGAGCGCGATAGAAGCGCGATTGGATCGTCTGGAGCGCGATACCGGTTAGCGCGCAGCCGAGCGACATTCACTTGAGGAATGGGCTGCGCAGGCCGAAAGTTGAAAGTTAGCCAGCGCCCAATTCGCCGACGAAGCTGACGTCGCCACGACCTTTAACGATACGACCGATAACATAGACCGTCTCCCCAGCAGCCGACAAGCTCTCTGCAAGCATGTCGGCGTCGTTGGCATTCGCGACGATAGCCATGCCAATCCCACAGTTAAACGTCCGTAACATTTCCGCAGGGTCGAGACGACCAGCAACCAATAACCACGTGAATATGTCAGGCAGCGGCCAACTGTCGAGATTGATTTCCGCCCCGACGCCGGTAGGCAATACCCGCGGCAAATTTTCTGTCAGGCCGCCCCCAGTAATGTGTGCGAGTGCCTTCATGGGGTGCTGCTTAAGACAGGTAAGCACGGCGTTCACATATATTCTCGTCGGCATGAGCAACGCCTCGCCCAACGTTGTATCGGCAAATTTGTCCTTGTAAGTGGCCCCGGCGGTTGCGACGATTCTGCGGACCAGCGAATAGCCGTTAGAGTGCACGCCGCTCGAGGCGAGGCCTAGAATAACGTCACCTTGCTCGATCGTGCTGCCGTCTATGAGGCGACCACGGTCGACCACACCGACCGTAAAACCGGCTAAATCGTAGTGGCCGTCGGCGTACATCCCGGGCATCTCTGCGGTCTCGCCACCCAACAGCGCCGCGCCCGCTTCGGCGCACCCGCGCGCGACACCCTTTATGACCGCTTCGGCGACATCGACGGAAAGTTTGCCGGTCGCGAAATAGTCAAGAAAGAACAGCGGTTCAGCGCCCTGGACCAACACGTCGTTGACGCACATGGCGACCAGATCGATCCCAATCGTGTCGTGCCTGCCAGTTTCGAGGGCGACTAATAGTTTGGTCCCGACGCCGTCGGTTGAGGAGACCAGAATCGGGTCGCTATAGCCGCTTGCAGCGAGGTCGAATAAGCCGCCGAATCCACCCAGACCTCCCATAACGCCAGCTCGATGCGTCCGGGCAGCCGCTCCTGAAATACGCTTCACTAATTCTTCGCCACGTTCGATATCCACGCCGGCAGCGCGATATGTGAGGCTTGTTTTGTCCCGGCTCGACATGCGCGAATACTATCCACTATGCGGGGGCAGGGTAAGTCTTGACATCGCAAGTGCTCCAGATAACTACGCAGCCAGAAAGATTACTATTGCGCGCGGCTGCCTGCCCTTGTTGCGTGACTCGCCGCTGGACACGTCCCGTACTGTCAGCCGGAACCGCGTTTTCAATTTGGCGCAGCGCCGTCACCGTAAACCCGTAGCATCGCGGTCATGGCTGGCGCGATAATGGTCGTCGCCAAGATTGCTGGCAGTGGTGAATGACGTGTTGATTATGAAACAGTTTTGGATTCTCAACGCTCTGGTTTCGTTAGCCGCAGTTGCTATGTTGCAGTCGGCTGCTGCGCTGGACGCGGAGAATTTGTATCGCGCAACAGTAGTCGTCGCTGACCGCTCCGCCGGCGAGCTCAAACGCGGTGCGGTCGTTGCGTTTGGCGAAGTGCTTGTCAAGCTCACCGGCGATCGCGGCGCGGCAAGCGGGCCGGCTGGTGCGTTGCGCAAACGCGCGTCACAACTTCTGTTGCAGTACACCTATAAATCGGACCCGCGGGATGATGAGCTGTTATTGGTTGCCGAATTCGACGAGCGTGCGGTGGCCGCTGAGCTACAGGTACTGGGCGTGCGAGCGTGGGGCAAGGAGCGTCCCGACACCCTGGTGTGGCTGATCGTCGACCGCGATGGCGTGCGCGAGCTGGTTAGCGGCGATGAACCCGGTGTGGTTGGGGCGACGGTTCTGGAGCGTGCGGCGCGGCGCGGCATTCCCGTGCTGTTGCCTTTGATTGATATCGAAGAATCGCAGCACTTGTTGTCTGCCGGTGACTGGCCTGGGATAACTAGTGCTGCGCTGGCGCTATCTGCGCGTTATCGTCCGGCGGCGGTATTGATTGGCCACATCCGGGAAGATACTTCTGGCTATTCCGAGATTCGTTGGCTTCTGCAGGTTGGCCAGGAAAATTATTCGTGGCAGCAGGAGAGTGACATCGTCGACCTGATGCTCGATGACGGCGTCGATGCGCTTGGTGACGCGTTGGCGCGGCGCTTCGCTGATCCTCTGATGCTCGCGCAGGCGGACCACTTAGGTCTGCGTGTGCTAGGTATCACGACAGCTGAGCAGTATGCGCGCGTTACCAACTACCTGGAGAACCTCGATACGGTCGCAAATTTATTTGTTTCTGCGGTCAGTCCGGCAAGCCTTGAATTGGAGCTCACGGCTCGCGGCGGGCGCGCCGCCTTGACGCAAAGTATCGCGTTTGGGCAAATTCTCGCGCCCGTCACTGACCAGCCCGATAGCTATCGCCTGGTGCCCTGAACGCTGTGATTAGCGACTCACAAAAATGGCTGCTGTTGACCGCCGTGGTGCTGGTCGCAGTGCTCGTTTATCTGCTTGCTCCCGTATTGACGCCGTTTCTGATCAGCGCACTGCTGGCGTATCTCGGCGACCCACTGGTCGACCGACTCGAGCGACTCGGTTTAACGCGTACGCTCGGCGTATGCGCGGTTTTTAGTGTGATGTTTTTCGTCGCCGTGATAGCGCTGGTCATCGTGGTGCCACTACTCGAGCGCCAGGCCGCCAGCCTCATCGGACGGCTACCGCAAGCTCTCGAGTGGCTACAAGGCGCTCTCACCGCGCATTTCGGCGAACTGCTTGGCGACCGGGTGATCGAAATTGACCTTGGCGTACTACGACGCACCATCGTTGAACACTGGGGCCAGGTCGGTTCCGTCGCGAGTCAGATCGTCAGACACATCAGTCAATCCGGTCAGCTGCTGCTCGGCTGGGTAACGTACCTGCTCCTGATCCCGGTCGTCACATTTTACTTATTGCGCGATTGGGACGTGTTGGTCACCCACATCGACAAATTATTACCGCATCGCATTCGCCCGACTGTGCGCACATTGGCCGGTGAAATAGACGCGGTACTGGCCGAGTTTCTCCGCGGTCAATTGACTCTGATGATGGCACTCGCGGTGCTGTATACGCTCGGCTTGTGGATGGTCGGGATTGAATTGGCGCTGGTTATCGGCTTGCTTGCGGGCGTGGTGAGTTTTGTTCCGTACATGGGCCTGGTCGTTGGTCTGGCCGTAGCGGGCGTCGCTGCGTTCGCCCAATTCCAGGACTTCACGCACGTGCTCGCGGTCGGCGCGGTATTTGGCGTTGGTCAGCTTCTCGACGGTATGCTGTTGTCACCATTACTGGTCGGTGATCGCATCGGTTTGCATCCGGTCGCGGTGATTTTCGCGGTTATGGCCGGCGGTCAGTTGTTTGGTTTTTTCGGCATTTTGGTGGCACTCCCGGTCGCCGCCATCATTGTGGTGCTATTGCGTCACTCGCGCGATGGCTACCTGCAAAGTTCCCTTTACTCTTAGCGTTTTAAAATTCACATGTCTCGCACTGCAGCTCAGCTCACGCTCGATTTGTTTGCCGCCACGCGTTACGAATTCGATGATTTCCAGGCGCACGGAAACGCTGAGACTTGTCGTGCTCTGACGACCTGGTCTAAGGGTGGCGGTGCTCGAGTGATTTATCTCTGGGGCAGTACGGGCACGGGCAAGACACATCTGTTGCACAGCGCCGTGCGCGAGGTCAGCCGCCACGGTGGACGCGCCATCTACCTGCCACTGGCAGAGCTGGTTGAGGCCGGTCCAGCCGTCATCGACGGGCTCGAAAGCGTCGACTGGATTGCACTTGACGATGTCGACAGTTGCACAGCGAACAGTGCGTGGGAGAACAAACTTTTCCATCTCTACAACGCACTTGCAGCCGGAGAAACTCGCCTGCTGTGGGCTTCTCGACGCAGTCCAGCGAGTGGCCTGTTTGGGCTAAACGATTTGGCTTCACGCTTGTCGGCGAGCCTGGTCTACCAGCTGCGAGAGCTGGATGACGGCGACAAAGCCGATGTGCTGCAGCGTCGTGCTGCAGCACGCGGCCTCGAGTTGCCGGGCACGGTCGTGGCGTTTTTGATGCGCTATGCGCGTCGTGACCTAGCGTCGCTAATGGCGACTTTGGACGAGCTTGATCAAGCGTCCTTGCGTGACGGGCGGGCACTGACAGTACCGTTCGTGCGAACGGTATTAGACGCAGGCGACGAGCCCGCGCCGACATCCGGGTAAAACCCTTACGGTAAGTGCGGCACCCTTAACGCCCGGCGCGCACCTAACCTGCCAGTAGCTCGTTGACGTTTTCCGGTGGACGGCCGAGTACGGCGCGTTCGCCGCATACAACAATCGGGCGCTCGATTAATTTCGGTTCCATTACCATGGCGGCAATGATGTCTGCGTCACTCGAATTTGTACTGAGGCCAGCGTCAGACCACGCCGTTTCTTTTTGTCTCGCAAGCTGTGCGGCATTGAGTCCTAGAAATGAAAGTAAGGTTCGCAGCGTCTCAGCGTCCGGAGGCGATTTCAGATATTCAACAATAACGGGCTCGATCCCGTGCGACCTGATCAGGGCCAACGTCTTACGCGACTTGGAACAGGCGGGATTGTGATAGATAGTGACACTCATGCTGTGTAGCCTCGATACTGCGTTTTCTCTGCGCGCCGAAAAGTACGGTACGTGTGTGCGTTTGAGTAGTGCAAGCCTTAACCGTAGACACCACTCACCGATGGTCCACGTAGAGGCCGTCAGTTTAGCGCTGACCCGGCGCGGCGGCGACGGTCGAGCACTCGTACTATCGGCTTATCTTCTCAAGCTATCCTAGCGAGCCAAGGCAATGAACGAATCATCTTTGACTCATCATCGCGGGTTGAGCAACGCAGCGCGCTATTGGTCTATCTCGCGTGCGTTTTTGAGCTACCTCAAACAGCGCTTTGAAGAAGATCGTTGCACCCGGGCCGCTGCCTCGCTGGCCTATACGTCGCTGCTCGCCCTGGTGCCCTTGTTCACTGTCATCTTTGTGACTCTGTCGGCTTTCCCAGCGTTTCGCGATTGGCGCGAAGGCATTGAGACATTCGTATTCAGCAATTTTGTGCCAGCTCTGGGTGACCAGGTGCGTTCCTACCTGGTGCAATTTGCCGACAAGGCAAAAGGGCTGCAGGCCGCTGGAATCTCGGTGTTGGTGATCACGGTTTTGGCCATGATGTCGACTATCGAATCGACCTTCAACGTGATTTGGCGGATTAAACGCAAGCGACCGTTGGTCGTACGCTTTCTCATGTACTGGGCGGTGCTGACGCTCGGTCCGATTCTCATCGGTGCCGGCATGGTGGCAACCTCCTACGTCATTTCTTTGCCGGTCCTGGGTGAAGGCGCAGTTACGCATGGGTTTCGCACCCGCATCATCGAAATGTTCCCGCTGCTGGCGACCACCCTGGCCTTCGTCATGTTCTTTAAACTTATTCCTTACCGACCTGTGCCGATCAGACACGCCCTTGCCGGTGGTGTTGTCGCCAGCCTTCTGTTTGAACTGGCCAAGCGCGGCTTCGCGCTGTATGTGACGCACTTTCCTTCACAACAAGCAGTTTACGGCGCGTTCGCAACGGTGCCGATATTTTTGATTTGGATTTACCTGTCATGGGTAATTGTGCTGCTTGGTGCAGAGATCACGCAATGCCTGACCACGTTTCGCGCGCTTGCCCCCGGCGCGCAAAATGAACCAGCCCAGCGTGATCCAATGCGCTGCGCATATCGTGTGCTGCTGCGCCTCTATGAGGCGCAGTCTGACGGCCGCGGGTTGTCTGAGAAAGAATTGATGAGGCTTGAGGCAGGCTTTGGCTATGCGGCGATCAACGCAGCCCTCGAGGCGCTCGACGGTGCAGGCTGGATCAGCCGCAACGATGTCTTCCAGTGGGTCCTGATTCGCGACCTCAATCGGCTCGCGTTACTGGATTTGCTGCGCCTGATACCCAGTTTCGCAGCGACGTCCAGCGAGTCCCGTGCGGATGAATTCCAGGGCGACGAAGTCTTGCACACCAAACTGCGTGAGCTCGACGCATGGGCGGCACAACAGCTCGACGTACCCTTGGCGGAACTAATGTCGCCAACCGCGCGCGACAACTGACGCCAGCAGTTCGATGGCGTGTCGACGGTTTTGCGTCAGCGGGCGAGTGCAAGGCGTCTTTTTTCGTGCGTCAGCGCGTGAGCAAGCCCGCCACCTTGGTCTCGGGGGCTGGACTGCGAACTGCGCAGACGGCCGAGTCGAGGTTGTCGCGCGGGGCAGTACCGAAGCCTTACGCCGATTCGGCGCGTGGCTTGCGGAAGGTCCGCGCATGGCACCGGTCGCAGCCGTAACCAGCGAAGCGGTCGAAATTGAAACGCCAGACACATTTGAAGTGCGTTAGCGCTGGCCTGAATTAGCCGGCGGCAAGTTTCTCAGTCAGAAAGTTCACGGCGTCGGCGAGCGGGATTTCCTGTGCCTCGCTGGCTGTGCGCGCTTTATATTCCAGCATCCCGGCATCCAGCCCCCTATCGCTGATCACGAAACGGTGCGGAATGCCAATTAATTCCAGATCCGCAAACATGACTCCGGGACGTTCGCGCCCATCATGCAGCAGGACATCGAATCCCGCGTCGCGCAAGGATGCGTAAAGCGCTTCCGCGGCTTCGGCTAAACGCACCGATTTGTGCATATTGATCGGCGCGATAGCGCACACGAAAGGCGCGATATTCGCGGGCCAGATAATGCCCTTGTCGTCATGATTCTGCTCGACGGCCGCGGCGACAATTCGCGACACGCCGATGCCATAGCATCCCATGGTCATTGTGACAGCGCTGCCATTGGCGTCGAGTACGCGAGCCTTCATCGCCTCGCTGTATTTTGTGCCCAGCTGGAAAATATGACCGACCTCGATGCCTCGTTTGATATCGAGTGTGCCGCTACCATCCGGGCTGGTGTCGCCCACCGCGGCATTGCGCAGGTCGGACACCGTCGGCTCAGTCGTGTCGCGACCCCAATTGACGTGTTGCAGATGCCAACCGGGCTCGTTCGCGCCGCAAACGAAGTCTGCAAGTTGTGCTGCCGCATGATCGACGACGACGGGGAACGGTAAATCCAGCGGTCCCAGTGACCCGGGTCCGCAGCCTGTCGCAGCGACAATTTGTTCGGCCTGTGCGAAGCGCAACGGTTCGGCGACAATTTCGAGGCTCTGTGCCTTGACGGCGTTAAGTTCGTGATCGCCGCGTAACACCAATGCGACGAGGCCGCCGTCGGCACCTTCCACAACCAGCGTTTTAACGCATTGGGCTGACGTCACTTTGAAAAAATCGCTGACCTGTTCGATAGAGTGCTGGTCCGGCGTTTCAACCCGTTGTACCGCCGCGCTTGCCGCAGGGCGTTGTGTCTGCGGCGCCGGTATCGGAACCATCTCGACATTTGCAGCGTAGTCACCACTTGAGCTGAAGGCGATTTGATCTTCTCCAGATTCGGCCAGAACATGGAATTCGTGCGATTTCGAGCCGCCGATATTGCCGGTGTCGGCAATCACCGCACGGTAATGGAGGCCGACGCGATCGAAGATTTGGGAGTAGGCGCGATACATATCCTGATAGGTTTCCTCGAGCGACTCCTGGTCGAGGTGGAATGAGTAGGCGTCTTTCATGAGGAATTCGCGCGCCCGCATAATGCCGAAGCGCGGACGAATTTCATCACGGAATTTAGTCTGGATTTGATAGAAATTAGCCGGCAGTTGTTTGTAACTGCGGATCTCGCCGCGAATCAAATCCGTGATGATTTCCTCATGCGTCGGTCCTAAGCAGAATTCGCGGTGGTGGCGGTCACTAAACCGTAACAGCTCGGGTCCATAGGCATCCCAGCGCTGCGACTCTTGCCATAATTCTGCAGGCTGCACGCCGGACATCAGCAATTCCTGCGCACCGGCGCGGTCCATTTCCTCGCGCACGATGCCTTCGACTTTGCGCAAAACCCGCAATCCAAGCGGCAGCCATGTATAGATGCCTGCAGCAACCTGGCGCACCAGGCCCGCACGCACCATGAGTTGATGGCTGATGACTTCGGCATCGGCGGGTGCCTCACGCAGAGTTGGAATTAGGAGTTTGGTGATTCTCATAGGTTTTCAAGTGCACTAATTTAGAGTCGCTATTCAGCGCCGCGCGTGGGCGTTGGCAGAGCTAGCGAGCCTGTTTACAGGTTTCCGGGCCAGCATTCTCGGGAGTTGTGTTGCGGGCTGCAACCAGACGGGCCTTAGGGCTCCGCGAGGGCGTCGTCGCGGCTGACCAGCTTGACCGAGAATCGCATTGACAGTATTTTGCACGGTTCTCCAGCGCGCGGACGACAAAGTGCGCCTTGTGCGCCGCTGTTGCACGCTGAAGTCCGTGCGTATGGCTTCTTCAGCTGTGAGTAATTAGTGGCCACCGCAAGAGCGTAATTCGCCCCATCCGACGGTCGGCATGCAAGGCTCTGAATTTTGGTACCAAGGTGAACGACGTGACTGAAAAATTGCGCGGCGCGGAAATCTTCGTGCGGGCCCTGGCTGACGAAGGTGTTGAGTGCATCTTCGGTTATCCGGGTGGCGCCGTGCTGCATATCTACGACGAGATTTTCAAGCAAGACAAAGTCCAGCACATCCTGGTGCGTCACGAGCAGGGCGCGACCCACGCCGCAGATGGCTATGCGCGCGCCAGCGGCAAGCCTGGTGTCGTTCTGGTCACATCCGGACCTGGTGCCACCAATTGCATCACTGGTATCGCGACAGCCTACATGGACTCCATTCCCATGGTGGTATTTACCGGCCAGGTGGCTACCGCGCTAATCGGCAACGATGCATTCCAGGAAGTGGATGCTGTTGGCATTACGCGTCCCTGTGTCAAACACAATTTTCTGGTCGAGAAGGTCGAAGATCTCGCTGCCACGATAAAAAAAGCGTTCTACGTTGCCGCGACCGGACGACCCGGACCAGTCGTTGTCGACATACCTAAAGATGTGACGGCCAACGTCACCGAATACATCTATCCCGACAGTGTCGAGATGCGTTCCTACCGCCCCACCGTGAAGGGTCATCCAGGCCAGATCAAACGTGCGGCGCAGCTCATTCTCGGTGCCAAGAAGCCGATGATTTATTCCGGCGGCGGCGTGATTCTCGATAACGCGTCCGACTCGTTGATAAAGTTTTCACGCCTGAGCGGATTCCCCATCACTAACACGCTGATGGGGTTGGGCGCATTTCCCGGCAGCGACCCGCAATTTCTCGGCATGCTCGGCATGCACGGCACATACGAAGCGAATATGGCCATGCACCACTGCGATGTTCTTATCGCCATCGGTGCACGCTTCGATGATCGCGTTACCGGGGACCTGGCGCAGTTTTGCCCGGATGCAAAAATCATCCAGATCGACATCGACCCTTCCTCGATCGCTAAAAACGTACCAGTCGACGTGCCCATTGTCGGGAGCGTCTCCAATGTGTTGAACGAACTGATCGACATCATCGATAAAAGCGAACACAAACCCGTGGCGCGCGACAGCGACCCCTGGTGGCGGCAAATCAACGAGTGGCGCGGCCTTGATTGCTTGCGCTTCGACACCACCAGCGAATTCATCAAACCGCAGGCTGTGATTCAGTCATTGCATGAGATTACAGCCGGTGATGCCTACATCACCTCTGATGTCGGGCAGCATCAAATGTGGGCCGCTCAGTATTATTCGTTTGATAAACCGCGACGCTGGATCAACTCAGGTGGCCTCGGCACCATGGGCTTCGGTCTGCCCGCGGCGATGGGCGTACAAATGGCGTTCCCCGACGCCACTGTTGCCTGCGTGACTGGCGAGGCGAGTTTCGTCATGTGTGTGCAGGAACTTTCGACTTGTTTGCAGTACGACCTGCCCATCAAAATCGTCAGTCTTAACAATCGCTACATGGGCATGGTTCGGCAGTGGCAGGAATTTTTTTACGACCGTCGTTACTCGCATTCCTATCTCGATTCGCTGCCTGACTTCGTTAAGCTCGCGGAGAGTTTCGGGCATGTCGGCATGCGGATTGAGAAGCCTGGTGATGTCGATGCCGCCTTCAAAGAAGCATTCGCCCTCACTGATCGCCTGGTACTGATGGATTTCATTACTGACCAGAAAGAAAATGTGTATCCGATGATTGCCGCCGGCAAGGGACAGCACGAAATGCATCTGGCGCCCACGGATCGCGAATTGGCATGAACGAGCGGCACACCATTTCGATTCTCATGGAGAACGAGGCGGGGGCCTTGTCGCGCGTGGCCGGTTTGTTCTCCGCACGTGCCTACAACATTGAATCGCTGGCCGTTGCCCCGACCGAAGACCCGACCGTATCCCGAATGACTGTGGTAACCAGTGGGTCGCCGCAAATTATCGAGCAAATCACCAAACAGCTGAATAAATTGATCGATGTCATCAAGCTCATCGATCTGAACGACGGCCCCCACATCGAACGCGAGCTTATGCTGGTCAAGCTACGCACTGCCAATCCAGAGCAGCGCGCCGAGCTGAAACGCCTGGTCGACATTTTCGACGCGACCATTGTCGACATTACCGACGTTAGCTACACGGTGGAATTAACCGGTTCGCCTCAACGCCTGGACGACTTTATTGCTGCCGCCGGTGTTCGTCATGTTATGGAGCTGGCACGCTCCGGAGTGCTTGGTCTGCTCAAAGGCAGCAAAGCGCTTAAGGCCTGAACCGGGCTCTCTCTCGCTTAATCCTTTCGCCCACACCAATCCAGTACGGAACACAGACAGGGAAATTACTATGCCACTGAACATCTACTACGACAAAGATGCCGATCTGTCCCTTATTCAGGCACGTAAGGTCGCCATCATTGGCTACGGTTCGCAAGGCCACGCGCATGCAAACAATCTCAAGGATTCAGGCGTCGAAGTGGTAGTTGGCTTGCGCGCGGGCTCGAGCTCCTGGAGCAAGGCTGAGGGGGCCGGACTGAAGGTCGCTTCAATCAAGGATGCGAGCAAGGACGCCGACGTTGTGATGATTCTGGCGCCGGACGAGACGCAGGCGGATTTGTACGCGGCCGAGATTGAGCCCAATGTAAAAGAGGGCGCGGCGCTCGCTTTTGCGCACGGCTTCAACGTGCATTTCGGTCAAATCGCCGCGCGCGCAGACTTGGACGTCATTATGATCGCCCCGAAAGGTCCAGGACATCTCGTGCGCTCTACCTACGAGCAAGGTGGCGGCGTGCCGAGCCTCATCGCGATCGCCCAGAACGCATCAGGGCAGGCCAAGGAAATCGCACTGGCCTATGCATCCGCCAATGGCGGCGGCCGTGCTGGTGTTATCGAAACCAGTTTCAAAGAAGAAACCGAAACTGATTTATTCGGCGAACAAACCGTCCTGTGTGGCGGTATTACCGCACTCATCGAAGCCGGATTCGATACTCTCGTCGAGGCCGGATATGCGCCTGAAATGGCATATTTCGAGTGCCTCCATGAAGTGAAATTGATTGTCGATTTGATTTACGAAGGCGGCATTGCCGACATGCGTTATTCGATCTCGAATACTGCGGAGTACGGCGATTTTACTCGTGGTCCGCGCATTGTCACTGACGAAACCCGGGCAGAAATGAAAGCCATTCTTAGCGAGATCCAAAATGGCGAATTTGCGCGCGAATGGATTGGCGAGAATCGCAACGGCGCTGCCGTTCTCAAGGCGAAACGGCGCATCGCGGCGGAACACTCGCTGGAAGAAGTGGGCGGACGTCTACGCGGAATGATGCCGTGGATTCGCGCGAACAAGCTGGTCGACAAGAGCAAGAATTGATCGCTGTTCGCCTCATTCGGCCTTCCACATGACCCGCGTCCCCTCGGCACAACACCCACTGGTTGCGCGCGAGGGGTATGGGGCTCTGCTGGTTACCACCGTTGTCGGAATTGTCCTGTATCTGATTCTCGGCGCTGCTGTCGCGATGCCGGCGGTGCCGGCATTCCTGTTCCTGTGTTTCCATTTTCGCGATCCGCATCGTGATTCGCCGTCCCTCCCGTTGGCCCTCGTCGCGCCGGTGGACGGTATCGTCACAGACGTGGGGCCTTGTCGAGATCCGTGGTTGGGGCGCGATGCGCAATCGGTCGCCATCGCCATGGGCTTGTTTGATGTGCACAGCCTGTTTAGTCCGTTGGAAGGCAAAATTATCGAACAGTGGAGTGAGCCGCGGCATGCCGATAGCTCGCAGGCTGTACCGCGGCGGGCTATTGCCTACCTTGTACGCACCGATGAAGGCGACGACGTCGTTCTGCAAATTTCTGCAGGTCAATTCGGTCGTTCCCTGCGGTTTACCTACCAACCAGGCGAGCGCGTTGGCCACGGCCGGCGCATTGCTTATGCCAAACTCGGTTGCCATGTGACGATTTTTGCCGCCGCAGGGACGCAGCTTAACTGCAGCCTGGGAGAACGGGTCAGCGCAGCAGCAACAGTAATAGCGACGCTGGTCCACAACACCCCGGTGTCAGCCATCAGTCACGCCGAGAGCGGCACGGATAATGTTTGAGGTGACGCCACTGCGCGACTGGATTACGGACACCGCGGACTGTAGGCTGACGCCAAACGCGAGCCAAGACATGCTCAGCGGAGGCCGCCCATGAAGGTCGTTCATTCCGAACCACCCGAAGAAGATCATCCTCTACCGCCTGTCGCCGACAGCCGGCGCCGGTCCGGCATTTATTTGCTGCCGAATTTATTCACGACCGGCGCTTTGTTTGCTGGTTTCTATGGCATTGTCGCGGCGATCAACTCGCGCTTTGAAGCTGCGGCGATCGCCATCGTGGTGGCCATGGTGCTGGACGGTATGGACGGTCGAATCGCGAGGATGACCAACACCCAGAGTGATTTTGGCGCGCAGTACGACAGCCTCTCGGATATGGCCTCCTTCGGTCTGGCTCCGGCTTTAGTGATTTACGAATGGTCGCTGTTCGAACTCGGCAAACTCGGTTGGTTGGCTGCGTTCATGTTTAGTGCCGCAGCGGCGCTGCGTCTGGCTCGGTTTAACACGCAGGTCGGCAACGCCGATAAGCGCTTCTTCCAGGGTCTGCCGAGCCCCCTCGCAGCCGGGCTGATTGCGACCGCAGTGTGGTTTGGCGAGAGCTTCGGCTGGCGCGTATCGCCTGCGGTACCGCTGCTGAGTATTGCGGTGACCATCATAGCGGCGTTACTGATGGTCAGTAACGTTCGCTATTACAGTTTTAAGGATTTGGATTTACGTGGTCGAGTGCCGTTTGTGGCCGTGCTCGCCATCGTCATGGTGTTCGTTCTCGTCTCACTCGAACCCTCTAGCGTGCTGCTGATCCTGTTCGCTGGCTACACCGTCTCAGGCGTGTGCGAAACGTGGTGGTTGCGGCGCAAGCGCAAAGCTGAACGACGCAGTGCCAAGGACAGCGAGCGCGAACAAGCCTGACGTCACCCGGAGCCGCGTTTGGCAAAGCTAGCGGGCGTCCCCCCTGTTCTCTTCCGCGCGACTGACTCACGGTTCATCCAAAACGCATCGTCGGCGCGCGGTACAGGGTGTCGGGTGTCGCCCCAATCAACGTGCAGCGGACCATCCATTTCATCTAAACTAGGTACCTCACAATGTCGCAGCACAGGCTGCGGATCGACCAGCATGATCGGAACAGGCATGAGCGCTCCAGACAATCAACGGCTCGACCCGCGTCGTCACAGCATGTTGCACGCGATGGACATTGATGTCTGGCTGCAGCGGGGTGCAGTAGCGCAACCCAGCAGCATCTCGGATACGCTGGCGACCGGCAACAGCGCTGTACTCGACTGGCCGGAATTGCAGACTTCAGTGGCGGCATGTACTGCATGCGAATTGCATCGTAGCCGCAGCCAGACGGTATTCGGTGTCGGCTCCCGACAGGCGGATTGCTTGGTTATCGGCGAAGCGCCTGGTGCGGAGGAAGATCGCCGCGGCGAACCATTCGTGGGGCCGGCAGGCCAACTCCTGAACGCCATGTTGGCCGCGATGGGGCTGAGTCGTGACGACGTTTATATTGCCAACATTCTCAAGTGCCGACCGCCAGGAAACCGGGACCCAGAGCATCACGAAGTGAGCGAGTGCAGTGGCTATCTGGCCCGGCAGATCGCACTCGTTGAGCCACGGATTATTCTCGCCTTAGGGCGAATTGCCGCACAGAATCTATTGCACACTGCGACGCCAATCGGACAGATGCGAGGACAACAATATACCTACGGCGACACTGAGATTCCGGTTATTGTCACCTACCACCCGGCTTACCTCTTGCGCTCGCCCGGAGAGAAGCGCAAATCCTGGGACGATTTGCAGCTCGCCATGACCTACCTGGCTGAGGTGAAGGCATGAGTGCGGTTCTCGAACTGGCATCTGCGTCGATTCGGCCGATGGATTACAACGACATCGCCCAGGTCGTGGAAATCGAGGCCAGCTCGTACGATTTTCCTTGGTCTTCGAATATTTTTTCCGACTGTCTGCGGGTCGGCTATTGTTGCTGGGTGCTCGATTCCGGCGGCACGCTGCTAGGTTACGGAATTATGTCGGTCGCGGCCCAGGAGAGCCATATTCTGAATCTCTGTATCGATCCGAAGGCCCGCCGCAGTGGTTTAGCGAGAGCCTTGCTGACGCATTTGGTGGCCACTGCGACACGCCACGGCGCAACCGTTTCGTTTCTTGAAGTGCGGCCGACAAACGAGGGGGCGATCAAGTTGTATTCGGACATGGGGTTCAGCCACGTTGGAACGCGCAGTAATTATTATCCAGCTAAATTCGGTCGCGAAGATGCGTTGGTGTTGAGTATTCAGCTGAACCCGGAAAGCGTTCCGGATGAGCGCTCTTAAACTAGAATCCATCGGCTGCGGTCCGGAGCGGGGGTCGACCTGCCAGAGCGGTACGGAGTTTCGTATAATCGTCCCCTGGCACGGTGAACTGCCGGTCGAGTTCTGAGTCGGTGGGTGTGATGACGTGACGTTGAGAGCGCCACTAATCGGGCCCCTGACCGGCCAAACGCTGACGAATGACATCCCAATGCGGAAAGTTGCAACTATGACTAAGCGAACGATCTATGCCCTATCTGAACTAGGCTGCCTGGTACTTCTGACACTCGCTGTGGCTGCTCCAGTTGCCGCTGTCGACACGGTGCTGTTCGAAATCGGCATGACCGAGAGCGACGAAAATGCGGAACGCTACGGTGCGGCAGCGCGCTGGAATCTGGGCGGTAAGTGGTTGAAGACCGGCGACTGGGAATTAGTTAGCTATCTGGAGGTATCTGCTACTTACTGGGATGGGGAGCAGGGACGCACTGGCGAAGACGGGCTTGCCGATTTCGGTCTCACTCCGGTACTGCGCTGGCAACACGATCCGGCGCTGGGTTTCGCACCGTTCGCGGAGTTTGGTGTGGGCGCACACGTCCATACTGAAGACGGCATCGGCAATAAGGATTTCGATATTCCATTTTCTTTCGGGAGTCACTTCGGAGCTGGTGCCCGTTTCGGTACGGGCGGCAAGTACGAATTGGTCTATCGCTTCCAGCACCTGTCCAACGCCAGCCTCGGTGACAGCAATCCGGGCATTAATTTTCACGTCATCCAGCTCGGCTACCATTTCTGAATTCAATCTGGCGACATTGCCGTTCGCCGCGCAGAAAATCGCCCGCCGGCCAAGGCTGAATCGCGCCTCGCGACCAGCGTATGCGGCATTACGAAAATTGGGATTGCAGCTTATGCAGATAACACGACAACGCCAAGCTAGCCGCACGCCTGCCGGCCCATCGTGTTGTTTTTCTAAGATTTTCTAGTCATGAATTGGCCTACTCTCGAAAGCTTCGTCGGCAACACGCCACTGGTCCGTCTGCAACGGATACCGGGCACCACCAGCAACGTCATTCTGGCTAAGCTCGAAGGAAACAATCCCGCCGGCTCGGTGAAAGATCGACCTGCGCTTTCGATGATCGAACAGGCCGAGAAACGCGGCGACATCAAACCTGGTGACACCTTGATTGAGGCAACCAGCGGCAACACCGGCATTGCGCTTGCGATGGTTGCAGCGATGAAGGGCTACCGCATGCTCTTGATCATGCCCGACAACATGAGCTCCGAGCGGCGTGCGGCAATGAAGGCCTTTGGTGCAGAACTGGTTTTAGTCAGTGAAGAACAAGGCATGGAGGGCGCCCGCGACCTTGCCACCGCGATGGCGGATCGCGGTGAGGGGATCGTGCTCGATCAGTTCGCCAATCCCGACAATCCGCTCGCTCATCATGGTGACACTGGACCCGAGATTTGGCGCGACACGGGCGGATTGGTTACGCATTTTGTCGCTTCGATGGGCACCACCGGGACGATCATGGGGACATCAAGCTTCCTTAAGAGTCAGAACCCGAACGTGCAGATTATTGGTGTGCAGCCAGGTGAAGGTGCGCGTATTCCCGGCATCCGCCGATGGCCGCAGGCCTATCTGCCCAAGATTTACGATGCGAACGCCATTGACACTATTCTGGAAGTCACGCAGGACGAGGCCGAAGTCATGACGCGCAGACTTGGTGCGGAGGAGGGGCTGTTTTGCGGCATTTCTTCTGGCGGTGCGTTGTCTGCAGCGCTGACCCTGTCGGCGCAAGTGGAGAATGCGGTGATCGTGTTTATCGTTTGCGACCGCGGCGACCGCTACATTTCAACGGGCGTGTTCCCGGATTGAACGTTTGTAACGCCCGGCAAGTATGCGCGGCTAGCTTATGAACGTATTCGTATTTGATATTGAGACTGTTCCGGACGTCGCCGGCGCGCGCCGCCTATGGGGGCTTGACGATGTCGACGACGAGGGCGTGGCCGCCATCATGTACAGCAAGCGCCAACAGGAAACGGGTGGCAGCACGGATTTTTTACGCCACCACCTGCACCGTATCGTGGCCATTTCAGCTGTTTTTCGCGAGGGAGAGCGATTTAATGTCTGGTCGTTGGGCGAAGAACAGGCCAGCGAAGCGGAAGTGATTAAGCGCTTTTTTGAAGGGATTGAGCGTTATTCTCCGACTCTGGTGTCATGGAATGGCAGTGGCTTCGACCTGCCGGTGCTGCACTATCGAGCGATGATCAACGGCGTGGCGGCGCCGCGATATTGGGATACCGGCGATGAAGATCGCAGTTTCCGCTACAACAATTACATGAGCCGCTATCACTGGCGGCACATCGATGTCATGGATGTCATTGCGGCTTTTCAGCCGCGTGCTTTCGTGCCGCTGGACCAGATGGCGAGCCTGTTGGGCTTCCCAGGCAAGTTCGGCATGACGGGCGCCGACGTGTGGGATGAGTATCGTCGCGGCAATCTGTCCGCGATTCGAAACTATTGCGAGACTGACGTGCTGAATACCTGGTTGGTGTTTTTGCGTTTCCAGCATGTGCGCGGGCACTTGCAAGACCATCAACTGGAGGCGGAGTTAGCGCGTACCCGCGAGTTTCTGCACAGCAACGATGGGCAGCACTTCAAGGAATTCTTGCAGGCCTGGGATAACGCTTCAGTATGAGTGAATTGGTGTGAGCAGACGTAAGTCGCGCCGCGCGATCCGCGAGCCGATCGAGATCACGATAGACGGACTATCCCACGAAGGTCGCGGCGTAGGCCGGATAGATGGCAAAGCAGTTTTCGTACATGGCGCCTTGCCCGGTGAACGCGTGCTGGCGCGCATTCAGCGCAGCCGAGCCACGTTTGACGAGGCCGATACCGTCTCCGTGCTCGAAGCGAGCCCACAGCGCATCGAGCCGCGCTGTCCGCATTTCGGCGTCTGCGGCGGTTGTAGCCTGCAACATATGAGTGAGGAACATCAGCTCGCCCATAAGCAGAGTGTGATGCTGGAACTCTTGCAGCACCAGGCCGGTCTGCAACCTCAACATCTCGCAGAGCCCATTCATGGACCCCAGTGGGGTTATCGGCGTAAAGCGCGTCTCGGAGTAAAGCACGTAGCGGCCAAGGGAGGGGTGATTGTCGGCTTTCGTGAACGCGCGAAACCTTATGTGACGAACAGCGAACAATGCGACGTGCTTGATGCCCGCGTCGGCCAGCATTTGCCCGCCTTGCGCGCGCTGATCCAAGGCACCTCAGTCGCCGACAAGATCCCGCAGATAGAGGTTGCTATCGGTGATGACTGTGTCGCCCTGGTCATTCGTCATATGGAGTCGTTAAGCGAATCTGATGAGATTGCCTTTCGACAATTCGCTGAGCTGGCCCAGGTCGACATTTATTCACAAAGCGGCGGGCTGGACACAGTGCGACCGCTCAACTCAGAAGCCGCGCCGCTCAGCTACACGATCGATGGCTTGAACCTGCGCTTCGAGCCCGTCGATTTTGTTCAGGTCAACGCGGCGATTAACGCGGACATGATTGCTCGGGCAATTGATTATCTGCAGCTGACGACGGCGGACGCGATTGCGGATTTGTTTTGCGGTTTGGGGAATTTCTCCTTGCCGCTGGCGCGACGGGCCGGCCACTTGCTGGGTATTGAAGGCGATGCCGGACTGATAGAACGTGCCGGCGCCAACGCGCGCGCGAATGGCATTGAGAACTGCGAATTCCGGAGCGCCAATCTCGCCGATCCCGCGACGATCACTGCGCTCGATTTGGGCGGCGCGAACAAACTGCTTCTCGACCCGCCCCGCACCGGTGCGCTGGAATTAATCGAAGGACTGGATCTTCGCGCGATTTCTCGTCTTGTATACGTATCCTGCAATCCGGTTACCTTCGCGCGAGACGCGGCTCTGTTGTGTGATCGTCATGGTTTCGCGCTCCTCGAATGTGGCGTTCTTGATATGTTTCCGCAAACTGCACACGTCGAGTCCATCTCACTTTTCGCTAAACCATAAAGTCATGCCGAAGACTGCAAACGCGCTTGCAGACTGGCGCTCGTGCTTCGTATTACTTGTCCTGATTGTTGCGCACAGTGGCTGCACCGACGCCCCGGCTGACCGTATCCGATTCGGCCTGCCAACCGCGCCGGTGACGCTCGATGCGCGCTTTGCGACCGACGCTGTATCGACCCGATTGGTGCGCCTGCTTCATCGTCCGCTGGTCGATTTCGATGCGAGCGCAAAGCCCATGGCTGATTTGGCCAGCTGGGAAAAGGTCAGCCCCACGCGCTATCGCTTCACCCTAAGAACCGGTACGACCTTTACCGGCGGGCGGCCGGTTACGGCCCGCGACGTTGTGGCGACTTATCGTTCTGTACTTGATCCAGCGACGGGTTCTCCTCATCGCAGCTCACTGATTAATATTGCGGACCTCGTTGCACTTGATTCGCGCACGATAGTATTCACTTTGAACACACCGGATGAGCTGTTCCCGGGCACGTTGGTAATCGGCGTTATGTCGGAATCGGCAGTCGCCAGTACTTCCACCCGAGATCGATGGAGCGAGAATTCGGGTGCCTTTGAACGCCTCGATTGGCATGCCGACGGACGGGTCCTGTTGCGTCGCCGGGACGACGGTACGCTGGTCGAATTCGTGCCGGTAAAGGATGAGACCGTACGTGCGATGAAGCTTATCGACGGTGAACTCGATATCGTGCAGGGCAATCTCGAGCCACAGACCTGGCGTTGGCTAAGTGGGCACAATCACCTGCACGGCGAGCAGGTCGAGGGCACGACGTTTTCGTATCTCGGCTTTAATCTTGAAGACCCACTACTGCGCGAACGAAAAGTGCGTCTCGCGCTGCTGCACGCAATTGATCGTGAAGCCATCGTGAAGCACGTTTTCGCATACGCTGCGCGCCCTGCTGCGATGATTTTTCCGGCGCAGCATTGGGCCGGCGCAGAAGGGCTTGCCGTACCACAGTACAACCCGGTACGGGCCCGGGAATTGCTGACGGAGGCTGGCTTCACGGGGCGGCTGTCGTTGCACTACAAGACTTCTACCGACTATTTCCGCCTGCGCATTGCGACCATATTGCAGAGCCAACTCGCCGAGATCGGCGTCGATCTGGAGATCGAAAGCCTCGATTGGGGGACGTTCTATGGTGACGTGAAAAGCGGTAATTTTCAGGTCTACGGGTTGTCGTGGGTGGGACTGAAAATGCCGGACATATTCCGCTATGCGTTTCACAGTACCTCGTTACCGCCGGGAGGTGCGAATCGCGGCCGTTATAACAGCGCCACTGCTGACGATCTCATCGAAGCTGCCGAGCGCGCAGGGTCGCTTACTGCGCGCGCGGTGCTGTATCGGACACTGGCCGAGCAGCTGCTGTACGATTTACCCTACGTCCCGTTGTGGTTCGAAGACCAGCTCGTGGTCATGCGTGAAGACATTGTGAATTACTCGACGACCGCCGACGGCCATTTCGATGCATTGGCGAACACATCCCGGAGAGCGACTCTTGTCAGCCATTGAGCGAATTGAAATCGACCTCTGTCGTCAGTCGTTGCGTGCCTGGCACACCGAGGACAACTTCGTCGACTATTGCGTTTCAACCGCGCTTAATGGTCCGGGCGAGATGCTGGACAGTGAATGTACCCCACGAGGATTGCACGAGATTTGCGAATTAATCGGCGCAGACTGCGCCCCAAATACCGTCTTTGTCGGCCGGCGCCCGACCGGCGAACTGCATAGCGCGACGCTGGCTGCCGAGCAGCCTCACAGAGACTGGATTTTAACGCGCATTCTGTGGCTAAGCGGTCGCGAACCAGGTCGGAATCTGGGTGGTAGTTGCGACACCAGAGCGCGCTACATTTACATCCATGGCACCCCGGACGCGACGCCACTCGGTGTCGCCGGCTCGCGAGGTTGCGTTCGGATGCATAATCGCGACGTCATCGAAGTGTTCGACCAGGTGCGGGTGGGGACGCCGGTTGATATCCATGAATGAGCCGACTTGCGCGCAACTCTAGCCTCTGAATGTGCTGGGTTTGTCGTGGTCCTAATGCGCCACGCATGGGCAGTCCGGGGCGCTGGCTGTGCGGGCGAATATCTCTGATGCGTCACGTTGTCTATGACTAGCGCGTTGCTCTCGCCCTGGCGCGGCACCCCACTCCAGGCCCGAGCATGAGGGCGCAGCTACTATTTATTGGCGTGCGTCTGGCGGCGGCGGGATCGGTTGTGCTGGCGGTCACGTTGCTTGTGTTTATGCTCCTCCACGTGATTCCCGGCGACCCGGTCGATGTGATGCTCGGCGAGTATGCTGCGGTCGCAGACCGCGAGGCCTTGCGGGCGCGTCTTGGTCTGGATCTGTCACTGGCCCAACAATGGTGGACCTTCGCATCGGGTGTCGCCCGTCTTGATCTCGGTGTGTCGATGGTTAGCGGGCATCCCGTGGTGGATACCGTGCTGACACACTTTCGTATGACCGCCGTTCTGGCTATCGCAGCGCTTTTTGTTGCACTGGCATTCGGCGTTCCGCTCGGTGTGTTGGCAGCGCTCAGGCCGGGGAGTCGCTGGGACCATCTGAGTATGATCGTCGCCGTTGTGGCGATGTCAGTGCCTAATTTCGTACTCGGCCCGCTCCTCATCCTACTGTTTAGTGTTGCGCTCGGTTGGCTTCCCGTCGGTGGCGCCGATTCTCCAGACGCCCTGATACTGCCAGCGCTAACCCTGGGTTTGTCCATGGCCGCGCTGCTGGCGCGTATGACCCGCGCGACGATGCTCGACGTATTGGAACAGCCGTACATCACCGCGGCGCGAGCGCGAGGACTGAGCGAACAGCGCGTGATTACTGTCCATGTTCTCGGTAATGCTGCGCTACCACTGGTGACGGTTATGGGGTTGCAATTAGGTGCTCTGCTGGGTGGCGCGGTAATTACCGAGGTTGTGTTCGGATGGCCCGGGGTAGGACAACTGCTGGTCGAATCGATTCAGCGCCGCGATTATCCAGTCGCACAGGCCTGCGTGTTGGTCATCAGCTTCGCCTACGTCGCGCTCAATACGCTGACTGACATGTTCTATACGCGCATCGACCCGCGGGTCGTTGAGGGTCCGTGACACCCGCAGTCCGCATAGCCGCTTTGATCGTGTTCTCGTGGGCACTGGTCGCACTTATCTCGCCACTACAAACACAGGCTGCGAACGAGATTAGTCTTGAGCACATGCTGGAACGTCCAGCGCTTGGGAGCGGGCTGGGACGAGACGATCTGGGGCGTCCGATAGCGGCACGTTTGGGCGTCGGTGCTCAGGTGTCATTGCTCGTGGCGATGGTGGTCGTGTCAATTACGGCCAGCGTTGGTATCGCTGTGGGGGTCACTGCCGCATGGCTCGGAGGTTGGGTCGACCTTATCGTGGTACGTATTATTGACGTGTTTCTGGCCTTCCCCGGCATCCTGCTGGCGATCGCGCTGAGTGGCATTCTGGGGCCTGGATTGTTCAATCTGCTCGTCGCCCTGAGCGCTGTTGGATGGGTTGGTTTTGCGCGGCTCGCGCGTGCTCAGACGCTTAGCGTCCGCCAGCGAGACCACGTAGCGGTAGCCCGCGCGCTTGGTGTCCCGGCATTCGGCGTTGTCGTAAAGCATATCTTGCCCCTGATCGCGGGACCGCTGCTGGTTGAGGCCACTTTTGCGCTTTCGGCAGTGATCGTGGCAGAAGCGGGGCTCTCATTTCTTGGCCTTGGCGTGCAACCGCCAGCGCCTTCATGGGGCGCTATGATTCGTGACGGCACACGTTACATGTTGGTTGCCCCGCACTTCGTGCTGGTGCCGGGGTTGGCGCTGATGAGTCTCGTGATCGCGATTAATTTACTCGGTGATGAACTCAGGCGGCGTTGGCAGGTTGGTGGCGAGAGGTGAGCGCTAGTGCCACTGTCGGGCTGGCTTCGCGGCGCATTGCCGACCCTGGAGCTGCCTGGGTTGAGCAATCAGGAAGGAGGGCGGCCTTAAGCCCTGCAGCGCTATACTCTCCGCTTGCACTCACCTGGTAACGGGCGACCCTGGACATCGCTTTATGCTTGGACCGTTAATGATTGATATCGAGGGCATCGCGCTCTCGGACGCCGACCGAGCGTTGTTGCGCGAGCCACTGGTGGGCGGGATCATCCTGTTCTCCAGAAACTATGCGGACCCGGAACAGCTCGCCAGTTTAACTGCTGAGATTCACGCTTTGCGTTCTCCGCCACTGCTCATTGCGGTGGATCAGGAAGGCGGTCGGGTGCAGCGATTCCGTAACGGACTGGTGGAATTACCGGCGTTGCTGACTCTCGGCAAGAACTTTTCGAGCGAGCCCGAAGCGGCGCTCGCTATGGCTGCCGATCACGCATGGATGATGGCGAGCGAACTACGTGCCCTCGGTATCGACTTCAGTTTCGCGCCCGTGCTCGACGTCTACACCGTGCACAGCGCAGTCATCGGTGATCGAGCACTGCATGCTGACCCGAGTGCTGTCGCAAAGCTCGCCCGGACCTACATTACCGCCCTCAACGCGTGCGGGATGGCTGCAGTGGGTAAACACTTCCCCGGGCACGGTTGCGTGGCCGCAGATTCTCATCTCGAGTTGCCCGTAGACGAGCGCGAATTCGACGAGATTGAGCGCCACGATTTGTTGCCATTTCGCGCCCTGATCGATGCCGGCATCGCAGGAGTCATGATGGCTCACGTGCGTTATCCCAAAATCGATGAACTAGCCGCAGGCTACTCCAGCCACTGGATTCGACAGATTCTGCGTCGGGAAATGCGGTTTGAGGGCGTCGTATTCAGTGACGATCTCAGCATGCTGGGTGCAGTTGTCGAAGGGTCTTACGCCGACAGAGCGCGCTTGGCCCTGGACGCGGGCTGTGACGTTTTGCTCGTGTGTAATCAGCGTAGCGCCGTGCTTGAAATCGTCGCGGCACTAGCCGGGGAACAATTCCCGGAAACCCAGGCGCGCATCATTCGGATGCATGCGCGCGGTCCATCGGTAGCGCTTCCCGACTTGCAGGCGAGCGCGCGCTGGCAGGCTGTTAACGATCAGTTCTGTAGCGCTATCCCGTGCCCGGAACTGGATTTGGGTGATGACAATCTGCTTGGCTGAGAGTGCACGCCGCGGGCTACTAATCGCACTGCTGGTGTTGAGTTATGGCGTTCGGGTCGGCGCCGACGCGTTCGATTGTCCGCCCCTGTCGCGCGGTGACTACCTGGCACCCCCTGTGTCGAAGTTTGGGCGCGGGCTCGTTTGGCGTGTTACCGCTCCGAGCGGTGCCAGCAGCGTCGTCCTGGGCACGATGCATGTCGCCGACCCGCGCGTTGATGCAATGCTCGATGTAGTGCGCGGCGAGTTGGACAGCAGCCGGCAGTTCGTCATGGAGGTCGTACTCGATGCGGCCGCGTTGGGCGAACTCCAGATGGCAATGCGATTGCCCGCTGGAAGCACCTTGCGCGATATCGTCGGCGACGGTTTGTTCGAACTCACCGCTGCGCGGCTAAGCCAATATGGCATCGCACGGGATCAGGCCCTCGTCATGAAGCCCTGGGCCGCATTCACCGCGCTGAGCATGCCTGCGCATTCGAGAGGCCTGCCGCTCGATATGAATCTCATGCTGCACGCACAGGCCGCCGGAAAAAGTGTCAGCGGTCTGGAAACCGTGAGCGAACAAATTGCCGTGTTCGAGTCATTGGCGATCGCAGCTCAGCTGGACATGTTGCGAGAGGTGAGTTGCCACCACGACGTATTGCAAGCTGAGATAGAGACGCTGGTGACTCGTTACGATGCGCGGGATTTGGCCGGCATCATGGCGCTATCGATGCAGCATGTCGATGCCGCTGACGAAGCTTTTCTGGAAGTGTTGCTGTGGGAACGGAACGTGCGCATGGTCGCCCGTATGACCGATTTGCTTGATGCTGGTGATGCCTTTATTGCCGTCGGGGCGCTACACCTGGTGGGGCCGCGCGGAATTCTTGAACGGTTGGACAAGCTGGGTTATTCAGTCGGCCGGATTTACTGAACCACGCACAGGGTGAAGCGCGCTCCCGTTGACGCCCCGTCGTTCGATGCGGTTGGTGCTTTGACCTGGCAATCACCGATCCTCGGTGGTGGTACAACTGCGCGGGTCAGTGATTGCGTATAAACTGAGCAGCTCGGGCCTGGCCCTGAATTTATGCGTGGCGACGTCGCATCCGACGCTGCGCGAATACGTCCACCCCGTCGGGCGCAAGTGACCCGATGGACAACACCGGCTTCATCCAGATGTTGGAATTCTTCACTCGTGAATCATGGGTCGTACACGCTTTTATCGTCGTGTTCGGTGCGCTCATTATCGATGCGCTCCAAAATCGCGTTTTGTCCAGACTACATGTCGAGCTAAAAAAGACTGGCAACTATTGGGACGATGCCTTCGTCGACGCGCTCCGCGCACCGCTGCGCGCGATTATCTGGTTGGTCGGGCTTTATTACGCCCTCGCAATAGCCGATTTCCCCCGTTCGCAAACGCTTGTTAACGCGCTTGCACCCTTGCGCGATTTGGCCGTTATTTCCGTTCTTACCTGGTTCGCGGTACGCCTAATCTCGCGCTACGAACAGTCTTTCCAGGAACAGCGCCGCCTGCTCGGACAGCCTGTCGATCCGACCACTGCCGATGCAGTCGCAAAACTCCTGCGTGCGGCTATTGTGATTACGGCCCTGCTCGTAGCGCTGCAAACACTGGGCTACAGTATTTCCGGCGTATTGGCGTTTGGGGGCGTCGGCGGCATTGCGGTCGGCTTCGCCGCCAAGGATTTGCTGGCGAATTTCTTCGGCGGTTTGATGGTGTATCTCGACCGCCCGTTCAGCGTGGGTGATTGGGTCCGCTCACCAGACCGGGGAATTGAGGGCACGGTCGAGCAGATCGGCTGGCGGCTGAGCGTCATTCGCACTTTCGATAAGCGGCCACTCTATATTCCGAACTCGTTGTTCACACAGATTATCGTTGAGAACCCGTCGCGCATGAGCAATCGACGCATCTACGAAACAATTGGTCTGCGTTACAGTGACGCCGGGCGTTTGGAAGCGGTCATCAATGACGTTCGGACGATGTTGCAGGCGCACGAAGAAATCGATACTTCCCAAACCCTGATCGTTAATTTCAACAAGTTTGCTCCATCGTCTCTGGAATTTTTTATTTACGCGTTTACACGTACGACGCAGTGGGTTCGCTACCACGAGGTTAAGCAGGATGTGATGTTGAAACTGATTAAGATTATCGAATCCCACGGCGCCGAATGCGCCTTCCCCACGTCTACTGTCCATCTGAGTGACGGACCCGGGGCGGGGCAAGAGGCGGGCCGGGCGTCAGCGTTATGAACGTCCCGTTCGCAAAGATGCACGGACTCGGCAACGATTTCGTCGTTATCGATCAACGCCAACTGGACTATGCACTATCACGCACGCAGTTGGTCCACATCGCCGATCGGCGCTGCGGCGCCGGTTGTGACCAGCTCTTGTTTCTTGAGCCACCGTCGGACCAACGCGCCGATGCCCGTTACCGGGTCGTCAATGCAGATGGCTCGCCGGCCGAACATTGTGGCAACGGCATTCGATGTATCGCACGCTACATCGAACGTGTTGATGGACCACGTGACAGCGTTACGGTTGAAATCGGCAACAGCCTGTATGGACTTGATTTCGTCGCGGGCGATCTGGTCCGTGTTGACATGGGCGTGCCGAACTTTGAACCGTCGGCATTGCCACTAACCGTTCCTGAACGCCGGCAGCGCTATACGATTGAGCTTGCCTCGCAATCGCTGGTATTCGGCGCCGTATCAGTCGGTAATCCGCACGCGGTCATCGACGTGGAGGCAATCGAAGACGTCGACGTGGTAACGCTGGGTACAGCACTGCAAAAATCGAGCCTTTTTCCTGCTAGCGTGAATGTCGGTTTCGCCCAATTCGTGGCGCGGGATAGCCTTCGCTTGCGCGTTTTCGAGCGCGGCGTTGGAGAAACTTATGCATGCGGAACAGGCGCTTGCGCTGCAGTGGCGATCGGTCGACTATGGGGCCGCCTCGACGAACAGGTCACAGTGGCATTGCGCGGCGGAGATTTACTTATCCGATGGCAGGGTGGGGAGAATGACCGGCTGTCGATGACCGGACCTGCTACTTTTGTCTTTGAAGGGAAGTTCGAACTATGACGTCATCCGGCACTCCGGACCAGAATGCCACGCACACCGAACGCGCTCGCGAGGTGGTCGAGTATCTGCGCACCAATACCGCGTTTTTCGACCAGCATCCCGAGGTGTTACGCGAGCTATCCATCCCGCATGCCAGTGGTGACGCGGTATCGCTGATGGAACGACAAGTCGCTGCCCTGCGTGACGAAAGCCGTCAGCTCAAACAACAACTCGAAAAGCTCATTGCATTCGCCCGCGAGAACGAGCGCCTCAACGCCCGTATTCACGCGCTGGTGCTGGCACTAATGAACGCGGCCGGACCACAGGCGATTTTCGAATGTTTGCAAAATTGCCTGCGAGAAGATTTCGGTGCTGACCATACCGCAGCACGCATTTTCGCCGAGCCTGCGTTCGTTGATAGCGGCGAAGTTCCGCAATTCGTCGGTCGCGACGCCCCAGAGCGCACGCCGTTTGGGCAACTGTTGGCTGCCGACGAGACTTGCTGCGGCACACTCGATGCGGCCCAACGCGAGACGCTCTTCGCCGACGTCACGACGTCGATGTCCGCGGTTGTGATGCCATTGGTCGCGCGAAACTGGGATGGGGTCCTGGTGATAGCAAGCGCCGATAGCGAGCGCTATCAAATGGATATGGGCACTGAGCTGCTGACTTACCTCAAAGATGTGGTGGCACTGGTTGTCGACCCGTGGGTTAAGCCGCCGCGTGCTGATTAGAGGACGCCCGTGAGGGCCCCGTTGGCTTTGAACGCCGATATCGAGCGTTTTCTCGGCGCCTTGCAGCATCGCTCAATCCACACCCGCGCGGCCTATCGCCGGGATTTGACCGATTTCGCGAATGCAGCAATTCAAGATGACATTACGAACTGGCAGCAGGTCGATGCGCAGCGCATTCGCCACTATATCGCTGCGCGCCATCGTGATGGTGCGCACGGGCGTTCGTTGTCACGCGCGCTGTCCGCCCTGCGCGCGCTGTTCAGATTTCTATGTGAGCGCGGGGTGATGACGGCAAACCCTGCCCAATCTATTCGTGCACCGAAATCCGCCCGCCATTTGCCCCGAGCACTGGACGTAGACCAGATGACCAGCCTGATCGAGCAAGGCGGCGATTCGATTCTTGATTTACGTGACCGGGCGATGTGGGAGTTGCTCTATTCCAGTGGCGTACGCGTGTCAGAGCTAACCGGACTGAATCTCGGCGATACGGATCTCAATGCACGGGAGGCGCGCGTTATCGGCAAAGGGCGTCGGGAGCGAATCGTTCCAATCGGCCGACTGGCAATACAAGCGCTAAAAGAATGGCTGAAATCGCGCGGCAACTTAGCTGCCGCAGATGAAAAAGCCCTGTTTGTCGGTCGCCGTGGCCAACGTCTGTCGAATCGCAGTGTGCAGTTGCGCTTGCGCGCGTGGGCAAACCGCTACGGCATCAACGAAGGGGTTCATCCACACATGCTCCGGCACTCGTTCGCGAGCCACATGCTCGAGTCTTCCGGGGATCTGCGCGCGGTTCAGGAATTGCTCGGGCATGCCAACATCAGTACTACTCAAATTTACACCCACTTGGATTTTCAGCATCTCGCGAAGGTGTACGACGCCGCCCACCCGCGTGCCAAGCGGCGCTCGGACTAAGTTCAGGAACGCGCGCTTAGTAAAGCCCAGTCGATGAGTTCCGCGCCAGATTTGGATCACGTTAGCGTCGGAGACCGCTCGGCTTCCGGGCCCATCGCCACCTTCGGGCGCGCGCTTCGCGGGCAGGCCTTCGTGTACAATTCGCGCCTCGATTAGAGGTAACTAAAAGCGTGTTTCACGGTACTACCATACTTTCAGTTCGACGCGGCCCGGACGTTGTGATCGGCGGTGACGGGCAGGTTTCCATGGGCGACACTGTGCTCAAAGGGAACGCCAGGAAAGTTCGACGACTCTATCACGACAAGATTGTGGCGGGCTTTGCCGGTGGCACGGCTGATGCATTCACGCTGTTCGAGTGGTTCGAAGGTAAGCTCGAGGAACATCGCGGTAACGTGTTACGAGCTGCTGTGGAGCTCGCCAAAGATTGGCGAACTGACCGCATGCTGCGTCGCCTTGAGGCGATGCTGGTGGTGGCCGATGCCGAGCACTCATTAATGATCTCAGGAACTGGCGACGTTATTGAACCGGAGCACGACGTGATTGCGATTGGTTCGGGCGGTAATTATGCGCGAGCCGCCGCCCGCGCACTGTTGCAGGAAACCGATTTGGATGCGCGCACGATCGTTGAGCGGGGCCTCACCATCGCGAGCGAGATTTGTGTTTACACCAACTCGAACCTGACTATCGAATCGTTACGTGAGCAAACGCCGAGCGGATCATGATTGATATCCTCACGCCACAGCAGATCGTCGCCCAGCTAGACAAACATATCGTTGGCCAGGATGCCGCGAAGCGCGCCGTCGCCATCGCGCTACGTAACCGCTGGCGACGTAGCCAGGTAGAGGCGTCACTGCGCAACGAGATTACGCCCAAAAACATACTCATGATCGGCCCGACAGGCGTTGGAAAAACCGAGATCGCCCGACGTCTTGCACGCCTTGCGGGCGCGCCATTCATAAAAGTTGAGGCGACCAAGTTCACCGAAGTCGGCTATGTCGGTCGCGACGTGGAATCGATCATTCGTGATTTAGCTGACATCGCCAACAATATGGCGCGTGAGGCGGCCATGACTGAAGTTCGCGACCAGGCCGAAGACGCCGCGGAGGAGCGCATCCTCGATATTTTGTTACCGCCGGCCCGTGGTGCAGGCGGGGAACCACAAGAATCTGATTCCGGTACACGGCAGCGTTTTCGCAAGATGCTGCGGGAGAATCAGCTTGAAGATCGGGAAATCGATGTTGAACTGAATACGCCGGCGGTCGGCGTCGAGATCATGGCGCCACCCGGCATGGAAGAAATGACCAGCCAGCTGCAGGGCATGTTCCAGAATCTCGGCCAAAATCGCAGCACAACGAGAAGATTGAAAGTTGGTGATGCGCGCAAAATGCTCGTTGAAGAGGAAGCTGCGAAGCTGATCAACGACGACGATATTCGCGCCCGTGCGATGGAAAACGCAGAACAGAATGGCATTGTTTTTCTTGATGAAATCGACAAGGTCGCGAAACGCTCCGAAAGTTCAGGGCCAGACGTATCTCGTGAGGGGGTGCAGCGGGATCTATTGCCATTGGTCGAAGGCTGCACGGTCACAACCAAGCACGGCATGATAAAAACCGACCACATCCTGTTTATCGCGTCCGGCGCTTTTCACTTTGCTAAACCCTCGGACCTGATTCCCGAACTGCAGGGGCGGTTACCCAATCGTGTCGAGTTAACGTCATTGAACGTCGACGATTTCGTGCGCATCCTGACTGAACCCGATGCCTCACTGAGTCGCCAGTACGCTGCATTGCTGGGGACGGAGGGCGTGCCTTTGGATTTCAGCACAGATGGCATCCGCCGTATCGCCGAGTGCGCTTTTGATATTAATCAGCGCAGCGAGAATATCGGTGCCCGACGTCTGCATACGGTGATGGAAAAACTTCTCGAGGCGGTTTCTTTTACTGCTCCTGACATCGCCGGACAAACGGTACTTGTTGACGCCGCGTACGTTGATGCCCACATTGGTAAATTGGTCGCCGACGACGACCTCGCAAAGTATATTCTCTAGCATCATGGCTACTCGAACTCCTACCGACATTAAACTTCATCAGCAAACGCGCAAACTCGAGTTGACGTTTGACGACGGCTTCAACTGCGCGCTTAGCTGTGAGTTTCTGCGCGTACATTCGCCTTCGGCGGAGGTGCGCGGCCACAGCGCCAGTCAGGCGGTTTTGCAACTCGACAAACAGCAGGTCAACATCAACGACATCGAGGCCGTTGGAAACTATGCGGTCAAACTGGTTTTCGACGACGGCCATGATACCGGTCTGTACACTTGGGATTATTTGTACGACCTTGGCAAGCGTGCAGATGAATATTGGCAACTTTATGTCGATGCAGTGCGCGAGGCAGGGCACGAGCACAGTGGTTGAACTGTCGGCCAGGTGCGATCTCGGGTCTGAACATGGGCGATGAAGCGGACAGTCTGTTCGGTTTTGAGCGGGTGACCCCGGCGGCCAAGACCGCGCGGGTACGCGGTGTTTTCGATTCCGTTTCAGAGCGCTACGACGTCATGAATGATTTGATGTCCGTCGGGATGCACCGCTTATGGAAGCGCTACGCACTGGAATTACTTGACGTTCGAAGCGGGCAAAGCATTCTCGATTTGGCGTGCGGCACCGCGGATTTATCTCGCCTGATTGCGCGGCGCCTCAAACAAAACGCACATGTTGTTTGCAGTGATCTGAATGCCAGCATGCTCTCTCTTGGGCGTGACCGGATGCTCGATCACGGTCTCGTCGAGGGGATCAATTATGTGCAGGCGAATGCAGAGAAACTGCCGCTGGCAGATAGCACATTTGATCGGATAATTATGGGTTTCGGTCTGCGCAACGTGACCGATAAACCTGCCGCTTTGCGCGAAATGGAACGTATTTTGCGTCCCGGTGGCCGCGCTCTAATTCTTGAGTTCTCGCAGGTCCGGCATCCGGCACTGGCCAGCCTGTACGATCAATATTCATTCAAAATATTGCCTCGAATTGGTGCCATCGTCGCCGGCGATGCTGATAGCTATCGCTATCTCGCCGAGTCTATTCGAGTCCATCCGGATCAAGAGTCTCTTAAGGTCATGATGCAACGTGCCGGATTGGAGAACGTTCGCTACCACAATCTGGTTGCGGGCGTCGTCGCCGTTCATATTGGCTTCAAGTACTGACCGGTGATGCGCAGCGAATATCAATGACTTTCAACTCGTCCGCCCTGATAGAGAACGCGCTCGCTGTGGTGACGAATCGCCTGCTGGCATCGGATGCCGATGCTTTGGTGTTGCTGGAACGTCTGGATGGTCGAGTCATAGCAATACACTTTCGCGACCGCGAGTTCCGTGTCTTCGCGACTATTAACGCCGGGAAAGTGTCGTACAGCAAAGAAGCTGACCAGCCGGCAGACGTTTCAATGTACGGCGGCGCCGCGGACTTCCTGACGCTGATCCGTGCCAATAAAGGCGGTCGCTCGCTGCGCGCCGGACGCATAGAGATTTCAGGAGACCTGGCAGTTGCGCAGGACGTTCAGGCGCTGCTGGACGGGCTTGAGATCGACTTCGAGGAAATGATTTCGTTTTGGGTCGGAGATGTCGCTGCGCATCAGATTGGACGGGCCGTGCGTGGCGCCGGGGACGTCGCAAGCGATGTCCTGGGCCGGTTCGAGAAAGATGTTGTTGACTACCTGTCATACGAGTTGGTTGCGATCCCTCAACGGGAAGAAGTGGCAGTCCTTCAGCAAGAAATCGACGCCTTGGCGCAGGCTGTTGAACGCGCTGAGGAACGCGTCGCCAGGCTTCGGGCGCAGGCGCGAGCACAATGATCGGACCACGCCGCTTTTTACGTGTGTTCGCTATTCAGCGAGTTCTTCTGCGCCATGGTTTCGACGAAATGGTCTTTTCCACGCCGTTACTAAGTTCAGTTAGCTTCTTACTTTACCTGTTGCCATGGAATTGGAAGCGGCGAGATTACAAACCCCGCGCTGAGCGCATACGTGCGGTGTTGGAGGATCTTGGACCGTTGTTCGTGAAGTTCGGACAGATTCTATCAACGCGCCGCGATTTACTGACTGACGATATCGCCGAGGAACTGGCGAAACTACAGGACCACGTGCCGCCTTTTCCTGGCTCCGAGGCGCGCTCGATGGTCGAGAAAGCGTTGGGCGGGTCCGTCGATACGGTGTTCGGCGCATTTGATGAGGTGCCGCTGGCTTCGGCGTCCATAGCCCAGGTTCACGCTGCGCGTCTGCTCAACGGTACAGAGGTGATCGTCAAAGTTGTCCGCCCGAACTTGCGCAAGACGATCGAACAGGACATTAGCCTCATGTACCTGATCGCGGACATCGCCGAGCGTTATTGGGAAAAAGGTAAGCAACTCAGGCCAACGATTGTCGTCGCGGAGTTCGAGAAAACGCTCCTCGACGAACTCGACATGATGCGCGAGGCGGCAAACGCCTCTCAGTTGAGACGGAATTTCGCCGATTCGCCCACGATGCACGTCCCGGAAGTGTTTTGGGATTACACCCGCCAGAACGTTTTGGTTATGGAGCGCGTGTCGGGTCTGAATATCGCCGATCGAGAGGGTTTGCTGGAAGCCGGGGTCGATTTAAAAGTACTGGCCGAGATGGGTGTTGAAATTTTTTTCACGCAGATTTTTCGCGATCACTTTTTTCATGCTGATGTGCACCCCGGCAATCTGTTCGTATTGCCCGGCGCGGATGGCGCACCGCCACGCTACGCGCCGGTCGATTTCGGCATCATGGGATCGTTGAGTGAATTCGATCAACGCTACCTGGCTGAGAATTTTTCGGCCTTTCTCAATCGCGATTATCGCCGGGTTGCCGAACTTCACGTTGAGTCTGGTTGGGTGCCAATCGATACGCGCGTTGACGAGTTCGAGTTCGCGATTCGTTCAGTTTGTGAACCGATCTTCGACCGGCCGATGAAAGACATTTCGGTCGGCCATTTGCTGTTGCGCCTGTTTCAGACAGCGCAGCGATTTGAAATGGTCATTCTCCCGCAACTTTTGTTGTTGCAAAAAACGTTGATCAACATCGAAGGTATCGGTCGGCAGCTCTATCCAGATTTGGATTTGTGGTTGGCAGCACGGCCCGCGCTGGAAAGGTTCATGCTCGAACGCGCTGGTCTGCGACGAATATTCAGTGCCTTCAAACAGAATGTCCCGCTCATAGCAGATCGCTTGCCAGAGATTCCGATGATGGCTCTGGAGACGCTTGAGCTCGCGCGCACGGGTCGGTTGAAAGTACAGACTCAGGACCCGGCCCTCGAGCAAATTCGAGAGGCAATCAAGTCGCTTGAACGGCGAGTTATTCTGTCTTTGACCGGGGTCGGACTGATAATTTCGGCAGCGATACTATTTGGCATCAGAACAGCGAGTGCCTACATGCTCGGACCGCTTCCGCTTAGTGTTTGGTTATTCGGTGGACTCGGAGTCGTAGCGATTATGGTTGCTTTCCGCGGCCGCTGATGACTTCAAAAGCGCCGTGCAGGTGCGAACCTGAGCGAGGTCGGCTAGCGTAACGACTCGTACTCGGTCGAGATTCCCCAAGCGTGCGCGGAGTACCTCGAGTGTTTCCGGGTGAGGGTGAGCGATAGCCAGCGCGTAGCCACGTCGCAGTGCGGTTTCGATGAGTTCGTCCACGCGCGCGTCGATGTATTCGAATTCTCGTACGTTATCCAAAAATACGTCGCGTGCAAGATACGGGACGCCAACGTTACGTGCCGCCGGTCCGGCGGCGGAATGAGATGTCGTACGGCTATCGATATAGAGCAGGTCACCGTTCTCGTCGAGCGTCTCCATGAGCCAACGCATACGTGTCGGATCCTGTGTGAGTAGGCTACCCATGTGGTTATTTACACCGGTGAGATGAGGTACATCGGCGATCGCGCGGCGGATTGCGGCGGTGTACTCGGCGTAGGGCATCTCGGTATCCAGTGCGCCTGGCCCCAAGAGATTGTTATGTCCCTGTGCTTCCATTGGTAGATGTAGCAAGATTTCCTTGCCGGCAGCATGCGCCCGGTTGGCCAACTCCGATGTCAGTGGCGAGAACGGCAAAATCGCGAAACTTACCAATTTCGGAATTGCGAGCGCTGCGCGGTCCAATACAGTTCGGTTGCCGAGGTCGTCGATGATGATACCGATCGCAGGTGCTTGCTGCGCATGCTGCTAGCATAACGATAGCGCTACAGAGGCGAGTAAAACCGTCATCGCACGTTCGTGCTATTCGACTGCAGCGCTGCGTGTACGTAGCAGATTCATTCCTTTCAACATGTTCAGCGCTTCGTAAAGTTCGTAGTCCCTTTTCGCCAGCGCTTGCTCATCGGCCCGAACTTTTCCATCTCGTTGCGATTTAGCGTCGTCCTCGGCGTCTGCATTCTTCAGGTGCCCTTGCAAGTGCGCTTCCTTCACCGCTTCGGTATCTGATTGCCTGACGTCTAGCTTCAGCTTGTTGACGACAATATCGGGGACGATACCTTCGGCCTGGATTGAACGGCCGGATGGCGTGTAATAGCGGGCAGTGGTCAGTTTCAAGGCCGTCTTATTGTTCATGGGCAAAATCGTTTGAACTGATCCCTTACCGAAGCTTTGGCGCCCCATCACAAGGGCGCGCCCACGGTCCTGCAACGCCCCGGCGACAATCTCGGACGCTGAGGCGGATCCCTCATTAATCAAAACAATGAGCGGGGCCCCCTGCAACAAGTCCGGGGGTTTGGCGGTGAACTCGAGCTCGGAGTCTTTTACCCGGCCTTCGGTATAGACAATCAAACCGCTATCAAGAAAAGAATCGGACACCGACACCGCACCCCCCAGAACACCGCCGGGGTTATTTCTCAAGTCGAGAATCAGTCCCTGCAGTTCGCCGCCGGCCGTGCTCTTTAACTCGCGCAGCTGTTTACGGACCTCGGTGCCGGTCGGACCCTGAAACTGGGAAATACGCAGATAGCCATAGCCCGGCTCGAGCATCCGGCTACGTACACTACGCACTTTGATCAAATCGCGAACGATGGTGAACTTGAGGGGCTTGTCACTACCGTCACGTACGACTGTCAGCACGATTTCGGTGCCCGCCTTACCGCGCATCTTGTCGATAGCGTCGCTCAACGACATGCCCTTGACGGGTGCTTCGTCGAGTCGAACGATGACGTCGCCAGCGAGAATTCCCGCCTTGTGAGCCGGGGTATCGTCGATAGGTGCGATGACCTCCACGAACCCGTCTTCCATGCCGACTTCGATTCCCAGGCCGCCGAACTCGCCAGATGTTCCTTCTTGCAAACTGATGAAGTTGTCTTCGTCGAGGTAGGCAGAGTGGGGGTCCAGTCCTGACAACATGCCGCGCATGGCATTTTCGATCAGATCTTTGTCGTCTATCTTTTCGACATAGTCCTTGCGAATTTTGTGAAAAACTTCGACGAGAACCCGAATATCGTCGACGGGGATGGGTTCTTGAGGCGGCGATTGCGCTACCGATGTAGAGGCGTCGCCGGCGTCGTCTGGGGCTTCCGTCGGTTCTTCTGCTGACTGCACAGGCGTCGTCGCCGCAAGTCCGACCGCCACGATGAACCAGGTCGGAAGGAGAAATTTCGTTGGCATGGGATTCGTCGCCTGTAGAGTGGTCACGGTTAGTGCACGGCGCACCACGAGCGCGGGTCCAGTGGCTGCCCGTCGGCGCGCAGTTCGAAATAGACGCCTGGGACCTGACCTTCAGGACCCGCGCCAATGGTGGCTATGGTATCACCGGCCAAGACGGTCTCACCGGGTTTTTTACGCAACTGAGCGGTGTTTCCGTACAACGTCATGAAGCCGTCGCCATGGTCAATGATGAGCAGTTTGCCAAGATTCCTGAACCAATCAGCAAACACTACGCGGCCGGACGCGATGGCTTTGACCTCGGCACCCGGCGGACCTTCGACAATGACGCCTGCCCAACGCGCGCCGCCGGCACGCAATGCCGAGCCCGGTGCCTTGGTGACCGTTCCATTAGCTGGCCATGCCAGCTTGCCTTTCAGCTCGGCAAACTTTATCTGAGTGGGCGCTGGCGCCGGTGTTGGCACCAGTTTTTCGACCAAAGTCATCACGCGCCGTTCGTCGTCCTGGAGTTGCTCGACGCGATTGTTCCCGTGCGCCATGCGCTGCTCAATCGAATCAACCAAAAGGCGGTAATCACTGTGCAATTGCTTCAGCCTGGCAAGTTCCGAATCATTCTCGAAACGTAACGTTTGCAGAGAATTGGATTCCAGTTTCAACGCCTCCTCAGTTCTGGCCCGCTCCTGCAGTTGTGCGCCCAGCCGGGCGATATCGCTTTCGTAGGTAGCGTTGATGTAATTGAAGTAGGCGACATTTCGACTCAAGGCCGAAACCTCCTCCTGATTGAGCAGCAGCTTGAGTTTTGGCTGCATCGAAAGCGCATACCGGGCGACCATACTTTTTTCGAGTAAAGCGCGCGACTCGGCGATATTGTTTTCGAGCGTCTTGCGTGCCGTTGCCAGTTTATCGACGCGCTTCTTCTTGTCCGAGATGCGTCTGCTGAGCGTCGCTCCTGTTAACTCAGCCTGTTCGATTTTGTGTGCGAGCGCGAAAGATTTCTCCCGCGCAAGGCCAAGGCTGCCAGTATCGCTCGCGAGAGTGTGTTGCACTGAATCGAGTTCGCTGCGCACTTCGCGAAGCTGTGCATTGTCGTCGACGGTAAGTGCGCTGTGAGGGGCCATTACAAGCAGCACAAGCGTAACTGCCGTCGCGCCACGGGTTGGCTTCCGGCAACGGCGTGGCGCGCCCGCTCGGTTTACTGCGGCATGGTTCCGGATGGTCTGTGAAATTTGGGAAGGGGGGGCGAGGCCAGCACTCACTCAGGCTGCATCGACGCTGGATCGTGTGACGCTCAACAGGGCTTGCCCGGTCATTTCGGCCGGCACCTCCAGGCCCAGCAGAGACAGCATCGTTGGTGCGAGATCTGCCAGCGTGCCGGAATCGCGAATGGTTGCCTCGCGGCCTACAAACAGCAAAGGCACGACATTGTTTGTATGCGCGGTGTGCGGTTCGCCGAGTCCGTCACCCGCGCGCATTTGTTCAGCATTGCCATGGTCGGCTGTTATGAGGACATCAGTATGGTGGGACTGGGCCGTGGCGATGACCCGCCCGATGCAAGTATCGAGGGTCTCAATACACGCCACCGTCGCGTCGAATATACCGGTGTGTCCGACCATGTCTGCGTTCGCGAAATTACAGATTATTGCGTCGTACTGTTCACTTTCTAGCGCTGCACAGAGCCGGTTTGTGACTTCTTCTGCACTCATTTGCGGACACAAATCGTAAGTTGCGACATCCGGGGACGGCACCATGACGCGATCTTCTCCCGGGAAAAGGCGCTCTTCGCCACCGTTAAAGAAAAACGTAACGTGGGCATACTTCTCAGTTTCCGCGATCCGTAACTGGGACAAACCATGTGCGGCGACGACGGCGCCAAACGTGTTCGGCAGCTCGAAGCTTGGGAAGGCGACCGGCAGGCTAAATTGCTCGCCGTAGTCAGTCATGGTGACAAAAGCCGCTAAGCGTGGTCGCCTTGAGCGTTCGAATTGAGTAAAACTATCGGCGCTCAGCGCCGTTGTGATTTGGCGCGCGCGATCGGAGCGAAAGTTCGCGAACACTATAACGTCTCCATCTGCGATTCCGCGCTTTGAAAATGATGACTCACTGAGCAACGTGGGTGCCACAAATTCATCTACTTCGCCGCGGGCGTAAGCCTCGTTAAGCGCCGATAGCGCGCTTGCAGACGAATAGGTTGATTCGGCGTTGACGATCAGATCGTAAGCCAGCGCCACCCGTTGCCAGTTCTGATTCCGGTCCATCGCAAAATAGCGACCCTGGATCGAGCCGATCTCAGCGTTTCCAACCGCGCGGCATTTTTGTTCAAGGCGTTCCAGTGATGCCGCAGCACTTTGTGGCGGCGTATCACGGCCATCGAGAAAAGCGTGCACAACAATCTTCTCACTACCCGCTCGCCTGGCAAGATCGAGGAGCGCGAAGATATGTCGTTCGTGACTGTGCACGCCACCTGGTGACAAGAGGCCTAATACATGAACGCAACCATCAGGTCCTGCTGCTTGCTTACAGGCGTTTGTTAGCACGGGATTGTTACTGAACTCACCGTCGCGGACGGCTTTGTTGATGCGCGAAAAGTCCTGGTCGATAAGGCGCCCAGCGCCCAAATGCATATGGCCAACCTCAGAATTCCCCATCTGTTGGTCGGGTAGCCCAACGTCGCCCCCTGAACACGTAATCAGGGTGTGTGGGTGTTTTTCGCGCAGACTGTCCCAGTTCGGTGTGTGTGCGCTATGGATCGCATTGTGGTCGGGATTATCGCTGTGTCCCCAGCCATCAAGGACGATTAGCATGACGGGGTTTTTTACCTTGGCCATCGCGTTTTTCTGAGCATGTGTATGTGGGGTTTTCAGGCTGGCCCAAGACGCTTCTCGGGGCCGCTAAAGTTGAATTAAAGTGTATCATAGCGACCCGAATTAGCCGCCCTGTCAACGCCCTCGCTTGCACGGGTAGTTGGCCCCTGAAGACTCCGGAATGCCATGGAACAGCTGTCTGAATTTGTTATCAATCACTGGATCCTGGTTACCGCGTTTTGCGCAGTTCTGGGTATTCTCATCGCGAATCTGCTCAGCGGCAGCAGCGGCGTATCGCCGCAGGAGGCCGTGATGCTGATGAATCGAAGTGAGGCAGTCGTGGTGGACATCCGCTCGGCGGATGACTTTGCGAAAGGTCACATCATCGCCGCGGTGAGTCTTCCCCAGGCGGATCTCGACAAAGCGCCGGACAAGTTACGCAAGCATTCAGGTAAACCCGTACTGGTTTGTTGCGCTACCGGCACCACCAGTGGCAACGCCGCGCGCCAGTTACGTGAAAACGGATTCGAGGACGCGCGCTCGATACGGGGTGGACTAGCGGCTTGGCGTCAGGAGAATCTACCGGTCGCCAGCAGCTAAGAACCAGATTCGAAATTAACTGTTTAACTTATTACGGAAACACCCCAGACAATGGCAGACGAAAACTCCGCGGCCGCAGCGGCAGAGGGCATCACCGGCCAGCTCGCGATCCAGAAGATATACCTCAAGGACGTTTCTTTTGAGGCGCCCAATTCACCGCTGATATTTACGAGTGAGCTGAATCCCGCTGCGGATGTCAGATTTGCTACCAAAACCACATCTCTCGATGCTGACAACCATGAGGTTGTTTTGACAGTATCGGTAACGGTCAATCAGGACGACCAAACGGTTTATCTCGTCGAAGTACAGCAAGCTGGTATCTTTACCGTGCGTGGTTTCCCGGAGGAACACCTCCCCGCCATCCTCTCAACAGCATGTCCGAATACCCTGTTCCCGTTTGCGCGCGAAGCGGTGTGCGACCTTGTTGTCAAAGGGGGCTTCCCCCAGCTACTGCTCGCGCCGGTCAACTTTGAAGTGCTTTATGCGCAGGAATTGCAGCGCCGGCAGAGTCAAAGCGAAACCGCTTAGCGCGCGGGTTTGAGCATATCTGGTGGTGACTAAACGGCGAGTTATGGTGGTGGGTGCCGGCGCCTGGGGCACCGCACTGGCGAGCGTGTTTGCGCGCGGCGGCTGTCAGACACTGTTGTGGGATGCCGATGACACCCTCATCAATACTCTCGCCACGACGCGGCGCCATCCGCGCCTGAACACCGACCAGCCGCTGGATGAGCTGGTTGAGCCCGTAACGGACTTCTCAGATGCCGGCGAGTTGATGTGCGTCGTATTGGTAGTGCCTTTTCAGGCGTTGCGGGCGGCGGCTACGACTCTAAGCACCAGTCGCCTCAACTATTCTGCAATCGCGTGTGCAAGCAAAGGCCTTGAGCTTGAGACATTGGCTATGGCGCACGAAATTATTGCCGATGCGAATGGGACCAATATGCCCTTCGCACAACTTTCGGGGCCCAATTTTGCCCTTGAAGTCATGCGCGGCCATCCGGCGGCCATCACTGTTGCCGCGACCACTACAGAGCTTGGCCATGAACTTGCCGAAGCCATGCATAGCGGACGCTTCCGCGCTTACATCACCGATGATGTAGTCGGGGTTGAAGTGGGCGGTGCACTCAAAAATGTCATTGCGATTGCCGCTGGTATTGCGGATGGCCTGGCACTGGGGAGTAACACCAGAGCTGCGCTCATCACCCGAGGGCTGGCGGAAATGGCGCGTTTTGGTACAGCACGAGGCGGGCGCCTGGAGACATTCATGGGTTTGTCAGGCATGGGTGACCTTGTCCTGACGTGCACCGACGACCAGTCCCGGAACCGACAGTTTGGATTGGCGCTCGCTAAGCTCGGCAATATTGACAAGGCCGCGGCTAGCGTCGGCGCCTTGGTTGAAGGTGCTGCGACAGCGCGTGCGTTGGCGCAGAAATTCGATGCTATCGGCGTCGACTTGCCAATCGCCATGGAGGTTGCCGCGGTGCTTGAAGGGAAGCGCACACCGTCTGCTGCGGTAGAGAATCTTCTCGCGCGCGATCCGAAAAACGAAATCAGCTGAACTTCGCCGCGCGCGGTCGCTCAATCGCCATTGACGCTATTTTCGATTCCTGAAAATTGATGCTGGATCCACGCGGTATAAACGGCGACGGCGACAGCATTGGACAGATTGAGACTACGACTGTGCGCGAGCATCGGGATATTCACCACGTGCTCCGGACCCAATGTATCGAGCAACGTTTGTGGCAGACCGCGAGTTTCTGGTCCGAACAGCAGCACGCTATCCTTCGGGTAGCGAATTTCATGCAGACCGCGCCTGCCGCGCGTTGAAAACGCGAAGACGTGCTCTCGCCCAAGCTCATCGAGGCAGCAGCTTAATGAGTGGTGTACGCGAATTTCCGCGTACTCGTGATAGTCGAGACCGGCCCGTTTTAGTGCTCGGTCGGAGAGCTTGAATCCGAGTGGTTCAACGAGGTGTAGCCGCGCACCCGTGTTCGCGCACAGGCGTATAATATTGCCGGTATTTGGCGGTATTTCCGGCTCGAAGAGCACAACATCAAACACGCTAGAGACTTCCACTGCAGGACTTTAAATGGACGACAATCATTCCCTTGACCCGCGTCTTGAAGTCAATATGTGCGGTCTTAAGCTGCAATCACCGCTGGTGTTGCTGTCCGGGTGTGTCGGCTTCGGTGAGGAATATACCCGCATCGAGGGATTTTCAAACACCGACGTCGGTGCAGTATGCCTGAAGGGGACGACCCTCGAAGCACGGCTCGGGAACGCAGCACATCGAGTCTATGAAACGCCCGGCGGCATGTTGAATGCGATTGGTCTGCAAAACCCCGGTGCGCGAGCCGTGGTGGATGAGATTCTTCCGCGTCTGGACTTCAATGAAACACGTTTCATCGCCAATGTGTCCGGGTCCACAGTCGAGGAATATGCCGAAGTCACGCGCATTTTCGATGCATCACCGATTGATGCTATCGAGATCAATATTTCCTGTCCGAACGTAAAGGAAGGTGGCGTCGCGTTCGGTAACGATCCGGACATGTCGGCGCGCGTTGTCGCCGCGTGTCGGGAGGCTACGGCTAAACCACTAATCACCAAGCTGTCTCCCAATCAGACTGATATTGCAGAAAACGCGCGTCGATGTATCGAGGCTGGCACGGACGGGTTTGCTGTCACCAACACCCTGATGGGTATGGCCATCGATATTAACAATCGACGACCCTGGCTCGGCAACAATCAGGGTGGGCTGTCCGGACCTGCAATCAAGCCGGTCGCGCTGTTTAAAGTTTTTCAGGTGCACCAGGTAGCGCGCGCGCACGGCATACCGATTATCGGACAGGGCGGTATCCGGACTGCTGGTGATGCCATCGAGTTTTTGCTTGCCGGTGCGACTGCAATCGGGCTCGGCACGAGTCTTTTCTACGATCCTCTGGTGTGCCAGGAAATTAACCGTGATTTGATTGCTTATCTGGATCGTCACAACATCGCGACGGTCGCTGACCTTACCGGAGCGCTGGAGCTGAACTAGTCCTGGTTTGACTGCACTATCAGTTTCTCAGTTCGTTTGAGAAATACTTGTAACTCCCGTACCACCTGCATATCGCCCTGAGCCTGAGCGACTTCGATCCCGCGTCGATAAGTAATCGCAGCACTTTCGAGGTCGTTCTCTGCAGCCAGGGTCTGGCCAAGCAGCTTCCAAGCTGCGGAGTAGTCCGGATCCAGCTCAACTGCGCGTCGCAGGTGAACGAGCGCAACGCCCCTATCCGATTTCTGATAAGCGTTGCCAAGACTAAACCGCAGCATGGCTGAGTCGTTGCCAGCTGCCAACATACTTTCAAGTCGTTCAATCATGAGCGCCAGAAGGAGGGTGTAAGTAGTACGAGTAAGGTAAATATTTCCAGCCGCCCCAGCAGCATCGCGAAGCACAGTAAATACTTCGCTGTTGCCGAGAGCTCACCGTAGTGAGCGCTCACAGCACCAAGTCCCGGGCCTAAATTGTTCAGGCAGGCGGCTACCGCGGAGAAGGCGGTAACCTGATCGAGCCCTGTTGCCATTAAGGCTAGCAACAACAGGATAAAAACGGCGACATAGGTTGCAAAGAAGCCCCACACAGCATCCACAACCCGATCGCCGACAGCGCGATTTCCCATGCGAATGGTGATAATCGCGTTGGGGTGGATGAGGCGCTTGATCTCTCGCACGCCTTGTTTGTAGAGCAGCAGACAGCGAATCACCTTAATGCCACCGCCGGTTGATCCGGCGCAGCCACCAACGAAACTCAAGAAAATCAAAACCAGCGGCAAAAAGCCGGGCCATGCTTGAAACGTTGTTGTGGTGAATCCCGTCGTTGTCCCGATCGACACAGTTTGAAACAGACTATCGCGCACTGCGTCTACCAGATTGTGCTGGTCGCTTGTCACAGTAAGGCCGAGCGTGCAGATCACGAAGACTACGAAGAGCAGCCCGGCGTAAGTACGAAACTCCGAATCGTAGAAGTACGGTTTCAAATTTCTGTATCGCCACGACATGAAATGCAGTGAAAAATTAATCGCTGCCAGGAACATAAAAAAGACTGCGACGAGCTCTATGAGTGGATTGTCAAAATAGCCGAGGCTCGCGTCGTGTGTCGAAAATCCACCAATCGCCACGGTCGAAAACGCGTGCCCGACAGCGTCGAAGAAACTCATGCCACCGGCGAAGTAGCCGGTTGCGCACACTACGGTCAGCGTGACGTAGATGTACCAGAGTGTCTTTGCTGTTTCGGTAATCCGCGGAGTTAACTTCGAATCTTTCATCGGCCCAGGCGTTTCGGCCCGATACAACTGCATCCCACCGACGCCCAGGATCGGAAGAATAGCGACCGCGAGAACGATGATGCCCATGCCGCCCAGCCAT